>DHAE01000007.1:662966-666908 GCA_002397315.1 Comamonadaceae bacterium UBA4962
AGGCGATGCCGTCGATCACGCTGGTGATGTCGGCGATGCGGCGCGACGCCTCGGCGATGCCGTCCATGGTGGAGACCACCTGGTTCACCGCATCCCGCCCGCGCCGCGCGACGTCGCTCGCGGTGGCGGCGAGCGTGCTCGCCTGCTGCGCCGCGTCGGCGCTGTGGCGCACGGTGGCGATCAATTCTTCCATGCTCGCGGCGATCTCCTCCAGGTTGGAGGCCGTGTGCTCCGTGCGCGCCGAGAGGTCGGTATTGCCCGCGGCGATTTCCGCGCTGGCCCCGGCCACCGAGGTGCTCGCCTGCCGCATGCCCACCACCAGGCCCGCGAGCCGCTGCTGCATGCCGCCCAGGCGCTCCAGCAGGGCGCGCACCTCGTCGCGGTTGCCGGCCGCCGCGGCCGGCACGGGCGAGGTCAGGTCGCCCTCGGCGATGCGGTCGGAGACGGAGGATGCCCGTGCCAGCGGCACCAGGATGGAACGCGAGAGCAGCAGCGCGCAGCCCAGCGAGAGCAGCAATCCCAGCAGCGACCCGCCCACGAGCAGCGCGATGCCCTGGCGCTCGCTCGCCTCGGCCTGGGCGCGCGCCTCGGCCACGCGCCTGCGCTGGTAGTTGGCCATCTCCTCGACGGCGGCGGCATAGCGGTCGGCGGCGGGCCGCAGCAGCTGGCCCACGGCCTCGGGCGGCAGGGTCTCGCCCGACTGGCGCCGCTTCACCAGCGCATCGCGCGCGGAGCGGAAACCGTTGCCCGCGGCATCGATGTCGCCGAAGATGCGCCGGGATTCCTCGTCCTCGGCCAGCGCCTCCAGGCGCTTGCGCACCTCGGCGGAGCGGGCGGACGTGCGCTTGCGGTCGGCGTCCACGCGCGCGGCGTACACCGGGTTGTCCACTTCCAGCAACGACTCGGCCCGTACCGCGCTGACCACCACGATGGATTCCAGCTCCTTGGCCAGCAGCGCGCGCTCGGCGGATTCGCCGCCCAGGTCGTCCGCGATGTCCTGCAGGTTCATCAGCCGCCAGATGCCGACGGCCGCGGCGAGCGACATGACCAGGCAGATGGCACCGAAGGCCAGGGCCAGCCGCAGGGAGAGACGGGTGTTGTTCAAGGACATGGAGGCAGAGGTGTGAGGGGTTCTCTGCTTATCGACACACCGGCTGACGACTTGATGACAGCAATGCCTCCATCAAGGGCTTTTCCCTGGACGGCCGAGCCCTTCAGTCCACCACCACCCCCGCCGACTGGATCACCTTCGCCCACTTGGCGGTTTCCGCGGCGATGAAGGCATTGCACTCCTGGGGCGTGGAGCCCTCGGGGAAGGTGCCCATGGTCTGCTCCATCCGCTGCGACACCTCCGGGCTGCGGATGATGCGCGCCACCTCGCCCGACATGCGCTGCACGATGTCGGGCGGCGTGCCGGCGGGCGCCAGCATCGCGGCCCAGGTGCTGCCGACCAGGGCCGGATAACCCAGTTCGGCGAAGGTGGGCACGTCGGGCAGCGCCGGTACGCGCTTGTCGCTCGCCACGCCGATGAGGCGGATCTTGCCGGCCTTGGCGGGCTGGATCAGGTTGGGCGGCGGGTCGAGGAACAGCGGCACCTGCCCGCCCATCAGGTCGGCCAGCGCGGGCGATGCGCCCTTGTACGGCACGTGCACCATCTCGACCCCGGTGACCATGCGCATCAGCTCCGACGTGAGGTGCGCGGCCGAGCCGCTGCCCGAGGAGGCGTAGCTGACCTTGCCAGGGTTCGCGCGGCCGTAGGCGACCAGTTCGGCCATTGTCTTGAAAGGTGCGTTCATCGACACGGCGGCCACCAGCGGCGACACGCCCATCAGCGAGACGCCCGTCAGGTCCTTCTTCGGGTCGTAGGGCAGCTTGGGGTAGAGCGTGGTGTTGGCGGCGTAGGCGGCGATGAACACGCCGAAGGTGTGGCCGTCCGGCGCGGCCTTGGCCACGGCGTCCACCCCGATGATGCTGTTGGCGCCGGGCTTGTTGTCGACGACGACGGGCTGGCCCAGGCGCTGCTGCAGCCCCACCTGCAGCAGCCGCGCCATCTGGTCGGTGAAGCCGCCCGCCGTGTAGGGCACGACGATGCGGATCGGCTTGGTGGGCCAGGTGCCCTGCGCACGGGCCGGCGCCAGGGGCAGCAAGGCACCGGCCGCGACGGCGGAGCCCGCCTGGAGGAAGTGGCGTCGGGAGGAAGTGGACGGCATGTGGTGTTGTCTCCTGTCGTTCTATCGTTCGGCTCTGGCGGCTCTGGCGGCTTTGGCGGGTCAGGTCCGGTAGCCCGGATCGATGCGGTCCAGCCGGCGCAGCAGCCCCGGCCAGGCCAGGCCCGCGCCCTTGCCCTTGGTCACCTGCCGCGACTGCTCGACCGAGGTGGCGACGATCTCGTCGGGAATGCGCGTGAGCGCGCCACCGCCTGCCTGCGCCAGGATCTGGATGCGGCAGGCCGATTCGAGCGTGTACATCGACAGCAGGGCCTCGGGCACGCTGCGCCCGCAGGTCAGCAGGCCGTGGTTGCGCAGGATCAGGAAGCTGGCGTCCCCCAGGTCGGCCACCAGGCGCGGCCGCTCGTCGTCGCGCAGCGCCACGCCTTCGTAGCCGTGGTAGGCCAGCCGCGCGAGCGGGAAGATGGACTGCTGCGAGATCGGCAGCAGCCCGCCTTCCTGCGCCGACACCGCCACGCCGTACTGCGTGTGGGTGTGCAGCACGCACTGCACCTCGGGGCGGCCCTCGTGGATCGCGCTGTGGATCAGGAAGCCCGCCGGGTTCACGTCGTACTCCGTCGCCATCACGGGCTCGCCGTGGTGGTCCACCTTGACCAGGCTGGAGGCCGTGATCTCGTCGAACAGCATGCCGTAGGGGTTGATGAGGAACTGGTCGGGCTGGCCCGGCACGCGCGCCGAGATGTGCGTGAAGATCAGATCGTCCCAGCCGAAATGGGCCACCAGCCGGTAGGCGGCGGCCAGTTCGACGCGGGTCTGCCATTCCTCGGGCGTGACCTGCTGGCGCACGCTGGATGCTTCGGGGATTGCATTCATGGTGAAACCTTTCTTGCGTTCAGGACGGGCGCGCTGGCACGCGCCTCAGAGCCGGCTGACCAGTTCCGGCACGGCAGTGAACAGATCCGCCTCCAGCCCGTAGTCGGCCACGCTGAAGATCGGCGCCTCGGCATCCTTGTTGATCGCCACGATCACCTTGGAGTCCTTCATGCCCGCCAAATGCTGGATCGCGCCCGAGATCCCCGCCGCAATGTAGAGCTGCGGCGCGACGATCTTGCCCGTCTGCCCCACCTGCAGGTCGTTCGGGGCGTAGCCCGCATCCACCGCCGCGCGGCTCGCGCCGATCGCCGCGCCCAGCTTGTCGGCCAGCGGCGTCATCACTTCGTTGAACTTCTCCGCGCTGCCCAGCGCCCGGCCGCCCGAGACGATGATCTTGGCCGCCGTGAGTTCGGGCCGGTCGCTCTTGGTCACCTCGCGGCCCACGAACCGGCTCTTGCCCGAGTCCGCGGCCGCATCGGCCTTCTCCACCGCGGCCGAGCCGCCGGTCGCCGCCGCAGCGTCGAAGCCGGTGGTGCGCACGGTGATCACCTTCACGCCGTCGCTGCTCTGCACCGTGGCGATCGCGTTGCCCGCGTAGATCGGGCGCTCGAAGGTGTCCGGGCCCTCCACCTTGGTGATGTCGCTGATCTGCGCGACATCCAGCTTGGCGGCCACGCGCGGGGCCACGTTCTTGCCGCCGGCCGTGGCCGGGAACAGGATGTGGCTGTAGTTGCCGGCCCCATTGCCCTGGAGTGCCAGCACCTGGGCAGCGACGTTCTCGGCCAGGCCATCCTTCAGGCTCTCGCCCTCGGCCAGGATGACCTTGGAGACGCCCGCGATCTGCGCGGCCGCCTGGGCGGCGGCATCCGCGCCCTGCCCGGCCACCAGCACGTGCACGTCG
>DHAE01000008.1:0-29648 GCA_002397315.1 Comamonadaceae bacterium UBA4962
CCGATGCGTTCGCAGGCCGCGCGCAGGGCGGCGTCCATCTGCAGCAGCACCGCGTCGTCTGCGGCGCGCAGATCCACCGTCATGCGCACGCTGCCGGGGATCACGTTGCGCGAGCTGGGGAACACCTCCAGCACGCCCACCGTGCCGCGCGCGTGCGGCGCATGCGCCAGCGCGATGCGGTTCACTTCTTCCACCAGGGCGCTCGCCGCCAGCAGCGCGTCGCGGCGCAGGTCCATGGGCGTCGGGCCCGCGTGGGCTTCCATGCCTTGCACGGTGACGTCGTACCAGCGCTGGCCGAGGGCGCCCTGCACCACGCCGATCACGCAGCCGTTGGCTTCCAGCACCGGCCCCTGCTCGATATGCGCCTCGAAATACGCGCCCACCGCGGGCGTGGGCACCGCCTCACCGGCATAGCCGATGGCGGCGAGCGCTTCGGCCACGCTGGTGCCCTGGCCGTCGCGCTGCGCGAGCGCATGTTCCAGGGTGAAGGCGCCGGCGAACACGCCCGAGCCCATCATCACGGGCACGAAGCGAGAGCCTTCCTCGTTGGTCCACACCGCGACCTCGATCGGGGCCTCGGTCTCGATGCCCGCGTCGTTCAGGCTGCGCACGACCTCCAGGCCGGCCAGCACGCCGTAGTTGCCGTCGAACTTGCCGCCGGTGGGCTGGGTGTCGATGTGGCTGCCGGTCATCACGGGCGGCAGGGCGTCGTTGCGCCCGGCGCGGCGCGCGAAGATGTTGCCGATGGCGTCGATGCGCACGCTGCAGCCGGCCTCGCGCGCCCAGCGCACGAACAGGTCACGGCCCTCGCCGTCCAGCGCGGTGAGCGCCAGCCGGCACACGCCGCCCTTCGGCGTGGCGCCGATGCGCGCCAGGTCCATCAGCGATTGCCACAGGCGCGCGCCGTTCACGCGGGCCTGCAGCGCAGGGGGGGAGGTCTTCATGTCCACGGTCGGTGATCCTGAATGGGGTGGGGGTGTCATGCGAGGCCGACGCCGAGGTAGCGGTCTTTCGTCGCCTCGTCGGCCAGGAAGTCGGCGTTGCGGGCCTCGTGCACGACCGCGCCCTGCTCGATGATGTAGTGGCGGTCGGCCAGCTGGGTGCAGACTTCGAGGTTCTGCTCGACGAGCAGGATGGCCACGCCAGCGGCCTTGATGGCCTGCAGCTGGGCCACGATCTCCTCGACGATCACGGGCGCGAGGCCTTCCACGGGCTCGTCGAGCATGAGCAGGCGCGGCGCGTTCATCAGCGCGCGGCCGATGGCCAGCATCTGCTGCTCGCCGCCCGAGAGCTGCCCGCCGCCGTTGCTGCGGCGCTCCTTCAGGCGCGGGAAGATGCGGTAGATGTCGGCCAGCTGCCAGGGCGACTGCCTGCGCTGGCCGAGCAGCAAATTCTCTTCCACCGTGAGCAGCCGGAAGATGCCGCGGTGCTCGGGCACCAGGCATACGCCGCGCTGCGCGATGCGGTGCGGGGGCAGGCCCTGCACGTCCTCGCCTTGGAAGCGCACGCGCCCCGCGCTGGGCTGCACCACGCCGCAGAGGCTCTTGAGCGTGGTGGTCTTGCCCGCGCCGTTGCGCCCGAGCAGCGTGACCAGTTCGCCGTCGCCGACGTGCAGGTCGATGCCCTGCAGCACGTGGCTCTTGCCGTAGTGGGCGTGCAGCCCCTCGATCTGCAGGATGCTCATGCCTTGCCTCCGGTGATCATGTTGCCCAGGTAGGCGCTGCGCACGCGCTCGTCGCTGCGGATCGCGTGCGGATGGCCCTCGGCCAGCACGCGGCCCTGCTGCATGACGGTGACGGTGTCGGAGATGTCCATCACGATGTTCATGTTGTGCTCGATGAGCACCACCGTGTGCTCGTCCTTCAGGCCCTGGATCAGCCGCTTCATGTCGTCCAGGTCGTCGATGCCCATGCCCGAGGTGGGCTCGTCCAGGAAGATCGCCTTCGGGCCCGCGGCCAGCGCCATGCCCACTTCCAGGCGGCGCTGCTGGCCGTGCGAGAGATTGCCCACGGGCGTGTCGGCATGGCGCTCCAGGCCCAGCCGGGCCAGCACGCGGGCCACCACGTCGGCGCGGGAGCGGGCGCCGACGGGCGCGCTCCAGCAGTTGAGCGCCTGCGCGGGCGCCGTGCCCTGCGCGGCCAGCCGCAGGTTCTCGCGCACCGGCAGCGTGAGGAACAGGCTCGTCACCTGGAACGAGCGCGCCATGCCGCGCTGCACGCGGCGGTGGTCCGGCTCGCGCGTCACGTCGTGGCCGTCGAACACGATGCGCCCGCCGCTCACCGCCTTGGTGCCGGTGAGCATGTGGAACAGCGTGGTCTTGCCCGCGCCGTTGGGGCCGATCACCGAATGCACGGTGTTCGCGCGCACTTTCAGGTCGACGCCCGAGAGCGCGGCGAACTTGTCGTAGCGCTTCTCGACGCCGATGGCTTCCAGCAGGATGGGGGCCGTGCTCATGCGTTGTCTCCCGTGCCGGCAGGGGTGGCTTCACCTGGGTGCTTCGCGCCGCGCAGGCGGTCCCAGGCCGATTCGAAGAGGCCCCAGAGGCCGCGCTGCATCCCCAGGCTGATCACCATCAGCACCACGCCCAGCAGCAGCAGCCAGCGCGGCCACAGGGTGGAGAGCCAGTCGCCCACGATCAGGTAGAAGGCCGAGCCGAGCAGCGAGGCCAGCAGGTTGCCGGTGCCACCGATCACGGTCATCACGAGGATCATCTCGCTCGTGTGGTATTCGGCGTTCGCCAGCGGGGCGATGCCGGTCATCATGGCGTGCAGCGCGCCGGCCAGGCCCGTGACGGCGCCGGAGATCACGAACGCCTGCAGCTTCAGCAGCTTGAGGTCGTAGCCGATGGCGCCCGCGCGTTCCTCGTTGTCGCGCACGGCCAGCAGGGTGCGGCCGAACACCGAGGCCGACACCTTCTGCAGCAGCCAGAAGGCCACCAGGAACACCACGGCGACGAAGCCATAGTACTGCCAGGGCGAGGCGAGCGGCCAGAGCGTGAAGCCGCCCACGGCCAGCGAGGGGCGGGGGATGTCCATCAGGCCGTTGTCGCCGCCCGTGAGGCTGGGCATCGAATAGGCGAGGAAGTAGAACATCTGCGCGAAGGCGAGCGTCAGCATCACGAAGTAGGTGCCGCGCTGCCGGATGGCGACCCAGCCCACCAGCGCCGCGCCCACCGCGCCCGCCACCACGGCGAGCGCCAGGGCCAGCGGCATCGGCAGGGGCCAGCGCGTGAGCGTGAGGGCGATGGTGTAGCTGCCCAGCCCGAAGAAGATGCCCTGCCCGAAGGAGAGCAGGCCCGTGTGCCCCAGCAGCAGGTTGCAGCCCATGGCGGCGAGGCCGTAGATCAGCACCTCGCTGGCGAGGGACCCGGACTGCATGGTGAGCGGCATCGCCAGCACGAAGGCCAGCGCCAGCAGCAGGTGGAAATGTTTGCGCAAGATCGTCATGGCGGTGTTCATCCTTTGCGGCCCAGCAGGCCATGCGGGCGCAGCAGCAGCACGGCGGCCATGGCGACGTAGATCATCAGGCGCGCGCCCTCGGGCCACACGGTGCTCATCACGCTCTGCACGATGCCGATCAGCAGGCCGCCGACCAGCGCGCCGCCGAAGCTGCCCATGCCGCCCACCACCACGACCACGAAGGCCACGCCCAGCGCCTCGATGCCCATGAAGGGTTCGGCGCCGCGGATGGGCGCCGCGAGCACGCCGGCGATGGCGGCGGTGGCCGCGCCGAGCGCGAACACCAGGCTGAAGATGCGGAACACGTTGATGCCCAGCAGCGACACCATCTCGGTCGATTCGCTGCCCGCGCGCACCGCGCTACCCAGGCGCGTGCCTTCGAGCACCCACCACAGGCCCACGGCCAGCACGGCGGTGAAGCCGATCACGAACAGCCGGTACTTGGGATAGACGAAGCTGCCCCACATCACCACGCCCTGCAGCAGATCGGGCACGGCCACGCTGTCGCCCAGCGGCCCCCACTGCAGGATCACCAGTTCCTGCACGGCGAGCGCCAGGCCCACGGTGACGAGGATGTGGAACTCGTGCGGCTTGGCGTACACGTGGCGCAGCACCAGCTTTTCGGTGAGCCAGCCCAGGGCGCCCACCACCAGCGGCACCACCAGCAGGGCGAGCCAGAAGCTCAGGCCCCAGCGCGTCATCTGGTAGCAGAAATACGCGCCCAGCAGGTAGAACGCGCCGTGCGCGAAGTTCACGAAGCGCAGCAGGCCGAACACGATGGACAGGCCGACCGCCAGCAGGAAATACAGCATGCCGATGCCGATCCCGTTGATGACCTGTAGCAGGTAGATGCTCATGGAGTGGGGCAGGACGCAGGAAGGGAGAGCCCCGGCACGGGGTGCGGGGCGGGAAGGTGCGAACGGGGGCGGCGGGTCAGCCGAGCTTGCAGCCGGTCTGGTCCACCGGCAGGAACGATTTGCCGGAGCTCACCACGTCCACGTAGTCGTCCTTGTTGGCCATCTTGGCCTTGGGCTTGCCCTTGAGCAGGTAGTAGTTCTTGAGCACCTGGTGGTCACCCTTGCGGACTTCCTCCTCGCCCGTGAGGCCCGCGTACTTCATGCCTTCCAGCGCGGCGACCACGGCCTTCGGCTCCACCGTGCCCGCCTTGATGATCCCGTCGATCAGCAGCTTGGTGCAGATGTACGAGCCCGCCAGGCTGTAGTTGGGGTTGGACTTGAACTTCTCCTGGCTGCGCTTGACCAGCTCCAGGTTCAGCGGCGCGTCCACGGTGTGCCAGTACTGCGCGCCGAAGTAGATGCCGTCGCACAGGTCCGCG
Organism: Comamonadaceae bacterium UBA4962; assembly: GCA_002397315.1. Lineage (GTDB taxonomy): Bacteria > Pseudomonadota > Gammaproteobacteria > Burkholderiales > Burkholderiaceae_C > Paracidovorax. The sequence goes on from DHAE01000008.1 coordinate 4,795, forward strand.
CCCAGCGATTCGAACTGCTCCAGCCCCGAGGCCCAGGCGATCAGGATGGTCATGTTCTTGTGCATGCCGAAGCTCACCGCCTGGCGCAGCGCGTCCGACGACTGCGAGCCGAAGTTCAGGAGCAGCAGCACGTCGGGCTTGGCGGCCATCGCGTTGGTGAGGTAGCCGCTGAATTCTTTCTCGGTGAGCGAGTGGTAGCTGTTGCCCACGTGCTCCAGGCCCTTTTCCTTGAAGACGTTCTTGGCCGCCGAGAGCAGGCCGTCGCCGAACACGTACTGCGGCGTGATGGTGTACCAGCGCTTGGCCTTCGGCAGCGCATCGGCCAGCGGGCGCACGGTCTGCTCGATCGCGCCGAAGGTGGGCACCGACCAGCGGAACGTGGCGGCGTTGCAGTCCTTGCCGGTGATCTCGTCGGCGCCCGCGGTGGTGATGAAGATGCCGCCGGCCTTCTCGGCTTCCTTGCCCATGGCCAGCGATTCCGACGACAGGATGCCCCCTGCGAAGAAGCGCGCGCCCTGCTGCTGCGATGCCTCCTGCACCTTGCGCACCGCGGTGGCAGGCTTGCCCTCGGTATCGAGCACGGTGTAGGCCAGGGGGCGGCCCAGGGCCTTGCCGTACTGCTCGATGGCCAGTTTCATGCCCAGGTCGGCGAACTTGCCGTTCGCGGCGAAGGCGCCCGACATGGGGACGGGGCAGCCGAACTGGATCGCGCCCGTGGACTGCGCCCAGGCGCTGCGTGCGAGGCCGAGCGATGCGGGCAGCGCGCCCAGCGCGGAGAGTTGCAAGAGGTGACGACGTTGCATGGGGAAAGCTCCTGTGGGGATGGGTGCGGCCGCCTGCGGGCCGGGGCAAGGCGTTTTTGCAAAGCACGCGGCGTGCCACGTGTTCTTTCCTATTTATAGTGATAAATAGAACAAATGCCGTGCACGTAAACCCTGCCCGGCCCACCGCTGCACGGCCGTGGTGCATACACTGCACCACGGAGCCGACGGCCCGGTGCCTTCGCACCATGCCGCGCCCCACCCGTCTTCAATCCGCACGCACCATGGCCACGAAACCGCCGCCCGCCGGCAAGCCGATCAAACCCCTCAAGCGTCCCGACCTGGTGGCGCAGGAGATCAAGCGGCTCATCACCGAGAAGAACCTGAGCCCCGGCGACCGCCTGCCGCGCGAGAGCGAACTGCAGGCGCAGTTCGAGGTGAGCAAGGGCACCATCCGCGAGGCGCTCAAGTCGCTGGAGGTGCAGGGGCTGGTGACCATCTCCACCGGCCCTTCGGGCGGCGGCACCATCGCCGAGGTGTCGCTGGACCGCACGCTGCAGTTCCTGCAGAACTACCTGTTCTTCCAGGACGTGACGATCGACGACATCTACGCGGTGCGCCAGTTCCTGGAGCCGGAACTCGCGGCCGGCGCGGTGCCGCACCTGACCGAGGCCGACTTCGAGGCGCTGGAGCACAGCATCGCCTGCTGCGATCCCCACTCCAGCAGCGAAGACCTGCTCTCCCAGCGCCGCGAGGACGTGAACTTCCACGACATCCTGGCCGCGGCCAACCCGAACCCGTTCCTGCGCTTCGCCTGCGAGCTGATCAACGAGATGCTGCGCCAGCTCATCGTGTACGGCAACCGCACGCCCAAATCCGAGCACCGGCGCTTCGGCGAGACCAACGCCCGGTTTCACCGCGAGATCGTGCAGGCGGCGCGGGCGCGCGATGCCGCCCTGGTGCGCGACCTGATGGCGCGGCACATGCTCGATGCGGCCAACAGCGTCCAGCGCATGAAGGGCCGCATCCAGGGCCGCCTGATCCTCGATGCGGAGACGCTGCGCGGTCCCCGGTCGGTGCACCTGCGCAAGAAGGACTGAGCGGTTCCGCGCAGCGAGGCTGCGCGCCGCGCCGGCGGCGCCTCAGGCGGCTGCGTCCTGCACCACGACGCGGTTGCGCCCCTGCAGCTTGGCGGCGTACAGCGCGTCGTCGGCGCGGGCCGTGAGCGCCCGCGGCTGGCCGGCGTGCTGCGGAAACGCCGCGACCCCGCACGACAGCGTGGCCGAAAGCACCTCGGGGTCGTGGCGCACCTGGAGCGACGCGAAAGCCTGGCGCAGTGCCTCGGCCCGTTCCCGGGCGACCGCGAGCGGGGTGTCGGGCAGCAGCAGCACGAATTCCTCGCCGCCGTGCCGGCAGGCCAGGTCCTGCACGCGCACGTGCCGCTGCAGCAGCTGCGCGAGGGCCTGCAGCATGGCGTCGCCCGCGGCATGGCCGTGCGTGTCGTTGATGCGCTTGAAATGGTCGATGTCAATCATCAGCAGCGACAGCGGCAGGCCCTGGGCGCCGCAGCGCGCGATCTCGGCCGCCAGGGTGGCGTCGAGGTGGCGCCGGTTGTAGAGGCCGGTGAGCGGATCGCGCACGGCCTGCTCCCGCAACTGGTCCTGCAGCACGCGGATCTCTTCGAACTGCTCGCGCAGCCGGGCATTGCTCTTCTGCTGCTCCATCGCCCGCCGGTAGCTGGTGTGGGCGAACACGGTGAGGAACAGGGTGAGCGCCAGGATGCACAGCAGCGACGTGGCCGTGTCGATGTCCGGGTACAGCGGGCGGTCTCCGTACAGCGCGAGCCCGGCCAGGAGGCCGCAGCCCATGGCGGCCACGAGGCGCAGCAGGCCGGGGTAGCCGTGGAACGCGACGACGTTGATGCAGTTGCCGATGAACAGCGTGAAGGTGATCCAGACCGGCATGCCGAGCAGGCCCGCCCAAAGCCCCCCGAAGAGGTTGTCCACCACCATGTTGTGCAGTTCCGCTCTCGCCGGGCGCGGCGAGCGGCGCGCCGTCCAGTAGGCGATCTGGGGATAGACGAGGAACTGCACCGCCAGCACCGTCCAGGCGGCAGGGCCGGCGCCGGTGTGCCGGAAATGCGCCCCGAGCGCCAGGAACAGCAGGGCGTAGAAGAACGTGCGGTTGCGGTGGTTCATCCGCACCAGCCAGTGGATGGCGCGGGCCGGCGGAGCGGAGGAGGGCGCCGGGGCAGGCGCGGGCGGCGGGGGAGGCATCGGCGGAGGCATGGCTTCCTTGCGGGGCCGCGGGATGGAAGAGGGCTGTCGGCTGGACAGTAGACCCTGTCTTATCGGCAGTTTCCCGGAAAGCTGCAGTGTTGTCTTCCTGCCGACTCCTGCGCTTTCCGCAGGAAACGGCGGCTGCACCGCCCCGCAATGGAGTGACAATCCGCCTGCCACGGCGTTCCGCGGCGCCGCAGGCTCCGGGAGGGGAGCCCGGCGCCGGTGCGCGGTGCCCCCTTTCTTCCCATCCAGCCATGAAAACAGGTGAAACGATGCGTTCCAAGCGTTCCTACAGTGCCCTTTTGAGCCTTCTCTGCAGCGCCGCGGTGCTCGGCGGATGCGCCGCCGGTGCTTCCGGCCAGGCGGCCGGCACCCCGGCCGAGGCGCCGCCCCCGGCCGCCGCCGCCGCACCCGAGCCGGCACCCGCCCCGGCCCCTGCGCCCGCGCAGGCGCGCCTGCCCGACGACGGCACCGTGGCCGAGTTCTCCGGCACCGACACGGCCCTGCCGGCCGAGGCCATGGCCCTGCTGGACGTGGTGGCCGCCGACAAGTCGTCTGCGACCCAGCGCTGGGAGATCAAGGGCTACAGCGACCGCAAGACCGCCAAGAACGCGCGCGAGATCGCCCTGGCCCGCGCGCTGGCCGTGCGCAAGGAACTGGTGGCACGCGGCATTCCCGCGCAGAACCTGCGCGTGATGTACAGCACGTCCGTGGCCCGCGAGGCGGTCACCGTCCTGCCCCGGTGACTGTTGCTCCCCCCTGAGTCGCCTTCGGCGCCTTCCCCCCAAGGGGGACGACGCCATCGGCCGGGCAAAGCCCGTTCCGCGGCGTCTGCTGGCGTGGCCTGCTCCGCGGCCAGTTGACGGGTGAGTCCGCTGGGTAGGCGTGCGCCGCGGGCGTGTGCGGGCGGCCGGTGCCGTGCATTACGACCAGCACGGGATCGAATGAAGTGGCAGCCCGGCCCTGGCTGCCGCCGTGCCGCGTCAGCGGCTGCTCGGGAAGCTGAAGACCGCGCCTTCGCGCACGCCGGCCGAGGGCCAGCGCTGGGTGATGGTCTTGCGCTTGGTGTAGAAGCGCACGGCATCCGGGCCGTAGGCGTGCAGGTCGCCGAACAGGCTGCGCTTCCAGCCGCCGAACGAGTGGTAGGCCACGGGCACGGGCAGGGGCACGTTCACGCCCACCATGCCGACCTGGATGTGGTCGGTGAAGTAGCGGGCCGCCTCGCCGTCGCGCGTGAAGATGCAGGTGCCGTTGCCGTACTCGTGGGCGTCGATGAGCTGCATCGCTTCCTGCAGGGTCTTCACGCGCACCACGCCGAGCACGGGACCGAAGATCTCTTCCTGGTAGATCTTCATGCCGGGCTTCACGTGGTCGAACAGGCAGGCGCCCAGGAAGTAGCCTTCCTCGTGGCCTGCCACCTTCACGGTGCGGCCGTCCACCACCAAGGTGGCGCCTTCGGCGACGCCGCTGTCCACGTAGGCCTTCACCTTCTCGAAGTGCTGCTTCGTCACCAGCGGGCCCATGTCGTTGCCGTTGTCCGTGCCGGGGCCGACCTTCATCTTGGCGATCTCGGCCTGCAGGCCGGCGATCACGGCATCGGCCGTCTCGTCGCCCACCGCCACCACCAGCGGGATGGCCATGCAGCGCTCGCCGCAACTGCCGTAGGCCGCGCCCATCAGCGCGCTCACGGCGTTGCCGATGTCGGCGTCGGGCATCAGCACCGCGTGGTTCTTCGCGCCGCCCAGGGCCTGCACGCGCTTGCCGTGTTTGCAGCCTTCCGCGTAGATGTACTCGGCGATCGGCGTGGAGCCGACGAAGCTCACCGCCTTCACGCGCGGGTCGCGCAGCAGCGTGTCGACTGCGCCCTTGTCGCCGTTCACCACGTTCAGCACGCCGGGCGGCAGGCCCGCTTCCAGCGCCAACTGGGCGATCAGCAGCGCGCTGCTGGGGTCGCGCTCGGAGGGCTTGAGCACGAAGGTGTTGCCGCAGGCCACGGCCATGGGCCACATCCACAGCGGCACCATGGCCGGGAAGTTGAACGGCGTGATGCCGGCGGTGACGCCCAGCGCCTGGAATTCGGACCACGAATCGATGTTCGGGCCCACGTTGCGGCTGTGCTCGCCCTTGAGCAGCTCGGGCGCGTAGCTCGCGTACTCCACGTTCTCGATGCCGCGCTGCAGCTCGCCGTGCGCGTCGGCCAGCACCTTGCCGTGTTCGGCGGTGATGAGCGCGGCGATCCTGTCGGCGTTCTCCTCGAGCAGCACCTTCAGTTTGGACATCACGCGCGCGCGCTTGAGCGGCGGCGTGTTGCGCCAGGCGGGGAAGGCCTTCTCGGCCGAGGCGATGGCCGCCTCGACGGTCGCCTGGTCGGCCAGCGCCACGCTGGTGGTGGACTGGCCGGTGGCGGGGTCGAACACCGGCTGGGTGCGGGCGGTGTCGGCGACGATCTGGCCGTCGATCAGGTGGCCGACGGTGGAGGTCACGGATTTGTCGTGTTGCATGGCGTTCTTGTCGAAGGAAAAAGCGGGATCAGGCCATGGCGACCTGGGGTTCCAGATGGGGGGTGACGTGGCCCAGCGCGCGTTCCACGTACTCCTGTTTTTCGCCCACGGGGGCGAAGTAGTGCAGCACCTCGCGCGCGGCCTCCACGCCCTTCAGGCGGCACAGCAGCCAGGCCACCAGGTACTGCGAGGCGAGGCAGCCGCCCGCCGTGGCGACGTTGCCGCGCGCCACGAACGGCTGCTGCACCACCTGCACGCCCGAGGCTTCCACCCAGGGCCGGCTGGTGAGGTCGGTGCACGCCGGCACGCCGCCGAGCAGCCCCAGGCGGCCCAGCAGGAACGTGCCGGAGCACTGCGCGGCCAGCAGTTGGCGGGCCGGGTCCAGCACGCGCAGCCGCTCCATGATGGCCGGGTCGGCGGCGACGTCGCGCGTCTTCATGCCGCTGCCCACCAGTACCGCGTCGGCGCCGGCGAGCGCGTCCAGGCCTTCGTGGGCGTCGATCGTCAGCCCGTTCATGGACGTCACGCGCCGCGCGGGGCTGGCGATGCGCACGTGCCAGTGGGCGTCGCCCCGCAGGGCGATGCGGTGGAGCATGCCGAAGGCGACCAGCGAATCCAGGTCGTTGAAGGCATCGAAGGTCAGGATGGCGATGTGCATGGGCGCTCGCGGTGCCGGGAGGCGGCGTCAGGCCACTTCGTCCAGGGCATCGCCCAGCGCGCTCACCAGGCGGTCGATTTCCGCCTCGGTACTGATGAAGGGCGGCGCGAGCTGGATGGTGTCGCCGCCGTAGCGCACGTAGAAGCCCTTGTCCCAGCACTTCATGGCGATCTCGTAGGGACGCTTCGCGGGCTCGCCGGGCAGGGCGGCGATGGTGATGCCCGCCGCCAGGCCGTAGTTGCGGATGTCGGCCACGTGCTTCGCGCCCTTCAGGCCATGCACCGCGTTCTCGAACACCGGTGCCAGCGCGCGCACGCGGCCGGGCATGTCTTCCTTCTGCAGGATGTCGAGCACCGCATTGCCCGCAGCGCACGCCACCGGGTGGGCCGAGTAGGTGTAGCCGTGCGGGAATTCGAGCATGTACTCGGGGCCGCCCTGCGCGATGAAGGTGTCGTAGATCTCCTTGGTGGCCATCACGCCGCCCAGCGGCTGCGCGCCGTTCGTCACCTGCTTGGCGAAGTTCAGGATGTCCGGCGTCACGCCGAAGGCCTCGGCGCCCGTCCAGGCGCCGCAGCGGCCGAAGCCCGTGATGACCTCGTCGAAGATCAGCAGGATGTTGTTCTGCGTGCAGATCTCACGGATGCGCTCCAGGTAGCCCTTCGGGGGAATGACCACGCCGGCCGAGCCCGAGAACGGCTCCACGATCACCGCGGCGATGTTGGAGGCGTCGTGCAGCGCGATCACGTCCAGCAGCTTGTCGGCCAGCGCGCGGCCGCCGTCCTCGGCCATGCCGCGCTGGAAGGTGCCCGCGGGCGGCTGCGTGTGCGGAAGGTGGTCCGCTTCGATGCCCTGCCCGAAGGTCTTGCGGTTGCCCACGATGCCGCCCACCGAGATGCCGCCGAAGTTCACGCCGTGGTAGCCCTTCTCGCGGCCGATCAGGCGCGTCTTGCTCGCCTGGCCCTTGGTGCGCCAGTAGGCGCGTGCCATCTTGAGCGAGGTGTCGGCGGATTCGGAGCCCGAGCCGGTGAAGAACACGTAGTCGAGCCCCGCGGGCGTCAGTTCCTTGAGCTTGTTGGCCAGCGCGAACGAGGCGGGATGGCCGAACTGGAACGCGGGCGAGTAGTCCAGCGTGGCGGCGGCGCGGCCGATCGCCTCGGCGATCTCCTTGCGGCCATGGCCCAGGCCCGAGCACCACAGGCCCGACAGGCCGTCGAAGATCTTGCGGCCTTCGGCATCGGTGTAGTAGGCGCCCTGGGCGCCCACGATCATGCGCGGGCGGGCCTTGAAGTTGCGGTTGCCCGTGAAGGGCATCCAGTGCGCTTCGAGCCAGGCGGCGTCCATGCGGGGAGCGGCGGCATCCGCGCCGGATGCGGGTTCGATGACGGAAAAGCCCATGGTCGGTCCTTCGGAAAAAGGTGGCGGAAGAGAGAAAGAGGAGACACGCAGGCAGGCCGCGGCGGCAGCGTTACCGTAGCCTGCGGCGCCTGCATTCGTGGCCTGATTCTTCCGGGGATGGATAATTTCTTGAATGAGCAAATATCCATGTTCACTTGCCCGTTCATGCAAGTTTCCGCGCCAGCCATGACCACCCCCGCCTCCGCCTTGCCCTCCCCCCTTCCGGGCCCCGTGCCCGCCACCCGCGAGCGCGCCGTGCTCGGCCAGCTCAGCGACATGGACCTGCGCCTGCTGCAGGTGTTCAAGAGCGTGGTCGAATGCGGCGGCATGGCGGCGGCCGAGCTGGAGCTCAACATCGGCACCAGCACCGTGAGCCGCCACATGAAGGACCTGGAAACGCGCCTGGGCCTCACGCTCTGCCGCCGCGGCCGGGCGGGCTTCGCGCTCACGCCCGAGGGCCAGCGCGTCTACGAGGAAACGCTGCGCCTGCTGGCCTCGGTGCGCAGCTTCCGCGACGGCATCGACGAGATCCATGCGCGCATGGGTGGCCAACTGGCCGTGGCGGTGTTCGACAAGACCGCCAGCAACCCGGCGGCCCGCATCGGCGAGGCGATCGCGGCCTTCGGCCGGCAGGCGCCCGAGGTGGAACTGCAACTGCACGTGGGCCCGATCAACGCCATCGAGCGCGGCGTGATCGACGGCAGCTACCAGGTCGGCATCATTCCCGCGCACCGCAGTTCGCAGAGCCTGGTCTACACCGACCTGTTCGGCGAGACCATGCTGCTCTACTGCGGCGCGGGCCACCCGCTCTTCGGCGCCGACCACACCGGTCTGGACTGGGACGCCGTGCGGGCCTACCCCTTCGCCGGCCTGGGCTACCACTCGCCCAACATGGAACTCAGCCACCGCGCCCGCTTCGCCCGCGCGGCCACGGGCTTCGACCAGGAATCGATCGCTACGCTCATCCTGTCGGGGCGGTACCTGGGCTTCTTGCCCGACCACTACGCGGAGGATTTCGAGCGCCGGGGGCGCATGCAGGCGGTGCGGCCGGAGCTGCTGCGCTATGAGTGCCGGTTCGTGGGGCTGGTGCGCAGGTCACCTGCGCCGTCGAGGGCGGCGCAGGCGTTCGGGGAGTGCCTGGTGCGGGCGCATGGATGAGGTGCGGGCGGTCAGTCCGCCGAGGCGCCCGACTTCCTGACCAGTTCCGCCCAGCGCGGGATTTCGCGGTCCATGTGCGCGGCCAGTTCCTCGGGCGTGCTGCCCACGATGGTCATGCCGAGCTGGTCCTGGAGCTTGGCCTGCACGTCGGGCTGCCGGAGCGCCTTGACGATCTCGGCGTTGAGGCGCTGCACGATGGCCTTGGGCGTGCCCTTCGGGGCATAGACGGCCTGCCACGAGGACATTTCGAATCCGGCAACGCCGGATTCGATCATGGTCGGCAGCTCGGGCGCCAGGGGGATCCGCTTGCCGGTGGTCACGGCGAGCAGCTTGACCCGGCCGGCCTTGGCCAGCGGCAGGGCGGCGGTCATCTGGTCGAACATGAACGATACCTGTCCGGCCGCGACGTCGGTGAGCGCGGGCGGCGTGCCCTTGTAGGGCACGTGCGTCAGCTTCACGCCGATCAGGTCGCCGAACAGCTCTCCGGCCAGGTGGGTGGATGTTCCCGCGCCCGAGGACGCGAACATGCGCTTGGCCGGGTCCTTCCGGAGCAGGGCGATGAGTTCCTGGACCGAATTCACGCCCAGCCCGGGGTCGACGATGAGCACGTTCGGCAGCGTGGCCACGAGCGATACGGGCTCGAAGTCCCGGACGGGATCGTAGGACAGCTTTTTGTACAGGCTGGCATTGATCGCGTGCGTGCTGATGGTGCCGCCGAACAGGGTGTAGCCGTCGGCCGGGGCCTTCGCGACGTAGGCTGCGCCGATGCTGCCGCCCTGGCCGGGCCGGTTGTCCACGACCACGGCCTGCTTGAGCGATTCCTGCAGCTTGCTGGCGAGTACCCGCCCGATGGTGTCGGTCGAACCGCCGGGAGTGAAGGGCACGACGTAGGCAATGGGCTTGCCGGCAGGCCACTCCTGGGCGCGCGCCGAGAGCGGGAGGGCGGTGGCGGCCAGTGCGGCGAATGCCTGCAAGACGTGGCGTCGGTCGGAATGCATGGTTTGTCTCCTGCGGGTGGATGGGTGTCTTCGTGTTTGTTCTAGAGGGTGGCCCTGCGGGCCTGGCGCCACGGGCCGGCCAGGGGCGTCAGCGGCCGCGCTCCCTGCGCCAGGCGGCGAAGGCCTCGGGCGTGCGCGGGTCCGTGGGGGGGTAGAGCCCGATGATGGTTTCACCGGCCTGCACCCGCTCGGCCACGAAATCCTCGAAGGCCGTCATTTCGGTGGCTTCGGCCGCGATCTCGCCGGCCAGGTGCGCAGGAATCACCACCACGCCCTCGCTGTCGCCCACCATCACGTCCCCAGGAAAGACGGCTACGTCGCCGCAGGCGATGGGAACGCCGATGTCGATGGCCTGGTGGAGCGTGAGGTTGGTGGGGGCGGACGGCCGCTGGTGGTAGGCCGGCATGTCGAGCGCGGCGATATCCGGCGTGTCGCGGAAACCTCCATCGGTCACCAGGCCCGCGGCACCCCGCCGCATGAGCCGGGTGGCGAGGATCGATCCGGCCGAGGCGGCACGCGCGTCCTTGCGGCTGTCGATGACCAGGACGGCGCCGGGCGGGCAGTCTTCCACGGCCTTGCGCTGGGGGTGGTCGGGATTCTGGAAGACGCTGATCGGGTTCAGGTCTTCCCGTGCGGGGATGTAGCGCAGCGTGAACGCTTCGCCCACCATGTTCGGGCGGCCCGGACGCAGGGGATGCACGCCTTGCAGGAACTGGTTGCGCAGGCCGCGCTTGAAAAGCGCGGTGCAGAGCGTGGCGGTGCTGACGTGCAGCAGCTGCGCGCGTGTGCCGGGATCGAGGGCCATGGTCGGGAGGGGGCGTGGTGGGTGGAGGAAGGAAAGCGGGTCAGAAAATGTCGGGCTCGGGCACGGGAGAGCCGAAGCCGGTTTCCAGGAAATCGAAGTCGCAGCCCTGGTCGGCCTGCAGGATGTGGCGGCTGAACATCCAGCCATACCCGCGTTCGAAGCGGGGCGGCGGCGGCACCCAGGCGGCGCGGCGGCGGGCCAGCTCCTCGTCGTCCACCTCCAGGTGGATGCGGCGAGCGGGTACGTCCACGGTGATGAGGTCGCCCGTTCTCACGAGCGCCAGAGGGCCGCCGATGTAGGCCTCCGGGGCGGCATGCAGGATGCACGCGCCATAGCTGGTACCGCTCATGCGGGCGTCCGACAGGCGCAGCATGTCGCGCACGCCCTGCTTCACCAGCTTGACCGGGATGGGCAGCATGCCCCATTCGGGCATGCCCGGACCGCCCTGGGGGCCCGCGTTGCGCAGCACCAGGATGTGTTCGGCGGTCACGTCCAGGTCGGGATCCTCGACGGCGGCCTTCATGCTCGGGTAGTCGTCGAAGACCAGCGCGGGGCCGGTGTGCTGCTGCAGGTGGGGAGCCGCGGCGCAGGGTTTCATCACCGCGCCGCCCGGCGCGATGTTCCCGCGCAGCACGGCCAGCGCACCTTGCGCGTACACGGGGTTCTCGACCGGACGGATCACGTCGTCCTGGAAGACGCGGGCACCTTCGATGTTTTCGCCCAGGGTCCGCCCGGTGACGGTGGCGGCAGACAGCCGCAGGTGGTTCCGCAGCCGCGACATGAGTCCCGGCAGGCCGCCCGCGTAGTAGAAGTCTTCCATGAGGTAGGTGGTGCCCGTGGGGCGCACGTTGGCGATCACGGGAACCCGATGGCTCGCGGCGTCGAAGTCGTCGAGCGTCACGGCGCAGCCGGTGCCGGCCCGCCGCGACATGGCCACCAGATGCACGATGGCGTTGGTGGAACAGCCCACGGCCATGGCCACATCGATGGCATTGAGGAACGAATCGCGGCTCAGCACCCGCGCGGGTGTCAGGTCCTGCCAGACCATGTCGACGATGCGGCGGCCGCTTTCGGCGCTCATGCGCACGTGGCCCGCGTCCGGCGCGGGGATGGAGGAGGCGCCCGGCAGCGTGAGGCCCATCGCCTCGATGATGGCCGTCATGGTGCTGGCGGTCCCCATGGTCATGCAGGTGCCGTGGCTGCGCGCGATGCCGGTTTCGACGCCGAGCCACTCCGCCTGGCCGAGGTTGCCGGCGCGCCGTTCGTCCCAGAACTTCCAGGCATCGGAGCCGGAGCCCAGGATCTGCCCGTTGTAGTTGCCGCGCAGCATCGGGCCCGCAGGTACGAAGATGCAGGGCAGGCCCATGCTGATGGCCCCCATGACCAACCCCGGGCCGGTCTTGTCGCAGCCGCCCATCAGCACGGCACCGTCCACCGGGTGGCTGCGCAGCAGCTCCTCGGTTTCCATGGCCAGCAGATTGCGGTAGAGCATGGTGGTTGGCTTGACGAATGCCTCGGCGAGCGAGATGGCGGGCAGCTCCACCGGGAACCCGCCCGCTTGCAGGATGCCGCGCTTCACGTCCTCCACCCGCTGCTTGAAGTGCCCGTGGCAGGGATTGATGTCCGACCACGTGTTCACGATCGCGATGATCGGCTTGCCCACCCAGTCTTCTGGGGCGTAGCCCATCTGCATGATCCGGGAGCGGTGCCCGAAGGAGCGGAGATCGTCGGGGGCGAACCAGCGGGCGCTGCGCAGGGATTCGGGAGATCGGCGTGGAACGGTCATATTCATACATTAAAGCACTAATATATTAGTGCGTCAAAGTGCTGCAGTGCGACAATCGCGGCCCTATGAACGTGAGAGAGAAAGTCCGGCTCGACCGCTCGCGCCATGCTGCGCCGCAGGTATTCGAGAAGCTGCGCGAGGCCATCGTGGACCTGGAGCTGGCGCCCGGCACCGTTCTGGCGCGCGCCGACCTGGCCGAGCGGTTCGGCATCAGCCAGACCCCCGTCCGGGATGCGCTGCTGCGCCTGGGCGAAGAAGGGCTGGTGGACATCTTTCCGCAGCATGCGACGGTCGTGAGCCGTATCGACGTGGCGGCCGCCCGGCAGGCGCACTACCTTCGGCGGTCCATCGAGCTGGAGGTGGTGCGCACCCTGGCCCTGGATCCGTCCGCGCCCATGCTCGCTCGGCTGCGCGGGCAGGTGGAGACCATGGCGGTGCTGGCCGCCGCCACCGGCGCGGAGACCTACCGGGGGTTCGTCGAGGCCGACCAGGAATTCCACCGGCAGATGTACGAAGCAGCAGGCGTGGCAGGCCTGTGGGATCTGGTACGCCACCGCTCGGGCCACGTGGACCGGCTGCGCCGGCTGCACCTGCCGAGCGAGGGCAAGATGCACGCCGTGCTGGCCGACCACCGGCGCATCGTGGAGGCGATCGCGGCGGGGGATGTTCCGGCCGCCCAGGATGCGCTGCGCACCCATCTCTCTGGCACGCTCAGCCAGGTGGAGGAGATCTGCGCCCGCTATCCCGATTTCGTGGAGCCTGAGCCGCCGGCGGTGCCTGAGCGGCATCGCCTTTCTGGCGCCGGGCGCTCATAATCCGCCCGACACCCTCCCTTCCCTGCAGGAGCTTCCCATGTCCTCCATCTCCTCCATCGCTTCCTCCGGCCTGCGCGCCGCGCAGCTGCAGCTGGACACGTCGGCGCACAACGTCGCCAACGTGAACACGGAGGGTTTCCGCCGCCAGACGGTGGAGCAGGCCGCGGTGCCGGACCAGGGCGGGGTGGAGGCGCGCGTCGGCCGGGCCCCGGCGGAAGGCGCTTCGCTGGAGGAGGACGTGGTGGGGCAGATGTCCGCGACCTATGCCTTCTCGGCCAATCTGCAGGCGGTCAAGACCGAGGACCGCATGCTCGGGTCGCTGCTCGATACCCGCGCCTGACCGATCCTGCGGTGGGGCCTCAGTGCCCCTCGGCGAGGCCGGCGAGGCGCTCGACCAGCCAGCGGGCGAAGGGTGCCGGCCGGATCTGCGGGGCCGTGGCGGTGGTGGTTCGAGCGTGGTGCGGATGCACCGATGCGCTGCAAGGCACGACGGGGTGCATGGCTCAGGCGCCCGCCGCGGCCGGCTGCCGGGTGGTGTCCACGGCGGTGCCCGCAGCCGCCGCGCGGCGCACGCTGGCGCGCTGCCAGGCCTTCTCGTGGAAGAAGAACGCCACGGCCTGCACCGTGGGTTCCAGCAGGCTCAGCGTGAGCGAGGCGATCAGGTTGCCGGTGACCGCATAGGCCACCAGGGCCGCCACGCAGATGTGGATGAGGTAGTAGCTGCCCGTCTTCATGAGCGTGGGCAGGTTCTGGCGGGTGGCGTGGCGGATGCGGTCCATGGCGGCTCTCTTTCTTTCCTGGCTTCTCTGTCGGTCCGGCGGTGTTCGCTGGAGATGTGTGAATGCTAGGCATTCGCATCTCCGGGCGCCAATTGATCCTCTCGAAGCCGGCGATAGCGCCGCGGCCGGGCGCCGCTATGATCGGCCACGCGCGGACGGGATCGCCGCCGCTTCCTTGCCTTTCCTTTCCTCTCTTCACCCCAGCCGGAGCACCGCATGGCCCTCATGGACTTCATCAAGAAGCAGTTCATCGACATCATCCAGTGGACGGAAGACGACGACGGAACGCTGGCGTGGCGCTTCCCGATGCGCGATCTGGAAATCCAGAACGGCGGCACGCTGGTGGTGCGCGAGTCGCAGATGGCGGTGTTCGTCAACGAGGGCAAGGTGGCCGACGTGTTCGGCCCCGGCACCTACAAGCTGACCACGCAGACGCTGCCGGTGCTCACCTACCTGCGCAACTGGGACAAGCTGTTCGAGTCCCCGTTCAAGAGCGACGTGTACTTCTTCAGCACGCGCCAGCAGGTGGACCAGAAGTGGGGCACGCCGCAGCCGATCACGATCCGCGACAAGGATTTCGGGGCGGTGCGCCTGCGCGCCTTCGGCAACTACGCGTACCGCGTGGCCGATCCGAAGCTGTTCCACACCGAGATTTCGGGCACGCGAGCGGCCTACACGGTGGGCGAGCTCGACGGGCAACTGCGCGGCCTCGTGCTGCAGAACATCAGCAACGCGATCGCCTCCAGCGGCCTGCCGTTCCTCGACCTCGCGGCCAACCAGATCATGTTCGCCGACGCGCTCGCGAAGGAGTTGCAGCCCGCGTTCGCGAAGATCGGCCTGCAGTTGGAGGCGATGACGGTGCAGAACCTGTCGCTGCCCGAGGAGCTGCAGAAGATCCTCGACCAGAAGATCGGCATGGGCATGGTCGGCAACGACATGGGCAGGTTCATGCAGTACCAGACGGCCCAGTCGATCCCGAAGTTCGCGGAAGGCGCGGGCAACGGGGGCGGCGGCATCGCGGGCGACGCGATGGGCCTGGGCGCGGGCGTGGCGCTCGGCCAGGTGCTGGCGCAGAACCTGCAGCAGGGGCTGCAGGGCGGCGCGCCGGCTTCGGCCGGCAGCGGCGCGGCGCCGGCGGCACCGGCCTCCGCGCCCGTGGCGGGCGTGCGGCCCGAGGACGTGATGGCCACGCTGGAAAAGCTGGGCGATCTCAAGGCCAAGGGCATCCTCACGCAGGAAGAGTTCGACGCCAAGAAGGTGGAGCTGCTCAAGAAGCTGGTCTGAGCGGGCGAGTCCCGACGCGCCGCGGTCGATGGGGGGCGAGGCCTCCCACCGCTGCGGCGTCCACATGCCCTGCCGGCGCGGATGCCGGCAGGAGGCCGACAACACCGATTCCCACATGGCCGACCCCCAACTCCAGCGCCACTACCGCGCACCGTGCCCGGGCTGCGGCGCGCCGGTCGAATTCCGCAGCGCGCAGTCCACGCACGCCGTCTGTCCCTACTGCCAGAGCACCGTGGTGCGCAGCGGAGAGGTGCTGTCGCGCGTGGGCAAGATGGCCGAGGTGTTCGACGACCACAGCCCGCTGCAGCTCATGGCGAGCGGGCGCGCGGTGCTGGACGGGCGCGAGCAGCCGTTCACGCTGATCGGGCGGCTGCAATACAAGGCCGACACGGGCACGTGGACCGAGTGGAACGCGATCCTGGAGGACGGCACCACCGCCACGCTGGGCGAGGACAACGGCGGCTACGTGTTCACGCGGCCCACCGAGCCGGGGCGCGACTTGCCGGCGCCGGAGCGTTTCCGCGTGGGGGCCGCCACGGCGATCAACGGCACGCCCTACAGCGTGGCGGCGAACGTGCAGGCGCACCTGCTGTCGGCGCAGGGGGAGCTGCCCAAGCTGCCGCCGCTGGGCCAGCCGTTTCCCGTGGTGGAGCTGCGCAGCGAGCAGGGCGAAGTGCTGTCGATCGACTATTCGCAGTCGCCCCCGCGCGTGGAGCGCGGCCGCGCGGTGCGGCTGGAAGACCTGCGCATGCAGGGCCTGCGCGAGGAGTCGGTCAAGGAAGAGAAGGCGCGCCAGTTCAGCTGCCCGCACTGCGGCGCGCCGGTGCAGGTGGCGTTCGATACCACCAAGAGCCTGACCTGCCCCTCGTGCGCGAGCCTGATCGACATCTCGGGCGGCATCGGCGGCGAGCTGCGCCACGCGGTGCAGGACGAGCCGGTGCAGCCGCTGATCCCGCTGGGCTCCACCGGCCGGCTCGAAGGCGTGGACTGGCAGGTGGTGGGCTTCCAGCACCGCATGGGGCAGGAGCCGGACGACGACGAGACCTTCGGCTGGGACGAATACCTGCTCTACCACCGCCAGCGCGGCTTCGCCTTCCTCGTGGACGCCTCCGACGGCTGGAGCCTGGTGCGGCCGGCCACGGGTGCGCCCAAGCTGTCCGCCAACGGCCAGAGCGCCACCTACCTGCAGAGCACCTACCGGCTGGATTACCAGTACCGTGCCGAGACCACGTACGCGCTGGGCGAGTTCTACTGGCCCGTGGCGCGCGGGCAGGTCACGCAGAACCGGGACTTCAGCAGCACGGGCGGCAAGGGGCGGCTGTCGATGGAGCAGACGCCGCGCGAGATCACCTGGTCGGTCGGCAGCCTGGTGGACAGCGCCCTGGTGGCCCAGGCATTCAAGCTCGAGGGCCGCAAGGATCTCTTCAAGCGCGACGACGCGGCGCCGCTGGCGAGCGCGGGCAGCGTGGGCTGCGGCACCGTGGTGCTCGTCGCGCTGGTGCTGATCGTGCTCCTGCTGCTGTTCTCGCGGGGCTGCAACTCGTCGTGCGATCCCGAGCGCGAGAACTGCACCTCGTCGAGCTACCGCTCCTCGGGCGGCTCCTTCGGGGGCTGGTCCAGCGGCGGCGGGCACAAGTAGCGCGGCCCGGCCGGCAATTTTTCTCTTCGTTCAATGAAGGAGTTCACCATGACCCTCGACTGGCTGCACCCCGCCGCGTTCTTCGGCTCCATCCTGTTCGCGCTGATCGGCGTGCTGGTGTTCTGGATCAGCTTCATCGTCATCGACAAGCTCACGCCCTACGACCTCTGGGCCGAGATCGTCGAGAAGCAGAACAAGGCCCTGGCGATGGTGGTGGCCGCGATGTGCCTGGGCATCAGCATCATCGTGGCGGCGGCGATCCACGGGGGGTGAGGCACGGGCCCGGTCAAACGCCCAGCGCATCGCGCATCTGCGCCCCCGTGAGCCGCCGGCGCGGGCCCGCCAGCAGCGCGCACATGCGTTCGTTGCAGGGCGCGGGCACGCCGTGCTCCGCGGCCAGGCGCACGACGGCGCCGCAGAGGTCGTCGATCTCGGTGGGCCGGCCGGCCTCCAGGTCGTCCCACATCGAGGAGCGCGCGGCCGGATCGATGCGCAGCATGCGGCGCGCGAGCCGGGTGAAGAGCGCATCGGGCAGCCGCAGCACGTGCGGCAAGAGCGCAGGCGGCAGGGGCGCGACTTTCGCGGGGCGGATGCCGGCACGCCCCATCGCACGCAGCGCCTCGGCCTGCAGCGCGGCGAGCACGGTCCGGAAATCGCGGCATCGCAGTTCGTCGCGCAGCGGCAGGTCCGACAGCGCATTCACCGGGTTGTTGAGGTTCAGCAGCAGCTTGCCCCACTGCACGGGCCGGATGTCGTCCACGGCCAGCGCATCGAGGCCCGCGGCGGAGAAGGCATCGGCCAGCGTGGCGGCGGCCGGATCGCGCTGCAGGTGGATGCGGCCCGTGGTCGCGCGGTGCACGTGCGTGCCGCGCAGCACCACGTTGTAGGGCACCATGGCCCCGATGGGGCGCAGGGCCGGGGCATGGGCCGCGATGCGTGCCGCGTTCTCCACGCCGTTCTGCAGCGAGACCACCGGCAGGCCCGCGGGGCAGGCGGCGGCCAGTTCCCGCGCGGCCTGCACCGTGCCGCCACCCTTCACGCACAGCAACACGACGGTGCCCGCCGCGAAGGCCAGGGCACCGGGCGTCTCCGCCAGACGCAACCGGCCCGGGGGCAGGTGCGCATCGAACCCGTCCAGGTCGCTCACGCGCAGGCCGTCGCGGGCCAGGGCTTCCAGGATGCGCGGGCGCCCGACCAGCGACACGTCCTGCCCGGCGGCGGCCAGGCGCCCGCCCACGTAGAGGCCGATCGCTCCGGCGCCCATGACGATGAATGGCATGCGGTTCCTCCGATGCGCCTGCGGCAAAGGCTTTTCCGTCCAGGCTCGCGGCATTGTGGCGCCCCGCGGCCGGGCGCCCATCCCGGCGGCTGCGCATTCCGCGTACCGCGCTGCCCGGCTCGCGGGAAAGCGCAGATCGATCCCGCAAAATAGCGGGCTTGACCGCCACCCCTGCTTCTCCGCCCTCGGCCACCGCACCCCGGCCCCTCGACGTCGCCCTGCTCGCCAGCGTGTTCGTGGTGGCCGCCTGCGGGCTGCTCTACGAACTCGCCGCGGGCGCGCTCGCCTCGTACGTGCTGGGCGATTCGGTGCTGCAGTTCTCCACCGTCATCGGCACCTACCTGTTCGCGATGGGGATGGGCTCGTGGCTGTCGCGGTATTTCGATCGCCAGTTGCCCGCGCATTTCCTGCGCATCGAGCTGCTGGTGGCCATCGTGGGCGGGTCGCTGCCCGCGCTGCTGTTCCTCGCGAACGCCTACGTGCCGGGCGCGTTCCGGCTGCTGCTCTACGGGATGGTGCTGCTGGTCGGCATGCTGGTGGGGCTGGAGATTCCGCTGGTGATGCGCATCCTCAAGCGTAACGTGGCGCTCAAGGACCTGGTGTCGCAGGTGCTCACCTTCGACTACCTGGGCGCGCTGGCGGTGTCGCTCGCGTTCCCGCTGCTGCTGGTGCCGCACCTGGGGCTGGTGCGCACGGGGCTGCTGTTCGGCATCTTCAACGCGGCGGTGGCGGTCTGGGCGCTGTGGCTGTTCCGGCACGAGCTGCGGCGCTTCCGGGCGCATGCGCTGGCGTGCGCGGCCGTGCTCGGGGCGCTGCTGGCGGGCTTCGCGGGGGCCGAGCACATCACGCGGTTCGCGGAAGACCATTTCTACCAGGACCGCATCGTCATCGCCAGTGCCTCGCCCTACCAGCGCATCGTGGTCACGCACGGCCGCTCGGGCTACCGGCTGTTCCTGAACGGCAACCTGCAGTTCGCCGAGCGCGACGAGTACCGCTACCACGAGGCCCTGGTGCATCCGGCGATGTCCGCCCACGGAGCGCCGAAGCGCGTGGCGGTGCTCGGCGGCGGCGACGGCATGGCGGTGCGCGAGATCCTGAAGTACCCCTCGGTCGAATCGGTCACGCTGGTGGAACTGGATCCGGCCATGACGCAGCTCTTCCGCACCGATCCGGCCCTGGTGCGGCTCAACGCCGGTGCCCTCAACGACCCGCGGGTGCGCATCGTCAACACCGATGCGTTCCAGTGGCTGCAGGAGGGGCGCGGAGTGGATGCCACTTTCGACGTGATCGTGGTGGACTTTCCCGATCCGACGAACTTCGCGATCGGCAAGCTCTACACGAACAGCTTCTATGCCCTGCTGGAGCAGCGCCTCGCGGCGAGCGGGTATGCGGTGGTGCAGACCACGTCGCCGCTCGTGGCGCGCCAGAGTTTCTGGACGGTGGTGCAGACGATCGAATCGACGGGCCTTGCCGCCGCGCCCTACCACGTGCACGTGCCGAGCTTCGGCGAATGGGGCTTCGTCGTCGCCAGCCGGCGGCCGTGGCGCCTGCCGGAGCGGCTGCCCGAGGGCCTGCGCTTTCTCTCGCCGGCCACGCTGCCGCTGCTCTTCGACTTCCCGCTCGACATGGCCCGCGTGCCGGCCGAGGTGAACCGCCTGTCGAACCAGGTGCTGGTGCACACCTACGAGCAGGAGTGGGGCCGGGTGGCGGCACATTGAGGCCATGCCCGGCCTGACATGGCCGTGGCGTAGAGTACGCCGCATGCCTGCCCTCTCCCCCGATCTTCCCGCGCTGAGGCGCCGCACGCTGCTGCAGGGCGCCGCGGCCACGGCCGCGTTCTCGCTGGCCGGCTGCGAACCATCGCCGCGCGACCTGCCCGGCGGCTACACGGGCATCGACATGGCCCGGGGCCATGCGCTGCGCGACCGCCTGCAGAAGGGCGGGACCATCGAGCCCGACATCGTGCGCCGCACCCAGGTGGTGGTGGCGGGCGGCGGCATCGCGGGGCTGGCGGCCGCGCGCGCGCTGCGCCTGGCCGGGGTGGACGATTTCGTGCTGCTGGAGATGGAGGACACCGTGGGCGGCAACAGCCGTGCCGGCCAGGTGGACGGCATCGCCTGCCCGCTGGGCGCGCACTACCTGCCCGTGCCGGGCGACGGCGCGCGCGAGGTGCAGGATCTGCTGGAGGAACTCGGCCTGCGGCGCCGCGTCGCGGGTCGCTGGCAGATCGACGAGGCCAGCCTCTGCCACAGCCCGCAGGAGCGGCTGTTCTTCCGGGGCGCCTGGCAGGAGGGCCTGCTGCCGATGAACGGCGTGGGCGCGGAGACGCTCGCGCAGTACCGGCGGTTTTCCGGGCGCGTGGCCGAACTGGGGCGCGCCGCGCGCTTCGCCATGCCGACGTTCAAGCTGTGGCGGGCCGACCAGCCCCTGGCGGCCCCGCTGCGGGCGCTGGATGCGCAGACTTTCGCTGCCTGGCTGGACCAGGAGGGCCTGGGCGACGCGCACCTGCGCTGGTACCTGGACTACTGCTGCCGCGACGACTACGGCGCGGGCGCCGCGCGCGTGTCGGCCTGGGCGGGCATCCACTACTTCGCGAGCCGCCACGGCTTCCACGCGCCCGGCGATGCCGCGGATGGC
Organism: Comamonadaceae bacterium UBA4962; assembly: GCA_002397315.1. Lineage (GTDB taxonomy): Bacteria > Pseudomonadota > Gammaproteobacteria > Burkholderiales > Burkholderiaceae_C > Paracidovorax. The sequence goes on from DHAE01000008.1 coordinate 25,572, forward strand.
GAGGAGCGCGAGGGCGTGCTCACCTGGCCCGAGGGCAACGGCTGGCTGGCCCGGCGCCTGGCCGGGCCGCTGGACGATGCCGGGCTGGTGCGCTCCGGCAGCACGGTGCTGCGCATCGAGGAGAACCGGCGCGGGGTGGAAGTGGACGTGCTGCACCACGCGAGCGACAGCATCGAGCGCTGGCAGGCCCGGCGCTGCGTGGTGGCCATGCCCGTGTACGTGGCCGCGCGCGTGGTGCGCAACCCGCCGGCCTTTCTGTCGCAGGCCGCGCAGCGGCTGCAGTGGGCGCCGTGGCTGGTGGCCAACCTGCGCATCGACGCCCCGCTGGCCGACCGACAGGGCGCGGCGCCCGCGTGGGACAACGTGCTCTACGACGATCCCGCCCCCGGCGGCCTGGGCTACGTGGATGCCGGCCACCAGCGCCTCGACCCGCGGCCGGGCCCGACGGTGCTCACCTACTACCGCGCGCTCGGCGACGTGCCCGACGGCCGCCGCCAACTGGCCGAGCAGCCCTGGACGCACTGGCGCGACGCCATCCTGGCCAGCCTCGCCGCCCCGCACCCGGACCTGCGCGCCCGCATCACGCGCGTGGAGATCACGCGCTACGGCCACGCCATGGCGGTCCCCGTGCCCGGCACGCAGGATTTCCTGAGCCGTCTCGGCCGCATGTCCCCACCCCGGCAGCGCTACGTGCTGGCGAACGGCGAACGCATCGCCCCGCCCGCCGTGCCGGGCACCGCACGGCTCGCGTTCGCGCATGCGGACTGGTCCGGGTATTCGGTGTTCGAGGAGGCCTTCACGCGCGGGCACGCGGCGGGCCTGCTGGCTGCCGGCTGACCCTGGTCTCCCCATGCCCCGCGTACCTGCCGTCCCTGGCGCCAACGACACCCCTGCCGCCCGCCGCGCGCTGCGCACCATCGCCGGCTTCGAAGCCCTCAAGGGCGTGGTCGCGCTGATCGCCGGCGTCGGCGTGCTGGGGCTGCTGCACCGCGACCTGCACCACATCGCCACGGCGCTGATCGGCCACGTGGGACTGACCCCGGGCGAGCACTACCCGGCACTGCTGCTGGCCGGCATCGACCGCTGGTCCGGCAACGGCGACTGGCAGCTTCTCACCGCCATGGCGGCGGCCTATGCGCTGCTGCGCTTCACCGAGGCCTACGGGCTGTGGCACGACCGGGCCTGGGGCGAATGGCTGGGCGCGCTCTCGGGCGCGCTCTACATCCCGTTCGAGCTGTGGCACTGGGCGCACCGGCCGACGGCGGCGGCCACGGCGGTCATCGCGGTCAATGCGGCGGTGGTCGTGTTCCTGGGCTGGCAGCTTCGGAAGCGCCGGGCGGCAGGGGCAGGGCCCGCCTGAGCGCGGTGGCTCCCGGCGCGGAGGGGGGGGACGCGTCACTGCCCTGTCACATCCCCATTGCATCGTCCGGCTTCGTCGTCTGCAAGAACCGTCCGCATGTTGCCCTTCTTCCGCCTCGCTGCCTGTGCCGTCCTGGCCGGTGCCGGCCTCGTGTCGCCCGTCCAGGCACAGCAGGCCTTTCCCGCCACGCTCGCCGGCCACGCCGTGCTGCCCGCGCAGTCCTTCGTCCCCGCGCCGCCGGACGCGCCCTCCGACCTGCGCACCAGCGGCAAGTTCACCACGCCGCGGCGCGTGGATGCGGTGGGCACCGTCGAAGGCACCTCCGCCGGCCGGCCCACGGGCGTCTCGCTGCCGTTCCAGGGCCAGCCGCTGCAGGGGCACTCGGGCATCAAGCGCATGGCCGACGGCAGCTTCTGGATGCTCACCGACAACGGCGCCGGCGCGAAGGCCAATTCGCCCGATTTCATGCTGTACCTGAACCACTATGCGGTGGACTTCCAGACCGGGCAGTTCCGGCGCCTGAAGACCGTGTTCCTGCACGATCCGGACAGGAAGGTGCCGTTCCGCATCGCCGAGGAAGGCACGCAGGAGCGCTACCTGACCGGCGCCGATTTCGACCCCGAGAGCTTCCAGTTCGCGGGCGGCGCGCTGTGGATCGGCGACGAGTTCGGCCCGTTCCTCATCAAGGCCGACCTGGACGGCAAGGTGCTGGCCGTGTTCGAGACGCAGGTGGACGGCCGCGTGGTGCGCTCGCCCGACCACCCCGCCGTCACCGCCGCCGCCGCGCCGGATGCAAAAGCCCCGGCCTTCGACATCAAGCGCTCCAAGGGTTTCGAGGGCATGGCATCGAGCCCCGACGGCAGCAAGCTGTACGCGCTGCTCGAAGGCCCGGTCTGGGACGCGTCCGCCCAAGCCTATGAATCGGTGGAGGGCGGCCGGCAGTACCTGCGCGTGCTGGAGTTCGACGTGAAGGCGGAGCAATGGACCGGCCGCCACTGGAAGTACGTGCTGGAGGCGAACCAGAACGCCATCGGCGACTTCAACATGGTCAGCCCCACCATGGGCCTCGTCATCGAGCGCGACAACGGCGAGGGCACGCCCGACCAGGCCTGCCCCGCGGGCCAGAAGCGTGCGGACTGCTTCCACGACGTGGCGAAGTTCAAGCGCGTCTACAAGATCGAGCTGACCGACGCCAACGCGGGCGGCCCGCTGCGCAAGGTGGGCTACATCGACCTGCTGAACATCCAGGATCCGAAGCACCTCGCCCGAAAGCCCCTGACCGGCGGCGTGCTCGCCTTTCCGTTCTTCACCATCGAGAACGTGGACGTGGTGGACGCCACGCACATCGTGGTGGGCAACGACAACAACCTGCCCTTCAGTTCCAGCCGCGACCCGCGCCGTGCCGACGACAACGAGCTGGTGCTCATCGAGGCCGGCGCGCTGCTGAGCGCGCGCTGAAGCCCCCCAGGGCGGCGCGGGGGCGGCTCGTCGCGCCTTGCAACGACACCGGGCTGCGGTTGGGCCACAATCCGGCAGTCCCGCCCGGAAGGCGCCGGCTGCCGATGCGGCCGGTTTCCGGGCCGTCCGGGGAGTGACCGTCCATTGACCCAATCGCCTGCTGATCCACCGACACCCGCCACCGGGGACGATGCCGGCTCCACCCTGTCCGTGGAGCCTGCCTCGGCGCCGTCCGATCCGGCGCTGCGCCCGCGCACGCTCGAGGAACTGGAGGCGCACCTGCGCTTCGCCGCGGCCGCGGGCGGGCTCGGCCTCTGGGAGCTGAACGTGGAGACGATGGAGCTCACGAGTTCCGAGGTGTGCCGGGAGCACTTCGGCCTGCGCGCCGAGCAGCCGCTGTCCTCGCGGGCGGTGGCCGCCGCCGTCCATCCGGACGACGTGCAGCGCGTGCGCACCGCGTTCGAGCAAAGCATCGCGCAGCGCCGGGACTATGCGATGGACCATCGCATCCGGCGCCTGGACGGCCAGGTGCGCTGGCTCAAGGTAAGGGCGCGCGTGGACGGCGGCACGGCGGGTCGCAGCCTGCGCATCGCCGGCACGGTGCAGGACGTGACCGAGCAGACGCTCGCCGAGCGCCGCACGCAGGCGCTGCTGCAGCTCGACGACAGCTTCCGCTCGCTCGACGATCCGGCCGACATGGCCTACGCGGCGGCGCGCCTGCTCGGCGAGACGCTCGCCGTGGGGCGCGCGGGATACGGCGACATCGACGAGACGAACACGGTCACCATCTACCGCGACTGGACCGACCTGGGCATGTCCACGGCGGCCGGCCGGCACCACCTGCCGCACTACGGCCACTTCTACCAGGACCTGATGCGCGGCGACATCGTCATCGTGAACGACATCTCCACCGACCCGCGCACCTCCGGCCACCTGTCCGCGCTGCGGTCGGTGCAGGCGGGTGCGCTGGTGAACCTGCCGCTCATCGAGGACGGCCGCCTGGTCGCGATGCTGTTCCTGAACCATCCGGGGCCGCGGCAATGGACCGCCGACGAACTCGCCCTGATCCGCAGCGTCGCCCACCGCACGCGCATGGCCGTGCAGCGGCGCACCGCCGAGCGGCAGTTGCGCGCGCTGGCCGACACGCTGGAGTCGAAGGTGGAACAGCGCACGCGCGAACTCATGGCCGCCGAGGAGGCGCTGCGGCACGCGCAGAAGATGGAGGCCGTGGGCCAGCTCACCGGCGGCATCGCGCACGA
>DHAE01000008.1:29733-87791 GCA_002397315.1 Comamonadaceae bacterium UBA4962
GGCGGCATCGCGCACGATTTCAACAACCTGCTGGGCGGCATCATGGCGAGCCTGGACCTGATGCGGCTGCGCATGTCCCAGGGGCGCCACGGCGATCTCGGGCGCTGCATCGACACCGCCCACCGCTCGGCCAAGCGGGCCGCCGCGCTCACCCACCGGCTGCTCGCCTTTTCGCGGCGCCAGACGCTCGCGCCCAGCGTGGTGGACCTGAACCTGCTGGTCGCCGGCCTGCTGGAGCTGGTGCAGCGCACCGTGGGGCCATCCATTGCTGTGCGCTTCGAACCCACGGCCGGGCTCTGGAAGGTGCGCGCCGATGCGGGCCAGATCGAGAACTCGCTGCTGAACCTGTGCATCAACGCGCGCGACGCGATGCCCGGCGGCGGCACGCTGCGCATCTCCACCGCCCACCACGTCGCCCCGCCGCAGGGGCCCGGGGAGCCGGACCCGGCGGGCGCGGCCGGCCTGCAGGCGGGCGACTACGTGATGCTGGCCGTGGCCGACACCGGGGCGGGCATGCCGCCCGAGGTGGTCGAGCGTGCGTTCGAGCCGTTCTTCACCACCAAGCCCATCGGGCAGGGCACGGGCCTGGGGCTGTCGATGGTCTACGGTTTCGCCCAGCAGTCCGGCGGGTCCGCGCGCATCGTCTCCGCGCCGGGTGCGGGCACGAAGATCACGCTCTGGCTGCCGCGCCACGTGGCCGCGGACGGCGCCGTGCACGACGAGGAGGGCACGGACGGGCAGCAGTTGCCGCCGGCCCCGGCCTCTGCGCCCGGCACGGACCGCCCTGCGCCGGTGGTGCTGCTGGTGGACGACGAGCCGGCCGTGCGCTGTACGGTGGCGGAATTCCTGCGCGAGCGGGGCTGGCGCGTGATCGAGGCGGACGACGGCCCTTCGGCGCTGGAGGCGCTGCACAGCGGACTCGCGCCGGACCTGCTGCTCACCGACGTGGGCCTGCCCGGGGGCATGAACGGCCGCCAGGTGGCCGATGCCGGCCGCGTGCTGTATCCCCGGCTACCCGTGCTGTTCATCACCGGCTATGCCGAGCAGGCGGTGATCGGCGACCGCGACCTCGACCCGGGCATGGACGTGCTCACCAAGCCGTTCGACCTCGAGGCGCTCGCGGAGCGCGTGGCTTCGGCCCTGGACGCATAGCCGCGGCGCAGGGCGGGTCGGCCGCTTCGCGGGCGGCGAAGGCGGTGGGGCGGGTGGCACAATGCCCGGGCCGATTCCCGCCCTTTCCACCGACCCCTTTTCCCCTCATCCCCGCGCCATGTTCACAGGCATCGTCCAAGCCACCGCCACCCTCGCCGACCTGCAGGACCGCGAGGGCCTGCGCACCTTCGTGATCGAGTTCCCGCCCGGTTTCTGCGAGGGCCTCGCCATCGGCGCGAGCGTGGCGGTGGACGGCGTCTGTCTCACGGTCACGCGCCTGGTGTCTCCCACCTCGGCCGCGTTCGACGTGATGCTGCAGAGCCTGAACGTCACCACGCTGGGCGGCTATGCCGCCGGGCGGCGCGTGAACGTGGAGCGGGCCGCGCGCGACGGCGCCGAGATCGGCGGCCATCCGCTGTCGGGCCACATCGACTTCGCGGCCACGCTGGAGAGCGTGCGCGATTCCGAGAACAACCGCGTCTGGCGCGTGGCGGTGCCGCCGGCCTTCCGCCGCTACGTCTTCGCCAAGGGCTACATCGCGCTGCACGGCGCGAGCCTCACCGTGTCCGAGGTGAACCGCGCCGAGGGCTGGTTCGAGGTCTGGCTCATCCCGGAAACCCGCCGCGCCACGGTGTTCGAGGACCTGCGTGCGGGCGACGTGCTCAACGTGGAGATCGAGCGCAGCACCCAGGTGGTGGTGGACACGGTGCGCGAAGCCGTCGAAGAGAGCCTGGGCGAGCTGCGCCCGGCGCTGGAGGCGCTGCTGCGCGAGAAGGGCCTGTCGCTCGACGACCTCGTGCGTCCCCAGGCCCTGGTGCAGCGCTGAATCAGGGCGCTTCTTCCACGCGGTTGCGGCCCCGGTCCTTGGCCCGGTAGAGGGCCGCGTCCGCTTCCGAGAGCAGATGGTCCAGCACCAGGCCGTGGCGCTGGGAGACGGCCACGCCGACGCTGGCCGTGAGCCGCGCGCTGCTTCCTGATGGCAACGGGACGGGGGCTTTCTCGATGGCCCGGCGCAACTGCTCCGCCCGCGTGGCGCCCTCGGTGCCCGGGCAGGGGCCGAGCAGCACCACGAACTCCTCGCCGCCGTGGCGGGCCGCGAGGTCGCCCGGCTGCAGCGCGCTGCGCACCGCGCGTGCCACCGCGCGCAGCGCCTCGTCGCCGGCCGCGTGGCCCTCGCGGTCGTTGAATGCCTTGAACAGGTCCACGTCGAGCAGCACGAGGGCGACGTCGAAGCGCTGCTGGCGCGCGCGCGTGATGCGTTCGCGCGCCGCGGCGAAAAAGGCGCGCCGGTTCGGCAGGCCGGTGAGGAAGTCGGTGAGCGATTGCTCCCGCAGTTGCGCGATGAGCCCGTCGCGCTCGCGCTCCAGCGCCTGCCGGGCGCGCGTGTGCTCCTGCAGGGCGCGCACGGCCCCGATCACCGCCGCGATCTCGTCGCCCGCGGCGGGCGAGGGCAGCGGGGTGTCGAGCCGGTTGTCCGCCAGATCCCGCAGGGCCCGCGTGGCCTGCGCCAGCGGGCGCAGCACGCGGGCGTGCAGCACGGCCAGCATGGCCGCCAGGACCACCCAGAGCACGGCGGAGGCCCCCGCCACCGCCACCAGGCTGTACAGGGACTGCTCCTGCGCCGCGGCCGCGTCGCCCTGCAGCCGGGCCATCACCCGGTCGCGCAGCGCCACCACCTTCTGCAGCTCGGGCACGTAGCGCGCCGCGAACTCGGCGGCGGTGATGCCGTAGCGGCCGTCGCGCTCCCCGGTCGCCAGCAGGGGGGCCACGATGTCCTGCGCGGCATGGACGAAGTAGCCCTGGTCCACGGCCTCCCAGGCCGCGGCGAGGTCGGGCGGGGTGTCCTCCGGCCCCGTCAGCCGCTGCTCCAGCAGGAACCTGAGGGCCAGGATGCGGCCGCGCGTCTGCTCGATCGCATGCCGTTCGCCGGTCGTGAGGGGCCGCTGGGCCGTCAGCGCCGCGGTGAAGTGCGAGCCGAGCAGGCCGGCGTGTTCGCGCAGTTCCGCCGTGATGCGCAGCATCTGCAGGTCGCTGCCCAGGGCGGGCTGCGCCGTGCGCGCCGTCTGGATCAGGGCGCTCTGGATGGGCGCGAGCCGCGGCACCACGTCCACCAGGCCATAGACGCTCGCCCGCACCGCATCGGGTGTGCGCTGGCTGCGGGGCCGGGCGATGACCCCGTCGGCCACGGCGCGGGCGCGGGCCAGCGCCTGCACCGCTTCGCCCACCCGGGCCTGCAGGGCCGCGGTGCGCGGCGACGGCGCGAGCCCTGTCAGCGCCGCGTCCAGCTGTGCCAGCGCCAGGTCGGTCGCCTCTCGGGCCTGCGCGAGCGCGTCCATGGCGGCCGGGTCGGCCGGGCCGTCGGGGGCGCCCAGGCGTGCGTTCGTGGGCCCGCGTTCGCGCGAGACCCGCTCGGCCGCCACCAGGGCCAGGCGCAGATCCCCCAGCGCCTGCGAGCCGGCATCCGCCGCGCGCCACGCCCTCCACTCGGTCCAGCTCGCATGCGTAGCCAGCAGGGCCGTCACGGTGGCGAGAACGATGCCGACAAGGCGCAGGAGATGGTTCAGGGACATGGAAGGCGCAGGGCCGTCACCGTACGGGCCGCCGCCGGAGTGCTGATCACGCTGTGGTTTACGATACCGGAACTCTATCGCATCGACGTTCCACGGCCGCGTTGCCGGAGTATCGCGGCCGGCGCGGTTTGCTCCCCCATGCCTCTGCCCCCGTCCTCCGCACCCCGCCCACAGCCTCGCTTCGACGTCCACCCGCTCGCGGCGGCGCACCTGCCGGGCCTCATGGCGGTGCAGCGGGCCTGCTATGGCGCCGGCTTCCTCGAAAGTCCCCAGACATTCGGACAGCGCCTGGCCAGCCCCGCGAACTGCTCGCTGGTCGCCGTCGAGTCCGGCGCCGTGCTGGCCTACCTGGCCGCCTACCGATCCGCGCGGGGCAAGGTGACTGCGCTGCATGGCGGTTTCGAAGCCCCGGAGGGCCCTCCTGACACGCTCTACCTGCACGACATGGCCGTGTTGCCGGACTGCGCCGGTCGCGGGCTGGCGCAGGCGCTGCTGGAGGCGCTGTGGCGCGACGCGCGTGCCGCCGGGCTGCGGCACAGCGCCCTGGTCTCGGTACAGGGCTCGCGCGGCTACTGGGAGCGCCACGGCTATGCGGCGCGGGAGCCGGCATCGCCCGAGGCCCGCGAACGCCTGGCCGGCTATGGCGCGGGAGCGGTCTACATGGAGCGCTCGATCTAGGGGACATGCACCGCCAGCGGGCGTCGATGGAATGCGCGCCCGTGCAGCCGCTGAAAGCGGGGCGGTGTCCGACGGGACCGCAGCGCCGCCGCATCGTCATAATGCGCGCCATGCCCCACCGCTGGAAACCCAACGTCACCGTGGCCGCCGTCGTCGAGCAGGAGGGCCGATTCCTCCTCGTGGAAGAGGACACGTCCGACGGCCTGCGGCTCAACAATCCCGCCGGCCACCTCGATCCCGGCGAATCGCCCGAGCAGGCCTGCGTGCGCGAGGTGCTGGAGGAGACGGCCTACGACTTCACCGCCACGGCGCTGGTGGGGGTCTACCTCAACCGTTTCACGCGCAGCCGCACGGGCGACGACATCACCTACCTGCGCTTCGCCTTCGCCGGCACGCTGGGCGCGCACCATGCCTGGCGCACGCTGGACGACGGCATCGTGCGCACCGTCTGGATGACGCCCGACGAGCTGCGTTCCTGCACCGACCGCCACCGCAGCCCGCTCGTGATGCGCTGCATCGAGGACTACCTCGCCGGGCAGCGGCATCCGGTGGGCATGATCCACACCGACCCGAGCGTGCTGCGGGGCGGTTGAAACGGCTGCGGTCACGTTGGCGGCCTGCCGCCGACAGGCCTTTGCCGCATGCCGCGAGCAGGCGCCCCGCCCGAAAAATACAATCCCGGGGATGACAGCCTCCCCCAAGCAGCGCATCGTCGTCGGACTCTCCGGCGGCGTGGATTCCGCGGTGACCGCCCATCTCCTGAAGCAGCAGGGCCACGAAGTCGTGGGCATCTTCATGAAGAACTGGGAGGACGACGACGACAGCGAGTACTGCTCCTCCAACGTCGATTTCGTCGATGCCGCGGCCGTGGCCGACGTGATCGGCATCGAGATCGAGCACGTCAACTTCGCCGCCGAGTACAAGGACCGCGTGTTCGCCGAGTTCCTGCGCGAGTACGAGGCCGGCCGCACGCCCAACCCCGACGTGCTCTGCAATGCCGAGATCAAGTTCAAGGCCTTCCTCGACCATGCGATGCGCGTGGGCGCCGAGAAGATCGCCACCGGCCACTACGCGCGCGTGCGCCACAACCCCGCCACCGGCCTGCACGAGCTGCTCAAGGGGCTGGACCCGGCCAAGGACCAGAGCTACTTCCTGCACCGCCTGAACCAGGCGCAGCTCTCGCGCACGCTGTTCCCGGTGGGCGAGCTGCGCAAGACCGAGGTGCGCCGCATCGCGGAGGAGATCGGCCTGCCCAACGCGAAGAAGAAGGACTCCACCGGCATCTGCTTCATCGGCGAGCGGCCGTTCCGCGAATTCCTGAACCGTTACATCCAGCATGCGCCCGGCCCGATCCTGGACGACCGCGGCCGGCGGCTGGGGCAGCACGTGGGCCTGTCGTTCTACACGCTCGGCCAGCGCCAGGGCCTGGGCATCGGCGGCGTGAAGGAAAAAGGTGCGCAGCGCGGCGGCGGCGAGCATGCGCCGTGGTTCGTCGCGCGCAAGGAGGTGGAGCGCAACGTGCTGCGCGTGGTGCAGGGGCACGACCACCCGTGGCTGCTCTCGCACACGCTGCAGGCCACCGACGCGAGCTGGGTGGCGGGCCATCCTCCGGCCGCGGGCGCCTGCGCGGCCAAGACGCGCTACCGCCAGCAGGACGCGGCCTGCACCGTCGCGCAGGCCGAGGGGCGGGATTTCGCCCTGGCGTTCCCCGAGGCGCAATGGGCGGTGACGCCGGGGCAGAGCGCCGTGCTGTACGACGGCGAGGTGTGCCTGGGTGGCGGCGTGATCACGGCCGCAGGCTCTGACGCCGGCCCGGTCTAGCGCAAGACCGCCGGCCCCGGCCAGAGGGTTTGTCCCTGTGGCTGCCCGCGGGAAAGTTCGCCTTCCCGGGTGCTGCCGCGCTTTGAAAAATGCTCCGCTGCGGTGATCATGTTTTCGCGGCACGGCCGCAGGGTTCCGTCCCCTGCGGTGCCCTGCCGTGCCGGGCGCCCGCGTGCGCCCGTCTCTGCGCCCGAGAGAAAGAAAACATCATTCATCCAACGGAGACAAGCGCATGGCCTGGCAGCAAATCTACGACCCGTTCGGCAGCATGGTCCTCTCGACCGCCCTCGCGGCGATCCCGGTGGTGGTCATGCTCGCCGCCCTCGGCTTCTTCCACATCAAGGCGCACATCGCGGCGGGCATGGGCCTCGTCGCGGCGCTGCTCGTGGCCGTCTTCGCCTACGGCATGCCGGCGGACATGGCCGGCCGGGCCGCGCTGCTGGGGGGCTTCACCGGCCTGCTGCCGATCGGCTGGATCGTGCTCAACATCATCTTCCTGCACCAGCTCACGGAGCAGAACGGCAGCTTCAAGGTGCTGCAGGATTCGCTCTCGGGCATCACGGAGGACCGGCGCATCCAGCTGCTGCTGATCGCGTTCTGCTTCGGCGCGTTCTTCGAAGGCGCGGCGGGCTTCGGCACGCCGGTCGCGGTGACGGCGGCCATCCTCATCGGGCTGGGCTTCTCGCCGCTCGCGGCCTCGGGGCTCTCGCTCATCGCCAACACGGCGCCGGTGGCCTTCGGCGCGCTGGGCACGCCCATCCTCACGCTCGCCAAGGTGCACGGCTACGACGTGATGGAGGTGACGGCCATGGTCGGCCGCCAATTGCCGTTCTTCTCGCTGCTGGTGCCGTTCTGGCTGATCTGGGCCTTCGCGGGCCGCAAGGGCATGGCGGAGATCTGGCCCGCGATCCTGGTCACGGGCGTGTCGTTCGCGGTGCCGCAGTTCCTGGTCTCCAACTTCATCGGGCCGGAGCTGGTGGACATCATCGCGGCCATCGTCTCCATGGTCTGCCTGATCGCCTTCCTGCGTGTCTGGAAGCCGAAATCGGTATGGACTTCGCCCTCGCTGCGCGGCAACGACGTGAGCGCGGCCGAGGCCAAGCCGCCGCAGCCCGTGGCGCGCCACACCCGCGCCGAGCTGGTGGCCGCCTGGATGCCCTGGGCCATCCTCTCGGTGTTCGTGTTCATCTGGGGCCTGCCGCCCGTCAAGGCCTGGCTCAACGGCCTGTTCGCGCCGTCGTTCCCGATGGCGGGGCTGCACAACCTGATCGAGAAGGTGCCGCCCGTCGTGCCCGTGCCCACCAAGGAGGGCGCGGTCTACACGCTGAACCTGCTGTCGGCCACCGGCACGGCGATCCTGCTCTCGGCGGTGGTGAGCGCCTTCCTCATGAAGTACAACCCGGTCGCCATCGTGCGCACCTTCCTGAAGACGATCTGGCTGGTGAAGTACTCGCTGCTCACCATCGTGCTCATGCTGGCGCTGGGCACGCTCACGCGCTATTCGGGCACCGACACCACGCTGGGCCTGGCGTTCGCCAACACGGGCGTGCTCTACCCGTTCTTCGGCACGCTGATGGGCTGGCTGGGCGTGGCGCTCACGGGCTCCGACACGGCATCCAACGTGCTGTTCGGCGGCATGCAGAAGGTGGCGGCCGAGCAGCTGGGGCTCTCGGCCAACCTGATGGGCGCGGCCAACAGCTCGGGCGGGGTGATGGGCAAGATGATCGACGCGCAGTCGATCGTGGTCGCCTCCACCGCCACGCGCTGGTTCGACCACGAGGGCGACATCCTGCGCTACGTGTTCTTCCACTCCATCGCGCTGGCCTGCCTGGTGGGGCTGTACGTGACGATGCAGGCGTATGTCTGGCCATTCACGCTGATGGTGGTGCACTGAGCGGGAGCGGCTGGTACGGCCCTTCCGGCGTCGTTGCGGCATCTTGTCGTACCGTCCGTACTGCCTGCGATGCAGCGCCTCGCCGGAACCGCTTCGCTGGGCCGTGCCCGCCGCTCGCTGACCTGGGCTGGCACGGCCCGTAGAAAGATTCACATGGCGCCCGCGGGCAGATCCTTCAGCGCGTCGCGGATGGTGCGCGCGACCAGTTGCTGGCGCTCGCGCGGCAGGCGGGCCAGCGTGGTGGCCACGCTGACGGCCGCCACCGGCCGGCCGCGCGCGTCCCGCACCGCCATGCCCACGGCCAGCACGCCGCGCGTGGCGTGGTTGCCGATGACGGACCAGCCGCGCTCGCGCGTGGCGCGCACCAGCAGGCGCATGCGTTCCGGCGTCATGCCGCCGTAGGTGGGCAGCCGCGGTGCGTTCGCCGCGATGATGGCTTCCACTTCCGCATCCGGCAGCGCCGCGAGCAGGGCGAGCCCCGCCGCGCCCACGCCCAGCGGCTGGCGCGTGCCCACCTCGATCACCAGGATCTGCACCGGGTGCGTGCCCACCTGCCGCGCGATGCAGTGCGACAGCGGCCCTTCCCGCACGATGGCGAACGCCGCGTCGCCGCACGCGGCGCTGATGCGCGCGAGCAGCGGCTGCAGGTGCACCGCGCGGTTGGGCTGCGCGCCGGCCGGGGCGAGCGCCGCCATGCGCGGGCCGGGCACGTAGCGGAAGCGCCCCTGCCGCGCCACGTGGCCGCCTTCGAGCAGCGTGGCCAGCAACCGGTACACCGTGGGCCGCTCCAGCCCCGCGGCACGGCACAGGTCCACCACGCGCACGCCTTCCGGCCCGCCCGAGAGCACCGCATCGAGCACCTGCAGGCCGCGCCGCAGCGTGCGGCTGCCGGCTTCGTCGTCCTCCGCCGGCACCGGCACGCGGGCTGGATCGTCCGCTGGCCGGACGTTTCGATTCGTGGTGCGAGAGGGCATTGCGAAGAATCCGGGTGTCGATGAAGTCCGTGCGCAGTGTGCCCCAAGGCCGCGCGACGCGGGCCGCGACAGCACCGTGTCGCATCCAGGAGACAAGACCATGACCGTGACCCACCCGACCCTTTGCCCTTTCACGCGCCGGCGCCTGCCGGCGTTCGCCGCCGCCCTGGGCGCCATCGCCTGCGCGGCCGCCACGGCCCTTGCCGCGCCGCCCGCGCAGGCACAGCCGCAGGCCGCGGGGGCCTGGCCCACCCGGCCCGTGCGCCTCGTCGTCGGCTACGCGGCGGGCGGCGCGACCGACGTCATCGCGCGCATCGTGGCCGTGAAGCTCGGGGAGCGCCTGGGCCAGCCGGTGGTGGTGGACAACCGCGCCGGCGCCAACAGCAACGTCGGCGCCGAGGTGGTGGCCAAGTCGCCTGCGGACGGCTACACGCTCTACGTCTTCACCATCGCCAACACCATCAACGCCTCGCTGTACGGCAAGCTGGGCTACGACCCGCAGAAGGACTTCGAGCCCATCGGCCTGATCGCCAAGATCCCCAACATCCTGGTGGTGAACAACCAGTTGCCGGTCAGGAGCGTGGCCGACTACATCCGCTTCGCCAGGGAGTCGAAGGACGGCATCACCTTCGCGTCCTCGGGCAGCGGCTCGTCCATCCACCTCTCGGGCGAGATGTTCAAGATGCAGACGAAGCTCAACATGCTGCACGTGCCGTACAAGGGCAGCGCGCCGGCCGTCACGGACCTGCTGGGCGGACAGGTGCAGTCGATGTTCGACAACACGCCCTCGGCACTGCCGCACGTGCAGGGCGGGCGGCTGCGGGCCATCGCGATCACCAGCGCCCAGCGCTCGCCGCTGCTGCCCGACGTGCCCACGGTGGCCGAATCGGGCTTCCCGGGCTTCGACGTGCAGTCGTGGTTCGGCCTGGCCGCGCCCGCAGGCACGCCCCGGCCCGTGATCGACCGCGTGAACGCCGAACTGGTCAAGGTGCTGAACGCGCCCGACGTGCGCCAGCGCTTCCAGGACCTCGCCGCCACGCCGGAGCCCGGCACGCCCGAGCAGATGCGCGCGTTCGCGGCCGCCGAGATCCAGCGCTGGCGCGAGGTGGTCAAGGCCTCGGGCGCCAAGGCCGAGTGAGCCGCTCTCTTCGCCGCCTTTCTTGCAGCCTTTCCAGCAGCCCTTTCGCAGGAGTTCTCCGACCCATGTTCCCGATCGATTTCTTCTGGCGGGCCGCCACGCGCTGGCCCGACCGCATCGCCATCGACGCGCCGGAGGGCGCCATCCGCTACGACGCGCTGGCCGCGCGCGTGGCGGCCCTGGCGGCGGCGCTGGTGGCGCGCGATCCGGCGCCGCAGAGCCGCGTCGGCATCTGCGCGCACAACAGTGCCGACCACATCGCCGCGCTGCTCGCGGTGCTGGCCTGCGGCAAGGTGTGGGTGCCGCTCAATCCCAAGAGCACGCAGACCGAGATCCGCCGCATCGTCGATGCCACGGAACCTTCGCTGCTGGTGCTCGATCCGGAATGCGCCCCGCTGCTGGACGGCGCACCGGGCGAACGCATCCACACCCACGGTGGCGCGGCGCCCGGCGCCGGCGCCATTCCCACCGTCCAGGCCCTGGCCGAGCGGCACGCCGGCGCGCCGCGCCCGGTGTTCGACCTGCCGGACAGCGCCACGCAGGCCATCAAGTTCACGGGCGGCACCACGGGCGCGCCCAAGGGCGTGATGCAGCCCTACCGCGCCTGGATGGCCAACATCGCCAACCAGATCCATGCCTGGGGCTTCGACGAGCACGAGCGCTACATCGTCGCCGCGCCGATCACGCACGGCACGTCCACCTACCTGCTGCCGATCCTGGCGCAGGGCGGCTGCCACGTGGTGCTGCAGGGCGCGGGCGCCGAGGCGGTGCGCACCGCGTTCCGCGAGCGCGGCGGCACCGTGTGCTTCATGCCGCCCACGCTGGTGTACATGCTGATGGCGCTGCCGAGGGCGAGCCGCGCGGACTTCCCCCGCCTGCGCCGGCTGATCTACGGCGGCGCCCCCATGCCGCCCGAGAAGATCCGCGAGGTGCGGGCCTTCTTCGGCCCGGTGCTGGGCACCACCTACGGCCAGACCGAGGCGCCGCAGATCCTGACCGTGATGCGGCCCGAAGACTTCGAGGACGAGCGCAACTGGGCCGCCGTGGGCCGCACCACCTGGTTCAGCGACGTGGCCGTCATGTCGCCCGACGGCCGCCTGCTGCCCCCGGGCGAAGTGGGCGAGGTGGTGGCGCGCGGCGACCTGCTCATGACCGGCTACTGGCGCCTGCCGGAGAAGACCGCCGAAACCCTGGTGGACGGCTGGCTGCACACCGGCGACCGCGGCCTGATCGACGAGCGCGGCTACCTCTACCTCAAGGACCGCCTCAAGGACCTCGTCATCACCGGCGGCTTCAACGTCTACCCGGTGGACGTGGAGAACGCCCTGGGCCAGCACCCGGCGGTCCACGAATGCGCCGTCTTCGGCATCCCCGACGACAAGTGGGGCGAGGCGGTGCAGGCCGCCGTGCAGCTGCGCGCGGGCCATGCCGCCACCGAGGCCGAGCTGATCGCCTTCGTGCGCGAGCGCCTGGGCCCGGTGCAGACGCCCAAGCGCATCCGCTTCCTCGACAGCCTGCCGCGCTCGCCCGTCGGCAAGGTGCTCAAGAACGCCGTGCGGGACCAGGCCCTGGCCGCCCGCCTGACTCCGGAGATCCATCCATGACATCCCCCCGCAACGACGCCCCCGTCACCCGCCTGTGCACGCATACCCTCACCAGCCTGCACTACCGCGACGCCGACCTGGTCGAGGACCTGATGGGCCAGAAGACCTTCACCGAGGTGATGCTGATGCAGATCCTGGGCCGCACGCCGCGCCCGGTGGACCTGCGCATCGCCGACGTGGTGCTCATCGTGCTCATGGAGCACGGCCTCACGCCCAGCGCCATCGCCACGCGGCTCATCTACATGAGCGCGCCGGAGAACCTGCAGGGCGCCGTCAGCGCCGGCCTGCTGGCCGTGGGCAGCTCCTTCGTGGGCACCATGGAGAACTGCGCGCGCCTGCTCGACCGCATCATGGCCGCCAGCGATCCCGATGCCGAGGCGCTGGCCATCGCGCGGGAATGCAAGGCGCAGAAAAGTGCCGTGCCCGGCTTCGGCCACCACTTGCACAAGCCCGTCGATCCACGTGCCTACAAGCTGCTGGAGCTGGCGCGCGCCGAGCCCGACCTCGCCGGCCGGCACGTCCGGGCCCTGGAGACGCTGTCCAAGGCCGTGGACGAAGTCGCCGGCCGGCCCATCACCATCAACGCCACGGGCGCCGTCGCCGCGCTGCTGGGCGAGATCGGCGTGCCCGCGGGCGTGATGCGCGGCTTCGCCGTGATCTCCCGCGCGGCGGGACTGGTGGCGCACATCGTGGAGGAGCAGCAGAGCCCCTCGGGCCGCTTCATCTGGGACACCGTGGAGCACGCCATTCCCTATGTGGGCGAGGGCGGCAAGCCTTCGGACGGCGGGGAGCCGGCATGAGCGGCGAAGACACCGATCCCGGTGGCCACCCCCCGCCCGCGCTGCCGCTGGACCTGTCCGGCCGGGTGGTCTTCGTTGCCGGCGGGGGCTCGGCCGGCCCCGGCTGGAGCATCGGCCGCGCCGCCTGCGTGACCTATGCCCGCCTGGGCGCGGCCGTCTGCGTGGCCGACCGCGATGCGGCGTCTGCCGAGGAAACCACCGCGCTCATCCAGGCCGAGGGCGGCCGAGCCGCCACCTTCGTGGGCGACGTGGCGCTGGAGTCCGACGTGCAGCGGCTGTTCGCCGAAGCGCGTACGCGGTGCGGCGCGATCGACGTGCTGCACCACAACGTGGGCATCGGCAAGACCGGCGGACCGCTGGAGACCAGCGCGGAAGACTTCGACCGCATCCACGCCGTCAACGTGCGCAGCCTGCTGCTCTGCACCCAGCAGGTCGTGCCGGACATGCTGGAGCGCGGGCGCGGATCGGTGATCGCCATCTCGTCGGTGGCCGGCATGCGCTACGTCGGCTATCCGCACCTGGCCTACAGCGTCACCAAGGCCGCGGTGACCCAGTTCACGCGCATGATCGCGCAGCAGTACGCGCCCCACGGCATCCGCGCCAACACCGTGGTGCCCGGCCTGATCGACACGCCGCGCATCGCCGGCACGGTGGCGAAAATGTTCTCGGGCACCAGCCTGGAAGAGGCGCGCACGGCGCGGGCACGGCAGGTGCCCATGGGCCGCATGGGCACGGCATGGGACGTGGCGCATGCCTGCGCCTTCCTGGCCTCGGATGCCGCCGCCTACGTCACCGGCACGGAACTGGTGGTGGACGGCGGGTTGACGGGGAAATACGCCTGAACGGGCGCCGTCAGCCGCGGCGGCCGTCCGGGTCGCTCGGCCCGTTGCGGTCGGACAGCACTTCCGCCGGCGGCTCCAGGTCGCCGCTGTCACCGCCTTCGGCCTCCCAGGTGCCGCCCTCGCGGCCGGTCTTGCCGCGCGGATAGCCCATGGTGGTGCCGTCGTCGAAATTCAGCGGGCCGCCTTCGCGCGGGTCGTCGAAGGGCATCGCGGAGATGTCGTTGATGCCGTCGGAGACATCGCGCTCCGCGTTCAGGTGGTCGTTGATGTCGTCGCCCTCGGGCAGCTCCGCCGTGGGGTCGTCGGTGGGATCGATGCCGGGTTCGTCGTCGAGAGAGGGAGGGGTGCGCATGGGAGGCTCCTGGAAGGGGGCCGGCGGAAGGCCGGCCGATGCCCGCAGCATCGCGCAGCCGGGTCGGCGCAGCGGTGGGCACCGTGCCTGAGTGCGGGTAGGAGAGCTGCCATGGCAGGCAGGCGGGTCAGGCCGCAGGGGCGGGTGCGGCGCGGCCCAGCGCATTCAGCGGAATGCGCAGGTGGGCGATGCCGTTCGGCCCCGGCTCGGGGAGCCGGCCGCCATGCAGGTTCACCTGCAGCGAGGGCCACATCAGGCGGGGCACGGCCAGGGCGGCATCGCGGGCCTGGCGCAGTTCCACGAAAGCGCCTGCGCCGGCCTGCCCGCCCACGTGGATGTTCGTGCGGCGCTGTTCGTCCACGGTGGTCTGGCAGCGCGGCGCCCGGCCTGCGGGCGGGTAGTCGTGGCACACGAACATGCGCGTGTCGCCCGGCAGGTCCAGCAGCCGGCGGATGGAGCGGTAGAGCACGGTCGCATCCCCGCCCGGGAAATCCGCCCGGGCCGTGCCCACGTCGGGCAGGAACAGCGTGTCGCCCACGAACACCGCCCCGTCGATCCGGTAGGCCATGTCCGCCGGCGTATGGCCGGGCACGGCGATCGCCTGGGCCGTGGTGGCGCCGATGCGGAACGTCTCGCCATCCTCGAACAGGTGGTCGAACCTGCCACCCTGCGCGGCGGGATCCATGCCGAACAGCGGGCCGAAGGTGCGCTGCACCGTGCGGATGGCGGCCCCGATCGCCACCTTGCCGCCCGCGGCGGCCTGGAGGTGGTGGGCCGCGGACAGGTGGTCCGCATGGGCATGCGTTTCCAGGATCCACTCCACGCGCAGGTGTTCGGCCTGCAGGTAATCCAGCAGCCGCTGCGCGGAAGCCGCGTGCGTGCGGGCGGCGTCGGGGTCGTAGTCCAGCACCGGGTCGATCACCGCGGCCTGTCGGGTCGCGTGGTCCCACACCACATAGGAAACGGTTCCGGTCACGCCGTCGTGGAACGGCTGCACGGTGGAGGTGGCTCCGGAGGAAGGGGGCAGGGGAAGGGACGTCATGGCAACTCCGTCTTCGTTATGCTGGTAAATATTATGTTTTTTGATATATTGATGTCAATGCCTTCAGCGAACCCGTCCATGCCGTCCCCCCCTTCCCCCGCCGCCGTGCCGGCGCCGCTCGATCCGCGGGTGCTGCGGCAGGCCGCCGTCCAGGCCGTCGCCCGGCTCAAGCTGCTCGCCAACGAAGACCGGCTCCTGCTGCTGTGCCAGCTCTCCCAAGGGGAGATGTGCGTGAGCGAACTGGAGGCCTGCCTCGACATCCGCCAGCCCACGCTGTCGCAGCAACTGGGCGTGCTGCGCCGGCAGGGCGTGGTGGCCACGCGGCGCGAAGGCAAGAACATCCACTACCGCGTGGCCGATCCCGCGCTGCTCGAAGTGCTCGCGGTGCTCTACCGCCTCTACTGCCCCCAGGAGTGAATCCCATGGCTGCCATCGACTGGCCTTCCTTCGCACCCGGCGCGGCCCTGGCCGGCGGCGCGCTCATCGGCCTGGCGGGCGGCGCGTTCATGCTGCTGTCGGGCCGCATCGCGGGCATCAGCGGCGTGCTGGGCGGACTGCTGCGCCCGGCGCGGGGCGACGTGGCCTGGCGCGTGGCCTTCGTGGCGGGCCTGGTGGCATCCCCCTGGCTCTATGCGCTCTTCGCGCCGCTGCCGGTGCCGCGCATCGACGCGGGCACCGGCACCCTGGTGGTGGCCGGCCTGCTCGTCGGGCTGGGCACCCGCTACGGCGCGGGATGCACCAGCGGGCACGGGGTCTGCGGGATCTCCCGGCTGTCGGGCCGTTCGTTCGTGGCCACCCTGGTGTTCATGGCCGCGGGCATGGCCACGGTGTACGGGGTGCGGCACGGGTTGGCGTGGGCTGCCTGATCCATCCCCAAGCAAGGAGCGAATGATGGCGAACATTCTGGTGGCCCTGGCGGTGGGCCTGGTTTTCGGCGTGGGGCTGATCGTCTCGGGCATGGCCGACCCGGCCCGCGTGCTGGGCTTCCTGGACGTGGCGGGCCGGTGGAATCCCTCGCTGGCCTACGTGATGGCCGGTGCTGTCGCCGTCGGCCTGGTGGCGTTCGCCATCGCGCGGCGGCGGGGCCGCACGCTGCTGGGCGGGGCGCCGCTGCAGTGGCCCACGGCGCGGGGGCTGGATGCGCGGCTGATCGGTGGCGCGCTGCTGTTCGGCGCGGGCTGGGGCCTCGCGGGCTTCTGCCCGGGCCCGGCTCTGGTGGGGCTGGGCATGGGCCTGCGCGGCGCAGTTGTCTTCGTGGCGGCCATGCTGGCCGGCATGGCGCTGTTCGAGGGGCTGGAGCGCCTGCGCCGCCGGCCCTGAGGCGTTGCGTCTTCCTCTTTACCGTACCCGTGGACTCATGGCCCATGGTACGGACGCAACGCGCACTCAATGGCCACCTCCTTTCTTCGACCGCTACATCGCTCCGTCGGGGTGAAGCAGCGATAAGGCATACCAAAATTTATCCAGTGATCGACGGAATTTAATATTCGAATTGGGGGCTTGATGTAATTGAATTCATAAAATTGCCAGCCTCTACATAGAAATGCATGGCGTAAGCCATGGCACATACGATATGGCACTGCCGCAGGATGGCCGAAATTACTGGATGCTCCCGCAGAATCCGGAAGAGGGTGGGTATTACAACTATGGCACGCCTGGCCAGGGCGCCGGTCAATATTGCCATCCCAACTTGCTGAATTTTCTGTTGGGTGCAGGCCGTCGATGGGCCATGCTGGACCACCGCCGGTTTGGTGTCGGAAACATCAGCCTGGCAGACGGCGCCGTGTTCAGCCCGCACCGCAGTCACCGCAATGGGTTGCAGGTGGACATACGTCCGCTTCGCAAGGATGGCAGGCAGGCACCTGTGGGGTACGGCAGCCCCGACTATGATCGTGAGGGAACCGCCAGGTTGATCGAATGTTTTCGCGCCACCGGGATGGTCAGGCAGGTGTTCTTCAACGACGGGCGCATACCCCGGGTACATCCCATGGCAGGACACGACGATCATCTCCACATCGAGGTGCATGCATGAAACGATTCGCGCAGGAGTTATTGCCGTTTATCTTTCTGATACTCGTTTTTTCGCAAGCGCACGCACAAGTGGAGTCCGACGAATGGAGGTTTCAATACAAGCCGCTCGCAGGCGCGTATGAACTGTATTCCGGAGAATTGAGCGAGCCCCGCGCGGCAGGATCATCCGGCGCCAGCCTGGCGATACGGATCGACAAGGAAGCAGCCCGGCAGATCTTCGCTCAGATGGGGCGCGATGTTCCCAACCTGTGCCCCTCAGAGCCCGGTGAACGGATGCGCCAGAAGAACGACCTGACCTGCTACCGCAGCCGGTCCGGCAAGCACAGCTGCTACATCGGCTTCGACCTGGGCAGCGGCAAAAGCAAGGCCGGGAACATCTGCTGATCGGGTGGGGAGGCACGCCTTGGCAGCCGCCGTGCCGTCATGCCCTGCCGCCGCCCCGCGTGACCCACCACGCCGCCCCGACGATCAACAACCCGCCGATCCACCCCTGCGCCGCCATGCGCTCGCCCATCCACAGCAGGGCGATCAGCGCCCCCCACAGCGGCTCGCTGCCCATGAGCAGGGCCACGCGCGAAGGGCTGGTGCGCGATGCCGCATGGTTCTGCACGAAGAACGCGAACAGCGTGCACAGCAGCACCAGGAACGCCATGGCCCCCCAGAACGGCAGGCTGCGCGGCAGCGGCGGCCAGACGGGGCCTTGCACGGCCAGCATCAGCAGTGCCGAGCCCAGCGCCATCACGCCCATCTGCACCGCCGTCACCGTGAGCGCGGGCAGGCCGTGGCGCTGCCCGTGGCGGCGCGTGAGGCACACCATCACCCCCCGCAGGAAGGCGGCGAGCACCATCAGGCCGTCGCCCCAGGCGAGGCCGGAGGTTCCGCCGTGCTGGAACGCCAGCAGCCCGGCACCCAGCAGCGACAGGCCGGCAGCGGCCAGCACGGTGCGGCGGGGCCGTTCCCTGAGCAGCCACCATTCGCACAGCGGCGTGAAGGCCACGCAGAGGCTGATCAGGAAGGCCGCGTTCGAGGCCGTGGTCAGCGAGACGCCGAAGGTCTCGCACACGAAGATCGCCAGCAGGTTGATGCCCAGCAGCGAAGCGCCCGCGAGCGCCGCCGGCCACGACGCTCCGTCCAGCCCGCGCAGCGCCGGCAGCAGGAGCAGGAAGGTGAGCCCGAAGCGCAGCACCAGGAACTGCAGCACGGGCACCTGCCCGGTGGCGATCTTGGCGGCGCTGTAGCTGCCGCCCCAGATCACGGCCACCAGGAGCAGCAGCGCCTCGACCGGGCCGAACGCGGGCCGCCGCGGCGCATCCGCGCTTCCTGGATCCTGAATACCGCCTGCCTGCATTGGTGTTCCCGTGGTTCGTGCGTGCCTCCAGATTGTTCGCCGCGCACCGTGGCGGTGACTAGACTGCAGGGCAGAACAGGAGCTGTGCGCGGTGAGAACAGATGATTTCCTGGAGGTGGTGCATGAACTCGTGGCCTTCGTGCGCGTGGCGGAAGCCGGCAGTTTCTCCGCGGCCGCGCGCCGGCACGGGCTGACGCCCTCCGCCGTGAGCCGGCAGGTCGCCCGACTGGAGCGGACCCTGGGTGTCGCGCTGCTGCGGCGCACCACCCGCCAACTGCACCTGACGGATGCCGGGCGCGAGGTGCTGGAACGCGGGCGGGCCCTGGTGGCCGCGGCCCAGGCCACGCTGCGGGTCGCCGAAGGCCACGTGGATGCGCCCCGGGGGCTGGTGCGCCTGAGCGCCCCGAAGGCCTTTGCGCGCCACGTGCTGCACGCGCCGCTCCTGTCCTTCCTGAGTGCCTACCCCGAAGTGGACCTGCACCTGCTGGTGGAAGACCGGCCGGTGGATGCCCTGCGCGAGGGCGTCGACCTCGTCGTCCGCATGACCGACGATCCGCCCCCTGGCATGGCCGCGCGCGCGCTGATGCCCGTGCGGCAATGGGTGCTCGCCAGCCCGGGCTATCTGGCGTCGTGCGCGCGCCCCGTCCATCGCCCCGAAGACCTGGCGCTCCACAGCTGCCTGCCGCTCGGCGAGCAGGCGGGCGACAGCCGCTGGCGCTTCACCCGTTGCGCAGACGGGGGGCCGGCCGATGGCGACGGCGGCGGCCTGGACACTGCGGTGGACGTGACGGTCTCCGGCCGCTATGCCGTCAACCACAGCGAAATGCGCCTCGCGGCGATCGAGGCGGGGCTGGGCGTGGGCTGCGTGCCGGACTTCGTCGCGCGCGATGCGCTGCAGGCCGGGCGGGTGGTGCGCCTGCTGCCCGGGTGGCGCGTGGCCAGCCATTACCAGGGCACGGCCTACCTGCTGTTTCCCGCGTCCCGGCACATGCCGCCGAAGCTGCGGGCGCTGATCGATCATCTGGTGGCCGAACTGGCGCCCCGGCGCGGAGTCCGGTCCTGACGGCGCCTCGCCGCAGGTGCGATCCCCTCCGACAGGCCGTGTGACACGCGCGTACGCTACATGCGCTCGATGCCCGCCATCTCCACCCACTGGGCCCAGCGGCGGATGTCCTCCTGGATGAAGCGCTGCAGGTCCGGCCCGGAGCGCCACTGGTTCTCGAAGCCGCGCGCGGCATAGGCCTGCTGCACGGCGGGGTCCGCCATGGCCTGCTGCAGCGCGCGGCCCATGCCTTCCACGGCCGCGGCCGGCGTGCCGGCCGGCGCGGCCAGACCGAACCAGCCCTGCAGTTCCAGACCGGGCACGACGGAGGTGGCGGGCGGCACCTGGGGCAGCGACGGCAGCGGCCGGGGGCTGGTGACGGCGATCGGGCGCAGCCGGTCGTTCTGCAGCGCGGGCGCGGCCGAGAGCGTGTCGATGAACACGAAATCCAGCTGCCCGCCCATCAGGTCCGTGAGGATCTGCGTGACCGATTTGTACGACACCCCCTGGTAGCGCAACTGGGCGAGCACGCGCAGCAGCTCGGCCGGCACCTGGGACGACGAGCTGTAGTACCCGTAGTTCAGCGTGCCGGGCTGGGCGCGTGCGGCCGCCACCAATTCCTGGAGGCTGCGATAGGGCGCGTCGGCGCGCACCAGCAGCACCGAGCTGAAACGGCCGAACATGCCGACCTGCACGAAATCCTTGAGCGGGTCGTAGCGCAGCTGGCGGTAGAGGCTGACGTTGGCGGCGTGCGTGGAATTGCTGGTGAGCAGGAAGGTGTAGCCGTCCGGCGCCGCGCTTTTGGCGGCCAGCGCACCCAGGATGCCCGCGGCGCCGGGGCGGTTGTCCACCACCACGGTGGCCTGCGGCAGCGTGCGCGGCACGTGGCTGGCGAAGGTGCGCGCCACGAAATCCGCGGCGCCGCCCGCGGCGGACGGCACGATCAGGCTGATGGGCCGCGCGCCCGGCCACGGCGCGTCCGCCGCGCGCGCGGCGGGCAGGGCCAGCGTGGCGAGCGGCAGGCTGGCGAGGCCGCGCAGCAGGGTGCGGCGCTGGGGCCGCGGTGGGGTGGATGGGGCGGTGCGGCGCATGGGGTGTGTCTCCTGTTGGATGTGTGGGGGATGGGGTGCGGCCGGCGGTTCCCGTGCCGCGTCATGCCCGGGCCGGCTGGCCGGCGAGCGCGGCCAGGAACGGGTGGAGCGCCTGCAGGTAGTGCGGCAGGCAGTCCACCATGGGCGTGTGGCCGCCGGGCAGCAAACGCCATTGCGCCGAGGGCAGGCAGGCCGCCAGTTCCTCGGCATCGGCCACGCTGCGGCGTGTGTCCCGCTCCCCGTGCAGCACCAGCACCGGGCACCGCAGCGCGGGCAGCAGCGGGCGCAGGTCCACGGCGCGCAGGCCCTCGATGCTTTGCAGCAGCGCGGCGGGCGCAAGGCTGTCCAGATAGGCGCACAGCTGCGCGAACAGCGGTGCCGGCGGCGCATGGGCGAAGCAGGTGCGCAAAAAGTCCTGCCGGGCCTGCGCGGTCCAGCCCGCGCGCACGCGCTGGGCGAAGCCCGGATCGCCATGGCGGCTGCTGTGCGCGCCGGTATTGCCCGCCACCACGCCGGCCACCGGCATCCCGGGCTGCAGCGCGGTCAGCAGGGCCAGCACTCCGCCCACGGAATAGCCCAGCACCACCACGGGGCCTGCATCGCGCTCCTGCACGCGTGAGCGCAGGGCGTCGGCCAGGCGCCGCGCCACTTCGCGCGGATCGCAGGAATGGGGGCTGTGCGGTGGCTCGGCCCAATCCACGGGCTGCACCGTCCACCCGGGGGCGTGCAGGCCGCCGAACACGGCCGGCGAGCAGCCCGCGCCGGGCAGGGCCACGAGCAACGGCCCGCGTAGCGCGCTCCAGTCGATCTCACCCATGGGCGCTGCCGGCAGAGGCTGCGTGCCGCAGGCGTCGAAGGCGGAGGGGCGAAGGACGGGCGGCGGGGGCATGGCGGGCATCGTAGGCAACCGCTATCGATGTGGATAGGGAATAATTTTCATCCACTGATAAGCAAGAGGAATCGAATCCCATGGCATCCGACTTTCCGTTGCTGCCCGACCTGCCGGTCACCCAGGTGCGCCATTTCCTGCTCGTGGCCGAGCATGGCGGATTCCAGGCGGCGGCGGACAAGGCCTTCCGCACCCAGCCGGCGATCAGCAAATCGGTGCAGGCGCTGGAGGAGCGCCTGGGCGGTGCGCTGCTGGAGCCGGGCCGGCGCTCCGTGCTCACGCCCCTGGGCCGGCAGTGCCTGCCGTTCCTGCGCGAACTGGTGCTCCACCACGACCGCACGGCCGCGGCGGTGTCGGCCTTCGTGCGCAAGGACCGCGGCACGCTCACCGTGGCGGCCATCGCCGCGCTGGCCGGCAACTGGCTGCCGGAACTGGTGAGCGGCTACCTGCGGGACCATCCCGGCGTCGCCGTGCGCCTGCTGGACGACAACTCGCGCAACGTGGAACGCATGGTGCGGGACGGCGAGGTGGACTTCGGCGTGGGCAGCCTCGTGTCGGAAGCGCCGGAGATCGTGTTCGAGCCCCTGGCGGACGACGCCTTCGGCCTCGTGTGCAGCCGCCGCCATCCGCTCGCGCGGCGCCGCCAGTTGCGCTGGGACGAACTGCAGGGGCTGCCGCTGCTCGGCACCACCGCCCACCACCAACTGGCCGCCTGGCCGGAAGAGGCCCGCTGGCTGCAGGCGCCGGTGATGCAGGTCAGCACCATGCTGACGATGCTGGCGCTGCTGGAGGCCAACGTGGGCGTGACCGTGCTGGCCCGCCTCGGCGTGCCGGCTATGCTGGCCGACCGGCTGGCTTTCGTGCCGCTCGTGGCGCCCCGGCGCGAGCGCCGGCTGGGCATCCTGCGCCTGGCGGGCCAATCGCTCAGCCCGGCGGCGCAGGCGATGCGGGAGCGGTTGCTGGGGCATGCGGAAGGCTTGCGGGTTACCTGAATCGACGCCCTTGCTCGCCCAGAAAAAAAGCCCCGCAGGCCAATGGCGTGCGGGGCTCTGTCGTACCAGCGATGGCCGGTGCGATGGCGCTGGTGGATCAGAACGGAATATCGTCGTCCATGTCGTCGAACCCCGATGCCGCCCGCGGCGCCTGGGCCGCAGGGGCCGGTGCAGGGCGGGGAGCCGGGGCCGGGCGCGGCGCGGCGGCCTGGGGTGCGGGACGGCGCGCGGGCGCCGGTGCGCTGCTGCCGCCACCGTAGCCGTCGTCGCCACCGCCATAGCCGCCGTCGTCATAGCCGCCGCCGGCACCGCCACCCTGGCCGCCGCCCATGCCCTGGCGGCTGCCGAGCATCTGCATGGTGTCGGCGCGGATTTCCGTCGTGAATTTTTCCTGGCCCGACTGGTCGGTCCACTTGCGGGTGCGCAGGCTGCCTTCGACGTAGACCTGGGACCCCTTGCGCAGGTACTGGCCCACGATTTCGGCCAGGCGGCCGTTGAAAACGACGCGGTGCCACTCGGTGGCTTCCTTGTTCTCGCCGGTGTTCTTGTCGCGCCAGCGGTCGGTGGTGGCGATGGTGACGTTGGCGACCTGGTCGCCGCTCGGGAAGGTGCGCATTTCGGGGTCGCGCCCGAGGTTGCCGACGATGATGACTTTGTTGACGGATGCCATGGTGTGAAGGGGCCTGTAGAGAATGGTGGAGGAAAGGCACTACGGCCTGCGCGGCGGCCACGGGGGCGCCGCGAAGAGGGAGCGGGCATTGTGCCCCAAGCGGCCGGAGCGTGTGTGACTGCCATGGGCCGCGCGGCCCGCCGGCTCTGCCGTTCGGTGCGCGGTGCCACAATGGCCGTTCTGCCGCGTGCCGGGCGGGCCTGATTTCCCGGCCGCTGCGCCCGCTGCTGCGCCGGCATTCCCACTTCCCCGCCATGCAACGAGAACCCGACTTCCTGGACAACCTGCGCTCGGAACTGCGCGACGGCCGGCGCTGGCTGGAGCGCAGCATCGTGCTGGCCTACGCGGTGGTGGCCGGCCTCAGCGTGGTGGCGTTCACCATGCTGGCGGAATGGGCCTTCGGCATCTTCGAGCGCGTCCACCACTGGGGCGGCGGCTGGGCCGTGCTGCTCTGGACGCCGGCGATCACCGCGGCGGTGGTCTGGGCCACGCGGCGCTGGGTGCCGGGCGCGGCCGGCTCGGGCATTCCGCAGGTGATCGCGGCGCTGGAGCCGGGGCTCACTGTGCCGCAGCGGGGCCGCTTCGTCTCCCTGCGGCTGTCGGCGGCCAAGATCCTGCTGTCCAGCGCGGGCTTCATGGCGGGCCTCTCGATCGGGCGCGAAGGGCCGTCGGTGCAGGTGGCGGCCGGGATCATGCACCACGCCCGGCGCTGGTTCGGCCCACGCTCGGGCATCACCGCGCACGGGCTGCTGGTGGCCGGCGGCGCGGCGGGCATCGCCGCGGCCTTCAACGCGCCGCTGGCGGGCGTGGTGTTCGCCATCGAAGAGCTCTCGCGCAAGCTCGAGTCGCGCAGCAGCGGCTTGATCATCGCGGCCATCGTGCTGGCAGGCCTGATGGGGGTGTCGGCGTTCGGCAACCTGAGCTATTTCGGGCGCATCCAGGTGCCGCGGCTGGGCTGGGAGGCGCTGCTGCCGGGCCTGGCCGTCTCGCTGGCCTGCGGCGTGCTGGGCGGGCTGTTCGCCAAGCTGATGGCCGCGTCGCTCACGGGCGCGCCGGACCGTTTCAACCGCTGGCGCGCGCGCTGGCCGGTTCGCTTCGCGGCGGCCGGCGGGCTGGCGATCGCGGTGATCGGCCTCGCGACGGGCGGGGCGACCTTCGGCGCCGGCTCCGAGGCCGTGAAGCACATGCTGGCCGGCGAGGCGGACGTGCCGGCCTTCTACGTCACGCTCAAGTTCATCGCCACCTGGCTCTCGGCCTGGGTGGGTGTGCCGGGCGGCATCTTCGCGCCATCGCTCTCGATCGGCGCGGGCGTGGGCCACAACGTGGCGCTGCTGGCGGGGGTCGACGTCGCTCCGTCCATCGCGCCGGCCCTGATCGCCATGGGCATGGCCGCCTTCCTGGCGGCGGTGACGCAGGCGCCGCTCACGGCCTTCATCATCGTGATGGAGATGGTGGACGGGCACGCGCTGGTGCTGAGCCTGATGTCGTCCGCGATGCTGGCCAGCCTCGTGTCGCGCATGCTGGCGCGGCCGCTCTACGAGACCCTGGCCGCCTCGATGCTGAGCGCCGCGCACCTGCCCGAGGCGCCGCCGGACGCTGCGGAGGACCCAGGCCCGGGCGCATCGGATAGGGCCAAAACACCCGAGGCGCCCGCGACGCCCGAAACGCCGAGCACCGATCGCCCGCAGCCGGACCGCTGACCGGGCCTCCAGCCGCCCGGCTTCCCCGAGTCCCTCGCGCGCGGCTGGGGCTGTAACCGCTGCCGCCTAATGCCGCCCGCGCCCGCGACCGGCCTGCGGCGGCACCGGCCGCATGCCCCAGGCCACCGCCAGCCAGGCCAGGCAGAGCAGGCCCGTCACCAGGAACAGGCTCGGCGTGCCATCCCAATGCAGCAGCGCGCCGCCCAGGGCGCCGCCCGCGAACAGCCCGAGCGACTGCAGCGTGTTGTAGGTGCCCAGCGCCGCGCCGCGCACGGCCGGCGGCGCGGTGCGCGACACCAGGCTGGGCTGGCTGGCCTCCAGCGCGTTGAAGCCGCAGAAGAACAGGAACAGCAGCCCGCCCAGCACCCACAGGCCCGGCGGCGTGCCTGCCGTGGCCGCCCAGCCCAGCCCGGCCTGCACGACCAGCACCAGGCCGATGGCGCCCAGCAGCGCGCCGCGCAGCCGGCCGCGGCGCTCCAGTGCGAACAGGCCACCCATGGCCACGAACGAAAGCACCACCGCGGGCAGGTAGAGGTGCCAGTGCGCGCTCTTGGGCAGGCCGGCCTGCACCAGCAGCGCGGGCACGGCCACCCACATCGCCAATTGCACGGTGTGCAAGGCAAAAACTCCGAAGTTCAAACGCAGCAGGTCCGGGTGGCGCAGCACGTCGGCCAGCCGGCCGCGCGGCGCATCGGCATGGCGCGCGGGCTCGGGCGGGACCACCCAGAGCACCACGGCGATGCCGGCCAGCGCGAGCGCGCAGGTCAGCCCGAAGATGCCCGGCAGGCCGAAGCGCGCCGCGAGCGGCGGCGCGGCCACGAGCGCCACCGCGAACATCAGCCCGATGCTGCCACCCACGAGCGCCATGGCCTTGGTGCGCACGCCATCGCGCGTCTGGTCGGCCAGCAGGGCCGTGACGGCGGCAGAGACGGCGCCCGCGCCCTGCAGCGCGCGGCCCAGCAGCAGCCCGCCGAGGGAATCGGCCAACGCCGCCAGCAGGCTGCCGCCCGCGAACACCAGCAGGCCGAGCACGATCACCCGCTTGCGCCCGAAGCGGTCGGAGGCCATGCCCAGCGGCAGCTGCAGCACGGCCTGGGTGAGCCCGTAGATGCCCATGGCGAGGCCCACCAGGGCGGGATCGTCGCCGCCCGGGTACTTGCGCGCTTCGAGCGCGAACACCGGCAGCACCAGGAACAGCCCGAGCATGCGCAGCGCGAAGATGAGCGCCAGCGACAGGCTGGAGCGCCGCTCCAGCGGCGTCATCGTGGTGGCGGAAGCGGCGGGGGCGCCGGATGCGGGCTGGGGCGGCAGGGATTCCGGCACGGCAGTGGTCAGCGGTTGCGGGCGGTGGGAAGACGGCGATTCTCGCCCATCGCGCGTGCCGCCGCCGTGGACGGCGGTCAGCGCCGCCGCTGGCGCCAACCGAGCAGGGCGGTCAGGCCGGCCAGCAGCGCCAGCGCGGCGGGCGACAGCGCCGGCACCGGCGTGGGCTGCGCAGGGACTGCGGCGGCCAGCAACGCCGGCCCCCCCGGATCGGCGATCACGCCCACGGTGGGGTCGGTGTCGCCCGCGCCGTTGTCGGTGATCGTGAAGCTGATCGTGTCACCCGCGATCTGCGCGTCTTTCCATTCGAACCAGGTGTAGCGGTCCGCGCCGGGGCCGGATGGGCCGAACTTGATGAAGCGGGTGCCGTCGGGCAGGGCCTGGGGGTATTTCATCGTCACCGTCACGCTGCCGGTGCAACTGGTGGCGACGAAGCGGAACACGCCGTGGGGGAACTGCGCGCCGGCCGGGCCGCCGGAGGGCGTCTCGAAGGCGGTCCGGGTGGCGTCGAATTGGCAACCGCCCGCCACGGCAGGGCCCGACAGCGTGGCCGTGATCGTGCCCGTGCCGGTGGCCGAGGTGCCCGTGAACACGGCGGGGTTCGCGCGCAGCACGAGGTGGATCGTCGAGTCCTTCTGGATGTTGTAGTCGGAGAGCGTGCGGCCGTCCTCCAGCTGCTTGCCCGCGAAGATGAGCCGCTGCTGCTCGGGATCGATCCCTTCCTGGTCCTGGATCTTCGCCTTCACGTTCTCGATCGAGTCGCTGGGCTCGACGTCCAGCGTGATCGTCTTGCCCGACAGCATCTTCACGAAGATCTGCATCGCCCAGGCCCCCTGGGCCGAGAAGGCGAGGACGCAGAGCAGGGCCAGCCGCACGAAGGCGCGGCGCAGCGACGGGAAAGCAAAGGGCGGGAATGCGAGGGAAGGACCGGGAAGCATGGGAGAAAGCGGTGACGCGGCCGCGAGGCGGCATGCAGGGGAGAGCGGAAACGCAGCAAAGGCGTGGCCGGCGGGTAAGGAAACGTAACCCCCGATGATGATGGAAGGTTCGTGCTCTGGGAAGGGCGTGTTGCGAAGTTTCCGGGCCGGCGCCGGTTTCGCCACCGTTGCTTGCGGCCCCCCCGGCGAGGGCTGCGGCTACGGCGCCAGACCCAGCCGCGCCCGCAGGCGTTCCACGCACTCCGCCACCGAGAGCGTGTCGGTGCGCAGTTCCAGCACGGGTGCCTCGGGCGGCTCATAGGGCGAATCGATGCCCGTGAAGTGCGGCAGCCCCCCGCTGCGTGCGCGCCGGTACAGGCCCTTGGGATCGCGCTCCTCCGCCACGGCCAGCGGCACGTTCACGTACACCTCGATGAAATCCCCGGGCGCGAACAGCGCCCGCGCCGCCGCGCGCTCGGCCCGGAACGGCGAGATCAGCGCCACGATGGCGACCATGCCCGCATCCACGAACAGCCGCGCCACGTGCGCGGCCCGGCGGACGCTCTCGGCCCGGTCCGCATCGGAGAAACCCAGGTCGCTGCTGAGCCCGGCCCGCAGACGGTCTCCGTCGAGCACGCAGGCGCGCAGGCCGTCGCGCTGCAGCGAGGCTTCCAGTGCCTGCGCGAGGGTGGTCTTGCCCGCGCCCGAGAGGCCGGTGAGCCAGACGGCCCGGGCGGGAGGGCCCTGCGGGCGGCTGCAGTCCTGGCAGGTGATGTCGGAAGTTTCGTCAGGCTGCAGCATGGCTGGGAAGTTTGCAGCAAAGCTTTGGCAAGCTGCAACTCCCCATTCATCTCATGCGGTGGTGCGCTTGCGCCAGGCCAGCGTGCCCACCAGCGCAGAAAGCAATGCCAGCATCCATGGTGCGTCCACCGGGATACTCACCGGTGCTGCTGCCGGATCCGCCGCCGCCACCGCGGGTGCGAATGGGTCACTGAAGCGGCCAGCGGCCGGATCGGAGTCACCGGGCCCGTTGTCGGTGAGCACGTAGCTCACGCTGCGCCGGTCGGAACTCAGCGTGGCGCCCGTCCATTGGAACCAGGCAGGTGCTGCACCGGCCGTCGGAGGGCCGAACTTCCAGAACGTCGCGTCAGCCGCGAGCGGCTGGGGGTAAGTCAGCGTCAGCGTCACGGAACTGCCGGGATCGCAGCCGACGGCCTGGAAGGCGAACTGGCCATAGGGCAGCCGTTTGCCGCCCGGCTTGGCGGCGGTGGCGCTGAATCCCGTGCCCGGTTGCAGAATGCAGCCCGCTCCGCCACCCGCCAGCGTGGCCGAGGCCGCGCCTGTCATGCCAGGCACCGAATTCGTCGTGACGGTGTTCGCCGATGGGGCGTAGAGTTCGGCATTCGCGGAGGTTGCATTCTGGACCTCACCCCCCGCCACCAGCAAACGGCCGCTGGGTAGCAGAGTGGCGGTGTGGTTTTGACGAGTGCTCGCCATGCTGCGCGTATCGGTCCAGCCGTTGGCTACCGGGTCATACAAAGCGCCAACTGATGACACATGGTCTCCGACCACTAACACCCTGCCATTGGCAAGCAGTGTGGCACTATGGCCGACTCGGCTCAATGTCATACTGCCTGCGGAACTCCAGGAGCGACTACCCGGGTCGTAGATCTCGGCACTTGAATAAGACTCGTACATGGTCCTTCCCCCTGCCACAAGTACCTTCCCGTTAGCCAGTAAAGTGGCCGTATGAAACATGCGGGGCGACGCCATATTCCCAGCATCGCTCCAGGTGTTGCTTGCGGGATCGTAGATTTCCGTGGCCGAGTGGATCTCAAAAACCAATGGAACATAAAGAGAGCCGTTCATTCCTCCTGTGACCATGACCTTGCCATCAGGCAGCAATGTGGCAGTGTGGAGGCTGCGAGACTTTTTCATACTGGCAGCTGGTGCCCAGGAATTGCTGGCTGGGTCATATAGCTCCGCGTCGTACGACGAAATCCCCCCTGCACCCCCGACGACCAAGACTTTGCCATTTGCCAACAGGGTGGCCGTATGGTCTGAGCGCGCATGGGCCATCGACGCTGCCGGAGTCCACGTGTTATTCGATGGATCGAACAGTTCCGCGCTGTTCAGTGTCTGTTGATTGCTCTTGCCACCGAGGACCAGGACTTTGCCATTGGCAAGTGTCGTCGCGGTATGGTAGGCGCGAGAGCTGGTCATCGAGGGCACCACACTCCAAGTGCCCTCCGGTGTGTAACGTTCAGCGCTTGCAAAAGTGGTGGAGCCATTGAATCCGCCAGCTACCAGAACACTCCCGTCGGCCAGCAGCGTAGCCGTGTGATCCCTGCGTGCAGTATTCATGCTCGAGGTAGGAAACCAGTCGGTCTGCGCAGCCGCAATGCTAGGCAACCCGAGCAACACGAAAAGAGAGGCGAGCGAAATCCCCAACCTTTTCAGGAAGCACAAGATGGAGGGAAAAAGATGCCGTGGTCGATGGGAACTGAACAGGTTATTCATGAGGTGCTGCCGTCTTCGGCAAGTCTTCTGATGGATGGCGGATAAAGCCCGACAATAGGATGCGTAAATGTAAACATATGTATGCGGTCCTGCAACGGTTGTCTTCGGCAGTGTTGCGCACACAGCCTGTGAGGGGCTTGTACCCAGGCGTGCAGGCCACCAGCTATCATTTCCTGTTTACCTGTACAGGCCCGCACCGTGCAGACACCGCCTGCTTCCCCACTGTCTACTTCCCCCGACCCATCTTCTGCAGAAGAGGCAGAGGTGGAGCGGTACCTCGGCACCGCCCTGCGCGAGGCGCGCATCAGCATCCGCGGCGCGCGCACGCACAACCTCAAGAACATCGATCTCGACATCCCGCGCAACCGGCTGGTGGTGATCACCGGGCTGTCGGGCTCGGGCAAGTCGAGCCTGGCGTTCGACACGCTCTATGCCGAGGGCCAGCGGCGCTACGTGGAAAGCCTCTCGGCCTATGCGCGCCAGTTCCTGGGCCGTCTCGACAAGCCCGACGTCGACCTGATCGAGGGCCTGTCGCCCGCCATCAGTATCGAGCAGAAGGCCACGAGCCACAACCCGCGCTCCACCGTGGGCACGGTGACCGAGATCCACGATTACCTGCGCCTGCTCTACGCGCGCGCCGGCACGCCCTATTGCCCCGAGCACGGCCTGCCGCTGACGGCGCAGACGGTGAGCCAGATGGTGGACGCGGTGCTGGCCCTGCCCGAGGACACGCGCCTCATGGTGCTCGCGCCCGTGGCGCGCGACAAGAAGGGCGAGTTCACCGAACTCTTCGCGCAGATGCAGGGCCTGGGCTACGTGCGCTTCCGCGTGGACGGCGCCATCCTGGAGCACGAGATGCTCCCGCCGCTCAAGAAAACCGAGAAGCACGACATCGACGTGGTGATCGACCGCCTGAAGGTGCGGCACGACGCGCAGCAGCGCCTGGCGGAAAGCATCGAGGCGGCGCTGCGCATCGGCCAGCAGGCGGGCGACGCCAACGGCCGCGTGGTCGCGCTGGAGATGGATTCCGGGCAGGAGCATCTGTTCTCCTCCAAGTTCGCCTGCCCCGTGTGCAGCTATTCGCTGCCCGAGCTGGAGCCGCGCCTGTTCTCGTTCAACTCGCCGATCGGTGCCTGCCCGACCTGCGACGGCCTGGGCCAGCACGAGGTGTTCGATCCGGCGCGCGTGGTGGCCTTCCCGTCCCTGAGCCTCGCGAGCGGCGCGATCAAGGGCTGGGACCGGCGCAACGGCTACTACTTCGCCATGCTGGAGAGCCTGGCGAAGCACTACCAGTTCGACGTGGAGGCGCCCTTCGAATCGCTGCCGCAGCGCGTGCAGCAGGCGGTGCTCTACGGCTCGGGCACGGAAGAGATCGCGTTCAGCTACATCCTCGACAGCGGCGCCCGCAAGGGCAAGGCGGTGGTGCGCAACCATCCCTTCGAAGGCGTGCTGCCCAACATGGCGCGGCGCTACCGCGAGACCGATTCGACCGTGGTGCGCGAGGACCTGGCCCGCTACCGCAGCACCCAGCCCTGCCCGGATTGCCACGGCACCCGCCTGCGCCGCGAGGCGCGCCACGTGCGCGTGGGCGAAGGCGAACAGTCGCGCGCGATCTACGAAGTGAGCCACGCCACGCTGGCCGAGGCGCTGGCCTGGTTCGAAGCGCTCGCGCTCACGGGCTCCAAGGCCGAGATCGCCGGCAAGGTGGTGCGCGAGATCGCCACGCGCCTCACCTTCCTGAACGACGTGGGACTGAACTACCTGAGCCTGGACCGCAGCGCCGAGACGCTTTCGGGCGGCGAGGCGCAGCGCATCCGCCTGGCCAGCCAGATCGGCTCGGGACTCACGGGCGTGATGTACGTGCTCGACGAGCCCAGCATCGGCCTGCACCAGCGCGACAACGACCGGCTGATCGCCACGCTGCAGCACCTGCGCGACATCGGCAACAGCGTGATCGTGGTCGAGCACGACGAGGACATGATCCGCGCCGCCGACCACTGCGTGGACATGGGACCCGGCGCGGGCGTGCACGGCGGCCGCGTGATGGCCCAGGGCACGAGCGCCGAGCTGTGCGCCCATCCCGATTCGCTCACCGGCCAGTACCTCTCCGGTGCGCGCACCATCCCCGTGCCCGCCCGCCGCACGCCCTGGCTGCCGGTGCTGGAGGCGGCGGAGCCCGAACCCGTGAAGAAGGGCAAATCGCGCTTCCCCGAGACCGATGCGAGCCGCCGCCGCGCCGAGCGCATGGCCGAGCACCGCGCGAAGCAGGGGCGCCTGCAGGCGCTGCGCGTCGTCGGCGCCAGCGGCCACAGCCTGAAGAACGTGAGCGTGGAGTTCCCCGTGGGCCTGCTCACCTGCGTGACGGGCGTGTCGGGCTCGGGAAAGAGCACGCTGGTCAACGACACGCTCTACGCCGCCGTGGCGCGCCAGCTCTACCGCGCGCACGAGGAGCCCGCGCCGCACGAGGCGATCGAGGGCATCGAGTACTTCGACAAGGTCATCAACGTCGACCAGTCGCCCATCGGCCGCACGCCGCGCAGCAACCCGGCCACCTACACCGGCCTGTTCACGCCCATCCGCGAACTCATGGCCGAGACGAACACGGCCAAGGAGCGCGGCTACGGCCCCGGAC
The DNA here is from genome assembly GCA_002397315.1 of Comamonadaceae bacterium UBA4962. Lineage (GTDB taxonomy): Bacteria > Pseudomonadota > Gammaproteobacteria > Burkholderiales > Burkholderiaceae_C > Paracidovorax. Next base: position 61,756 of record DHAE01000008.1, read on the forward strand.
GCTTCTCGTTCAACGTGGCGGGCGGCCGCTGCGAAGCCTGCCAGGGCGATGGCGTGGTGAAGGTGGAAATGCACTTCCTGCCCGACGTCTACGTGCCCTGCGACGTCTGCCACGGCCAGCGCTACAACCGCGAGACCCTGGAAGTGCAGTGGAAGGGCCTGAACATCGCGCAGGTGCTGGAGCTCACCGTGGAGGACGCGTACGCCTTCTTCAAGGACGTGCCGTCCATCGCGCGCAAGCTGCAGACGCTGCTCGACGTGGGCCTGTCGTACATCCGCATGGGGCAGGCCGCGACTACGCTCTCGGGCGGCGAGGCGCAGCGCGTCAAGCTCGCGCAGGAACTCTCGAAGCGCGACACCGGCCGCACGCTCTACATCCTCGACGAACCCACCACCGGCCTGCACTTCGCCGACATCGACCTGCTGCTGAAGGTGCTGCACCAGCTGCGCGACGCAGGGAACACCATCGTCGTGATCGAGCACAACCTGGACGTGATCAAGACCGCCGACTGGATCATCGACATGGGACCCGAGGGCGGGGCGGGCGGTGGCACCGTGGTGGCCGAGGGCACGCCCGAGGACGTGGCGGCGAACCCGGAAAGCCATACGGGGCGGTATCTGGCGCGGTATTTGTAACCCGTTGCCCTTCGCGGAACCATCCAGCCGTTACCAAAGTAACGAGGCGAACACCCACTGTTGAGCATCCCGGCTCTTCCATAGAATCGCGCCGCTAAAACAGCCAGCGATGGCGGAGGGAGGGTTCCATGGGTGGAATGGTCCGTGTCGACCAGGAGCAGTTGCGTGCGCAACTGGAGAAAAAACTGCCGCCCAAGGTGCGGCTTTTTCAACTGGATGATATTCCGGGGGTGATGCGCTCGCGCCTGGGATGGCCGGTGGCGGCGGCGTTGATGGAGCGGTGGTTTCGCGGGGCGGGGTTTGAGATGCCCGGTGAGATGAAAGCAGGAGAGGCGGCTTACCGCCCGGTTGTGCTCCAGGCTGCCCATTTGGACGAAAATACTGTTTCTATGAAATGGGCCCGGGGATTTGCGAGAGTGAATGCCGGCATCGCAAAACTGCAGTCCCAGTGGGCGACTCCTGCCGGTCTTTCGCAATTGAAGAGGCTCGTCAGGGAGCAGAGCATGGCCCACATCGCCACGCAGACATGGCGATTTGGAGATCTGGCACAGCCTGCAAAGATGCTGGATAAAACTTGCCAAGTGAACTATCTGGGTTTGGGACAACTCAGCGATCCCCTCGACGATTTCTATGGTGCCATGGGAGAGGCCACGCTCAAAGTGGCAGTTTCAGGACTGGTGACGCCGAAGGGACCGGGGAAAGCCGCGATGGCGATTGATGAGTTGGGGTTCTATTTAAGAGATAGTTACGATTTCAACGATGGGAAAAATTTCTTTCTTTCACAGCCATTAGGTTTCTGGGCTTCGGAGGTGTGGAAAGGGTTCATTGGGGAAGTCGGGTTTCCATTTCGGAGCAATGGGCGAGAGAGAAATAAGAGCAGATCATGAGTCACAATTATCTCGTGCAGAATAGTGATTTCCGTCGGTGGCGTGCTTTGCACGGTAGGGGTGGCGACTTCATTGTCTTGTCGGATGTGCTCCGTGTAAGGCTCCCTTTCCCTTTTCAACTGGAATGGTAATGCCTAATCTCTTTAAAAAAATCCATTGCTTTTTTTGGCTGCTGGGAGTCAGTGCAATCATTTGGTTGGGATGGAAGTTGTCATTCCAGGATTTTATGTTCAGCGACAACAGCCCCCACATGACTTACCGGGTGGATGTCCATCATGCATCCATTCTCCAGCGGCTGATGCATTATGAATTGTACGAGCCTGTGGTCGTGCGCCTTTACCGTATCGAGCCGAGGGCTTTACTCGGGGAGAGTCCCGTGGTGGACATGAGCGGAGGAACCGCGCAGGTCAGTTGGCATACGGCTCCACCACTGGATTTTAATACGGTGTATGTAGGCCGGGACGCGATATTCAACAACATCCCGTCTGAATGCAAAAATCAGAAGTCATTGCCCGGTTGTCCGAAAGATGAAAAATAAAATAGCAAATCAGCTTGATATAAAGAAAATTCAATGCATTGTCGTCTGCTTGATGTTGGGCGCGGCAATTTTTCTGGCATGGTATCTTTCATCCCCTACGCTGCAAAACCGTTACAACAGCCCATTGCATATGTACCGGCTGGAAGTCTACGATGCATCCTGGTTCCAGAAGATGATGCACCGGAATTTCGCCCAGCCTTTCGTAGTCAAGCTGTACCAGTCGAACGGTCAAAAGTTGCTGGGTACCAGCCCCGTGGTGGACCGTTGGCGCAACGATGCCATTGTCTGGAACCTGGACTCGCCAGGAAGTGCCAATGACGTGCAATTTGGCAAGGACGTGCGATTCGACCAACTGCGATCCGAATGCGAACCGCCGTCTCCTCTTCTCGTTTGCATGAAGCAATGAGACCTTTACAGGCCAACAGATGGTCTTTTTTGAAAACGGTCCCGTGTCTTATTTGGTGCTTGGCACTGAATGCTTTCGTTGCCGTCGTTTGGCACGCGGCTTCCCCGACCTTCTTGTACGGCTACAACAGCCCCCATGGGGTCTACCGCCTGGAGTTTCACAAGGCATCGATCCTTCAGCGCCTTATCCACCACGACCTGAAAATGCCTTATGTCGTGCGCCTGTATCGTGTGTCCCCCAAGAAACTGTTGCGTGAGAGCGAGGTCGTGGACCTGCAATCCGGCGGACAGTTCGATTGGCTTCTCGATGCGCCGGTCGCCATCAACACGGTGATGGTAGGCAGCGTGGTGGTCTTCGAGGGCATTCCTCCCGAATGCGGAGACCCGCCGCTGGGGACGGGGTGCCCGGCAAGACCAGGAAGCAAGGCAACCACCGCGCAGTGACCATCCGCTGCCACCGTCTTGCAGTGCGGCACTACCCCAGGAACCCCAGATTCACCGGATACGCCGACCCCCCGAAATTACCGATGCGCGGCAGCACGCCCGCCAGCTCGGTGTTCGCCACGCCGAACCAGCGTGCCAGGGTGGCGGCGTACTGGTCGACGGCAGTGCTGGGCAGCAGGCGCCCCTGGCCCACGTGCCACTGGTCTTCGCTGCCGCTGCCGTTGCCCACGCTCACCGGTGGCGGCGCGCCGTAGAAGGCCGCGCCGCGCACCGCGCCGCCGACCACGAAATGGTGGCTGCCCCAGCCGTGGTCGGAGCCGTCGCCGTTGGAGGTGAGCGTGCGGCCGAAATCCGATGCCGTGAAGGCGGTGACCTTGTCGGCCACGCCCAGTTCGGCGGTGGCGTTGTAGAAGGCGGTCATGGCGCTGCTCACCTTGTCCAGCAGCGCGGGCTGGGTGGCGATGAGGTTGTCGTGCAGGTCGAAGCCGCCCAGGGAGACGAAGAACACCTGGCGCTTCGTGCCGAGCGCGCCGCGCGCCGCGATCAGCCGCGCCACCACCTTGAGCTGGTCGGCCAGCGCATTGTTCGTGGGGAAGGCGGTGGAGAGGTTCGCGCTGGCCAGGGCGGCGGAGATCTGCCCTTCCGCGCCAATGGAGCGCTGCGTGACGCGCGCGTATTCCGCCTCCAGCACGTGGCTGCCGGCGGCCTGTACCAGTTCGCTGAAGACGCCGCGCACCGCGGCGGAGCCGTAGATGTTGCCCTTCACGCCGTTGATGGGTACGGCGCCGCTCGGGCTGATCTGGTATTGCAGGGCCTGGTCGCCCGCCAGGAACACGGCGTTGCCGCTGGCCGAGATGCAGGTGAAGAGCGAGGTGGCGTTGGACGACAGCGCGAGGTCGCCCAGGTTGCCGCCCCAGCCCACGGTGGAGCCTTCGGCGCCCTGCGACTGCCAGACCGATTGCTGGTCGTTGTGCGAGAACAGCTTGGGCGGCAGCGGATAGTTGCGCCGGTCGCCGCTCGCGTACTGCGCGCGCGTGAGCGGCACCAGCAGCGGGCCGACGTTGAGCTGCACGGCCGCGCGGCCGGCGTTGAAGAGGCCGGCCATGCCGGTCATCGAGGGATGCAGCGCGTACTGCAGGCCTCCGGCCAGGGGCGTGGTGGGCTGCAGCAGCGTGGCACCCAGCGACGCGCGCCCGAGCGCGATGCCGCCGGCCGTGCCGTCGCTGTGGCCGCCGCGGATGGTGGCGTACTGCGCGTAGCGCGCGCCGTCGTAGGGCACGACGGTGTTGGCGTAGTCGCAGCCGCCGAACAGGAAGACGCAGACCAGCGCCTTGTAGTCCTGCGCTTCGAAGGCGGCGGCCTCGCCCATCGCGGCGAGGTTCAGGGCCATGGGCAGTGCGGCGCCCGTGGCGGCGAGCTGGGACGAGCGGCGCAGGAAGGCGCGGCGCGTGTGGCGTGCGGGATCGATGAACGGCATGGAATGGGCTCCGGTGGGGGGACGGCGCGGGCCGTTCATGTCATTTCTGCACAAGGTAGGCCGGGCAGGCCATGACCAGGAGGACGGCGGCCGCGACGCGGTTGAGCTGCGCCGCGGCGCTGCTCGTGGCCGTGACGGGCGTGGCGGCCAGTGCCTGGGCGATGCGCGCCTGCGTGGCCGCCGGCACCTGGCCGGCCGAGAGCAGCAGCGCCGCCTTGCGCACCAGCGCGTTGGCGTCGGCCACCAGCGGCAGCAGGGCGGCATAGTCGCAAGTGATGTCGAAGCCGTTGCTGGTGTTGCTCGCGTTGTTCTGCGGCAGGTCGGGAGCGTTCACGAACAGCCCGTTGCGGATCGCGTTCTGCATGAAGTTCAGGTAGCCGCCCACGCTGGACTCGGTGACGATCTGGAACTCCGGCGCGACCTGTCCGGCGGACGCGAGGGCCGTGGAGGGCGGCACGTAGCCGGGGCGGAAGAAATTGAACACCGAGGGCGAGCGCAGCGGGCTCTGCCCCAGCCGCGTGGCGGGGTCGCTCAGGTCGCCGAGCTTCCAGCTGCCGCGGGCCGACCGCAGGCCGAAGGTGCGGCCCCACTGCACGAAGCGCACCATGGGTTCGCGCAGCCGGCCGAACGCGGGGCCGGAGAGGCCTGCGGCGCCGCGGGCTTCCGGGTCGAGCAGGATCGCCGCGACCACGGCGCGCAGATCGCCGCGCACGCCGCTGCCGTTGTCCGCGAAGGCGGCGGCCACCCGCGCCACGTAGGCGGGGCTGGGGTTGCTCGTCACCAGCCGCTGGATGAGCTGGCGGCCGATGAACGGGGCCACGTTGGGGTGGTTGAAGAGCGTATCGAGCGCCGTCTTCAGGGCCGCGTCGCCCGCGGCGCCGGCCGCGACGGTGGTGCCCAGGAAGGTCGCGGCCAGCGTGGAGTGCCGGCTGGCGACGAGCACCATCGGCCGCACCGCCTGCTGCGGGCCGGACACGGTGCTGGTGCCCACGGTGAAGGACTGGTTCTGGCTGCGGTCGTAGTCGTAGCCGGTGAACACCCGCGCGAGGTGGCTCACGTCGGAAGGGCCGTAGGTCTCGATGCGGTTGCCGCTCGCGTCGCGCTGCTCGGTGCCGTCGGCGTTCAGCCGGTACAGGCCCAGGGTGAAGAGCTGCATCACCTCGCGGGCGTAGTTCTCGTCGGGCTGCCGGCCGGTGCGCGCATCTTCCTTCTGGCTGCCCAGGACGTTGAGGTACACGCCCATGCCGGGGTTGAGCGTCACGGCCTCCAGCAGCGCGCGGAAATTGCCGAGCGCATGCTGGTTGAGCACGTCCCAGTAGCCGGCGGCGAGGAACGCGGGCCAGGTCTGGTTCAGCCCCGTGGTGGACACGACCATGATCTCCGAGAGCGCCAGCGCCACGCGCTTGCGCACGGCGTCGCGCTCCGTGAAGAGCTGGGCCCACAGCATGTAGTCGGCCGGGTACGAGGCGTTGTGGTAGCGGGTGTCCGCATTCGCCACACCGTAGCCGCGCTGCGTGAGCCAGTCGGCGCCCGTGGTGCCGATGGGCTGTGCGAACTGCTGGGCCAGCCACGCGGCATAGCCCTGGGCGCGCACCGCGGCGATCTCGTCGTCGGTGGCCGAGAACTGCGCCTGCAGCAGGAAGCGGGCAGCCTCCTCGCTGGTGGGGGCGGCAGCCGCCGTGCCGCCATCTGTACCTGGTGTGCCCGTGCCCGGGCTGCTGCCCCCGCCCCCCATGGCACTGCCGTCCGGCGCAGGGCCGGCCGGATCGCCGCCGCTTCCGCCGCCGCAGGCCGCGAGAAAGCCCGCCGCCGCCAGACTGGCCAAGGCCGGGGCTGCGGAAGACGAAGGCGCCGCGGCTGCCGTGGCGGGAGGAACGACCGTATCAGGCGCGCGCGCGGCCACCTCGGCGGGGGCCGTGGGAGTGGGGTGCATGGATCAGCTTCCGTAGTGGCGGGAGACTCGAACGCAGATGGCATCGCACCTGCGCTGGCGAATGTGCCTAACGCAGGAAATCGCTACCGGTTGTCAGCATGCAGGCTCTCGTGCGGATAAATCGTGACGAAGTGTTAATCGTGCGTCCGGTGTGGCGCGGGCGAGCCAACCCGGCCGCGAGGCAGGCCAGGCAAGGGCGGATCCCGCAAAAAGTCAGGTGCCGGTCAGGCGCGCAGGGAAGCGGATGCGTGCCCCGGACGCTGCGCACCGGTTGCGCCAGTGGCGCTGGATGCGCCGGCTGCAGCGACGTCTCCGGCGCCGAGCCGGAACGCCGCCGCCGCCTGCACCAGTTCGTCGGCCTGGGCGCGCAGGCTGTTGGCCGCCGCGGCCATTTCCTCGACCAGGGCCGCGTTCTGCTGCGTGGCCTGGTCCATCTGCGTCACGGCCTCGCCCACCTGCGCCACGCCCTGGCTCTGCTCCTGGCTCGCCTCGCTGATCTCGGCCATGATGCCGGTCACGCGCTGGATCGCCTGCACCACCTCGGCCATGGTCGAGCCCGCCTGGTCCGCGAGTTCGCCGCCCTGCTGCACGCGCTGCACGCTGTCGGTGATGAGCGCCTTGATCTCCCGTGCCGCCTCGGCGCTGCGGCCCGCGAGCGCGCGCACCTCGCCCGCCACCACCGCGAAGCCCCGGCCCTGCTCGCCCGCGCGGGCCGCCTCCACGGCCGCGTTCAGTGCCAGGATGTTGGTCTGGAAGGCGATCGAGTCGATCACGCCGATGATGTCCGCGATCCGGCCCGACGACGTTCGGATGCCCTGCATGGTCTGCACCACCTGCGTCACCACTTCGCCGCCCTGCGCCGCCACGAGGCTCGCGTTCATTGCGAGCTGGTTGGCCTGGCGCGCGTTGTCGGCGTTCTGCCGCACCGTGGCCGTCATCTCTTCCATGGACGCGGCCGTCTGCTCCAGGGCGCTGGCCTGGCTTTCGGTGCGGGCCGACAGGTCCATGTTGCCCTGCGCGATCTGCGCGCTGGCCGTGGCCACGCCCTCGGCGCCGCCGCGCACCTGCGCCACCATCGGCCGCAGGCGCGCACGCATCTGCTGCTGGGCCGCGATGAGGCGCCCCACCTCGTTCGTGCCGTGGGGCATGTCGCTGCCGCCCAGGTCGCCGTCGGCCACGGCGCTCGCCAGCTGCACCGCCTGCGCGAGCGGCTGCGTGATCGAGCGCATGAACACCGCGCCGAGCCCCGTGCCCACGGCCAGGGCGAGCAGCAGCGAGACCAGGGCGATGGCCAGCGTGCGCTGGTCGGCCGCCACGCGCTCGCGCAGTGCCGCGTCCAGGCTGGCCATGGCCTGGGTGTTGAGCTGGTTGAGCGCTTCCAGGGTGCCCGTGAGCTGGTCGAAGTAATCCTTGGCGGGCGTGGTGATCTCCGGGGCCGACAGCAGGCTGCGGTCCACCAGCTGGCGCGATGCCGCCACGCGCTGGCGCACGTCCTGCACCGGGCCGGACAGGGCCTGGCGCAATGCGCCGTCGGCCAGTGCGCGCTCGAAATTGCGGAACGTGTCGGCCTCCAGCTCGCCCACCCGCTGCTGCAGGGCCTGCAGTGCGCCCTTGCCTTCGGGCGGCAGGGCCTGCCGCGCGAGGTAACCCGCACCCTGGCCGCGCAAGAGGCCGAGCTTCTCGCCGAGCATCGGGGCGTTGACGGCCGCGGCCTGGATCAGGTCCTGCGTGGCGGTGTCCGGATCGGTCTGGAAGCCGTAGTGGTGCAGCAGCTCTTCGCCGATCTGCATCAGCGTCGCCACGAGCTGCGTGTGCTGCGCGAGGCTCTGCGGCGGCTGCAGCGTGCGTGCGCCCACGGCCTGCTCCAGCGTGCGCCAGGTCTGCTCCGCCTGCGTCCAGGCCTGCACCTGGGCCGGCGGCACGTCCGCTTCCGCGAAGGCCTTGCGCGCCTCTGCGAACGCCTGGTTGAGCGCGTCGCGCACGGCCGGGCGCCGGGCGGCCAGCGCGTCGTCCCCGCCCAGCATGGCCGCCGACAGACCGCGGTGCACCTGCAACTGCTGCACCGCGCGGTTCACCGCGATGAGCGGTGGCGCGCCCCGGCTCTCACGCTGCGCGGCCGTGATGCCGTGCAGGGCGCCGGCCACGTACAGGATCGTGGGCAGGGCGCCCACGAGCAGCGCGATGACCCCCAGGATGAGGAACTTGTGGAGCAGGCTCAGGCGGTGCAGGGGAGACATGGGAGGGCGATCGGTGGATGGTGGGAAGGACATAACCAGCGCGAGGCGTAAGTAATTGTGAATCACCCGCCATGCAAAGGGTATGCCGGTAGACGGAAGGCTTGACCGGCATCAAGCCCGCTCCATCTTCATAATGGGCAGGCAGCATTTCGCGCCATGGCCCCTCAACCCGGTGCCGTCACGTGCCGTTATGCATGCCTCCCGCCGCCCCGCTGCTCGGCCGTTGGCCCGGCAGCGGTTGCTGCCGTTCCCCGCTCCCCCTTCTTCCCCGTTCCCATGTCCCGCTGCTCCACGCCTTTCGCCTCGCGTTGCCTCCCCTGTTCTTGCGGGGGCAGGGCGAGCGCGGCCGCTTCGCAGGGGGGTGTGCGATGAGTGCCGGCGGGCAGGCCGCGCCGCTGGCCCCGCGCGATCTGCTGGCCGCGCTCGCCGTGGTCATGCTCTGGGGCGTGAATTTCGTGGTGATGAAATGGGGCCTGCGCTTTTTCACGCCCTTCCAGCTCGGCGCGATGCGGTACGTCTTCGCCGCGCTGCCGCTCGTCTTCTTCCTGCGCCCACCCGCCGTGCGCTGGCGCTGGGTGGTGCTCTACGGGCTCTTCCAGGGCGTGGGACAGTTCGGCATGGTGTTCCTGGCGCTGCGCGTAGGGCTCACCGCGGCCCTCGCGAGCGTGCTGCTGCAGACGCAGGTGTTCTTCACCGCGTTCTGGGCCTACCTGCTGCTGCACGAGCGCCCGGGCCGCCCGCTGGTGGTCGGCCTGGGGCTGGCGGCGCTGGGCCTGGTCTGCTTCGGCCTGCACTTCGTCGCACCGGGCGGTGCGACGGATGGGGTGACGCTGGCCGGCGTGGGCCTGGCGCTCTGCGGCGCCGCGTCCTGGGCCGCGTCCAACATCGTCGCGCGCATGGCCCAGCAGGAATCGCCCGGCTACCGTCCGCTGTCTTTCGTGGCCTGGAGCAGCCTGATGCCGGTGCTGCCCTTCGTCGCGCTCTCCCTCGCCTTCGACGATGGTGCCGCGCGGTGGCTGCAGGCCGATGCATGGACGGCCTTGCCCGGGCTGGCCTGGGGGTCGGTGGCGTACCTCGGCTGGGCGGCCACCATCCTCGGCTACGGGCTCTGGACGGGGCTGCTCACGCGCTATCCCGCCAACCGCGTGGCGCCCTTCAGCCTCGCCGTGCCGGTGGTGGGCCTGTCGGCCGGCATGCTGGTGCTGGGCGAGCACGTGTCGGCCTGGCAGTGGGCGGGCATCGCCGCGGTGGTGGCGGCGCTGGCCTGCGTGGTGCTGGGGCCGCGCTGGGCCGCCGCCCGGCGGCGCTGAACGGTGCGCTCGGTGGTCCAATCGGGCCATGGGCATCCACCACCTCTACCTCGCGGTCGCGATCGGCGCCGAAGTCGTCGCGACCTCTTTCCTCAAGGCCTCCGAGGGCTTCACCCGCCCCGTGCCGAGCCTGGTCACCCTGGCCGGCTACGGCGTGTCGTTCTACTTCCTCTCGCTCACCCTGCAGGCGATCCCCACCGGCATCGCCTATGCGATCTGGTCCGGCATCGGCATCGTGCTGGTGTCGACCATCGGCTGGCTGGTCTACGGCCAGCGGCTCGACGGCCCGGCGCTGGCGGGCATGGGGTTGATCCTGGCGGGCGTGCTGGTGATCAACCTGTTCTCGAAAACGGCGGGCCACTGAGGCCCGCCCCTGCCGCTACAGCGGGCGCCGCCGCGCGAACCGCACCACCGTGACACCCGTGCGCGCCTGGCGCGTGGACGGCATCACCAGCACGCAGTCGTCGTAGGGCGTGGCGACGGGTTCGCCGTCGTTGTCGCCGATCACCGTGCCCGCCTTCGGGATCGCTTCCAGCGCCGTCACCGGGCGCACGAAGCGGAAGCCGCTGCTGCGCGCGACGACCGGGCCCGTCACCTCCAGCACCCACTGCCGCGGTGCGTCGGGCTGGCGCCAGCCGGGCAGGGCCTGCGTGAGCGCGGCGGCATCCAGCGTGCCGGCGGCCTCGAGGAAGCGAGCGCACTGGTCGCGCGCCACGGTGCGGCTCGCCGGATCGCCATGGAAGCCGCATTCGATCAGCAGCGAGCGCGTACCGCCCTCGCCCGCCTCTTCGGCATCCGCATGGCCGAAGCGGCCGTAATCGCGCATGCGCACGCCGTCCTGGTGCCCCGCATCGGCCACCACGTACTCGGGGGCGCCCATGCGGCGTGCCAGGGCCTGGTTGCGCGCATGCGTGCCGGTGAGCAGCAGCGGCGCACCGGGCTCGTGCATCGAATGCAGGTCGAGCAGCCAGTCGGCTTCGCGCACGAAGGGGCGCAGCGCGGCGGCGCGGCGGCGTTCCTGCGTGTCGGCGGCGTCCAGCCGGTCGTCGCTCCACTGGCGGTTCATGTCCTGGTCGACGAAGCGCGAGGCGTCGTGGTCCTGCGGATCGAAGCGGTCGAACGCGGCCAGGTTGCAGAAGGCCAGGGTGAGGCTGCCCGCCTGCGGGCGGATGCCGGCGTCCAGCAGGTCGCACAGCGCCCACGCGCCGCACAGCTCGTTGCCATGCACCAGCGCGGTGATCAGCACGTGGCGGCCCGGCCGGCCGGAGTCGAAGCGCCAGACGCCTTCGGTGCCGGTGTTGCCGGCGCGCCATGCGCCGAGGTCGGGCTTCGGAAGCGCGAAGCGCAGGGAGGAGTCAGCGGTGTTGGAGGTCACAGGCATCACTCTTCGATCTTGGCGAACTGGACGATCTTGCGGTACTTGGCCACTTCGGCGGCCAGGTAGGCATCGAGGTCCACGGTGGGGGACGCCACGACGGATCCGCTGGCTTCCATCTTCTTGCGGAAATCGGGCGACTGCAGGGCGTCGCGCGTCGCCTTGCGCAGCTTGTCCGCCACCGGGCGCGGCAGGTTCCCGGGGCCCATCAGCGCGAACCACACGTTGATGTCCACGTTCTTGAACTGCGGCAGCTCGGCCAGGGCCGGGATGTCGGGCGTGATCGCCGAGCGGCGCGCCTCGGTCGTGCCCAGCGCCACCACCTTGCCGCTGCGGATGTGCGGCAGCGCGCTGGAGAGCACGAACACGCCGAACTCGATGTTGTTGCCCATCAGGTCGCTGGTGAGCGGCGCCACGCCGCGGTAGGGAATGTGCGTCATGAAGAGCTGGCCCTGCTCCTTGACCATTTCGCCGGCCAGGTGCAGCGCGGTGCCCACGCCCGAGCTGCCGTAGCTGGTCTTGCCCGGCTGCGAGCGCACGCGCTGCACGAAATCGGCGGCGCTCTTCACGCCCGAGCCGGTGGAGGCCACCAGCACCAGCGGCTGCGAGGCGACCAGCGACAGCGCCGTGAAATCCTTCACGTCGTACTTCACCTTTTTCGTCACGAGCCGGTTGATCGCGATCTCGTTGCTCGCACCCAGCAGCAGCGTGTAGCCGTCCGGCGCGCTGCTGGCCACCTTCTGCGCGCCGATCGCACCGCCGGCCCCGCCCAGGTTCTCGATCACCACCGGCACGCCCAGGCGCGTGGAGAGTTCCGTACCCAGCGTGCGGGCCGTCAGGTCGGTGCTGCCGCCGGGCGGATAGCCCACGACCAGTGTGATCGGCTTGGCGGGCCAGGCGTCCTGCGCGAGCGCGGCCTGCGGGCCGGCGAATGCGGCGGCCAGCGCCAGCGGGGCGAGCAGGGCGAGCGCGCCGCGGCGGCCGGGGCGGGGCGAGCCGGCGCGCGCAGGCTCGCGGTGGGTGCGGAACAAGGACATGGGAGGTCTCCGTGGGCGGTGGGGGAATGGTTGTGGGCCCGATTGTGGGATTCCTCCGTCGGCGTGCCGTGCCAAGACGGCACGCAGTGGTGCTGTTTTGGCACCGGGAGCTTTACCGCTCAGTTGCGGGCGAGCGCCTGCCAGATGGCCTCTGCGGCCTCGGTGAGCCGGCGCTTGGGCCGCACCAAGCGCACGTCGAACCGTAACTCCAGCCGCCGGTCCCCCGCAGGCGCCAGCCGGCCGCTCTGGCAATCCGGGCGCACCATCGACCACGGCAGCCACGCGACCCCCACGCCGCGCTGCACGTACTCGTACTGCGCATCGGCCGAATCGCACTCGATGATGCGGCGCAGCCGCGGCGCCAGCGGGTGCCGCGCGAGCAGGTCTTCCACCAGCCGACCGAGCGCCAGCGTGTCCGCGTACGCGAGATAGGGAACGGCCGGGCCGGTGGGCGAGAGTGCATGCTGCGGCCCACCCTGCGCGTTCGCGCGCGACACCGGCACCAGCCGGTCCGAAGCGAGCGTGGCGTGCGCATAGGCACGGCCGTCCAGGCGCACTTCCAGCGCCGCATGGTGGTAGCCGAGCCAGAGATCGGCCTCGCCGCGCTCCAGCATCGCCACCGTCTGCGTCAGTCCGTTGGTGACCACGTGCAGCTCCGCGGTCCGCAGCACGGTGCGCATGCGGGGCAGCGCATCCGCCAGCACGGTGCGCGCCAGCGTGCGGCCCGTGGCGAGGGTCACCGACCGCGCCTGCCGCCCGGCGATGGCGCGCAGTTCCTCCTGCGACTGCGACAGTTCCCGCGCGAGCTGCTCCGCCGTCGCGAGAAACGCCGTGCCTGCCGCGGTCAGGCGCACCGGGCCGCCCGCGCCGCCGCGGCTGCGGGCATCGGCACCGGGCGCGGATTCACCCTCCGCGCCGCCGCGCTCCACCAGCGCCGTGCCCGCCCAGGCTTCCAGCGCCCGGATGCGCCGGCCGAACGCGGGATGCGTGACGTGCCGCGACTCCGCCGCCCGCGTGAAGCTGCGTTCGCGGGCCAGGGCGATGAAGTCTTCTACCCATTTGAGCTGCATGGTGTGTTGTGTGAGAGCTGGAATGGTGAAGGAAGCGTCTTGCCAAATGGATTCTAGACGCAGCCAGAATCCAATGTTATTCGTCAGATAACGAAAATTTCAGCGCCGTAATTTCGTCGGTTTTTGAGGGTGGAGGACAATTGATTTTGCTCATCGATTAAAAAGGATCAATATGTCGTTGAATGAAGCCGTGCGAGACGCATTCCTTGCGGGCAGCAGGGTCGTTGGATCACCCATCGCGTTGTCAGGATCTTACCCTGCGGCTGCCTGCTTTCGTGATTTGCAGTTGACGGAGATCCCTGAAGTCATGGAGCGCAAAGGTTTTAATGTGGGCGCCTCATTAATGCGCAGATGGTTTCTTGGATCTGCTTTTCTTCTGCCAGATCGGTGGAAAAGGGGTTACGAAATAAGACACTCAGATTTGCCTCGTGGTTATATAGATGAAAGCACGGTTTCCATGAGCTGGGCCATGCGGTACGCTCGCACACAGGCCGTTTTTGATGAACTCAGAGCGGCAGTGCTGGGGCAATCTTCCGAGAAGAGCGCAAAGCTTTCGTGGGATGAGCTATATCGTTGTTTAATGAAGTGCGGGAAGATTGCAACGCATGAAGCCAGATTCGGAGACGTAGAATCTTCCGTGGTATTGATTGATTCTTCCCATATGAATGCAAGGCCGGTTGCATCCAATCGTTGGGAAAAGTTGACGGATCCTTTGGATGACCTGTATTGTGCCTTGGGCGCGTTTACGTTGCATGTATCTGGCCGAGGCCGTGTCATTCCATCAAAAAAAGGTCTGAAAACCGTCCATACGGTTTACCTGGAAGAACTTTTGTTTTACATTCGCGATTCTTATGACTTTTCTGGTGATCAGCCTCTGGGCTATTGGGGGTGGGATGGCGCTCACAAATTGCCAGGGAGGGGGTTGTCGATGGTGGAAAATAGGAGTTTCAATGAATGGCGGTCACGTACTGGGGCGGGAGCAGATTTCTTGATATTCTCTGACGTTCATCGGTACAAAATTCCTGTCCCATTGCAGAAAGTGTTTTCATGATTTAATTATTTTCCATGGTGATATTATTGCGGCATGAAACGTTTGATTAATGTTGCAGGGAAATGGCTGTTGGGTGCCGTGTTGTTGGGCATTGGTTTGCTTTTGCTTGGATACCTCTCCAAACCTGCAACCTCTCAGCTCTTCGTGGACGCATGCCCCACAGGGCCCTATCGCATAGAAGCTTTTCAATATAAAAGCGGCGCGGGTTTTGTGCAGTTGGTGGACGCCAGCGGCACAGTTCTGGGGCGCTCGGAATTTTCTGAAAGCGCCATGGTGCGACCACGGTGGTCGCAAGATTGCAGGTCCGTGAGCTTCAGCTCCGACACAGACCCTGCCCCCCTGGCCGCGGGACCGTGAGCTGCTGGCTGGTTGACGCGGCAGCAGCCTCGGCTCCTGCCAAGACTGCCACGCTTGAGCGCTCAGCCCCGCGCCGCGTTCAACGCAGCGCGCGTGGCCAGCGCCGCCTGCCGCGCCGCGGCGGCAAAGCCTTCGTCCGCGCTCGCGTACAGGATCGCACGCGAGGAATTCACCACGATCGGGCCGTCCGGCCGCAGCCCGGCGCGCACCGTGGCGGCCGCGTCGCCGCCCTGGGCGCCCACGCCCGGGATGAGCAGCGGCAGCGTGGGGGCGAGGGCGCGCACGCGTTCGATCTCGGCCGGGTAGGTGGCGCCCACCACGAGGCCGAGCTGGCCGTTGCGGTTCCAGGGGCCCTGGGCCTGGCGCGCGACGTGCTCGAACAGCAGGGGCTGGCCGTCCACGCTCGCCAGGCGCTGGCTCTGCAGGTCGTCGCCGCCCGGGTTGGAGGTGCGGCACAGCAGGAAGGCGCCCTTGCCGTGGTAGGCCAGGTAGGGCTCGATCGAGTCGAAGCCCATGAAGGGCGAAAGCGTCACCGCGTCGGCGCCGTAGCGCTCGAAGGCCTCAATCGCGTACTGCTGCGCCGTCGATCCGATGTCGCCGCGCTTGGCGTCCAGAATCACCGGCACGTGCGGCGCCGTGGCGCGCATGTGCTGCACCAGGCGTTCGAGCTGTTCTTCCGCGCGGTGCGCGGCGAAATACGCGATCTGGGGCTTGAAGGCGCAGGCGAGGTCGGCCGTGGCGTCCACGATCGCCGCGCAGAAGTCGTAGATCCGGCCGGCGTCGCCGCGCAGGCCGGCGGGAAAGCGCGCGGGCTCGGGGTCCAGTCCCACGCAGAGCAGGGAGTCGTTGCGCGCGGTGGCGCCGCGCAGCATGTCGATGAAGGTCATGGCCGGGATTGTAGAAGGCACCCCTGCGCGACGCCGGGCCGGGTGCCGCGCACGACTGCGCGGGTTGCGCCTCCCCGATACGATCCGCATCCATGCCCGTACTCACCCGCCGCCAGCTTGTCGTGCTCATCGTCCTGACCTTGGTGTGGGGGCTGAACTGGCCAGTGATGAAGCTGGGCGTGACGGGCTTTCCGCCGCTGACCTTCCGCGTGCTGGTGCTCGGCCTGGGGCTGCCGCTGCTCGGTGCGGTGCTGGCGGCCCTGCGCCTGCCCTTCGCCGTGCCGCGCGCCTACTGGTGGCCCCTGGCGGGCCTGGGTCTCGCGAACATGGTGGTGTGGTACGTGCTGGCCATCCTGGCCATTCCCGAACTCTCGAGCGGGCGGGCGGCCATCCTGGGCTACACCATGCCGATCTTCTCGGCGGTGCTGGGCGCCGCCTGCTTCGGCGAGCGTCTGGCGCCCCGTGCGTGGGGCGGCGTCGCGGCCGCGGCCGGCGGCGTGTTGCTGCTGCTGTGGCACGAGCTGAGCGCCCTGGGCGGTCGGCCCTACGGCGTGCTGCTGATGCTTTCGGCCGCTGCCGCCTGGGGGCTGGGCACGCAGCTGCTGCGGCGCAGCACCATCCCGCTGCCCACGCTCACGCTGTCGTTCTGGATGACGGTGCAGACGCTGGCGGTGCTGGTCGTGCTGTCGGTGGTGTTCGAGCGCGACCGCTGGGCGATGCCCACGCCGGTCGTGTGGGGCGCGGTGCTCTACAACGCCGTGCTGGCCTTCGGCTTCGCGCAGCCGGCCTGGTTCTACCTGGCACGCACGCTGCCGCCCGTGGCCTCCACGCTGTCCGTGATGTTCATCCCCGTGCTCGGCGTGTTCGGCGGCGCGCTGTGGCTGGGCGAGCGCCTGCACTGGCAGGACTGGGCGGCCGTGGCGCTGACGGTCGCCGCCATCGCCTCGGTGCTGTGGCCGCGCCGGAACGCATGAAGACGCAGGCCCTGCCGAATGGATGGGATCGGGGTCCTATGCGACCGGGTACCGTACGTTCGTTGCCGCGAACGGTTCCTAGAATGCGACCATACCTCCGGCCCGCCGGCGGGCAGGTTCCGATTCCTCCCTCCATCGTCCTTCACCGCACAGGAGACTCCCCCGCATGCAACTCACCAGCCACAGCTTCCAGGACGGCCGAGCCATTCCCGGCGAATTCGCGTTCGCCGTGCCCGATGCGGCGACGCATGTCGCGCTGTCCGCCAACCGCAACCCGCACCTGGCCTGGAGCGGCGCGCCGGTCGGCACGCAGTCGTTCGCCATCGTCTGCCATGATCCGGACGTGCCCAGCCAGGGCGACGACGTGAACCAGGAAGGCCGCACCGTGCCCGCCAGCCTGCCCCGCGTGGACTTCTTCCACTGGCTGCTGCTCGACATCCCCGCCGACCGCGCCGAGATCGCCGCCGGCTCCCATTCCAGCGCCGTCACACCGCGCGGCAAGCCCGGCCCGGCCGCGCCCGAAGGCCTGCGCCACGGCATCAACGACTACACCGGCTGGTTCGCGGGCGACCAGGACATGCGGGGCGACTACTACGGCTACGACGGCCCCTGCCCGCCCTGGAACGACGCCATCGTGCACCGCTACGTCTTCACGGTGTATGCGCTCGGCACCCCCACGCTGCAGGTGGAAGGCCCGCTGACTGGCGCCAACGTGCGCGCCGCGCTGGCCAAGGCTCCCGTGCTGGCCGAGGCCCGCCTGACCGGCCTGTACACGCTCAACCCGGCCGTCACCCTCCCGTGATGGCGCGCACGGTCCAGACGGAACGAGAGCCCGCGGGCTGAACGCCGACAGGCTCTCGTGGTGATCGCTTCCAGGGGCTGGCTCATCCACCCCGAGTGCCGATCCGGCCCGGAAGCCGCGGATCAGCCGTTGGCGCGCTTCTGCAGGATCTCGAAGGCCGGCAGTTCCTTGCCTTCCAGCACTTCCAGGAAGGCGCCGCCGCCGGTGGAGATGTAGCCCACGTCCTTCTCGATGCCGTACTTGGCGATGGCGGCCAGCGTGTCGCCGCCGCCCGCGATGCTGAACGCACTGCTTTGCGCGATCGCGCGTGCGATGGTTTCCGTGCCGTGCGAGAACGCGTCGAACTCGAACACGCCCACCGGGCCGTTCCAGACGATGGTGCCGGCGGACTGCAGCTGCGCGGCCAGGCGCTTCGCCGTTTCGGGGCCGATGTCCAGGATCAGGTCGTCCTCGGCCACGTCGGCCGCGGCCTTCACCGTGGCGGGCGCATCCGCCGCGAAGGTCTTGGCCACCACCACGTCGGTGGGGATCGGCACCTCGGCGCCGCGCGCCTTCATGGCCTCGATCACGGCCGTCGCCTCGCCCACGAGGTCGGCTTCGGCCAGGCTCTTGCCGATCGGCAGGCCGGCGGCCAGCATGAAGGTGTTGGCGATGCCGCCGCCCACGATGAGCTGGTCCACCTTGTCGGCCAGGCTCTTGAGGATGGTCAGCTTGGTGGACACCTTGCTGCCCGCCACGATCGCGGCCAGCGGGCGGGCCGGCTGGGCCAGCGCCTTGCCGATGGCGTCGATCTCGGCCGACAGCAGCGGGCCGGCGCAGGCCACCTTCGCGTATTCGGCGATGCCGTAGGTCGTGCCCTCGGCGCGGTGCGCGGTGCCGAAGGCGTCGTTCACGTAGATGTCGCAGAGCCTGGCCATCTTCTGCGCCAGCTCCGGCTTGTTCTTCTTCTCGCCCACGTTCACGCGGCAGTTCTCCAGCAGCACGACCTGGCCGGGCTGCACCTGCACGCCGTCCACCCAGTCGGCCACCAGCGGCACGTCGCAGCCGAGCAGTTCGGCCAGCCGCGCGGCCACGGGCGCGAGCGAGTCGGCGGGCGTGAGCGTGCCTTCCGTGGGACGGCCCAGGTGGCTCGTCACCATCACCGCGGCGCCCGCGTCCAGCGCCATCCGGATGCACGGCACCGAGGCGCGGATGCGCGTGTCTTCGGTGATGCGGCCGTCGTCGTCCTGGGGCACGTTCAGATCGGCGCGGATGAACACGCGCTGGCCACGGGCCTGGCCCTGGGCGCAGAGGTCGGAGAAGCGGAGGATTTGCATGGAGGAAGCAGGAAGGTGTGGAAAAACCCGGCCGGCCGGTGAAGGCGGCGCGCGGGCGGGCCGGAGCGGAGAAAAACTGCGGGCGATTGTAGGCGCCGCACCGTGCGCGCTTCCGTAGGCGGTGGCCCACACGCGCCGGGTGCGCGCGGCGCTACCAGCCCAGTCCGATGTGCAGCGGCAGGTACACCGCCATGCCCACGCAGATCGTGCCCAGAATGCCCCGGCGCCAGAAGTAGTAGCCCGCGGCGCAGACCATCGCGGGCAGGCGCGCATCCTGGAGCGTGCCGATGAATTCGCCGTCCGCCATGAAGAGCTCCGGCGCGAGCACGGCCGCCAGGGCCGCGAGCGGGGCGTACTTCAGCCCGCGCTTGAGCCACGACGGCATCGGCAGTTCGTTCTCGGGGATCATGAAGAACGCGCGGGTGACCAGCGTGATCACCCCCAGCCCGACGATCGCGATCACGGTTTCGGTCACCGACGCGCCCATGCCGCCTCCCCGTGCGCCTGCCTGCCGTCCGTCATGGATGTTCCTCCTCGCGCAGCGGCACCACGTCGCCGTCCTCCACGTGCTTTTTCTCGTCCGGGCGCAGCTTGCCGTGCACCGGCACCAGCCGCACCTCGGGCTTGCGGCGCAGGTGGCGGTCCACCGCTTCGATCAGCAGCCCCGCGGCCACGGCGGCGGCGATCGCCACCAGGATGTTGAGCTTGAGCGGCAGCGCGAACGCCGCGATTGCCGCCGTCATCGCCACGCCCGTGGCGATCCAGGTGGCGCGGTCGAACAGCATCGACAGCAGCACGCCCAGCAGTGCCAGTACACCCGCGAAGCCCAGGCCCCACGACAGCGGCACCACGTTCGCGAGCAGGATGCCGGCGATGGACGGAATCTGCCACGAGCACCAGTTGAGCACCGCCGCGCCCCAGAAGTACGGCACCTGCTCGGCCTGCGGCGCGGGCCGGGGGAAACGCTTCATGAACGCGACGAAGATGACGTCGCCGCTGAAGTACCCCACCGCGAGCCGCTGGCGGCGCGGCAGCCACGCGAAATAGCTGCGCCACATGCTGCTGAAGATCACGAAGCGCAGGTTCACGCAGCACGCGGCGAGCCACATCACCCAGAGCGGAGCGCCGGCCGCGAGCAACGGCAGCACGGTGAGCTGCGCGCTGCCCGCGTACACCGCGAGCGACATGAAGATCGCCAGGCCCGCGGGCATGCCGCTCTTGACCATCGCCACGCCGGTCACGAGCCCCCAGGCGCCGATGCCCACGCTGGTGCCGATCATGTCGGTCATGCCGGTGCGGAAGTACGGATGCCGCACCATCTCGCCCACCGACTGCGGCAAGGGCCCCTCCGGCGCCTGGGCGGATAGGTCGCCGGGCACGCTCATGCATCCGCTCCACCGCCGAGCACCATGCCCGGCGCGAGCGGATGGCCGCGCAGGAAATCGCCCACCGGCAGGCGCTTGCCGCCCGCACGCTGCAGCACCGTGAGGCGCAGAACGCCGGGGGCTCCGTCCGGGCTCCCGCACGCCACGTCCACGCCGGCACCATCGACCTGCAGGATCTCCCCGGGACGGGCGCCCGCGGGAGGCGGCTCCGGCAAGGGCTCGCAGGCCCAGACCTTGATGGTCTCGGCGCCGCACGACGTCGATGCACCGGGGAACGGATCGAACGCGCGCACGCGCCGTGCGATGGCCTCGGCCGGCAGCCGCCAGTCGATCGCGCTCTCGGCCTTGTCGATCTTGTGCGCGTAGGTCACGCCCTCGCCCGGCTGGGGCGTGGCGGTGAGGCCGCCGCAGGCCGCCAGCTCCAGCGCCTCGACGATCATCCGGCCGCCCAGATCGGCCAGCCGGTCGTGCAGCGTGGCCGTGGTGTCCACCGGCGCGATGGGCGTCTTCTCGGTGAGCAGCATCGCGCCGGTGTCCAGGCCCGCGTCCATCTGCATGATGGTCACGCCGGTTTCGGCATCGCCCGCCTCGATGGCGCGGTGGATCGGCGCCGCGCCGCGCCAGCGCGGCAGCAGGCTTGCATGGATGTTCAGGCAGCCCAGGCGCGGCAGGTCCAGCACCCACTGCGGCAGGATGAGCCCGTAGGCCGCGACCACCATCGCATCGGCCCCGGCCGCCTCCAGGGCGGCGCGCGCGGCGGCGGCATCCTCGGCGTATTTGCCGTCCAGCCGCAGCCCGCGCGGCTGCGCCACGGCGATGCCGTGGGCGAGGGCGCACTGCTTGACGGGGGACGCCTGCAGCTTCATGCCCCGGCCGGCGGGGCGGTCGGGCTGGGTGAGGACGAGGGGGACGCGGATGCCTGCGGCGAGCAGGCGCTCCAGGGCCACCCGCGCGAAGTCGGGCGTGCCCGCGAAAATGATCTTCATGGCGGCGGAAAGGGGCGCTCCCGCAGGAGGCGCCGAACGGTCAGAAATGGGGCCAGTCGCGCGGATCGGGCTCGTCGGTGAACATCACCTTGCGGACCACGCCGTGGCGGTCGATGTGCACATGCGCGAAGCGGCGCGTGTTCATGTCGTCGAGGAACCGGTAGGTCCAGATGTCGCCGTCGAAGCGCGCCACCTGCTCCACGCGCAGCGGCGGGCCGAAGAAGCGCCGCACGTCCTCGACCGGTGTGCCGGCCGGAATGCCCGCGAGGTTCTGGAAGTTGAGCACCTGGTCGCGCCGCACGAGGCGGCCCTGCGCGTCGAAATCGAGATGGTAGACCTGCCGGCCCATGGGCTGGGTGGTGTAGACCATGCGTTCGCCGCCGCCGGGCAGCGCCGAAGAGAAATACGGTGGCCCCAGTTCGCGCAGCACCGCGTCGCGGGGCGCGCCCGGCCGCAGGAAGTCGGGCGACGCGCACGCCACCAGCAGCACGGCCAGGCACGCCACCGCGACGCGGCGCCAGAGCGTGGCCGCGCGGCCGGTCATGCCCGCGCCCTCTGCTGCTGCTTGACCATCTTCGTCTTGATGCGGTTGCGTTTCAGCGGCGAGAGGTACTCGACGAACACCTTGCCCAGCAGGTGGTCCATCTCGTGCTGGATGCAGATCGCCATCAGGCCTTCGGCCTCGATCTCGCGCGACTGGCCCTGCGCGTCCAGGGCGCGCACGCGCACGGAAGTGGAGCGCTCCACGCCGTCGTAGATGCCGGGCACCGACAGGCAGCCTTCCTCGCCCACCTGCTTCTCTTCGCTCGCCCAGAGGATCTCGGGGTTGATGAGCACCAGGGGGGTGTCGCGGTCCTCGGACACGTCCATGGTGATGATCCGCTCGTGCACGTCCACCTGCGTGGCGGCCAGGCCGATGCCCTGCGCGTCGTACATCGTCTCGAACATGTCGTCCAGCAGCGCGCGCACGCGGTCGTCCACCGCCGCGACGGGCTGGGCCACCTTGTGCAGGCGGGGATCGGGATAGCAGAGGATGGGAAGGAGGGCCATGGGGAGAACGGACGGAGATGTCGCTATTTTCGCCACTTTCGCGCAGGAACGCCGGACGCCGGGGCAATAATCATTGCCCGATCCAGGGCTTGGGGCCAGAATCCGCAGAGATTTGTAACGTATCGGCCGGCAAGTTTTGTCACCAGCAAGACGGCCCGCTGCCAGCGAGGGGCGCTTTGCGATGTGTGCTGACAAGAACGACGACGGGCTCCAGACCATGAAGCCCACCGCCCGCCCGGGCCTTCCCGCGCTGGGCGCCCTGGCGCTGGCCGCCGCCGCGCTCGCGGCCCCGCTGGCCGCGCAGGCGCAGAACTTTCCCATCACGACCGACCAGCGCGCCACGGCGCAGCAGGTGGCCTCCCGCGGCGTGCCGCTGGCCGAGCTGGCGCCCAATGCGCCCGACACCTACGTCGTCAAGCGCGGCGACACGCTCTGGGCCATCTCCGGCATGTTCCTGCTGCGGCCCTGGCGCTGGCCCGAGCTGTGGGGCATGAACCTGCAGGCCATCCCCAACCCGCACCTCATCTTCCCCGGCCAGACGCTCTACCTCGAGAAGATCGATGGCTACGCCCGTCTGCGCACCTCGCGCGCCGGCACGGGCGGCGATCCGGAAACCGTCCGCGTCTCCCCGCGCACGCGCACCGACAGCCTGGCCGGCACCGCGGTGCCCACGCTGCCGCCGCACCTCATCGAGCCGTTCCTGGTCGAGCCGCTGGTCGTGGACGAGCTCACCTTCTCGCAGGCGCCGCGCATCGTGGCCACGGTGGACGAGCGCGTGCTCATGGCCAACGGCGACCGGGCCTACGCCCGCGGACCCGCCGGCCAGCCGCTGCGCCTGGAGCCCGCGACGCCCCGGAATTACCGCGTCTTCCGCAACGCCATTCCCATGAAGGACCCGGAGTCCGGCGAGATCCTGGGCTACGAGGCCCAGTACGTCGCCCGGGCCGAACTCGTGCGCGGCGAGACCACGGCCGAGACCCGCACGCCCGAGGGCGTGACGACCGACGTGGTGCCCGCCACCATCGACCTCTCCGGCGCCAAGGAAGAGATCCGCTTCGGCGACCGCCTGCTGCCCGCGCCGGAGCGCGGCTACACCAGCTACACGCCCCAGGCGCCGCAGTTCCCGGTGGATGCGCGCGTGGTGTCCATCTACGGCAGCGCCGCCGTCGCGAACGCGGCGCAGAACCAGGTGGTGGCGATCAACCGCGGCGCGCGCGACGGCATGCAGCCCGGCCTGGTGCTCACCGTGCTCACCAAGGGCGAGCGCATCCTCGACAAGACCGACCCGGAGCGCGGCACCATCAAGCTGCCGAGCGAAGCCAACGGCACGGCCATGGTCTTCCGCACCTTCGACCGCGTCTCGTACGCGCTGCTGCTGCAGGTGCGGCAGGGCGTGCGCGTGGGCGACCGCCTCGTGAACCCGCAATAAGCGCCGCCAAAGTAACGCGGCCGTGGCGCCGCGCCGGTATGCTCGCCGCATGCAACGCGACGAACTCTCCGCATGGCTGCGCCTCACGCTCACTCCCGGCGTGGGCCCGGGCACGGCGCGTCGGCTGCTGGCCGCCTTCGGCCTGCCGCAGCAGATCTTCCTGCAGCCGGACGACGCCCTGGCCGCACTCGCCACGCCATCGCAGGTGAAGGCGCTGGGCGCCGTCCCGCCCGGCCTCGCCGCGCTCGAAGAGGCCACCTGGCAATGGCTGCACGCCGCAGCACCCGAAGATGGCGCCCCGGAAGGCGAGCCGCCCGTCCGGCGCATCGTGACGCTGGGCGACGCGGCCTATCCGCCCGCGCTGCTGACGATCGAAGACCCGCCGCTCCTGCTGCACCTGACGGGCGCGGCGCGGTGGCTGGGCGGCGATGGCCCCTCGCGCTGGCCGATGGAGCGCTGCGTGGCGATCGTCGGCAGCCGCAATCCCACGGCCCAGGGCGCGGAGAACGCCCGGCAGTTCGGGCGCGCGCTGCGTGGCGCGGGCCTGTGCATCGTCTCCGGGCTGGCGCTGGGCATCGATGCCGCGGCGCACGAAGGCGCGCTGGAGGCCGGAGCCGAATCGGGCGGCGGGGCGCCCCTTCCATGCACCATCGCCGTCGTCGGCACGGGCCTGGACCGCGTCTATCCGGCCCGGCACCGCACGCTGGCGCACCGCATCGCGCGGCAGGGCGTGGTCGTCAGCGAATACCCGCTGGGCACGCCGCCGCTGGCCGGCAACTTCCCCCGGCGCAACCGCCTCATCGCCGCGCTGTCGCAGGGCACGCTCGTGGTCGAGGCGGCGCTCGCCTCCGGCTCGCTCGTCACGGCCCGGCTGGCCTCGGAGCAGGGGCGCGAGGTGTTCGCCATCCCGGGCTCCATCCACGCGCCGCAGTCGCGCGGCTGCCATGCGCTCATCCGCCAGGGAGCCAAGCTCGTCGAGTCCGCGCAGGACGTGCTGGAGGAGTTGCGCCTGCCCGCGCCAGCGGCAATGCCTGCCACGGGTGGCCAGGCCGTGCACGGCGAAGAGGATGAGGGGGACGGAAGCGAGGGCGATGCCGGGCTGGACGCCGTCGATACCGGCCGGCATGCCGGGGTGCTGTCGGCGCTGGGGTTCGACCCCATGGGCCTGGACGCCCTCGCGGCCCGCACCGGCCTGGACGCCTCCCGGCTGCAGGTCGCCCTGCTCGAGCTGGAACTGGACGGGCACGTGGCCCGGCTGCCCGGCGGGCTCTTCCAGCGCATGGCGCGGGGTTAGAGCGGCTAACACGACCCTTCTGGCGTTGTTGCCGCATCTTGTCGTACTACTCGTACTGCCTGCGATGCGACGCCTAGCCAGAACCGCTTCGCTGGATCGTGTTAGCCGCTCTTAGTGCAACCCGGCCTTACAGGTCCAGCATCAGCCGCAGGTTCTGCACGGCCGCGCCGCTCGCACCCTTGCCGAGGTTGTCCAGGCGGGCGACGAGCACGGCATGCCGGTGGGTCTCGTTCGCGAACACGCGGATCTCCAGCATGTTGGTGTCGTTGAGCGCCAGCGGATCGAGCTTGCCGTCCTCGGTGGGCGGCAGCACGCGCACCCACTGCTCCGGCGTGTTGCTGCGCGCATAGTGCGCGGCCAGCGCATCGTGCAGGTCCGAGCCCTTGGGTGCGCCCGGCAGCAGGTCGAGGTGCAGGGGCAGTTGCACCAGCATGCCCTGCGCGAAGTTGCCCACCGACGGCACGAAGATCGGCCGGCGCGTGAGGCCCGTGTACTTCATGATCTCGGGCAGGTGCTTGTGCGAGAGGCCCAGCCCATACATCTCGAACGGCGCGGCCTCGCCCTTCTCGTAGGCCTCGATCATCGTGCGGCCGCCGCCCGTGTAGCCGCTCACCGAGGGCAGCGCGACGGGGTGGTCGGCGGGCACCAGGCCGGCATCCACCAGCGGGCGCAGCAGCGCGATGGCGCCGGTGGCGTAGCAGCCGGGGTTCGCCACGCGGGTGGCGCTCGCCACGTCGGCGCGCTGGCCCGGGGCCAGTTCCGGAAAGCCGAACACCCAGCCCGGTGCCGTCCGGTGGGCCGTGCTGGCGTCGATGATCCGGATCGTGCGGCCCGTGGCCGCCTCGATGCCGTCGACCAGCGCCACCGTCTCGCGCGCCGCGTCGTCGTGCAGGCAGAGCACCACCATGTCCACCCCGGCGATCAGGTCGCGCTTGGCCGCGGCATCCTTGCGCAGTTCGGGCGCGATGCTCACGAGTTCCACCTGCGGCATCGCCTGCAGGCGTTCGCGGATCTGCAGACCCGTGGTGCCGGCTTCGCCGTCGATGAAGATCTTGGCCATGGACATGGAGACTCCTTGGAAAGGGAAGGGCGCTGGAAGCCGGCGCAGGGGTACGTGACTCCCGCAGGGGATGGTGCGTCGCAGCATGATACAGTCG
>DHAE01000008.1:87940-276388 GCA_002397315.1 Comamonadaceae bacterium UBA4962
CCTGAGAGAGACCTCATGAAGATTCACGAATACCAAGGCAAGGAAATCTTGCGCAGTTTCGGTGTGCCCGTTCCCCGCGGCATTCCCGCGTTCACGGTGCAGGAAGCCGTGGAAGCCGCCCAGAAGCTCGGCGGCCCCGTGTGGGTGGTCAAGGCCCAGATCCACGCCGGTGGCCGTGGCAAGGGCGGCGGCGTGAAGGTCGCCAAGAGCATCGACGACGTGAAGAAGCTCGCCGGCGACATCCTGGGCATGCAGCTCAAGACCCACCAGACCGGTCCCGAAGGCCAGAAGGTCCGCCGCCTCTACATCGAAGACGGCGCCGACATCAAGAACGAACTCTACGTCTCGCTGGTCACCGACCGCGCCACGCAGAAGGTCGCCCTGATCGCTTCCAGCGAAGGCGGCATGGACATCGAGGAAGTGGCCCACTCCACGCCCGACAAGATCGTCACCGAGATGATCGACCCGCTGACCGGCATCACGCCCGAGCAGAGCAGGAAGGTCGCGGCCGCCATCGGCCTGACCGGCGCCTCCGTCGACCAGGCCGTGGACATCTTCGCGAAGATCTACAAGTGCTACATGGAGACCGACGCGTCCCTGGTGGAGATCAACCCCCTGAACTGCGACTCCAAGGGTGACCTGATGGCCCTGGACGCCAAGTTCAACTTCGACGCCAACGCCCTGTTCCGCCACCCCGAGATCGTGGCCCTGCGCGACCTGGACGAGGAAGATCCGGCCGAAGTGGAAGCCTCCAAGTTCGACCTGGCCTACATCAGCCTGGACGGCAACATCGGCTGCCTGGTGAACGGCGCGGGCCTGGCCATGGCCACCATGGACACCATCAAGCTGTTCGGCGGCGAGCCGGCCAACTTCCTGGACGTGGGTGGCGGCGCCACCCCCGAGAAGGTCACCGAAGCCTTCAAGATCATGCTGAAGAACCCCAAGGTCGAAGGCATCCTGGTGAACATCTTCGGCGGCATCATGAAGTGCGACACCATCGCCACCGGCGTGATCACGGCCTGCAAGGCCGTGAACCTGAACGTGCCCCTGGTCGTGCGCATGAAGGGCACGAACGAAGAGCTGGGCAAGAAGATGCTGGCCGAATCCGGCCTGCCCATCATCGCCGCAGACACCATGGCCGAGGCCGCGACGAAGATCGTTGCCGCCGTCAAGTAAGCCCGGAGAACACTCATGTCGATCTACATCAACAAAGACACCAAGGTCATCACCCAAGGCATCACGGGCAAGACGGGCCAGTTCCACACCGAGAAGTGCCAGGAATACGCGAACGGCAAGAACTGCTTCGTGGCCGGCGTGAACCCGAAGAAGGCCGGCGAGTCGATCTTCAACATCCCGATCTACGGCAGCGTCAAGGAAGCCGCGCAGCAGACCGGCGCCACCGTGTCGGTGATCTACGTGCCGCCCGCGGGCGCTGCCGCCGCCATCTGGGAAGCCGTCGAGGCCGACCTCGACATGGCGATCTGCATCACCGAAGGCATCCCCGTGCGCGACATGCTCGAAGTGCGCAACAAGATGAAGGCCAAGGAAGCCGCCGGCGGCAAGAAGACCCTGCTGCTGGGCCCCAACTGCCCCGGCCTGATCACGCCCGACGAGATCAAGATCGGCATCATGCCCGGCCACATCCACCGCAAGGGCCGCATCGGCGTGGTCTCGCGCTCCGGCACGCTGACCTATGAAGCCGTGGCCATGCTGACCGAAGTCGGCCTGGGCCAGTCGAGCGCCGTGGGCATCGGCGGCGACCCGATCAACGGCCTCAAGCACATCGACGTGATGAAGGCCTTCAACGACGATCCCGACACCGACGCGGTCATCATGATCGGCGAAATCGGCGGCCCGGACGAAGCCGAGGCCGCCCAATGGTGCAAGGCCAACATGAAGAAGCCGGTCGTGGGCTTCATCGCCGGCGTCACCGCCCCTCCCGGCAAGCGCATGGGCCACGCCGGCGCGCTGATCTCCGGCGGCGCCGACACGGCCGATGCCAAGCTCGCCATCATGGAAGAGTCCGGCTTCGTCATCACGCGCAACCCGTCCGAACTCGGCAAGCTGCTCAAGGCCCAGCTGAAGTGATCACCCCGGTTCCGCTGCCCGGAAGGACGGCGGACGGCCAGCGCCACTAAGCAGAACTACGCACGCCGGTGCGTGGCCTGCCCGCTACACTGTGCGCTCCTAAAAAGAGAGGCGCCCGAAACGCAGGTTTCGGGCGCCTCTTGCATTCATAACAGTGGAGCAACCGCCATGGAATTCCTGCAGACTGCCGACTTCTGGATCGGCCTGGTGAAGATCGTCTGGATCAACATCATCCTCTCGGGCGACAACGCCGTCGTCATCGCCCTCGCAGCCCGCTCGCTGCCGCCGCACCAGCAGAAGAAGGCCATCGCCTGGGGTTCCGGGGCCGCCGTCTTCCTGCGCATCGTGCTCACCGTGGTGGCCGCCAAGCTGCTCGAACTCTCCTTCCTGCAGATCATCGGCGGCTGCCTGCTGCTCTGGATCGGGTTCCAGCTGCTGACGGAAGGCGACGAGGAAGAGGGCGAATCCAAGGCCAACGGCGGGCTGATGGCCGCCGTGCGCACCATCCTCATCGCCGACCTGGTGATGAGCCTGGACAACGTGATCGCCGTCGCCGCCGCCGCCCACGGCAACATGGTGCTGCTCATCCTGGGCCTGGCCATCAGCATCCCGCTGGTCATCTTCGGCAGCACGCTCATGATCAAGCTGATGGAGCGCTTCCCCGTCATCGTCCTCCTGGGCGCGGGCCTGATCGGCTGGGTGGGCGGCGAGACCATCGTCAGCGACGTCGCACTGCACGGCTACGTGATCGCCCATCCGTGGCTGCATTACGTGGCGGCCGCCCTGGGGGCGCTGCTCGTGGTGGGCGGGGGCAAGTGGATGCAGATGCGTTCGCAGCGCCAGGCCGCTGCCTGAGGATGCACCCCGTGCCCATTGCGGCACCCTCCTGAAGAGCCGGCCCGGCATCGGGCCGGCCTGGCGTACCGCCACCGCTGCCCCGCCGGGCACAGGGCCGAGAGTGAACGGAAGAGCCATTGCTTGCGCCCTGGCCGCCATGCCTCGTCTATGATGCCCCACGAGACGCATAGGGAAAAGGTATGGGGAATTTCACATGGCCGCAGCAATGACACGCATGACCCTGGGGGGGCGTGCGGCATGAGCGCGCCGGAGCCGCTGGCGTACGAATTCTGCGCCCTCACCGACCAGGGGCGCGTGCGCTCCAACAACGAAGATGCCGTGACCGTCGACGTGCAGGCCCAGGTGGCCGTGCTCGCCGACGGCATGGGCGGCTACAACGCCGGCGAGGTCGCCAGCCGCATGGCCACCGAACGCATCCGGGAGTGCCTCGTGCAGTGGCTGCAGGGCGACGGGCGCGACGCTCCGATGGGCGAGCTGCGGCACGCGATGGAAGTCTGCGTGGACTCCGCCAACCGCGCCATCTACGAGGCCTCCCACTCCCATGCGCAATACGCCGGCATGGGCACGACCCTCGTGGTCGCCGCCTTCCGGCAGGACCGTCTCGTGCTCGGCCACATCGGCGATTCGCGCTGCTACCGCCTGCGCGACGGCGCCCTCCAGCAGATCACCCGCGACCACTCCTGGCTGCAGGAGCAGATCGACGCCGGCCTGCTGACGCCGGAAGAAGCGGCGGTCTCGGGCTTCCGCAACCTCGTCACCCGGGCCATGGGCGTGGAGCCCACGGCCGCACTGGAAGTCAACGAATTCCAGGTGCAGCCCGACGACCTGTTCATCCTGTGCTCCGACGGCCTCACGGACATGGTGGACGACGACGAGCTGCAGTCCCTGGCCGCCTCGCACGAGCCGCTCGCGGAACGGGCCACGCGCATGGTGGCCGCGGCCAACCAGCATGGCGGGCGCGACAACATCAGCGTCCTCCTGATCCGGGCGGTCGACGGCGAGAAGAAGCGCGGCCTGGTGTCACGATTGTTGCTACGCCATACCGACTGACGTCCGGCGCCGGAGGGGCAGGCCGAACGGCCGGCTGCCCTGCTGCCCGGCAGGCCGACGGACGGACAGACAGACGATGGAAACGGGCAGCACCGGCAGATCGCTGGCTGGCCGGACAGACAGATAGACACATAGACAGACAGACAGACGAAGACGAGGAACGGCTCATGCCCAAAATGATCGTGTCGATCGACGGAGTGGTCATCAAGGAAGTGGCGCTCAGCAAGGAGCGCACGACGCTGGGGCGCCGGCCCTACAACGACATCGTCATCGACAACCTCGCCGTCAGCGGCGAGCACGCGGTGCTCCACATGGCGGGCGACGCCGTGGAAGTCGAGGACATCGGCAGCACCAACGGCACCTACGTGAACGGCCAGCCGGTCAAGCGCCAGGCCCTGCGCAATGGCGACCTGGTGGAGGTGGGTAAATACAAGATCCGCTTCATCCACGAAGCGCCCGGCGAGAACTACGAGAAGACCATGGTCTTCACCCCCGGCATGCAGCCCCCGCGCCCAGCGCCTCTGTCACGCCCCGCGCCGCTCGGCACCCTGCCGGGCATCGGTGCTGCCGCCACCCCTGTGCCACTGAACGCCAGCATCCGGGTCGTCTCCGGCGCCGCGGCAGGCCGCGAAGTGGCCCTGACGAAAGTCGTTACCACCATCGGCAAACCCGGCGTCGCGGTCGCCTCGATCACCAAACGCCACCACGGCTTCGTACTCTCGCACGTGGAAGGCGCCGACCGCCCCCGCCTCAACGGCCAGCCCATCGGCGCCGAGCCCATGCTGCTGCAGGACGGGGACCGGCTGCAGCTGGCGGGCACGGAAATGGAATTCAGGCAGTAGTGACTTCACGGTTGGGTTACGTTGGGTTGTGACTGCAACGGTTGCTGACAAGGTTGGCTGACAGGAATGTCACCTGTGCGCTAAGGATGAGCGCGCGGTAGGCCGCTCTGATCATGCTGACCGTGGCACGCAACCTGCTACGAAGTGGTCAAGCCTGCGAAATCCTTCTGCAGGTGGACATTCCAACTTGTTCCTTCGGGAGAGATTTATGAAGCGTGCTGTTCAACAAGGTTTTACCTTGATCGAACTGATGATCGTGGTTGCGATCATCGGTATTCTGGCTGCCGTGGCCCTGCCGGCCTATCAGGACTACACGGTCCGCGCCAAGGTGTCGGAACTGGTGCTGGCCGCCAGTTCGGCACGTACATGCGTGACGGAGGCTTTCCAGGCCAATGGTGCCGTGCCTTCCACGATCGGTTCGGACTGCTCTATCGCAGTTGTCGGCAAGGTCTCTTCCGCATCTGTGGCGACTGCCACGAGCGGCGCAGTGATCAACGTCGTGGGTGCAGCCTCCGCAGTGGGCGCTCCTGCCAACTCCAACGTCACCGTGTCGCTCAGCGGCGTGACGACCGGCGGCACGATCACCTGGACCTGCAGCGGCACCCCCACCAAGTACCTGCCGTCGTCCTGCCGCGGCTGATCCGCCTGCGAAGGCGGGCTGCTGCACGAAGAAATACTTCTTTGTGAGAACCACATGCCTGGCTGCTCATCCGGCCAGGCTTTTTTTTTGCCTTTTTTCCGAGACCCCGTGTCCATCTCAGGAGTGGCATGATGATGATTTCCATTCAGAAGGGATTCACCCTCATAGAGCTGATGATCGTGGTCGCGATCATCGGCATCCTTGCCGCTGTTGCGTTGCCGGTCTATCGCGACTACACCATTCGTGCCAGGGTTTCGGAGTTGATTCTGGCGGGCAGTTTTACGAAGACGTGTGCTGCCGAAGCCATTTCGCAAGGCGGAGCAGCCGTTCCCGGCGACATCAGCGCCAACTGTAGCGTGCCTGCCGTCGGCAAGGTATCGCAGATTTCGGTAGCTGGCGGGTCGGGTGCTGGTATCACGGTGGTCGGCAATCCGAGCTTGGTCGGGGCTGCCGTGACCGTGGTACTTTCCGGGGTGCTGGAGACGGGTGGCAAGGTGATTTCCTGGACGTGTTCCGGTACGCCCGCACGCTACCTTCCGGCGTCTTGCAAAGGCTGAGACATAGTAAGGCAACATCCATCAGGCGCCAAGAATGTCCATTTTCCAGAGATTTTCCTTTCAACGTGAGAAGCAAATGGCGGCAGGCTTGGCAGCCCATTTGGTCAAGAGCCTCCCCCCTAAAACCATCAGCGAGCGCATCCATACGCTGTCGGCGAACCGCATCACGCGCGTGCTGGAGCAGGCTTTCGGCAGGCTCGGCCAGGACACGGAGACCGGCCGGGGTTTCTGGGGGCGAGCCGTACTTGCCAATAATTTCCGCTGGGCGCTCAAGGACGCCGGCTATCCGAAGGAATTCATCGATGTGGCGGTTGAAGGTCTGATTGTCGAGGCGTCTCGCCGCAAATCGGACACGCACTGAACGTCGCGCTGCAAATATGTTGCTGGATTTCGCCAAGCGCTGGATGCGCCGTACTTCTCCCGCCTCCGCTTCGTCTGGCGAGACCCCGGATGCCGACGAGTTGCTCAGTGACGCAGTGAAACTCTTTGGGGAGCGGAGACTGCGTGAATCGGTAGGTGCGTGGAAGAAATATATCGAATTCCGGCCTCACGATGTAGATGCACTGAACAATCTGGGCGCCGCTCTGGCGACGGTTGGCCAGGAAGGCGAGTCCATCCGTTACTTCGATCTTGCCTATTCGCTCGACGACAGCCATTTGCCGTCAATCGCCAACTACGCCAACGTCCTGAAAAGCCGGCACCGCAGTGCCGAGGCGCTGGAACTGCTTGCCAAGGCACGTATCCAGTCCCCGGCATTGGCGGGCATCCGCGCCAACTATGCTTCGCTGCTGTTTTCCCTCGGGGAGGCGGAGAGGGCCATCGAGCATACGCTGCATGCGTGGCTCGGCGATTTCGACAGTCCACGTGCAGTGGATCTGTACCTCTTCACCGCCACTTACGTCGAACAGGACGAGGTGCGGCTGGCTGCAGAGCATAAGTTCTGGGCCAGCACGCTGCTGCCTCGTCCCCATGAGATGGGGCCTCGTCTGCCCAGTTCAGGGCTTTCCCCCGCTCTCGACTTCGGTAGAAAGCTGAGGGTTGGCTACTGGTCTCCGGATTTTCGGGAGCACTCAGTCCGATATTTCTTCCGGCCTTTGCTGGAAGGGCATGACCGCAGCAGGCACGAGATATACCTGTATTACGACCATTACGCCGAAGATGATCAGACTGCTCTAATCAAGGATCAAGCAGACAAATTTTTCGAGGTGGCGACTTTAAGCGATGAGCAGTTGGCCGAGTTATTGCACAGCCACGAACTCGACGTGCTGGTGGAGCTTGCTGGGCATACTTCCGCCAATCGTCTCGACATGTTGCGCTACCGATATGCGAAGCTGCAGGTAACAGGCCTTGGATACCCCCCTACCACAGGATTGGCGAGCATCGATGCCAAATTCCTGGATCGGCATTTGATTGATCCGGACATGCCCGCCCTGTACAGCGAGGCACCGGCCCTGCTGCCGCAGTCCTTCTGGTGTTTCGATCCCAAGGCAGACATCCCCCTGCCTGCACCGCCTCCAGTTCTGAGCAATGGGTACATCACGTTCGGATGCTTCGGTAATATCGGCAAGGTGTCGTCAGAGACCATGCGTTGCTGGGGGGAAGTGCTCGAGCGGGTGCCAGGAAGTCGACTGGTGATTCGCTCCGTCAATTTCGGCGATCCATTCCGCCAATCGACCTTTGCGGCGGCCCTGTCCAGGGCAGGCATTCCAGAAGATCGCGTCGATCTCCTGCCTCCCACCTCGCCGCGCGATCTGTTCAGTGCTTACGACAACATCGACATCATATTGGACACTTACCCGTTCAACGGAGGTACGACGACCTGCTTTGCAACCTATTCCGGCGTGCCCGTACTCACGCGCAAGGGCCGGGCATTGGCTTCCCGCATGGGTGAGTCGATCATGAAAAATCTCGGCGGCGCAGCATGGGTGGTCGACGATGCTCAAGCCTATGTGGAGCAGGCTGTTAGGGGTGCGCTGGATATAGAAGGCCTGTCGCGGTTTCGGCGCGAGGCTCGCCAGCGGTTTGAAAGTAATTCCTTGGGTGACGGTACGATGTTCGCCAGGGATGTCGAGGCGTTCTATCGCTCTTGGCTGGAATGCCGACCCGAACCGATGGTGACCCAGGTGTCGTACGTGCTGCCGGCAGAGGAATTGGTGCGTCGTGCGCTGATCACGCTGCAGTACGGGCAATTCGGGGTGGCTCGGCGCATTGTGGACTACTGTCTGGAATTGCATCCGGACTGCGGCGCCGCGCATGTTCTTTGGACGGAGCGCCTCACCAGCCAGGGACGCTTTGGAGATGCTGCGCGTTACCTTCAGGAGCGCCGGGCGAGATTTGCAGATGCGGCCGACCAGGTCAAAGCGCTGGTCAACGAAGCACGATTTCTCATCCTGGATGGTTGTCAAGAAACGGCCGGGGAGGCGGTTAGTGCCTTATATCGATATGATGACCTTGACCATTCCCAGGCCTGCCAGCGGCATTTGCTGCAATGCGCGATCCGTGTGCTCGATGGCGAAGTTGAAGACGTCGAGGAGGCGGTTACGGTAACCAAACGGCCGGGTGGACTTCGGCGGGTTACTGTCTGTGTTGTGGCACGAGACGAAGCCGTTTTTGACAAGGTTTCGGCACGACTGCGCGGACTTCGTCCGATGCCAAATGCGCAGGTGCGTATCCTGCAGTGCCTTCCCAGTGCCAAGTCACGAACCTATGAGCAGATTCTCCGGGCCGGCGAGACGGATCTGCTCGTGTGCGTACATGCCAACGTCGATTTCTGGCGCTCCGATTTTTGGACGCAACTCGATTTGGCATTGACACAATGCGACATCGTGGGATGTCACGGAGCCACGCGTTGGGATCGACTGGACTGGCGAACCGCCAAGCGCGTAGACAAAGCGGGCGGATATCTTATTCCCTCAGGAGAAAAAAACGAATTCTGGGAGGTTTCTGCATTGAGCCGGGACGTCGACGGTGTGGCTGTCGGGCTGCAAGTCGTGGATGGCTGTTTTCTGGCGGTTGATCTTCACGCGCTGGCGCGGGCATCGAATGTCGAGTTCGTGAATGAACTGGAAGAGGCGGGGCCCTTGCTTGAAGAGTACTTGAGTTATTGCGCCGCTCGGGCAGGACTTCGGGTCGGTGTCTGCTCCCGGCTAGGCATTTCGTTGGATTGGCGCGTCCCACTCGATGATCGTTACTTGGGGGCCGCTCGGCTCTTCATCGCAGAGGCCCTGAAGCTTGATCCCTGGCTGTTTCCAGATGAGGAAAACACGCTTTGGTCCGTGTCCTTGCCTTCGGCCAGCCAAGCCGTCGCGGCGCTTCATGCGTTCACCTGCGGCGCCGAATTGAACACCCTTATTCTTGCCGATCATTCGTGACTTCGATGCGCCCAGGCATTCTCATACACCACGCAGCAGGGTTTGCGCTCGAACTATTGAGCAGATCGTTCGTCGGGCGGATCATTGCCCAGGCGTACTTTGACCGGCGGGATAAAAGCAGCAGTATTTGCTTCGTGGCTGCAACTCGCTTGCGTGAAGAAGATTTCTGGCAAAAATCTTTGCTTGGAAAGCGGCTGAAAGAGTTGAGGAATCAACCTCGTATAAAAATTCGTATTGCGTTCGAAAACCGCCGAGGGTTGTCGTCCGTGTATAACGAAGCTATTGCTGCCGCAGATTCTTCTGATGTGCTGGTGTTCATTCATGATGACGCTTGGCTCATCAATAATGACTCTTTGAACGAAATATTTCGAGGCCTTCGAAAATTTGACGTGTTAGGGATTGCTGGAAATACCCGCCGAATTGCCGGGCAGTCAACCTGGTATCTGCGCCAACTCCCTCAAGGTGGCGTGGCGTTGGATGTTCCCTTTCTGTCGGGTGCCGTCTACTACGGGCAAATATTTAAGACTGAACTTAATCAATTCGGTCCGTGGCCTGCAGCGTGCGAACTTTTGGACGGTGTTCTGCTTGCTGCTCGTGCTTCAAAACTTCGCCGCACAGGACTTCGTTTCGATGAGAGATACGATTTTCATTTCTACGACCTGGACTTCAGTAGAGCGGCGCGCACGCTGCGTATGAAAATTGGCACGTGGCCAATTCATTTGTTGCATGGCAGCAAGGGAAATCCAGGGGATGAAAGATGGAAGAAGAATCTGCAGCTTTACATGGAGAAATGGCGCAGCTGAACCAGTGTGGGGCAGGTCAGGCCATTTCTCCAGAATGAGGCCAGCTTTTTCCTGATCAGTCAGGGACGCCAAATGCCCTCCGCATGTCCAGGAATGTCATGGCGGGAGGGGCGGGAACATGAGCCTCATTGCCGCGCGCCAATATGAGTGGCGGGTTTTTGTGCCTTTTTTCTGCAACCACGATACTATCGAAGAACGAGAGCGAGTAAAGCTGTTTTGCCAGATCCTTCTTGTCCAGTTCAGCAATCGGCGCGTGATACCACGCATGCTGCTCATCGACGAGACTCTTGGCATACTCAATGAATGTTTCGCGTTTTCCAAGTCCCCCACCATGGGCCGGGAAATAGCTGCTGTGCGTATCTTCACACAAAAATACCCCACCGTTGCGCAGCGCCGGAAAAAGCGCTTCGAAGGTGACAATCTGCTGCGTCATCGTATGGCCTCCATCGTCAAGCACGATGTCGATCTCAGGATTTGCTGCTAGGAAATCACTCCAGAATACCGGATCGGATTGATCTCCGATCCATATGTCATATCCTTCCTCTTCAAGCTTCCTGCAGGCCGGATCGATGTCTACGCCGATAAATTTTGCCTGCGGACCGAAGTATTGCCGCCACATCTGCAGGCTACCACCATTCTGTACGCCGATTTCAACAAACGTAATAGGTTTGCCGATGAATCTGCGAAAGGCGTTGTGATAGATCTCAAAATAATCCACCCACTTGTGAATCACATTTCCGCCATTGGCGATAAAATAGGAAAGTAGAGGGTTTTCCGTCGGGTTATGCGGACTATCACTTCTTGGTGTCATATACTGCGAATTATTTGCGTTAATATTGGGAGGTGATTTTCAAAAATCAAAGGCGCCTGACTTTCCTCCCCTTTTCTCTTCGAGATGGACGTTTTGGATGACCATTCTCTTGTCAGAGGCCTTGCACATATCATAGATGGTGAGCAGGGCGACTTGTACTGCAGTCAACGCTTCCATCTCCACACCTGTAACGCCAACGGTTTCCACTTTGGCGGTACACTTCACGCAATTATGCTCGGCGATAATATCAAAATCCAGCGATGCATGTGTCAATGCGAGTGGATGACAGAGCGGAATCAAGTCGCTTGTTTTTTTTGCGGCCATTATCCCGGCAATTCGTGAAACGCCCAGAACGTCCCCTTTCTTGGCCGAACCGGACGCAACAAGGGCGAGGGTCTTGGAGTTCATCTCTATACGGCCCGATGCGATGGCAGTCCGATGGGTCGCGGTCTTTCCACATACGTCGACCATATGCGCCTGACCCAGTGCGTCGAAGTGAGTTAGCGAAGGTGGGGTGGAAGTTGGAACGGTATCACTCATGACTGGGATCGACGGGTGGTTTGCCTGCACGAAACGTTGGACTCTTCGATGCATCATAGAGCTTGTGGACGTGCCTTTACCAAGGTGGAAAGTGCTGAACCACGCTGGAGAATGTACATGCTAGTAGGGGGAAAAGCCTCGAAGCCCATCGCTAAAGCAGTGTTGGCTATTTCTTTTGCGGCGCTGGCAGGCGGCATGCCCCGAGCCCAGGGCCCCCTCCCCACCCTCGGCGACGGCTCCGACATGACCACCAGCGACGAGCGGCGCCTGGGTGACCGGATCATCCGGGAGCTGTACCGCGATCCGGATTACATCGACGATGCCGTGCTCAACGAGTACATCCTGGGCATCTTCCTGCCGCTGGTGAAGGCGGCGCGGGAGCGGGGCGAGCTGCCGCCCGAGCTGGACGAGCGCTTCGCCTGGGAGATCCTGCTGGGGCGGGACCGGACGGTGAACGCGTTCGCGTTGCCGGGCGGTTATTTCGGCGTGCACCTGGGACTGATCGGGGTGGTGGCGACGCGGGACGAGCTGGCGTCGGTCATGGCGCACGAGTTGAGCCACGTCACGCAGCGGCATATCTCGCGGCTGATCACGCAGCAGAACCGCCAGGGCCCGCTGATGCTGGGGGCGATGGTGCTGGGCATGCTGGCAGCCGCCAAGAACCCCAATGCGGGGCAGGCGATGATGGTCGGGGGGCAGGCGCTGGCGGTGCAGAACCAGCTCAATTTCTCGCGCGACATGGAGCGCGAGGCCGATCGCGTGGGTTATGGCCTGATGGCGCCCGCCGGTTTCGCGCCGCAGGGGTTCGTGGCGATGTTCGACAAGCTGCAGCAGGCCAACCGGCTGAACGACAACGGCAGTTGGCCGTACCTGCGCAGCCACCCGCTCACCACGCAGCGGATCGCCGACATGCATGCGCGCCTGCCGCCCAGCGTGGCGAATGCGCCCGCGCCGCTTCCGACGCTGGAGCACGCGATGATGTCCGCCCGCGCCCGGGTGCTGGCCCGGCCGGGCGTGGACGTGTGGCGGCAGTGGGTGAACGAGCCGCAGACCAGCGGGTTCGCGGCGCAGCCGCTGGCCCGGCGGGTGGGCACGCTGTATGCCGCATCGCTGAGCGCGCTGCAATTGCAGGACACGGCGGCGGCGCGCGCCGTGCAGCGCACGCTCCAGGAGGCCGTGCGGGGCGATGCCGCGGGCACGCGGCAGGCACAC
Organism: Comamonadaceae bacterium UBA4962; assembly: GCA_002397315.1. GTDB lineage: Bacteria > Pseudomonadota > Gammaproteobacteria > Burkholderiales > Burkholderiaceae_C > Paracidovorax. The sequence continues at coordinate 100,713 of DHAE01000008.1, forward strand.
CTGCTGGGCGCGGAGATCGAGCTGGCGGCGGGCCAGGCAGGGGCTGCGCTGGAGCAGTTGGCCGCGTCGCCGGCCGGTGGCGCTGGCGCGGCATCGGCGGCGGGAGCAGGCGCAGGCGTTGGTGTTGGCGTAAGCGCTGGCGCGGGCGGCACCAGCCCGGGCACGGCTCTGGCGGCGTCGGCGTCTGCGGCACCAGGCTCCACGGCGCCCAAGGGTGCAGGAGGCGCAGGCAGCGGCGAAGCGCTGACGCTGGAAGCCACCCAGGCGGCCCGTCCCGCTGCTTCCGCGGCAGGCCCGGGCGCAGGGCGTCCGGAGATGATCCTGCGCACCCAGGCGCTGCTGCGGGAGAACCGGGTGGCGCCGATGACCGGAACGCTGCAGACCTGGGTGACCAACCATCCGCGCGATGCGTCGGTGTGGTATCTGCTTGCGGCGGCATGGCAGCAGCAGGGCCAGCCGCTGCGGGCCGTGCGCGCGGAGGCCGAGGCCCATGTGGCCCGGTACGACTATGCCGCGGCGGTGGACCGTTTCAAGGCCGGCCAGGACATGGCGCGCAGGACCGGCAGCCGCGGGGGCGACCCTGCCGAGTACATCGAGGCGTCGATCATCGAGACGCGCCTGCGCGCGACCGAATCACTTCTTAAGGAACAGGCCGCCGAGCGCTGATTCGATCAGCATGCCCAGCACGGTGTAGATGAGCGAGCCGATCAGTGCCGCGGCGAAGCCGTGCACTTGGAAGCTGCTGCCCAGCACCGAGGCGGCGGCCCAGAACATCAGCGCGTTGATGACGAAGAGAAAGAGGCCCAGCGTGAGGATCGTGACGGGCAGGGTGAGCACGACCAGGATGGGCCGCAGCACCACGTTGAAGAGCCCGATGACGAAGGCCGCGACCATGGCGGAGCCGAAGCTGCGCACTTCGACGCCGCTGTACAGGTAGGTGACGCACAGCAGCGCGGCAGCGCTGAGCAGCCATTTGAGGAGGAGCTTCATGGCGCAGGAGGATAGCACCGGGGGTGCCGGCTGCGCTGCAGGTGAGCGCCCGGGGGCCGCTGTGGCCGCCGTCGTCGGTGCGGCGGCCACAACGGTAGGGCGGAACGGACGTCAGTCGGGGCTCAGGCCTGCTCCGCCACCACCATGAAGAGCGCGGCGAGGCTGGCGAGCGTGCCGGGCAGGGCCCAGCGCCGGGGCGCCGGCTTGCGGATGACCAGGGGCGCCGCCACCGGTGCCGCAGCCGGCTGGGCCACAGCGGCATCCTGCTTGGGGCGGCGGGCATCGACGATCTGCGCGGTGCCGTGCTCGGCCTGCAGTTCGGTGGCGAGGTCCGGCAGCGGGCCCTTGGCCAGCACCGCGGTCACGGTGCTGCCCTCGGTGCGCAGCCAGGGCAGGACCTGGGCGAACAGCTTGTCGGCCCATTTGGCGCGCCAGTTCTCGCGCGCGCTGTGGCTCACCCACTTGCTGATCCGGTGGGTCATGCGCGGGGCGCAGGCCACCACCACCCAGTGGGTGCCAGGCGCCCGTGCGCGTGCGGCCAAGGGGGCGAGGATCTGCTGCGCGTAGGCGGCGTCGTCCACGTAGACGATGACTTTGTCCATGAAGGATCTCCTGGCGGGTGGATGCGGATGGGTTGCTGAACCGGATCGAGTCGTCGGAAGCCGCGGAGTTCAATCGGGCGGTGCGGATCAGGAGGGGATCTGCGCCGCCCGGGCCGCCGCGGCAGGCGCGGGGCGCCTCCGGCGGCAGGGGGTCAGCCGTGGTGCGCAGGCGCGGGGCGGCGCGAGGCCAGTGCCTTGCCCACGATCAGCACGAGCAGGGCGCCGGCCACGCTGGCGCCGTACTTCACGACGTCGGACTGCGGCAGCTTGAACATCCACTGCCAGCGGTCGGGGTTGGCGAAGGCCGGATCGGTGACCAGCATGCCGCCGGCGATCCAGCCGAGCAGCATGCCGCCGGCCACGATGATGAACGGGAAGCGCTCCATGAGCTTGATGACCAGCTGGCTGCCCCAGACGATGATCGGGATCGAGATCAGCAGGCCGAGCACCACGAGCAGCAGCGAGTGGTCGCCCGCGTTCTGGGCAGCGCCGGCGATGGCGATCACGTTGTCCACGCTCATCACCAGGTCGGCGACGATGATGGTCTTGATGGCGGCGAAGAGCTTGTCGCTGCCGGCCACGTCGCCGTGGCCTTCCTCTTCGGGGGCCAGCAGCTTGATGCCGATCCAGACCAGCAGGATGGCGCCGACGAACTTCAGGAACGGCAGGTTCAGCAGCGTCATCGCGAAGGCGATCAGGATGACGCGCAGGATGATGGCGCCGGCGGTGCCCCAGATGATGCCCTTGGTGCGCTGCGCGGGCGGCAGCTTGCGGCAGGCCAGGGCGATCACCACCGCGTTGTCGCCACCCAGCAGGATGTCGATGATGATGATCTGCCCCAGTGCGACCCAGAACTCGGGCGATGTCAAGAATTCCATAACTTCCTCGTTGTATTGGCTTTGGCGTGCCGGCCCGCGGGGAAGCGGATCCGGCGATTCACAGGCGGAAAGAAAGCCCGCCATTGGCCGTCAAGGAAGTGCGGTGGCATGTGCGCGCGGAACGGCGCCCATGCGGGGAGTGCATGGCCTTGAACGACCCGTGGACGGGCCTTTCAAAGGTCTTGCTCGGCCGGCGGGCCGCACGGCTCCGCCAAGACCCGGAAATGCCGGAAGCGTTGCGGCTTCGTACTGACGACATGACCGATGGTGCCGGCGGCTCGGGACGAAACCGTCGCGCCGGGACCGGGAGCTACTCCCCCTCGAAGCCCGCATTGGAACACAGGCAAGGAAGCCGCGGCAAGCCTGGTCGCGGCCCGGGAGGGCAGTGGCTCCGATTCCAAAGCCGGTGAATTCCTTTGCTGCAAAGGATTCATTGCTATGTTTATGGGAGCGTTGGTGCTAACCCGGATGGCGGGCGGGCCCTTGCGGCGGCGCCGGGCTGCCCGGCCGGATGCGCGGGTAAGATCGGCCGCCTTTTTCCTGCGCGTCCATGGCCGTCCTGCACATCACCGATATCGAAGCCGCGATCAACCACTGGCGCGCCCGTGCGCCGGCGTGTGAGGGGCTGGCGCTGGGGCCCGAACTGCAGGCGCTGGCCGAGGTGTACGCGCGCATGGCGTATGCGCACGCGGACGAGGTGGAGGAGTCGCGGCTGCCGCCCGAGGCCATGGCCGCCTGGCTGGCCTGGTACGAGACGACGCCCGACACGCCCTGCATCGCCATCTGCTCCACCAGCCAGGGCGACGAGCAGTGCAAGGGCTGCGGCCGCAGCTTCGCCGAGGTGCAGCACTGGCTGGCGATGGGGCCGGCCGAGAAGCGCGTGGTGTGGCGGCGCATCACGATGGAGAACACCGCGTGGCGGTTCAACCGCTATGCCGAGCGGGCCGCGGAAGGCCGGCAGCCGCCCGCGCCGGCCTGCGCACCGGGTGACAGGAACACCGGAAGCGCCTAAGCTGGGCAAATGCTCCGCTTGACCCAGGCCCCCAACATCGCGATCGCCACGCTCTGGGCCGATCTGCTGAGCGAGGGCGGCATGCCGGCTTCGGTGCAGCGCCAGCACCTGCTGGCCGCGGCCGGGCAGCTGCCGCCGGACCAGTGCCTGCCCGAGATCTGGCTGGAGCACGACGAGCATGCGCCCCAGGCGCGGCGCCTGTTGCAGGCGCTGGCGGATCTGCCCCAGCGCCGCTGGCAGTGCCCGGGTTGCGGCGAGGCGATCGAGGGCGGCTTCGAGCAGTGCTGGAATTGCGGGGTGTTCATGCCCGTGGCAGCCGCGGCCGGCGGCTGAGCGCCGCCGTCACCCAGGCGCGCCCGCCTGCGCGGGGGCGCTCCGCCGTCACTTCCAGCGGATCGGCTCGATGTGGACGCTGCCCAGGTTGCTGCTGAGCGTGAGCGCGCCTTCCTGCACGGTGGCCTGCAATTGCATGCTGCGCTCGGCCAGGGCGGCGAGCTGCTGCGACGCCTCGGCGGGCAGGCGCCAGACTTCCAGCTTGTCCTGGCGGGTGAGCTTGTTCTCGATGCCCTTCCACCAGACCTCGGCGGCGTGGTGGAAGCAGTAGACCCGTACCGCATCGGCCTTGGACGAGGCCTTGGCCAGCGGCTTGTCCTCCGGCTGGCCCACCTCGATCCACAGGCGCTTGCGGCCGGTGAAATCGGTGATGGAGACGTCCGGATCGTCCGGGTCGGACAGGCCCGCGCCGAAGGCCAGCGTGCCGTCGCCCTGGCACATGGCCTGCAGCTGCCAGGCGTTGAGCGCCAGCGCGGCGAGGCGCACCATCATGCGCTCGTCGGTCTCGCTGGGGTGGCGGGCCAGGGTGAGCGCATGGTCGGCGTAGTAGCCGTGGTCGATGTCGGCGATGGAGAGATGCGCCTTGAAGATGGTGGACTTGATGGCCATGGTCAGACCCGGCGCGCCAGCTCGGCGGCCTTGCCGATGTAGCTGCCCGGCGTCATGGCCCGCAGGCGGTCCTTGTCGGCCTGGGGAATTTCCAGGCCGTCGATCAGCGCGTGCAGCGCCTCGGCGGTCACGGTCTTGCCGCGCGTGACTTCCTTGAGCTTCTCGTAGGCGCCCTGCACGCCGTAGCGGCGCATGACGGTCTGGATCGGCTCGGCCAGCACTTCCCAGCTCGCGTCCAGGTCGGCGGCCAGGGCCTCTTCGTTCAGTTCCAGCTTGTTCAGGCCGGTCATGAACGAGGTGTAGGCCAGCGCGGCATAGCCCATCGCCACGCCGATGTTGCGCAGCACCGTGCTGTCGGTGAGGTCGCGCTGCCAGCGGCTGACGGGCAGCTTCTCGGACAGGTGGCGCAGCAGTGCGTTGGCCAGGCCCAGGTTGCCTTCGGCGTTCTCGAAGTCGATCGGGTTGACCTTGTGCGGCATGGTGGAAGAGCCGATTTCGCCGGCCTTCAGGCGCTGCTTGAAGTAGCCCAGCGACACATAGCCCCAGATGTCGCGCGAGAGATCGACCAGAATGGTGTTGGCGCGGGCGATGGCGTCGAACAGTTCGGCCATGTAGTCGTGCGGCTCGATCTGGATCGAATAGGGCTGGAAGGTGAGGCCCAGGCCCAGCGGCTCGGGCGTCTCGACGACCTTCCTGCTGAAGGCTTCCCAGTCGAAGTCGGGCCAGGCGGACAGGTGGGCGTTGTAGTTGCCCACGGCGCCGTTCATCTTGCCCAGCATCTTCACGCCGGCGATGCGTTCGACGGCGGCCTGCAGGCGCACGACGACGTTGGCCAGTTCCTTGCCCACGGTGGTGGGGCTGGCGGTCTGGCCGTGCGTGCGGCTCAGCATGGGCACGTCGGCGTAGGCATGGGCCATTTCGCGCAGCTTGAGGACGATGCGGTCCAGGCCCGGCAGGATCACCTGGTCGCGGCCCGAGCGCAGTTGCAGCGCATGGCTGGTGTTGTTGATGTCCTCGCTGGTGCAGGCGAAGTGCACGAATTCGGCGGCCTTCTGCAGCTCGGGCCGGGCCTCGAACTTCGACTTGATCCAGTATTCGACCGCCTTCACGTCGTGGTTGGTGGTCTTCTCGATCTCCTTGATGGCCGCGGAGTCGGCTTCGGAGAAGTTCTTCACCAGCCCCAGCAGGTAGGCGCGGGCGCCGGTGGTGAGCGGTTTGAACTCGTCGAACCCGGCGTCGGAGAGCGCGATGAACCAGGCCACCTCCACCTGCACGCGGCGGTGCATGTAGCCGTGCTCGCTCATGATCGGGCGCAGGGCGGAGAGTTTGGCGGCGTAGCGGCCGTCGAGCGGGGAGAGGGCGGTGATGGTGGGCAGGCTCATGGGCCGGGATTGTAGGTGCCGACCGTGGCGCGGGCGCACCACCCCGCTCCGGCAGAGACAGCGCGACGGCGGCCGGACCCCTAGAATCGGCGGCCGCCCGTTCTCTCTTCTCTTGCCCGTGCCCGCGCACGGAACCACACCATGAAACTCATCGGATCCTCTGCCAGCCCCTATGTGCGCAAGGTGCGCATCGTGATGGCCGAGAAGAAGCTGGACTACCGCTTCATCGAGGAAAACGTCTGGGCCGACGACACCACGATCGCCACGTCCAACCCGCTCGGCAAGGTGCCGTGCCTCGTCATGGAAGGCGGCGAGGCGGTGTTCGACTCGCGCGTCATCGTCGAATACCTGGACACGCTGTCGCCCGTGGGGCGGCTGATTCCCACGCAGGGCCGCGAGCGCGCCGAGGTGAAGACCTGGGAGGCGCTGGCCGACGGCGTGATGGATGCCGGCGTGCTGGCCCGTCTGGAGGCGACGTGGAAGGACCGCCGCGAGGGCGAACGCAGCCAGGCCTGGATCGACCGCCAGCTCGGCAAGGTGGACGCCGGCATCCGGGCGATGGCGCAGGGACTGGCGGAAAAGCCGTACTGCAGCGGCATCCACCTGAGCCTGTCCGACGTGGCCGTGGGCTGCGCGCTCGGCTGGATCGAGTTCCGCTTTCCCGAGATCGCGTGGCGCGCCGAGCATCCGAACCTGGGCCGGCTGCTGGACAAGCTGATGCAGCGCCCGAGCTTTGCGGAGACGCAGCCCCGCTGAGGCGGCAGGGCCTCAGGGCGCCAACGACGGGCCCCTGGAAAAAACGAAAGCGCGCAGCCTTGCGGTTGCGCGCTTTTTTGTGTGCCTGCCGAGCGGGCCGGAATAAAAAAAGTTGCGAAGCGTCCCGAAACGAATTAGAGAGGGAGGGAGGAGAAGCGCTTCAGGATTTCAGTCGGACAGGTCCGAAAGGCTTCGCAACGAGAAACTGGAAACTCAACTATGAAGGCCAAGCCGAGTTAACTTTAACTGGCCCACGGGGCATAGAGTAGTACCAATCCGGCGAAGTTCCACCATCCTGGGCCCAAAAAACATCAAAAAATGTAACGTTTTCCACTGTTCGGAATATGAAACGTGAAAACGTTGCAAATTAGCGAAAAATGTTCAGCTGCCGTTCGATGGCCCGGGTGATTTTGGGGTCGTCCGGCGCCACCGCGCTGCCGAAACTGGCGACCACCCGGCCCTGCCGGTCCAGCAGGTACTTGTGGAAGTTCCACCGGGGAGACTCTCCGGCCTGGGCCGCGATTTCGCGGTAGAAGGCCGAGGCATCGGCCCCCTTCACGCTGCTCTTGGCGAACATGGGAAAGCGCACGCCGAAAGTGTTGCTGCAGAAATCGGCGATTTGCGCATTGCTGCCGGTTTCCTGCGCAAAATCGTTCGAGGGAAAGCCCAGAACCGCGAAGCCCTGCGCCTTGTAGCGGGCGTGCAGGGCCTCCAGGCCCTGGTACTGGTTCGTGTAGCCGCAGTAACTGGCGGTATTGACCACGAGCAGCACCTGGCCCGCGTACTGGCACAGCGGCTGGGGCGATTCGTCCTGCAGCCGGGGCAGGGTGTGGCGCAGCACCGCAGGGCAGGCGGCGGGCGCGGCGGCGGACGCGCGCGGCTGCGCGGGCGGCGTGGTCTGGGCCAGGCCTGGCGCGGCGGAGGAAGCGGCCAGGGTCAGGGCCAGGGTGAGCGGCATGAAGGGGCGTGGCATCGGGGGCTCTCCGGCGGCGGTGGATGGCGGCCACGGTAGCGGAGGCGGCGCCCGGCCGCAAGGGCCGCAGGCGGCCGTCCGGCGCCGGTGGGCGGGCGGGGATCAGACCAGGGCGAGCAGGCGCGTGAGCGGCAACTGCACGCGCACGTCGCGCAGCGCGACGGCGCCGGTGATCTTCCAGGCCGGCTGGGCGGTGTCGCGCGGGATCGGCTCGCCCGTGGGCATGCCGCTGCGGTTGAGCACCACGGCCACGCGCGGGGTGGTGGCGCTGGCGCCGCGGCGCAGCACCACGGCCACTTCCTGGGTGGCGAGCCGCACGAAGGCGCCGGGGGGGTAGACGCCCAGCGCCTTGACCAGGGCCGAGCCGGCCTCGTCCACCTGGTGGGCCTCGTCGTAGTAGGTGGCCTGCATGGCTGCCGTCACGGGCATGGGCGCCCGCGAAGCGCGCGGTGCGAGGCGCGCGGCGAAGACGTCGGCGCGCTGGATCAGCCGGGCCATCTGCTGGGCCTCGCTCTTGGCGGACAGCGGCCCGGGCGCGCGCAGGTGGTGGCTGCGCACGGCCTCCAGCCAGACCGGATCGCCCACGCCCAGCTGCCGCAGCATCGCCTCGGAGCGTTCCGCATGGCTTTCGATGTCGGCCAGCTGCTGGGTGGTCAGGGGCTGGGTCTGCATGGCGAGCTGGTCCTGCAGCGTGGTCATGGCGATGTTCATCGACAGCCCGGCGCGGCCGAGCTGCAGCACCTTGGGCACCGGCCAGCGCAGGTGTTCGGCCGCCACGATCATGCACACGCAGGCCACGAGCATGGCGTGGGTGCCGCTGTACTGCTGCATCTCCTGGCCCGAGAGGTAGACGAGCGCGAGCAGCGTGGCGTCCGGCGTGGCGGCGCAGTGGCGCGCCAGTTCGCCGTGCAGCGCGTCGAAGCGCTCGCCGAATTCTGCGGCGGGCGGGGGCGAGCGCAGCAGCTGGGTCGCCCGCAACTGCAGCTCGGGCCAGTCGGGCGGGCCGTTGGACGCGGCCCGCTCGCGGCCCGATGCGCTGCTGGCGGAGATCTTCATCGCGGCGATCTGGCCCAGCGAGGTGTCCGTGAGGAGCATCTTCTGGAGCTGCGCGAGGTAGGCGCGGTGGCTGTCGCCCGACTCGGCCGTGTCCACGCAGAGACTGAGGCCGCGCGCCACCATGAGGTTGAGCTCCTCGCGGTTGCGGATCACGTAGCCCCGCTGCGCGAGCAGCACGCCGCTGGCGCCGCGCAGCACGAAGGGCAGCGGCTGCCCGAGCGGGATCGTGTCGATGTTCAGCGCAACAAGGTTCATGGCGGGTCGCCCATTATCGGTCCATGGGCGGGCCGTGAAAGCCCGTGCAAGCCCGGGAATCCGGGGCTGTTGGCGGGTTCCGTCCGCCCCGCGTTACCGGGGCTGCGGCGCGCCGTCCGCCGTCCGCTGCCGCAGCACCCGCCGCCGGAACCACTGGGCGAAGTCGTCCACGTAGGTGAAGACGGCGGGCACCACCAGCAGGCTGAGCACGGTGGAGGTGAGCAGGCCGCCGATCACGGCCACCGCCATCGGCGAGCGGAAGCTCATGTCCGCGCCGCCCCAGGCCATGGCGATCGGCAGCATGCCGGCGCCCATGGCGAGCGTGGTCATGATGATGGGCCGGGCCCGCTTGTGGCAGGCGTCCAGCAGGGCGTCCCAGCGGCTCATGCCCTGGTCGCGCCGCGCGACGATGGCGTACTCCACCAGCAGGATGGAGTTCTTCGTGGCGATGCCCATGAGCATGATGAGCCCGATGAGCGAGGGCATGGAGAAGCTCTTGCCCGCGATCAGCAGCCCCACGAAGGCGCCGCCCAGCGACAGCGGCAGCGCCATGAGGATGGTCACCGGCTGCAGGAAATCCTTGAACAGCAGCACCAGCACGAGGTAGATGCAGACCACGCCCGTGAGCATGGCGAGGCCGAAGCTCGCGAACAGCTCGCCCATCATCTCGGCGTCGCCCACGTCGATCAGGCGCACGCTGGCCGGCATCTGCCGCACCGAGGGCAATTGCCGCACGGCCTCGGTGACTTCGCCCAGGCCGCGCGTGCCCAGCTCGACCTCGAAGTTCACGTTGCGCGCGCGGTCGTAGCGGTTGATGACGGCGGGGCCGCTGCCGACTTCCAGGTGCGCGACCTCGCCGAGCCGCACGGGTCCGCGCGTGCCGGGCACCGCGAGGCGTTCCAGCACCGAGAGGTCTTCGCGGGCGGCGTCGTCCAGCCGCACCACGATCGGCACCTGCCGCTGCGGCAGGTTGAGCTTGGGCAGGTTCTGGTCGTAGTCGCCCACGGTGGCCACGCGCAGGGTTTCGGCGATGGCGCTGCTGGTGACGCCCAGGTCGGCGGCGCGCGCGAAGTCGGGGCGCACCACGATCTCCGGCCGCACGAGGCTGGCGCTGGAGCCGATGTTGCCGACGCCGGGAATGGTGCGCAGGTCGCGCTCCACGGCGCGCGCCGTGTCGGCCAGGGCCTGCGGGTCTTCGCTCGCCAGGGCCAGCACGTACTTGTCGTTGGAGCCGCCCAGGCCGATCTTCACGCGCACGCCGGGCAGGTCTTCCATCGCCAGGCGCAGCTGCTGCTCGATCTCCTGCTTGCGCGGGCGTTCGCCGCGCGCCACGAAGCGCAGCGTGAGGGTGGCCTTGCGCGGGTCGCCGACGCTCGATCCGCCGGCCATCGGATCGGCGCCCGCCGAGCCGCCGCCGATGGCGGTGTAGATGCTGCGCACGTGGCCCACCTTCTGCACGCGCTCGGTGGCCTGGGCCACCACGGCGCGGGTTTCGGCGAGGCGGGTGCCGGGCGGCAGTTCCAGGTTGACCTGGGTCTGGGCGTTGTCGTCCGGCGGGATGAAGCCCGAGGGCAGCAACGGGATGAGCGCGATCGAGGCCACGAAGAACAGCAGCGCGCCGATCACCGTGAGCACGCGGTGGCGCAGCGCCCAGGCCGAGGCGCGCATGTAGGCGGAGAGCCAGCGCGGCTCCTTCTCCTCGCCGGAGAGGGGTTTGAGGATGTAGGCCGCCATCATCGGCGTGAGCAGCCGCGCCACCACGAGCGAGGCGAACACGGCGAGCGCGGCCGTCCAGCCGAACTGCTTGAAGAAGCGTCCGGGGATGCCGCTCATGAAGGCCGTGGGCAGGAACACGGCGATCAGGGTGAAGGTGGTGGCGATCACCGCCAGGCCGATTTCGTCGGCCGCCTCCATCGCGGCCTGGTAGGGCGACTTGCCCATGCGCAGGTGGCGCACGATGTTCTCGACCTCGACGATCGCATCGTCCACCAGGATGCCGACGACGAGCGAGAGCGCCAGCAGCGTGATGATGTTGATGGAGAAGCCGAGGAAATGCATGCCGATGAAGGCGGGCAGCACGGACAGCGGCAGCGCCACGGCCGAGACGATGGTGGCGCGCCAGTTGCGCAGGAAGAGCCACACCACCACCACGGCGAGGATGGCGCCCTCGTACAGCAGGTGCATGGAGCTGTCGTACTCGTCGCTCGCGATCTCCACGAAATCCACCGTGCGGGTGAGGTGCAGGTCCGGGTGCTCGGCCACCAACTGGTCGAGCGCGCGCTGCACGCCCGCGCCCACCTCGACCTCGCTGGCGCCGCGGCTGCGCGAGACCTCGAAGCCGATCACCGGCTTGCCGTCCAGCAGGGCGCCGGTGCGCGGCTCGGCGACGGTGTCGGTGATGGTGGCGATGCGGTCCAGGCGCACGCGCCCGCCGCCCGACAGCGGGATCTCCAGCGCGGCGACTTCCTGCGCGGTGCGCACGGTGGCGATGGTGCGCACCGGCTGCTCGGCGCCGCCGAGTTCGGCGCGGCCGCCCGCGCTCTCGGTCTGCACCAGGCGCAGCTGGCGGGAGACGTCGGCCGCCGTCGCCCCCAGCGCCTGCAGGCGCAGCGGATCGATGGCCACGCGCACCTCGCGCTGCACGCCGCCCACGCGGTTCACCGCGCCCACGCCGGGCACGGCCAGCATGCGGCGGGTGAGCGTGTCGTCCACGAACCAGGACAGCGCCTGGTCGTCCATGCGGTCGGAGGCGATGGCGAAGGCGAGGATCGGCTGGGACGAGAGTTCGAGCTTGGTGACGATCGGGTCGCGCAGATCGGCCGGCATGTCGGCGCGCACGCGCGAGACGGCCGAGCGCACGTCGTCCACGGCTTCCTGCACGGGCTTTTCCAGCCGGTATTCGGCCGCGATGGTGGCCGTGCCGTCCACGATGGTGGTCGTGATGTGCTTGAGGCCCTGCGTGGTGGCGATCGCGTTCTCGATCTTGCGCGCCACGTCGGTTTCGAGCTGGCCGGGCGCCGCGCCGGGCAGCGCGGCGGAGACCACCACGACCGGCAGATCCATGTCGGGGAAGTTCTGCACCTTCATCGCGCGGAACGACAGCAGGCCCGCGAACGTGAGCAGCACGAACAGCATCGCGGCCGGGATGGGGTTGCGGATGGACCAGGCGGAAAGGTTCATGGCGGCGGGGGTTCGGGACGCGGGCGGGAGGCGGAGGGCGGCAGGGGCGGGCGCGCTCCGTCAGCGGGGGGTGCTGGCGCTGGGGGCGGCCGGGGTGGCTGCGGCAGGCCGGGAAGGGGCGGCTTCCACGCGCACGGTGTCGCCGTCGTTGAGGAAGGCACCGCCGCGCTCGACGATCGTGGCGCGCTCCTGCAGCCCCGAGGCGATCTCGACGCGGTCGCCCGTGCGCTGGCCGGTCTTCACCGGGCGCATCGCCACGCGGCCGCCTTCGCCGACCTCGAACACGGCGGTGAAGCCGTCGCGCACCACCACGGCCGATTGCGGCACGGTGAGGGTGTCGCGCTGCGCGAGCAGGAATTCGCCGCGCGCGAACATGCCGGCGCGGATGTCCGGATGCGCGGGCAGGTCCACGTAGACCAGGGCGTTGCGCGTCTGCGCATCCACCGTGGGGGCGACCACGCGCACGGTGCCTTCCACCTCGGCCCCGCTCGCGGCGGTGACGAGCGCGCGCATGCCCGGCCGCACGCGCGGCAGCTCGCTGGAGGTGACTTCCGCGCGCCACTCGAGCCGGCCCTTGCGCACCATGCGGAACAGCTCGGTGCCGGCGCCCACGACCGCGCCCACGGTGGCCGTGCGCGCGGAGATGACGCCGCTGTCGGGCGCGAGCACCTGGGTGTGCTTCAGGCGCAGCTGCTGCACCGAGAGGGCGGCCTGCGCGGCCTCCACGCGCGCGGCGGCGGTCTCGCTGGCGGTGGAATATTGCTGGATCTGCTGCTGGCTCAGGGCGCCGGAGGCCTGCAGCGTGCGGGCCCGCTCGGCATTGGCCGCGGCCTCGGCGGCGCTCGCGCGCGCTTCCAGCAGGCTGGCGCGGCCCTGCGCCAGTTCGGCCTGCACCGAATCGGCGGAGAACACGGCGAGCACCTGGCCTGCGCGCACCGTGTCGCCCACGTTCACGCGCACCTCGGTCAGCCGCAGGCCGTTGCTCTCGGTGCCGATGCTTGCCTCCTGCCACGCGGCGATGTTGCCGTTGGCCGGCAGCCGTGCCGCGAGCGATTCGCGCCGGGGCGTGGTGGTGGTCACGGTGAGCGCGGGCCGCGGCGCTGCCGCTGCGGCGTCCTTGTCCTTGGCGGCTTCGGCATGGGAGGCGCCGGGCGTGGCCAGCACGAGGGCGCCGCCGGCGGCAGCGGCGAGGCAGGCGGCCGACAGGGCCAGCAGGGAGGGGCGTGAACGCAGTCGCAGCATGGAAAAGGGTCCGGAAGTTGCGGTCGGTGTGTCGTGGATGCGGGGCCGGGCGGTCAGGGCGCGGCGGATGCGGGAACGGTGGCGTCGGCCGCTGTGGATGCCCACGCGGGCGCGGATGCCTGCGCGGGCCGCTCCCAGCCGCCGCCCGCGGCGCGGTAGAGGCCGATCCAGGCCGCCATGCGCTCCTGGCGCAGCGAAATGAGCGCGGTTTCGGAGTTGAGGGCGGTGCGCCGCGTTTCCTCCAGCTCCAGCAGGCTCGCCAGGCCGCCGCGCCAGCGCGCTTCGGTGGCAACGAAAGACGCGCGGTAGCCCGCGGCGGCGCGCTCGGCGTCGGCACTGCGCGCCGCGGTGCTCGCGAGCCGCACCAGGGCCTGCTCGACCTCGCTCACCGCGCGGCGCACGTTCGCGCGGTAGAGCTGCGCGGCCTCCTGGTAGCGGGCTTCTGCCGCGTCCACCTGGGCGGCGCGGCGGCCCGCGTCGAAGATCGGCAGGCTCACCCCGACCGGCCCGATCGACCAGGTGTTCGTCGCCACGCTCGCGCCGCCCGTGCTGCCCCAGGCCCGGCCGATGGAGCCGGCGAGCGTCAGGCGCGGAAAGCGCTGGGCGCGCGCATTGCCCACGTCGGCGCTGGCCGCGGCCACCTCGCGCTCGGCGGCGTACACGTCGGGCCGCTGGGCCAGCACGCGGGCCGGCAGCGTATCGATGGCGAACAGCGCATCCGGCAGCGCCTGCGGGGCCGGTGCCGCCGCCGCGCGGGCGCGGAGTTCCGGCTCCGGCAGGCCCGTGAGCGCCACCAGGCCCTTCAGATCGATGTCGCAGGCCATGCGCTGCTGCTCGGCGCGCACCCGGCCCTCGGCCCCGCTGGCCTGGGCGAGCGCCAGCGTGGCGGGCGCGGTGAAGCCCGCGCGCTCGCTGGCTTCCGTGAGGCGCGCGCTCTCGGAGCGGGATCGGGCATCGGATTGCGCCACGTCCGCCAGCCGCAGGCACTGCCGCCATGCGTCGTACTGCGTGGCGACTTCCGCGGCCACCGACACGCGGGCCTCGTGCCACCGGGCCTGCGCGCCGGCCAGCCGCTGCCGCGCGGCCTCGGCGGCAGCGGCGTTGCCGCCGAAAACATCCACCTCCCAGCTGGCCTGCACGGCGCCCTGCACGGTCGTCGCCAGTCCCGCGGCCTGCTGGCTGGTGCCCCGGCTCGCGTTGCCCTGGGCATCCACCCCGGGCAGCAGCGCCGAGCGCGCGGCCACCTGCGTGGCGCGGGCCTGTTCCACGCGCGAGCGGGCCTGGGCCACGTCCGGAGACACGTCCTGCGCGGCGGCGATCAGGTCGGTGAGCAGCGGATCGCCCAGGCCCTCCCACCAGCGCACGATGTCTTCCACGCGGCCCTGGTGCGGCAGCGGGGCCTGCCAGCCGGCGGGCGCAGGGGCATCGACGCGCGGCGACGGCGCGGTGGCCGCGCAGCCGGCCAGGGCGAGCAGGACGGCCGCGCCGAGAAGGCGGCGGGGCCCGTGGGGGAGGGTCGGCATCATGGTTTCGGCGTGTTCCGGCGGGCCGGTGAACGGGGAGCGGCAGGGGCCTGGGCCGCAGGAGCTGCAGCAGCCTGCCGCCAGGCTTTCTCGGCCGCGATCATGGCCAGCGCATAGTCCACCATGCGGTCGGCCCAGAGTTCCACGGCCTCGGCCGTGGCCAGCAGTTCGGGCTTGAGGGCGTCGATGTCGTCCCGGTGGCCCCACAGCTGGAACGCCATGCTGGAGAGGGTCAACGCCAGCCGGTGGACGGCGAGGTCGGCGGTGGCGATCCCCATGTGGCGGCAGAGCAGGCGCACCAGCGCGTCATGGGGCTGGCGCACGTCCTGGTCGAGCGCGCGTTCCCACTGCCCCGTGGGTTCGAGCATTTCGCGGATGTGCAGGCGCACGCTCTGGCGGGCCAGCTCGCCGTGGGCGAGGGGCGCGAGCGCCGCGTGGAAGTAGCGCCGCAGCGCTTCTTCCATCGTGATGCCGGGCTGGGCGAAGGCGGAGCGCAGCGAGGCGTGGTCCCAGGTGGGTTCGGTGAACACGGCACTGTAGAGCGAAGCCTTGTCGCCGAAGTAGTAGCTCACGGCCGCCACGTTGGCCTGCGCGGCCGCAGCGATCGCCCGGATGGAGGTCTTGGCGTAGCCCTGCTCGGAGAACAGGCGCAGCGCGGCCAGCAGCAGGCGCTGCCGGGGGGAGGCGGGCTCCTCGGCGCCCGGGCCGGGCGAGGCTGGCGGGGCCATGGAGGCCGGTGCAGGCGCGGGCGCGGGGCGCGCAGTGCGCGAGGGGCGGGAAGGCATGCGGCGGATTACACCACATCAATCAAACGTTTGTTTGAATTCTTCCCGGCGATCGTCCGGGGGGCATGCGCCCGGGCAGCGGGGGCTCAGCGGCGGTCTGCGCCGAACACCGCGCGCCACAGCGCCATCACCGCTTCGCGCTCCGCCTGCAGCGCGGAAGGCGCCACGCGCGTGGGTTCTTCGTTGAGGCGCGCACGGTGCTGCACCTGGCGCAGCGTCCGGTAGGCCGACGCGGCGGCCGAGCCCACGCCCGTGGGCAGCAGCCCGGCGGCCTCGGCGCGCTGCAGCAGCGCGATGTTGCCCACGTTGTCGCACAGGCCCGGGTGCGCGCCCGCATGCGCGAGCACGAGGTACTGCACGGCGAATTCCGCATCCACCATGCCGCCCACGCCGTGCTTCACGTCGAACTGCCCCGCGGGCACCGGGTGCGCATCGCGCACGCGCTCGCGCATGGCGACGATCTCCGCATGCAGGCCGGCGGCATCGCGCGGCGCGGTGATGACGGCCGTGCGCACCTCGTCGAAGCGCTGGTGCAGCGCATCGCTGCCGAGCACGAAGCGCGCGCGCGTCATCGCCTGGTGTTCCCAGGTCCACGCGGTGTTGCTGCCGCGGCGCTGCTGGTAGTTGGCATACGCCTCGAAGCGCGTCACCAGCAGGCCGGAGCTGCCGTTGGGGCGCAGCGCGGTGTCGATCTCGTAGAGGTCGCCTTCGCCGGTCTTCACCGTGAGCCAGTTGATCAGCTTGCGCGCGAAGGCGGCATACACCTCGGGCGCGCGGTCGTCGTCGTCGTCGAACACGAAGACGATGTCCAGGTCGCTGCCGTAGCCGAGCTCCTTGCCGCCGAGCTTGCCGTAGCCGATGATGCCGAACTGCGGCACGTCGCGGTGCCGGTTGCGCAGCCGGTCCCAGCACCAGGCGGCGGTCACGCGCAGTACGCAGTCGGCGAGGGCCGAGAGGTCGTCGGCCACCTGCTCGACGGTGATGCGCCGTTCCACGTCGCGCGCCAGGGTGCGGAAGGTTTCCGCATGCTGGGCGCGGCGCAGCAGGTTGAGCAGGGCCTCGTCGTCGTCCTCGCCGGTGGAGCGCAGGGAGCCGATGCGCAGTTCCAGTTCGTGCTCGAAATCCGCCGGCACGAAGCGTTCGGCGAGCAGGGCGTCGCCGGCCAGCTCGTCGATCACGCCGGGGTGCTGCAGCATGTAGCGCGCGGGCCACTGGGCGGCGCCGAGCAGGTGCATGAGGTGCTCGTGTACCGAGGGGCGCTCCAGCAGCAGCGCGAGGTAGCTCTCGCGGCGCAGCAGCGGCTCCAGCCAGGCCACGAGCCGCACGGCGGCGTCCTCGTTCACGCGGCCCTCTGCGAGCCAGCGCGCCGTGCGCTGCACCAGCCGCAGCAGCCGCACCCGGCCCTCGTCGCGCAGCGCGGCCACGCGCGGATGGTCGCGCCATTCGGCCACGCGCTCGCGCACCTTCGGGGGCAATTGCTCCAGCAGCGTGTCGAGTTCGGGCACGGGCGCCGATTGCGCGCGCGGGCCGCCGCAGCCGCCGCTGCTGCACTGGCGCTTGCCCGGGCCGCCGAGCAGGGTGTCGAATTCCTGGGCCACCAGTTCGCGGTGCGCGTCGAGCTGGTGCAGGAAGGCGCAGCAGCCCAGGCCCAGCGTGCCGGCGATCCAGGCGAGGTCGTCGTCGTTCGTGGGCAGCACGTGGGTCTGCTGGTCGTCCAGGTACTGGATGCGGTGCTCCACGCGGCGCAGGAAGGTGTAGGCCTCGGCGAGCGCGTCGGCCGTTTCCTGGGGCATGAGGCCGGCGCGCGCGAGGCGCTGCAGGGCCTCGAGCGTGGGGCGGCAGCGCAGCTCGGGGAACTGCCCGCCGCGCACCACCTGCAGCAGTTGCACGGTGAATTCGATCTCGCGGATGCCGCCGCGCGAGAGCTTGACGTCGTTGGCGCGCTCCGGGTGGCCCGCGCTGCGCTTGGCGGCGTGGTCGCGGATCTGCCGGTGCAGCGAGCGCAGCGAATCGAACACGCTGTAGTCGAGGTAGCGGCGGAAGACGAAGGGCAGCACCACGGCGCGCAGCCCCTGCACGGCCGGATGGCCCAGGCCGTCGCGCGGCGCGACGATGCGGCTCTTGAGCCAGGCGAAGCGCTCCCATTCGCGCCCCTGCACCTGCAGGTATTCCTCCAGCGCGGCGAGCGAGACGGCCGGCGGGCCGGAATTGCCGTTGGGGCGCAGGGCCAGGTCCACGCGGAAAACGAAGCCGTGCTCGGTGGTCTCGCCCACCAGGGCATGGATGGCCTTCACGACCCGGCCGAAATATTCCTGGTGCGAGATGCGCCCGCGGCCACCGTCCACGCCGGCGGTCTCGCCATCGAGCTCGTAGACGTAGATCAGGTCGATGTCGCTCGATACGTTGAGTTCGCGCGCGCCCAGCTTGCCCATGCCCACGATCCAGAGCGCCACCGGCGCGCCGTCGGGGCCCACCGGCGCACCATGGCGGGCGTCCAGCTCCTGGCGGGCGTGGCGCAGGGCTTCGTCGAGCGCCAGTTCCGCCAGCTCGGTGGTGGCGCGGGTGATGTCGGCGAGCGGCGCGCCCTCTTCGCAATCGAGGCGGATCAGCCGCTCCATGACCAGTTGCCGCAGCACGCGCAGGGCCGCACCGGTGTCGTGGCCGCGCGCGCGCAGGGCCTGCAGTGCCTCCGCCATGGACGGGCGGGTCGGGGCGCCGGCCGGCAGCAGCGGCATCTCGCCGGCATAGCGGCGCTGCAGCCGCTGGTGGAAGCGGGAATGGTCGGCGCCGGGGGCGGGCCCCGCGGAGGCGCCCGGTTCAGCGAACGGTGTGGACATAAGGCAAGGAAGAGGCTGTGAAAGCGTACATACCGACACCCTTTCGGGCTGAACCCGCACAGCGGGCGCGGGTCATAATTCCTGCCACATCCGAACCCACCATGATTGAGACGACACCGCACCCATCCCGCCTGCTGAAGTGCATGGCGGGCCTTGCGCGGTGGTCACTGGGACTGTTGATCGCCCTCTGGTTGCTGGTGACCGTGGCCTGGGGGGTGCTCCACGGCTGGATTGTGCCGCGAATCGGCGAGTGGCGTCCGCAGCTGGAAGCCCAGGCCACGCAGGCCCTGGGGGTACCCGTGCGTATCGGCGCGCTGTCGGCGCGCTCCGAAGGCCTGGTGCCGACCGTGGAGCTGCTCGACGTCGCCCTGCTCGATGCGCAGGGGCGCGAGGCGCTGCGCCTGCCCCGGGTGGTCGCCTCGGTGTCGCCGCGCTCGGCGCTGCACCTGGGTTTCGAGCAGCTCTATATCGAACGCCCCGAACTGGACGTGCGCCGCGAGGCCGATGGGCGCCTGCTGGTGGGCGGCATCCCGGTGCGCAGCGAAGCCGGCCCCGGCGAGGGCGGCGGCGCCGCCGACTGGCTGTTCTCGCAGGGCGAAGTGGCATTGCGCGGGGGCACCGTGCGCTGGACGGACGCGATGCGGGGCGCCCCCCCACTGGCGCTTTCCGACGTGGACATCGTGCTGCGCAACAGCGGGTGGCGCCACGCGATGCGGCTGGACGCCACGCCGCCGCCGGAATGGGGCGACCGCTTCTCCGTCATGGGCAAGTTCCGCCAGCCGCTGCTGACCACCCACGGCGGGGCCTGGAAGCAATGGAGCGGCCAACTGTTCGCGCAGTTCGGGCGCGTGGACGTCTCCCGGCTGCGCCAGCATGCGGACATCGACGGCATCGACGTGGTCCGGGGCCGCGGCGCGCTGCGCGCTTGGCTCGACGTGCGGCGCGGCGAGGTGGCCGGCGGCACGGCCGACGTCGCGCTCGCCGACGTGGAGGCCGCTCTGGGCGCTGGCCTGGAGCCGCTGGCGCTGGCCGCGGTGGCCGGCCGCGTGGGGGGGCGGTGGCTGGACGGCGGCTTCGAGGCCTCCACCCAGGGACTGCAGTTCCTCACCCGCGACGGGCTGCGCTGGCCCGGCGGCAATGCCATGGTGCGCGTCACCGGCCGCGACCCCGCCGCGCCGGAGCGCGAGCAGGGCGAACTGCGCGCCGACCGGCTCGATCTGGCGGCGCTCTCGCAGATCGCCAGCCGCCTGCCCCTGGGCGCGCCGCTGCATGCGGCGCTCGATCGGTACGGTCCGCGCGGCATCGTGCAGGAGGTGCAGGCCGGCTGGCGCGGGCCCGTGGATGCCCCCCGCCAGTACCAGGCCCGTGGCCGCGTGGCCGGCCTGGCGGTGGCCGACGCCGCGCCCGGCGATGGTGCCGGTGCGCGCCCGTCCGGCGTGCCGGGGGTGCGCGGGGCCGCGGTGGATTTCGAGCTGACCCAGGCGGGCGGCAAGGCGGCGCTGGCGATCGAGGACGGCGCCCTCGTGCTGCCCGGCGTCTTCGAGGAACCCACGGTGCCGGTGGACCGCCTGACGGCCAGCGTGCGCTGGCAGCTGGACGGCGAACGCATCGCCGTGCAGGTGCCGGACCTGCAGTTCGCCAACGCCGACGCCCAGGGCGATGCCCGCATCGCTTGGTCCACCTCCGATGCGGCACGCGCGGCCGGCCGCCCGCGGTTCCCCGGAATGCTGGACCTGAGCGGGGCGCTGCACCGCGCCGACGGCACGCGCGTGCACCGCTACCTGCCGCTCTCCATTCCTGCCGACACCCGGCACTACGTGCGCGACGCCGTCACGGCCGGCACCGCATCGGGCGTGCAGTTCCGGGTCAAGGGCGATCTGCACGACATGCCCTTCAGCCACGGCGGGCCGGGCGAATTCCGCATCACGGCCCAGCTCAAGGGCGTGACCTACGCCTACGTGCCGCCCGGCCTGCAGCATGCGGGCGATCCGGTCTGGCCGGCGCTCACGCAACTGGCCGGCGAATTGGTGTTCGACCGCTCCAGCATGGCGGTGCGCGGCGCGAGCGGCAGCTTCGCCGGCACCCCGCGCCTGCGCGTGGAGCGGGTGGAGGCGCGCATTCCCGATCTGGCGCACAGCGTGGTGGGCGTGCAGGCGCAGGCGCAGGGGCCGCTGTCCGACATGCTGGCCTTCATGGCGGCGTCGCCGCTCTCGCGCCTCACCTCGCATGCGCTCGATGGCGCCAGCGGCACGGGCGCGGCCGGCCTGCAGCTCACCCTGAGCCTGCCGATCAGCCACATCGACCAGTCGAAGGTGCAGGGCAGCGTGACGCTCGCGGGCAACGACGTCCGCATCACCCCCGACGTGCCCCTCATCTCGCGTGCGCGCGGCGCCGTGCAGTTCAGCGACACCGGCTTCACGCTGGCGGGCGTGCAGGGGCGTGCGCTGGGCGGCGACCTGCGCCTCGAAGGCGGCATGCGCGCCGCGGCGCCGGGCAGCACCGTGCAGGAATCCTCGGTGCAGGTGCGCGGCCAGGGCGTCGCCACGGCCGAGGGTCTGCGCCAGGCCACGCAGTGGCCCGGGGTGCCCGAGCTGGCGCGCCGCGCCTCCGGCAGCGCCGCCTACGCATTGACGCTCGGCGTGCGGCGCGGCCTGCCCGAGGTGCTGGTGACGACCAACCTGCAGGGCATGGCCCTGGACCTGCCCGCGCCGCTGGGCAAGGCGGCCGATGCGGTGGTGCCCGTGCGCTACGAATCGCAGCTGGCCCGCGAATCCACCATGCCCGCCGCCGCGGGCGCAGCGGCCCCGCCGCTGCGCGAGCAGATGGCGGTCGAGATCGGCGGCATCGGGTCGGCCAGCTACCTGCTGGACCACTCCGGCCCGGTGCCGCGGGTGCTGCGGGGTGCCATCGCCATCGGCCTGCCGCCCGGCGAGACGGCGGCCATGCCGGAGCAGGGCGTGTCCGCCAACGTGCGTACCGACCACCTGGACCTGGATGCGTGGCAGCAGGCGCTGGCCCCGGCTGCGCCATCGGCGGGGACGGCCACGGCGGACACCGGGCCCCCGGCGGAGGCCGAAGCGCCGCGCGCGTCCGCAGCATCGGCCCCGGCATCGGGCACGCCCGGTGCTCGGGAGACGGTCCCTTCCCCTGCCATGGCCGTGGGCACGGGCAAGGGCGCCACGCGGATGCCCGCCGGCGGCGCGCAGGAATTCCTGCCGACGGTGCTGGCGGCCCGCGCCAAGACCCTGACCCTGCAGGGCCGCACGCTGCACGATGTGGTGGCCGGCGGATCGCGCGACGGCGCCACCTGGCGCGCCAACCTGGATGCGCGCGAGTTGAACGGCTACGTCGAGTACCAGCCGGGCGGCGCAGCGGGCGGCGAGGAATCCGGCGGGCGGGTGTTCGCCCGCCTGTCGCGCCTGTCGGTGCCGCAGTCGGAGGCGCAGCAGGTGGAGGAGTCGCTGCTCGATACCCGCGAGGACAGCACCACGATGCCGGCGCTGGACATCGTCGTGCAGGATTTCGAGCTGCGCGGCCGGCGGCTGGGGCGCATCGAAGTGGAGGCGCAGAACCGCGGCGGCGCCGGCGGCGCGCCGCGCGAATGGCGGCTGTCCAAGCTCAACCTGTCGGTGCCCGAGGCCACGTTCGCATCGAGCGGCAACTGGGTGCTGCTGGGGGGCGGGGGCGCCGCGGGCGCTCGGCGCCGCACGTCCATGGACTTCCGGCTCGACATCCGTGATTCGGGCGAGCTGCTCGCGCGCTTCGGCATGGAGGGCGTGGTCCGCCGTGGCAAGGGCCGCATGGAAGGGCAGGTGGCCTGGATGGGCGCGCCGCTCAGCCCGGACTACCGCTCCATGACCGGGCGCGTGAACCTCAATGTGGAGTCCGGCCAGTTCCTCAAGGCCGATCCGGGCCTCGCCAAGCTCCTCAGCGTCCTGAGCCTGCAGTCGCTGCCGCGCCGCCTCACGCTCGATTTCCGCGACGTGTTCAGCGAGGGCTTCGCCTTCGATTTCGTGCGCGGCGACGTGCGCATCGACCAGGGCATCGCCACCACCAACAACCTCCAGATGAAGGGCGTGAACGCCGCCGTGCTGATGGAGGGCAGCGCCGACCTCGACCACGAGACGCAGAACCTGCACGTCGTGGTGGTGCCCGAGATCAACGCCATGACCGCATCGCTCGTCGCCACCGCGATCAACCCGGTGGTGGGCCTGGGCAGCTTCCTCGCGCAGGTCTTCCTGCGCGGGCCGCTCATCCAGGCCGCGACCCAGGAGTTCCGCATCGACGGCACCTGGGCCGATCCGCGCATCGTGCGCGTGCCGCGCCGCCGCGCGGGCGCGCAGCCTTCCGGCGCCGCGGCGCCGGATTCCACGGCGGACGAGGAGGCTCCCGCGCCGGGCCCCGCACCGGCCGCCTCCCACCGCCAGACGCCCGCTGCCCGGGGCACGGAGGACGACGCACCATGATGAAAGCCGCCGCATTGCAGATGGTCTCCGGAACGCAGGTCCGGGACAACCTCGCCCAGGCCCGCCGCCTGCTGGAAGAAGCCGCCGCCGGGGGCGTGGAGCTGGCCGCGCTGCCGGAGTATTTCTGCGCCATGGGGGCGCGCGACACCGACAAGCTGGCGCTGCGCGAAGCCTTCGGCGATGGCGAGATCCAGGGCTTCCTCGCGCAGGCCGCGCGCGAGCTGGGTCTCTGGATCGTCAGCGGCACGCTGCCGCTGCGCTGCGACAGCGACCGGCACGTGCGCAACACCACGCTCGTCTTCTCGCCCGCGGGCGACTGCGTGGCGCGCTACGACAAGATCCATCTGTTCCGCTTCGACAACGGCCGCGAGCGCTTCGACGAGGCCGCCGTGATCGAGGCCGGCAGCGAGCCGGCGCGCTTTTCGATGACCGCGCGCGACGGCTCGGCCTGGCGCGTTGGCCTGTCGGTCTGCTACGACCTGCGGTTCCCGGAGCTGTACCGCGCGCACGCCCGCGCCGGGGCCGACGTGCTGCTGGTGCCCAGCGCCTTCACCCACACGACGGGCCAGGCCCACTGGGAGGTGCTGCTGCGCGCCCGCGCGGTGGAGAACCTCGCCTACGTCGTCGCGCCGGCCCAGGGCGGCCTGCACGAGAACGGCCGGCGCACCTGGGGGCACAGCATGGTGGTGGACCCATGGGGCGAGGTGCTGGCGCAATGCGCCGAAGGGCCCGGCGTGGTGGCCGGCACGCTCGACGCGGAGCGGCTGCGGCAGGTGCGCGCGCAACTGCCGGCGCTGGAACATCGCGTGCTGTGAGCCTGCCGTGAGCGCCGTCGCCCCCTCCGACACCGCACCGCTGGCGGACGCCCCCATGCCGCCATCGGGCCCGGACGCACCCGTGCGCTGGTCCTGGCGGCGCTGGCGCGGCGCATGGCGGCGCTGGTCGCTCTGGACGGCGCTGGTGCTGCTGGTGGCGGGCATGCTGGTCACGCAGGTGTGGCTGGCGGGCCGCTACGAGGCCAGCGAGGTGCAGAACCGCCTCGACCGGGATGCTGCCGATGCCGTCGCCGACCTGCGCACCGGCTTCACCCACAACCTGCAGAACCTGCAGGCGCTGCAGGCGGGCGATCCCGACCTCGCCAGCTGGGAGGACCGCGCAGCCCGGTTGCTCGGCACCCGCCGCGAGCTGGTGCGCGTCGAATGGCGGGACCCGTCGCTGCGCGTGCGCGCCCACGCCGAGACACCCTACCGGCCCGTGCAGTGGGACGCGGAAGCGCGCGGCAGCACCCACTCCAACACGGCCCTGGCCTGCGGCAATGCGCGGCGCGTGGGCGGCCCCTCGTATTCCGGCAGCTACTACCAGCCCCTGGGGGAGGGGCGCGGCACCGAGATGATGGAGCTGTGCATTCCCCTGACGAACGAGGGCGTGAACACCGGCTACCTCGTCGCCACCTATTCGCTGCAGAACGTGCTCGTGGAACTCGTGGTGCCGGGCCTCAAGCGCGGGCAGGAGGTGTCGTTCACCGAGGCCGACGGCACCCGCCTCGCGATGGTGGGCGCCAACCGGCGCGGCATGCGCATGTTCAGCACGCAGCAGCTCTTCGACCTCGCCGGCACGGCCCTGGTGCTGCGCATGGACAGCTGGCACAGCGCGCCCAGCGTGTTCCCCAACGTGCTCACGGCGCTGGTCACGGCCATGTCGATCGCGCTCGTCACCGTGCTCGTGGTGCTGGTGCGCGACAACCGCCGCCGGCTGCGCGCCGAGCGCGACCTGGGCGACGCGCTCGCCTTCCGCAAGGCCATGGAGGATTCGCTGGTGACGGGGCTGCGCGCACGCGATTTGCAGGGCCGCATCACCTACGTGAACCCCGCCTTCTGCGAGATGGTGGGACTGCCGCCGCAGGAACTGCTGGGCCAGGCCGACCGGCTGCCCTACTGGCCGCCCGAGTTCGCCGACGAGTACCTGCGGCGGCAGCGGGGCCGGCTCTCGGGGCAGCATCCGGCGCCGCCGCGCGAAGGCTACGAATCCACCTTCATGCGCAGCGACGGCACGCGCTTTCCGGTGTTGATCTTCGAGGCCCCGCTGATCAATGCCCAGGGCCTGCACACGGGCTGGATGAGCGCCTGCCTGGACGTGAGCGAGCAGCGCCGGGTCGAGGAGCTCTCGCGGGCGTCCCAGGAGCGCCTGCAGGCCACGGCGCGCCTCGCCACCGTGGGCGAGATGGCCTCGCTGCTGAGCCACGAGCTGAACCAGCCGCTCGCGGCCATCGCGAGCTATGCGTCCGGGTCGCTCAACCTGCTGGAGACTTCGTCGCCGCCGCGGGAGGGGGAGGGCACCGCCGCCTCGGTCCTGCCCGACGTGCGCGTCGCCCTGCAGCGCATCGCGCAGCAGGCCGAGCGGGCGGGCCGCGTCATCAAGAGCGTGCACGACTTCGTGCGCCGCCGCGACCAGGCGCGCGAGCCCGTCGCCGCCGAAGACCTGCTGGACGCGGTGCTGCCGTTGATCCGCCTGCAGGCCCACAAGCTGCGCGTGCAGATCCTCATCGGCGTGGAGCCGCAACTGCCCCGGGTGCTGTGCGACCGGACGATGGTGGAGCAGGTGCTGCTCAACCTTGCACGCAATGCCATGCAGGCCATGGACGAACCCGGCACGCCCCAGCGCCTGCTGGAGCTGCGCGTGCGGCGCGCGGCCTCCAACGCCCAGAACACCTGGCTCGAATTCCAGGTGATCGACGGCGGCCCCGGTATCCCGCCCGAGGTCGGCGCCAAGCTGTTCACGCCGTTCTTCACCACCCGCGCCGAAGGCATGGGGCTGGGCCTGAGCCTGTGCCGCACCGTGGTCGAACAGCACGGCGGCTTCCTGGGCCATGTGCCGCACGTGCCGCGTGGTACGGTATTCACCTTCACCCTGCCGGCCTGCCCTGCGGCCGTCGCCGGACCCGACACCGAACCCCGAACCGCCTGATGGAACCCGTCTCCAACGCCACCGTGTACATCGTGGACGACGACGCCGGCGTGCGCGAAGCGCTCGCCTGGCTGCTGCGCTCGCGCCGCGTGCCCTGCGACTCCTTCGACAGTGCGGAGGCCTTCGAGGCCATGCTGGACGAGCGGCCGCTGCCGCGCCAGCCCTGCTGCCTGCTGCTGGACGTGCGCATGCCGGGCATGAGCGGCCTGGCCCTGTTCGACCGGCTGGCCGAGCGCGGGCTGATCGCCGCCATGCCGGTGATCTTCCTCACCGGGCACGCCGACGTTCCCACGGCCGTTGCCATGGTGAAGCGCGGGGCGTTCGATTTCTGCGAGAAACCGTTTTCCGACAACCTGCTGGTGGACCGGATCGAGCAGGCGCTCGCGCAGTCCGCCCGGCACCTGGAGTCCGTTCACCAGCGCGACGACCTCCGGCACCGCCTGGCCGAGCTGACCGAGCGCGAGCGCGACGTCATGCGGCTGGTGGTGGAGGGCCTGCCCAACAAGCTGATCGCCGACCAACTGGACATCAGCGTGCGCACGGTGGAGGTCCACCGCGCGCGCGTGTTCGACAAGATGCAGGTGAAATCGGCCGTCGAGCTGGCGAACCTGCTGCGGACAGCCGGCTGAGCGGCCCCGCGCTGCGCGGGACCGGCCGGGTCCATGGGTGCGTCAGTGCATCAGCCCTGGCGCTGGCGCTCGCCCACGTAGATCTCGACGCGGCGGTTGCGTGCGCGGCCCTCGGCCGTGTCGTTGGTGGCGATCGGCTCGCGTGCGCCGCGGCCTTCCACCTGGATGCGACCACCGTTCACGCCGCGCGAGGTGAGGTAGTTGCGGGTGCTGGTGGCGCGGTCGAGCGACAGCGGGTTGTTGATCGCGTCCGTGCCGGTGGAATCGGTATAGCCGACGATGCGCACTTCCGCGCCCGGGTTGTTGCGCAGGCCTTCGGCGAAGCGGTCCAGCACGGGGGCGAAGTTCGGCTGGATGTCGGAGCGGTTGGTGGCGAACGAGATGTCGCTCGGGATGTCGAGCTTGAGCTGGTTGTCGGGCGTCTGCGTGACCACCACGCCGGTGCCGCGCGTGACCTGCTGCATCTCCTGCTTCTGGCGCTCCATGTGCTGCGACCAGATGTAGGAGCCCAGGGCGCCCACACCCGCGCCGATCACCGCGCCGGTGCCGGCATTGCCGCCCGTCACCGCGCCCAGGACGGCGCCGCCTGCCGCGCCCACGCCCGCCCCGGTGGCCGTGCGGCGCTGGGTGTCGGTCATGTTGGCGCAGCCGGTGGCGAGCAGCACGGCGGCGGTGGCGGCGATGAGGGGGCGGGAAATGCGCATGGTCTTTCTCCTGGTGGTGCGTCTTCGGTAGCGCCGTCCGCCCGGGGACATCGAAGGCCCGGGCGCCGGCACGGCTAGGGCACCATTTGTCGCACCGCCGAGTGCATCCGTGAACCGGAGGAGGCCGCCCTGCGCTGCAGGCCCCGTCCTACTTCCTCTCGTGCGGCGGCTCCGGTGGCTCGCTGTCGGGCGGCGGCAACTCTCCCTTGCGCCGTCCCGCGAACATGGTCCACCACACGATGGCGACCAGGACGACGAGCGCCAGCAGTGCTTCAAGCAAAATCAGCCCCATGAATCTCCGTCTCCTGCGCCTGGTGACAACGGCGCTGATTGTAGGAACGCTGGCCGCCTGCTCCACGCGCCCGCCCGCTCCACCGCCCTCCGCCACGTCCACCGGCCCGCTCGTCACCCTGCCTCCGGGGCCCGGCGTGCCGCTGCCGCCCGAACCCGGCGGGCCGTTGCCGCCGCCCATGGCCCAGCCCAAGAGCCGCTGGATTCCCGTGCACTGGAACGAGCTGCCGGGCTTTTCCACCGACACGCTCTACGAGGCCTGGAACGCCTGGCTGCGCAGCTGCGAGCGGCCCCTGCCGGCCTTCGCGGCGCTGTGCCCCGAGATCCGCCGCCTCTCCATCGCCACGCCGGAGGAGCAGCGCGAATGGATGGTGGCGCGCCTGCAGCCCTACCGCATCGAGGCGCTGGACGGCAACGTGGACGGCATGCTCACCAGCTACTACGAGCCCTACCTCGACGCCAGCCGCCATCCCGGCAACGGCTTCACCGTGCCGCTCTATGCCCTGCCCGCGGGCTTCGGCCAGCGCAAGCCCTGGTACACGCGCCAGCAGATCGACACCCTGCCCGAAGCGCAGGCCGCGCTCGCGGGCCGGGTCATCGCCTGGGTGCGCGACCCGGTCGAGGCGCTGGTGGTGCACATCCAGGGCTCCGGGCGGCTGCGCATCCAGGAGCCGGACGGCTCCGTGCGCCTCGTGCGCGTGGCCTTCGCCGGCACCAACGACCAGCCCTACCAGAGCGTCGGCCGCTGGCTGCTCGACCAGGGCCTGGTGCGCGACGCCACCTGGCCCGGCATCCGCGCCTGGACCCTGCAGAACCCGCAGCGCGTGCAGGAAATGCTCTGGGCCAATCCGCGCTACGTGTTCTTCCGCGAAGAGGCGCTGTCGCCCATGGACGCGGCCTTCGGCCCGCGCGGCGCGCAGGGCGTGCCGCTCACGCCGGGCCGCTCCATCGCGGTGGACCGGCAGAGCATCCCCTACGGCACGCCGGTCTGGCTCGCCTCGGCCGGCCCCACCGCGCAGCTGCAGCGGCTGGTGCTCGCGCAGGACACCGGCTCCGCCATCCTCGGCGCCGTGCGCGCGGACTATTTCGCGGGCTGGGGCCAGGAGGCGGGCGAGCTGGCCGGCCGGCTCAAGCAGGGGCTGCGGCTCTGGGCGCTCTGGCCCCGGTGAACTGACGCGCCCGATGGCGCCGCGGCACGCATGTGACGCCCGTCGCGCCCGAACCGCCCGCGGATCGTGTAGTCTGTTTTCTCCATACCAACAGCAGGGAGAGAGAACCATGACACCGATCCGCACCGCGATCATCCACGGGGCCGCATGGCTCGCCTGCGGCGCCGCCGCCGCCCAGACGCCGCCCGACGCCCATCCCGTTTCCGCCACCGCCGCCGCCGGCCCCGTGCTGCGTCCGGGCACCAACGCGCGCTTCATCCCATTCGCGATCCCCGCGGGCAGCTCGGCCCTTCCCATGGCGAACGCGCCCCGCCTGGCCTTCGAGGTGCGCATGCCTGCCGAGGGGCCGGCGAATGCGCCCGCGCGGAGCTTCACCGTCACCATGGACACGGGTTCCACCGGCGTGGTGATCTCCGCCGTCGACCTGCCCGGCTATTCGCGGGCCGGGGAAGCGCGCGGCGCCCCTTTGGGCTGGGAATTCCTCTCCAGCAGCAAGCGGCTGTGGATCGGCCGCTGGGTGGTGCGCGACCTCGCGTTCCGCTCCGGCGGCGGCGAGGTGATCGCGCGCGTTCCGGTGCTGGCCGTCGAGAAGGAAATGATCTGCCCGGGCTGGAGCGAGAAGGCCAACCGGCCCGACTGCGACCAGCCCACGGACACCACCGAGAACCCCGCCGGCATCGCCTACATGGGCGTGGGCTTCGGCCGGGAGCACGACGGCCAGCCCCAGGGCACGCCCGACAAGAACCCGCTGCTCAACCTCGCCATGATCGACGGCCGGCCCGTGCGCCCGGGCGAGGTGCACGGCGGCTACATCGTCACCCAGCACGGCGTGCACGCCGGCCTCACGTCGGACAACGCCGCGGGCTTCCGCGCCGTGAAGCTGCAGCCCGGCAGCCGGCTCGCGAACGGCGCGCCCGCCTCCACCGATCCGCGCGACTGGCAGCAGGCCACCATGGCCGTCTCGGTGAACGGCGGCGCGCCGGAGGCCGGTCCCGTGCTGGTGGACACCGGCATCGCGCAGATGTACCTCACCGTGTCCGACCCCTCGGCGCTGCCGACGGCCCAGATGCCCAACCCCAGCCGCCCCGGTCATACCGTCACGGGCCTGCAGCCGGACACGCCGGTGCAGGTGATGTTCCCCGGTGCGCAGGCACCGGTGGCGCAATACGGCTTCCGCGTGGGCGACGCCGCCGCGCCGCAGGCCGTGCTGGTCAATTCGCCCGGACGCCCGGCCTTCGTCAACACCGGCCGCCACATGCTGCGGCAGTTCGACGTGCTGTACGACGCCGAGGGCGGCTGGTTCGGCCTGCGGCCGGTGCGGCGCTGACCGGCCGCAGCGGTGCGCGCGGGCGTCGCCGCCTGCGCTAGCGCTCCAGTTCCACCAGATAGCGCGTCACGGCGGGTGGCGCATCGCCCACGTGGAACGCCAGCTTGCGGTCGCGCAGCGCCACGTCCGATGCCGTGACGCGGTCGAAGCGCCGCAGGTGCTCCGTCCAGGATTCGTCCACGATACGCTCCACGTAGCGGCTCGGGTCGGCGATGTCGTGCTGCAGCTGCCAGTCGAGCGCGCCCTGCCGCAGCCGGCTGCGGCGGCTTTCCTGCATCGTCGCCCGGAATTCGGTGGCACGGTCGGGGTCGATCACGTACTCGATGGTCACCACCACGTGGCCGCGCTCGGGCGTGGTGGGCGCGGTGGGCACCTTGAAGGCGCGCGAGGGGCTCAGATCCTCTTCCATGGTGCGGTCCGCCACGAAGCGCTGCACCAGCGCCATCGCGATGGTGCCGGTGAGCGCGGCGATCGCCAGGCTCATGTGCACGCTGGTCACCGAAGCCACCTGCCCCCAGAAGGCCGCGCCCGCCGCCGTGGCACCCATGATCGCCATCTGGTAGATCGACATGCCGCGTGCGCGCACCCAGTTGGGCAGCGCGAGCTGGGCCGACACGCTCAGCGAATTCGCCGTGGTGATCCAGGCCATGCCGCCCACCACCATCGCCGGCACGGCCACGTAGACGTTCGGCGCGATCGCCACCACCGACGTGGCGAGCGCCTGCAGCAGCGCCCCGCGGGCCACGAGCGTGTCGCGCGGCATGGCCTGGCGCAGCCGCGGCAGGAACATCGCCGCCGCGATGGCCCCGGCGCCCATCGAGGCCAGCAGCAGCGTGAAGGTGCCCGCGCCGCCGCCGTCCAGGTCGCGCGCCACCAGCGGCAGCAGCGCGAGCAGGGCGGTGGCGTGCAGGAAGAAGATCGAGATGCGCCAGAGCACGGCGCGCATGCGCGGCGACTCGCGCACGAACTGCACGCCCACGCGCATCGCGCTGCCGAGCCGCTCGCGGCCCAGCGGATTGGGCACGTGCGTGCGCTTCCAGCGCATGATCGTAAAGCCCGCGATCACCGACAGCACGGCATTGAGCACGAACACCCACGCGCTGCCCGCGCTCGCGATGATCGCGCCGGCCAGCAGCGGGCCGACGATGCGCGAGGCGTTCATCGCCACGCCGTTGAGCGCCAGCGCCGCGGGCAATTGCGCACGGTTGACCAGCTCCGGCACGATGGCCGCGAACACCGGCCAGCGCATCGCCAGGCCGATGCCGTTGGCGAACGTGAGCGCCAGCAGCAGCGGTGCCGTCATCCCGCCCGCGAGGATGGCCAGGCACAGCACCAGCGCCACCGCGGCCACCCAGAACTGCGTGGCGATGAAGTAGCGCCGCCGGTCCAGGATGTCCGCCAGCGCGCCGCTGGGCAGCCCCAGCAGGAACACCGGCAACGTCGAGGCCGTCTGCACCAGCGCCACCAGCACGGGCGAGGTGGTGAGCGTCGTCATCAGCCACGCGGCCGCGACGTCGTTCATCCACATGCAGGTATTGGCCGCGAGCCAGGTGAGCCACAGCATGCGGAACACCGGCACCCCGAGCGGGGCGAGGGGAGACAGCTCGGCACGCCGCGCGGCGTCCTGGCCGAGCTGCGCGGCGGCGGCGGCCTCGGCGGACGCCGCCGCCTGCGCGGCCGGTGTGGCGGCCGGGTCTTCGATCAGGCGGCCGGGGGGCAGGGACTCGGCGTCACCGCGCGCAGGCGATGTGGGGACGTTGGGTGAGGGCGGATGAGCTGACGTGTGCGGGGAAGGAGGGGGCTGCTGCGGCATAGGCATCCCATTGTCCTCAGTGCGGCGCGGCCGTGCAGCGACTTTCTTCTTGAACGTTGCCGGATGACGGAATCCGCGACCTTCGGTCAGAGCACGGTATGGATTGCTTGCGTCAGCGTCCCCGGCCCAGATGGCTCAGCGGCAGCGCCCCACCCGCCTTCACCTCCCCCAGCGAAAAGCTCGTGTGCATGTCCTTCACGTTGGGCAGGTTCAGCAGCACGCCGCGCGCGAACTGCGAGAAGCTCTCCAGGTCGCGGGCCACCACCTGCAGCTCGAAGGTGCCGGTGCCGCTGATGTAGTGGCAGGCGACCACTTCCGGGATCTTCGCGATGGCTTCCTCCATCTCGCGCGTGAGGCCGCCGGTGCTGCGGTCGGCGTCCAGCCGCACGAACGCCAGCACGCCCAGGCCGATGCGGTGCCGGTCGATCTCGGCGTGGTAGCCCTTGATGAAGCCCGCACCCTCCAGCGCCCGCACGCGCCGCCAGCACGGCGCGGCCGAGAGGCCCACCCGCTGCGCCAGCTCGGCGTTGGTCAGGCGCGCATCGGCCTGCAGTTCCGCCAGGATGGCGATGTCGAATTTGTCGAGTTCTTCCATTCATCGATTGTTTCGAGAAAGGATCTTTCTGAAACGAGGGTAAACACGGCATGGAAACGAAAGGACATATCCGCCCGTCCTGCCTACACTGGCATGCAGACGAAGCCCGCCCCACCGGGCGCGCAGCCCTGCCCGCGCCCACGAGGCCGCGGCGCCCCCGACGATGATGGAGAGACAACCATGAACGCACCGCTGCCGGAGCACATCCGCCGCGCCCTCGAAACAGTGTCACTCGATGACAAATACACCCTGCCGGAGGGCCGGGCGTTCATGAGCGGCGTCCAGGCCCTGGTGCGCCTGCCGATGCTGCAGCGCCAGCGCGATGCGCGGGCGGGGCTCAACACCGCGGGCTTCATCAGCGGCTACCGGGGCTCGCCGCTCGGCGGCTACGACCAGGCCCTGTGGGCGGCCCGCAAACACCTGGCGCAGAACCAGATCGTGTTCCAGCCCGGCGTGAACGAAGAGCTGGGCGCCACCGCCGTGTGGGGCACGCAGCAGCTCGACCTGTATCCCGACAAGAAGAAGTTCGACGGTGTCTTCGGCATCTGGTACGGCAAGGGCCCGGGCGTGGACCGCTGCTCCGACGTGTTCAAGCACGCCAACATGGCCGGCACGGCGAAGCACGGCGGCGTGATCGCCATCGCGGGCGACGACCACATCAGCAAGAGCAGCACCGCGCCGCACCAGAGCGACCACATCTTCAAGGCCTGCGGCCTGCCGGTGTTCTTCCCCAGCAGCGTGCAGGACATCCTCGACATGGGGCTGCACGCCTTCGCCATGAGCCGCTTCTCGGGCGTGTGGTCGGGCATGAAGACGATCCAGGAAGTGGTGGAGTCGTCCAGCAGCATCTCGATCGACCCGGACCGCGTGCAGATCGTGCTGCCCGAGGATTTCGCGATGCCGCCCGGCGGCCTGCACATCCGCTGGCCGGACGCGCCGCTGGAGCAGGAAGCGCGCCTCATGGACTACAAGTGGTACGCGGCCCTCGCGTACGTGCGCGCCAACAAGCTCAACTACAACGTCATCGAAGGCCCGAATGACCGCTTCGGCATCATCGCGAGCGGCAAGGCCTACAACGACACCCGCCAGGCCCTGATCGACCTGGGCCTCGACGACGATACCTGCCGCCGGCTCGGCATCCGCCTGCACAAGGTGAACGTGGTCTGGCCGCTGGAGGCGACCATCACGCGCGACTTCGCCCAGGGCCTGCAGGAGATCCTGGTGGTGGAGGAGAAGCGCCAGGTCATCGAATACCAGCTCAAGGAAGAGCTCTACAACTGGCGCGCCGACGTGCGCCCCAACGTGCTGGGCAAGTTCGACGAAGGCGAGGGCGACAACTCCGGCGGCGAGTGGAGCATGGCCAACCCGAGCCAGAACTGGCTGCTGCGCCCCAAGGCCGACCTGACGCCCGCGATCATCGCGCGCGCCATCGCCAAGCGGCTGAAGAAGCTCGGCATGCCGGACGACGTGGTGGCGCGCATGGACGCGCGCCTCACGGTGATCGACGCGCGCGAGCGGTCGCTGGCCGAGACCACGGCCGACACGGGCGACCGCACGCCGTGGTTCTGCAGCGGTTGCCCGCACAACACCAGCACCCGCGTGCCCGAGGGCTCGCGCGCCGTGGCCGGCATCGGCTGCCACTACATGGTCAACTGGATGCCGGGCCGCAACACCTCCACCTTCACGCAGATGGGCGGCGAGGGCGTGACCTGGGTGGGGCAGCAGCCGTTCTCGCTGGACAAGCACGTCTTCGCCAACCTGGGCGATGGCACGTACTTCCACAGCGGCCTGCTCGCGATCCGCCAGAGCATCGCGGCCGGCACCAACATCACCTACAAGGTGCTCTACAACGACGCCGTCGCGATGACCGGCGGCCAGCAGGTGGGCGAGCGGCCCGAGGGCCATTCGGTGCTGCAGATCATGAACAGCCTGAAGTCCGAGGGCGTCGCCAAACTGGTGATCGTGACCGACGAGCCCGCCAAGTACGACGGCGTGCAGCTCGCCGAAGGCGTGACGGTGCACCACCGCGACGAGCTGGACCGCATCCAGCGTGAATTCCGCGAGATTCCCGGCTGCACGGCCATCATCTACGACCAGACCTGCGCCACCGAGAAACGCCGCCGCAGGAAGCGCGGCACGCTCGCCACGCCCGACAAGACCGTGGTCATCAACGAGCTGGTCTGCGAGGGCTGCGGCGATTGCTCCGTGCAATCCAACTGCCTGTCGGTGGAGCCGCTGGAGACCGAGTTCGGCCGCAAGCGCCGCATCAACCAGAGCACCTGCAACAAGGACTACTCCTGCCTGAAGGGCTTCTGCCCGAGCTTCGTGACCGTCGAGGGCGGCACGCTCAAGAAACCGAAGAAGGAAAAGAAGGGCGACCTGTCGGCCCTGCCGCCGATCCCCGAGCCGGTGCTGCCCGTGGCCGAGTCCGCCTGGGGCATCGTCGTGGCCGGCGTCGGCGGCACGGGCGTGATCACCATCGGCTCGCTGCTGGGCATGGCCGCGCACCTGGAAGGCAAGGGCGTGGTCACGCAGGACGCGGCCGGCCTCGCGCAGAAGGGCGGCGCCACCTGGAGCCACGTGCAGATCGCCAACCGGCCCGAAGCCATCTACACCACCAAGGTCGATACCGCCAAGGCCGACCTGATCATCGGCTGCGATTCGATCGTCGCCTCGCTCAAGACCACCATGGCCGCGATGCAGCCGGGCCGCACCTTCGTGGCGCTGAACAACCACGGCTCGCCCACCGCGTCGTTCGTGAACAACCCCGACTGGCAGTTCCCCGGCCAGCACTGCGACACGGCCATCGCCTCGGCCGTCGGGGGCGAGCTGCTGGGCAGCTTCGATGCCGAAGAGGTGGCGCTGCAGCTGCTGGGCGACAGCATCTACACCAACCCGCTCATGCTCGGCTACGCCTGGCAGAAGGGCCGCGTGCCGCTCTCGCATGCCGCGCTGATGCGGGCCATGGAGCTCAATGGCGTGCAGGTGGACAACAACAAGGCCGCCTTCGAGTGGGGCCGCCGCTGCGCCCATGACCTGGCCGCCGTGCGCGCGCTGTTCCAGACCGCGCAGGTGATCCAGTTCGCCAAGAAGCCGGCGCTGGCCGAGGTCATCGCACGCCGCGAGGAGTTCCTGACCGGCTACCAGAACGCCGCCTACGCGGCCGAATACCGCGCCTTCGTGCAGAAGGTGCAGGACGCCGAGGCGCGGCTGGGTACCAGCACGCGCCTTTCCGAGGCCGTGGCGCGCTACCTCTTCAAGCTCATGGCGTACAAGGACGAGTACGAAGTGGCCCGCCTGCACACCGACGGCGCCTTCGCCGGGAAGATCGCCGGCATGTTCGAGGGCGACTACCGCGTGGTGCACCACCTCGCGCCGCCGCTCACGGCGAAGAAGAACGAGCGCGGCGAGCTGGTGAAGAAGGCCTACGGTCCCTGGATGCACAAGGCCTTCGGCGTGCTCGCGAAGATGAAGGGCCTGCGCGGCACGGCGTTCGACCCCTTCGGCCGCACCGAGGAGCGCCGCACCGAGCGCGCGCTGATCCAGGAATACCGCGCCTCGATCGACGAGGTGCTGGCGGGGCTCAGGGCGGAGAACCTGCCGCTCGCCGTGGAGATCGCG
Source organism: Comamonadaceae bacterium UBA4962 (assembly GCA_002397315.1). GTDB lineage: Bacteria > Pseudomonadota > Gammaproteobacteria > Burkholderiales > Burkholderiaceae_C > Paracidovorax. The sequence continues at coordinate 136,705 of DHAE01000008.1, forward strand.
CGCATTCCCGAGCAGATCCGCGGCTACGGCCACGTGAAGGCGCGGCATCTGGAGACGGCGCGCGGGCAATGGGAAGGCCTGATGGCGCGCTGGCGCCAGGGGCCGGCCGAGGCGGCGCTGCGGCAGAGCGCCTGACGGGGCCGGGCGAGGGGCGGCGGGCCCGTGGGCCCGTGGGGAGCCCGCGGCCCGACAACAGCGCTTCGGTAGGCCGTCCTCGGCCTGGGCCGGGCGCCAAAACCCGGCGGGGTGCGGGGTATGCCGGCAGGTGCGCGAGGGTCGCCGCATACAATCGCCTGTTGCCCTGCGGCAGGCGCTCCTGCGCCGCCGCGTGCACGATCGGCCCGGCGGCTGTGCCGGACGACCCTTCTTTCAACGGAGCCTGTTGCCGTGTTTATCTCTTCCGCTTTCGCCCAGACCGCCCCGGCCGCCGCACCCGCCGGCGGCATGATGTCCTCGCTCACGGGCATGCTGCCGCTGGTGCTGATGTTCGTGGTGCTGTACTTCATCATGATCCGCCCCCAGATGAAGCGCCAGAAGGAACACCGCGCCATGATCGACGCGATCGCCAAGGGCGACGAAGTGGCCACGGCCGGCGGCATCGTGGGCCGGGTCACGCGCCTGTCCGAAGGCTTCCTGCACATCGAGATCGCCTCGGGCGTCGAAGTGCAGATCCAGCGCAGCGCCGTCTCCCAGGTCCTGCCCAAGGGCACGGTGAAATGAGTGGCAGCCCCCTGAGCGGCGGCGCCGCTTCCCCTTTCTCTCGCGCTGCGCGCGGGAAGGGGGACGACGCCAGCGCTGCGGGGCGGCCCTTGCGCGGCGTCTGCTGGTCTGCGCCGCGCCAACTCCAGGCGCCGCCGGTGGTGCGGCACGCCGTGGTTAATTGAGATAAGAGCGCGATCATGAACCGTTACCCGGTCTGGAAGTACGCGATCCTCGTGGTCGTGCTGCTCGTGGGCATCCTCTATTCCCTGCCCAATGTGTTCGGCGAGGCGCCCGCGGTGCAGGTGTCCTCGGCCAAGGCGTCGCTGAAGATCGAGCCGTCGCTGCAGGGGCGCGTGGAAGAGGTCCTGAAGGCGGCGGGCATCACGCCCGACGCGGTGGGCTTCGACGGCAATTCGGTGCGCGCGCGCTTCGACACGCCCGACACCCAGCTCAAGGCCAAGGACGTGATCCAGAAGGCCCTGGTGCCCGATCCGGCCGATCCGCAGTACATCGTCGCGCTGAACCTCGTGTCGCGCTCGCCCGCGTGGCTCACCGCGCTGCACGCGCAGCCCGTCTACCTGGGCCTGGACCTGCGCGGCGGCGTGCACTTCATGCTGCAGGTGGACATGCAGGCCGCGATCACCAAGAAGGCCGAATCCTTCGCGGGCGATCTGCGCACCCTCATGCGCGACCGCAACATCCGCCACGGCGGCATCAGCCGCGACGGCCAGACCATCGAGGTGCGCCTGCGCGACGAAGCGGCCGCCACGGCCACGCGCAACCTGATCTCCGACCAGTTTCCCGACCTCGTGGCCACCGCCAGCGCGGACGGCAACGGCGTGCTGGTGCGCGCGACCATCAAGCCCGAGGCCCTGCGCAAGGTGCAGGACCAGGCGCTCAAGCAGAACATGACCACGCTGCACAACCGGATCAACGAGCTCGGCGTGGCCGAGCCGGTGATCCAGCAGCAGGGCACCGACCGCATCGTGGTGCAGCTGCCCGGCGTGCAGGACACGGCCAAGGCCAAGGACATCCTGGGGCGCACCGCCACGCTCGAAGTGCGCATGGTGGACGAGAGCACCGAGGCGCGCGGCGCCGAGCGCGGCTCCGGCCCCGTGCCGTTCGGGAGCGAGCGCTACCCCGACCGCAACGGCCAGGCCATCATCGTCAAGAAGCAGGTCATCCTGACGGGCGAGAACCTCACCGACGCGCAGCCCGGCTTCGACGGCCAGACGCAGGAGCCCACCGTCAACCTGACGCTCGACGCCAAGGGCGCGCGCATCTTCAAGGACATCACGCGCGAGAACATCGGCAAGCGCATGGCCATCGTGCTCTTCGAGAAGGGCAAGGGCGAGGTCGTGACGGCCCCGGTGATCCGCTCCGAGATCGGCGGCGGCCGCGTGCAGATCTCCGGCCGCATGACCACGGCCGAGGCCAACGACACCTCGCTGCTGCTGCGCGCCGGCTCGCTGGCCGCGCCGATGGAGATCATCGAGGAATTCACCATCGGCCCGAGCCTGGGCGCCGACAACATCAGCCGCGGCATCCACAGCGTGGTCTGGGGCATGGTGGCCATCGCCGTGTTCATGTGCGTGTACTACGCGCTGTTCGGGGTGTTCTCCACCATCGCGCTGTCGGTGAACGTGCTCATGCTGATCGCCGTGCTGTCCATGCTGCAGGCCACCCTCACGCTGCCCGGCATCGCCGCCATGGCGCTCGCGCTGGGCGTCGCCATCGATTCGAACGTGCTGATCAACGAGCGCATCCGCGAGGAACTGCGCGCGGGCGTCGCGCCGCAGGCGGCCATCCATGCGGGCTACGAGCGCGCCTGGGCGACCATCCTCGACTCGAACGTGACCACGCTCATCGCCGGCCTCGCGCTGCTGGCCTTCGGCTCGGGGCCCGTGCGCGGCTTCGCCGTGGTGCACTGCCTGGGCATCCTGACCAGCATGTTCTCGGCCGTGTTCTTCTCGCGTGGCCTGGTGAACCTCTGGTATGGCCGCAAGAAGAAGCTCAAGAGCGTGTCAATCGGCCAGGTGTGGAAGCCCGCCACCGACACCCCGGCGGTGCCCTCCGCGCCCGCCAAGACGAACTGACCGAAGGAAGACGCCATGGAATTCTTTCGCATCAAAAAAGACATCCCCTTCATGAAGCACGCGTTGGTCTTCAACGCGATCTCCTTCATCACCTTCGCGCTGGCCGTGTTCTTCCTGGTCACGCGCGGGCTGCACCTGTCGGTGGAGTTCACGGGCGGCACCGTGATGGAGGTGGCCTACACGCAGGCGGCAGACACCGGCAAGGTGCGCGAGGCCGTCTCCAGCCTGGGCTACTCCGACGTGATCGTGCAGAACTTCGGCACCTCGCGCGACGTGATGATCCGCCTGCCCGTGCAGAAGGGCGCGACCTCCGCGCAGCAGAGCGAGCAGGTGATGGGCGCCCTCAAGGCGCAGGATCCGGGCGTCACGCTGCGCCGCACCGAGTTCGTCGGCCCGCAGGTGGGCGAGGAACTGGTGCACGGCGGCCTCATGGCGCTGGCCATGGTGGTGGTCGGCATCGTGGTGTACCTGGCGTTCCGCTTCGAATGGAAGTTCGGCGTCGCGGCCATCATCGCCAACCTGCACGACGTGGTCATCATCCTGGGCTTCTTCGCGTTCTTCCAGTGGGAGTTCTCGCTCGCCGTGCTGGCCGGCGTGCTCGCGGTGCTGGGCTACTCGGTGAACGAGTCCGTGGTGATCTTCGACCGGATCCGCGAGGCCTTCCGCAAGTACCGCAAGATGACCACGCACGAGGTCATCGACCACGCCATCACGAGCACGATGAGCCGCACGATCATCACCCACGCCTCCACCGAGGCGATGGTGCTGTCGATGTTCTTCTTCGGTGGCCCGAGCCTGCACTACTTCGCGCTCGCGCTGACCATCGGCATCCTGTTCGGCATCTATTCCTCCGTGTTCGTCGCCGCCGCCATCGCGATGTGGCTGGGCATCAAGCGCGAGGACCTGATCAAGACGCCGGCCCGCAAGGAAGGCGATCCCAACGATCCGAACGCCGGAGCGGCGGTCTGAGCCGGCGCCCTCCAAGGCAGGTTTTCCTGATCCCGGGCAAGGTGCCCGGGCATTGCCATCCCCCGCTGTCCGCCGTCTGTTCCGCAGGGCGGATTGATGTGCGAAACTAAGCAAATTCCCACACTCCGGCAACCCGGCCGCGCGCTCATAATCCGCCGCGTATGGAGACCCCGATCCCCCCGACCCCGAACGCGCGGCGCCTGCCACGCCTGGGCCGCCAGCGCTTCGTGGAAGGTCTGAGCGCGGGCCTGCCCGGCCTCGACGCCGAGCTCCAGGAATTCACCGCCCAACTCATGGGCCTCACGGCCACGCAGCGCGTGATGCAGGAACGGCGCGATCTGTGGATGCGCTACCAGCAGTTCCACGCGGCCTGGGTCGCGGGCGCCGTGCGCGCGCTGGGCGATGCGCTGACGTCCCTCGCCAGCACGCGCAGCGCCGCGCTGTCCGCCGGACTGGCCGCGGGCGGTCTCGAACTGCTGAGCGACGACGTGGTGGAGAACCGGATCCTCGCCTCGCGCATCGGCCTGTCGGTCGCCGAGCAGGCGGGGGCCGCTTTCGACACGGTCCGGCAGCACATCCAGCACCTGGAGGGCGAAGAGCCCGGCGAACGCGACATCCTGCGCCCCGAGGTGCTTGCGCTGCGGCTGGTGGAGCCGTGGGTCGCCAGCGGCCTGCTGCGCGCGGACCTGCAGGCTTTGCTGGAGCCGCTGCAGCGCAGCCTCGGCGCGCTGGTGCTCGCGCGCTACCAGGACCTGACCGCCTTCTTCGAGCAGCAGGGCGTGCGGCCGGACGGCGACCTGCGCTCGCGCGTGCGCCGCACCGGTGGATCGACGGTGCAGGCACCGCTCGGCGGTCCGCTGCCCGGCGCGGACGGCGCTGCCGGTTCTCCTTCCGCGTCCGGGCCTTCCACCCGCGGGGGACTGCGGTCCGGAGCGCATCCGGCCGCGGGTGCCTTCGGCGCGCCCGGCGCGGGAGCGGGTTTTTCCGGCACCCAGGCCGCCGGCTACGGCACGCCGCTGGCGCGTGCGCGCCAGCGTGCGCAGGGCGTGATGGGGCAGCTGCACCGATTGCTCGTGCAGCCCGCCATCGCGGCTTTCGCGGCCTCCGGCGCGGGCCGGGTGCCGGGGGCCGCGCCCGCCACGGCCGAGGCGCCGGCCTCCGCGGCGCTGCAGCAGGCCCTGGACGAGCAGCAGCTCGAAGCCGACAGCTTCTACCGCAGCAGCGGCGTCGCCACGCTGGTGATGGACTACCACAGCCCCGCGGCCGTCGTGCAGGTCGTCGGCGCCGTGCGCGAACGTGCCGCGGCATTCAAGGCCAAGGCCTCGACGCCGGGCGAGAAGGCGATCATCGAGGTGGTCGCGCTGATGTTCCAGAGCATCCTGAGCGAGGACCGCATCCCGCCCGCGATGCGCGTGTGGTTCGCGCGGCTGCAGGTGCCCGTGCTGCGCGTGGCGCTGGCCGAGCCGGAGTTCTTCAGCGACGTGGCGCACCCGGCCCGCCAGCTCATCGACCGCATGGGCGGCGTGGTGCTGGGATTCGATACCGCCGCCATCCAGGGCAGCGCGCTGGAGGCCGAGATCCGGCGCGTGGTGCAGGTGATCGAGCAGTACCCCGAAACGGGCCAGCGCGTGTTCCAGCTGGTGCTGGCCGAGTTCGAGACCTTCCTCTCCCGGTTCCTGACGGCCCCGCAGGCGACGTCGCGCATCGTCACCGTCGCGCAGCAGGTCGAGCAGAAGGAGACGATGGCGATCCAGTACACGATCGAGTTGCGCAACCTGCTCAAGGACATGCCGGTGCGCGACGAGATCCGCAGCTTTCTCTTCAAGACCTGGGCGGAGGTGCTGGCCCTGTCGGCCGTGCGCAGCGGCGCCCAGCATGCCGACACGGCCGGCTTCAAGCGCGCGGCGACGGACCTCGTCTGGGCGGCCAGCGCCAAGCCGCAGCGCGCCGAGCGCGCCCAGGTCATCCAGAGCCTGCCCTCGCTGCTGCAGCGCCTGCGGCAGGGGCTGTCGCTGCTCGGGGTGACCGGTGCCCCCCAGGATGCGCACATCAAGATCCTCACCGATACGCTCGCCGACGCCTTCCTTTCCAAGACGGCCTCGATCCCGCAGGCGCACATCGACGCGATGGCGCGGCGGCTGGACCACCTCGAGGACTACATGAGCGACGCCACGCTCGGCGAGATGCCGCTCGATGCCCACTACCTCGAAATGATGCTCGGCATCGACGCGTCTTCCATCCACGTGGCGGCCGACAACGGCACCGCGGTGGACGACGCGGCGCTGGAATGGGCGCGGGAGCTGCAGCTCGGGGACTGGTTCACGCTCGACCACAACGGCGCATCGGCCCAGGTGCAGTACGCATGGCACAGCGAGCGCCGGCAGCTGCACTTCTTCGCGGCGCCGGACGGCACCAGCTACCTGCTGCAGCTGCGCCGCATGGCCACCTATCTGCGGGCCGGGCTGCTGGTGCCGCAGGAAGAGGAAGCCCTGTCGATGCGCGCCACGCGCGAGGCACTCGCCAAGATCGACGCCAATCCGGAACGGCTGCTGGGGTAGCCGCCGCGCCGGGAGCGGGGCGGCGCAGCCGGCAGGCGCAGCACCGCCGCAGCCAGCGCAGTGCTCGGCTGGACGCCCGCCCTTTGCGATGGGGTGGCTCCGTGGAATTCCTGGCACTGCCATCCCCTCTTTCTTGCAGTCACCGGTACGGCCTGCCGCATCTCCGGTGAGGAGGCGGAGCCCTGCGGCCGGGGCCGTGCGGATGCTCCGCCACCAGCACAGTTCCAGGCGTAAGTATTAATTTCGGAAATTCATTGGATTATTTGTTTTTCTGATTTTGTCGATGCGCAGGCGACATGCCGTCATGCGTGAAACTTATCCTGAACCAGCTCATCCATAGAGCCGGCTACTTCGTTTTTCTCGTGGTTTCTTTCAAGGTGCGGTATTGCGTATGCATGCCGCATTGATCTTCCTTGGAGATTTGTATGAATACGGAAAGCTCTTCTCGTTCTTCTCTTTCTTCTTCGGGTTCCCACGACTGCGCCGACGTCGTCGTGGTCGGGGCAGGGATCGTCGGCCTGACGAATGCGTTGCAGTTCGCCAAACGGGGGCTGAAGGTCACGCTGATCGACCGGGTCTCCATCCGCAAGGACAGTTTCAAGGTGGGCGAATCCTTTCTCGTCTTCACCAGCGCGTTCCTGAGAACCGTGGGCGAACTGGATCGCTTCATTTCCGAGGAATCGTTCGTCAAGCTGGGCGTCTGGTTCACGGTGGGCGCCGAGAGAAAATCCGATTTCTCCCGCACCACCGAATGGGCGGTGAATGCCGATCCACATCCGCCGCATTATCTTTTCGACCTCGCTCCCGACCAGAAGTGGTTCCGCTGCATGTTTCTCGACATGCAGATCGCCCGGCCGGACGCCGAAGCCGCCATGCGCGAGGCGGTGCGCGCCCACGCCAACATCCGGTTTCTCGACGACGTGCGTGTCAAGGAGATCGAGCTCTCGGAAGACGACGGCCCGCACCGGGTGCACCTGGACAGCGCCAGCCATCCGGAGCCTCTGCGGGCCTCCTGGATCATGGACTGCTCGGGCCGCAACCGCGTGCTGGCCCGCAAGCTGGACCACCGCGCCGAGCACCGCGAACTCGATGACGGCTTCCAGACGACGGCCGCCTGGGGGCAGTTCTCCCACGTGGACGACAGCAAATTCGGCGAGCAGTGGACCGCGCTGCTGCGTTCGGGCCAGCGCACGCCGCGCGATCTCTACACCGTGCACCTCTGGGGCGTGGGGTACTGGATCTGGGTCATCCGGCTGTCGCAGAACCGGATCAGCGTGGGCGTCACCTTCGACCAGCGCATGGCGCCCCCTGAGCGCACGCCGCGCGAACAGTTCTGGTCGCTGATCCATCGCCATCCGCTGCTGGACGGCATCATCGGCGAGGAGACGCTGCTGGAGTTCCAGTCCTTCCGCAACGTGCAGCACTGGACGGACCGCTTCGTCAGCGAGCGCCGCTACGCCATGGCCGGCGATGCGGGCAGCATCATCGACGCCTACTACAGCCAGGGCATCGCGCTGGCGCTCGTGTCGAGCTGGCACATCGCCAACATCGTCGAGCGTCACGTGAAGACCCGCCGCATGGACCAGGCCTACATCGACCGCGTCAACGAGGCCACGCGGCAGGACTGGCACATGCTGCGCAACATGGTGCGGGAGAAGTACACGCCGGCCATCGAAGACCCGCGGTTCTTCCTGCTTTCGCACATCCTCGACATGGCGATCTTCTGGTGCATGGGCAGCACCCGAGCCAAGCTGACCCGCTGGCTGGTGCAGACCGAAGGGTACGCCGAGCGGGAAACCCCGGAGCTCGCCCGGCTGCGTGCCCGGGTGGAGCAGCGGCTCTTCTATTCCCGCTCTCCCTATTGGCTGGGCCTGTCGCCGGCCCGCATCGCGTCGATCCAGCGGCATCTGCAGGCGAAGATCGGCGAGCGGGCCCGCTGGCGGCGGGACAACGGCATCGTGCTGCCGCAGATCACGAGCGTGCTCAGCGTCACCGCTCCGCTGCCGCAGATCTGGAAGCTGCCGTTCGCCCGGAAGGGCCGCCCCGTGGACCTCAGCGGGCGCGACCTGGTGCAGCCGGCGGCGCAGCGGCCACCGGGCACCGCCAGCTGGTTCGACGCGCTGCCGATCTCCGTGAACACGAAGCTCGACTGGGTGATCCGCTTGCGGCCCCTGGGCCTGCTGGGGAGCTTCCTCTTCGGCTACCTCTACGATGCGGCGGACACGGGATGGCGCAAGCTGACGATGCGGCTGCGGCCCGGTCGCCGCAGCGCCGGTGTGCTGGCGCACAGCGCCGCAGGCAAGAACGGGAGCGGCCCCGATGCATAAGGCCATCTATCTCAGCCTCGGTGCGCCGCACCTCGAATACCCGGGCGTGGAGGCCGCCCTGCGTGCCGAAGGCGTCGAAGCCCGCATGGTCCACATCGACGCGTTCGATGCGCTCGACCTGGAAGACGTGGACCTCGTCAACCTGCGCATGTGCCGCTGGTACCACAAGGACCCGACCTTCCAGCAGCGGGTGGAGAACGTCCACCGCCGGCTGCAGCAGGCGCGCCGCGGCCCGGTGCCGATGGCCAATCCGCTGCCGCTGGTGATCGACGCGCTCGACAAGGGCCGCTACCTGCGCAAGCTCGGACAGGACGGCATCGAGCTCATCCCCACCCGCTGGATCGACAAGGGCACGGCCTTCAACCTGTCCCACCTCATGGAGGAGCAGGGTTGGACCGACGTGGTCGTGAAGCCGACCATTTCCTCGGGTTCGTGGAACACGATCCGCGTGTCGCGCCGCGGCCCGTCCCTGGACGAGCACCACTTCGTGCTGGAGGGCGATGCGTTCGTGCGCGAGGGCGACCTTGCCGCCCTCGCGCAGACGCACGACCTGATCGTGCAGCCCTTCCTGCCGTCGGTGCTGGAGTTCGGCGAGCTGTCGTTCGTCTTCCTGGGCGGGAGGCTCAGCCACACCGTGCGCAAGACCGTGGGCGCTGGCGGCTGGTGGGCGCATGAACGCCTGGGAGGGTGCAATTTCCGCTGGACGCCGAGCCCGCAGGACGAGGCCTGGGCCGTCCGCGTGAACGACGCGCTCGAACGGCGCTATGGGCCACTGTGGTTCGCGCGGGTGGATGGCATCCATACCGGAGACGGCCGCATCCAGTTGCTGGAGTGCGAACTCGCCATCCCGCGCCTGCTGCTGCAGGAGGGGCAGGCGTTCGGGACGTATGCGCGGGTCATCGCGGAAGGCATCCGCAGGGTGAAGGCGCTGGGCGAAACACGTGCCGTACCCGGAGTTCCGGCGGTCGCGGTGCCTGCCGTTGCGGGGGCCGCTGTAGCGTGACGTGGTGAGGGGGAATGAGATGAGATGGGGTGGGGTGGGAGTGAGTGCGGATCCGCCGGTGCTTGCAGGCTGGCGGGTCCGCGCGCTTTGCGCAGGAGAACCCCGGTCCCGGCCTTTTCGCAGGCGCCTGCACGCCTGACACCTGCAGCTTGTGGTGGCCGCTCCGCGTCAGCCGTCTTCCGGCATGTCGTCGTCCGTGTCCACCCGTCCGTTCACGACACGCCGCACCACGTCGCCCGGAAAGCCGCGCGCTGCCAGGAAGCGCATCTGGCGCGCCCGCTCCTGCGGCGTGGCCGGCGGGCTGCCGAAGCGCTGGCGCCAGACGGCCAGGGCGCGTGCCGCTTCGCTGCCGCGCAGGCGCTCGGCCGTCTCGCGCACGAGCGCGTCGTCCAGGCCCTTGGCGCGCAGCTCCTGCACCACGCGCTGCGTGCCCAGGCGTGCCGCGCGGCGGTGCACCACGGATTCGGCCACGCGGCCGGCGTTGATGAAGTCCTTGGCCTGGAGTTCGTCCAGCACCGCGCGCAGGTCGTCGCCTTCCTGCACGTGGCGCGCGAGCTTGGCCTCGAGTTCGGGGCGCGAGTGCTCGCGCTGCGCCAGCAGGCGCAGCGCGCGGCCCTTGAGCGAGAGCGTGGAGTTGTTTCGCATGGGTGCGTGGAAGCGGAAGCAAAAGCGCCGGCCGGCCGCATGCGCGGCCGGCCGGCGCCCTGGCGGCCCGACGTCAGGCGTCGTCGCCGGTGCCGGCGGCGGCCGCGGCCGGGGCGCTGCCCGGCGGCAGCAGCGAAACACCCAGGCCTTCGCGCACGCGGTTCTCGATCTCGCGGGCGAGGTCGGCGTTCTCGCGCAGGAACTCCCGCGCGTTGTCGCGGCCCTGGCCGATCTTCTCGCCGTTGTAGGCGTACCAGGCGCCGCTCTTGTCGATGATGCGCGCGTTCACGCCCATGTCGATGATCTCGCCCTCGCGGCTGATGCCCTCGCCGAAGAGGATGTCGAACTCGGCCGTCTTGAAGGGCGGGCTCACCTTGTTCTTCACCACCTTCACCTTGGTTTCGTTGCCGATGGCCTCGTCGCCCTTCTTGATAGTGCCGGTGCGGCGGATGTCCAGGCGCACGGAGGCGTAGAACTTCAGCGCATTGCCGCCGGTGGTCGTTTCGGGGCTGCCGAACATCACGCCGATCTTCATGCGGATCTGGTTGATGAAGATGACCATGCAGTTGGTCTTCTTGATCGTGGCGGTGAGCTTGCGCAGCGCCTGGCTCATGAGGCGGGCCTGCAGGCCGGGCAGCGCGTCACCCATTTCGCCTTCGATTTCGGCCTTGGGGGTCAGGGCGGCGACCGAGTCGATGACGATGAGGTCCACGGCGCCGGAGCGCACGAGGCTGTCCACGATCTCCAGGGCCTGTTCGCCGGTGTCGGGCTGGCTGATGAGCAGGTCGGGCACGTGCACGCCGAGCTTCTGGGCGTACTGGATGTCGAGCGCGTGCTCGGCATCGACGAAGGCGCAGGTGCCGTTCTGCTTCTGCATCTCGGCGATGACCTGCAGCGTGAGCGTGGTCTTGCCGGAGGATTCCGGGCCGTAGATCTCGATCACGCGGCCGCGCGGCAGGCCGCCCACGCCGAGTGCGACGTCCAGGCCCAGCGAGCCGGTGGACACCACCTGGATGTCCTCGATGGCTTCGCCTTCGCCCAGGCGCATGATGGTGCCCTTGCCGAACTGCTTTTCGATCTGGGCGAGGGCCGCCTGCAGGGCCTTGGCCTTTTCGCTGTTGGCGGCGTTGTTCTTGACGGGTGCGTCCATGGAGAGCTCCTGATAGAGGAAAAACGAAGGAAGAAAGCCGGATGAGGAACCGCCGTCGGTGGCTGTTTTCAATCACAGGCTGGATGCTTGATCAGTAGTGTATGGGCGCCATACTTCGCAAACAATGCCTCTTTTGATCAGTTTGCCTGACAATTCGCACCATGCCCTCCACGCCCTTCCCGCAGCCTCTGTCGGCCAGCCTGGCCACCCGCGACGACGCCTGGCGGCTCACCCACCTGGGCCGGCTGCTCGGCCATGCGATGCGCCGCTTCGACGCCCGCGTGCTGGAGCTGATGGCGCACGACGTGCACGTGCCGCTGGCGCTGTCGCACCTGGCCGCGCGCGACCAGGTGAGCGCGGCGCACATCCACATCACCCGGCACCTGTCCCTGCAGGGGGACCGCCTCACCGACCTGGCCGCGCGCGCCGGCATGGCCAAGCAGTCGATGGCCGCGCTGGTCGAGCAGTGCGAGGCCTGGGGGCTGGTGGTGCGGGAGCCCGACCCGCACGATGCCCGCTCCCGGCGCGTGCGCTTCACGGAGACGGGCCTCGCCTGGCTGCAGGCGTTCCGCGACGCGGTCGCGCAGGCGGAGTCGGAATTCCGTGCCGAGGTGGGCGACGAAGTGGCTGCCGTCGTCGCGCTCGGGCTGGAGGCCTATGCGGGTGGCGACTGGGGGCGGGGCTGAACGCAGCAGGGGCCTCGCGGTCCTAGAATCGACGCCAGAAGGGTTCCGTGAGCCGTTCCCCATACTGAAAACGCCAGGAGACAACCCCATGCGCATCCTCATTGCCGAAGACGACCAGGTGCTGGCGGACGGCCTGCTGCGCACGCTGCGGGGCTCCGGGGCCGTGGTGGACCACGTGGCGAGCGGCAGCGAGGTGGACACGGTGCTCGCCACCACGCAGGAGTTCGATCTGCTGATCCTCGACCTCGGGCTGCCGCGCATGCACGGGCTGGAAGTGCTCAAGCGCCTGCGCGGCCGGGGCTCGGCCCTGCCGGTGCTGATCCTCACCGCGGCCGACAGCGTGGAGGAGCGCGTCAAGGGCCTGGACTACGGGGCCGACGACTACATGGCGAAGCCGTTTTCGCTGCAGGAGCTGGAAGCGCGCGTGCGCGCCCTCACGCGCCGCGGCATGGGCGCCACCAGCAGCACCATCCGCCACGGCCCGCTGGTCTACGACCAGGCCGGCCGCATGGCCACGATCGACGGCAAGCTGGTGGAGCTGTCGGCGCGCGAACTCGGACTGCTGGAGGTGCTGCTGCAGCGCGCCGGCCGCCTCGTGAGCAAGGAGCAGCTGGTAGAACGCCTGTGCGAGTGGGGCGAAGAGGTGAGCAACAACGCCATCGAGGTCTATATCCACCGGCTGCGCAAGAAGATCGAGCGCGGCCCGATCCGCATCGCCACCGTGCGCGGCCTGGGGTATTGCCTGGAGAAGGTGCCGGCGCAGGGCGCGTGATGCACGGACGGCGGCCGTGAAGATCTTCCAGCGCGAGCAGCGCTCGCTCTTCGGGGAAATCCTCGACTGGATGCTCACGCCGCTGCTGCTGCTGTGGCCCGTGAGCCTGGCGCTCACCTGGCTGGTGGCCCAGGGTCTGGCCAACAAACCGTTCGACCGGGCGCTGGAATACAACGCCCATGCGCTCGCGCAGCTGGTAACCGTGCAGGATGGGCGGGCGCAGTTCAACCTGCCCCAGCCTGCCGGCGAAATCCTGCGGGCCGACGAATCCGACATCGTCTACTACCAGGTGCTCGGGCCGCGGGGCGAGTACCTGTCGGGCGAGCGCGACCTGCCGCGGCCGCCCTTGCCCGACGACGAGCGGCCGCTGTCGGGGCTGGTGCGGCTGCGCGATGCCGAGCTGCGGGGGATCGAGATCCGCGTGGCGGCGATCTGGGTGCGGTTGCCGATGCCGGGGGCGCCCGCGGCCCTGGTGCAGGTGGCCGAAACGCGCGAGAAACGCAGCGTGCTGGCCACCGAGATCATCAAGGGCGTGATGCTGCCGCAGTTCGTGATCCTGCCGCTGGCGGTGCTGCTGGTGTGGCTGGCGCTGGCGCGCGGCATCCAGCCGCTGCACCGGCTGGAAGAGCGCATCCGCGCGCGCGATCCGGACGATCTCTCGCCGCTGGACCACCGCGCCGTGCCGCTGGAGGTGGCGCCGCTCGTCGATTCGGTGAACGATCTGCTGCGCCGGCTGCAGGATTCGCTCGCCACGCAGAAACGCTTTCTGGCGGATGCCGCGCACCAGCTCAAGACGCCGCTCGCCGGTCTGCGGATGCAGGCCGACCTGGCGCAGCGCGAGAACACCAGCACCGAGGAGCTCAAGCGCTCGCTGCAGCAGATCGGCCGGGCGAGCGTGCGCGCCACGCACACGGTGAACCAGCTCCTGGCGCTGGCGCGCGCCGAGGCGGGCGGCGCCGTGCTGGCGCGGCAGCCGGTGGATCTGGCCCGGCTGGTGCGCGAGGCGGTGCGCGACAGCGTGCCGCGGGCGCTGGAAAAATCCATCGACCTCGGCTACGAGGGGGCGCAGCCGGCGGATGCCGGCGTCTGGGTGGACGGCAATCCGACGCTGCTCAAGGAGCTGGCGCGCAACCTGCTGGACAACGCGATCGCCTACACGCCGTCCTGCAGCGAGCGGCCGGGCGTGGTGACCGCGCGCGTGCTGGCCGATCCCTTCGGCCACATCGTGCTGCTGCAGGTCGAGGATTCCGGTCCCGGGGTGCCGGAAGCGGAGCGCGACCTGGTGTTCCGGCCGTTCTACCGCGCGCTCGGCACCGATGCCGACGGCTCGGGCCTGGGCCTGCCGATCGTGCTGGAGATCGCGCGCCAGCACGGGGCCGAGGTGCGGCTGGACGACGCGCATCCGGGCCAGAACCCTCCAGGGGCATGTTTTTCGGTGCGGTTCGTCGCGCGGGCCGCGGCAGGGGACGGTGCGGGGGCGGCAGAGGGCGCGGACTGACGGAGGGGGCGGAAGCGCCCGCGCGGCACCCTTGCACGCGTGAGAAAGCCCGCGCAGCAGGACTGGGCGGGCCGGTTCTGCAGCCTCCGGCGCGGGGAGGCTGGGCAGATGCGCTGCGGCATCAGTTGGTCATCGGGATCGTGCCGTGTTCGTACACGTAGGCGACGTCGCTCACGTCACCGCCCTGGCGGCGGACTTCGGCCACGTATTCGGGGCCGCTGCGCAGGCGCTGGTACTCAGCGAAACGCTGCTGGTACATCGGGTCGCTGGCCAGCGAACGTTCGCCGAGTTGGAAACGGTCCAGGCCGGCGCGCTTCCACAGGGCCATGTCGGCGTTCACTTCGGCGCGCGACAGGGGCTGCTGGTTGGCGACCACGGGTGCCGGGCCTGCCCAGACTTCCTGGGAGACATTGCCGTTGCCCATGGGGGCTGCGGTGGCGGCGGTGGCGCCTGCGAAGGCGATGGTGGCGATGGCGATCAGGTGCTTGCGATTCATGGCGAGGGATCCTTTCTTCGACAAGGGGGAAATGGTCTGCAGCGCGCCGGATTGCGTTCTGCATGGGGAGAAGTTTGCGCCTCTCCTCGTTTTCCCGCATGTGCGAAAACGCACGGATTCGTGTAGGTCTGTGACCGACTGGACTGTGCTCCCCGCGGCCCGGCCGCGTGGGAGAGCAGGCAGTTTCCGAGGCAACCTTGCGGAGGAAATCAGTTGCCGCCGGCTGCGGACGGCTGGCCCGCGACGGCCGGGACGTCACCGCCCTGGCGGCGCACTTCGGCGACGTACTCGGGGCCGCTGCGCAGTCGGCGGTACTCGGCCAGGCGGGTGGCGTAGGTGGGGTCGGCGACGGCATTGCGTTCGCCTTCCATGCTGTGGCCCAGGCCGGCGCGGTTCCACAGCGCGAGGTCTGCCGCCACTTCGGCGCGCGACAGCGGTGCGCCCTGCACGGCGGGTTCGCTGCCGAACCACTCTTCCTGCGAGGTGGGCGCGGCGGAGGCGGCGCCGGCGGAAGCGAGGGCGGCGAATGCCAGGGCGATGGTGAGGGATTGGCGGGTGTTCATGGCGTGATTCCTTTCGGTCAAGTCGTCGCCGCGTTGCGTTGGTGCGTTGCGGCATGGAGGCAAGTGTGCGCCGCCGACCCCCTTACTGTCTGTGCGAAAGCGCACAGGTTTTTACATGTCGTCCGTCAAGACGACACCGGCGGCGTGCCCCACAGCGCCGCCGGCCGGGCCACGGGCAGCACCGCCAGGGGGACCGAGCGGCCGCGCACCGGGATCTCCACCGGCGAGTCGAGCCGGTCCAGCACGCCGGCGAGCCGCGCCGCGTCCCGCGACAGCACGAGACGTGCGCCGGCCACCTTGGAGTGCTCCTGCAGCCGGCTCGCCGTGTTCACGACTTCGCCGACGGCGGTGAACGTGGTCGTCTCTTCGAAGCCCACCCGCCCGACGGCGACGCGGCCTGCGTGCAGACCCATGCCGAAGTCCAGCGCATGTCCGAACTGGGCCTGGAAGGGGGTGGCCCAGGCCTCCATGCGTTCCTCGATGAGGGCGGCGGCCCGCAGCGCCTGCCGGCAGGCGGTGGGCAGATCGGTGTCCAGCCCGAAGAGGGCCATCACGCTGTCGCCGATGAACTGGTTCGGCAGGCCGCCCGCGTCGCGCACCGCGCTGCCGACGCGCTCGAAGTACTGGTCCAGCACCCAGGCCAGATCGAACGGCCACTGCCGCTCGGACAGGCCCGACCAGCGCCGCAGGTCCACGAACAACACGGCCACCTCGCGCTCCTCCGCGGCCGCCGCGGCCAATGCCGAAGCCCCGCCGGGGTGGAACAGCGGCGTGACGCGCAGATCCCCCGCCGGCCGCAACTGGCAGGCCAGGCGCACGCCGGGGGGCGCGCCCACGCGCTGCAGCGTCAGGCGCTCGTCGCGCTGCGGCGGCGGCAGGTGGCCGGGCGGCCCTTCCACGCGCACGCGGCAGGTCGAGCAGCGCGCGCGCCCGCCGCAGCGCGACAGGTGCGGGATGCCATGGGCGCGGCTGGCCTCCAGCACGCTGTAGCCGCGCGGCACCTGCACGGACCGGCCGGGGTAGTGCAGGGTGAGCCGGCCCTGGCCGCGCCACAGGCGCCACCGGTCCCAGGCATGGCGCAGGAGCAGCACGGCGGCGAGTGCCAGCAGCCATCCCGTGCGCAGGCCGTCGGTCAGGCCGCGCAGCGCCCGGCCCGCCTCGGGCCCCGCACCAGGCGGCGCGGGCATGCCGGTGGCCGCCATTTCGCGGGCCATCGACAACAGCCCCAGTGCCGCCAGCACGGGCAGCAGCACCGCGCCCGTCAGCAGCAGCGGCTGCGCGCGGCGCCAGGAGGCGCGCACGCGCAAAGCCAGGTGCAGTCCCAGGCAGCCGTGCGCCCAGGCCACCGTGAGCAGCAGCAACTGCAGCGCGACGCCTTCGGGCGTCCAGATCGCCTGCACGATGCGCGCATAGGAGGGCGCCACGCCCCAGGCCTCCTGCGCCCAGCGCGTGCCCGTGGCGTGCGCCGCGAGCAGCAAAGGCAGGCACAGCCCCAGCGCCAGCCGCACGGCCTCCACCGCGGGCATGCGCAGACTGCGCCGCTGCCACACGGCGGCGAGCGCCATCGCCCCGTGCACGGCCAGCGCGCCATACAGCACCACCGTGCCCGGCGGCGTGCGCCAGAGGCCGTGCACGGCCTGGCGCAGGCCTTCCGCCGCTTCGAGCGATACCAGCCCGGCGGCATGGTTGATCAGGTGCAGGGCCACGTACGTCCAGAGCGTCAGGCCGCTGGCCCAGCGCAGATTGCGCAGGGTGGGCAGGGCAAGCCGGGGACCGGGAAGGGGCATGGAAGGACGGGGCACAACGGATCGGGGCGGCTGAGCATAATGCGCCACCCTCCGCGTACCCCGCACGCGCGCCCGCGTCTTCCGGTTTTTCCATGGCCTCTTCCCCCGTCGTCCGATCCAGTCTGGCCCTGCGCCGCATCGCCCTGTTCGAGGGGCTCGGCGACGCCTGCCTCGACCGGCTCGCCGCCGGGTGCGACTGGCGCAACATGGACGCGCGCAAGCCCGTCTTCACGCGGGCCTCGGCCGCCGGCGAGGTGTTCTTCCTCGTGTCGGGCAGGGTGCGCATCACGACGTATTCGGCCCATGGCCGCGAGGTCACGTTCCGCGATTACGAAGCGGGCGAGCATTTCGGCGACCTGTCCGCCATCGACGGGCAGCCCCGCTCGGCCGACGTGGTGACGCTGGAGCCCACGCTGCTCGCCTGCCTGCCGGGCCCCGCATTCCTGGAGCTGCTGCGCAACGAACCGGTGGTGGCGCTGCGCACGGTGGCCAATCTCACGCTGCTGGTGCGGCGGCTCACCGAGCGGGTGATCGAACTCAGCACGCTCGGCGTGCAGACGCGCCTGCATGCCGAGCTGCTGCGGCTGGCGCATGCGGCAGGCGTGCAGGACAACACGGCCCGGCTCGATCCGGCCCCGGCCCATGCCGTGCTGGCGGGCAAGATCAGCACCAACCGCGAACAGGTGACGCGCGAACTCGGCGCCCTGGCGCGGCGCGGCATCCTGCGCAAGGAGGGCGCGCGGGTGCTGGTGGTGGCCGACGTGCGCGAGCTGCAGGCACTGGTCGCCGAGGTGCGTGGGGATTAGGGGCGCGGGCCCTGGCCGTGTCGGCCGCCCGAACCAGGGGCCGCCCACGGTCCGCCGGGGACGAGGGCAACACGGCGCCCCCGGCCGTGCCGCGGCATGCCGGAGCGTTTCAGGCGGTGCGGCCGGCTCCGGCTCCGTTGCCGGGCGGTACGGGATCGCGCGCGGCGAGCAGCCAGTCGCGGAACCGCACGAGTGTGGACAGTTGCGCCCGCGCTTCCGGATAGCAGAGCCAGTAGCCCAGATCGCTCGTGTAGCCGCCGCCGGGCAGCGGCTCCGCCACCGTGCCCGCGGTGATCTCGTCCTGCACCAGGCAACGCGGCACCAGCGCCACGCCCATGCCCACCGAGACGGCGCGGATCATGGTCTGGAACTGGTCGAACTGCGGACCGGCCAGCGCATCGAGCCCGGCGATGCCGTGCGCGTCGCTCCAGTGCTGCCAGGCCTCGGGCACCGTCACGTGGCGCAGCAGCGTGCAGCGCGCCACGTCCTGCGGGCTGCGGAGCTCGAAGCCCGGCGTGCCCGGCCGGGGCGCGATCAGCGCGACGTCGTTGCCGGCCAGGTAGTGCGAGCGCGCGCCGGGCCAGTGGCCGTCGCCGAACAGGATGGAGCAGTCGAGTTCCGGATCGGAGAAGTCGTAGCCGTGCACGAACGGCACGAAGTGCAGGGTGATCTGCGGATGCTGCTCGCGCAGTTGCGGCAGCAGCGGGATGAGCCACTTGGCCGCGAACGTGGGCAGCACCGACAGGTGCAGCGCGCCGCCGCCGTCGCCGCTGGTGATCAGCTCCAGCGTGGCCGCCTCCAGCCGCGCCAGCAGGACGCTCACCGCCTTCTCGTAGCGCTCTCCCGCGGGCGTGAGCGAGAGGCGCTTGCGGCTGCGCTCGAACAGGTCGATGCCCACCCAGCGCTCCAGCTCCTGCATCTGTTTGCTGACGGCGCTTTGCGTGAGGTGCAGGGCCTCGGCAGCGCGGGAGACGCCGCCGAACCGTGCCACGGTGCAGAAAGCGCGCAAAAGGTGGAGCGGAGGGTTGAGGCGGCGCAGCGACATAAGCCCAGGGAAGCCATGACAATATTCCGGACTGGAATGTTAACAGGCATACGAATTGCTTTTTGAAACATAACGCTTACGGTAGTCTTACTTTCTCTATAAGGATCCACCCCCATGCAACGTCGTCATCTTCTCGGTGCAGTGGCTGTCGCAACTGTCGTTCCTGGAATGTCTTTCGCCCAGGACAAGCCCCTGCGCATCGTCGTGCCCTTCCCGCCGGGCGGCGCGACCGACATCGCCGGCCGCTCCCTGCAGGAGCCGCTGCAGCGCCTGCTGGGCCAGCCCGTGGTGATCGAAAACCGCGCGGGCGCGGGCGGGTCCATCGGCATGGCGGAAATCGCCCGGGCCCCGGGCGATGGCCTGACCTTCGGCGTGGCCACGCTGTCCACGCACGGGGTGAACCCGGCCGTGTACGCCAAGCTGCCGTATGACCCGATCAAGGATTTCGCGGGCGTGACGGAGATCGTCAAGGCGCCCGGCATCATCGTGGTCAACCCGCAGGTGCTGCCCGTGAAGGACTTCGCCGATCTGGTGAAGTACCTCAAGGCCAATCCCGGCAAGATTTCGTATGCCACGCCCGGCAACGGCACCATCGGCCACATGTGGGGCGAGCTCTTCAAGAGCGTCACCGGCACGGCCATGGTGCACATTCCCTACCGCGGTGCGGGCCCGGCCGTCAACGACGTGCTCGGCGGCCAGGTGCCGGTGTATTTCGATCAGGTGGCGTCGTCGCTGCCGCACGTGAAGGCCGGCAAGCTCAAGGCCCTGGCCGTGTCGTGGCCCGAGCGCCTGGATGTCCTGCCGGAGATCCCCACCTATGGCGAACTGGGTTACCCGCAGGCCAACGAACCGTCGTGGTTCGGCCTGGTGGCCCCGGCCTCCACGCCCGCCAGCCAAGTGCTGCGCGTGCAGCAGGCCGTGGCCACGGCCCTGAAGGAGCCCGCCGTGCGCGACCGCCTCGCGGGTCAGGGCCTGTACGCCTCCGGCACGGCACCGGCGGACTTCTCGCGCCAGATCGTGCGCGAGATCGACAAGATGAAGAAGGTTGCAGCCTATGCCAAGATCAAAATCGAATAATTTCCGAGGAGTGCGCCTATGCAAGCCGTGCTGAGACTGATCCACAGCCGGTACCTGCACGCGGAGCCCGGCGCCGCGGGTGCGCCCTGCGCGCCGCCGCAGGCGCGCATGGTGTCCACCGTGCCGGGCCGCACGCCCGTGGTGCTCGATTCGCCGCACAGCGGCACCGTGTACCCCGAGGACTTCCGCGCCGCGCTGGCCCTGCCGGTGCTGCGCCGCGCCGAAGACACGCACGTGGAGAAGCTCTACGACTTCGCCCCCGCCCTGGGCGTGGGCTGGGTCGAGGCGCATTTCCCGCGCATCTACCTGGACGCCAACCGCGACGTCACCGAAGTGGACGCCACGCTGTTCGAGGGCGGCCACTGGCCGCACGAAGTGACGGCCGACCCGGTGGTGCTGCAGAAGGTGCGCCTGGGCAAGGGGCTGGTCTGGAAGTTCACCGACGAGGGCGAGCCCATCTACGGCCGCCCGCTCACGGTGGCCGAGATCGAACAGCGCATTGAACGCTGCTGGCGCCCCTACCATGCGGCCGTGGCGCGGGAGATCGATGCCGCCCATGCGCGGCACGGCTACAGCATCCACATCAACTGCCACTCCATGCCCGCCGTGGCCGCCAGCCACGCGACGCTGCACCCCGGCCTGCACCATGCGGACTTCGTGGTGGGCGACCGCGACGGCACCACCGCCAGCCCGGTGCTCTCGGAAAAGATCTGCGCCTTCCTGCGCGAGCGCGGCTACAGCGTGGACTACAACCACCCCTACAAGGGCGTGGAACTGGTGCGCCGCTACGGCAACCCCGCGCAGCACCGGCACAGCATCCAGGTCGAGATCAACCGCAAGCTCTACATGGACGAGCAGACGCTGGCGCTTCGGCCCGAGGGCTTCGCCCGCCTGCACGGCGATCTGCGGGCCATGGTGGAGATGCTGCTGGCGACCGATCCGCGGTAGACCCAGAGCGACTCACGGAACCCTTCTGGCGTCGCCGCCGCATCTTGTCGTACCTGCGCGTACTGCCTGCGATGCGGCGCCCCGCCAGAACCGCTTCGCCGGGTTCTGTGAGCCGCTCCCAGCCGATAGGGGCTCAGCCGCAAGGGCGCAGCGGCTTGCCGGCCAGCGCCGGCCGCAATGCATCGAGCGGCGGGCGCAGCGGGTCGGTGGCCTGCGGCAGGCGCAGCAGGTAGCCGCTGGCATCGCCGCGCTCCTGCACCACGCGCGCCGTGCGCACGCCCTGCGTGCCGAGCGCCGCCAGCGCGCGCTCGGCCGCCTCTTCGGTCGAGAATCGCCCGAGCGACAGGCCCGGCTCGAGCGCCGCGCCCGGCCGGTCGTACGCCACCTTGCGCGCGCGCAGTTCGGCGCGCTTCTTGTCGAGCGCATCCTCGTCCGCGAAGCGCCCCATGTAGACCATCCACCGCGCCGTGGCCGAGACCGCGTCCAGGTGCCAGGCCGCGTCGGGCAGGCCGGCCGAGGCTGCTGCCGCGCGCAGTGCGTCGGCCTGGCGCGCATCGAACGGGCCGGCCTGCAGGCAGCTGCTCCCTGCCGCGGCGGTGGGAGCGGGGGAACCATTGCCGGCCGGAGCTGGGGCCGGTGCCGGTGCCGATGCGGCTGCGGACGCCACTGGCGATGCGGGCGACGCCACGGGCGCAGGATGGCCCGCTGCGGGCCCGCCGATGCGCAGGTTCTCCGGCTGGATCTGCTGCTCCAGCCGACGGGGCTCGGTCTGCTCCGACGGGGCCAGGCCCCAGCCGCGCAGCAGGCCGTGCGCCCAGGCGTAATAGCCCGCGTTGGCGAGCAGAAGGACCAGGACGGCGGCACGCAGCATGGGGGTTGTGCTCCTCGGGGGGGCGGCCCTGGCGGTCAGGCCGGCGGCAGCGGCTGCCCGGCGGGACGCACGCTGATTTCGGAACTGGTCACGGCCTGCACGCCCTCGGGGGTGCGCACCCGCAGCGCGCCGTCGGCCTCCACGCCGTCCGCGGTGCCGGCACCGCCGTCGCTCAGGACCACCTCCCGGCCCCGCAGCACGTCGCGCTGAAGGAAGCGCTGCCGCAGCGGCGCGAAGCCCTGCGCCTCGAACGACTGCAGCATGGCCACCAGCGGCGGCACCAGGCGCAGCAGCGCGGCGGGCGCGTCCAGCCGGCCATCGACGTCCTGCAGGCTGGCGGGCGGCGTCGTCAGGCCCTGTGCGCTCGGCGGACGCACGTTGATGCCCACGCCCACGACCACGTAGCGCGCGGCAGGGCCGGCGCCCGGGCCCGTTGCCGCCGCGGCGCCCACTAGGCTCGCCGTTTCGACCAGGATGCCGCCGAGCTTGCGGCCATCGTCCAGCCACAGGTCGTTGGGCCACTTCAAACCGACCCGGGGCTGGCCCGGCAGCGGCACCGGCTGCAGGTTCTCCGCGATGGACACGCCCACGGCCAGCGACAGGCCGGACCACTCCGCCGGCGCCAGCGGCAGGCCGAGCGAGAACATGAGCGAATCGCCCGCGGCATTGTTCCAGGCACGGCCCAGGCGCCCGCGCCCTGCCGTCTGCACCTCGGCCACGAGCAAGGTGGGCTCAGCGGCGCCCGCGCGGGCGCGCCGCATCAGTTCGGTGTTGGTGGAAGCTATGCTCGGCAGCACCTCCACCGTGAAACCCGGCAGCAGGGGCGCCACGGCCTCCCAGACCGCCTCGGCGGGCCAGCGCAGGGGCGGATGGGCAGGGGGCTGTGCCGTGCTCACCGGCGGGGGCTCCGGGGTTTGCGCGCGGGCGCAGAGGAGGGCGGCGGCGCGGAAGGGCCCGGCGGCGACCAGCCGCGCTTGGGCGCCAGCAGCGTGCCCCGGCACTGGGCGCTGCCGCACCAGCACGGGTATTCGGCCTTGAGTTTCGGGGTGTAGCGCTCGTCGACGATCAGGCCGTAGTCGTAGTTGAGTTCCTCGCCCGCGTGGATGTTGCGCAGCGCGGTGATGAAGACGCGGCCGTCGCGTTCGTCGGCGTAGCAGTTGGGCGCGCAGCTGTGGTTGATCCAGCGGGATGCATTTCCGCCATGGTTCGCATCAATGACACGGTCTTCATCGACGTGGAAATAGAAGGTATGGTTCGGCTGCAGCGGATCGTGCGGGTGCCGGTCCTGGGCTTCCTGCCAGCCGATGATTTCGCCCGTGTATTCGATCAGCACCTCGCCCTCGGCGATGTCCTGCACCGCGAACACGCCCTTGCCGTGCACGCCCGAGCGCCGCACCTGGATGCGACGGCCGCCCCTGTCGGCGGAAGGGTCGGCGGCGGGGCGGGCGGTGCGGGGCATGTCGAAACTCTGTTAATTTGGATGGGCACACCTGCGCAGGCACGTGTGCGTGTGCGCGTGTATGCGCGAGAGACCGGAATTGTAGAAGCGCCCTTCGGGGCCGACCCCACAGAAAATGACCAAGACCCTGGTAATCGCAGAAAAACCCTCGGTGGCACAGGACATCGTGCGTGCGCTCACCCCCGTGGCGGGCAAGTTCGACAAGCACGAAGACCATTTCGAGAACGACCGCTACGTGGTCACCAGCGCCGTGGGCCACCTGGTGGAGATCCAGGCGCCCGAGGAATTCGACGTCAAGCGCGGCAAGTGGAGCTTCGCCCACCTGCCCGTGATCCCGCCCTACTTCGACCTGAAGCCGGTGGACAAGACCAAGAGCCGCCTCAATGCGGTCGTCAAGCTCGCCCGCCGCAAGGACGTCACCGACCTCGTCAACGCCTGCGACGCGGGGCGCGAGGGCGAACTCATCTTCCGCCTCATCGAGCAGTACGCGGGCGGCGCCAAGGGCGGCCTGAACAAGCCCGTGCGGCGCCTCTGGCTGCAGTCCATGACGCCGCAGGCCATCCGCGACGGCTTCGGCAACCTGCGCTCCGACCAGCAGATGCAGGGCCTGGCCAGCGCCGCGCGCAGCCGCTCCGAGGCCGACTGGCTCGTGGGGATCAACGGCACGCGCGCCATGACGGCCTTCAACTCGCGCGATGGGGGCTTCTTCCTCACCACCGTGGGCCGCGTGCAGACCCCGACGCTCTCGCTCGTCGTCGAGCGCGAGGAAAAGATCCGCCAGTTCGTCAGCCGCGACTACTGGGAAATCCACGCCGGCTTCCATGCCGAGGCCGGCGAGTACCTCGGCAAGTGGTTCGATCCGCAGTGGAAGAAGGTCGCCGACGACCCTGAGGCCCGCTCCGACCGCGTCTGGAACTTCGAGCGCGCCCGCGAGATCGCCGACGCGGTGCGCGGCAAGGCCGCCACCGTCACCGAGGAGAGCAAGCCCACCACCCAGGCCTCGCCCCTGCTGTTCGACCTGACCAGCCTGCAGCGCGAGGCCAACGGCAAGTTCGGCTTCTCGGCCAAGACCACGCTGGCGCTGGCGCAAAGCCTGTACGAGCGCCACAAGGCCCTGACCTACCCGCGTACCGACTCCCGCGCGCTGCCGGAAGACTACCTGCCCGTGGCGAAGGACACCTTCGGCATGCTCGCCACCAGCGGCATGCGCCACCTGGCGCCCTATGCCCGGCAGGCGCTCGACGAGAACTACGTTCGCCCGAGCAAGCGCATCTTCGACAACGCCAAGGTCAGCGATCACTTCGCCATCATCCCGACCACGCAGGCGCCCAGCGGCCTCTCCGAGGCCGAGCAGAAGCTCTACGACCTGGTGGTGCGCCGCTTCATGGCCGTGTTCTTCCCGAGCGCCGAATACCTGGTCACCACCCGCATCAGCCAGGTGGTGGGCCATTCGTTCAAGACCGAGGGCAAGGTGCTGGTCAAGCCCGGCTGGCTGGCCATCTACGGCAAGGAAGCGGCCAACGAGGTCGAGGACGGCAAGGCCGGCGACAAGGGCCAGCCGCTGGTGCCCGTGAAGCCCGGCGAGATGGCGCACACCGAATACGCCGAGCCCAAGGCCCTGAAGACCAAGCCACCGGCCCGCTACTCCGAAGCCACGCTGCTGGGCGCGATGGAAAGCGCCGGCAAGCAGGTGGAGGACGAAGAGCTGCGCTCGGCCATGCAGGAAAAGGGCCTGGGCACCCCGGCCACGCGCGCGGCCATCATCGAAGGCCTGCTCACCGAGAAATACATGCTGCGCGAGGGCCGCGAGCTCATCCCCACGGCCAAGGCGTTCCAGCTCATGACGCTGCTGCGCGGCCTGGGGGTGGAAGAGCTTTCCCGTGCCGAACTCACCGGCGAGTGGGAGTACAAGCTCGCCCAGATGGAGAAGGGCCAGCTCAGCCGCGAGGCCTTCATGCAGCAGATCGCCGCCATGACCGAGCGCATGGTGAAGAAGGCCAAGGAATACGACCGCGACACCATCCCCGGCAACTACGCGACGCTCTCCACCCCGTGCCCGAACTGCGGCGGCGTGGTCAAGGAGAACTACCGGCGCTACGCCTGCACGGGCGCCGACGGGCGCGGCGACGGCTGCGGGTTTTCGTTCACCAAGTCGCCCGCGGGCCGCACCTTCGAGCCCGCCGAGGCCGAGGCCCTGCTGCGCGACCGCCGCATCGGCCCGCTGGAGGGCTTCCGCTCCAAGGCCGGCTGGCCGTTCACGGCCGAGGTCGCGATCGTGCGCGACGAGGAGGCCGGCAACTTCAAGCTGGAGTTCGACTTCGGCGACGACCGCGCGGGCGAAGCATCGGGCGAGCTGGTCGAGTTCACCGATGAGTCGCTGGGCCCGTGCCCCATCTGCGGCGCGCCCGTGCACGAGCACGGCAGCAACTACGTGTGCAGCAAGGCCGTGCCCACCGCCGCCCAGCCCACGCCCAGCTGCACCTTCAAGAGCGGCAAGATCATCCTGCAGCAGCCGGTGGAGCGCGAGCAGATGGCCAAGCTGCTCGCCACCGGCAAGACCGACCTGCTCGACAAGTTCGTGAGCATGCGCACGCGCCGCGCGTTCAAGGCCTTCCTGGCCTGGGACAAGGAGGCCGGCAAGGTGAACTTCGAGTTCGAGCCGCGCGAGAGCAAGTTCCCGCCGCGCAAGTTCGCCGGCAAGGCAGGTACCACGGCCGCCGCCAAGAAGGCGGCCAAGCCCGCCGCCAAGGCCGCGGCGAAGAAGAGCCCGGCCGCCACCGCTGCCAAGGCCCCGCGCAAGACCGCCGCCGGCAAACCCCCGAGCCCGGCCCTCGCCGCCGTGATCGGCCCGGAACCGGTCGGCCGGCCCGAAGCGGTGAAGAAGATGTGGGAATACATCAAGGCCCACAACCTGCAGGACCCCAAGGACAAGCGCACCATCGTCGCCGACGCCAAGCTGCGCGAGGTGTTCGGCAAGGAGTCGGCGGGCATGTTCGAGCTGGCGGGGATTTTGGGCAAGCATCTCGGAGGTGAATGACATGGCCATCGCCCATCGACCGATGAAGGCCACCGTGGCGAGCGGTGCCGCACGCGGGCACCGCGGTGTCCTTCTGGCGGCCACTCTGGTGGCCTGCGCCGCGCTGCTGGCGGGCTGCGAAACCACCGCCGCCCGGCCATCCACCGCGGAAGGCAGTCAGGCGGGGGAGAGCGGCGTTACCGTGTTCGGCACCATCGATACGGGGGTGGGGGCGGTGCGGTCCTCCCGCTGAAGGGATGGGCGGCCGCGCCGACTCATACACTGCCGCGCGGAGTCGCTCCGTCGTTACGGACTGCGCTTGTGTTGTGAAGCGGATCCAATCAACGGGCGTTTTCCCCGAAGTCAGTTGGCCCCTCAAACATTCGCCGAATCCGCCTCCGCTTCGGGCCACAGCTGCGGAAACATGAAGCGCAGAGCATGTTGCGGCAAACCAAAGCGTACCTTGCCCTGTGGCGAGTCGGACTTGAGCAGCCCGCGTTTGACCAGCGCGCCCAGTGCGTCGGTGGAGCTCCGGTCGCTCATGGCGAGCATGGCTTTGAACTCGCCACGCGGCATTTCTTCGCCGCTCAAAAACAGGTAGTGCAGGCCGCGCAGTGCCTCTTTGCGGACGCCTTGTTTCAGCACGGTGGCCTCGTAGGTCAGGCAGGCTTCGATTCGGTTTTTGATGGCCTCGAAGTCCAACAGGCCGGACATGAAGCGGACCTGGTCCAGGCAGGTGTCCAGCACATAGTGGGCCCATGCGATCAGGGCCTGTTCGCTCAGGTTGCCGCGCCCGTCCAGGTCGCCGCGGCGCGGGCTGTCGGCGTCGGCCAGCAGTGCGTAGTAGCGATCGGTACTGCGGGCAAAGCCGCGCAGGGGCGACCACAGCCCGCCGGTGTAGCCCATCGCCGTGAGCCAGGTGTGGGTATGCAGCCGCATGACGCGGCCATTGCCATCCACGAAGGGGTGTACCCAGCCCAGCCGCTGGTGCGCACACGCCAGGGCCACCAAAGCCGCCTCGCCCCGGCGCACGCCGCCATAGAACGCAGCCCAGCGCTGCAGAAACAATGGCACGGCGGCATGCGTGGGCGCCACATGCTGGCCCACGCGCACGTCGCGCTCGCGCAGCGCACCAGGAGGGATGGGCTCCTGCTCCGGGGTGAGCAGGTCGGCGGCGGGCAGGCGGGAAAATAAGGCATGGTGGATGTCCTGCACCGCCTCTGGCGTGTACAGCTTTGCAGCGCCGTCGGGCCCGGTGTAACGCTGCTCCAGCACCTGTTCGGCCTCGATGTGCGCGATGGCCAAGCGCTGCTTGGCGGCCAGCACGGCATCTTGGGAGAAGTCTCGCCGCAGGGCCTGCTCGATTTCGTGCGGTCGCGTGTGCTGCCCCTCGATGCGGTTGGTGTAGTACGAATTCATGCTGCGCAGCAGGCTGCGCAACTCCGGCGGCACCCGCGTGCCGGCCAGGGTGGTCGCCAGCCGGGACAGGTCATGCGCCTTGGCGAGCAGAGGCTCCATCCGGGCATCGGCCGGCAGCAAGGGCTCGAACTGGTGGATATTACTGTACATCCGACTATTTTGCCAAGATTGGCTCGTAGCTAAACATATGAAATGAAAAGACTTATTTGCTGAATTGCCAAGTTGTTTGCCAACTTTTCAGCCAGTCGCTCGGTGTTTGCGGATTTACGAAGTACGCGTCCTGTGCTTCCAGCGGAATGGTCAGCTGTAGGCCACCGACAAAGTCTTCGAGCCATGTGCGGTGATTAACGACCGCAATCGCCGCAGAAACTGCGGTGAATCCCCACTGGAACACCGTCGGCCAGGCGGCAGGGCTCGACGGCGCAATGCCAAGCTCCACCAACTGCCCCTTCGGCACGAACCCGCGCAGCCTTTCGCGAAGCGCCGTCATCACCAGTTCGGCGTTCTGCACCAGAATGCGCCATCCATCCTGGCTCGACAACCCGCGTAGAAAGCGAACATGCCATGAACCAGCCCCAAAACACGGCCGGCCCCGACGACGCCTCCGACCTCGAATACGTCGGCTTCTGGGCCCGCGTGGGCGCAACGCTGCTCGACACGGTGCTGCTGCTGGTCGTGACCGTGCCGCTGCTGGCGGCGTTCTACGGCTGGGAATATTTCGAGCAGACCGACAAGCTGGTCGCGGGGCCGGCGGATTTCCTGATCTCCTGGGTGCTGCCGGCGGTGGCGGTGCTGCTGTTCTGGTTCTGGCGGCAGGCCACGCCCGGCAAGATGGTCATCGGCGCCCGCGTGGTGGATGCGGAGACCGGCCGGCCGATGACGACCGGGCAGGCGGTGGGGCGCTATCTGGCGTATTTCGTGTCGGCGATTCCGCTGTGCCTGGGCTTCGTGTGGGTGGCGTTCGACCGGCGCAAGCAGGGCTGGCACGACAAGCTGGCGGGCACGGTGGTGGTGCGGCCGAAGAAGCAGAGAGCCTCCGAGTCGGTGATGTTCGTCAAGGACCGGCACTAGGAGCGCTTAGCCTGCCTGCCGCCGTCTGCGCGCATGCGCACGCACCTGCGCGACGCCTGGCGCGTGCCGGGGCCGCTACGATCCGCGTCTCATCACGGCCCTGCGCGGGCCACCACAGGAGACACATCGCCATGTTCAGCCACGTCATCCTCGGCGTCACCGACCTCGAACGTTCCAAGCGCTTCTACGACGCCCTGCTCGGCACCCTCGGCGTGCCGCCGGGCGTCGCCAACAAGAGCCGCTATTTCTACCGCAGCCCCACGGGCCTGTTCGGCATCACCCTGCCGATCAACGGCGAGCCGGCCACGCACGGCAACGGCAGCACCATCGGTTTCGCGGCGCAGTCGCCGGAGCAGGCCGATGCCTTCCATGCGGCCGGCGTGGCGAACGGCGGCACGACCTGCGAAGACCCGCCCGGCTACCGTGAGGGCCCGGTGGGCCCGCTGTACCTCGCCTACCTGCGCGACCCGGACGGCAACAAGCTCTGCGTGATGTTCCGGCCGCCCAAGGCCTGATCGCACGGCTGCGGCGGCCGTGCGCCGCGGCGGTTCAACGCAGATCCGCCAGGAAGCGCGCGGTGCGCTGCGCGAGATCATGAGGCCGCTCGCGGTGCGGGACATGCGCCGCGCCGGGAAGGATCTCCACGCGCGCGGGACCGGCCGCCCAGCGGGCGATGCGCTCGGGCTGTTCGGTGGAGCCGTATTCGTCCTGATCGCCGTGCAGGGCGAGCACCGGGCACTGCACGCGCGCCAGCACGCCGGCCTGCGACCAGCCGGCGAAATCGGGATGCAGCCAGGTATCGACCCAGGCGCCGAGCACCCACCGCGCACGGGCCTCGTCGCCGCCATGGTAGCGGGCGAGCCGCTGCAGGGCCTCGGGGCTGCGGTGGAACTGGTCGCGCGCCGCGCGGATGCCTTCGAGGGTGCGTTCTTCCACGCAGGCCTGGGCCGCCACGGTGACGAGGGCGTCGCAACCGCAACCGTAATTGCGAACGCTTTCTGAGCCCGTGCCCGTTCCCAGGTCCGTGCCCGCGTCCGCCGCACAGTGCGCCGCCATGGCGCCGCCCACGCTGTGGCCCAGTGCAACGAAACGATCGAAACCGAGCTGTTCGCGCAAGGCCGGCAGGCTGGTGCGGGCTTCTTCGCCGATGAAGTCCAGCGGCAGGGGCGCGGTGCGCGCATCGGAGCGGCCGAAGCCCAGGCGATCGTAGGCGATCACGTCGCGGCCGGTGGCGGCGCACAGCGCCGCGGGGAAGTCCCGCCACAGTTCCACGCAGCCGAGTGAATCGTGGAAGAGCAGGACCGGGGGCAGGGACGTGCTGGGGGACGGGAGACTGGAGGCAGGCGGGCCGGGAGCCCAGCGGCGCGTGAACAGGCGGCCCTGGGGCGTGTCGGCCCAGGCGTCGTGCTGCATGGGCGGGTTGGGAAAGTCGTGCACGGGTTGTCCTGAATGCCTTCCAGATAAACCCCCTCCCGCCCTCGCGAAAAACCGGGCGGTCGACGGGCCCGATCCAGCATAGCCGACAAAGCCCGTGAAACATCGTTGCATTTCATTCCCCGCGAGGCACGCAGCCGATGCCGCCGATGCAGCCGGCGCAGCCCCGCAGGGCCCTGGCCCTACCCCTGCAGCCGCGGTGGTTCCTCCGCACTCTGCTGCGCGAGCCGCGCCGTCACCCGCGTGATCAGCTTGCGCATGCCGCGCTCGCTCATGCGGTATTCCATCGCCAGCGCGGCGTGGTTGTGGCCGGTGAACTGGCGATAGATCTCCATGTCCTGCTCGTAGAGCTTGCGCCGGTGGTCCTTGGGGAAGCTGATCATCTGCCCGCCCCAGCGTTCGGCGAGGTGGTCGGCCAGGGCGCCGGCAAGCAGGGTGGCCACGGGCGCGGGGATGTCGTGGTCGCAGAGGAAGCGTTCTGCGGTGTGGCTCATGTCGTCGAGCAGTTCGTGGCGGCGGGCCGCCATGCGGGGGGAGGGGGTCATGGTTCTTCTTTCCGGAATGAATGAATGATGGGATGGGATGGGATGGGTGGATGGGTGAGTGGATGGATGGATGGATGGATGGATGGATCGGTGAGTGAAAGAAAGACAGGGTCGTCCGGCCGTCAGCGGACTGCATCCGGCGCATCCGGCGCATGCAGCTGCACCAGTTGGGGCGGGCGCTGGCTCTCGGGCACGAAGCCCCTGCACAGCGCCTCGCCCGCCGCCATGCCCTGCCCGTGGACGTGGTCGAGGCGGGCCTCCAGCGCCACGCGCTCGGCGGCGACCGTGGCCACCGCAGCGGCGGCGACCGCAGCGGAGACGAGCGCGGCCAGCAGCAGCGGCACCAGCACCAGCACCGACGCGGTGCAGGACACGGCCAGCCCCCGGGCGTGCCGCCGCCTCATGCCCAGCCCCCGCGGTCCACCTGCGCGATCAGCGGGCCGGTGACGCGGTCCTCGCCGCCCTGGTGGGCGAGGTTGATGGCGCCGGACACCAGGTTGTTGATCGCGAGCGGATGGCACAGCGAGCGGGGCCCGAGCGCGCGCTGTCCGCGCAGCCGGGTTTCCGTGGGCACGCGCAGCCGCGCCACGACGGCCGCGGCCACGTCCGGCGCGAGCACCTGGTCGCAATCGGCGCCGACGCGCGCGAACTTGTGGCGCAGGTAGGCGTCGACGTCCTGGTCGATCGGCTCCAGGTAGCGCTTCTCCAGCCGCTGCACGACCTCGCGCACGTCGAAGTCCGATTCGCCGAGCTTCCAGTCCAGTTCCGTCTGGCCGATCACCAGGATCGACAGCAGCGGGGTGAAGCCGTCGTCCAGCTCGTAGAAGCCCTTGAAGTGCCGCAGGGTGGAGCGCGCAAGCCGGTGGCCCTCCTCGATCACCAGCACGTGCCGGTTGCCCGCCTCGGCGCTGGCGCGCAGCGCGTCGTGCATCTGGGCCTTGCGCGCCTGGTCGGACTGCCGCACGGCGGCGCCCGGCAGCAAGCGGCGGATCACCGCGGTGGTGATGTCCTCCGCGCGCAACGGCCGGCCCCGGCTCTCGTGGTCCTCCATGCCCAGGATGTAGGGCTCGATCACCACCACGGGCTGCTCCTGCGCACGGATCCAGTGCGCGAGGTCCCGGCGCAGCGTGGACTTGCCGGCGCCCGATTCCGCGATCACGGCCAGCATGCCGCCGTGCTGCGCGACATTGCGCACGGCGGCGCGCACGCGGCGGATGTTGTCGTTCATGAAGACGTCGGCCACGCCGCGCATCTCGTGGTTGAAGGGATCGCGGTCGAGCGCGAAATGCTCCCGCGCGTCGGGGGTGATGGTGTGTTTCCTGGGCAGCATGTCGTATTGCTTGTTTCTGGATGGGTGGCGGCGGGTGGCCCGGGCGCGGGGGGGCGGTGCCGTGTCCGGCGGATGGGGCGAGGGGGACGGCGATGGGCGCGGCATCAGGCCTCTCCCACCGCGCGCAGCGGCAGCCGGCGGTCCGTGCCATCCGCAGCAGTCGGGCCGCCGCGCAGGAACTGCGCCGCCAGCGCCTCGATCTGCGCCTCGGGCATCGCGTCGGGCCAGCGCGCCTTGACGAAGCGGTTCTCCTCGCGCGTGATGCTGCGGCCGATGCGCCGGGCGATGCGCTGCAGCGCCTCCACCGTGTCCGTCCCGGCGGGCGCGGCGGCGTGCTGCGCCACCGGGTGGCCCACGTCCAGCGCCGTGCCCTGGCGCGGCAGGTAGGCGGGGATCACCGCGTCCCGCATGCGCCTGAGCGGATCGATCGCGCCGCCCAGCACCTGCGGACCCCGGCCCTTCGCCATGGCCTTGCGCACCTCCCGGGCCTCGGCCGCGGTGGAGGCGCCCGTCGCCAGCATCTCGATGCGGGCGAGGTGGCGCTGCGCGGGCGTGTCGGCATGGCGCTGGTACGACGTGCCCACGATGGCCGACCCGGCATGGAACCCGAAGTCCCCGCGCACCTTGGGCTCCAGCAGGTGGTAGGCGGTGCGCCCATCCGCATCCACGATCACCGCCTGCGCGGAGTCCGGCCGCCACGCGTTGCGCACGATCTGCAGCTTCTGGCCGACGATGACGCCGGGCACGCCGGAAACGTCCCAGGCCGTGCCGCGGAAGCCGACTTCCAGGAAATCGTTCACGGTGCGCGTCTCGGGCGCGGAGACGGCCAGCTCGCGGCACAGGCCGATGCCGGGCGCGATCACCAGCTGGTCCGGCGCGATGCGCATCCAGGCCTCGTAGCGCGTCATGTTGTGGCGCGTGTGCACCTGCGTGGCGTTGAACCACCGCGCCCACTGCAGCGCCACCGCGTTGACCTGCTCCAGCGTCGTGAGCCGCAGCAGCTTGAAAGCCGACTCCAGGCTGCGCTCCACGATGTCCTGCGCCTTCTCCACCTGGCCCTTGGCGCGCGGGTTCTTCGGCCGGTTGATCTGCACCTGCACGCGCAGCGCGCCGCACAGGTTCATGAAGGGCGGGCTGGTGTTGGCGCCGCCCGGGTCGAGCATGCACAGCCGCGGCACGCCGTGGAACGGGTCGCTGCCGCGCTGGTGGATCGCCTGCACGAACACCTCGGCCAGGTTGCCGCCGGTCTCTCCGCCGACCACGTACCAGACGAACACGGCGCCCGAGGTGTGGTCGGTGACCACGTAGCGCCACAGGCTGTCCAGCACCTGCCGCGCCACGTTCTTCGGCTTGTTGCCGTAGTAGTCGGTCCAGTCGGCCACGCGCAGGCCGGTGTCCCGCCCCTGCGCGGGCAGGTAGTACATGACGCAGCGGCTCGCGTCGATCTGCCAGCAGTGGTTGGGGTGCAGGCTGGCCATGCGGATCGCCGGCGCGGGCGCCAGCAGCTGATCGGGATGCAGCCGGTACTTGCGCAAGGCCGCGGTGATGGCGCTCACCGACAGCGGCACCACCTCGCCATCGCCCGTCACGCGTTCGGCGCGGATCAGGCCGTTGGCGCGCAGCTCCTCGACGGCATCCTCGATGCCCATGAGGCGCTTGCCGTTCTTGCGCATGTGCTCCAGCACGTCGAGCGCGATCACCGACGCCTCGCGCGCGGTGAGGGCGGAGCGGCCGGCATCGCTGCGGCGCTTGCGCGGCGCGGCCGTCCGCACCGTCACTTCGCCGATCCTGCGCACCACGGTCTGCACCGACAGGCCCAGTTCCCGCGCCGCCTCCTGGTAGATGGCCGTCTTGCGGCCCCACGCGGCGTCCGCCACGGCCTGCCCGTAGTGGACGAGCCGCTGCGTCACCGCCGGGTTGGGTGCGGCCCTCATGCGAGCGCCGCCTGCAGCAGGCCGTGTGCGATGTGCACGCCGGGAATGCCGTGCGTGCCGTGGAGGCCGTGCGTTCCGGCGCGGTGGGGCAGGGCGGCCGCCTCGGCCGCGGCGCGCGGTTCCGCCGGGTCGGCCGCACGGGACAGGCCGGCCATGCGGGCGGCTTCGGACGCACCGGGCGCGAACGATGCCTCCGGTCCCACCGCCGCCTCTACCGCGCCGGGAATCGCGGCCTCGTCCAGCCAGGCCGGCGCCGCCGCCGTCCGCGCCTGCAGCTCCAGGCCGATGCGGCCGGCCACCGTCACCAGCCGGCCGAGCACCGTCTCCAGCTGGCCCTGCACCCAGGCGCGCTGGCACTGGCCGGCCGCGTCGCCGTGCGACACGATCGCCTCCAGCCCGTCGCGCAGCGGACCCAGGATGGCGGCCTCGATGCCCTGCGCCGCCTCCTGCGCCTGCCGGCGCAGCTGTGCCGCCACCTCGTCGGGCGTGGCCCGGGCGAGCTGCCGCGCCTGCCGGCGCAGATCGGCGACCGTCGCCTCCACGGCCCGCTTGCCCTCGGCGAGGTCCTCGGCCTGGTCCTGCGCGTCCCGCAGCGCGCGGGCCTGCGCCTCCTTCTCGCGGGCATGGCGGGCGATCAGCTCTTCGGCCAGCTCCACGAAACCCTCCTTGTCGCCGGCCTTCGCGACCTCGATCAGCGCCTGCTTCTGGTCCTCCGGCAGCCGGCGGTACTGGCGCAGTTCGCGGTAGCCGATGCCCATGCGGGACATCGAATCGAGCGCTTCCTCGCCGAAGGCGCGCAGGTTGGCGATGTCGAGATCCACCTTGTCGACCGACAGCCCGAGCACGCCGCAGAACTCCTCCCACGTGCCCCGGAACTCCGAACCGTTCGGAGCGCGCTGGCCCCGCAGCTGCTGGTACAGCTTGCGCTCCTTCACGAACGCCAGCTTGGAAACACCGAACGTTCGGAGCAGGTTGCCGGCCGCATGGAAGGCCTGCGCCTGCCCCAGCAACTGGTTGAGCAGGTCGCGGTCCTGCCCGTAGCCGGCCTGCACGGCGGCCAGCTGCGCGGGCGCGGCCTCCAGCGCGGCCAGCGCCGCTTCGTTGAGCTTCGGCGCCGCCGCGGGCGCCGTGGGGGTCTTGGGTGTGCGTGGCATGTCGTGCGGCTCAGTGGCTCATGAGGTAATTGCGCTGGAGCTGCTCCAGCGCGTTCTTGGCGCGGTCGAAATCCGCCATCACGCGGAAGGCGAGGCGGCCGAAGCGGGGGGTGAGGCGGAAGCGCTCGGTGGAGGGGTCCTTCTCCACCCAGCCCCGGGCGATCAGCACCGCGGCGGTACGGGTCACGTAGGGCGGCGGGCAGCGCATGGCGGCGGCGAGGTCCTTGTTGGGCAGGCCGTCGATCACGTGGCCGGCCAGGCACTCCAGCATGTCCAGCGCGCGCAGCACCGGGGCGCCGGCCGGCTGCTGCCCGCCGGCCTCGCCCACCTCGCCGGCCGGCGGCGCGGGCGTCACGCGGCGCTCCGGGCGGCGGCCACGGCGGCGCGGGGCCGGCGCAGCACCATCCGGGAGCCCTGCGGCGGCCAGAGCACCGACACCGCGATGCCGGTGACCTCCGCGATGCGCGCCTTGATCCGCGCCGATTCCGAGCGGCCGCTGATGACCTGGCTCACGGTGGCGTTCGCCACCCGCAGTTCGTCGGCCAGCGCCGTGGGCGTGACCCCCTTCATGCGCATGGCCGCCTTGATCTCTTCCGGATGCATGTCTGATACCCTTTCGCCTAACTGGTGAGGTGAAAGCGCTGCGCGAGCGCTGTAGGCGAATTATGGGAAAGAAATCTTTCCCATGCAATAGATTTTGGGAAAGATTTAATGACCATAGGAGACCGGCTGCGCGAAGAGCGCGACCGCCTGGGGCTCAGCCAGCCCAAGCTCGCGGCGATCGCGGGCACCACGAAGCAGACCCTTTTTTCCTGGGAGACCGGCAAGACCGCGCCGGACGGCTTCCAGCTCTCCGCGCTCGGCGCGGCGGGGGTGGACCTGCTCTACGTCCTCATGGGCCAGCGGTCGGGCAGCGCGCTCTCACCCGAGGAGCAGACGGTGCTGTCCTTCTACCGCAGCGCTTCCAAAGAGGTGCAGCGCGCCGCGCTGGGGGCGCTGATCGGCGCGAACGCCCCGGCCCAGGGCCCGTCCCAGCTCAACCAGATGGGCGATCTCACGATGAATAACCATGCCGTGGGGGCCGTGCAGATCGGCTTTTCGGCGGAAGGATCGGCCAAACGTGTGAAGACACGTAACTAAATAGATGGCCGTGGACCGGCCATTTCGACGGAACGGCCGAGCCCCCGACGACGACAATATCGCCGAAGGGAAGAGTCTGTAAATGTCGAATTTGATGTCGTGGATCGTGAAGAAAATCAAGCCCGTGCAGATGAACAACCATGCACGCGGCGGAATCCAGGTGGGGGCAATACACGGGAGGGTCACCATCATCAACGTGACGCTGGGCAATGGCGGCGACTGTTCCTTCATCCTGAAGGGGCGGACGATTCTCCAGCGCACGGGCAACCCCCGGATCGAGACGAACCGTCCCCACTCCCTCGAATGAGCGCAGGCCCCGGCCTGCTCGTCCGCCTGCCCGCATCGGGGCTTTCTCGGAGTCGCCGTGGCGACAATGCACCCGTGTTAATGACGCACCGGCGCCGCATAACGTGCGCACCCCGGCGCGGCAAATGCCCTGGGGGAATCGGCCGGGCGCTCCGGTAAATCGCCCGCTCCAATACGGCCTCTCGCGGATATTCGCACACATAACTGCGCTGTGGCATGGCAGTGACGTAATCCGTGCGATTTCCCGGCCGTCCGCGGGCCCGGTCCGGGCGCGGCCGTGCCGCGGCTGCCGGCGGCGCGAATCGAATAGTGCCCTCGTTCCAGCGACGGCCTCCGGCACGGTCCGGACACTGGTGGCTTCCCACCTTTGTCCGCCCGCTGGAGGGCCCATGCAACTCAGAGAATCCGTTCCGGTCTGGCTGCGCGCGCCGCGCAATTCGCTGTGGCTGGCCATCGCCGCGGCCCTGCTGGCCGCTATCGCCGTGGTCGCGCCCGCGCAATGGCCCGTGGTGCTGTACAAGGCCTCCCTGGTGTCGCTCGCCGCGGTGCTCGGGTACTGGCTCGACCGCGCGCTGTTCCCCTATGCGCGCCCCGACGGCTACCTGGTGCGCGACTGGCGCTACGGCACCGCCGCGCCCGAAGGCGACGTGGACCATCCCGTCGTCACGGCCTACGCGCGCATCTACTCCGCCGCCATGGTGCGGCGCGCCATCGTGGTCGCCGCGGTGGTCTTCGGCATGGCCGCGGGCCTGTGATGGACGCGCGCCGCCGTTCCCGCCGGGCCGCCGCCCTCGGCCGGGCCCTCGCGCCGCTGCCTGCCGTGTTCGCGTCCGTGTTCATGTTCATGTTCGCGTTCACGGCCGGCATCGCGCAGGCCCAGGTGCCGCCCGAGGCGCTGCGCCACCGCGCGCTGCTCGTGCGCACCGCGCACGCCACCTGGGGCCTGGATGCGCCCGTGGCGGTGTTCGCGGCCCAGATCCACCAGGAAAGCGCCTGGCGCCCGGACGCCGTCTCGCACGTCGGCGCGCGGGGCCTCGCCCAGTTCATGCCCGGCACCACGCGGTGGATCGCCTCCATCGACCCCGGCCTGGCCGCGCAGCAGCCCCACAGCCCCGCCTGGGCGCTGCGCGCGCTGGTCCGCTACGACCGCTGGCTGTACGAGCGCACCCCCGGGCACTACGCGCCGCGCGACCGCATGTGGGTGGCCCTGCGCGCCTACAACGGCGGACTCGGGCACTGGCAGGCCGAGGCGCGCGCCACCGGGCTGCGCCTGCCCGACCGCCTGCAGGTCGATGCCGCCTGCGGCCTCGCCCGCCGCGCCGCGCTGCACTGCGCCGAAAACCTCGGCTATCCGCACCGCATCCTGGTCGTC
This sequence comes from Comamonadaceae bacterium UBA4962, assembly GCA_002397315.1. GTDB lineage: Bacteria > Pseudomonadota > Gammaproteobacteria > Burkholderiales > Burkholderiaceae_C > Paracidovorax. The sequence continues at coordinate 174,884 of DHAE01000008.1, forward strand.
CTCCAGCCGCGCTACGCGGCGTGGGGGCCCGGCCTGTGAGCCCGCCTCCGTACCGCCTCATCGCGCTGGCCGTGCTGATCTGCGCCGCGATCTACGGCGCCAAGCGCTGGGAGTCGCACCTCGTCGCCCGCGGCGACGCGCAGGGCGCGGCCCGCGTGCAGGCCGCCTGGGACCGCCAGGAGGCCGAGCGCAGCGAGGCCACCGCCCGCGACAACGCCACCCGGTTCCGCAACGCCGAAAGGATCGCCCATGAAGACGCCGAACGCACGGCCGCGCGCGCTGCGCGTGACGCTGCTGCTGCCGCTGCTGTGCGCGGCCTGCGCGCAGAGATTGCCCGCCTCAACGCCCGCCCCGATCCCTACCCGGCAGGAGACCCCGGCCTTGCCGCCTGCGCTCGCGAAGCCGCCACCGCACGGGAGCTTCTCGGAGAAAGCAGCGGCGCATATCGAGCAGTGGCGGCAGCGGCTGACGGACTCCGCGACCAGGTCGTAGGCCTGCAGGCCTTCGTGCACGGCGTGTGCCGCGCACCGTCCGGTCCCGCACCCGTCCCGTCCTTCGGCGCCGCGCCCGCCGAAGCCGGGCCTTCCGGCGCCGAGCCCGCGGACGCCGCGGACCCGGTGACCGCAGGCCCGGCCCTGCCCGTGGGGGTGCCCCTTGAGTGACGACATCGACCGCGCCAGCGAGCGCGAGGCCCAACTGCTGGAGGATGCGCTGAGCGCCCAGGCCCGGCGCGCCGGCCTGCACGGCAAGACCGTCCACGACTCGGCCCGCCACTGCCGTGACACCGACTGCGGCGAGCCCATCCCGCAGGCGCGGCGCGAGGCGCTGCCCGGCTGCCGGTACTGCGTGCGCTGCCAGGCGCGCCGCGACGGCAGCGCGGCGGGAAGGCGCCCATGAGCGTCGAGATCGAGTTCTGGCAACTGGTGCTGCTGCTGGTCACCCTCCTGGGCGCCTGCGGCACCGGGGCCTCGCTGCTGCTGGCGCAGGTGCAGAAGCACCTCGACGAGCGCTTCGCGACCCAGGAGCACACGCGCGCCGAGCGCGCCGACGCCGACGAGAAGGCCCGCGGCGAGCAGCACCGCCAGCTCACCGCCCGCCTGGACGGCCTGGAGCAGATCAACCGCGAGGAAACGCTGCAGTGGCAGCGCGTCGAACGCGAGATGCTGCGGCACATGGCGGAGCTGCCCGTGAAGTACGTCATGCGCGACGACTACATCCGCGGCCAGTCGATCCTCGAGGCCAAGCTCGACAACCTCGCCGGCAAGCTGGAGAACGCCCAGTTGCGCGCGGCCCTCCACCATCCCCCCGCGGCCCTGCGGCCCTGACGGCGGCACGGGGCGGCACGGGCGGCAAATAGTGCCCCGGTTCCAGAGACGCCCGGAGCGCTCCGCCCGACCATCGGCAGCATGACATTCCCGCATCCCTTCCGTGCCGGCGCCCGCGCGGTGCCGTCCCGCCGCAGCGGCTGCGCCGCGGCCGCCGCCCGGGCCTGCCCCATGCCCGGAGGCCCGGCATGAGCGGCACGCTGGACATGCTGGACGCGGTGGTCGCGCGGCTCGCGGCCCGCATTCCGCGCGTGGCCGTGGTGTTCTTTCCCGAAGCCCCTGCGCAGTACCGCCTGGAGCATCCCGTGGGCGCGCTGCTGGTGCGCTACGGCGGCAGCCAGTACGCCGGCGCCTCCGCGGCGCGCAGCGCCATGGTCCAGGGGCGCGAGGTCGCCGTCTCCGTGGCGGCGGTGATGCGCCGGGCGGACGGCGCCGACGGCGCCTTCGCGCTGGTCGACGAGGCGCGCGGCGCCCTGCTGGGCCTGCGGATGCCGGGCACCACGGACGGCCTGCGCGCCGTCCAGGACCAATTCCTGGGACAGGCCGGGGGCCTCTGGCTGTGCGCGATCGACTTCGCGGCACCGGCGCCCGTGGTCGAGGACCGGAATGACGACGACGGCCCGCTGCTGCGGCGCGTCACGCGGCTCGGCCCGCTCGAGCGGACCGAGACCTCCCTCCACCCTGACGGGACCATCACCGAAGAGGACCACCCCCTATGACCGATGCCTCGGAGCCCAGCGCTCCCTACCTCTATTGCGGACCGCTCTCGGGCGTGACGCTGGCCGGCGGCCAGGAAACGCTGCTCGTGCCCGGCACCACCGTGCACCTGCCGCCCGCGCACGAGTACACGCGGACGCTCGTCGCCCGCGGCCACCTCTCGGCCGTGCCGGGCGCCCCGGCGTCCGCCGACGGCAAAACCCTTCCTTCCACCACCACCAGGAACTGAAAGACCATGGCTGCAAACTTCCTCCACGGCCTGGAGACCATCGAAATCGACAAAGGGCCGCGCCCCGTGCGCGTCGTCAAGACGGCCGTCATCGGCCTCGTCGGCACCGCGCCCTCCGGCCCCGTCAACACGCCCACGCTGGTGCTCTCGGACAAGCAGGGCGCCCAGTTCGGCGACCTGGCGCAGTCCGCCGGCTTCAGCATCCCGCAGGCGCTGGACGGCATCTTCGACCAGGGCGCCGGCACGGTGATCGTCATCAACGTGCTCGACCCCGCCGTTCACAAGACCGCAGTGACTGCGGAGTCCCTGGTGCTGCAGGGCGATGCCGGCAAGACCGCCAAGCCCGCCTGGATCGGCGCCGCCACGGTGAAGAACCAGGCCGGCAACGTCACGCACGTGGCCGGCACCGACTACACCGCCGATCCCGCCACCGGCCGCATCACCCGCGTGGCCGGCGGCGCCATCGCCCCGGGCGCGACGCTCACCGTGTCCTACACCTACGCCGACCCCACCAAGGTGACGCCCGCCGACGTGATCGGCGCCGTGAACGCCGCGGGCCGCCGCACCGGCATGCAGGCGCTGCAGGACACCTACAACCTGCTGGGCTACTTCGCGAAGATCCTGATCGCCCCCGGCTACTGCACGCTCAATGCCGTGGCGACCGAGATGATCGCCCTGTCGCACAAGCTGCGCGCCGTGCCGCTGATCGACGCGCCCGTGGGCACCACCTTCGCGCAGGCGCTGGCCGGCCGCGGCCCCTCGGGCGCGATCAACTTCGCCACGAGCAGCGACCGCGCCGTGCTCTGCTACCCGCACCTGCAGGTGTTCGATCAGGCCACGGGCGCCAACCGCCTGGAGCCGATGTCGCCGCGCCTGGCCGGCGTCATCGCCGCGCAGGACAACGAGCGCGGCTACTGGTGGAGCCCCTCGAACACCGAGATCAAGGGCGTGGTGGGCGTGGAGACGCCGCTCACGGCCATGATCAACGATCCGCAGAGCGAGGTGAACCAGCTCAACGAAGCGGGCATCGTGACGGTGTTCAGCAGCTACGGCACGGGCCTGCGCGCCTGGGGCAACCGCTCCGCCGCCTGGCCGAGCGTGACGCACCCGCGCAACTTCATCAACGTGCGCCGCACGGCCGACGTGCTGCACGAGTCGCTCGAACAGTCGATGCTGCAGTTCATCGACATGCCGATCAACAACGCGCTGATCGACTCCATCAGCGAATCGGTGAACGCCTTCATCCGCACGCTCATCGCGCGCGGCGCGCTGGTGGACGGCCGCTGCCTCTTCGATCCCTCGAAGAACCCGGCCACCGAGCTGGCCCTGGGCCACCTCACCTTCGACATCGAATTCATGCCCCCGACCCCCAACGAGCGCATGACCTTCGAATCCTTCATCAACATCGAGCTGCTCAAGCAGCTGGCGTCCTGATCGCGGCCCCGAGGCCCGCAACGGAGTCCATTCCATGGCGAAAATCGAAATCAACCGCGTCACCAACGCGAACATCTACATCAACGGCAACAACCTGCTCGGCCGCGCCGACGAGGTCAAGCTGCCCGACGTGACGGCCGTCATGTCCGAGCACAAGGCCCTGGGCATGGTCGGCAAGATCGAGCTGCCCAGCGGCTTCGACAAGCTCGAAGGCGAGATCAAGTGGAACTCGATCTACCGCGACGTGGCCCGCCTGGTCGCCAACCCGTTCCGCTCGCTGCAGCTGCAGTGCCGCTCCAACATCGAGGTCTACGGCTCGGGCGGCCGCGTCACCCAGCAGCCGCTGGTGACCTTCCTCACCGTGACGTTCAAGAAGAACCCCATGGGCACCTTCAAGCAGAACGACAACGTGGAGCTGGCCGCGACGTTCTCGGCCACCTACATCAAGCAGGTGATCGGCAGCGAGGACGTGCTGGAGCTGGACTACATGGCCAACATCTTCCGCGTCGGCGGCGAGGACCTGCTGGCCGACTACCGCGCCAACATCGGCGGCTGAGCGCGCGCCGCGCGACGCTCCGGCCAGGGCCCGCTTCGGCGGGCCTTTTTTTGTGCCCGCGTTCCATGGACCGGCCGCCGCCCGGCCGCAATGATGGCGGCTCCCCCAACACAGGAGCAGACAGACATGACACCCACAGCAGCATCGGCCACGGCAGCAACGGCGGCACCGGCGACGGCACCGGCAACGGCCCTGGCCACTGCGGCCGCGGCAGGCAAGGCCGCCGGCTCCGCCGAGATCACGCTCAAGTTCCCCATCGAATCGGGCGGCCGCCGCATCGAGACGCTGACCCTGCGGCGCGGCACGCGCGCCGACATGAAGGCCGCGGCCAAATTCAGCAAGGAAGACGCCGAGCAGGAGGACTTCCTGTTCGCGCGCCTGACCGGCCTCACGCTGGAAGACGTCGACGCCCTGGACCTCGCCGATTCGCGCGCGCTCCAGGAGGCCTTTCGCGGCATGGTCAGCTAAGGACGAACATCTCCGCCCACTGGACGAAGTCCTCCTGCTGGTGCTCCGCATCCAGCCGTCGGAGATCGACGCGCTGGAGATGGACGACTACTGGTGGTGGGTCGGCGTCGCCGAACGCGAGATCCAGCGCCGCGCCGACGCGGCCGGCGCCGGATGAGCGCTCGGCTGCCGCGCGCGGGGCGGCGCTCCGGACGGACGGGCAAACCCCAAGCAGGTGCATCTATGGCGAATGAAATGAACGTCAACGTCAGGCTGGGCGTCGCCCTGACCGTCGCGGTCCAGGGCGCCTCCTCGGCGGCCGCCGGGGCACTGATCCGGATCGGCGCGACGGTGGACGTGCTGCGCGCGCGCCAGCAGAGCGCGGGCCAGGCGGCGGCGCAGTCGATGGCGCCCACCCTCGGCATCCTGGTCGCGATGACCGCGCGCTACCAGAGCCTCGGCGCGGCCATCGGCCAGGCCACCGCCCAGCAGACGGCGCTGTCGGCCGCGCAGGCGCGCGGCAATGCGCTCAAGTCGCAGCGCGAGGATCTGCTCAAACAGATCAAGGACACCAAGGACGGCGCGATGGCGTGGGCCAAGCCCGTCGTGCAGTCCGTGAAGATCGCGGGCGACCACCAGCAGCGCATGCGCGACATCGCCATGGAGGGCAACCTCTCGCCGGCCGGCGAAGCCCAGGTGGGCGCGTCCGTGCGCGCGGCGTCGGTGCAGTGGAGCCAGTCGCTCGCGGACGTGTCGGCGGGCATCTCCCGGCTGGCCGCCGGCGGCGTGCGCAGCGCCGCGGAGCTGTCGCAGTACGCGCCCCTGATGGCCAAGTTCGCCACGGCCATCGGCACCGGCATGCAGGACATCGGCGGCGCGGCGCTCGCGATGCGCGACAGCCTGGGCATCTCGGCCAGCGGCATCGACGGCGCCATGAACGTGATGGCCGAGGCCGGCCGGCGCGGGAGCTTCGGCACCGCGGACATGGTCAAGGCGGTGCCGTCGTTCGCGCCCATCTACCAGCAGATGGGCACCACCGGTAAGGAAGCGGTCGCGGAGATCGGCGCGGCGCTGCAGGTGGCCCGCAAGGGCGCGGGCAGCAACGAGGACGCGTCGAAGAACTTCCAGAGCTTCATGGAGAGCATGAACTCCGCCGACACGATGAAGAACTTCGAGTCGATCGGCATCGACATGAAGGCCAGCATGGTCCAGCTACGCTCGCAGGGCCTCACGCCCGTGCAGGCCGTGATGGGCACGCTCACCGCCTACATGGGCACCAAGGGGCCGGCCGCCGCGGCCGATCTGCAGAAGGCGCTGGCCATCAAGGACGACAAGGAGCGCGAGGCGGCGGTGCGGCAACTGGCCGACACGCATGCGATCGGCGATCTGTTCAAGGACAAGCGCGCCATGGACTTCGTCATTCCGGCGATCGCGCACGGCCGGGAGATGAAGGACATCCAGCGCGGGGCTTCCGGCGCGGCCGGCTCGAAGCAGCTCGACGACGACGCCGCCAGGCGCCTGGACACCTTCAACGGCCAGGTCGGCCTGCTGGACAAGGCGCTGACGGACGTGGGCCTGTCCATCGGCAGCGCGCTGCTGCCGCCGCTGACCGACATGGTCCGGGCCGTGGTGCCCGTGGTGCGGGCGTTCGCCGATTGGGCCCGCGAGAACCCCGGAATCATCAAGGGCGTGGTGGGCCTGGTCGCGACGCTGTATGCGGGCCGGATGGCCATCCTGGGCGTGCGGCTGGCGGTGAACCTGCTGCTCACGCCGTTCGCGGCCCTGCGCACCGCGGCGGCGGCGATGTCGCTGCGCTGGTCCGCGCTGCGGGCGCTGTGGCAGTCCGGCGGGGGCTTCTCCTCGGCGACCGGCGGGTTGCGGTCGCTGGGCGGCGCACTGGCGAACGCGGGCCGCCAGGCGCTGGGGTTCGCGCGCGGTGCCGCCACGGCCGCCATGGGCGCGATCGCGAGGCTGGGCGGCGTGCTGGGGACGGGCCTGCGCCTGATGGGCTCGGGCGCGGCGTGGCTGGGCCGGGTGATGGGCGGAGCGCTGGTGTCGGGGCTGCGCATGGCCGGGCAGGCCGTGATGTTCCTGGGCCGCATGCTGTTGGCGAACCCCATCGGCATGGCCGTCGCCGGCGTGGCGGTAGCCGCCTACCTGGTCTGGAAGCACTGGGACACGGTCAAGTCCGCGTTCACCGCGGCCTGGGCCTGGCTGAAGGACATGGGATCGCAGTTCATGGCCGTGGGCGGCGAGCTGATCGATTCCCTCGTGAGCGGCATCACCTCCAGGGTGGGGGCGGTGCGCGACACCATCGTGAACCTGGCCGGCAGCGTGACGGACTGGTTCAAGTCCGCGCTCGGCGGCAACGCGGCCGCGGCCGCGGGCGTGACGCTGGCGGTTTCCGCGGTGGGCGCGGCGGCCGGACAGGGGCCGGCCGCGCCGATCCCGGGCCAGTCGGCCGCGCTGGTGCAGGCAGCGGCCGGGCAGCACGGCAAGGGCGCGGCGGCGGGCGCGCAGGGCGCGGCCGGCGCGATGGCGGAGGCACCGGGCGCCCCGGGAGCGCAGCCGTCCGCCGCCCAGGCCCGTGCCCGGCAACTGCAGGCCGCGCAGGCCGCGGGCGCGAAAGGCGCGCCGGCCAACGCTCCCGCCCGTGCGGGCGGCGGGGGCATCGTGATCCATTACGCACCGACCATCAACGTGCCCGCCGGCGATTCCGCGCGGGCCTCCGTGACCGACGCGCTGAAGATGACGCTCCCGGAACTCGAGCGGATGATCCAGCGCGTGGCCGCACAACAGCAACGCAGGAGCATCTGACATGTGGGCCGTCCTGGGAGAAGTCCAATTCGAGCTGCTCACCTCCATGGAGGGCATGGAGCAGCACACCGCGGCGGAGTACGCCGAGCATGCGCTCATCGGCTCCAAGCCGCGGCTGCAGCACACCGGCGACAAGCTGGACGAGTACCGCCTGCAGATGCAGTTCCACGCCGCCTACTGCGACCCGGAGGCCGAGCTGCGCAAGCTGCTGGACCTGGTGCGCTCGCGCAAGGCCCGCCAGCTGGTGCTGGGCAACGGGCTCAACAAGGGCTGGATGGTCGCGGTGGAAACCCAGGCGACCAGCCGCCAGACGGATGCGCAGGGCACCCTGATCGCGCTGGAGGCGAGCATGACGCTGCGCGAGTACGTGGTGCCCCTGCTGCCCCGCATGCGCGCGTCGCAGGAGCGGCGCGAGGCCCGCGAGCGCACCGCGGCCGAGCCCCGGCACAAGGCCGCGGCCCCGCCCGCCCGGCCTGCCGGCGCGGGGCGCGGCTGGATCCACCCGGACGGCGTCCGGGCACCGAGGGAGTGAGCGATGGAGTACATGGAATACATCACGAGGGACGGCGACCGGTGGGACACCATCGCCCACCGCTACTACGGCGACGCCGCGCTCATCAGCCCGCTCGCCGAGGCCAACGGCCATCTGCAACTCTCGCCCGTGCTGCCGGCCGGCCTGCCGGTGCGCGTGCCCGTGATCGCCGACACCGAGACCCTGGACCTGCAGGACCTGCCGCCATGGATGCGCTGACCGTCGCCGAGCCGCACCTGATCGTGTCGTACAACCGGCACGACATCACCGCGGACATGAGTCCCTTCCTGCTCTCGGTCGGCTGGACGGCCGACCTCGAAGGCAACGAGGCGGACAGCCTGGAGATCACCCTGGAGGATACCGACGGCCTGTGGCTGAACGGCCTGTATCCGCGCAAGGGCGATACCCTGGAGCTGCAGATCGGCTACCGGGGCGAGGGCCTGGTGCCGTGCGGCGCCTTCGAGATCGACGAGATCGAGATCGAGGGGCCGCCGTCGCAGGTGAAGGTGAAGGCGCTCGCCGCGGCGGTGATGAAGACGCTGCGCACCCACAAGGGACATGCCTACGAAGACACCACGCTGGCCGGCATTGTGCGGGCCGTGGCCGAACGCCACCGATTGCAGGTGGTGGGCGAGATCGAGGACATCCCCGTGCGGCGCGTGACCCAGGCGCACGAGCAGGACCTGAAATTCCTGCGCCGCCTGGCCACCGAGTACGGCTACGCCTTCAACGTGCGCGGCGACAAGCTGACGTTCGTGCCGCTGGACGGGCTGCGCGCGAAGAAGGCGGTGCGGGTGCTGGGCCCGGCCGACGTGGCGCGCTACAACTTCCGCGACAAGATCAAGGGAACCCCCGCGCAGGCGTCGGTGGCCTACCACGACCCCTCGTCCAAGGAGACGGTCTCGTACGCCATGAACAGCGAAGGCGAGGTGGTGCCGAGCACCTCGGCCGACACGCTCAAGCACGCCATGCGCGCGGAGTCGCCGCGGCAGGCCCAGGCGAAGGCGCAGGCGGCGCTGCGCGGCGCGCAGGACCAGGCGACGGTCTGCTCCTGCACGCTGTGGGGCGATCCGACTCTGGTCGCGGGGGTGAACGTGGAACTGGAAGGATGGGGGCAGCTCTCGGGCCGCTACCAGATCGCCCGCTCCACGCACCGCATCGCCCGCGGCAGCGGCTACGCCACCGAACTGGAGCTGCGCCGCGTGCAGGCCGGCAAGGCAGCGGCGGCCGCGGCCAGGACCGGCAAGCGGCGGCTCCTCGTGGCCACGCTGGACGAGAACGAAGAGGTGGTGCTGCGATGAACGAATTCCAGGAACAGCAGGCGACCTACAAGACCGGCGTGGTGACGGCGGTCGACGCCGCCGGCGGCCGGGCGCGCGTGCGCTTCGACGACCTCGACGGGCTGGAGACCGCGCTCCTGCCCGTGGGCCAGCGCAAGACGCACGAGGACAAGGACTACTGGATGCCCGACGTCGGCGAGCACGTCGCCTGCCTGATGGACCAGTACCTCGAAGACGGCGTGATCCTCTGCGCCATCTATTCCGGCGCCGACCGCCCGCCCACCGCCGACCCCCATGTCCGCATGGTGCGGTTCCGCGACGGCGCGGAGATGGCCTACGACCGCAGCTCCGGCACGCTCTCGGTGCGCGGCGTGGCGCACGTGGTGGTCGAGGCCGGCAGCGAGATCGTGCTGCGCGCGCCGCGGCTGGTGGTGGACGCGCCCTCCGTCGCGTTCACCGGCGACGTCGACGTGGCGGGCAAGCTGATGGACGTGGGCGGCAACTCGAACCACCACCGCCACTAGCGCGGAAAAGCCGCGGGCGCCGCTGCCGGAAACGGCGCCCGCGGCGGCGGCGATTGTGTCCGCGTTCCATAGACCGCGCGGACGCCTCCGGGAATCATCGGAATTCCCATGGACGCCATCAACACCATCACCGCACGCGACTGGCAACTGGCCATCGGCCAGCCCGGCACGACCCTGACCGGCGACGACGACATCGGGCAGTGCCTGCGCGTCATCCTCGGCACCCCCAAGGGGAGCGATCCCCTGCGCCCCGCGTTCGGGTCGGGCCTGCGCCACTACCTGGACTGGCCCATCGACCGCGCCCGGCCGCACATCGTGCGCGAGTGCTGGGACGCGATCGGCCTGTGGGAGCCCCGCATCACGCTGGAGCGTGTCACCGTCCACCCGGGCAGTGAACCGCAGCAGCTCGGGGTGACGGTTTTCTGGAGCCTCGCGGGCCAGCCCCGCACGCAATCCACGGAGGTGACGCTGTGACCGCCCCCCGATTCATCGACCGCGACCCCCAGCAGGTGGTCGAGGACCTCGTCGCCCAGTACGAGGCCATGACCGGCCGCACGCTGTACCCGGCGCAGGTCGAACGCCTGCTGATCGACCTCGTCGCCTACCGCGAGAGCCTGACGCGCGAGCTGATCCAGGACACCGCGCTGCAGAACCTCGTCGCCTTCGCGCGGGCGCCGTTCCTGGACCACCTCGGCGCGCTGCTGGGCGTGGCCCGGCTCGCGGCCGGCAAGGCCCATGCCACCGTGCGCATGGAGTTCAAGGAGGCCACGCCGCGGGCGCTGTCGCTGCCGGCGGGCTGGCGCGTGGAGCTGCCGTCCGGCCAGGTGTTCGCGGCCGATGCGGCCGGCGAGATCCCGGCGGGCGCGCAGGCCTTCGAATGCACGGTGAGCGCGCAGGAGGCCGGCACGCAGACCAACGGCTGGCCGCCTTCGCTGTTGCGCGCGCTGGACACGCCGCCCGCCGCGCTCGCCGCGCTGCGCACCACCACCACGACCCGCGGCGGCACCGAGGCGGAGGCGGACGAACGCTACCGCCAGCGGATCAAGCTGGCGCCCGAGGCGTTCTCGTACGGCTCCGAGCACCGCTACCGCCTGCTGGCATTGACGACGGCGCCCTCGCTGCAGGACGTGCGCGTCTGGAGCCCGCGGCCGGACGGCTCGGTCAGCGTGGTGCTGCTGGGCTCGGACGGCGTGCCCTCGGCGGAGACGGTCGCCCGGGTGCAGGCCGCGCTCGACGCGCCCCAGGCCCGCATGCTGGGCGACCGCATCACCGTGTCGGCCGCCGTGCCGGTGGACTACGCGATCTCCGTGCGGGTGGACGTGGCCGCGGGCAACGTCTCCGACATCGTGCTCGCCGGCGTGGAGCAGCGCCTGCGGGCCTGGGCCGCGCAGCAGGCGGGCCGCCTGGGCGGCGACCTGGTGCCCTCGCAGATCGTGGCCGCCGCGGCCGGCGTGGCCGGCGTCTACGACCTGCAGGTGCTGGCGCCCACGCAGCGCGTGCTGCAGGCCCACGAATGGCCGCGCCTCACGGGCGTGTCCGTCACGGCCGGAAAGCAGCTCACCGATGGCTGACGTCCTGATCCAGCCGTCGCTCGCGCACGACCCGAGCCTGGTCGCCCTGGCGCGGCTGCCCGAGCGCATCACCGATCTGGACGTGCGGCCGCTGCTGGTCTACGACGTGGACCGCGTCGACGCGGCCGCCTTGCCCTACCTCGCCGAACAGTTCGGCATCGTGGGCCCGATGTGGCAGTACCTGCAGGGCGAGGCCGCGCAGCGCGCCGCGATCCGCGGGGCCGTCGCCTGGCACCGCGCCAAGGGCACGCCCTGGGCCGTGACCGATGCGCTGCGCTGGATCGGCGTGTCCGCCGTGCCGGACGACCAGCGCGGCACGCCGCGGCGCTGGGCCTCGTACGAACTGGTACTCGGGCAGGTGCCCGACACCACGCAGGCGGAGTCGATCGTGGCCCTGGCGCGCTTCGCCGCGCCAGCCCGCGCCCACCTGGTGCGCCTCTACAACCCGCAGCACGACCTGCGGCCGCTGGTGCTGGACCGCGGGCCCGCGCTCGACGCCGGCATGCTGGACAACTATTCCGGCGTCATGGGCGCCGACGGCGTGGTCCGATCGTTCGGAGAACGCCGCGGGGGCACCGTGCCCGCCGCGGCCGCGCTGGCGCCCCGCGGCGCGCGCACCGACGTGCGCGCCTCGGTGTCCCGCTACGACGACATGCCGGTGCTCGACGCCTGGCGGCTCGATGCGCGGGTGCTGTCCGGCGTGTCGGGCGGGACCATGGACCTCTCCATCGGCACCTGCGGCCTGCCGCCCCTGGAAGGCGGAACGCTCATCCATCGGCGCGTCGCTGCCACCCACGTCCCCTGGGACGCCCCCGTGCCGGCAGGCGGCCGCACGGACTTCGCCGCGGACCTGGCCCTCGTGCCGGTGCATCCGCCGCGCCGCTGGACCGGCCCGTGGGGCGGTCCGTGGCGCCCCCACTTCTCTTTGATCTCAACCGAGGAAACGTAAATGGCAGTCTTGCAAGAGTCCGGCCGCATCTTTCTGGCGACGGCGGTCGCCACTCCGCCGCTGTACCTGGCCTGGGGCCGGGGCCTGGCCGCATGGGACACCACGCCCGAGCCCGAGCCCACCAAGGCCACCCGCCTGGTGGACGAGATCGGCCGCCGGCTCATCACCAGCGTGGGCTTCGTGGTGCCCGACGACAACGGCGCCATCGAGCTGCCGGACAAGAAGCGCTACGCGGCCAGCGCCGTGCCCACCAAGTGGCTGCACGCGAGCTGGACCTTCAACTACGACGACGCGGCCGGCGAGACCGTCCGCGAACTCGGCGTGTTCATCGGCGGCAGCGTGGCCTCCGGCCTGCCGGCCGGCCAGCGCTACTTCACCGCCGCCCAGGTGGTGGAGCCCGGCTACCTCTACTGCCTGGAGCGCGTGCAGGCCTTCAAGCGCGGCACCGGCGTGCGACCCGTGCAGCAATACGTCCTGCCGTTCTGAGGAAGGTACCCATGAAAGACATCCAAGACACCTTCGATCCGGCGAAGAACTACCACCGCGTGCTGTTCCGCCAGGACGCGCTGCTGCAGTCGCGTGAACTCAACGACCTGCAGCGCATCGTCCAGCACGAGATCAAGGGCGTGGCCGACGCCATGCTGCGCGACGGCGACGTGATCCGGGGCGCGCGCATCGTCGTGAACCCCACCACCGGCGCCGTGCAGGCGGAAGCCGGCGCGGTCTACCTGCAGGGCTCCGTGCGCGGCGTGGTGCCCGCGACCTTCACCGTGCCCGTCCAGGGCATCGTCACGGTCGGCATCTACCTGCGCGAGAGCGTCGTCACCGAACTGGAAGACCCGGGCCTGCTGGGCATCGCCGGCGGCACGCCGTCGTACGGCGAACCCGGCGCCTCGCGCCTGAAGATCGAGCCCGCCTGGGGCTATGCCGGCGACGGGCAGCAGGGCGAGTTCTTCGCCGTCTGGACCGTCGAGGACGGCGTCCTGCGCGCCAAGGAAACGCCTCCGCACCTGTCCTCCATCACCCGCGCGATCGAGGACTACGACGTGGCCAGCACCGGCGGCGGCTCCTACATCGTGGAGGGCCTGCAGGTGGCCATGGCGCCCGACCTCGCCACCGGCGAGCAGGTCTACACCGTGGCCGAAGGGTCCGCCCGCGTCGCCGGCCGCAGCCGCGTCTTCCAGGCCAGCCGGCGCCTCGTCACCAAGGCCGAGCCCGAGCTGTTCAGCGTGGACAGCGAGCCGCACATCTCCACCACCGAAGGCGAGCAGCGCATCGAGCTCGGCCGTCCGCCCTGCAAGGGCGTGCCGGAATTCCGCATCACCGCCCGCCGCACCGTCACCCTGGTGCACGGGGGCTTCGCCGGCATCGCCGACGTGCTGCCGGACGCGAGCGTCATCTCCATCGACGCCGTCAAGCAGGGCGGCACCACCTTCGCCAAGGACGCCGACTACCGCCTCACCGCCGGCCAGGTGGACTGGAGCCCCCAGGGCGCCGAACCCGCGCCGGGCTCCTCCTACCAGGTCACCTACCTCTACATCCAGCGCGCGACGCCCAAGGCGGCGGACTCGCGCGGCGCGACGGTCGAGGGCGCCATCGTCGGCTCGTCCATCCTCGTGAGCTACCAGCAGCAGCTGCGCCGCGTGGACCGCCTCTGCATCAACCGCGAAGGCCAGTTCGAGTGGCTGCGCGGCGTCTCCAGCGCCTGGACGCCGGCACCGCCGCAGATCCCGGACGACATGCTCGCGCTCGCCACCGTGTTCCAGACCTGGGACGGCGGCCGGCAGGTGGTGAGCGACGGCGTGAAGATCCAGTCGCCGCACCGCATCGCGATGCAGGAGCAGCGCATGGACGCCGTCATGCTCGACCTGGCCGAACTGCGGCTCGCCACGAGCGCGCAGGGCATGGATTCGGGCGTCAAGAAGGGCCTCATCGCCGACGCCTTCCTGTCGGACCGCCAGCGCGACGCCGGCATCGCCCAGACCGCCGCCGCGGTGAACGGCGCGCTGCAGCTGCCGATCACGACCACCGTGCACCAGCTCGGCACGGCGCTGCCCGAGCGCATCGCCATCGAGCACGGTCACCGCGTGGCGCTGGAGCAGACCTGGCGCACGGGCTCCCGGCTGGTGAACCCCTACAACGCCTTCGACCCGGTACCGGCGGCCGTCACGCTCGTGCCCAACGTGGACCGGTGGACCACCGTGGACACCACGTGGCAATCCGCCATCACCGAGCGCCTCTACACGGGCGCCGGCAGCGAGATCCGCCTCACGGCCACGGCCAGCGCGGTGCGCGTGCTGTCGGAGGAGTCGCGGCCGATCGAGTACCTGCGGACCATCTCCGTGCGCTTCGACATCGAGGGCTGGGGGCCGAACGAGCTGCTGCAGTCGGTCACGTTCGACGGCATCCCGACCGGCGCACAGCCGCTCGCGGGCGGCACGCTGAAGGCCGATGCCGCGGGCAAGCTCTCGGGCACCTTCACCGTGCCGGACAAGGTCACGGCGGGCGCCAAGGCCGTGGTGTTCCGCGGCGCGCTCGGCAGCCGCGGCTCGCAGACCTTCTACGGCCAGGGCACGAACGTGCTGCGTTCGCAGCAGAACGTGGTCACGGAAACGTATGCCCGCTGGAACCAGCCCGTGTACTCGGGCGGCGGCGCGGTCTTCGGCCCGGGCAACAGCACGCCGGTCTACTCGCCCACGACCACGGGCGGCGGCGCGGTGTTCGGTCCCACCAGCCGGAACGCCACGGTGCCCCAGAACAGCTCGGCATGCGCCAAGTGGCTCTACGACGGCTACTTCGATCCCTCGGCCCAGTCGTTCGTGCTCGACGAGGACACCCACTGCAGCGGCGTGCGCCTGATGTTCACCGCCGCGGGTGGCCCGGTCACGGTGCAGATCCGCGAAGCCGCCGCCGGCGTGCCCGCGACCGCCGTCGTCGCCGAGGCCCGCGTGCCGAAGGCGTCGATCCAGTTGAACGCGCCCACCACCATCACGTGGACCCCCGCGCTGCTGCTGGCGGGCCGCGAGTACTGCATCGTCACGCTGTGCGACGACGCGCAGACGGCGATCGCGGTGGCGGAGCTGGGCAAGCAGGACCCGGAGCGCGGCTACGTCGTCGCCCAGCCCTACCAGGTGGGCGTGTTCTCGACCTCGTCGAACAACAGCGCCTGGACGATCCACCAGGACGTGGACCAGTGGTTCCAGCTGCTCGCGGCCAGCTACACCGCGAACGAGCGCGTGATCGACCTCGGCACGGCCGACGTGGTCGCCGCCACCGACCTGATGGTGCTGGGCTTCGCGGAGCGCCCCTCGGCCGCCTCCGGCGTGGTGTTCGAAGTGGAGTTCCCCGAGTCCATGAAGGGCGAGATCGTGCGGCTGAACGACGGGCAGATCGTCTGGCTGGCGGCGCCCTTCACGGGCCGGCTCAAGGTGCGCGCGCGCATCACGGGCGACGCGAAGCTCGCGGCCGTCATGCAGAACGGCGTGCAACTGATCGCCGGCCACATCGAGGAGACGGCCACCTACGTCTCGCGCACCGTCAACGCCGCCGGGGCGAACCGGCTGCGCGTGGTGTACGAGGGCGACATCCCGGGCGGGGCCGCGGTGCAGGTGCATGCCCAGACGACCGCCGAGGGCGCGCCCTGGGTGCTGGTGCCCTACCTCGGCGCGGCCACGAACACGCTGGGCGTGCGGGAGATCACGTGCGAACTCACCGGGCTGGCGGCCACCGCCGTGCGCGTGCGGCTCACGCTCACCGGCAGCACGACCGCGCGGCCGTACGTGCGCAACCTGCGCGGCGCGACGCTGTGAGGGACCGGCGATGACGCAACCGATCCTGGGGAAACCCGTCGATGAGCGGACGTCGTCGCTGGGCCTGCCGCTGCCCAGCCTCGACAACATGCAGGAGGACGATGTGCCGCGCCTGCGCGATGCGCTGGCGCGGCTGGATGCCTTGCTCGCTGCGCTGCAGACGGGCAAGGCCGGCGCGGCGGACCTGGTGGCACTGGCCTCGGAACTGCGCGGCGCGCTGGGCCTGAAGGCCGCCGCGAAAGACCTGCAGGACCTCGCCACGGAAGTGCGCGCAGCGCTGGGCCTGAAGGCCGATGCCAACGCGGTCGTCAGATCGTGGGCGGGGAAGAAGGGCGACGTCGCTCCGGTCTTCGCGGATCTGGGTGGCAGGCCGAACACCCTGGCTGGTTACGGCATTGCGGATGGGGCGAAGCGATTGCAGCCCCAACACGTTGCATCGGCCTTCAATGCCCAGGAGGGGGGCGTGTACGTGTGCGACATGAGTCCGGGCCCGTACACCGCGACGCTTCCCGCAAATCCGGCGGCCGGCTGCACCGTGACGTTTATCGACATGGTGAACAAATTCGACGTGTCGCCGCTGACTATCGACCGCAACGGCAAGCCGTTCTATTTCACGGCGGAGAACTACGTTCTGGACCAAAAGGGCCAAGGCCGGACCTTCACTTATTACAACCAAGATCTTGGATGGGTTGTCTATGCTTGACTCTGTAATGCGACCGGCGGGCGGCAGTGTGCCGATCTGGACCCCAGCTCTGACCGTGCAGCGCGGCGGCCACGTGGTCAGCCCCGCGGATGCGGAAATCTACCGGCGCGTCGCGGCGACCGGCACCAGCGGTACCGATCCGGCGGACGACCTCACGAATTACGTGGCCGCGAGCTACGAGCGAATTACTGCATTCCCTCCGCCGCTTTTCTTCCATACGAACAACGCAAGCGACAGACTCAAGGGCGGAACGCGGGCTGCGGGATTTTCCGTCCCCCAGGGCACCCGGGTGCTGGCGGTCAATGTCGTGGCTCGCGGCGAGCTGTCGCACTTATCCATGCAAGTGGTTTCCAGCGCCTCGACCAACAGTGGCGCGCGGATCGAAATCGTGGTGGACGGAAAGACGCTCTACAACGCGGATGTTTATGGCACCAACGGCAACTACATCAACATTTTTGGCGGCGTTCTTCCCCGCTGGAATGCCATGGGCGACAACCAGAACGATTACTTAGCGATGGAAGCGGCAAAACCGATCCAGTTTCGCCGCTCGCTGCAGATTTACTTCACTCCCACGTGGACGAATTGGTCCGCGTATAACGGGTTGACCTACATCCTTCGGGGGGTAGCATGATTGAATTGATCGAATACCAGATTGGCGGCCTTACGTTTCAGTCGCTGCCCATCGTTCCCCAAGAAACGGGGCGCGGCGATGACGCGCCACCACAGCCCAGCAAGGTCTCGCGCCTTGCATTTCTGTCTCGCTTCACGGACGCTGAGGCCATCGACATCGACATCGACCTCGCATCCATCGGTGCCACGCGCGATGCGGCAGCCGTGCGCCGGTACCTCTCGAAGGTCAACGCCGCGCAGTTCATCGACCTGCAGGACGTAGACACCCGCGCCGGCGTGCAGGCGCTGGAGGCCGCCGGCCTGATCGCCGCAGGCCGTGCTGCGGCGATTCTCGATGCGCCCGTTCAGGCACGCGAACTGCCCGATGGGGCGGGTGCGGGCCCGCTGCGGATGGCGTCGGCCTGACCACTATTGCTCCCACAGCACGACTCACTCCTATGCCATACCGCGAACCGGGCAATCCCATCGACGATCGCTCCAGCCATCTGGACCTGCCGCTGCCCACGGGCACGCGGGTCGGCAGCGCGCTGGAAGACCAGAACCGGATCACCGCCGTGATCGCCAATGCGCAGCTCGCGGGTGTGACAAAAGTGGACTTCAAGGCCCCGAGCGGGTGGGTGACGTTGACGCTGGGCGACCTGCGGGGCATCGCGGCGGCGGTCGCGCAGCACGTGCAGGCCTGCTTTTCCGCCGAGCGTGCGCACCACCAGGCGATCGCGGCGCTGGAGACGAGGGCGGCGGCCGCGGCGTACGACGTGCGCCGGGGCTGGCCTTCCGGCGCTTGAGGCCGCAACGCAAAGAGCGGACGAACCGAGGACATCGACGATGGCACTGACACTGCAATACCGGGAGCCCGGCAACCCCGTGGACGAATCCACGGAGGGGCTGCACCTGCCCCTGCCGCACTGGCTCAACGACACGCATGACGACGTGGTGCGGCTGCGGGCTGCGCTGGCGCAGATCGATGCGGCGCATGGCCGGCTGGCCGGCCGCGCGGCGCTGCTCGAATACGCCGCCGCGCGGCCCAGCGCCGTGGCCTATGGGTACGACGCGCAGGGCCGCGTCGCCAGCATCACGCAGACCGTGGGCGGCGCGCAGCGCACCACCACGCTCGGCTACGACGCGCAGGGCCGCGTCGCCACCGCGGCCTACCCGGTCGCGGGCGGTGCCGTGCGCACCGACACCTACCAGTACGACGCCGGCACGGGCCGCCTGGCCGGCGTCGCATCCACCGAGGCCACGCCATGAACCTGGATCCGATCCTTCTCGCCGAGCTGCAGCGCGGCGGCCCGCCGCTGTGGGTCAGCGGCCGAACGTACCCCGTGGGCGCCGTGGTGCGCAGCCCGGGCAATCTGCAGAGCTATGTGCGCGTGATCGCTGGGGCCGGCAATGCCGACCCCAGCGGGGGCGATGCGAACTGGATGATCCTGTCCAAGCGCGTCGAGGATGCCGTCACGGCGGTGCGTGATTCGCTGTCGGCGGCTCGCACCGAGGCGGGGATGTGGCGGGACGATGTCAAGGCCGCCGTTGTCAACGCCAGGGACCAGGTGAATGGTCACGTCTATAGGTGCCGCGATGAGGTGCAGGGGACCGTCAACGCCGCCCGTGATGCCGTCTGGGCTCAGGTGGTGGCTTGCCACGCGACGGTGGGCGACGTGAAAGACATCGTGAACTGGATCAGGACCTTGGTGGAAGGTTCAGGCATCAAGAGCGTGCAGCGCGGGGTGTTCATCGGCACCTGGGCAAGTCAGCAGACGCCTACCTACGACATTCCCATTTCTCCGGTGGACCCCGGGCGCGCAACCCTGACGCTGCTGACCTCTGATATGGGAAGCAGCGAAGCTATCAACAAGTCGATCGCTCTGACGCCTGATGGCAGGGCGGTGCGTTCTTACGCGAGCAACATGGCATCTAGCAGCTATTTCCCGTCGTTCTCATGGGAAGTTGTCGAGTGGAAGAGGTGAGTTCGATGCGCAATTACGCACAAATTTCGGCGGAAGGAATCGTCGTGGGCTTGACGGTAGCCGCCACAGGAATCGACCATGAAGCGGTGATCGAGGTGCCCGAATACGACCTGTCATTGCTCGGCAAGCGCTATACGCCCGCCACCGGCGAGTTCGTCGCCCCTCCCGAGGGCAGCGGCGGCGCCGTCCCTCCGCATGCCGGCAAGGTGTCCCGCCTCGCGTTCCTCTCGCGCTTCACCGACGAAGAAGCCATCGACATCGATCTCGCCTCCATCGGTGCCACGCGCGAGGCGGCTGCCGTGCGCCGCTATCTCTCGAAGGTCCACGCCGCGCAGTTCATCGACCTGCAGGACGCGGACACCCGCGCCGGCGTGCAGGCGCTGGAGGCGGCCGGCCTGATCGCCGCCGGCCGCGCAACGGCGATCCTCGATGCGCCGATCCAGGCACGCGAGCTGCCCGACGGGGCGGGTGCGGGCCCGCTGCGGATGGCATCGGCCTGACCACGACTACTGCCACGACTACCACTGCACCTCACCCCTATGCCATACCGCGAACCGGGCAACCCCATCGACGATCGCTCCAGCCATCTGGATCTGCCGCTGCCGCACCACCTGAACGACACGCACGACGACGTGGTGCGCCTGCGCGAGGCGCTGGCGCTGCTGGATTCCCTGCTTGCCGCAGTGCAGAAGGACAAGGCCGGCGCAGTGGACCTGGCTGCGCTCTCCGCGGAGCTGCGCAACGCGCTGGGACTCAAGGCCGGCTCGGCGGACCTGGCGACGCTCTCCGCGGAGCTGCGCAACGCTCTGGGGTTCAAGGCCGATGCCGATGCGGTCGTCAGATCGTGGGCGGGGCGCAAGGGCGACGTCGCTCCTGTCTTCGCCGATCTGGGCGGCAAGCCCGCGACGCTGGCGGGATACGGCATCACGGACGGCGTGCACCAGAAGGTATTTCTGAACGCGGGCGAAGACCTCAACAATGCAACGACCTCCGGTTTCTATACCGTCGGTGGCGCCTATGCCAATGGTCCCGAGAGCAACGTCGCCTACGGACAGCTGATCGTGTCCCGGGGGGCCGACACCATCGTGCAAATGGCGTTCCCCTACCATTCGGCCGAAGCCAGCTTCAGGACCGCGAGCGGAATAGGTGCTTCGCAGAAATGGACCCCCTGGGTCAGGCTGGCGAACACCTCCAGCCCCAGGCTGACCGGCGCGATCCTGCTGCAGGGTGCCGTCCGCGGATACAAGCAGTCCATGGCCGGCGATGTGGTGGACTGTGCGCTGGGCAACTACTACCAGCGCACGGTCACGGGCAACACCACGTTCTCGTTCGTCAACGTGCCGGCGGCCGATGCAGCCTATTCCCTGCGGCTGGACGTCGTCCATGCGGGCGGCGTCATCGCCTGGCCCGGTTCCGTCCGGTGGCCTGGCAACGTGGCACCCCGGATTGTCACGGGACGCACGCACATGTTCTTTTTCGCGACCACGGATGGGGGTAACACCTGGCGTGGAGCGGTGCTGCCCAACTATTCGGCCTGACCATGAGCCTGCACGAAATGATGTTTGCGGCCATGGAGGCCGTGCCGGGCCAGGCGGTCTTCACCGGCAGTACCGCGTGGCCTGTGCCGTCCGGCGTCTTCAAGATCAGCATGGTGTGCGTGCAACCGGGTGGAACGAATTCCGCTACCGAGGTTGCCGTCGACGGCGTGGTCGTCTGCCGCGCGCTCAACTGGGGCCGGATCGGCCAGGGCGGCGGCGAAGGCGGCTGGGGCGCCGCCCCCTACGACGATGGCTATGCCCGTCAGCCTGGCGGTGGAGGGGGTGCCGGCGGATACATGGGCAATGGGGGCAAAGGGGGTGTGTATGGGTTCTATGACACGCAAGGCTCGGGAGGCGGGGGGGACGGCGGCAATACCGTGGGAGGGCTGGGCGTCGGTCTGCGGGGCCTGGGAAGTGCGCCTGGCAGTGATCGCAATGGCTATATCGGCGGAAGCTATGGGGGAGGGTCTGCCGGAGTGGATGACACATCTCCGGGTTCCATGGGAGGGGCCTGCGCCTGGGTGAACGATGTCGCCGTGACCCCGGGACAGCAGGTTCAGGTGACGGTTCCCGCCGTCCTTCCCTGGTCCCTGCAGGGAGCAGGGGCCGTGCGGATCATGTGGGGCGGCGACCGCTCCTACCCCAACAACGCGGGAGATTTATGATTTACCTTCATGTTGAAAGCGGGGACTATCCGCTGATGTCCGAGCAGGTGATGGCTCGCCATCCCGATTTTTCTTTTCCCGTGCCTTTTGAGGCACCGGATGGATACGCGATAGTCAGGCCTTCCAGGCCTCCATCGCATGCCCCTGCGACACACCGTCTGGCGGAGCAAGCGCCTTGCCTGGTGGATGGTGATTGGGTTCAGTCGTGGACGGTCGTGGCCCTCACCCAGGATGAGATCGCATCGCGTGCCGCGGCCGAGGTGGCGGCGCTCCGCCAAGCGCGCGCCGAAAAGATCGCCGCGATCAATGTCCAGTACGAGCGCCGCACGGCCGCGATCGCGGACGGCTACCCGGTGAGCGAGCGGGAGAGCTGGCCCGTGCAGACGCGCGAATCACAGGCGCTGCTGGCCGACGCCGGCGCGAAGACCCCGTGGATCGACGCGGCGGCTGCGGCCCGCGCCATCGACCGCGTCGAACTCGCCCGGCGCATCGCTGCACTGGACCTGGCCTACCGCGCGGCCCATGGCGCGTTGTCCGGAACGCGGCAGCGGATGGAGGCCATGGCCCGGGCCGCGATCGACGTTGCTGCGCTGCAGTCGATCGACGAAACCGCCGGGTGGCCTGGGCCCGGTGCGTCCGCCTGAAGATTGGCGACCCGGGCCGAGCCGCACACCGGCTCGGGCCGCGTGATGGGAGCGCGGCGATACGAAAAGGCTAGAGGATTTGCCGCGAGCGTCGGGGCGGGGGTGATGGGTGAAATTCCGTTGCACCCCTGGCAATGGACAGGCGCTGGATTTATCGCACGGCCGGTGCGGCGGTTTTCGCGCGGCGCATCAAGCAGCGTCCGGTTACGGGATACTCCCCGCTTCCGGAGGCCCATCCTCTTTCTCCCAGCCGTTTCCCGACTTCGCAAGGACCCCGCCATTGAAATCCGCCAGCCCCGCCCTCTTCGACGAGGCCTACTACCAGCGCTTCTACTTCGACAAGAAGACCAGCGTGGTGGACCCGAAGCACATGGAGCGGCTGGGCAACTTCGTCTGCAGCTATCTGAAGTACCTGCGGGTGCCCGTGGAGCGCGTGGTGGACGTGGGCTGCGGCATCGGGCTGTGGAAGGACATCGTGGCGCGACATTTCCCGGGGGCGCGGTACCAGGGGGTCGAGTTCAGTGCGTACCTGTGCGAGCGCTATGGCTGGCAGCAGGGCTCGGTAGTGGACTACGCGGCCGATGCGCCGTTCGACTTCGTCGTCTGCCAGGGCGTGCTGCCGTACCTGAGCCCGCCGGACCTGAAGGCCGCGCTCGACAACCTGGGGCGGCTCTGCCGCGGCGCGCTGTATCTCGAAGCGGTTTCTCGTGAAGACTACGAACGCGACATCATCGACGAAGACCTGACCGACCCCGCGCTGTTCCGCCACCGGGCCGAGGTGTACCGGCGCGGACTGTCGCGCCATTTCCGGGAAGTGGGCGGGGGGCTCTGGCTGAGCCGGGCGGCCGACGTGCCGCTGTTCGAGCTGGAGTGCGCGGGCGGGTAGGCTGGAGCGTTGATTCCTACGTATTGGATGCGCGCTCGAATCTCGCTTGAGCGACCTCGCGCGCGCAGCGGCTGGATAGGGCGATAGTGGGATGGGGAACTGCCCATACCAGCAGCGCTGTGGCAAGAATCAGGGGAAATTGCCGGCGACACGGCAAACGAAGAGAGGAGCATTTCCATGGACGGCATTGCCGCGATCAAGGTTTCGGACATCGCCACGCTGGTGCCGTTGGGCATCGCCGTCGGGCTGGGCATGCTTTTTTTCTGGGTGGTCCTGCGCACCGAATCCTGGCACATGCTGCGTCGGCGCATCTGGCTGCTGGTGCACGGCAAGGAAGAGATATCGGACCCCGGCATCCGCGACTACGTGGAAGAGCAAAACAATCTGGCGGCCTTCCATGTGTTCGCCGGTGTCCAGGTGGCGACGCTGGCCGAGGCGCGCACGCTGATGGCGTGGTGCAAGGCGAGGAAAGTGGAACTGGACGTGCTGCGCATCTGCGGCCCGTACTTCGATCCGGAGGTGCGTCGCATCAAGGAGCGCTGGCTGCCGCCGAAATGGGTGGGGCAGGCCATCGGGGTCGTTGCCATGGGCTTCATGGTGGCGGCACTCGTATCCGCATGGGCGATGACCCTGCCGGCCCTGCTGACGGTAAAGAAGACCGAGCAGCGTTTTTTTGCCGATGAAACGGGGCTCCGCCTGCCATGGCCTTTGGTTTCTTTTTCGGCTCGGCGTTTGCGGCCTGATGACTGCGAAAAGCCGGTGGCCGGGGAGACGGCCCGCACGGGTTTCTCGGAACGCGACATCGCCATCCTGTGCCCTGTTTTGAAGGACCCCGAGTTCGGTGCTTACGTGAGGAATGCGGCCAAGGAGCAGCGGGTCTTCCTGTCGATGTGCGCGGCGTTTTTCCTGTTTCTCATGTACTACGCGGCGGTGCGCGCGTTGCGGGTGGTATGTGCGCGCAAGTTGCTGGCCCGCCGCGTGGACCCCACCTTGCCCGCCGGGCAGATGGAGTTGGACTTCGGTCCCTCCTGATCCGCGGAAGGGTTCAGCATCTCCTAGCGAACCCGTTCCCGCGCAAGCTTTCCGCTGCCTCTGTCGCACCTTGTCGCTCCTGCCGGTGCCGGCGGGCTGGGCGGGGTGCTCGCGACACCGCCGCGCAGCCCAATCGGCAACCTGCTTCTGGCAGCCAGGACGGTTCAAACTCACCTGAATCGGACGCTTTCCTACAGCCCCCGCTCCACCATGTCGAGCAGCCGCTGCGCCAGTACCTCGCGCAGCGCTTCGGGAGCGTCGCGCAAGGGGCCATCGATAGCGAGGAAGGCCATGCCGTGCACGGTGGACCAGGCAAGGTACTCCGCGCCGGGCCGGCGTTCGGCGGGCAGGGCGCCGGCAGCCACGAGCTCGTCAAGGGCCACGCCCAGGTGCTCGAAAGGGTTGAGCCCGCTGGCACCGCCCTTGGCGGGATCGGGGTCGCGATCCACCGTGAAGGGCTGTCCGAACGCCATGCGGAACAGCCCGGTTTCCGACTGCGCGAAGCGCAGGTAACCCCGGCCGACGGCCCGCACCTTGCCATGCGCCCGCTGGGCGATAGGCGCATCCGCAGGCACCTTGGCGAGTTCTTCTTCCATGAACACGGCCATGGCGGCCACGGCGGCGGAGCGCACGGCATCCAGCAGGTGCTGGCGGCTCGCGAAGTGGCGGTAGGCCGCATTGGGCGCCACGCCCGCGCGCCGGGTGGCCTCGCGCAGCACGACGGCGTCCGGTCCGCCCTGGCGCGCCAGTTCCAGCCCGGCATCCAGCAGGGCGCGGCGCAGGTCGCCGTGGCGGTAGGTAGCGCGCGGGGTGGTGGCCGGTGGCAGGGCGGAAGCGGACATGGCGTTTGCGATGTGGACAGTGTCCATTGTCTCAGCTATATTTGTGGACGGTGTTCACA
The DNA here is from genome assembly GCA_002397315.1 of Comamonadaceae bacterium UBA4962. Lineage (GTDB taxonomy): Bacteria > Pseudomonadota > Gammaproteobacteria > Burkholderiales > Burkholderiaceae_C > Paracidovorax. The sequence goes on from DHAE01000008.1 coordinate 200,037, forward strand.
TGTGGATGAACCCTCAGCCTAGGAGCCTCCATGAAAGCCCAACCGTACCTGTTCTTCAACGGCCGTTGCGAGGAGGCGCTGGCCTTCTACCGGAAAGCGCTGGGCGCCGAGGTCACGGCGCTGATGCGCTTCCAGGACAATCCCGATCCACCCCAGGAAGGCACCTGCGGCGGCGCGCCGGGCGCGCCCGCTCCCTCGCCCGACAAGGTGATGCATGCCGAGTTCCGCATCGGCGAAACCCACTTGATGGCATCGGACGGCATGTGCGTCGGGCAGCCCCGCTTCGAGGGCATCTCGCTGGCGCTCACGCCGGCCGATGCGGCCGATGCCCGGCGCGTCTTTGCCGCCCTGGCCGAGGGAGGACACGTGCAGGTGCCGCTGGGGCCGGCATTCTTCTCGCCGGCTTTCGGCGTGGTGGCCGACCGCTTCGGCGTGCCCTGGATGGTGGTGGCGCCGCAGGCCTGATTTCACCGGCGCGGGTTTGCCGAAAGGGCCGCCCCCTCCTGCAGCACTCCGGAGTGCGTGGGCAACCAAGTGTTACTTCCTGCGCCCGCGCATCCATGGACGGGCCATGGAAAATTCACGCCATGCCGACCTTTGCTCACCAGCCCGTTCCCGCGCGAGCGTCCCGCCGTGCCTTCTGCCGCACCTTGGCGCTCGTGTCCGGCGCCTGCGGGCTGGGCGCGGTGCTCGTGGCGCCGCCCGCGCAGGCCCAGCCCGCCTATACCGTCACCACGCCCCAGATCCAGGAGGCCCTGGCCGAGAAGCTGCCGCGCCGCTATCGGCTCGGGGGCCTGCTGAACCTGGAGGTGCAGGTCCCCGCGCTGCGGCTGCTGCCAGCGCAGAACCGCATCAATGCCGTGCTGCCCGTCGCGGCGTCGGGGTTGGCGGTGTCGGACGGGGCGCGCGATGCGGCGGGCTCGCTCGACGTGGATTTCGGTCTGCGCTACGAGGCCTCGGACCGTACGCTGCGCGCGCAGCAGATCCATGTGAATGCGTTGCGCGTGGAGGGGCTCCGGTCGTCCGCGGCGGAGATGCTGAACGCCTACGCGCAGCAACTGGCCACGCAGTCGCTGGGCGAAGTGGTGCTGCACACGCTGCGCCCGCAGGACCTGGCCCTGGCCGACGGCTTGGGCATGCAGCCCGGCCCGATCACGGTGACGGAGCGTGGGCTGCGGGTGGAGTTCGTGCGCAAGCCCTCGCCTTGAGGCCGCATCTGCGAATCGTGCCCGTCGTCGCGCGGCCCCCGTCGATCGTTCCCGGGCAGGCCGCTCTCATCAGAAACATGTCCGTCAAGTCGATGGGCCGTGAGGCTCCACGACTCGTCACTCCCGTCCTGGGCGTCATTGCCTCGGAGCCCGGGCGATGAACCCCGCGGTATGTGCCGTGTGCGGCACCACGGCCGTTGCAGAGGCGGGCCACGGGGGGCGCAAGGGGGCTGGGTGCAGTTCGCCGACCACCCGGGTACCGATGAGCCGGGCTTGAGCCATCCTGAAGGGCTGGCCTGTTTCTGCTCCGCGCACCATTCGGCGGCGCAGGCGCTCACAGCGCGTTCTTGCGCCGAAGCCGTGGCATGGCTGCGTGCGCAAAATCCCCAGCCTCGCCAGGAGGCCACCGCCGCGGCTCCGCCTGCGCGGCGCTGGTGGCCGTTCTGGCGTACCTGAGCGGCTTTCGCGTCGGCACGCACGGGTTCGCGCAGAGGCCGCACTGCCGCCCTGCGGCGCCGCATGCTGGCGCATCTTCACTGCGATCGGTGGCGCGGGGAGGCGGTGCCAAGTTGCTTCCGCCAGGCCAAGGCCATTCCACGCGTCGCATTGCCGGAGTGCCTCGAATGTCCTTGACCACACGATTCTTCTCCCAGGGGGCCCGGAAGCTGCAGAGCGGCTTCAGCCAGTTGGCTGGCCTGGCGAAATCCCACGGCCCCGCGCGGCCGCCCGCGCCTGCGCGGCATGCCCCGGCCGAGGGGCTGAATGCGCGCCACGGGCGGCATGAGCCTGCGACGATGGCCCCGCGGCAGTCGAACCGCCCGGAACTGCACTCAGCCGCCTCCGGCCGGGAGCACGCCGCCGCGCCGGTCCGTTCGGGGCCGGGGCGGCCCGGGCCGCAGGTCCAGGCTGCATGGCGTGGCCCGGTCATGGCGCAGCCGCTGCCGCATGACGCCGCGCGTCCCCGGAATTTCGCCGCGGCGCGGCAGGCGCCCGCGGCCGTGCACCGTCCGGAGCCTGCGGCCCGGGCCCCGGAGACGGGGCCGCACGCAGCGCCCGCGCCCGGCGGCGCGCCCGCGCAGCAGATGGCCGAGGCGGTGGCGCATCTGCAGCGCCAGATCCGGAAATCCGACAGGACGCTGCGCGACCTGTTCGACGTCCGCGACGATGCGAAGACGGATGGCGAGCACGACCGGGCCGTCGATGCGATCCGTACGATCAGGCAGCAGCGCGAACCGGTCATCCTGATGCACAACATCCTCAGCGGCGCCGACCGCGGCGGCGCCCGGCAGATGCGGATGCTGCGCGATTTTTCCGGCGCGCCTGCCGCGGTGGACCCGGGCGCGCTGCGCCAGCCCGGGCAACTGCGCATGCATGCGGATTCTCTGCAGCGCAATGCCGCCGCCCTGCGGAGCGCGCAGGCGCAGTTCGGCCCCGTCGAGGAACTCGCCGGACGGGCCGAGACATTGCGGAAGGCGCTGGCACAGCATGACCTGCCACCCGCCGCGCGCCGGGAACTGCAGGCCGTGGTGCGCGGCTTCGACCACTACCGAGCGCTCGACACGCTGGTGCGCGACAGCGACCGCGCGATCCGCCGGATGGGCGGCCCCGGGCTCATGGACGGCTCGCCCACCACGGCCGCCGCCCGCCACCAGGCGGACGAGGCCGCCCGCCGTGCCCACCAGGCCGCCATCGACAACGGCTACTGACGCGTCCCGGGCCGGGGGCGCGGCTTCGGCATCGTCCTACGCGGCCGTTCCATCGCATGGCCTACAACCGGGCCATGGCACTTTCCGACGATTCCGGTCGCGCCGCGCGCGACGTTTCCCCGCCTTCCGACGCCACCGAGTCGCCCGAGGACACGGCAGCTGCCGTCCGGGCCGCCGGCCACATCCCGGAACACCCGGTGGTGGTCATCACCGGCGCGTCGAGCGGCATCGGCCACGCCACGGCGCTCGCGTTCGCGCGGCGCGGCGCGTGCCTGGTGCTGGCCTCGCGCAATCCCGACACCCTCGCACCGGTGGCGCTGGCCTGCCGCAAGGCCGGGGGCCACGCGATCGGCGTGCCCACGGACGTGACCGATGCCGCCGCCGTGAAGCTGCTGGCGGAGAAGGCCCTGCGGCATTTCGGGCGCATCGACGTCTGGATGAACGGCGTGGGCGTGGGCGCGATCGGCCGCTTCGACGAAGTGCCGGTGGAAGCGCACCGCCGCGTGGTCGAGGCGAACCTGCTGGGCCACCTGCACGGCGCGCATGCGGTGCTGCCGCATTTCCGCGAGCGCGGCGCCGGCCGCCTCATCAACCTCATCTCCTTCGGCGGCTGGGTGGCCGCGCCGTATGCCGCCGCGTACACGGCCAGCAAGTTCGGCCTGCGGGGCCTCTCCGAGAGCCTGCGCGCCGAGGTGTCCGATCTTCCGCACGTGCACGTCTGCGACGTGGCGCCCACCTTCGTCGATTCGCCGGGCCTCTCGCACGGCGCCAACTACACCGGCCGGCGCATCCGCCCGCCGTTGCCGATGGTCGATCCGAACCGCGTGGCGAACGCCGTGGTGGACCTGTCGCGCGCGCTGCGCCCGCGCACGGTCACCTGGCTGGGGCTGGGCGCGCTGCCCGGCCGGATGGCGCACGCGGTGGCGCCGGGCGCCGTGGGGCGCTGGATGCGCTGGCTTTCCGACTGGGGGCTGTCGCGCGCGCAGCCGGTGCAGGAGAGCGAGGGCAACCTGTTCGAGCCGTCGACGGGAACGGCCGTGGCCGGCGGGCACCGCAAGCGGCGCGCCGGCAAGGTCGGACTCGTGGTGGCGCTCGGCGTCGTGGGCATCGCCTACGGTTGGTGGGCCGGCCGCCGGCCGCGCTGACGGGCAGCGCCCGCGGAGTTTCCGCGGCCGGTTGAGCGCCAGCGGGTACTGCTCGGGGCATGCCGCGTTGAAGGGCGTGTGGGGCCTCCTCCTACAGCCCCTTCGGCATGGCGTGCCTACGATGGGGCCGACCGCTTCCACGCGGCACCGCCCCGCCGCCTGCCGATTTCCTTCCCTCTGCAATGCGCCACGCTGCCGTGGCACCACCAGCACAGGACACACGCCATGACGTCTCCCATCCCTTCCGTCGGTGTCCGCGCGGCCGCTGCCGCGCCCACCGCCGTACCCTTCACGTTCTACGCCGCCAATGGCCGTGTGTATGCGAGCAACGTGAAGGACAAGCTCATCGACCTGGGGCGCCTCGACCGCGAGGGCAAGGGCTACGCCTACCAGCTCGATGCCGACGAGAAGATCGCCTCGCGCGGCTTCGAGTCGCCCGAGCATGCGCTGGCGGACATCGTCGGCGCGATCACCTTCCTGTTCCTCGACGGGCAGTTCACCGCGCTCGCCGACGTGGGCGGTGAACGCCCCGACCTCGCCGACGCGCCGCAGATCCATGTGACGCTCGACGCGCTGGGCAAGGGCGAGCCGGCCATCGCGGCCGACATCTAGCGCGCCGGTACGGAGCCGCTCGGGCAAAGGAGCCCGGGCGGTGTCCACGCCGGGCAGGGTGCCCGCGCCGCGCGCCCCCTGGCCCCGAAGCACGGGTCGCCGCGCTCCTCGCGCGCCCTGCATACTCTTTTCCTTCCTTTTTCCACACCCTGTCCGCGGCCGGCAACGGCGCTCCTGCAAGGGCGCGCATGCCACCCGGCCGCGGCACCGAGACAAGGAGCCGCATGCCCAACCCCGATCCCTCCACCCCCTCCCTGCTGGCCTGGTTCCACGAAGAAACCGTCTGGGGCCTGTCGCTGTCGAGCATCACCCTGGCGCTGGCCGCCACACTGGGCGTCTACCTGGGCATCACGCTGCTGCTGGGCGTGGCGCAGCGCCGCAGCCGGCGCATCGCGGAGGCGCGTGCCGCATCGGGCCGGCACGGCGCCGGCCGGGTGGCGGCGGTCGTTTCCGAGGTGCTGGGCGGCACCAGCCATCTGCTGATCCTGCTGGCAGCGCTGCTGGTCGGGGTGGGCATGCTCGATCTGGCGCCGCGCTGGCAGGCGCGCGTAGGGCAGTTGTGGTTCATCGCACTCGCGCTGCAGGTGGCGCTGTGGGGCACGCGGGCGATCGGCATCGCCATCCGCCGCTACGAGGAGCGGCACCTGGGCACGCCGTCGCTGCAGGTGAGCGCTTCGGGCACGCTGATGTCCTGGGGCCTGCGCACGCTGCTGTGGGCCACCATCGTGCTGGCGATGCTCGCCAACCTGGGGGTGAACATCACGGCCTTCGTGGCGAGCCTGGGGGTGGGCGGCATTGCCATCGCCCTGGCGGTGCAGAACGTGCTGGGCGACCTGTTCGCGTCGCTCGCGATCGCCGTGGACAAGCCGTTCGAGGTGGGCGATTTCATCGTGGTGGGCAGCGTGGCGGGCACGGTGCAGCAGATCGGCGTGAAGACCACGCGCATCCGCAGCCTGGGCGGCGAGCAGATCGTGATGTCGAACACCGACCTCCTCAAGCAGACGATCAACAACTACCGCTACCTGCAGGAGCGCCGCATCGTCTTCACCTTCACGCTGAGCTATGCCACCACCGCGCCGCAGGCCGAGGCGGTGTCGCAGGCGGTGCGCCGCATCATCGAATCGCAGGACAAGGTGCGCTTCGACCGTGCCCACCTCAAGGGCTTCGGAGCCAATGCGCTCGAGTACGAAGTGGTCTACATCGTGCTCGACCCGGGCTATAACGCCTACATGGATGTGCAGCAGTCCATCAACCTCGCGATCATGCGCGAACTGGAGTCGATGGGCGTGCAGTTCGGCGTGCCCGTGCGCACGGTGCACATGGTTTCCCCCGCGCGCGGCGAAGGCCCGGCGGCCGGCGCGGCTTTTCAGGAGGCATCCCCATGATCGAGACCCCCCGCATCGAACAGCTCCCGGCGCGGCCCGTAGCGCTGCTGCCCGTGGCCTGCACGCGCGAGGAGATCCAGCAGGCCATGGGGCGCAGCGTGCGCGCGCTGATGGATGCGCTGGCCGCGCAGGGCGCCTCCCCGGGCGGCCCGCTGTTCACGCACCATCTGCGCCGCCCCACGGACACCTTCGAATTCCACCTCGGCGTGCCGGTCGACGCGCCCGTCGGCCCGGGGCCGGACGGCGGCATGCAGCCTGGCGAATGGCCGGCCATGCGGGTGGCCCGCACCGAGTACCGCGGGCGCTACGAAGACCTGCCGCAGGCGTGGGGCACCTTCCGGCGCTGGATCGACGCGCAGGGGCTGCAGCCCACGGAGGATGTGTGGGAGTGCTACCTCGCCGGGCCGGAGACGGGCGGCGACCCCGGTGCCTGGCGCACGGAGCTGATCCAGCCGCTGCGGTCGGCGTGACGGACGGCCCGGCCGTCGGCTGAGCGCGGCACGGGTGCGCTGCGGGCCGGAGCCTGGGCCGGTTGCCGTTTCTCCATCCCACTTCTGTCCGGCCGACACGCACTCCGCTTCGGGCCGCGCGCGGTGCCTTCGTGCCGCGCACGGGTTTCCGCGGCAGGGAAATCGACAGTCACTGCCTGTCTGCGGCGCGGCATGCGGCGCGCCTGCGTGTCCTGTTCCCGTTTTCCCAGGAGTGCCCATCCATGGATTTTCCCGCGCGCCTTCCAGCGCCGTCGCCTGCCCCTTCGTCTCCGTCGTCCCCATCGCGGGAGCCACGCTCCCCGGCTGTGGAGGCGTCCATCCGCTCCGGGGGCAGGGGTGCCCGGCCGGTGGCCGATCCGCCATCGCCGGCCGTTCCGCGCCGCAACTCTCCGCTTCCTGCTTCGGAAGGAGCCCGTCCCCGCTCCGCCGCGTTGCCAGGCACGATCAGGGCGGCGGGCACAGCGGCCGGCGCTCCCGCCCCGGGCCATGCCACGGTGGCCGCCACCGCCGGAACGCGGCCGGGATTGTCCGATGCCGCCTGGGAGCGCATCGCCTTGCTGCCCGCCGCGCAGCGCCAGCGCCTGAATGCGACGGAACGCGCGACGGTGGCCGAGGTGGTGCGCGAACTGCGCCGCCACGTCGAGGCCGCGGGCATCGACTTCGTGCCGGTGTTCGGCCACTGGTCGCTGCGCACCGACAACTACCGCGAGCTGGGCCGCGCCAGCCAGGCGGACGTGCAGGAGGGCCGCGACACGCTGCCGGCCCGCATCGCCGACTACGGCATGGACTTCGTCGCCAGCACCGAATACCGGGGGCGCCCGCAGCATCCGGGGGCCGTGGCCTCCATCGCCCCGCTGCCCGGCGGTCAGGTTCCCGGCACGGTGCTCAAGCTGCCGTTCGACCGTGCGGAGGAACTGCTCACCGTGCTGCTGGTGCGCGAAGTCGGTGCGGAGGCCGACCTGCGCAGCCCGCCGGATGCCGACGGCCACCCGCGTTCCAGCCTGATGTACCGGCCGGCGGTGCGCCCGGTCACGCTGGCGGACGGCAGCACGCTGCACGCACTGCTCTTCGAAACCCATCCGGAAGGGCCGAAGTCGCTGCGGCGCGTGTTCGGCGACGCGGCCGGGCTCACGGCCGAACGCCTGGCTTTCTTCATCGCGGCCGAGGGAGGCTTCGTGCGCGACGGCAGGGCCTTCGGCGGGCCGAGCGCCGACTACTGGAAGGCGGGTATGCAGCGCCTCGTGGATTCGGGCGACACACCCGATCCCCTGCTGGCCGAGGCGTTCCGCATCGCCGCGGAGAGCCGCTCTCAAGGCGGCACCCTGTCGATCGACGCCATGCCGGGCGCTGCCGTGCCGCGCGGCACCTGGCATGGCCACCGGGGATGGCTGGCCTCGGCGGAAGCGCGGCTGTCCGGCATCTATGCGCATCCCGGGGATGCGGCCGCGCAGGCGCGGCACCGCCAGCACCAGGAGGCGGTGGACACGGCGCTGGCGGGCTGGCAGGCGGGCGAGGCCGCGCAGGCCGCACGGGCCGGCAGGGCAGACCTGCGCGCGGCGCTCGCCGGTGCGCTGCCCGCACTGCTGCGCGAAGCCGGTTTCGATCCTGCCGTCTATGCCCCCTCCGCGCTGGGGCCGGACGGCTACGGTCGGCACCTGCTCTTCAGCGAGTCCAATGCCCTGGCCGGCATGCAGGGCCTCTACAGCGTGCAGGTGGTGGCCTTCGATGCCCGGCGTCATCCGGCTGCGCTGGCGCATCCGGAACTGTGCGCCGTGTTCGAGGTGCCCCAGGCCGCCAGCGGCGAGGCGCAGCGCGAGGCCACGCCGGACGGCACCAGCACGGTGGCCGTGTTCCTGCACCGGGGCATCGATGGCGTTTCCGGCGGACTGGAGCGGCCCGTGCCCGATCCGTTCGCGCCTGCGGCCCGCGTGCTGCACTGACGACGGTCGCCCGATCACCTGGTCGGTCAGGGCAAGGTCCGGGAGGCTGTTGCACGGCGGGGATCGTTCCATGCGCAGGCCGGTGTGTTGCGCACACGCGGTATTGGCCGCCGGCGGAGCGGCCCCATCTGCAGACAAGACGGGCCGCCGACCATCCCGGCTTCCCGCGGCCGCTTCCAGGAGAATCCCGCCATGCCTTCCACCTCGCCCCTGCTCGCCATCCAACCCCTGGGCCCGCTCTGGCCCACGCTGGACCCGTTCCTTTTCTGCGCCCACCACGACGATGCCTATCCGCGCGGCAACGCCCGGCTGGGACCGGACGCTCCGCTCGCCGGCCGGCAGATCGGCCAGGATTTCTCGCGCAAGGACGGCTGGAGCATGTACCACGGCGACGTGGTGCCGGGCTTCCCGCCGCATCCGCACCGCGGCTTCGAGACCGTGACCATCGTGCGCACCGGCCTGATCGACCATGCCGATTCGCTGGGCGCGGCCGCGCGTTTCGGGCAGGGCGACGTGCAGTGGCTCACCGCCGGCAAGGGCGTGGTGCATTCGGAGATGTTCCCGCTGCTGGACCCGACGCAACCGAATCCGCTGGAGCTGTTCCAGATCTGGCTCAACCTGCCCGCGGCGGACAAGATGGCGCCGCCGCACTTCACCATGTTCTGGGCCGGCGACGTGCCCCGCGTGGTGCATGCTGACGAAGCCGGACGCCGCACCGAAGTGACGGTGATCGCCGGCCGCGTGCCCGGCGAGGCGGCCGAGCCGCTCGCTCCGCCGCCGCATTCCTGGGCCGCTCGCCCCGAGTCCGACGTCGCGATCTGGACGCTGCGGCTCGCGCCGGGCGCGCGCTACCGCCTGCCGGCCGCCACCGGCGAGGGCACGCGGCGCATGCTCTACCACTTCGCCGGCGAGGGCGTGCGCGTGGCGGGCGAGGCCGTGGGCCATGCGGCGATCGAGCTGCGTGCGGGCGAGGCGGTGGAGATCGTCAACGGCAGCGACGCGCAGGCGGCCGAATTCCTGCTGCTGCAGGGCCGTCCGCTGGGCGAGCCCGTGGTGCAGTACGGCCCGTTCGTGATGAACACCGAGGCGGAGATCCATGCCGCGCTGGCCGACTACCGGCGCACGGAGTTCGGCGGCTGGCCGTGGGGCGATGGGGCTCCGGTGCACGGTCCCGAGCCGCGCCGCTTCGCGCGCCGTCCAGGCACCGCGGCCGACGAGGTGCCTGCGCCACTGCCCGCGTGACGGCCGCCGCGGAAAGTCCCGCGGCCCCTGCCACGGCCGTGCCCGCCGGGCGCGGGGATGCCTGACAATGGGCCCATGGCGCGGCCCCTGCGGTGCGCGCCTTCGTTTTTCCGTTCCACCGCACCGTATCGCATTGCTTTTTTTGCCGCCATGAACATCACCAAGGACTCCGCCGTCACCCTGAACTACAAGATCACCAGCCCCCAGGGCAAGCCCCTGGATTCGGGTGACGTGGCGTATCTGCACGGCGGCTACGACAACCTCTTCCCCAAGGTCGAGGCCGCGCTGGAAGGGCAGGCCCCGGGCTTTTCCACCACCGTCGAGCTGGACGTGGCCGATGCCTTCGGCGAGCGCGACGAGAGCCTGGTGCGCACCATCCCGAAGAGCGAATTCCCGCCCGGCGTGAAGGTGGGCGGCCAGCTGCGCGGCGTCGGCGACGACGGCCAGCCACAGCTCTTCAACGTCGTGAAGATCAAGGGCCCCGAGGTGCACCTGGACGGCAACCACCCGCTCGCGGGCCAGGCGCTGCGCTTCTCGTGCAAGGTGACGGAAGTGCGCCCGGCCACCGCCGACGAGATCGCCCACCGCCACGTGCACGGCGGGCACGGCCACCACCACTGAAACCTGGAGCGCGGGCAGCGACGCCAGAAGGGTCCTGCCAGCCGCTCTCAGTACTCCACGTCCACCACCACGTTGTCTTGGTACACACCGGGCGGCGGAGGGCTCTGGTCGGCGTAGATGCGCGCCGTGTAGGGCAGCACGATCGGCGTGAGCCCGTCGGTGAGGGCCGAACCCGCCACGCGGGTGCCGGCCGCCGTGCCCCAGACGCTGCCGTCGCCGCGGAACAGGTCGTAGGCGAGGCGGTTCGCGCCGCTCGCCATCTGCCGCCGGCCGCCTGCGGGGTAGGTGCCTGGCCCCAGCCCCACGGTGACGGACAGCCCGCGCGTGCACACCACCGACACGTTGCCCGTTACCGCCGCGAACGCCGCCGGCAGGGGCGCGGCGCCGAACTGCACGTTCGGCGCGGAGAAGGTGCAGTCGTTCGTCACCACGAGCTGCACGGTGAGCACCCGGTTCAGGTTGCCGTTGCGCGGTGTGCCCACGCAGAGGCCACCCACGCCGAGCAGGCCTTCGCAGATGTTGGCGTAGGCCCAGTTCACCGTGATCGTGTCCGTGTAGGTACCCGCAGGAACGTTCGCGCCGACGGAGGTCGTGATGCGCAGCGGCACCGAGGCCGTGTTGTTGCTGAGCAGCGCGACCAGGTTCGCCCCGCTGGCGTTGATCACCAGCAGCCCCTGCGTGTAGCCCGCGCCGCCCAGGTCGGTGATCTGGTACGGAATGGGCGGCTTGCTGCCGTCCTTGAGCGTGAGGCCCGTGGTGGGGCTCACGAACTTGGCCTGCACCGTGGGCGTGCCGAGCGTGGAGAGCACGATGCCGCCGCAGCCGAGCGTGAACTGCGCGGTGGTGGAGATGGCCGGGCCCGAGAGCACACGCTGCGAAGGCACCGTGCCCAGGTTGCCGCCGGTTTCGTTGTTCACGCAGTCGGCCGCTGCCGGCCGGCACAGGGCGGCGAGCAGTGCGGTGGCGGAGAGCAGGGCGCGGCACCGCAGCCGGCCGCGGCCCGTGCGCGGAGTGCGCTGCATGGGGTTCACAGCGCGGTCCTCGCGGCCGGGCCTGCTGCGGGGCCGGCGGCGGGTGCCGCGTTCGACGGGCCTTCGCCCGCGCGGCACACCACGCGCAGGTCGCGCTGCGCCGCATGCTCGGCCGCGTCGAAGGCGGCGCGGCATTCGCGTCCGTCGGGCATGCGGGCGGTGAGCGTGTTGCGCGGGTGCAGGGTGGTCAGATAGACCACGCCGTCCCATCCCACCACGGTGGGCACCTGGCCCTGCTCGTGCACCACCGCGCTGCCCGGCGGCAGGGCCGTGCCGGCCTCGTCCACCAGCGTGAGGGTGGCCGTGCGCATGCGCAGCACCGGCATGCGCACCAGCGTGCCCGTGCCCCGCGCCACGGCCGCGCGGCGCTCGAGCGTGGGCGTGTGCACGTCGGCGGGCAGCGAGAGCGGATCGATCGCGTAGCGGGCCGGATAGTAGGCCGGCACGTTGGGCACCAGCAGGTAGCCCTGCGCATCGGTGCTGCCCACCGGCTGGTGGTTGAAGGTGATCGGCACACCCGGCGTGCCGTCGGTGGACACGAGCGCGAAGCCGTCGGTGACGCGGTTCGCGGCGAAGACGTAGCCGTCCATCGCGCCCAGCGATCCCGAGGCGCCGGCCCAGTGCGTGGTGTCGGCGGACGCGCCGAAGATGCCGCCCTGCACCAGGCCATGGCGACCCTGGTACTGCGCGCTCGCGAGGCGGTAGTTGACGCCAGAGCCCCCACCGCTGCCGGTGCCGCTGCCGCGCGCCTGGGCGATGCGCCAGCCGAAGCCGCCGTCGCTCGGCAGGCTGCGCTGCAGCCCCAGTTCGCCCTGCGTGCCGGCGCCCGTGTGCGCGGCGGCGGCCTGCGCCGTGAGCAGGGCATCGAGCAGGTAGGTCAACTGGGCTCGGACCTGGGTCTCGCCGGTCTCCACCGTGCGGCCCGCCGTGAGCGAGAAGAACGCATCGCGGCCCACGGGCATGCTGTAGCTCGCGTAGGCGACGCGGCTGCGCTCCGCATGGCCTCCGCGCAGGTCGATCCAGCCCGCACCGATCGATGCGCTGCCCAACACCCAGCTCGCGTTGATCTGCCGCGTGGAGCGCGCGGGCCGCAGCGAGCCGCCGCCGTAGTCGCCCGCGTCGCCGAAGCCGGAGGTGCGCCGCGTCTCCTGCACCGAGATGCCGCCGCGGGGCGTCTGGTACTGGTAGCCGGCGCTCCACTGCCATCCGCCGCGGCGGTCGGCCGACACCGCATCGCCCGGTGTGGCGCGGCCGCGCGTGAGCGAGGCGTTGAAGATGCCCCGCGTGCCCCACCGCGCGAGCCCGCCCGCGCCCAGCACGGCCAGCCCGCGGCCGGCCTGGGCCTGGGCTTCCACCGTCACCGCATCGCTCAGGCCCCGCCGCAGCACGCCGGCCGCGACGGGGCGGCCATAGGCGAAGCTGCGCAGGCCGTAGCCGCGGCGCACGGCCCCGAGCGACAGGGAATAGTCGGACCACCCGGGCCGCAGCAGCTGGCTGCTCACGTAGAACGGCACGGTGGTCACCACCTGCCGGCCGAGCGCGTCGGTGGTGACCACCGAGGCCGTGCCCGCGCCGTTCACGGCCGGCAGTTCGCCCAGCGTGAACGGGCCGGGCTGCACGTTGTGCCGGCCCGCGCGGAAGCCGTTCACGAACACGTCCACGGCCGAGGGCACGGCGGCCTGGCCCGCGAACTCGGGCATCGGGTAGGTGACGAAGTCGGGCCGCGCGGCGAAATTGCGTGCCCACTGCACGCCGCCCAGCCGCACGGGCGTGGTCCAGGGCAGCGCGCCGGTGATGAAGTCGCCCGCCGTCCACGATGTGGCGCTGCCGGCGTCGGTGTCCGTCCAGGCGGTGTCGTAGCGCAGGTAGCCGTTGCCGGCGCCGCCGTCCGCGCGCCGCAGCACGCCCGTGTGCGACACCACGCCGTACGCGCCGAAGAGGCGCTGCTCCGACCAGACGGAGGCGGCCGTGAGGCCGCGCGTGCGCGTGGCGTAGAAGTCGTAGTTCATCAGGAAGCCGGTGCCGCGCGAGAGCGCCACGTCGTCCGCTGGCTCCGTGGTCAGCGTCTGCAGCGGCAGCCAGTCCGGCGGCACGTCGATGCGCAGGCGCTGCGCGAGGCTGTCGTAGGCGACCGAGACACCCGGCAGCGCGTCCACGGCCACGGCGGTGCCGTCGGGCTGGTCGGTGCGCACCTGCAGCCGCCGCAGCATGGCCGCGTCGATCTCGTAGTGCGGCCCGCGCTGGCGCACCGCGACGAGTTCGCCGCTGGCCCGGCCGTTCACCTCCACCTCCAGGTAGAGCAGCACGGAGGCGCCCGCGGCGTCCGCTTCCGCCGGTGGCCGGGGCGGCGGAGGCAGGTCGCCCGCGGACAACCCGGCGGGCAGGCAGGCCAGCAGCGCCATCCACCGGCCGGCGCGCAGGCGGGCACGGGCTGCGGCGCGGCGTGCGGGATCATGGCGCGGCACGGGGCAGCGGCGCTTCGCGCCCGTTCACGGTGGCCTGCAGCACCGCCTGCGGCGGCGGGGGCTGGTCCAGCGTCCAGCGGCGCTCGCTGTTCGGCAGCACGTAGCCGAGCAGGCCCGGAGACACCACCGGCCCCTCGCGCCCATCGGGCCCCTGCCAGCGCACGGCGGTGAGCCGGGCGTGGCCCGGCCCCGCGTTCTGCACGGCCAACTGCCGGGTGCCGTCGGGCGACCGCTCCACCGTCCATCGCAGCGAGGGTTCCAGCGCGCTGCCCGCGGACAGGCGCGACAGCAGGTCCGCATGGGTGGCGGGCATGCGCGGCCCCAGCGTGCCGGGCGCGTAGATGAAGAGCGGGATCGCATAGCGGATCTGCAGCCGCACGCCGAACTGGGCAGGCGGCTGCGGTGGTGCGGAAGCCCCATCGGCCTGCGCCATGGCGGCGGTGGGCGGCGGCAGTTCGTCGAGCAGCACGCGGAAGGCCTGCTCCTGCCCGGGCGGCACGGGCTGCGTGGCGATGAGCCGCACCATCTGCCGCGCGCCTGCGGGGATCTGGCTGATCGGCGGGCTGGCCACCACCGCCTGCTGCGGAGCGAACCGGTCTTCGCCCCCCTCCTGCCGCCAGGCGAAGACGCGGGCCTGCATCGCCACCGGCTCGCTGCCCCGGTTCTCGACCCAGAGCGCGACCGCGCGCTGATCGCCCGCGATCACCGGATCCACCGGCCAGATCATCAGCGGGGCCGCGGCGTGCAGGACCGTGGGCGCGAACGGCAGCAGGGCGGCAAGCAGACCGGTCCTGAGCCGGCGCCCGGCGGCAGGCGCAGGCCGCGGCAGCGGAAGCAGCATGGCGGCGCTCACCATGACAGCGTCACCTGCACGGTGTCGGTGTAGACACCCGACGGCAGCCCGAAGCCGGGAAACGTGACCGTGCCCTGCAGCGGCAGGGCCGCAGCCGCCGCGCCGAGCGTGAGGCCCGCCGGCACGTTGGGCACCAGGGCCGTGGTGGTGCCCGCGGCCAGGGCCAGCGCATAGGGCACGAAGGCGCCGGCATTGTTGGAGAGCCGGCGCTGGCTGCCCTGCGCATGCTGGCCCGCGTCCGCCGCCACCTGCACCGCCGTGCCCGGCGTGCACTGGATCAGCGCCTGCCCTCCGTTGCCGGAACCGGCCAGCCGGGTTTCGTTGCCCGTGCGCACGGCGGAATGCGTACCGAAGTCGATGCTCCCGAAGTTCAGTCCCGTGACCTGCCCGGCCGCGCCCGCCACCATGCAGCCGCGCACGATGGCCGCGCTGACCGACATGGTCGCTTTGGTGGGAATGGCCGCGGGCGTGGCGGGTGCGGTGTGCAGCAGCGCCCACAGGGGCAGCAGCGCCGTCAGGAGCCGGTGCGGCGCAGGCAGTGCTGCCGGCCATGCGGCAGCGTGCCCACGCCGCGCCCCGGGGCGGGTGGCGTATCGCATGGCTGGAATCTCCCTTGCCGCCCGCGGGGTGCTGGCGGCCCTCGTCGTCGGTTCAGAAGGTGAGCGTGACCTGCAGCTGGTCGGTGTAGAGCCCCGCGGGCAGGGCCACCGCGCTGGTCTTGTTGACGAGCCCGTAGATCGGCAGGGTGAACGGGTTGCCCGCAGACGGCACCGCGATGCCCGTGACCGCCGTGGCCGCGGTGTAGGGCACCGTGTGGCCGGGGTCGCGGTAGACGTCGTAGGGCAGGAAGGCACTGCCGTTGGACATCGCGCGCGAGCCGGTGCCGATGCCCGCGCCCTGGCCGGGATGGGTGCCGCCGTCGATGGTCACGCTGAAGGCGGTGATCTCGGGCGAGCAGACGATCTGGGTGGCGCCCGCGCCGCCTTCGCCGCCACTCGCGGTGGCGGTGGCCGTGCCCACGAACGTGGCGGGCCGCGAGCCGAAGTCGAGCGTGCCGAAATCGGCGCCGGAGACCGTGCCCGGCCCGCCGTTGATCACGCAGCCCGATGTGAGCATCATGCGCGCGCCGAGCACGCCGGACAGGGTGGCGGCCTCCAGAGGCGCGGTGACCGAGGCCAGCGCCAGCGTGCAGGCCGCTGCGGCCATCGCCGTGCGTACCGGCCGTGCCGGTCGTGTGGCCGGGCCCGCGCCCCGGGCGGGACGGTGGGATGGTGAGTGGATTTCCATCGCGTTCTCCTCCACAGAAAAAACCGATGCGGCGATGGCGCTGGCCATCCCCTGCGTCGTTCCATGCGTTCTGCGCCCTGCGTCGTCCACCTTCCGCTGCCGGAAGGCCGGGTGGTGAAGTCCACCTCTGGTCTTGTTTGTACCGCATCTCACACGGCAGCGGAATACCTCCGTTATAGGTGTAATTCCATAGAAGGTGGCGGAAAATGCTCTCTTCTGTGCCTATTGTCGAGTCGGCCGGTGTGTTGCGGCGAGGCAGGAGGCGTGGCCGGCCAGGCACGCCGCGCTGCCCCGTCGGGGCCTCAGCGCCGCAGCAGTGCCTGCCGCAGCAGCCGCGCGGCCCGGTCGCGGATGCGGAACGGGCTGTGGCCGGGCGCCGGGCGGTGCTTGGCGCGGATGCAGGCCGCCAGGAAGTCGTCCAGGATGGGCGCGTCGTCCATCGTCTGCGACGAGCCGGGCTTGAAGAATTCCGGGTGCCACTGCGTGGCCGCGATGTAGCCGCGACCGGAGTGGGGATGCCGGCGGATCGCCTCGGGCACGCCGTCCGGATGGCTCCATGCCTCGATCTCGAATCCCGGAGCGAGGTTCTTGATGCCCTGGTGGTGGATGCTGTTGACCACCACGCGCGACTGCTGCGGGTACATCTGCGCCAGCCGCGTGCCCGGCACGATCTCCACCTCGTGGAAGTGCTGGTCGTAGGTGACGGCGTTGCGGTGCTGCTGCGCGCCCGGGTGCTGGGTCTCGATATCCTGGTAGAGCGATCCGCCGAAGGCCACATTGATGAGCTGCAGCCCCCGGCAGACGCCGAAGATCGGCTTGCCGGCCTGCTCGAACGCCTCCACCACGGCCAGGTCATAGAGATCGCGGATGCGGTCGCCGAGCCAGGCGTCCTTGAGCGGCACCTCGCCATAGCTGCCCGGCCACACGTCGGCGCCGCCGTGCATCACCACCCCGTCGAGCCATTCGGCATAGTGCGCCAGCGTCACGTCGCCGCGCGCCGTCTCGCCGGTGGGGCAGGGCACCATGACCACCATGGCCCCCGCCGACATGATCCAGTGCGCGATCGACTGCTCGACGTACTGCAACGTCTTGTTCGTGAACAGCGAGCGGGCCGGGTCGGCGTGCGAGAAGCAGGCGGACAGCCCTATCTTGAGCCGCTGGGCGGTGGGCAACGCGGCGGCCCGACGCGTCGGCGGCGCGCCGTGAAAGGGAGGGAGATCAAGCATGCGGAATTTTTAGCACCAACCGGCGCGGCTCTGCTGTAGGAGCCAGCCGCCGGAGTGCCTGGCCACGCGTCCGATCGCAGCGTGCGCCGATCGCGGGTTTCGTCACCTCGGGCGCTCGATCTGCGGCAAGGGGCTTGTTTTTCTCCGGAGTGCCGCGATCCTGCAAGCACGAGCCCACTTTTCATTCCCCTTCTTCCGCGCGTTTCCCGCTTTCCCACCCGTTCGCAATACCTACTCAGGAGGCTTTCATGCAAGTACAGGTCCAGCACGACGAATATATCCAGGGCGGCGAATCGCTCGTTCAATGGATCCAGGGCGAAACCGTGGAGCGCCTTGCGCGCTTCCGCGACCATGTGACCCGCGTGGAAATCCATCTGTCGGACGTGGACGCCGGCAAGTCCGGCAGCGCCGACAAGCGCTGCGTGGTGGAAGCGCGCCTGGCCGGCCGCCAGCCGATCGCCGTGAACGCGGATGCGGACAAGCTCGCCGATGCCTTCACGGCTGCGGTGGACAAGCTCGCCCGGGCCATCGACAACGACCTGGGCCGCCTGAAGGACAAGAACGGTCGCGAGACCATCCGCACGATCACGGAGTAACGGCTGCGGCCAGCGGCTCCTTGTTCAGGGCGGCTGGCCGCGACATCTCTGTTCAAGGGCCCGCGCCGCGCTCCGCCAGCCGGCGGCGCGTCATGGTGCCGGGCGCTTCGACCATGCGGCCGCTGCGTTCCGCCGCGCCCTGGGCGAGTTCGCCGATCAGCGCGGCTTCCGGCAGGTTCTTCCAATAGCGCGTGGGCATCTCGCGGCGCATCATGTCGAGCTTCAGGCGTGCGGGATTGAACGTGTGCCGGTAGTAGGTGAGCCACAGCGCTTCGCCCGCGTCCGGCCCCGGCGCATCGGCCCGCCGGGCCCCCGGCCCCACCTGCAGCGTACCGCCGTCCCAGCGCAGGCTGCATTCGGGCGTGAGCACGGCCCAGCGCATCTGCGTGAAGCGCTGCACGAAGAACGCCGCGTTGGCTTGCACGATGAAATGGTCCGGCTCGAACCAGGCCACGTGCAGCGGTTCGGTGCCGCCATCCTGCACGGGCCGAAAGCGCACGAACGCCCGCATCTTGTGGATGTCGCGCCGCACGGCCGCCGCCATCCGGTGCAGGCGCGCGATGTCCGGATCGAGCGGATCGTGCCGCAGGGCCGGTTCGTGCGCCATGCGCCAGAGCGCGCGGTAGAGCAGGGCGAAGCGGTCGGCCTCGCGGTGCAGGGCCGCGTGCGCGCACAGGGCGATGAAAGCGCGGGGCATGGGCAGGGCCGTGGCCTCTGGTGCCGCTTCCTTCGCGCCATGGTCTGCTGCGTCCCCCATGGCGCCGAACAGATCGGCTTCTGCCGCACCCGCCACCTGCCAGTGCACCTGCGCGGGCGCGAGCCCCGCCTGCAGGCAGGCCCGTGCTGCCGCGCGGAAGCCGGGCCAGTCGGCCGGATGGTCGAGCGTGACGGTCCGGGCCATGTCAGGCGAAGAGCGAGGCCTGTACCGGTGACGTGAGGCGGGCGCGCAGCCGCACCGGATCGCGCAGCCGGTCGGCCGGGCGATGGTCGGCCACGGCGACGAAAGGCAGCACCCGGCCCAGCGGCACGTGCAGGCGGCCCAGATCGGCATGGCAGAGGCGGCGCACACGGCGCGCGGCCAGCAGCCGTTCGACCGTGCGCACGCCCAGGCCGGGTACGCGCAGCAGGCGCTCGCGCGCGGCGGTGTTCAGGTCCACCGGGAAATGCTCCGGGTGGGCGATCGCCCAGGCCAGCTTCGGGTCCATGTCGAGCGAGAGCATGCCGCTGCCATTGCCGCCAGCGCTTTCGGCGGCCGGCGCGGGCGGCACGATCTCGTCGTGCGTGAAGCCGTAGAAGCGCATCAGCCAGTCGGCCTGGTAGAGGCGGTGTTCGCGCACCAGCGGCGGGGCGGCCAGGGGCAGGGCGCGCGAGGCGTCGGGAATCGGGCTGAAGGCCGAGTAGTACACGCGCCGCAGCCCGTAGCCGCCGTAGAGCCGCGCGCTCGCGGCGAGGATGGTGCGATCGTCCGCGCCGTCCGCGCCCACGATCATCTGCGTGCTCTGGCCGCCGGGGGCGAAGCGCGGCGCCTCGGCACGGCGCACGCGGCCGGGCAGGGAGATGATCTGTGCATCGCCCGGGCGCGTGCCCCGCTGCTGCACGCGGGCCTGCCGGGCCTCGTCGATGTGCAGCGCCAGCCGGCCCATCGAGCGCTGGATGGCGGCGCCGTCCTTCTCGGGAGCGAGGGCAGAGAGGCCCTCCGATGTGGGCAGCTCGATGTTGATGCTCAGCCGGTCGGCATAGCGCCCTGCGCGCTCCAGCAGTTCGGGCGCCGCGTCCGGAATGGTCTTGAGGTGGATGTAGCCGCGGAAGTCGTGGTCCTCGCGCAGCGAGCGGGCCACTTCCACCACGCGCTCCATGGTGTAGTCGGGGCTTTGGATGATGCCGCTGGAGAGGAACAGCCCCTCGATGCAGTTGCGCCGGTAGAAGTCGAGCGTCAGGTCGACCACCTCGCGCACCGCGAAGCGCGCGCGCGGCACGTTGCTGCTCACGCGGTTCACGCAGTAGAGGCAGTCGTATTGGCAGTAGTTGGTGAGCAGGATCTTCAGCAGCGAGATGCAGCGCCCGTCCGGCGCATAGCTGTGGCAGATGCCCATGCCCTCGGTGGAGCCGATGCCGCGGCCGCCCACCGAATTGCGCGCGGACGTGCCGCTGGATGCGCAGGACGCATCGTATTTGGCGGCATCCGCCAGGATCGCGAGCTTGGAAGTGGTGTTCACTGTATTAATTTACAGTGTTTGCCGCCTCCGGTGGTGAAGACCTTGCTGCCGCCGCGCCTTTGCGCGCCACGCTCAGAAAGAGCTGCCGGGTTGTTTCAAAAACTCCACTTCCTCGGCCGTGCTCTCGCGGCCCAGCACCGCATTGCGGTGGGGAAAGCGCCCGAACCGGTCCACGATCACCTGGTGCTGCCGCGCATAGTCTAGGTTGTTGGCCTGCCCCAGCGCCGTGAACAGCCGCACCGATTCCGCCTGGATGGCCGCGGATTCGCTGTGCATGAACGGCATGTAGAGGAACGCGCGCTGCTCGGGCGGCAGTCGCGCATCCTGCCCCTGGGCGATGGCTTCCTGCGCGAGCACCAGGGCCATGCCGTCCTGCGCGAACGATTGCGCGCTGCCGCGCAGCAGGTTGCGCGAGAACTGGTCGAGCACGATCACTTCGGCCAGCCGCCCCGCGGCATCGGCGCGCCATTCCCACAACTCGCCCTGGGCCGCGCGCGCATGGCATGCGCTGAAGCGCGTGCGGATGGCATCGTCGAACGCGTCGTCCTTGCGGAACCATTGTTCGGGGGTGGACTGGCGGAACCAGAAATCGAGCACGTCGTGGGCGGTCATGGCGGGCAGTATCCGGCAGCGCGCGCATGCGCGCAAAAAAAGGCCCTGGCCGCGCGGGCGCGGTGCAGGGCCACCAGAGAGAGACGGATGCGGGGGGCCGGCGGTCAGCGGCCGCGCAGATTGCCCTTGTCGTCGGCGATCACGATTTCCACGCGGCGGTTCATCGCGCGGCCTTCGGGCGATGCGTTGTCGGCCACCGGATACGTCTTGCCGTAGCCGCGCGCGGTGATGCGGTCGGGCGCCACACCGCGCTGCACCAGCGCGTTCTGCACGGCCTGGGCGCGGCGTTCCGACAGCTCCTGGTTGTAGGCGTCGCCGCCGACGCTGTCGGTATGGCCTTCGATGATCAGCTTGCGGTCGGGGAACTGGCGCAGGAAGTTCGCCAGCTTGTCGAGGCGCGGAGCGGCCTGTGCCGAGAGTTCGGCCTTGTTGAAGGCGAACAGCACGTCGCCCAGCGTCACCAGCAGGCCGCGTTCGGTCTGTTGGGCTTCGATGTCGCGCAACTGGGCTTCCAGGGCACGCACGCGGGCGGCGTTGTCGGCGGCGCGCTGCTCGGCGCTCGCGGCCTGCAGTTGGGCCTGCTGGGCGCTGCGGGCATTGGCCTCGGCCTGCATGCGGGCGCGGTCGGCTTCGCTCATCAGGCGGATGCGCTCGGCCTCGGTGCCGGCCTTCTTGATGTCGGCGTCGAGCACGCGGGCACGGGCCGTGTTGGCGGCGATGTCGGCACGCTGCGTGGCCAGGTAGGCCAGGTGGTTGGCTTCGGCGGCGTCGTGGTCCTCGCTCCAGGCGCGGTCGGCGCGGGCCAGGGTGTCGGTGGCGGCCTTCAGCTCCAGCGGGGCGTTCTGCACCACGGCCGGATCACGGGCGGTGCGGTCGACGGCCGAGCGCGCGGTTTCGACGGCATCGAGCGGTGCGCGCGTGGCGCAGGCGGCCATCAGGCCGGCGGCGACGAGGGCGGTGGCAAGGGTGGTGGTGCGGCGGAGGATGTGGCGCATGGTGTGGTTCTCCCTGTCGGGTGGTCGTTCGTTCGGTCGGTCCGGGGCTCAGCGGGCGGGAGCGGGGTTGGACGGAACCGGCATGCCGGGCACGGCGCCGGGGGCCGTGGCGGGGCGGGGCGCCATTGCGGGAGCGGGCATGGGCGCCGGCATCGGTGCGGGCACGGCGGCAGCGCCCGGTACCACGGCGGGCGCCGGGTCGCGGCGGGTGATTTCGGTCTGCAGCGACTGGATGCTGGTGCGCACCTGCTGCAGCGTGGCGGCGTTGTTCGCGGCCTCGGCCTTGGTCTCGGCGACGCGGGCGTCGGCTTCGGCCTCGGCGGCGTAGCGGCGGGCCAGTTCGTATTCCTTGTCGGTCATCGCCTTCTCGGCGGCCACCAGCTTCTCACGGGCGCGCTGCAGTTCCACGGGCGCATTCGCGGCCACCTGGGGCTCGCCGGCCACGCGGTTGACGGTGGTGCGCGTCACGGCCATCTGGTCGACCGGGGGCGGCGTGGACGAACAGGCCGCAAGCGCTCCCAGAGCCAGAACGGCCGTGGCGGTGCGGAGAAGGGTGGCAGTCTGCATGGCGGGAACTCCTTTGAATGGAACGGCTACCGCACGCTGCGAGCGCGGCGGTGAGGTAAGCAAGGTCTCCGATTGTTCTCAACTGTTCCCTGCTGCCGCGTAGGCCCAGCGCAGCAGGCGCCGTGGGCGGTTTCTTACGGTTGCCCATGAAAAAAGCCCGGCGGCCGCAAGGCCCCCGGGCTTCGATGACCCGGACCACCTCGCGGCGGCCCGGCGTGGACGGCGGATTACTTGCCCGCGACCACGCGCACCATTTCCAGGCACTTGTTGGAGTAGCCCCATTCGTTGTCGTACCAGGAGACGACCTTCACGAAGGTGCCGTCCAGCGCGATGCCGGCATCGGCGTCGAAGATCGAGGTGCGGGCGTCGCCGCGGAAGTCGGTGGCCACCACCTTGTCTTCCGTGTAGCCCAGCACGCCCTTCAGGGCGCCTTCGGACTGGGCCTTCATCTCGGCCTTGATCTCTTCGTACGTGGCGGCCTTCTCCAGCTCCACCGTCAGGTCCACCACCGACACGTCGGAGGTGGGCACGCGGAAGGACATGCCGGTCAGCTTCTTGTTCAGCGCGGGAATCACCACGCCCACGGCCTTGGCGGCGCCGGTGGAGGAGGGGATGATGTTCTCCAGGATGCCGCGGCCGCCGCGCCAGTCCTTGTTGGAGGGGCCGTCCACCGTCTTCTGCGTGGCCGTGGCGGCGTGCACCGTGGTCATCAGGCCGCGCTTGATGCCCCACTTGTCGTTGAGCACCTTGGCCACGGGGGCCAGGCAGTTGGTGGTGCACGAGGCGTTGGAGACGATGGCCTGGCCGGCGTACGTGTCGTGGTTCACGCCGTAGACGAACATCGGGGTGTCGTCCTTCGACGGCGCTGACAACACGACCTTCTTCGCGCCCGCGTCCAGGTGCTTCTGGGCCGTCGTCTTGTCGAGGAACAGGCCCGTGGACTCGATCACCACCTCGGCGCCGATCTCGCCCCACTTCAGGGCCGCCGGATCGCGTTCCTGCGTGAGGCGGATCTTCTTGCCGTTCACCACCAGCGTGTTGCCCTCGACGGACACGGTGCCCTCGAAGCGGCCGTGCACCGAGTCGTACTGCAGCATGTAGGCCAGGTAGTCGGGCTCCAGCAGGTCGTTGATGCCCACGACTTCGATGTCGCTGAAGTTCTGCACGGCCGAGCGCAGTACGTTGCGGCCGATGCGGCCGAAGCCGTTGATGCCGATCTTGATGGTCATGGTTTGTCTCTCCAAGGTTGCAAAGTCGAAAACGGGGGACTGCCACGCCACGCCCGCTGCGTGCAGGCGCGGCGGGCGGAAAGGTGTCAGTGGGCCGTCTTGGCGGCGGGCTGCTTCTTCAGCCGCGCAGCGCCGATCGCCACCATCACGGAATCGGCCACGTTCTCCGGCGTGAATCCGAAGTGCTTGAACAGCACCGGGGCCGGGGCCGATTCGCCGAAGGTGTCGATGCCGACCACGGCGGCGCAGCCGTACTTCCACCAGCCGTCGGTCACGCCCATTTCCACGGCGATGCGCGGCACGCCGGCCGGCAGCACGCTGGTCTTGTACTTCGTGTCTTCGCGGTCGAAGGTGGTGGTGCTGGGCATGGAGACCACGCGCACGGCGATCTTCTTCTCGGCCAGCAGCTTCTGCGCGGCCAGGGCCAGCTGCACTTCGGAGCCGGTGGCGATGATGACGGCCTGGGCCTTCTTCTTGATGCCCGCGTCGGCCGGCTCGGAGAGCACGTAGGCGCCGCGCGAGATGTCGCCCAGGTCGCGCTTGGGCGCATAGGCGAGGTTCTGGCGCGACAGCAGCAGGGCGGTGGGCCGGTTGCGGTTGGACAGGGCCACGCTCCAGGCCACGGCGGTCTCGGCCGTATCGGCGGGGCGCCAGACGTCCAGGCCCGGGATCAGGCGCAGGCTGGCGGCATGCTCGATCGACTGGTGGGTGGGGCCGTCCTCGCCCAGGCCGATGGAGTCGTGCGTGAACACGTGCACCACGCGCAGCTTCATGAGCGCGGCCATGCGGATGGCGTTGCGGCTGTAGTCGCTGAACGTGAGGAAGGTGCCGCCGTAGGGGATGAAGCCGCCGTGCAGCGCGATGCCGTTCATGATCGCGGCCATGCCGAACTCGCGCACGCCGTAGTTGATGTGGCGGCCGCCCAGCTTGGCGGTCTCCGCGCCGCCGGTGTTGACTTCCACCTGCACCACGTCGCCGTGCTCGTCGAAGCGCAGCGCGGGCGTGCTCTTGGTGTTGGTGAGGTTGGAGCCGGTCAGGTCGGCGCTGCCGCCGAGCAGTTCGGGCAGGGCGGCCGTGAAGGATTCCAGCGCGAGCTGGCTGGCCTTGCGGCTGGCCACGGTCTCGGCCTTGGTGTGGGCGTTCACTACGGTGTCCACCGCGGTCTGGGCGAAGTGCTTGGGCAGGTCGCCCGCCATCCGGCGCAGGAACTCGGCGGCCAGCTCGGGGTATGCGGCGGCGTAGGCGTCGAAGCGCTGCTGCCAGTCGGACTCGGCCTGTGCGCCGGCGTCCTTGGCGTTCCAGTCGGCATACACCTCGGCCGGGATCTCGAAGGGCACGTGGCTCCAGCCGATCGCGTTGCGCGTCAGGGTGATCTCGTCGGCGCCCAGCGGTTCGCCGTGGGCCTTGGAGGTGCCGGCGCGGTTGGGCGAGCCCTTGCCGATGGCGGTCTTGCAGACGATCAGCGTGGGCTTGTCGGTGCTGGTCTTGGCGCTCTGCACCGCGGCGGCCACGGCCTCCACGTCATGGCCATCGACCGGGCCGATCACGTTCCAGCCGCTGGCGCGGAAGCGGCCCGGCGTGTCGTCCAGGAACCAGGGCGCGACCTGGCCGTCGATCGAGATGCCGTTGTCGTCGTAGAGCGCGATCAGCTTGCCCAGCTTCCAGGCGCCGGCCAGCGAGATCGCTTCCTGGCTGATGCCTTCCATCAGGCAGCCGTCGCCGAGGAACACGTAGGTGTGGTGGTCCACGATGGTGTGGTCCACGTCGCCGTTCTTGCGGTTGAACTCGCGGGCCAGCAGCTTCTCGGCCAGCGCGAAGCCCACGGCGTTGGTGATGCCCTGGCCGAGCGGGCCGGTGGTCGTTTCCACGCCGGGGGTGATGCCGTATTCGGGGTGGCCGGCCGTCTTGCTGTGCAGCTGGCGGAAGTTCTTCAGCTCTTCGATCGGCAGGTCGTAGCCCGTGAGGTGCAGCAGCGCGTACAGCAGCATGGAGCCGTGGCCGTTGGAGAGCACGAAGCGGTCGCGGTCGGCCCACTGCGGGTTGGCGGGGTTGTGGCGCAGGTGGCGGGACCACAGCGCGACGGCCATGTCGGCCATGCCCATCGGGGCGCCGGGATGGCCGGAATTGGCCTGTTGAACTGCATCCATTGCGAGTGCGCGGATCGCATTCGCCATCTGTTGAGAATTGGCCATCAGGGGCGGCTCCGGAAGGGGCTGGGAGGGGGAAAACCGCGCATTTTACCGGGCCACCCCCGGCCTTGCCCACGGTATGCCCGTGCCCTGCACTACAGTGCGGGCCATGCAAGGCCTGCACCTCACCGCCGATCTCCACGGTTGCCGCTGCGCGCCGCACTGGCTGCTCGATGCCGACGCGCTCGGCGAGGCCTGCCTGGACGCCGTGCGGGCGTCCGGCCTGCAGGCCGTCGGCCGGCTGTTCCACACCTTTCCCGCCACGCGGCACGGGCCCGGTGGCGTCACCGCCACGGTACTGCTGGCGGAATCGCACCTGTGCCTGCACACCTGGCCGGAGCGCCAGGCGGTCACGCTCGACGTGTACGTTTGCAACTTCGGCGGCGACCATTCCGCGCGGGCCCATGCCCTGATGGACGCGCTGCTGGCACTCTTCGATCCGGCCGGCGTGCAGCGGCATGCGCTGCGGCGCGGAGAGCCCGCCGCTTCTGATGATGGCGGCCACGATGCCCCGGCACTGCCCGACGAACCGGTTCCCGCATGACATGACGACTTCTCCCGCGAACACCTCCTCCGCTCCGTCCCGTGCCGCCCCGGGCATGCAGCCCCCGGCCATGCTGCTGGCCGCCGGCCGGGGCGAGCGCATGCGCCCGCTCACCGATGCCACGCCGAAGCCGCTGCTGGCCGTGCAGGGGCGCCCGCTGCTGCAGTGGCACCTGCAGGCCCTGGCCACGGCCGGCGTGCGCTCGGCCGTGGTCAACACCGCCTGGCTCGGCGAGCAGATCGGCGAGCGGTTCGGCGATCGGTTCACCATGGGCGACGGGGCTGCGCGCGATGGTGGGGCGCTGTCGATCGCATACTCCCACGAAGGCCGCGACTTCGGCGGCGCGCTGGAGACGGCGGGCGGCATCGCGCGCGCGCTGCCGCAGCTCGCCGACGTGTTCTGGCTGGCGGCCGGCGACGTGTTCGCGCCCGACTTCAAATTCGCGGCGGAAGACGCCGCGGCCTTCGCGGCCGGCGATGCGCTCGCCCACCTCTGGCTCGTGCCCAACCCGCCGCACCACCCGCGCGGCGATTTCGGCCTCTCGCCCGAGGGCCGCGCGCTCGATCTGCCGGCGCACGATCCCGGCCCGCGCCACACCTACAGCACGCTCGCGCTGCTGCGGGCGGAACTGTTCTCGGCGCCCTGGTGCGACATCCCCGCAGGCAACCCCGGCGGCGTGGCCGCGCCG
The DNA here is from genome assembly GCA_002397315.1 of Comamonadaceae bacterium UBA4962. Lineage (GTDB taxonomy): Bacteria > Pseudomonadota > Gammaproteobacteria > Burkholderiales > Burkholderiaceae_C > Paracidovorax. The sequence continues at coordinate 226,885 of DHAE01000008.1, forward strand.
CTCGCGCCGCTGCTGCGCCGGGCGATGGCCGAGGGGCGCGTCACGGCGTCGCTCTACACCGGGCGGTGGACCGACGTGGGGACGCCGGAGCGGCTGGCGGCGTTGAACCGCTGAAGACCGCGTGCCGCGCGGAGTGCCAGAAGAGGCGGCTGGGCATGCTCTGTGCATGGCCCCGCCGCAGTCGGGGCGGCCGCGTCGGTGGTAGAACCTGACCTGTGTGAAGGCCATGCGGGGCGCTGCCCCGGATCCGCCGGCATTTCCCGATCCGCATTCCAGAACCAGGCAGACCGAACGATGACCGCCCTTTCCTCCCCCTACGCCCGCCGCCGCGCCCACCTCGCCTCCCTGCTGGGCGAGGGCGGCATCGCCATCGTGCCCACGGCGCCCGAGCGCCTGCGCAACCGGGACACCGATTACCTCTACCGGCACGACAGCTACTTCCACTACCTCACCGGCTTCACCGAGCCGCAGGCCTGGCTGGTGCTGACGTCCGAGGGGCAGGCCACGCTCTTCTGCCAGCCAAAGGACCTGGAGCGCGAAATCTGGGACGGCTACCGCCTGGGCCCCGACGCCGCCGTGGAGGCGCTGGGCGTGGATGCGGCCCATCCGGTCACGCAGCTGGAGGTGCTGCTGCCGCGGCTGCTGGAGAACCGCGAGCGGGTGTGGTTCCCGTTCGCCACGCACGAGGGCCTGGCCGCGCGCGTGGAGGGCTGGCTGCAGAAGGTGCGGGCCCGCGTGCGCTTCGGCGCGCTGTGCCCGGCGCAGCAGGGCGACCTCTGCACGCTGCTCGACGAGATGCGGCTCGTGAAGGATGCGCACGAGCAGGACGTGATGCGCCGGGCCGCCCGCATCAGCGCCGGTGCCCACATCCGCGCCATGCAGTGCAGCGCGCGCATGCTGCGTGCCGGCGAGGATGTGCGCGAATACCACCTCGACGCCGAGCTGCTGCACGAATTCCGCCGCCACGGCTCGCAGGCGGTGGCGTACAACTCCATCGTCGCGGCCGGCGCCAATGCCTGCGTGCTGCACTACCGCGCCGACGCCGCGCCGTTGCGTGCGGGCGAGCTGGTGCTGATCGACGCGGGCTGCGAACTCGACGGCTATGCCAGCGACATCACGCGCACCTTCCCGGCCGATGGCCGCTTCACGGGGCCGCAGCGCGATGTGTACGACCTGGTGCTCGCGAGCCAGCATGCGGCCGTGGCCGCCACCAAGGCGGGCGCGCGCTTCAACGACCCGCACGATGCCACCGTGGCCGTGCTCTCGCAGGGCCTGCTGGACCTGGGGCTGCTCGACAAGTCGAAATACGGCTCCGCGCAGGACGTGATCGAGCAGCGTGCGTATTTCCCGTTCTACATGCACCGCACCGGCCACTGGCTGGGCATGGACGTGCACGACTGCGGCAGCTACGTGGAGCCGTCGGAAGTGGGCGGGGAGAGCGAGCGCCGCGACCCGCTCTCGGGCGAAACCATCACCCACCGCCCCAGCCGCATCCTGCGCCCCGGCATGGTGCTCACAATCGAGCCGGGCCTCTACATCCGTCCGGCGCCCGGCGTGCCGGAGGCGTTCCACCACATCGGCATCCGCATCGAGGACGACGCGATCGTCACCGAAGGCGGCTGCGAGCTGATCACGCGCGACGTGCCGGTGGAGGCGGACGAGATCGAGGCGCTGATGCGCGGCTGAGCGCTGCCCGGAGCCGGAGCGGAGCGGCCGACGGGGTCAGGTCCGCATGAAACCGCCATGTAACCGCATCCGTGCCAGAATTGAAACCGGATTACATCGAACGCATTCAACAAGGAGACCCACCCATGCGCATCCGCCGAGCCACCAAGATCGTCGCCACCCTGGGGCCCGCGTCGAGCGATCCGGTCCTGCTCGAGCGGATGATCGCCATGGGCGTGAACGTGGTGCGGCTCAACTTCAGCCACGGCACGGCGCAGGACCACATCGACCGCGCCGAGAAGGTGCGCGCCGCGGCCCAGCGCGCGGGCCGCGAGGTGGCGATCATGGCGGACCTGCAGGGCCCCAAGATCCGCGTGGGCAAGTTCGCCGAGGGCAAGGTGTGGCTGGAGCCCGGCGCGGCCTTCGTGCTCGATGCGTCGCGCACCGAGCTGGGCGACGGGGCCGGCGTGGGCCTGGACTACAAGGAGCTGCCCCGCGACGTGCGGCCCGGCGACGTGCTGCTGCTCAATGACGGCCTCATCGTGCTCACGGTGAACGCGGTGCGCGGTGAACAGGTGCTCACCACCGTGCGCGTGGGCGGCGAGCTGTCCAACAACAAGGGCATCAACAAGCAGGGCGGCGGCCTCACGGCGCCCGCGCTCACGGCCAAGGACATGGAGGACATCAAGACCGCCATGGGCTTCCAGGCCGACTACGTGGCCGTGAGCTTCCCCAAGAACGCCACCGACATGGAGATGGCGCGCCAGCTCTGCAACGTCGCTGCCGCCGAATTCCGCCACAAGCCGGGCCTGATCGCGAAGATCGAGCGCGCCGAGGCCGTGCCGCGCCTGGAGGAGATCCTGCGCGTGTCCGACGGCATCATGGTCGCGCGCGGCGACCTGGCCGTCGAAGTGGGCAACGCCGCCGTGCCCGCGCTGCAGAAGAAGATGATCCGCATGGCGCGCGACATGGACAAGGTCGTCATCACCGCCACGCAGATGATGGAGAGCATGATCACCAACCCCGTGCCCACGCGTGCCGAGGTGAGCGACGTGGCCAACGCGGTGCTCGACGGCACCGACGCCGTGATGCTCAGCGCCGAGACGGCCGCCGGCCGCTATCCGCTGGAGACGGTGGAGGAAATGGCCAAGATCTGCGCCGCCGCCGAGGCCGCCGAAGACCCCGAGCGCGATTCGGACTTCACGGGGCAGACGCTGGGCCGCATCGACCAGTCCATCGCCATGGGCGCGCTGTTCACGGCGCACCACCTCGGCGCCAAGGCGCTCGTGGCCCTGACGGACAGCGGCTCCACCGCGCTCTGGATGAGCCGCCACCGCATCCACATCCCGATCTACGCGCTGACCCCGAAGGTGGCGACGCAGCGCAAGATGGCGATGTACCGCAACGTGCGCCCGCTGCTCATGGACACGAGTGTGGACCGCGACACGGCCCTGGAGCAGGCCGAGGGCCACCTCAAGAGCCGCAACATCGTGCAGCAGGGCGACCTCTATGTGATCACCTGCGGAGAGCCGATGGGCGCGCCCGGCGGAACCAATATGCTGAAGATCTGCCGCGCCGGCTGATCCACGCCCGCACCATCCGCTGGGCGGGCCAGGCGCAGGCCACGCCCACCAGCGCACCGGCCACCACGTCCGACGGCATGTGCACGCCCAGGCACAGGCGGCTCCAGGCGACGGACGCCGCCACCCCGTAGGCCAGCCATCGCCAGACCGGCGGCGTGCCGCGTCCCAGGCCGCGCACGAAGCCGCGCGCCAGCGCGAAGGCCGCGGCCGCATGCATGCTCGGGAAGCCCGGGCGGGCCCCGTGCTCGATCCACTGCATCCCCAGGCCGAGCGCGGCCGGCCGGGGAATATGCACCAGCTCGCGGAAGCCCCGCACGGCGCACCACGCCAGCAGCATCGACAGCAGCCCGCAGACGGCGGCGCGGCGCGTGGCCGGCAGCCCGCGCGCGAGTTCCAGCAGCAGCAACAGGCCGGCGAACACGGGCAGGTCCTCCGACAGCCAGCGCGCGGCGGCGATGACGCCCGCCGGCGTGGCGGCCGTGGCGTTCAGCGCCAGGAAGAGGGTGGTGTCGAGGCCGTCCATCACCGGCCCGCGTCGATGCCGTCGGGCAGCGGAGCGCCTGGCTGGGCGCGCAGGCGCCGCAGCGCGGCCATCGCCAGATCGCAGGCCCAGCCCGTGGTCCAGCACAGCCAGGCCGTCCACAGCGTGTGGCTCATGAAGTGCGCACCGCGCGCCTGCTGCGCCAGTCCGAGCGTGAAGCCCGCGGCGAGCGAGGCGGCCAGCCACCAGCGGGCCACGCGCGGCAGCCGGCGGCGCAGCGGGAAGTAGCCGCCGAGGAACGCGAAGCCGGCAGCGGCATGGCCCGCCGGGAAGCAATGGCCGCCGCCGCCGTCGAACACGCCGTGCGACCAGTGCGAGACGTACCGGGCCACGCCGCCGAACTCGGCCAGGTCCCATGGGCAGCTGGTGGCGCTGGCCCGTTTGAAGACCGCGATCACGGCGAGCGCGAGCAGGGCGCTGGCCGCCATCTGCATGCGGTCCGCGGTGGCGAGCCGGCGCATCCAGCCCACCGGCCACCACACCGAGGCGGCCAGCAGCACCATCAGCACCCAGCCCGCGCGCCGCGCGTCCTCGTGCATCACGGCCACGAAGAACCAGTCGTCGCGCAGCGGGAACCCGCCGGCGTTGCCGAAGATGCGCGCGAGCGCGGTATCGAACGCGGTGGCGTCCCAGGCGGCGATGAGGCCCAGGCAGGCCAGGGTCCAGAACAGGGTGCCCGCCGACCCTCGGAGGGTGGCGGGGGGCAGCGGGGCGGTGGAGGAGTGCGCGGAAAGCATGGAGCGCGACCTTAGGGAGCGCGCATTAACGCCGTCTTAATGACCCCACGGCACGCTCCGCTTCGGCTCCCCGGGCGCTCGCAGCACCACGCCCTGCGGATGGGTGGCGCCGCGCCGCGGGCACCGCCACAATCGCGCCATGAGAATCCTCGTAGTCGAAGACGATGACGGCATCGCCGCGGGCCTGCGGGCCAACCTGCAGCAGCGCGGCTATGCGGTGGACGTGTGCGGCGGCATCGCCCCGGCCTGGAGCGCACTGCGGACCGAGCGGTTCGACGCCGTCCTGCTGGACCTGGGCCTGCCCGACGGCGACGGCGGCGAACTGCTCACGCGCCTGCGCGCGGCGCCGCCCGCCGCGCCGGGCCAGCCGGGCAAGCTGCCGGACCCCGCCACGCCCGTGCTCATCCTGACCGCGCGCGACCAGGTGCGCCAGCGCATCGCCGGACTGGACCAGGGCGCGGACGACTACCTGGCCAAGCCGTTCGACGTGGACGAACTGGAAGCGCGCCTGCGCGCCCTGCTGCGCCGCGCCGCGGGGCGCGCCTCGCCCGTGATCCGCGTGCACGACATCGAACTCGATCCGGCGGCGCGCACCGTGCGGCGTGCCGGGCAGCCGGTGGAGATGTCGCCGCGCGAATTCTCCGTGCTGCTGGTGCTGCTCGACGCCCGCGGGCGCGTGCTCTCGCGCCAGCAGATCGAGGAGCGCCTCTACAACTGGCAGAGCGGGGTGGAGAGCAACGCCATCGAGGTGCACATCCACCACCTGCGCAAGAAGCTCGGCAGCGAGCGCATCCAGACCATGCGCGGCGTGGGCTACTTCGTTCCGTGGGAGTGACCGGCGCCATGGCCCCCGCACCACCGCGCGCCGCCGCGCGCATTCCCTCCCTCACGCGCCGCCTGGTGCTCTGGACGCTCGGCGCGCTGCTGGTCGTGTGGGCCACCTTCGTCGGCATGGCCTACCTCACCGGCATCGAGGAAGCCGACGAGCTCACCGACGGCCACGTCGCCAGCGTCGCGGCCCTGCTGCTCAACCTGCGGCCCGGCGAGACGGTGGACCCGGCCGATGCCATCCAGCGCGCCCCCACGCCCTGGCTGCGGGCGCACGACTACCAGCAGTCGCTGAAAGTCGTGCAGTGGGATGCCGACGGCCGCATGCTCTCGCACAGCGGCGAGGCCCCGCTGCCGCCCTTCGACGTGCCCGAGGGCTTCGCCACCCTGCACCTGGGGCAGAAGTCCACGCCCTGGCGCAGCTTCTCGCAATGGGACGGCCCGCGCTCGCGCAAGGTGGCCGTGCTGCTCGACATGGAGGAGCGCGACGACCTCGCCGAGGACATCGCCGCGCAGATGGTGCAGCCCGGCCTGTGGCTGCTGCCCGTGGTGATGCTGGTGCTGGGCTTCGCGGTGCGGCGCGGCCTGCGGCCGCTCTACACCCTGTCGCACGACGTGGCCGCGCTGGACGTGGCCGGCGCCGGGCGCCTGTCCACCGGCGAGACGCCGCGCGAGTTCGAATCGGTCGTCGCATCGATCAACACGCTGCTCGACCGCCAGCAGGAGGCACTGGTGCGCGAGCGCCGCCTGGCCAACGAGGTGGCGCACGAATTGCGCACGCCGCTGTCGTCCATCGTGCTGCAGGCCCGGGCGCTGGGCGGCGGCCTGGACGGCCCGGCCCAGGCGGAGGCGCTCGCGCGCATCGGCCAGGACGCCCTGCGCGCCGGCCACGTTCTGAATCAGCTGCTGGCGCTGGCGCGGGCCAGCCGCACGCGGCTGCACGAGCTGGAGGCGGAGGTCGACCTCGCCGAACTCGCGCGCGCCGTCGCCGCCGATTTCGCGCAGGCTGCCTGGCAGCACGGCGCCGCGCTGGGCGTGGCGGCCGACGTTCCCGTGCCCGTGCGCGGCAACGCCGTGCTGCTCGACATGGCGCTGCGCAACCTGGTGGAGAACGCGCTGCGCCACACGCCCCTCGGCACGCGCGTGGAGATCCAGGCCGGCCCCCTGGGCGCGGGCGGCGGCTGGCTGCAGGTCTGCGACGACGGCCGGCGTGCCCCGGACGCCGTGCCCGCCTCCCGCCCGCCGGACGCGGCGGACGACAAAGCCCGCGGCGCCGCTCCCGCCCGCGCGCCGGTGGACAGCCTGCACCTGGGCCACGAGATCATTGCCCGCGTGGCCGAGGCGCACGGCGGCCGCTTCGCGGAAGCGTCGGCGCCCCTGCCTTTCACGACGTGTTACCGGGTGGAACTGCGCACCGCCGCGGGGGCGGGTGCCCCCGGCTAAAATGTTCCGGTTACGAAGCGGTTACCACCGCCGGCCCGCCGAGAATGACCCGGCCCGCCGTGCTCTCTGCACGGGCCGGGCGCTCCATCCCCACCCTTGAATGGAACCACCCCCATGCCTCTCGTCTCGATGCGCGAAATGCTCGACCATGCCGCCGAAAACCGCTACGGCATTCCCGCCTTCAACGTCAACAACCTGGAGCAGGTGCAGGCAGTGATGGCGGCGGCCGACGAAGTCGGCGCCCCGGTGATCCTGCAGGCCAGCGCGGGCGCACGCAAGTACGCCGGCGAGCCCTTCATCAAGCACCTGATCCTGGCCGCGACCGAGATGTACCCCCACATCCCGCTGGTGATGCACCAGGACCACGGCACCAGCCCCGAGGTGTGCCAGGGCGCGCTGAACCTGGGCTTCGGCTCGGTGATGATGGACGGCTCCCTGATGTCCGACGGCAAGACGCCGTCCTCGTTCGACTACAACGTCGACGTCACGCAGAAGGTCGTGGCGATGGCCCACAAGGTCGGCGCGACGGTGGAAGGCGAACTCGGCTGCCTGGGCAACCTGGAAACCGGCGATGCCGGCGAGGAAGACGGCATCGGCGCCGAGGGCAAGCTGGACCACAGCCAGATGCTGACCGACCCCGAGGAGGCCGCGCAGTTCGTGCAGGCCACGCAGCTCGACGCGCTGGCGATCGCCATCGGCACCAGCCACGGCGCCTACAAGTTCAGCCGCCCGCCCACGGGCGACATCCTGGCGATCAGCCGCGTGAAGGAAATCCACGCCCGCATCCCCAACACCCATCTGGTGATGCACGGCTCGTCCTCCGTGCCGCAGGAGCTGCTGGCCATCATCAACCAGTACGGCGGCAAGATCAAGGAAACCTACGGCGTGCCGGTGCAGGAGATCCAGGAAGCCATCAAGTACGGCGTGCGCAAGATCAACATCGACACCGACATCCGCCTCGCGATGACCGGCGCGGTGCGCAAGTTCCTGGCCGAGAACCCCGACAAGTTCGATGCCCGCGAATGGCTCAAGCCGGCCCGCGAAGCCGCCAAGCAGATCTGCAAGCAGCGCTACGTCGAGTTCGGCTGCGAAGGCCAGGGCGCGAAGATCAAGGGCCGCAGCCTGCAGGACATGGCCGGCCTCTACGCCTCGGGCGCGCTGGCCCAGGTCGTGAACTGAGCCGGCTCCCGACGCGGGCCCGCCTGCATCCGGCCGGGCGGGGCCGGTGCGGCGGGTTCGGGTTAAGCTTCCCGTTTTGCCGCCGGGCCGGGGCCGCGCCAACGGCGCTCCCGCGTCCGGGCGTGTCCGCGGTCCTTCCGCCTTCTTTTGTGAGCCGCCCGTCCCCGTGAAAAAGCCGTCCTTCCCGTTCCTGCCCGCGCGCGCGGGCCGGTCCCTTCCGACCGTCGCCGCTGCCGCCGTCCTGCTGGCCCTCGCGGCCTGCGCGCCGGTGCAGCCTTCGCTTCCGCACGTGGGCCGCGCCCAGGTCGAAATGCCGGCCGGCGACTGGGAAGTGCTGCAGCGCGGCCATTTCGTGGTCGACGTGCTGCCCGACGACGTCGCCGACAACCTGCCGATGGACACCACCATCTTCGGCCTGCGCGGCCCCGGCAAGGACCGGCCGCTGCTCGCCCTGGTGTTCGTGCAGACCAACGCCACCAACTACCCGCGCGACACCACGCTCTGGACGCTGCCCTGCCGGCCGCAGGACGGGGTGTTCGTGGAGGACTTCACCCGCGGCAGCCCGGCCCGCGCCGACTGCCTGCGCTACCGGCGCCGCGCCGACACGGCCGACTACCTCGCGCGCAACCGCCCCGCCGTCTCGCAGTGGATGGCGCAGCAGAAGCTCTCGCCCGGCGTGCCGTACTCGCACGTGCTGTACCGCTACGCCAACGACGGCGGCGCCTTCATCTCGGTGGACGTGGTGGCTTCCCAGAGCCTGCTGCGCCCCGAGACGCACACCAACGACGAATTCCTCCTGGCCGGGCGTCCGGCTTTCAAATGGAGCCGCGAGCTGGCGGACGCCGCGCGCCTGAGCGTCTCGATGATGGACGGACGCTTCATCTTTCCGGCGTTCCCGGTGCCGATCAAGGACCCTGCGGCTCCCGCCACTTCTGGGGCCCCCGCTGCGGCCCCCGCCGTCCCCGTGGTTCCTGCGGTACCGGCGACTCCCGCCGTCCCCGTGGTTCCTGCCGCTCCTGCGGCCCCCGTGGTGCAGTGAGCGCCCACTGAGGCAGCGCTACCCCGGGGCAGCGCGTGCCGGTGAGCCGCGGCACGGATCGTGCGGAGAGTGGGCGCCGCGCACTGCCCGGATCCGGAGGCACACTGCGCGATGATGCGTACAGGAATTCCCTAGGGGTAAGCCCATCCACGCCCAGGCGGCCGGGCCGACGAGAATGCGGATTCTTTTTTCTTGTAACAGCAGGTTCTGGAGACATACAGCATGAACGACCGTCCGTGGCTTGCCGCGTACCCCGAGGGCGTACCGGCCGACATCGATCCGGCGCAGTACCCGTCGCTCGTCGCCCTGATGGAGGAGGCCTTCCAGAAGCATGCCGACCGCACGGCCTACAGCTTCATGGGCAAGGACATCAGCTTCGCGCAGACCGAGGTGCAGAGCCGCCAGCTGGCCGCCTACCTGCAGGGGCTCGGGCTCGCGCGCGGCGACCGCGTGGCGGTGATGATGCCCAACGTGCCGCAGTACCCGGTCGCCATCGCGGCCATCCTGCGCGCCGGCTTCGTGGCCGTGAACGTGAACCCGCTCTACACCCCGCGTGAACTCGAACACCAGCTCAAGGACTCGGGCGCGAAGGCGATCATCATCGTGGAGAACTTCGCCGCCACGCTGCAGGCCTGCATCGGCGCGACGCAGGTGCAGCACGTGGTGCTCTGCGCCATGGGCGACCAGCTGGGCCTGCTCAAGGGCCTGGTCGTGAACTACGTGGTGCGCAAGGTCAAGAAGCTGGTGCCGGCCTTCTCGCTGCCGGGCGCCGTGCGCTTCAACGACGCGGTCGCCAAGGGCGCGCGCGGCACCCTGCAGAAGCCCGACCTGCGGCCCGACGACGTCGCGCTGCTGCAGTACACGGGCGGCACCACCGGGGTCTCCAAGGGCGCCGTGCTGCTGCACCGCAACCTGATCGCCAACGTGCTGCAGTCGGAGGCCTGGAACGAGCCCGCGATGCGCAAGATCCCGGAGGGCGTGCAGCCCGCGAGCGTCTGCGCGCTGCCGCTCTACCATATCTTCGCGTTCACCGCGAACATGATGCTGGCCATGCGCACCGGCGCCAAGACCATCCTGATCCCCAACCCGCGCGACCTCGCCGCGGTGCTCAAGGAGCTCTCGAACCACACCTTCCACAGCTTCCCGGCCGTGAACACGCTCTTCAACGGCCTGGCCAACCACCCGGACTTCAACACGGTGGACTGGAAGAACCTGAAAGTGTCGGTGGGCGGCGGCATGGCCGTGCAGAGCGCGGTGGCGCGCCTCTGGCTCGAGAAGACCGGCTGCCCCATCTGCGAGGGCTACGGCCTGTCGGAGACCAGCCCCTCGGCGAGCTGCAATCCCGTGACGACAAAGGAGTACACCGGCACCATCGGCGTGCCCCTGCCCAGCACCCGCATGAAGCTCATCGACGACGAGGGCCGCACGATCACCGAGCCCGGCCGCGCCGGCGAGATCGTCATCCACGGCCCGCAGGTCATGGCCGGCTACTGGCAGCGCCCCGACGAGACGGCCAAGGTCATGACCGAGGACGGCTACTTCAAGACCGGCGACATCGGCACCATGGACGAGCGCGGTTTCTTCAAGATCGTGGACCGCAAGAAGGACATGGTGCTGGTCAGCGGCTTCAACGTCTACCCGAACGAAGTGGAAGACGTGGTGGCCGCGCTGCCGGGCGTGATGGAATGCGCGGTGGTGGGCGTGCCCGACGAGAAGACCGGCGAGGCCGTGAAGCTCGTGATCGTCAAGAAGGACCCGGAACTCACCGAAGCCCAGGTGCGCGAGTTCTGCAAGTCCAACCTCACCGGCTACAAGCAGCCGCGCCTGATCGAGTTCCGCGAATCGCTGCCCAAGACGCCCGTGGGCAAGATCCTGCGCCGCGAACTGCGCGACAGCAGGAAGGCCTGACCGGGCCGCTGATGCAACGGCCGGCGGCGCAGTGCCGCCGGCTTTTTTTTCGTCCTTCGTTTTTCCCGCCGACCATGGCGTCGCTCTCCATGTTCCGAACCGCCATCCTCAGCGCCCTGCCCGAAGAGCAGGCCGGCCTTTCTTCCGCCCTGCAGGCGGGTGAACGCATCGTGCACGCCGGCAGGACGTTCCACCGCGGCATGCTGGAAGGGCAGGAGGTGGTGCTGGCCCTGTCCGGTATCGGCAAGGTGGCGGCGGCCACCACCGCCACGGCGCTGATCGAGCGCTTCGGCGCGGCGCGCATCGTGTTCACGGGCGTGGCGGGCGGCCTGGGCGACGGTGTGCAGGTGGGCGACGTGGTGGTCGCGCACGACTACCTGCAGCACGACATGGACGCCTCGCCGCTGTTCCCGCGCTGGGAGCTGCCCGGCTACGGGCGCGCCCGGTTGGCGTGCGATCCGCACCTGACCGGTCTGCTCTCGGCAGCGGTCGATGGTTGCCTGCAGGAACCAGGCCCCGGCCCGGGCCTGGATACGCCGGCCGGCAGCACGGAGAGCGCCGCGCGTGCGCCTCGGCGCCACACCGGCCTCGTCGCCAGCGGCGATCTGTTCGTTTCCACCGCCACGGGCGCCCAGGCCCTGTGCGATGCGCTGCGCGCGGCGAGCCACGACGTGCTGGCCGTGGAGATGGAAGGCGCCGCGGTCGCCCAGGTCTGCGCGGATTACCGTGTTCCCTTCGCCGCCGTGCGCACCATCTCCGACCGCGCCGACGACACCGCCCACGTGGACTTCGCCCGCTTCGTGGAAACCGTGGCCGCGCGCTACGCGGACCGCATCATCCGCCGCTTCCTGCAAATGCTTTAAGAGCGGCTCACACGACCCAGCGAAGCGGTTCTGGCGAGGCGCCGCATCGCAGTCGCAGGCAGTATGAGTCGTACGACAAGATGCGGCAACGACGCCAGAAGGGCCGTGTGAGCCGCTCTACAGGAGGTGCCGCACCCGCGGCAAGGCATTGCAATGCCTCACGAACCAGCACGGCCCCACCGCTCAGAAGGCCGCGGAGCAGGCCATGCCAGCAGACGCCGTGGAACCGGCTCCGCCGGGCCACCGGCGTCGTCCCCCTGGGGGAAGGCGCGAAGCGCCTCAGGGGGGAGTCACTTCAACCATCCCCGCTTGCGGAAGTACCACATGGGCCCCACGGCGCTCGCCACCATCAGCGCGATGCCGTAGGCATAGCCATAGGTCCACTGCAACTCCGGCATGAACTGGAAGTTCATCCCGTACACGCTCGCGATCAGCGTGGGCGGCAGCAGCGCCACGCTCGCCACCGAGAAGATCTTGATGATCTTGTTCTGGTTGATGTTGATGAAGCCGACCGTGGCGTCCATCAGGAAGTTGATCTTGTCGAACAGGAACGCCGTGTGGTTGTCCAGCGATTCGATGTCGCGCAGGATCTGGCGCGCGTCCTCGAACTGCTCGGCGTTGAGCATCTTGCTGCGCATCATGAAGCTCACGGCGCGGCGCGTGTCCATCACGTTGCGGCGGATGCGGCCGTTCAGGTCCTCCTGGCGCGCGATGGCCGCCAGCACCTCGCCGGCGCGCGCGTCGGTCACGTCGCCCGAGAGCACCTGGGTGCTCACTTCCTTCAGTTCGTCGTAGATGCCTTCGAGCGTGTCGGCGGAATATTCCGCGTCCAGGTCGAACAGCTTGAGCAGCACTTCCTTGGCATCCTCGATCAGGCCGGGAGCGCGGCGCGCGCGCATGCGCAGCAGGCGGAAGACGGGCAGGTCCTCGTCGTGGATGGAGAACAGCACGCCCTTGCTCTTGAGCGTGTCGTTGACGAGGTTGAGGATGAAGGCCACGCGCACCGAGCGCGGGTTGTCCTCGTCGTCGATCAGGAAGTCGCTGCGGATGTGCAGCTCGCCGTTGTCTTCCTCGTAGAAGCGGGCGGATTCCTCGATGTCCTCGTCCATCGCGTCCGCGGGGATCTGCAGGCCGTAGTGCTGCTTGATCCAGCGCTTTTCCTCGAGCGTGGGCGATTCGAGATCCACCCAGATCGGCTGGAAGCGGGCCAGCTCTTCCAGGGATTCGATCTCTTCCTGGACGAGGCGGCCGTTGGCGAGCGTGAAAATGTTGAGCATGGGCTCGTTCCCGGTGGGTTGGCGCAGTGGCGCCGTGGGCGAAGGGGTGCGGGGAGGTGCTTTCAACCCCCCGAAGGCCCTGGGCATGCCGGGAGTTGAAAGCTACCGACTGGGGTAGGTTTCCACGGAGATTTCTCCAAAAAAGCAAGCCGCGAATTATCGCACCGCAGCAGAGCTGCCGTGTGACTGCGGCATGTCAGACACGGACCCGGAAAGTCCCGCGTGCGGGCAGGCCGCAGGCCCCGTCCGGCCGGACCGGGCAGCGCGCGGATCAGTCGCCGGCCGCCCCCGGCGAGGAGGGCGGCGCCGCGGCCTCGGAGGCCGTGCGCACTTGCCCCAGCGCCCGGCACAGGTCTGCCCAGGCGGCCGCCTTGGCGTCGGGCGCGCGCAGCAGGTAGGCCGGGTCGTAGGTGACCACCGCGGGCGTGCCGTCCGGCAACCGGTGCACGGTGGCGCGCAGCCGTCCCAGCGGCTCGCGGCTGCCCAGCACCGCGCGCGCGGCGGACAGGCCCAGCACCAGCACCATCGCAGGCCGCAGCGTGGCGATGGAGCCTTGCAGCGCCTCGGCCGCGTCCAACGCATCCGCGGCGGCGCCGGGCGCCGCGCGCTCGACGGCGGCGAAATGCGTGCGCGGGTGCCGGTGCAGCCGCATCGCCCGCAGCATGTTGTCCAGCAGCTTGCCGGCGTCGCCCGTGAGCGGTGCCTCCGGCGCGGCGCTCTCGGCCACCACCAGCCAGCCGGAACCCAGTTCGACCGGCGTGGCGGCAGGGTCGGCCTGCGGATAGAGCGGCAGCGGCGCATGCAGCCGCAGGGCGGGGGCCGTTGCATCCTGGGGCCGCTGCGCCGGCCCGGCCGCCGTTGCGGGGGGCGCCGGCGCAGGGGAGGGTGCCGCGGAAGGGTGGCTGCGTTCCGCGGCCGGCGCAGGCCGCACGGATGCCGGCGCGGCGTCCGCCCGCGGCGTGGGTGCCGGCAGCGGTGCCGCCACGGGCGTGGAACCCGGGGCCGCCGGCTCCACGGCTGGCGAGACGGGAGCTGCCGGCGCGGCGGGTTGCCACACGGTAATGCCCATTTCGGCCAGCATGGCGCGCTGGCGGGCGTCGAGGTCGAGGCTCATAGGGGGCGGCTCATCACGATGGCGTCTTCGCGGCCACCGTCCGCGGCGGGGTAGTAGCGCTTGCGCTCGCCCACCACGCGAAAGCCGTGGGCCAGGTACACGTCGCGGGCGCGCTGGTTGCTCACGCGCACTTCCAGCCAGAGCCACTGGGCCCGCTGGCCGCGCGCCCAGAGCGCCAGCGCGTCGAGCAGCACGCGCGCCCAGCCCTGGCGCTGGTGCGCGGGGGCCACGGTCAGGTTGAGCAGGTGCACCTCGTCCACGCCGCGCATGGCCACGAAATAGCCGATCAGTTCGCCGTCGCCCGCCACCAGCAGCGGTGTTTCATAGCCCGCGGCCAGCGCGTCGGTGAAGTTGCCGCGCGTCCAGGGGTGGGAGTAGGCCTGCTGCTCCACGTCCAGCAGCGCATCGAGCCGCCCGAGCGTGAGCGGCTCGAAACGGACTTCGTCCGGGGCATGCAAAGGGGCGCTCATGCCTGCGAGGATACGGAAGACGGCCCGCCGGCGGAAGGGGGCACGGCCGCCGCCGCCGCCTCGCGCGCGGCGGCCCGCTCGGCCGTGGTCTGGGCCACCTTGTCGCGCACGTAGCGCGGCAGCGCACCGGCGGCCGGCACCGCGCCGCCAGCGGCCAGCAGCGCCGGGGCGAGGCGCAGCAGGGCCGCTGCGGTGGGCAGCGCGGACACGTGCGCGGCCGCGGGCACGCCGGGCGCCAGGCGCTCGCCATACGCGGCGCGGGCATTGCCGGCCACGGCGTAGCCTTCCGGCACCGCCAGGGCCTCGGGCGCGTACAGGCCGAACGCGTCGCCTTCCTGCGCCGCCTGCCATCCCGTGCCGGCCTCCCATGCGTAGCGCGCCGCGTAGACCTCGTCCATGCGGGCATCGAGCACCGCCACCACGCGCGTGCAGCCGTGCGCGGCACGCGCCTCTTCGGCCACCGCCAGCAGCGTGTCCACCGGCAGCACGGGCACGCCCTGGCCGCCACGTGCGCCGAACGCGAGCCCCTGGGCCACCGAGCAGGCGGTGCGCAGCCCGGTGAACGAGCCAGGGCCCCGGCCGAACACGATCGCATCCAGCGTGTCGAACGACAGCCCGGCCTCCGCCAGCATGCCCCGGATCGCCGGCAGCAGCCCGGCGGAGGCCTGGGCGCCGCCGGGCGCGCTGCGCTCCCAGGTCTGCACGGCCCCGTCCGCCGCCGGCCGCTGGACGGCGATGGACAGGGTGTCGGTGCTGGTATCGAAGGCGAGCAGGTGCATGGCGTGGGGGCGGGGGAAATCTCCGAACGGCCTGCGCGGGCGGTCATGGCGGATGCGCCGCCAGTGCCATCGACGGCATGGCCGTAGGCGCCATCGGCAGGGGAGTGCGGCGGATGCGGGGCGAGGATGCGCGGGCAGGAGGATCGGCATTATCCGCCCAGCGCCGTGGCCAGGCGCGTGCCGGGGCTTGTCTCCGGTGGCGTGCGCCGGTCGCCGCTCTAGACTTCCGCCCATGCCATCGCCGAACCTCTTCGCCTCCCGCTCCGATCCCCACCTTTCCACCGCCCGCGGTCTGCCCGCACCCTCTGTCTTCTGTGGGCAAAGCCAGAGCCGCCCCCGCGCCGGCCTGCTCCGGCGGCTCGCCCGTGCGGCGGGCTGGGCGCTGTGCATGGCGCCGGTCCTCGCGCACGCCCAGGCGCAGGAGCCCGTCCGCAAAGCCGCGGCCGCGCCGGCCGCGCGCCCGGCCCTCGTGGTGCGGGCGGCGGACAACGCACTCCCGCCCGCCGTGGCCGCCGCCCTGCAGCGCGCCAAGGTGCCGCCGGAGGCCGTGTCCTTCGTGGTGGCCGATGCCGACGGGCGCCAGCCCGCGCGCCTCGCGTGGCGCGCGCAGGAGCCCATGAATCCCGCCTCGGTGATGAAGCTCGTCACCACCTACGCGGCGATGGAGCTGCTGGGCCCGGCCTACACCTGGGACACGCCCGTGTACCTCGACGCGCGCCCGCAGGCCGGCGCCCTGCGCGGCAATGTCTACATCCGCGGCGTGGGCGATCCGCAACTGGTGGTGGAGCGCCTCTGGCTGCTGCTGCGGCGCCTGCAGGCCCAGGGCGTGCAGGTCATCCTGGGCGACATCGTGCTGGACCGCAGCGCCTTCGAGCTGCCCGCGCACGATGCCGCGCAGTTCGACGGCGAGCCCCTGCGGCCCTACAACGCCTCGCCGGACGCGCTGCTCGTCAACTTCAAGTCGGTCGCGCTGACCTTCGTGCCCGACGGGGCGGCCGGCGTCGCGCGCGTGCATGCCGAGCCGCCGCTCGCCGGCGCGCCCTGGCCGGAGACGGTGCCCCTGGCCGCCCCCGGCACCGAGTGCGGCGACTGGCGCGCGGCACTCCGGCCCGAAACCCCCGCGGGCGCCGAGGCCGGGCGCGTGGTGTTCCAGGGCGTCTACCCCGCGGCCTGCGGGGAGCGCACCTGGTCGGTGGCGCCACCGGATCCGCAGGGCTTCGCGGCCCGCGCGATCGAAGGCCTGTGGCGCGATCTGGGGGGCAAGCTCACGGGCAGCGTGCGCGACGGCCGCGTGCCGCCGGGGCTCGCGCCCGCGTTCACCGTGTCGTCTCCGCCGCTCGCGGAGGCGGTGCGCGCCATCAACAAGTACAGCAACAACGTGATGACGCAGCAGGTGTTCCTGACCATCGCGCTGCAGAAGAACGGCATCGGCACCTTCGACGGCGCACGCAATGCCATCGACCAGTGGTGGCGCCAGCGCGTGCCCGCCACCGATCCGCCGGTGCTGGACAACGGCGCGGGCCTGAGCCGCGAGGCCCGCGTGAGCGCGGCGTCGCTCGCGCGCATGCTGCAGGCGGCCTGGGCGTCGCCGGTCATGCCGGAGCTGCTGTCGTCGCTGCCGATCGCCGGTGCGGACGGCACGCTGCGCCGCTCCGCCATGGGCCGTGCCACCCGGGCGGCGCACCTCAAGACCGGCACGCTGCGCGATGCCTCTGCGCTCGCCGGCTTCGTGCATGCCGCGGGCGGGCGGCGCTACGTGGTCGTGGCCCTCGCCAACCATCCCAATGCCGCGGCGGCCCGGCCGGCGATGGAGGCGCTGGTGGAGTGGGCCGCGTCGGAGCGCTGAGGCGGCGGGACGAGACGGGCGGGCGCCAGCGGGATACCATCTGCACGGCCGAGTTTCGGGCGCGGGTTTCCGACGCGGCCGTTCCTCGGAAACCGGGGATGCGGTATCGGTGATTCCCCTGCCCTGTGCGCAATGGCCACGGGATTACCATGAGCCTCCATAAAGCGCACGACCGTGCTTTTTTCAAACCTTGACGGAGCGAACGTGATCTCTAGAACCATTTACAACAGAGCGTCCTGGTCCGTGGTGGCCGCAGCCTGCATGCTCGCGGCCTGCGGCGGCGGCGGATCCGACACCACCCCGGCCGCACGCGTGACCTCCGTGAAGGTCATGGGCGACAGCCTGGCCGACAGCGGCACCTTCGGCTACAAGTTCACCGTGCAAGGCTCGGCGGCCACGGGCGCCGGCTCCACGCAGATCTGGCCCGAGCGCGTCGCCACGAACTACGACCAGACGCTGTGCGCGCACTACCGCTTCACCGGCGCCTCGTTCACCGTCAATGCCGCATGCTCCAACTACGCCGTGGGCGGCGGCCGCATCAACAACCCCACGGCGTCCACCGCGCCCACCTCGATCACGCAGCAGATCAAGGACGCCGGCACCGCCGGCTATTCCGACGGCGATCTGGTCCTGATCGACGGCGGCGGCAATGACGCCGCCGATCTGGTCGGCGCCTACCTGCGCATCTCCGCCGACCGCGGGGCTTCCTACCGCGCGCTGCTGCTCACGATGCTGGACGCCACCACCGTCACGAACGCCTTCGCGGGCGGCTCGGCGGGGCTGGCGCAGGCGGGCGGGCTCTACATGCAGGCCCTGGCCACGCAGTTCGCGGGCACCATCCGCGCCAACACCCTGGACAAGGGCGCCAAGCGCGTGGCCGTGCTCAACGCCCCCGGCATCACGCTCACGCCGCGCTTCCGCTTCGTGCTGGCCAGCATCGCCGCCGCCAACGGTGCCGCTGCCGCCACGCAGGCCGAAGCGGTGTTCGACGGCTGGGTGCAGGCCTTCAACGCCCGCCTCGGCGCTTCGCTGGGCGGCGACGCCCGCGTCACGGTGGTGGACTTCTACAGCTCCTTCAAGGACCAGGCCGTCAACCCGGCGGGCTACCAGCTCACGAACGTGACCACGCCGGCCTGCCCGGTCACCGGCCGCGGCAGCGATGGCCTGCCCACCTACGACTTCCCGACCTGCACCGCCGCCGCGCTCTCGGCCGCCACGCCGCCCGCCGGCGCCACGGGCGGAGCCGACTGGTGGAAGAGCTACGGCTTCGCCGACAGCTTCCATCCCACCCCGTACGGTCACCAACTGATCGCCCAACTGGTGGCACGTTCGCTCGCCCAGGCGGGCTGGCTGTGAAGCAGGCAGGAGCACATTCCATGGCACGACGCATCACTTCCGCCTCTTCCTCCGCCGCCGCGCTTGCCGCGGGCGCCCTCGCTCTGCTCGCCTGCGGCAGCGCCTCCGCCCAGGTCGCCGGCACCTGGAGCGTGCGCCTCGGCGCCACCCACATTGCGCCCCAGGTCAAGAGCGGCAACCTTTCGGCGCCGAGCTTTCCCGGCACCACGGTGGATGTCCACTCCGCCTCCGCGCTCACGGGCGGCATCAACTACATGGTGACCGACAACTGGGCGATCGACGTGCCGGTCGGCCTGCCGTTCAAGCACAAGTTCTACGGCGACGGCGCCATCGCCGGCGTGGGCCAGGTCGGCGAGACCAAGGTGATCCCCGCCACGGTGTTCGCGCAGTACCGGTTCGGCGAGGCGAACGCCACCTTCCGCCCCTACGTGGGCCTGGGCGTCACCTATGCCAAGTTCTTCAAGGAGCGCACCACCGCGCCGCTGAACGGCCTCACCGGCGGCACGCCTGCCAACCCCACGACCGCGTCCATCGACGACAAGTGGGGCATCACGCCGCAGATCGGCTTCGTGTGGAACATCAACGAGAAGTGGTTCGTCGATGCGGCCTACTACAAGAGCTTCCTGAAGACCAAGACCCATCTCTCGAGCGGACAGTCCATCGACATCCGCCTGAACCCCAACGTCTTCGCCGTGGGCGTGGGCTACCGGTTCTGACCGCGGACCCTGCCGGTCGGACAGGCCCGAGAGCATCCGATCGGGGGTTCATCGAAAGAAAAGGCGACGTGTGCAACACGTCGCCTTTTTTGCTTTGCGCCCGTATCCGCAGGCGCGAGGCCACCGGATCGGGATGCGCGGTCCGCCGCCTCCTTCGGTTCGGAAATCAGCCTGCAGGGACGACCGTCCCCTGGGCCAGGGCACAGAGCTTGCGGGTATCTCCGTCCTCCGCATGGATCTCGCACTGGCAAATCGCCATCCGTTTGCCGGTGCTGCGGGCCTGGGCGCTGGCGACGAGCCGTGTGCCCACGCCGGGGCGGAGGTAATTGATCTTGAATTCGACCGTCAGCGCATTGCCTCCCAGCGCAATGCCGCCCGCGAAGGTAATGGCGTTGTCCGCGAGGTAGCTGATGACACCGCCATGCACGAAACCGTGCTGCTGCAAATGGTGATCTTGGATGGTGAGGGAAAGCTCTGCGCTGTCACCCGTGATCGCCGTCAGTTCCGCGCCGACCAAACGGCTGAAGGGCTGGCTGGCAAAAACCTGCTGTGCGAATTCCTGGATATTGTTCATGGCCTGTCTCCTGGAGGGGGCTGGGGCCGGCTTCATTCATCCCTGGCCGGATCCGCGCAGAAGCGATCCCTGCCGTGGATTCTCCAGGAATCCTCGCGCCTTCGTGTGTCCGGATTCGGACACGGCCTGCGTCCATGCATCCAACAAAAAAATGCCAATCAGCGGCGCACTGACTGGCATGGGACCCGAGGGCCGGTTTTTGAAGGTATGCCGTGCGCGGGGCACGGCGGCACCGGCTCCGGCCGGTGCGCCTTTGCATCACCAGCGGGCGCGCAGGCGGTCGTAGGCGTAGGTGCCGAACTGGCGGTGGGCCGAGGGCGCCATGTAGATGCTGTCGGCGAACACGTAGCGGTTCTGGTCGGCGCCGCTCACGAGCGTGGACGTGTTGCAGCGCAGGGAGCTGACCTGGCCGGTGCCGATGCCGATGTCGTTGCCCGCAGCGACCGACGTGCAGACCGGGTTGTCCTTGTTGGTGAAGTTGTAGCCGCCCGGCGAGCCGATGAACAGGTTGGCGTAGTACTCCAGGTCGACGTACAGCACGGTCTTGCCCAGGTCCTCGATGCTCACGAGCAGCGCCTGGTTGAAGCGCGTGCTCGCGGAGCTCAGCAGGCTCTGCTGGCCGAGCGCCACGGCCCAGGGGCTCTTGCCCAGGTCGTACGTGCCGATGACCACCACGTGCTTGGCACCCGCGTCCGAGAGGCGGCGCACCTGCGCGGCCATTTCCTTGCCGGCGGTGGTGGCCGCGGCGAGGAAGTCGTCGGACGTCATCGTGCCGGCGTTGACGGCGTTCATGCCGGCCACGATGTCGCTGATGCCACCGTTCATGAGCACCAGGTTGCTGTCGCCCAGGGTGTTGGAGGCGAGGAACTTCGTGACCTGCTGGGTAACGGAAGGCGCCGAGCCGCCCGCCGCATCGGTCGTGGCCGTCACGCGTGCATTGCCCTGGGCGTACGCCGTCCCGCCCGAGGCGGCCGGCGTGATCGTGCTGCCGTAGTTGCTGGCGATCTGCAGCGTCCAGTTGTTGATGGAGCCGTCGTTGACCGTGTAGCGCGCGCCGTTCTGGCCGATGTCGGTGAAACCGTCGCCGAACGTGACGATGCGGTCAGGCGTCAGCGCAGATTCCGTGGTGCTGGATCCGCAGGCGGCCACGAGGGCGGCCGATGCGCAGGCGGCGATCAGGAACGAGCGGCGCATCCAATTTGCTGCCATAGGGGTGGTTCTCCAGAAAAATTGAGCAAGAGTGTAACGACTGGCGCTGTAAGGCTTTGCAACCGGCGGGGCCGTCCGTGGAAGGCGGAAACCGGCCTCACGCCGCGGCGGCGCGCTGCAGCCGGTCCCGCACGCCTTCCCAGTCCGGGGTGCCGGGCGGGGTTTCGATCCAGATGAGTTTCACACCCGCGTCATCGAAGTCCCGCAAAGCGGCGAAAAGTTCCTGCGCCGCCGCTGCCGCATCCCGGGGCATGGTCCGCTGCAGCACCCGGGGCGACGGTGAGCGCAGCGCCGTGCGCGCATACACCGCCAGGTGCGCGGCATCGGCGCCCAGCAGATCGAGCCCCGTCTGCAGCGCCTTCGCGTCCATGAGTCGCACCTTGGCGCTGGGCGCGTAGTGCGCCTCCAGCGTGCCCGATGCGCGCGGCGTGTGGGAGGGCAGCTCTTCCTTCGACAGGGGGACGAGCCCGCAGGCATCGGCGATCTGCGCGCGCGTGATCGCGCCGGGGCGCAGCAGCACCGGCACGCCGCGCGTGCAGTCGATGATGGTCGATTCGATGCCCACCTCGCAGGCCCCGCCGTCGAGCACCAGCAGGTCGTCGCCGAATTCGCCGCGCACATGCTGCGCGGTGGTGGGGCTCACGCGGCCGAAGCGGTTGGCGCTGGGCGCGGCCACGCCGTGCACCGGCCGGCCTGCCAGAGCCGGATCGTCCGATGCGCAGGCCTGCAGCACCGCCTGCGCCACCGGGTGGGCGGGGCAGCGCAGCCCGACGCTGTCCTGGCCGCCGGCTGCGGCGGCCGCCACGTCCGGGCGGCGCGGCAGGATCAGGGTCAGCGGCCCGGGCCAGAACGCACGAACCAGGGCGTCCGCGAACGGCGGCACGGACGCCGCGAAATGCGCGATGCCCTCCGGCCCGGCCACGTGCACGATCAGCGGATGGTCGCTCGGCCGGCCCTTGGCCTGGAAGATCCGCGCCACGGCGGCGTCGCTCGCGGCGTCCGCCGCGAGGCCGTACACCGTTTCGGTGGGCAGGCCCAGCAGGTGCCCGGTGCGCAGGGCCGTGGCCGCCGCGGCGATGGAGGAGGGCTGCCGGCCATCGAGGATCATGGCGGCGTCCTCAGAACGGCGCGATGCCGAGCAGTGCCGCGGCCTGCAGCGCCGTCGCGCGCGCGGCCTCCGCGGTGGGCGCGGTGATGTTCAGGTGGCCCATCTTGCGCCCGGGCTTGGCCTGCGCCTTGCCGTACAGGTGCAGGTGCGTGCCGGGCAGGGCCAGCACGGCCTCCCAGGCCGGGGTGGTCTCCTGCGGGCCCTGCGCGAACCACAGGTCGCCCAGCAGGTTCAGCATCACGGCGGCGCTGTGCTGGCGCGGCTGCACGAGCGGCAGCCGCGCCATCGTGCGCACCTGCAGTTCGAACTGCGACACGTCGCAGGCGTTCTGGCTGTAGTGGCCGCTGTTGTGGGGGCGCGGGGCGATCTCGTTCACCACCAGCGAGCCGTCCTCCAGCACGAAGAATTCCACGCACAGCACGCCCGTGTAGGCCACGCCGTCCGCGATGGACTTCGCCGCCGCCACCGCCTGCTGCGCGACGGCCTCGGGCACGTTCCCCGCATGCACTTCGGTCACCGCGAGGATGCCGTCCCGGTGCAGGTTGCGCTGCACCGGCAGGTGCACGCAGGCGCCGTCGTGGCCGCGCGCCACGATCACCGAGCACTCGAAGGCGAGCGGCAGGCGCTTTTCCAGCACGCAGGGCACGCGGCCCATCGCCTCCCAGGCGGCGGCGAGTTCCGCGGGCGTGGCCACGCGGGCCTGCCCCTTGCCGTCGTAGCCGAGCCGCGACGTCTTGAGGATGCCCGGCAGCAGCGCGGGCGGCACGGCCTCCAGCTGGCCGGGCGTCTCGATCACGGCGTAGGGCGCGCAGGGCACGCCGCAGGCCCCGAAATGCGCCTTTTCCCGGGCGCGGTCCTGGGCGATCGCCACGGCGTCCGCCGCGGGGGCCACGGGACGCTCGGCGCCGAGCGTGCGCAGCGCCTGCGCGGGCACGTTCTCGAACTCGGTGGTGACGGCGTCCGACAGCGCCGCGAGGCGCGCCAGCCCGTCCGGGTCCTCGTAGGCCGTGCGGACGTGGTGGTGGCTGATGCGGCCCGCGGGGCTGTCCTCGTCGGGATCGAGCACCGCCGTGAAGTAGCCCATGGCCTGCGCGGCATGCGCGAACATGCGGCCCAGCTGCCCGCCGCCCAGCACGCCCAGAGTGGCGCCCGGCAGGATCGGGCGCTGCGTGGCGTCCGGCGCGCTCATGGCGCGGCGGGCGGCAGCGCCATCGCGCGGGCCGCCTCGGTCTGTTCCTGGCGGAAGGCCTCCAGCCGCTCGCGCAGGGCCGGGTCGTCGCCGGCCAGCAGGGCGACCGCGAAGAGCGCCGCATTCGCCGCGCCCGCCGTGCCGATCGCGAAGGTGGCCACGGGAATGCCCTTGGGCATCTGCACGATGCTGTGCAGCGAATCGACGCCCTGCAGGTGCCGGCTCGCCACCGGCACGCCGAGCACGGGCACCGTGGTCTTGGCCGCGATCATGCCGGGCAGGTGGGCGGCGCCGCCCGCACCGGCGATGATGGCGCGCAGCCCGCGCGGCACGGCGGATTCCGCATACGCGAACATGTCGTCGGGCATGCGGTGGGCCGAGACCACGCGTGCTTCGTGGGCGATGCCGAATTGCTGGAGAATCTGCACTGCGTGCTGCATGGTCTCCCAGTCGCTGCTGGAGCCCATGACAACGCCGATCTGGATGGGTTTCATGTGGAGTGGGGCCGCGCGCCGTGCGTGCCCGCCGAAGTGGAACCCGTGATTTTACTTTTGGTGCGCCGTGCGTTGCGGGGCGCGCCACCGCTGCCTGCACACAATGATCGACGTCACCGTAGAGAATTTCGAAACCGAGGTCATCGCCGCCTCGATGGAAGTGCCCGTCCTGGTGGATTTCTGGGCCCCCTGGTGCGGGCCCTGCAAATCCCTCGGCCCCATCCTCGAGAAGCTGGAGACCGAGTACGCGGGCCGCTTCAAGCTCGTGAAGATCGACTCCGACCAGGAGCAGCAGATCGCCGCGATGTTCGGCATCCGCAGCATTCCCACCTGCGTGCTGCTGATGAAAGGCCAGCCCGTGGACGGCTTCATGGGCGCTCAGCCCGAGGGCCAGGTCCGCGCCTTCCTCGACAAGCACGTGCCCAGCGCCGACGAACTGCTCGCCGAGGCCGAGGAAGAGGCCGCCCAGGAGGCCCTGGAGGACGGCGATACCGACACCGCGCTGGAAAAGCTCCAGCACGCCGTGGCCACCGATCCGGCCAACGACGACGCGCGCTTCGACTACGTGAAGCTGCTGCTGCAACTCGGCCGCGTGGACGACGCCAAGGTCGCCTTCGCGCCCGTGATCGCCAAGGCGACCGGCTCGCGCCGCCTGGGGGCCCTGAAAGTGTGGATGGACGCGATCGACGCCGTGGATGCCGCGCCGGACGACGCCGCCGCCGAGGCCGAGTTCGCCGCGAAGATCGCCGCCAGCAAGCGCGATTTCGACGCGCGCTTCGCCCGCGCCCGCCGGCTCATCGCCCGCCAGCGCTGGACGGATGCCATGGACGAGCTGCTGGAGATCCTCATGCGCGACAAGGCCTGGAACGACGAGGCCGCCCGCAAGACCTACGTGGCCGTGCTGGAGATCATCGAGCCGCCGCGCGCCAAGGTCGCCGAGGGCCAGATCCCGCCCGAAGACCCGGTCGTGGCCACCTACCGGCGCCGCCTCTCCAGCGTGGTGCTGAGCTGATGTGACCAGCGCGCCGCGCACCGTGCGCGCACCCTGGGCGGCCGAGCGCCGGGCGTGGCGCCCGGCACGTGCAGCGGCCTGGATCGGAGCGGCACTGCTGGCGCTCTGCGCCGCCGGCTGCTCGATCCTGCCCGCGCCGGCCGATGCCGAGGTCACGGGCACGGCCTATTCCCGGCAGCGGTTCTTCATTCCCTCCGGCGGCACCTTCGAGGCGGTCCTGCTCGACGTGACGGACGAGGACGCCCCACCCCTGGTGGTCGGGCGGCAGAGCTTCGAGACGTTCGAGCGGCTGCCCGTGGCGCTGCGCATTCCCTACCGCACCGCGCTGGTCGCGCCCGACGGCAAGTACGTGGTCCGCGCCGTGGTGTCGGTGAACGGCATCGCCTGGATGGCGAGCGAAGGCACGCATCCGCTGCAGCGCGATCCGGCCTACCGCCACGTCGACGTGCCGCTGCAGCCGCTGCCGCGCGGCGCCGCCACCGAGCAGGCCGCGGTGCCGCTGGCGCAGACCTACTGGCGGCTCGTCGAGATCGACGGCATGCCCATGCCGCCCACGCCGGCCGGCCGGCCCGAAGCACATCTGGTGGTGCTGCCGGACGAGGGGCGGCTCGCGGGCACGGGCGGCTGCAACCGCTTCATCGGCGCGTACGAGATCGCGGGCGGCGACCTGCGCGTCGGTCCGATCGATTCCGGGCTGCAACTGTGCTTCGACACCGGGCTCGCAGAGGGGCTCTACCTCGAGGCGCTGCGCGCCGTCGAGCACTACCGCATCGAGGGCCGGCAGTTGCTGCTCACCCGCGCCGACGGGCGGAAGAAGGAGCGCGTGCTGCTGCGCTTCGAGGCGCCCGAGCTGCGCTTCGCCCGCTGACCGCTCCTGGCCTGGTTTGGCTCAGCCCAGGAGCCGGTCCAGGGCCTCGCGGTACTTGGCCGCCGTCTTCTCGATCACCTCGCGCGGCAGGCGCGGCGCGGGCGCGGACTTGTTCCAGGGGGCGCCGTTCACCTGCGCCTGCTCCAGCCAGTCGCGCACGAACTGCTTGTCGTAGCTGGGCGGGTTCTCGCCGGCCGCCAGGGCCGCCTCGTAGCCCTCGACGGGCCAGTAGCGGGAGCTGTCCGGCGTGAGCACTTCGTCCATCAGCACCAGCGTGCCGTCGGGCGCGAGGCCGAACTCGAACTTGGTGTCCGCGATGATCATGCCCTTCTCGAGCGCGATCGCCGCTGCGGCCTCGTAGAGCGCGATGCTGGTGTCGCGGATCTTCGTGGCCAGTTCGATGCCGATCATCTCCGCCGTGCGCTCGAAGGTGATGTTCTCGTCGTGCTCGCCCATGGCGGCCTTGGCGGCCGGCGTGTAGATCGGCTGCGGCAGGCGCGCCGCGTTCGTCAGGCCCTCGGGCAGTTGCACTCCGCAGACCGAACGCGTGGCCTGGTACTCCTTCCAGCCGCTGCCGGCCAGGTAGCCGCGCACCACCGCCTCGACGGGAATGGGCCGCAGGCGCTGCACGAGCATCGAGCGCCCGCGCACCTGCGGGGCTTCCTCGGGGGACACCACGCTCTCCGGCGATTCGCCCGTCAGGTGGTTGGGGCACAGGTGGCAGAGCTTGTCGAACCAGAACAGCGCCATCTTCGTCAGCAGCTCGCCTTTGCCGGGAATCGGCTCGCCCATGATGACGTCGAACGCCGAGATACGGTCGCTCGCCACCATCAGGATGCGGTCGTCGCCCACGGCGTAGTTGTCGCGGACCTTGCCGCGCGCGAGCAGCGGCAGCGAGGCCAGGGACGAGGTGTGCAGGGCGGTGGGGCTGGGCAGGGTCATGGTGTGAAGGGGTTGCAAACGTAATCCGGGATCGCCGCGCAAGGACACGGGGGCAATGGCCGGATTCTAGGGCGCGCCCTGCCGCAAAGCCGGCCCATTTTGCGCTGCTCCGGCGGCCGGGTCATCTGTAACGGCAGTATCCCCGGCCCTGCCGCGGTCAGGATTGCATTTCCCGGCAGCGCGGCGCATAGTGGATTCGACAGCGCATGCATGAGCTCCCATCCGTAGGGCCGATGCCTCGACCCCGAGGCGACGGCGTTTGTGTCAACGTGCCATGGAGACTTGTTTATGAACCTGACGATCAGCGGCCATCACCTCGAAGTCACCCCCGCCCTGCGCAGCTACGTGACGGGCAAGCTGGACCGGATTAGCCGGCATTTCGACCAGGTGGTCGATGTCAAGGTGCTGCTCACCGTTGAAAAGCAAAAGGAAAAGGAAAAGCGCCAGCGGGCCGAGTGCAACGTGCACGTGAAGGGCAACGACCTGTTCGCGGAAAGCTCCCATTCCGATCTGTATGCCGCCGTCGACGAACTCGTGGACAAGCTCGACCGCCAGGTCGTGCGCCACAAGGACCGCCTGCAGGACCACCACTGCCCCCTCAAGCGCGCCCAGCCGGCCATGGAGGCCTGAAGTTTCCGCACTGCGGGAATGATCGGAAGCCATCCTGGGGTTTCCCCGTAAAGCCGCCGCGAAAGGCGGCTTTTTCATGCACCCGCGGAGGGGCTCAGGGTTTATGCTAGGGGGTGCATAATTGCGACCCCTTCACCATGAACCGTCTAGCTTCCATATTGCCGGCCGCTCAAGTGCTCGTGAGCGTCGACGCCACCAGCAAAAAGCGTGCTTTCGAGGAGGCGGGGCTGTTGTTCGAGAGCCAGCACGGCCTCTCTCGCGCGCTCATCACCGACAGCCTGTTCGCCCGCGAGCGCCTGGGGTCCACGGGCCTCGGGCACGGCGTGGCGATTCCCCACGGCCGCATCAAGGGTCTTAAGGCGCCGATGGCGGCCGTGTTCCAGCTGGCGCATCCCATCGGTTTCGACGCGCCCGACGAGCAGCCCGTGGGCCTGCTGATCTTCCTGCTCGTGCCGGAGGCCGCCACGCAGAAGCACCTGGAGATCCTCTCCGAGATCGCCGAGCTCTTGAGCGACGGGCCGCTGCGCGAGCGCATCAAGTCCTCGGGCGACGCCGCCGAACTCCACGGCCTCATCGCCGGCTGGCAATCGGCCCAGGCACCCGTCTGATCCTTCCCGCATTCCTGCCGCCCGCCCAAGACCGAGACCGCACCGCGTGAAACCCAACGTCATCAGCGCCGACGTCGTCTTCGAGGAGTTCCGCGCCGCCCTCAAATGGGAGTGGGTGGCCGGCCTGGGGGCTTCCGAGCGCCGTTTCGACGAGGTCGCCGTGCGTTCCGCGCGCTCCGGCGCCGACCTGGTCGGCTACCTGAACTACATCCATCCCTACCGGGTGCAGATCCTGGGCGAGCGCGAGATCGCCTACCTCACCAACGCCACGCCGGAAGACTGCAAGCGCCGCATCGCGCGCATCGTGACGCTGGAGCCCCCGGTGCTCGTGCTGGCCGACAGCCAGGTGGCGCCCGATGCGCTGCTGTCCATGTGCGAGCGCGCGCAGATCCCGATGTTCGCCACGCACGAATCGTCGGCCTTCGTCATCGACGTGCTGCGCGCCTACCTGTCCAAGCACTTCGCCGACCGCACCACCATGCACGGCGTCTTCATGGACATCCTGGGCCTGGGCGTGCTGATCACCGGGGAATCGGGCCTCGGCAAGAGCGAGCTGGGGCTGGAGCTCATCTCGCGCGGCAACGGCCTCGTGGCCGACGACGCGGTGGATTTCTTCCGCATCAACCAGACCACCATCGAGGGCAAGTGCCCCGATCTGCTGCAGAACCTGCTGGAGGTGCGCGGCATCGGCCTGCTGGACATCCGCGCGATCTTCGGAGAGACGGCGGTGCGCCGCAAGATGCGCCTGCGCCTCATCGTGCACCTGGTGCGCAAGGAGACGCTGGAGCGCGAATACGAACGCCTGCCCTACGAGCCCCTCACCCAGGACGTGCTGGGCGTGCCCGTGCTGAAGGTGGTGATCCAGGTGGTGGCGGGCCGCAACATCGCCGTGCTGGTGGAGGCGGCGGTGCGCAACACCATCCTCAACCTGCGCGGCATCGATACGTACCAGGAGTTCGTCGAGCGCCACCGCCGTGCGATGGAGCAGCGCGACGGCGGTTGAGGCGGCGACGGAAGGGCCGCGTGGGCGGCCGGCGGCCTCAGCGGCTGGCCGTGGCCTTCGCGGCGCAGGTGGCGCACTGGCCGTAGAGCGCCATGGCATGGTCCTGCACCACCCAGCCCTTGGCCTTGGCCACGAGCTGCTGGCGCTTCTCGATCTCGGGATCGAAGAACTCCTCGACCTTGCCGCAGACCGTGCAGATGAAGTGGTCGTGGTGCTGGCCTTCGTTCAGCTCGTACACCGCCTTGCCGCTCTCGAAGTTGCTGCGGATCAGGATGCCGGCCTGCTCGAACTGGGTGAGCACGCGGTAGACGGTGGCCAGGCCGATGTCGGAGCGCTCCTCCAGCAGCACGCGGAACACGTCTTCGGCCGTCATGTGGCGCTGCGCGCCCTTCTGGAAGATCTCGAGGATCTTCAGGCGGGGCAGGGTGGCCTTGAGCCCGGTGCTCTTGAGTTCGTCGATGTTCGTCATGACAGGGTCTTTCGTGTGCCTGGGGGCGCGCGCCAAGGCCTGGGAGACCAGCCGCTACAATGGTCCGATCATATCGTTTATGCCAATTTCCATGTCCGTCCACGCCCATCGCAGCGCCCGCATCGGCCTGATCCTGTTGCTCGGCGCGGGCCTCTCGGCCTGCGGCAGCTTCGACAGTGCCAGCAACCGCATCGCGGGCATGGTCACGCCCTACAAGGTCGAGGTGGTGCAGGGCAACGTCGTCACCCGCGAACAGGTCGAGGCGCTGCAGCCCGGCATGTCCCGCCAGCAGGTCAAGGAGATCCTGGGCACGCCCCTCATGACCAGCCTGTTCCACGCGGACCGCTGGGATTACGTCTTCACGCTCAAGCGCCCGGGCATCGAGGCCCAGTCGCGCAAGCTCACCGTGTTCTTCAAGGGCGACACCTTCGACCGGGTCGAAGGCGACGAGATGCCCACCGAGGCCGAATTCGTCGCCACGCTCGGCACCTCGCGCAGGAGCAAGGTCACGTCCAAGGTGCCGCCGCTCGAAGCGACGCCCGAGCAGCTCGCCAAGTACCCCAAGGCTTCCACGGCGACCCTGCCCGAGCCGGCCGATTCCGCCGTGCCGCCCCCGCCGTCGAGCTACCCGCCCCTGGAATCCACCACCCGCTGACGGCGCCGCGGCGCCCCGGGGCCCGGCTGCCGGGCCGCCGCCCGCCGCCACGCCGGTCCGAGCACTTCCGTCCGATCCTTCTGCCCTCCGCGCCATGACCGTGCCCGCCTCCCCGTCTTCGCTCCCGTCGTCCTCCGGTGCCGCGGCCCCGTGCCGCGTCGCCGTCGCGGGCGCTTCCGGCCGCATGGGCCGCATGCTCATCGAGGCCATCCGCGCCAGCGACGACCTGGTCCTCGCGGGGGCGCTCGACGTCGAGGGCAGCACCTTCCTCGGCAACGACGCGACCGCGTTCCTCGGCCACGCCAGCGGGGTCGCCATCACGGCGGACGTGCAGAAGGGCCTGGCCGGTGCCGACGTGCTGATCGATTTCACCCGCCCCGAGGGCACGCTCGCGCACCTCGCCGCGTGCGCCGAACTCGGCGTGAAGGCCGTGATCGGCACGACCGGCTTCACCGGCGACCAGAAGGCCGAGATCGCGACCTTCGCGCAGCGCACGGCCGTCGTCATGGCGCCCAACATGAGCGTGGGCGTGAACGTCACCTTCAAGCTGCTGGAGATGGCCGCGAAGGCGCTGTCGACCGGCTACGACATCGAGATCATCGAGGCCCACCACCGCCACAAGGTGGATGCGCCGTCGGGCACCGCGCTCAAGATGGGCGAGGTCATCGCCGATGCGCTGGGCCGCGACCTCAAGGACTGCGCCGTGTACGGCCGTGAAGGCGTCACCGGCGAGCGCGATCCCTCCACCATCGGCTTCGCCACCGTGCGCGGCGGCGACATCGTGGGCGACCACACCGTGCTGTTCGCCGGCACGGGCGAGCGCATCGAGATCTCGCACCGCTCCTCGAGCCGCGCCGGCTACGCGCAGGGCAGCCTGCGCGCCGCGCGCTTCCTGGCGGCGCACCGCACGGGCCTCTTCGACATGTTCGACGTGCTGGGGCTGCACGGCGAAGCCTGATCCTCCCTTTCCCGCGGCGGCGCATCCATGAACGCTTGGCACTGGTGGCATCAGGGCGACATGGTCACCCGCGTCTCGGCCGTGCTGCTGCTGGCCATGTCGGTGGCGAGTTGGGTGGTCATCCTCTGGAAAACCTGGCTGCTGCGGCGTGCCGTGGCCGGAGTGGGACGGGGCACCGCCGCATTCTGGCAATCGCCGTCGATGGCGGCCGCGGCCCGCGATCTCGCCGCATCCGACCGCGACCGCCTCGTGCTGCCGCTGGTCGAGGCCGCGGCCGGTGTCGCGGAAGGCGCGCCGGCCGGCACCCTCGCCGCGGGCGGGCAGCGCGGTCAGCAGCTCACGCGCGTGCTGCGGGATGCCCTGCACCGCGTGCTCGGCCGGCTGCATTTCGGGCAGGTGCTGCTCGCCACCGTCGGCTCCACCGCGCCCTTCGTCGGCCTGCTGGGCACCGTGTGGGGCATCTACCATGCGCTCACCGCCCTGGCCGGTGGCGGCCCGGTGTCGATCGACCGCGTGGCCGGCCCCGTCGGCGAGGCGCTCGTGATGACGGCCGCCGGCCTGGCCGTGGCCATTCCCGCCGTCCTGGCCTACAACCTCTTCGGGCGCTGGATCGGGCGCGTGGAGGCCGATCTCGAAGGCTTCGCGCTGGACCTGCGCGAACTCCTGCTGGACGCGCCCGCGGCTTCCGGCGGCTGATCCGGGCGGCCCTGATCCACCGGCACGTCCACCGTCCGTCCTCACCACCTTCCCCGCGCCCCATGGCATTCGGCCGCCTCGAACGCACGTCCGCTCCCAAGCCCATGAGCGACATCAACATGACGCCGCTGGTGGATGTCATGCTGGTGCTGGTGGTGATCTTCATCCTCACCGCCCCGCTGCTCGCGGGCTCCATCCGGCTCGACCTGCCGCGCGCGGAAGGCACGGCCCCGGGGGCGCCCGGCGAGTCCATCGCCGTGGCCATCGACGCCGCGGGCCAGGTCTTCGTCGGCGGCGAGCCGGTGGATGGCGCCGCGCTGGCCGCGCGGCTGCGCGGCGCAGCGACGCGGCGCCCCGACACGGAAGTGCAGCTGCGCGCCGACGCGGGCGTGCCGTACGGGCGCGTGGTGGAAGTCATGGGCGCGGCGCACGCGGCGGGCCTGCACCGCATCGGTTTCGTCGCGGAGCCCCAGGCCGCCGCGGCGCCGGGTTCCCCCGCCTCCCGGCCTTGAACGCGCCCGGAAAGCCCGGGCCGGAGCACGGCCGCGGGATGCCGCGCCATCGCGCCTAAAATCCACGGCGAATCCCTGTTCCTCTTCTTCCTCCTGCGAACCGCCGGTGGCCGCGCGTGGCCCGGTCCGATTTTTTCCATGCAAGACAAATACACCCCTGCCGAGGTCGAGCGCGCCGCGCACAGCCACTGGACCGCCCGCGATGCCTACCGCGTGACCGAAGACGCGGGCAAGAAGAAGTTCTATGCCTGCTCCATGCTGCCCTACCCCAGCGGCAAGCTGCACATGGGCCACGTGCGCAACTACACGATCAACGACATGCTCACGCGCTACCTGCGCATGAACGGCCAGAACGTGCTGATGCCCATGGGCTGGGATGCCTTCGGCCTGCCGGCCGAGAACGCGGCGCTGAAGAACGGCGTGCCGCCCGCGCAGTGGACCTACGACAACATCGCCTACATGAAGAAGCAGATGCAGGCGATGGGGCTGGCCATCGACTGGTCGCGCGAGGTCGCCACCTGCGACCCGGACTACTACAAGTGGAACCAGTGGCTGTTCCTCAAGATGCTGGAAAAGGGCATCGCCTACCGCAAGACCCAGGTCGTGAACTGGGATCCGGTGGACCAGACCGTGCTCGCCAACGAGCAGGTCATCGACGGCCGCGGCTGGCGCACCGGTGCGCCCGTGGAAAAGCGCGAGATTCCCGGCTACTACCTGAAGATCACCGACTACGCGCAGGAGCTGCTCGATCACGTGCAGGTGGGCAATCCGAACGCCACGCTCACCGGCTGGCCCGACAAGGTGCGGCTGATGCAGGAGAACTGGATCGGCAAGAGCGAGGGCGTGCGCTTCGCCTTCACGCACGGCATCCGCGGCGACGACGGCCTGCTGATCGGCGACGGCCGCATGTACGTCTTCACGACGCGCGCCGACACCATCATGGGCGTCACCTTCTGCGCCGTGGCGCCCGAGCATCCGCTGGCCGCCCATGCGGCGCGCTCCAATCCGGAACTGGCCGCCTTCATCGAAGAGTGCAAGACCGGCGGCACCACCGAGGCCGAACTGGCCACGCAGGAGAAGAAGGGCGTGCGCACGGGCCTGACCGTCACGCACCCGATCACCGAAGAGCCCGTGGAGGTCTGGGTGGGCAACTACGTGCTCATGGGCTACGGCGACGGCGCCGTCATGGGCGTGCCGGCGCACGACGAGCGCGACTTCGCCTTCGCGCTCAAGTACGGCATCGAGATCAAGCAGGTCGTGCTCGTCGACGGCGAGACCTTCGACTACCACCGGTGGCAGGACTGGTACGGCGACAAGCAGAACGGCGTCACCATCAACTCCGACAACTTCAGCGGGCTGACCTACCCGGAGGCCGTCTCCGCCGTGGCGCATGCGCTGCAGGAAAAGGGCCTGGGCGAGAAGAAGACCACCTGGCGCCTGCGCGACTGGGGCGTCTCGCGCCAGCGCTACTGGGGCACGCCGATCCCGATCATCCACTGCGACGAGCACGGCGCGGTGCCGGTCCCCGAGAAGGACCTGCCCGTGGTGCTGCCGCAGGACTGCATCCCGGACGGCTCCGGCAACCCGCTGCACAAGCACGAGGGCTTCCATGCCGGCGTGAAGTGCCCCGTCTGCGGCAAGGCCGCGCGGCGCGAGACCGACACCATGGACACGTTCGTGGATTCGTCGTGGTACTTCATGCGCTACTGCGACCCGAAGAACCCCGACGCCATGGTGGCCGGCGGCGCCGACTACTGGATGCCGATGGACCAGTACATCGGCGGCATCGAGCACGCGATCCTGCACCTGCTGTACGCGCGCTTCTGGACCAAGGTCATGCGCGACCTGGGCCTGGTGAAGGTCGACGAGCCCTTCACCAAGCTGCTCACGCAGGGCATGGTGCTCAACCACATCTATTCGCGCCGCACCGACAAGGGCGGCAAGGAATACTTCTGGCCGCACGACGTCGAGCACGTCGTGGACGAAACCGGCAAGATCACCGGCGCGCGTCTCAAGAACGCCGTCGGGGACCTGCCCGTGGGCACGCCGATCGACTACGAGGGCGTGGGCACCATGTCCAAGTCCAAGAACAACGGCGTCGATCCGCAGGAGCTGATCGAGAAGTACGGCGCCGACACGGCCCGCCTCTACACCATGTTCACCGCACCGCCCGAGGCCACGCTGGAGTGGAACGACGCCGCCGTGGAGGGCAGCTACCGCTTCCTGCGCCGCGTCTGGAACTTCGGCGTGAAGCTCACGGGCATCGACGCCGCGGCCACCGAGTCCGCCATCCAGGGCGCCCAGAGCCTGGGCGACGTGCAGTTCGGCAAGGAGGCCAAGGCGCTGCGGCTGGAGATCCACACCGTGCTCAAGCAGGTGGACTACGACTACCAGCGCATGCAGTACAACACCGTGGTCTCCGGCGCGATGAAGATGCTCAACGCGCTGGAGGACTTCAAGGCGGTGGATGCGCCCGGCGGCCTGGTCGCGCTGATCGAGGGCTTCGGCATCCTGCTGCGCGCGATCTACCCGGCCACGCCCCACATCGCGCACGCCCTCTGGAGTTCGCTGGGCTATGCCGGCGCGCTCGGCGACCTGCTGGACGCGCCGTGGCCCCGGGTCGATGCCGCCGCGCTGGTGCAGGACGAGATCGAGCTGATGCTGCAGGTCAACGGCAAGCTGCGCGGCGCGATCCGCGTGCCGGCCGGCGCCGACAAGGCGGAGATCGAGCGCATCGCCCTCGCGAGCGACGATTTCCACAAGCACGCCGCCGGCGCAGCGCCCAAGAAGGTCGTGGTCGTGCCGGGCCGGCTGGTGAACGTGGTCGTCTGACCGCCCTGCCTGCCGCCACGCCGTCCGTGTTGAACCCATCGCACCCGAGAGCCCGCCCCATGCTGCAGCGCAAACGCTCGTTCCTGACCCTGCTGGCCGCAGCGCCGCTGGCCGCCGGCCTCACCGCCTGCGGCTTCCGCCTGCGCGGCGCGCCGGAGTTCCAGTTCCGCACCCTCTACATCCAGGCCGCAGGCGGCTCGCAGCTCGGGCGCGAACTCGAGCGCACGCTCAAGGGCGCGGGCGGCAACCTCACGGTGCTGCGCGATCCCGCCGATCTGCCCAAGGCCGAGGCGGTGTTCGAACTGCTGTCCGAGCAGCGCGAGCGCGTGGTGGTGGGCTACAACGCCTCCGGCCAGGTGCGCGAGCTGCAGCTGCGCCTGCGCATCCGCTTCCGGCTGCGCAACCAGCAGGGCGTGGAGCTGATCCCGCCGACCGAGCTGGTGCAGCAGCGCGACGTGAGCTACAACGAAAGCATCGCCCTCGCCAAGGAGGCCGAAGAGGCGCTGCTCTACCGCAACATGCAGACCGACCTCGTGCAGCAACTGCTGCGCCGCCTGGCCGCGGCGCGTCCGCAGTGACGCTGCGCCACGGAGCCCGGGCGGACCAGGCGGTGCCATGCAGGTCGCGCTGAACCAGTTGGCCGCGCACCTCCAGAAAGGGGTGCGCCCGCTCTACGTCCTGCACGGCGACGAGCCGCTGCTGCAGCAGGAGGCCGCCGACGCGGTGCGGGCGGCCGCGCGCACCGAGGGCTATACCGAGCGCAGCAGCCACACCGTCGCCGGTGCGCACTTCGACTGGAGCGCGGTGCTCGCCGCGGGCGGGTCGCTCTCGCTCTTCGCCGACAAGCAGGTCGTGGAGATCCGCATTCCCTCCGGCAAGCCCGGCAAGGACGGCGGCGCCGCGCTGCAGCAGATCGCCGCCGCGGCGGCCGGCAACGACAGCACGCTGACGCTCGTCCTGCTGCCGCGCCTGGACAAGGCCACCCGGACCGGCGCCTGGTTCTCGGCGCTCGACCGCGAAGGCGTGAGCGTGCAGATCGACCCGGTCGAACGCGGGGCGCTGCCGCAGTGGATCGCCCAGCGCCTCGCGGCCCAGGGCCAGCGCGTGGCACCGGGCGAGGAGGGGCAGCGCACGCTGCAGTTCTTCGCCGACCGCGTGGAAGGCAACCTGCTGGCCGCCCACCAGGAAATCCAGAAGCTCGCGCTGCTGCATCCGCCCGGAGAACTCTCCTGGAGCCAGGTCGAGGCCGCCGTGCTCAACGTGGCGCGCTACGACGTGTTCAAGCTCTCCGAGGCGGTGCTCTCGGGCCAGGTGGCGCGCATGCAGCGCATGCTCGACGGCCTGCAGGCCGAGGGCGAGGCCGAGGTGCTCGTGCACTGGACGCTGGCCGAGGACATCCGCTCCCTCAAGCGCGTGAAAGACGCCGTGAACGCCGGCAAGCCGCTGCCCATGGCCCTGCGCGAGAACCGCGTCTGGGGCCCGAAGGAGCGCCTCTTCGAACGCATCGTCCCGCGTTTCTCCGATGCCGCCGCGTCCCGGCTGCTGCAGTCCGCGCATGCCGTGGACGGCATCGTCAAGGGGCTCAAGGTGCCGGACTGGCCCTCGAACGGCTGGCAGGCGCTGCACCGGCTCGCGCTGCAGCTCTGCAAGGCGTGCGCGTCCCGGTGACCTCCCGCGGCCCCCGCCTGCTCCGGCGGTGGCAGATCACGGCGTGGCAGGTGCGGAGAAAGGGGGCTGGAACTGCCCTTCGCCGGCCTGTTTCACCAGCGTCTTGAGTCGCTGGAGAGCGGGGTCGCGCATGCTGTGCTTGCGCCAGCCCAGCTCGATGGCATAGCGGGGCAGGGCCAACGGGCATTCGGTCCAGCGCAGCGGGCTGCAGCGGGCCATGGCCAGCGCGGCGTGCCGCGGCAGCGTGGCGACGCAGTCGCTGTCCATCAGCAGGTACGGGAGGGCAGCGAAGTGCGTGGTCGATGCCTGTACCACGCGTTTCATGCCCTGTTCCTTGAGCGCCTCGTCCACGGCACCCGCATAGCCCCGCGCGGACACCAGCACATGGCCCCGGCGCAGGTACTCGTCCATGCCCAAAGGGCCCTCGGGGAGGAAGCGGCCGTCGCACACGCACGCATAGCCGGCCATGCCGATGACCTCGCGTCCCAGCAGGTCGGACGTGATCCCGCCCGAGGTCAGGCTCAGGTCGATCTCGCGGGACAGCAGCATGTCGCCGGCCACGAGGCTGTGCGTCTGCTTCAGGATCAGCCGCAGCCCGGGCATCTGGGACTGGATCCGGGCGATCAGCGGTCCGCCGAGGGCCATTTCGAAATCGTCCGACAGACCCAGCGTCAGCGTCCGCGGTGCGTCGGTGGCCAGCCGGGACGAGACGGCCAGGCTCTGGCGGCAGCGGTCCAGCGCATCGGCGACCAGGGGCCGGAGTTCCATCGCCCGCGGTGTCGGGCGCAGGCCGCGGCCTGTCCGCTCGAACAGGTGATCGCCATACAGCACCCGCAGCCGCGCCAGCGCGGCACTGACGGCCGACTGCGTCAGGTTCAGCCGGGTTCCGGCGCGCCCGGCGCCGCCCTCTTCGTACAGTGCCTCGAACACCTTCAGAAGATTCAGGTCCATCTGCGGGAAATCGATCTGGCTCATATCTGATGGGGATTGTGAACGGTTGATGCTCCGGCCCGAGGCGCGCACCATGGGCGCATCGACTGCTTCCAGGATCTCGGCCCATGACTCCCCCCACCCCCCAGACCGCCCCGCCCACCGTGTCCACCGCGACCACCGCGACCACCGCGACCACCGCGACCACCGCGACCACCGCGACCACCGCGACCGTGGCCGCCCTCCAGATCGGATCATCGCCTTCGGGTACCGGCCAGACGCTCCGGGACATTCTGGCGTTCGAGGGGCGGATCCAGGCCAGCGGAGCGGGGCTGGTCGTGATGCCGGAGGCCCTGCTCGGCGGATACCCCAAGGGCTCCCTGTTCGGCACCCACCTCGGCTACCGCACGCCGGAAGGCCGCGAGGCCTTCGCCCGCTACTTCCACGAGGCGATCGACGTGCCGGGTCCGGAGACGGACGAGTTGGCTGCGCTGTCGGCCCGCAGCGGTGCGACCATCGTCATCGGCGTGATCGAGCGTGCCGGCAACACGCTCTACTGCACGGCCCTGTTCTTCTCGCCGCAGGAGGGTCTGGTGGCGAAGCACCGCAAGCTCATGCCCACCGGCACGGAGCGGTTGATCTGGGGGCAGGGCGACGGCTCGACCCTGCCGGTGCTGGCGACGCCGGTGGGCCGCATCGGCGCCGCCATCTGCTGGGAGAACCACATGCCGCTGCTCAGGACGGCGATGTACGCCAAAGGCGTGCAGGTCTGGTGCGCGCCCACGGTGGACGAGCGCGATGTCTGGCAGGCGTCGATGCGCCATATCGCGCACGAAGGCCGCATGTTCCTCGTCAGCGCCTGCCAGGTGCAGCCTTCGCCCCGGGCGCTGGGCATCGACGTCGCCCACTGGGATGCGGACCGCCCGCTGATACAGGGCAACAGCGTGATCGTGGGGCCCATGGGCGATGTGCTGGCCGGGCCGTTGAAGAACGAAACCGGTCTCCTCACGGCGCAGATCGATCTGGCGGAACTCACCCGCGCGAAGTACGACTTCGACGTGGTCGGACACTATGCCCGGCCGGACGTGTTCTCGCTCTCCGTGGACGGTCGCGCCAAGGCCACGGT
The DNA here is from genome assembly GCA_002397315.1 of Comamonadaceae bacterium UBA4962. Taxonomy (GTDB): domain Bacteria; phylum Pseudomonadota; class Gammaproteobacteria; order Burkholderiales; family Burkholderiaceae_C; genus Paracidovorax. Next base: position 265,712 of record DHAE01000008.1, read on the forward strand.
GTCCTTCCAGGAGTGAGATCCGGATCGCTCAGGAAGGGCGCAGCACCCCGCCGGCCTTGTCGATCCACATCTGCAGGCTGTCGACCAGTTCCCGCTGGCTGAACGAGCAGCTCTCTTCGGAAAACAGTGCGCTGGATTCCAGCCGGTCCAGCAGGCCGTGCAGCACCTCCGTGTAGCGTGCCGGCAAGGAAGCCAGCAATTCGCGGTGCTGGCGCGCCTGATCGCTGAAGGCGTGTGCGGTCAGCATGCCCTGGCGCAACTGCGCGAGCACGTCCTGCAGTGCGTGCAACTGGGAAAGGGGGGCGGTGTGCGGTGCGTGGTGCATGGTCGGCGGCGTCGGATTGCGGCGAGGGAAGAAACGCGCCAAGCGTACCGTGCCCGACCGGCGAGACCCGTCGCATCGGAGCATTCGGCCGGGCGTTGCCCACCGCATCGCGAGCGCCGGCTGGCAGGGGGGCTCGAAGCCGCGCCGTGGCTGCTGGAACAGGCCCGCGCCGGCGCGGGCGTGGCAAGTGCGTCAAAATCACGCCCATGAACGCGCAGCACATCGCCGAAACCCTCCACGCCCTCGGTTCCCAGGCCAAGGCCGCCTCCGCGCTGATGGCCCGGGCGCCGGCCGCCGTCAAGAACCGGGCATTGCTCGCGCTGGCCCGCCGCCTGCGCGAGAGCACCGCCGCGCTGCAGGCCGACAACGCCCGCGACCTCGACCGTGCCCGCGCCGCCGGCCTCGCCGAGCCCATGGTGGACCGGCTCAAGCTCACCCCCAAGGTGCTGGACACCTGCGCGCTCGGCTGCGAGCAGCTCGCCGCCATGGGCGACGTGATCGGCGAGATCTCCGGCATGCGCCAGCAGCCCAGCGGCATCCGCGTCGGCCAGATGCGCGTGCCGATCGGCGTCTTCGGCATGATCTACGAGAGCCGCCCGAACGTGACCATCGAGGCTGCCAGCCTCAGCATCAAGAGCGGCAACGCCTGCATCCTGCGCGGCGGCTCCGAGGCGATCGACTCCAACCGCGCGCTCGCCCGCATCGTCCAGGAGGCGCTCGAAGAAGCCGGCCTCCCGACCGACGCCGTGCAGCTCGTGCAGACCACCGACCGCGAGGCCGTGGGCCACCTCATCGCCATGCCGCAGTACGTGGACGTCATCATCCCGCGCGGCGGCAAAGGCCTCATCGAGCGCATCAGCCGCGATGCCAAGGTGCCCGTGATCAAGCACCTGGACGGCAACTGCCACACCTACGTCGACGACCCCTGCGACGTCGCCATGGCCGTCAAGGTGGCCGACAACGCCAAGACCCAGAAATACAGCCCCTGCAACGCGAGCGAGGGTCTGCTCGTCGCGCGCGGCGTGGCGGCCGAATTCCTGCCGCAGATCGGCGTCGTCTATGCCGCCAAGGGCGTCGAGATGCGCGGCTGCCCCGAGGCGCTGGCGCTGCTGGCCGACGTGCCCGGCGCGCTGCTGGTGCCCGCCACCGAGCAGGACTGGTCCGAGGAGTACCTCGCGCCCGTCATCAGCATCAAGGTGGTGGACGGCCTCGACGAAGCCATCGACCACATCAACCGCTACGGCAGCCACCACACCGACGCGATCCTCACGCGCGACCACATGCACGCCCAGCGTTTCCTGCGCGAAGTGGATTCGGCCAGCGTGATGGTGAACGCCAGCACGCGCTTCGCCGACGGCTTCGAATACGGCCTGGGCGCCGAAATCGGCATCAGCACCGACAAGTTCCACGCCCGCGGCCCGGTGGGCATCGAGGGCCTCACCTCGCTCAAGTGGGTGGTGCTCGGCGACGGCGACATCCGCGGCTGAGTCCCTGCCGGCCGCGGCACGTGTCCGGCCGGCGCTCCCTCCCATCCCTCCATCGTTCCCTCCGCATGAAGATCATCATCCTGGGCGCGGGCCGCGTGGGCGAGAGCGTGGCCGACAGCCTCGTGTCCGAGAAGAACGACATCACCGTCATCGACACCGACGCGCGCCGGCTGCGCGACCTGGAATCGCGTTTCGACCTGCGCGGCGTCGTGGGCAGCGGCATCGACCCCGAAGTGCTGGCCGAGGCCGGAGCCGCCGACACCGATCTGCTCATCGCCTGCGCCGCGCTCGACGAGACGAACCTGGTCTGCTGCAAGATCGCGCAGCTGCTCTTCAACATCCCCACACGCATCGCCCGCGTGCGCTCCTCCGGCTTCGATACCGGCGACGACGGCCGTGGCCGCTCGATGCTCGGCAAGGAAGGCTTCGCGGTCGACCGCGTCATCTGTCCCGAGGAGTCGCTCACGCGCTACATCGGCAAGCTCGTGCAGTACCCCGAGGCCCTGCAGGTGCGCGAGTTCGCGGGCGGCCGGGCCTGCCTCGCCTCGGTCCGCGCGCGCGGCGGCGCCCCGGTGGTGGGCATGCGCATCGCCGACATGCGCGCCAGCGCGCCCCATGTCGCCATGCGCGTGGTGGCCATCTACCGGCGCTTCCCCGAAGAGCCCGACCGCTTCATCGCCTGCGACGGCGCCACACGCATCGAGGCGGGCGACGAAGTCTTCGTGCTCGCCGCCCGCGACCAGATCCCGGGCGTGCTCGCGGCGCTGCACCAGCGCGGCGGCCTGCCCCAGCATCCGGTGCGCCGCATCATGATCGCCGGCGGCGGCCGCGTGGGCCTGCGGCTCGCGCGGCAACTGGCGGAGCAGGGCGGCTTCCACATCAAGATCCTCGAATCGGACGCCGACCGCTGCACCGAACTGGCCTCCGTGCTGCCCGCGGAGGTGCTCGTGCTGCACGGCGACGCCACCGACGAAGACCTGCTCGGCGACGAGTGCATCGAGGACGTGGACCTGTTCCTCGCCATCACCGACGACGACGAGGACAACATCATGGCCTGCCTGCTCGCCAAGCGCATGGGCGCGAGCCGGGTGCTCGCGCTCATCAACCGCCGCTCCTATGCCGACCTCATGCACGGCACGCAGATCGACATCGCGCTGTCGCCCGCGCAGGCCATGCTGGGCGAACTGCTCGCCTACGTGCGCCGCGGCGACGTGCAGGCCGTCCACAGCCTGCGCCGGGGCGTGGCCGAGGCGCTGGAAATCGTCGCGCGCGGCGACCGCAAGAGCTCGCGCGTGGTCGGCCGCCGCGTGAGCGAAATCCACCTGCCGCACGATGTGCACATGGGCCTGATCGTGCGCGGGCTCGCCGACCGCGCCACGGCCGATACGGGCGAGGGCGCCTCGGTGCCTGCCGGCGAGCCCGAGGTCATCATCCCGCAGAGCCACACGGTGATCGAGAGCGGCGACCACGTGGTCTTCTTCCTGCCGCACAAGCGGCTGGTGCGCGAGGTCGAGAAGGCCTTCCGCGTGAGCGCCACCTTCTTCTGATTCCGGGCCGCGCATGTCCGTGTCTTCCGCCGTCTCCGAGGCCGTGCCCGATCTGCTGCCGGTGCTGCGCGTGTTCGGAGCGCTGCTGGCGATGTTCGCGTTCGCCCTGGGCGTGCCGCTCGCCGCTTCCGCCTGGGCCGCCGAGGGCCTCTGGCCGGTCTATGCGGCCAGCCTCGCACTCACGCTCGCGTGCGGTGCCGGCCTGTGGTTCGGCCTGCGGCGCCATGGCCGCGAGCTGCAGCCCCGCCACGGCGTCATGCTGGTGTCGCTCGTCTGGCTGGTGCTGCCGCTGTTCGCTTCGCTGCCGCTCATGCTGGCGCTGCATGCGGTCGGCCGCCCCATCGGGTTCACGCACGCCTACTTCGAGGCGGTCTCCGGGCTCACCACCACCGGCGCCACGGTGCTCTCCGGGCTCGACACGCTTCCGCTGTCGATCAACCTCTGGCGCACCTTCATGCAGTGGATCGGCGGCATGGGCATCCTGATCCTGGCCGTCGCCGTGCTGCCGCTGCTCGGCGTGGGCGGCAGCCAGCTCTTCAAGGCCGAGGCCGCCGGGCCCGTCAAGGACACCAAGCTCACCCCGCGCATGACGCAGACCGCCAAGGGCCTCTGGGGCGTCTATGTCGCTTTTTCCCTGGCCTGCGCGCTCGCGTTCTGGGCCGGCGGCATGTCGGTGCCCGACGCGCTCATGCACATGTTCGCCACGGTGAGCCTGGGCGGGCTGTCGCCCTACGACGCGAGCTTCGGCCACTTCCATTCCCCGCTGCTGGAGGCGGTCGCCGTCGTCTTCATGGTGCTCGCCAGCTGCAATTTCGCGCTCTACTTCGTCGCGCTGCGCAAGGGCCACTGGCGCGCCTGCTGGCGCGACCCGGAACTGCGCGCCACCGTCTGCACCCTGCTCGGCAGCGGGCTCTTCGTGTCGCTGCTGCTTTGGGCCAAGGGCGTCTACGGCCCGCTGGACGCGCTGCGCCACGGCCTGTTCCACACCATCTCCGTGGCTACCACCACGGGCTTCGCCACCACCGATTACCTCGGCTGGCCGGTGTTCGCCCCGGTGTTCCTGCTGATGCTCTCGGGCGTGGCCACCAGCGCGGGCTCCACGGGCGGCGGCATCAAGATGGTGCGCGTGCTCATCCTGCTGCAGCAGGCGCGCCGCGAGATGACGCGGCTCGTCCATCCGCGCGCTGTGCAGCCCGTGCGCCTGGGCGCCGCCGTGGTCGAGAACCGGATGATCTTCGCCGTGCTGGCCTACATGCTGGTCTACGGCGCCACCGTCACCGTGCTCAGCATGGTGCTGCTGCTCACCGACCTGGACGTAGTCACCGCCTTCAGCGCCGTGATCGCCAGCGTCCACTGCACCGGCCCGGGGCTCGGCCTCATCGGCCCGGCCGCCAACTACGCCGTGCTCACCGAGTTCCAGCTCTGGGTCTGCACGCTCGCCATGTTGCTCGGCCGCCTGGAGATCCTCAGTTTCATGGCGCTGCTCACGCCCGCCTTCTGGCGCCGCTGAAGCCACGGAAGGCGGGGCAGGGCCCCTCTCCAGCCGGCCGGTCTTGCGAACCCGGCCCGCGCCCCCAAATCCCTACAATCGACTCCACTTATCGGCGCGCCGCCGCCATCCCCGCTTTCCGAGGGTCTCCATGGTTCCGCATCTCATCACCGCCCTCACGGGGCCGATCAACGAGCTCGAACAACGCATCCTCGACGCCATGCCCGCGATCGAGCGCTGGTTCCGGCTCGAGTGGATGGAGCACACCCCGCCGTTCTACACGTCGGTGGACATCCGCAATGCCGGGTTCAAGCTCGCGCCCGTGGACACCAACCTCTTCCCCGGCGGCTGGAACAACCTCACCGCCGAGATGCTGCCGCTGGCCGTGCAGGCCGCCATGGCCGCGATCGAGAAGATCTGCCCCGAGGCGCGCAACCTGCTCATCGTCCCCGAGAACCACAGCCGCAACACGTTCTACCTCTCGAACGTGATCCAGCTGCAGCGCATCTTCAACATGGCCGGGCTCAACGTGCGCGTGGGCTCCATCAGCCCCGAGATCAAGAAGCCCACCACCGTCACGCTGCCCAACGGGGATTCCGTCACGCTCGAGCCCGTGGTGCGCGACAAGGGACGGCTGGGCCTCAAGAACTTCGACCCGTGCACCATCCTGCTCAACAATGACCTCTCCGCCGGCCCGCCCGGCATCCTCGAGGACCTGTACGAGCAGTACCTGCTGCCGCCCCTGCACGCGGGCTGGACGGTGCGCCGCAAGAGCCGGCATTTCAAGAGCTACGAAGAGGTGTCCAAGCGCTTCGGCAAGCTGCTGGGCATCGACCCCTGGCTCATCCACCCGCTCTTCAGCCACGCCGAGGGCATCGATTTCTCGGAAGGCTCCGGCCTCGAGGCCCTGCGCACCGCCGTGGACGCGCAACTGGCCAAGGTGCGGCGCAAGTACAAGGAATACGGCATCAACGAGAAGCCGTTCGTCATCGTCAAGGCGGACAATGGTACCTACGGCATGGGCATCATGACCGTGCGCGACGCCAAGGACCTCGATGCGCTCAACCGCAAGAGCCGCAACAAGATGTCCGTCATCAAGGACGGCCAGACCGTGAGCGACGTCATCATCCAGGAGGGCGTGCTCACCCAGGAGCGCGTGCACGAGGCCGTGGCCGAGCCCGTCGTCTACATGATGGACCGCTACGTGGTCGGCGGCTTCTACCGCATGCATGCCGAGCGCGGCGTGGACGAAAACCTCAACGCCCCCGGAGCGAGCTTCGTCCCCCTGGCCTTCGAGCACAGCACCCACCTGCCGCAGCCCGGCGCCCGGCCCGGCGCGAGCGCCCCCAACCGCTTCTACATGTACGGCGTCATCGCGCGCCTGGCCATGCTCGCCGCCAGCTACGAGCTCGAAGCCACCAACCCGGAAGCCGAAGTCTACGAGTGAGCTGCAGGGCCGTCGGCGCGCAGGCCCCTGCCATGCCGCGCTGCGGGGCGCCAGGGGCAGTGGCGACTCCGCAACACGCCGCGGCTGGGCAGTAGGCCGCCGCCACACCTTGTCACAATAGCGGTCCCCCAACACCGGAACCCCGATCGGCGCTGCGCTGCCGGGGCCCTGCAGTGCAAAGCTCCAAATCCTCGCTTGCGGCGCTCACGCTCGGCGCCATCGGCGTCGTGTATGGCGACATCGGCACCAGCGTGCTGTATGCGGTCAAGGAAGTCTTCGGCTCCGGCCACGTGGCCTTCACGCCCCAGAACGTCTACGGCGTTCTCTCGATCCTCTTCTGGACACTCACCACCATCGTCTCGGTGAAATACGTCGTACTCGTGCTGCGGGCCGACAACAACGGGGAGGGCGGCCTCATCGCGATGCTCGCGCTCGCCTCCCAGGCCGTGAAGGACAAGCCCCGGTTGCGCGCGGCGCTGCTGGGCATCGGCATCTTCGGCACCTCGCTCTTCTATGGCGACGGCGTCATCACCCCCGCGATCTCGGTGCTCTCCGCCGTCGAAGGACTGGAGGTGGTCTCGCCGCACTTCGGCAAGGCCGTCATTCCCCTCACGCTCGTGGTGCTTTTCTGCCTGTTCGCCGTGCAAAAGCGCGGCACGGGCGGCATCGGCCGCTACTTCGGGCCCGTCACGCTCGTCTGGTTCGCCTCGATCGCCGCCCTCGGCGTGCCGCACATCATCGGCCACCCCGAAATCCTCGGCGCCCTGAGCCCCCACCATGCGCTGGGCTTCATCTGGAACAACCCGGGCACCAGCTTCATCATCCTCGGCGCCGTCGTGCTCTGCGTCACCGGGGCGGAGGCGCTCTACGCCGATCTCGGGCATTTCGGCAAGAAGCCGATCCGGCTCGCCTGGTTCAGCGTCGCCATGCCCGCGCTCACCGTCAACTACTTCGGCCAGGGGGCCCTGCTGCTCGCCGAGCCCGAGGCGGTCAAGAACCCCTTCTACATGATGGCCCCCGACTGGGCGCTCATCCCGCTGGTCGTCCTCGCCACGATGGCCACCGTGATCGCCTCCCAGGCGCTGATCACCGGCGCCTTCAGCGTCACCAAGCAGGTCATCCAGCTCGGCTACCTGCCGCGCCTCAACATCCTGCACACCAGCGTGCGCGATACCGGCCAGATCTACATCCCGTTCGTCAACTGGGTGCTGTTCATCGCCATCGTGCTGGCCGTGGTCATGTTCCGTTCCAGCAGCAACCTCGCGGCCGCCTACGGCATCGCCGTGACGCTGGACATGCTCATCACCACCGTGCTCACCTTCTTCGTCATCCGCTACGGATGGCGCTACCCGCTGGCCCTCTGCATCGGCGCCACGGGCTTCTTCTTCGTGGTGGACCTGGCCTTCTTCGCCTCCAACCTGCTCAAGCTCCTGCAGGGCGGCTGGTTCCCGCTCATGATCGGCTCCATCGTCTTCACCCTCATGATGACCTGGAAGCGCGGCCGTGCGCTGCTCAACGAGAAGCTGCGCGCCGACGCCATCGATCTGCGCGACTTCCTCACGGCGGTGTTCGTCAGCCCCCCCACGCGCGTGGAAGGCACCGCCGTCTTCCTCACGGCGGAGCCCGGGGCGGTGCCCAACGCCATGCTCCACAACCTGAAGCACAACAAGGTGCTGCACCAGCAGAACCTCTTCGTCACCGTGCGCAACCACGAAGTGCCGTGGATCGGCCTCGACAAGCGCCTGCAGGTCGAACCGCTGGGCGGCGACTGCTGGCAGGTCACGGTGCACTACGGCTTCAAGAACGATCCGGACCTGCCCGGCGCCCTCGCGCTGATGCGCGGACGCGGCTGCGAACTCGAATCCATGACCACCAGCTACTTCCTGTCGCGCGACGTGGTCATCCCCACCATCGGCAGCGGCATGGCGCCCTGGCGCGAAAAACTCTTCGCGCAGATGCACCACAACGCGAGCGGTGCGGCCAGCTTCCTCAACCTGCCGAGCAACTCCGTGGTCGAGCTGGGCTCCAAGATCGAGATCTGAGCGCTGGCGCCCCACTGCGGGAGGGGCGGGCCGGCCGCGCGCGGGCACCGCCGCGCGAGGGGTGACAGAATCCGCCCCCTCATGCGTTCCTTTTTCAAAGACATCAGCCTCTCCGCCGCCACCGCGGGGTTCGTGGCGGTCCTGGTGGGCTTCACCAGCTCGGTCACCCTCGTCTTCCAGGCCGCCCAGGCCTTCGGTGCCACGCCCGCACAGATCACCTCCTGGATGTGGGCCCTCGGCCTCGGCATGGGGCTGTGCTCCCTGGTGCCGTCGCTCATCCTCCGCCAACCCGTGATGGTGGCGTGGTCCACGCCCGGTGCCGCAGTGCTCGCCTCCGCCGGCCTGGCGGGCGGCTACTCCATGGGCGAGGCCGTGGGCGCCTTCATGGTCTGCGCCTGCCTGATCGCCCTGGCGGGCGCCACCGGCTGGTTCGAGCGCGCCATGCACCGCATTCCCGCGGAGATCGCCTCGGCCCTGCTCGCGGGCGTCTTGGCACGCTTCGGCATCCAGGCCTTCGCCGCCGCCCAGACCGCGCTGCCCCTGGTGCTGCTCATGCTGCTGAGCTACCTGCTCGCGCGCCGCTTCCTGCCCCGCTACGCCGTCGTCCTCACCCTGGCCGTGGCCATCGCCTTCACGGCCTTCCGCGGGCAGATCGCCGTGTCGGAAATGCGCTTCGAATGGGCCGTGCCCGTCTTCACGGAACCGCAGTTCAGCGTCTCCGCCTTCATCGGTCTGGCGCTGCCGCTTTTCGTCGTCACCATGGCATCGCAGAACCTGCCGGGCGTCGCGGTCATCCGCGCCTCGGGCTACCCGCTGCCCGTCTCCCGCCTCATCACCATGACCGGGCTCGCCACCCTGGTGCTGGCCCCCTTCGGCGCCTACGCCCTCAACTTCAGCGCCATCACGGCCGCCATGTGCATGGGCCCCGAAGCCCACGAAGACCGGTCGCGCCGCTACACGGCGGCCGTGGCCTGCGGGGCGCTCTACGTCGTCATCGGCCTGTTCGGCGCGGTCGTCACGGGCCTGTTGACGGCCTTTCCCCAGGAACTGGTGATCGCCATCGCCGGCCTGGCCTTGCTGGGGACCATCGGCGGGGGCCTCGCCACCGCCCTGCGGGAGGACGCTCACCGTGAGGCCGCCCTCATCACCTTCCTCGTGACACTCAGCGGCGTCGTGATCGGCGGCGTGGGCTCCGCGTTCTGGGGCGCCATGGCCGGCGTGTTCACGCTATTTGTGCAACAGTACGGGCGCCGCACCCGCGGTGCCTGACGCCATCCACTCGCCAGACGACGACACCATGAACCTTCTTTTCGTTGCAGACCCCGTAGAACACTTCAAGATCTACAAAGACACGACCTTCTCCATGATGCGGGAGGCACAGCGCCGGGGCCACACGGTAAGCGTCTGCGAGCCGCGCCACATCCGCTGGCAGCAGGGCAGCCAGGTGCTCGCGCGCGTGCGCGATCTCCACCTGACGGGCGACGCGCAGGACTGGTATGCCGTCACCGGGGAGCGCCAGGTGGCGCTGTCTTCCTTCGGCGCGGTGCTCATGCGCAAGGACCCGCCCTTCGACAGCGAGTATTTCTATGCCACCCACCTGCTCGAACAGGCGGAGCGGGACGGCGCGCGCGTCTTCAACAAGCCACGTGCGCTGCGCGACCATCCCGAGAAGCTGGCGATCATGGAGTTCCCGGACCTCATCGGCCCGACGCTCGTCACGCGGGACGCCCAGGACATCCGCGCCTTCCACCAGGAGCACCAGGACATCATCCTCAAGCCCCTCGACGGCATGGGCGGCATGGGCATCTTCCGCGTGAAGGCCGACGGCCTCAACCTGGGCAGCATCATCGAGACCCTCAATAAAGAGGGCACCGAAACCGTCATGGTCCAGAAGTTCCTCCCGGAGATCTCGGAAGGCGACAAGCGCGTCCTCATCATCGGGGGCGAGCCCGTACCCTATTGCCTGGCCCGCATCCCCCAGGGATCCGAGGTGCGCGGCAACCTGGCGGCGGGGGGCAAGGGCGTGGCCCGTGCCCTGACCGAGCGGGACATGGAGATAGGCCGCCAGATCGGCGCCGTGCTGCTGGAGCGGGGCATGCTGCTGGCCGGAGTGGACGTCATCGGCGAGTGCGTTACCGAGATCAATGTGACGAGCCCCACCTGCTTCCAGGAGATCCATGACCAGACCGGGTGCGACGTCCCGGCTCTTTTCATCGATGCGCTGGAAAAACAATTGAACTTGCGCTGAAGGCAATTTTTTGTTGCTATACTAGCGGGCTTCGCTACTGAAGATCAGCAACTGCCGGAAGGTGGTTGCGGGGATGGCAGGTAGCGAAGGTG
>DHAE01000022.1 GCA_002397315.1 Comamonadaceae bacterium UBA4962
GAGGACAGCAGCCAGCACGTGAACAACTTCCTCTGGGCCTACAACGTGGACACGAAGCAGCTCTCGCGCCTGATGTCGGTGCCTGCCGGCGGCGAATCCACCGGCCTGCACGCCGTGGACGAGATCAACGGCTTCACCTACATCATGAGCAACTTCCAGCACGCCGGTGACTGGGGCAGCATCCACTCGAAGGTGAAGGACCAGCTCGATCCGCTGATCCGCGCCAACTACAAGGACAAGTTCGGCTCCGCCGTGGGATACCTGACCGCCACGCCCAGGCAGATGAAGCTCACCGCCTGATTCTTCGGACGGCACCGTCCGCGGGCATGCGCCGCGGACGCCGTGCCCTTCCTGGCGAACGTCCACAAGCGAGGCCCTTCCGGGCCTCGTTTTTTTTCGCCTGCGACGATGCACATGCCCCTCGGCTGCGGATGATAATTAATCTCATTCCTATAATGCCAGCGCCCGCCGTGCTGCACCGCGGCGCGGACCGGGAGGGGTCCGCGCCGCGGTGAACCACCGGGCACCACCGGGGCGGGCTCTCGTGGCCTCCCGGTTTCGACACGCTCCGTCGCCGCGGCACGCCACGTGCCGATCCGGCCGCACGGACACCGCGGACGCCTTGCGTCGTCCGCACCGCTTTGTTCCCTCGTTTCAGGAGATGCCATGACCACCGCCTCGTTCCACACCACCGTTCTCTCCGGGCTGCTGGCCGTCGCCGCGCTCGGCTCCACGGGGATGGTCCTGGCGCAGGCGGCGCCGCAGGGTGCCGGCACGCCCTCCACCGCGCCTTCGGCCGCCGCAGCCACCCCGGCTGCCGTGGCCGCGCATTACGCGGTGCTGGTGCACGCCAACTACGCCGACACGCTCGCCGCCGCGAAGACGATGCAGGCGGCCATCCAGGCGTTCACGGCCAAGCCTTCGGCGGATGCGCTGGCCGAGGCCCGCAAGACCTGGCTGGCCGCGCGCGAGTTCTACGGCCAGACCGAGGCGTTCCGCTTCTACGGCGGCCCGATCGACGACGACCAGGGCCCCGAAGGGCAGCTCAACGCCTGGCCCATGGACGAATCCTACGTGGACAGCGTGGAAGGCCGGCCCGACGCAGGCCTGGTGAACGACCGCAAGTTCGCCATCACCAAGAAGAACCTCGCCGCGCAGAACGAGCGCGGCGGCGAGGAAAACGTCGCCACCGGCTGGCACGCGATCGAGTTCTTCCTGTGGGGACAGGATTTGTCCGAGACGGGCCCCGGCGACCGCAATGTCGAGGACTTCGTGGACGGCAAGGGCAAGAACGCCGACCGCCGGCGCCAGTACCTGAACGTGGTCACCGGGCTGCTGATCGACGACCTGACCTCCCTCGTGAAGGCCTGGGACCCGAAGGTGCCGAACAACTACCGCGCCAAGTTCGCGAAGGGCGGCTTGGAATCGGTGCGCAAGATGCTGGTGGGCCTGGGCTCGCTCTCGCGCGGCGAGCTGGCCGGCGAGCGCCTCGAGGTCGCGCTCAACAGCCAGGACCAGGAGGACGAGCACTCCTGCTTCTCCGACAACACGCACCGCGACGCGGTGACGAATGCACTGGGCATCCGCAACGTGTGGCTCGGCGAGTATCGGCGCGCGGACGGCAGCGTGCTCCAGGGCGCCTCGCTGCGCGACCTCGTCGCCGCGAAGAACGCTGCGCTGGCCGAGAAGACCACCCAACAGATCGCTGCCTCCGTCACGGCCGCGGAAGGCATCCAGGCCCCGTTCGACCGCGAGATCGTCGGCGGCAAGGACGCACCGGGGCGCCTGCGCATCCAGAAGACCATCGACAGCCTGACGCAGCAAAGCAAGGACCTGGTCGAAGCGGCGAATGCGATCGGCATCACCAAGCTGACGCTCGTGCAGCCGTGAGGGTGGCGCGCGACATGTTCCCTGGCGCTGCGTTTCCGCGGCGGCGGCTCTGGGCCGGCGCCGCGCTCGCTGGCACGGGCCTGGCCGCGGCCGGGGTGCTGCTGGTGGCCGGCGGCGCCGCGGCCGGCGACACGCCCGATCCGCTCGGCGAGAAGACCGGCGGCGACACCACGGTGTACGCCACCGGCCGCAACGCGTTCTCGTTCCCGGCCGCCAATCTGGAAGACGCGGAGCGCACGCGCTTCGTGATCGGCAACTCGTTCTTCAAGCGCAACTGGGTGGAGGCCGGCGCCTCGACCAAGGCGCGCGACGGGCTGGGCCCGCATTTCATCGCGCGCTCGTGCGGCGGCTGCCATGTGCAGGACGGCCGCGGCGAACCGCCGGAGATCTTCAACCGCCTCGGCGAGACGCGCGACCCGATCGTGTCGCTGCTCATCCGGCTGTCGATTCCCGGCACCGATCCGCACGGCGGCCCGAACCCCGAGCCGGTGTACGGCGACCAGCTCAACACGGCGGCCGTGCAGGGCGTGAAGCCCGAGGGCACGGTCACGCTGCGCTACGAGACCGTGAAGGGCAGCTTCGCCGACGGCACGCCCTACACGCTGCTGAAGCCCCACTACGGCGTTCGCGACCTGGGCTACGGCCCGCTGCACGCCGGCACCATGCTCAGCCCGCGCATCGCGCCGCAGGTGATCGGCGTGGGCCTGCTGGAGGCGATCGACGAGGCCGACATCCTCGCCAATGCCGCCGACCAGGCGGCCGCGCCCGGCCCGATCAAGGGCCGGCCCAACCACGTCTGGGACGCGCCGTCCGGCCGCAAGATGCTGGGCCGCTTCGGCTGGAAGGCCAATGTGGCCACGCTGGCCCACCAGACCGGCGGCGCCTTCGTGGGCGACATGGGCATCACCTCGCGCGACTTCCCCAGCGAGCACTGCACGACCACGCAGGTCGACTGCACCGCATCGCCCAGCGGGCGCAGCGCGGGCGTGCGCGGGCAGGAAGGCGTGGAGATCGACGACAAGACCTTCGACGACGTGGTCTTCTACCAGGCCACGCTCGCGCCGCCCGCACGCCGCGACGTGAACGACCCCACCGTGCTGCGCGGCCAGGCCCTGTTCGCGCAGGCGCAGTGCGCGGCCTGCCACCGGCCGAGCTACGTCACGAAGGAAGGCCCCTTCCCGCGCCTGACCAGCAAGGCCCTCTCGGGCCAGCGGATCTGGCCCTATACCGACCTGCTGCTGCACGACATGGGCGAGGGCCTGGCCGACGGACGGCCCGATTTCCTGGCGAGCGGCCGGCAGTGGAGAACGCCGCCGCTCTGGGGCATCGGCCTCATCAAGGACGTGAACGGGCACACGCGCCTGCTGCACGACGGCCGCGCGCGCGGTGTGCTGGAGGCCATCCTCTGGCACGGCGGCGAGGCCGAAGCGGCGAAGCAGACCGTGCGGAAGATGGGCCAGGCCGACCGCGAGGCCCTCGTGAAATTCGTGGAGTCGCTATGACCGATACCGATACCGTTACCGATACCGCTGCCGTGAACGCCCGGCCCCGCCCCATCGTCACGACACCGCCGGCCCTGGCCCCGTCGACCACGGCCCGGGGACATTCCTTTCACGCCGAGCGTGCGCACCGCGCGCGGCACGTGCCGGCCCTCCTGTCCCTGGCCCCCGCCGTGCTGGCGGCCCTGCTGCTGCCCGCCGGCGCGGGAGCACAGACGCAGACGCAGGCCCCGTCCACACCGGCACCAGCGGCCGCCGTCCGCCACGGCACCGCTGCATCCATGCCGGCCTGGCAGCACGATGCCGTGCCGTTCTACGACACCAGCCATGCACTGCAGAGCCTCTATGCCCACTGGGGCCTGCCGCGCTCGCGCGAGTTCGCCGAGGCCGCGCGCGCACTGCCCGTGGCGCTGCGCCCGCTGTGCGAAGCGCCAGGACATGGGGACGCTGCCGCGCTGGAGCCGGCACGCGCCGCGTGGCGCGCCGCGATGCTGGCCTGGGAGCGCCTGGGCGCGGTGGCGGTCGGCCCGGTGATCGCGCGGCGCACGCAGCGCCAGATCGACTTCGCGCCCACGCGGCCAGCCCTCATCGAGCGCGCCATCAAGGCGCAGCCGCAGGGCGCCACGGCCTTCGAGCGCGTCGGCACGCCCGCCAAGGGCCTGCCCGCGCTGGAGTGGCTGCTCTGGACGAAGCCCGTGGCCCCCGGCACGCCCGGCTGCGCCTATGCGGTCGAGGTGGCGCTGGAAGTCGAGCGCGAAGCCGTGGCGCTGCAGGCGGCGTTCGAGACGGCCGCGGCGGCCGACTGGGGTGCGGAGGAGGAGCAGGAGCGCTCCGCCCAGGCCATGGGCGAGTTCATCAACCAGTGGGTGGGCGGCATCGAGCGCCTGCGCTGGGCCCACATGGAAAAGCCGCTGCGCGCCGCCCAGGGCACGCGCACGCCCGACTATCCGCGCATGGCCAGCGGGCAGACGGCGAGCGCCTGGCAGGCCGAATGGGCCGCGCTGCGGGCGCTCACGGTGCAGGCCGACGGCACACCGCTCGCCGCACCCGGCCAGGGCCTCGTGCCGCTAGAAACCTATCTGCGCGGCCGCGGCCTGAATCCGCTCGCCGACCAGTTGCGCGCCGCCGCGCTGCGCATCGATGCCGCCATGGCCGCCGCGGAACGCGCCACCCCCGCGCAGGGCGGGCCGCAGGTGCTGCAGGCCGCGAAAGAGCTGAGCGCCCTCAAGCGCCTGGCCGAGGCGGAAGTAGCACCGGCATTGCAGGTGAGCATCGGCTTTTCGGATGCGGACGGGGACTGAGGCCATGACCGCGCCGCCATCCCCATCGCCATCGCCGTCGTCCCGCCGGGCGGGTCGCACGCGCCGCGATACCCTGCGCCTCGCAGCCGGACTCGGCTTGGCGGTACCGCTCGGTACCGGCTGGCCCGGCATCGCGGCCTCCGCGGCTTCTTCGTCGCCGACCCGGCCGATGCGCCTGGCCGCCGCCTGGCAGCAGGACGACGGCGGCTACCGCATCGGCGTACTCGAAGCGCGCCCCGGCCACGGCGATGGCAACGGCAACGCACCGCCGCTGCGCGCGCTGCACATGCTGGAGATCCCCACGCGCGCCCACGGCCTCTGCCCCCTGTCCGATGGCAGCATCGTCGCCGCGTCGCGCCGGCCGGGCGACTGGCTGGTGCGCTGGTGGCCCGGCACCGGCCGGGACCCTCTCTGGCAATGGTCGGACGGCAGCCGCTCGTTCAACGGCCACGTGATCGCATCGCCCGACGGACGCCGGCTCTACGCCACCGAAACCGACGCCGACACGGGCCGCAGCCTGATCGTGGTGCGCGATGTGGAGCAGCTGGAGCCGCTGCAGGAATGGCCCACGCAGGGCATCGATGCGCACGAACTCCTCTGGGACCGCCGCACGTTGGCGGACGACACGCCCACGCTGATCGTCGCCAACGGCGGCGTGCCCACCGCGCCGGAAACCGGCCGCGTGAAGCGTGCGCTGGACACCATGGACTCGTCCGTCGTGCGCCTGCACGGGCAGACCGGCGACCTGCTGGGCCAATGGCGCCTGCAGGACCAGCGGCTGAGTCTGCGCCACATGGCCTGGAACGCGCCAGGCACCGTGCTCGGCATCGCGCTGCAGGCCGAGCACGGCGACCCGGACGAGCGGCAGGCCGCGCCCGTGCTCGCACTCTTCGACGGCAGCACGCTGCGCCCGGCAGAGGCTGCGTCGTCGGCGCCGTCCGGCGGACTGCGGGGCTACGGCGGCAGCATCGCCGCCACGCCCGAAGGCTGGGCCGTGAGCTGCCCGCGCGCGCAGGGCATCGCCCTGTTCGGCCCGCAGGGCGAGTGGCAGCGGCTCGTGCCGCTGCGCGAGGTGTGCGCGCTGGCCGTCCGCGGCACGGCCCTGTGGGCGGCGGGGCAAGACCACAGTCTGGAAGATGCGCGATCGGCAAGGGCGCGTATCCACCCCCATGCACCGGCACTGTCGGGCGCACGCATCGACAACCACTGGTACACGGCTGGCGGTGGCCCGACCCGTACGGTCGAGCCGTTTTCGGAACGTTGAAATAAAACCGAATACATCGCATTACAGAAAACAGCATTTCGCTGCCGGGCTCCCTACACTCCGGCGATTCTTCCGCCGGGGTCGCCATGTTCTTTCTCCCACCGCAACGCAAGCGCTTCATCGCCGTCCTCTGCGCGGGTGCGCTGCACGCCCATGCCGCACTGGCGGCCGACATCGTGCTCGCACCGCCGCCGAATGGCGGGTTCTCCGTCACCAGCAGCGACAAGGCGCAGATCCGCCTGCGCGTGGATGAAGCGTCGGGCACCGTCACCGTGCCGGGCCTCGCCAACGCGCCGCAGCAGGGGACGCTGGTGTGCCACGGCCCCGGCGGCGTGCTCGGCAACTGCAGCGCCAGCGTGATCGGGGCGACCGGCGCCACGGGAGCGACCGGCCCGGCCGGCCCGGCAGGCGCCACGGGAGCCACGGGCGCGGCCGGACCCGCAGGCACAGGTGCAACAGGCGCGACTGGCCCGACGGGGGCCACTGGCCCTGCGGGCGCAACGGGCGTGACCGGGCCCGTGGGGGCGGGTGCCACTGGCGCCACAGGTTCCACCGGAGCGACCGGTCCGGCCGGCGCCACGGGAGCCACCGGCGCTGTGGGCGCCACCGGAGCGGCGGGCCCCACGGGCGCGGCCGGACCGACGGGTGCCGTCGGCGCCACGGGCAGCGTCGGCCCGGCGGGTGGCGTCGGGCCGGCAGGCCCCGCAGGACCTACCGGCGCGACGGGCGCCACGGGCCCCGCGGGAGCGACCGGCAGCACCGGCCCTGCGGGCCAGACCGGCGCCCCAGGTTCCGTCAGTGCTTCCGTGACGGTGCGCGAGGTCACGCTGCAACCGGTGAACGCGGAAGCCTGCGCGGTCACTTCCTGCTGCAACGCGGGCGAGAAGGTCCTCGGCGGCGGCCATGCCGCGAGCAACGGCCAGACGCCCCCCGAGGACGTGGGCGTGTACCTGGGAGAAAGCCGGCCGGTGGCGAACTGCGGCGGCAATGCGGGCACGTTCGGCTGGTCGGTGCGCGCGCTCAACTCGTACCGCTCGAATCTGCAGAGCTGCACGGCCTACGCCATCTGCGCGCAGTAATCCCCGCAACCATGACCACCGCGCCGCTTCTGGATCAGCACGGCTTTGTCGCTGGACGCGCCGCCGCGTTCCCGCATGCCCGGCGCATCGCGCACGGTGTGGACGTGGCCGCGGTGCTGAAAGAGATCGAGGCCCTGCCGGACGCCCATTGGAGTGGCCACTTCAATCGGGGCAAGCACAACGGCGGCTGGCATGTGGCCGCATTGCGCAGCACGGCCCGCTCGCCGCTGCCCGCCGCGCCGGGTGAATTCTCCGCCGACCTCTACCGGGACGATGCGGCGATGGAGCACTGCCCGGCCGTGCACCGCCTCGTCTCCACCATCGTGGGCGATGCCCCGCTCAAATCGGTGCGCGTGCTGCGCCTGGTGCCGGGAGGCGAGATCCTGGAGCACACCGACCCGGGCCTGGGCCTGCGGGGCGGCGAGGCCCGGCTCCACCTGCCGCTGCGCACCCACGACGGCGTGTTCTTCTATGTGGGCGGCGAGCGCGTGCCCATGCGTCCCGGCGAATGGTGGTACGCCGATTTTTCCCTGCCGCACCGCGTCTCCAACCGCGGAGACGGTGATCGCCTGCACCTGGTGGTGGACTGCACGGCCACGCCCGCGCTGCAGGGCGCCATCGCGGCCGGTGATGCCGGAGATGCCTACCCGCCGGAGCAGGACCCGCAGTGGCGGTTCGCGCAGTTCCGGCAGCAGGTCTTCACGGATCCGGCCCTGCAGGAGCACCTGCTCGGCATCCGCGGGCGCGAAGACTTCGCCCGTGCCTGTGTGGAACTGGGCCGCGAGCACGGCCGCGACTTCACCGAAGCGGAAGTGCTCTCCGCCATGGCCTGCGGCCGGGACCGCTGGATGCGCCAATGGATCGTCTGAACTTCGCGGGCTGGTCGCCCATCCGCATCCACGAGGAGCCGGGCGGCGAGCCGCAGGTCGACTGGATGCGCGCGCCGCCCGAAGTCACGCGCAGGCCCTTCTTCGCGGACGGTGTGCAGGACGCGATGCAGCACCCGTTCCACCAGGCCTTCCGCCGGCAGACGCCGCTGGAGGACCTGATCGCCTGGGCAAAGGCCTCACCGGGCCTTCCGCCCTCGGGCATTGTCTTCCACGTCTCGCGCTGCGGCTCGACGCTCGTCAGCCAGGCCTTCGCGGCGCTCGAAGACCACGTGGTGCTGTCGGAACCGCCGCCGCTGGACGACCTGCTGCGCGCGGAGCGCCGCCTGCCGTCGCTCGCGCCGGGCCGTGCCATCGAAGCGGCGCGGGCATTCGCGAGCGCATGGGCCCAGCCGGCCTCGCCCGCGCACGGCACACCGCCACGGCACCTCGTCATCAAGTGCGACTGCTGGTCCACCGCCCATGCCGCGCGCATCGCCGAAGCCTGGCCCGATACGCCCTGGCTGTTCCTGTACCGCGATCCGGTGGAGGTGCTGGTGTCGCAAATGCAGCAGCGCGCGGCCTACCTCATTCCCGGCGGGCCGCTCGGCGTCGATCCCGCGGGCATCCCCTTCGACGACGCGCTGCGCATGGGTCCGGAGGCCTACTGCGCGCGCAGCCTGGGCGCCATCTACGAGGCCATGCTCCGGGAATTCCGGCCGGGCCGCACCCTGCTGCTCCACTACCGGCAGTTGCCGGCCGCCATTGCGGATACCATTGCGCCGCATTTCGGTATGCAGCCCGATGCCTCGGCCCGGGAGCGGATGCGGGCCGCCTGCGGCATGCATGCGAAAAACCCCGCGCAGCCTTTCGAACCCGATGCCGAACGCAAGCGCCGCGAGGCGCCCCAGCGCCTGCATGCGCTGGCGCAGCAATGGATCGCCCCGCACTACGACGCCCTGGAGCGGCTGCGCGCCGCGCAGGATGGTCTCCCCCGTGCGGCCGGAGAACGGCCCGGCGCGCGGGCACCAGGAGCGACACCCCCATGACCTCTTCGACCTCCTCTCCCGCACGGCTCGGCCGCCGGGGTTTCCTCGGGGCATCGGCCTCCACGGCCGCTGCCGCGGCCTGCGGCACGGCTCCCGCCCTCGCCGCGGCGGCCACGGCATCCGCCAGCGTTCCAGCACCAGGCGAGCGCCGCACGGTGGGCGTGCTGCTGCCCGAATCGTCGCGCTATCCCACGCTGTCCGCCGAGTACCTCGCCGGGCTGGCCGAAGGCGCCGCCGCATCGGGCCTGCCGGCGCCGCGCTGGCTGCCCCTGCCCTACGGCCGCAGCGCCCGGGCCGCCGTGCGGCTGGCACAGGCCGCCGTGCAATCCGGCAGCGTGGATGCGCTGGCCGGCTGGCTGCCGGCCGACGCCGCGGCCGACCTCGTGCCGCTGCTGCAGCGGCATGCCGTGCCCTTCCTGGCGAGCGATACCGGCGCCGACCGGCCCTCCGGCAGCCCCGCGGAACGCTCGCCCTGGCTCGTTCCGCACACGCTGGCGCTGTGGCAATCCTGCGCCGTGCTCGGCCGCGAGGCGCCGCGGCGCTGGGGCCCCCGGGCGGTGCTCTGCATGGGTTTCCTCGAAAGCGGATACGACTTCCCGCACGAGTTCCGGGCCGCGTTCGAAGCCGCCGGCGGCACCGTGGCGGCCCTGCATGTGTCGGGCCTGCCGGACGGGCGGCCCGAGTTCGACGGACTGGGCGCAGCCCTCAAGGGCACGTCCGCCGATTTCGTGGTGACGCTCTATTCCGGCCGGCAGGCGGAACGCTTTCGCGCCGCATGGCATCGCCTCGGCATGGAACGCCAACGGCCCCTGGTGGGCAGCCCGGTCGCGCTCGACAGCCCGATGCCCTCCTCATCGCCGGCCGCAGCCCTGCGGTTGGGCACCGATGCGGGGGAGCGGCTGGCCCGGTGGCAGGCAGCACTCCGTGACGGGCCGGTGGCGGCCTCGACCCAGTTGCACAGCCCTATCCAGAACCCCCTGCTACTGCACGCGCCCACACGCCCGCGCGCGCAGAGCGGCTGGACCAATCCCTATCTCGTGACCTAGGAAAGACACAAGCCATGGCAACCGAACCGTTCATCGGCGAAATCAGCATCTTCGCCGGCAATTTTGCGCCCCGGGGCTGGGCCTTCTGCCAGGGGCAGCTTCTTTCGATTGCGCAGAACACCGCGCTTTTTTCGCTGCTGGGCACTACCTACGGCGGCAACGGCCAGACCACGTTCGCGTTGCCGGATCTGCGGGGGCGGGTACTGGTGGGACCAGGACAGGGACCGGGCTTGCAGCCCTACAACCTGGGTCAGACAGGTGGGCAGGAAAACGTCACGCTGAACATCACCCAGATGCCCGCACACAACCATGTCGTGCAGATGAACGTCAGCAACAGTCCCGGGAACTTCGCGGAGCCAGGTGGTCACTACCTCGCCGCTTCTGATCAGCGCAACCATCAATACACGGATCAGGCCGGCGGCGGCGCTCTGGCCGGCGGCCTCGTCAACGTCGCCGGTGGCAGCCAGCCGCACGAGAATAGGCAGCCCTATCTCTGCATCAACTTCATCATCGCCCTGGAGGGCAATTTCCCTTCGCGCAACTGACCGGCCGGCCGGCGGACGCCCGCCGGCACGGCCACCGCGTCAGTCCACCACCGTGAGCTTGGCCACCGACAGCGCCAGCCACTTGGTGCCATGCCGCGGGAAGTTCACCTGCGCGCGCGCATCGTCGCCCGCGCCTTCGAGCGCCAGCACCTTGCCCTCGCCGAACTTGGTGTGGAACACCGCCAGTCCCACGCGCAGTCCGTGGGCCGGTGGCGCCTTCTGAGCCGGCACGGGCGGGCTCGCGAAGGTCTCTGATCTGCCGCCCGACCCGAAGCCGCTCCAGGCCGATCCGGCACTCCCGCCCCGGCCGCCTCCCTGCGGCGCGAAGCTGCCGAAGCCCTGCTGCTTGGGCGTGATCCATTTCAGCGCCACCTCGGGCAGCTCGTCGAAGAAGCGGCTCTTGATGTTGTAGCGCGTCTGCCCGTGCAGCAGGCGCGTCTGCGAGTGGCTGAGATAAAGCCGCTTGCGCGCGCGCGTGATCGCCACGTACATCAGGCGGCGCTCTTCCTCCAGGCCGTCCCGGTCGCTCATCGAGTTCTCGTGCGGGAATAGGCCCTCCTCCATGCCGCCGATGAAAACGGCGTCGAATTCCAGCCCCTTGGAAGCGTGCACCGTCATGAGCTGCACGGCGTCCTGCCCGGCCTGGGCCTGGTTGTCGCCGGCCTCCAGCGCCGCGTGGGTGAGGAAGGCCACCAGCGGCGAGAGCGTCTCGCCGGTGTCGGCATCCACCACGCCCGGCAGGGGCTCGTCGACCACGGGCTGCGACGGGTCGATGCCCTGGCTGGCCGGGCTCTGGCGCAGGCTGTTGCCGTGCTCGTCCACCGGCAGCGCGACGGCGTCCCGCCCGAAGCCCTCCTGCGTCACGAAGCTCTCGGCGGCGTTGATCAGTTCTTCGAGGTTCTCCAGCCGGTCCGCGCCTTCCTTCTCGGCGCGGTAGTGTTCCACCAGCCCGCTCGATTCGAGCATCTGGCCGATGATCTCGCGCAGCGTCTGGCCCTGTGTCTGCTCGCGCATCACATCCACCATGGCGACGAACGCGCCCAGGTTGGCGCCCGCCTTGCCGGGCACGGCGCTCACGGCGTCGTGCAGCGAGCAGCCGGCCTGCCGCGCCGCGTCCTGCAGCACCTCCACCGTGCGCGCGCCGATGCCGCGCGGCGGGAAGTTCACCACGCGCATGAAACTGGTGTCGTCGTTCGGGTTCTCCAGCAGGCGCAGATAGGCCAGCGCGTGCTTGATTTCCGCGCGCTCGAAGAAGCGCAGGCCGCCGTACACGCGGTAGGGCACCGCGGCATTGAACAGCGCCGATTCGATCACCCGGCTCTGCGCGTTGCTGCGGTAGAGCACGGCGATCTCGCGGCGCTCGAAGCCGTCGTTGCGCGCCAGTTGGCGGATCTCGTCGACCATCCACTGTGCCTCCGCCAGGTCGGTGGGCGCCTCGTAGACGCGCACCGGCTCGCCGGGCCCCTGCGTGGTGCGCAGGTTCTTGCCCAGGCGGCGGCTGTTGTGGCTGATGAGGGCGTTGGCCGAATCGAGGATGTTGCTGTAGCTGCGGTAGTTCTGCTCCAGCTTGATCTGGTGGCGCACGTCGAACTCGCGCACGAAATCCTGCATGTTGCCCACGCGCGCGCCGCGGAAGGCATAGATGCTCTGGTCGTCGTCGCCCACCGCCAGCACGCTGCCGTGCGTGACGAGGCGGCCGTCCACCATGTCGCCCGCGATCTGCTTGAGCCAGGCGTACTGCAGCTTGTTCGTGTCCTGGAACTCGTCCACCAGGATGTGCTGGAAGCGCCGCTGGTAGTGCTCGCGGATCGGGTCGTTGTCGCGCAGCAGCTCATAGCTGCGCAGCATCAGCTCGCCGAAATCCACCACGCCCTCGCGCTGGCACTGCTCTTCGTAGAGCTGGTAGAGCTCCACCTTGCGGCGGCCGTCGGCGTCGCGCGCG
This sequence comes from Comamonadaceae bacterium UBA4962, assembly GCA_002397315.1. Classification (GTDB taxonomy): domain Bacteria; phylum Pseudomonadota; class Gammaproteobacteria; order Burkholderiales; family Burkholderiaceae_C; genus Paracidovorax. The sequence continues at coordinate 12,482 of DHAE01000022.1, forward strand.
TCCACGTCGCCCGGGCGCATGCCCTCTTCCTTGCAGCCGCTGATGAAGTAGGCGAGCTGCTTGGGCGGAAAGCGTTCCTCGTCCACGTTGAACTGCTTGCACAGGCGCTTCACGGCCGAGATCTGGTCCTGCGTGTCCAGGATCTGGAACGTGGACGGCAGGCCGGCCGTCTTGTGGTGCGCGCGCAGCAGCCGGTTGCACAGGCCGTGGAAGGTGCCGATCCACATGCCGCGCACGTTCACCGGCAGCATGGCCGAGAGGCGCGCCGTCATTTCCTTGGCGGCCTTGTTGGTGAAGGTGACCGCCAGGATGCCGCCCGGCGAGGCATGGCCGTTCTGCAGCAGCCAGGCGATGCGGGTGGTGAGCACCCGGGTCTTGCCCGACCCCGCGCCGGCCAGGATCAGCGCGTGGCCGGCGGGCAGCGTGACGGCGGCGAGCTGCTCGTCGTTCAGGTTCTGCAGCAGGGGCGACGCGGCGGCCGGCGGGGCCGCGGGGCCCGGCTCGGCAGCGCCGAAAGGCGCTGGCGCGCCGGAAAACAGATCGTGTGGGAGCATGACGCCATTGTAGGAACCCGGCCCCGCCTTCCCGGCCCGCAGGGTCAAGCCCGCGGGACCGTTCAGGGGCGTTACGTCAGCAGGCCGTTCAGCGCATCGGACTCGAACCGCTGCCAGAGCGCGTCTCGCCGCTCCAGCGCCTCGCCCACCGCCCCGTGCCGCAACTGCGCCACCGCCGACACCAGCGCATTGCAGAGGAAGAACGCCGCCGTGTACGAATCGAATGGCGACGCGTTGGCGGTGTGCGCCACCAGCGTGTGCTGGGCATGCGGCACGATCGGCGCCACCGGGCTGTCGGTGAGCGCCACCACAGTGGCACCCTGCGCCCGGAAGTGCTGCGCCGCGAGCAGCGCGCCGCGCGAATACCGGCGGATGGAGAACGCCAGCAGCACGTCCTGCGGCTGCACCCACAGCATCCGGTCCACCGCGAACGGTGCGCCCGCGCCCAGGTCCTGCACGCCGGGGCGGCACATGTTCAGGTGCGTGGCCAGGTGGCTGGCGACCGGCGCGCTGTTCTTCTCGGCCAGCACGTACACGCGGCCTGCGCCCTCGCCCAGCAACCGGGCGGCCGCCTCGAACGCGGCCATGTCCAGACCCCGGCGCGTGGCGGCCAGGTTGTGCTGGTCGTGCAGCAGCGCATCGTCCACGCACTCGGCGAGGCTGCGCTGCGCGCCCAGGGTGGCGGGCGCGCGCTGCGCGGCGGTCTGCAGGCGCGAAGTGACCTGCGTGCGGGCCTCGCGCCGCACCTCGGCCAGGCTGTCGTAGCCCAGCTTGGAGAACATCCGCACCACGGTCGATGCGCTCGTGCCCGTGCGCGCTGCGATGGCGCTGGCGGAATCGAGCAGCCCGTCGGGGTAGTGGCGCAGCAGATCGTCCGCCAGTGCGCGTTCGCTGGCGGTCAGGGAGGCAGCGTGGGCGGCGAGCCGTTCGGTCAGGAGCATGGGAAGGAAAAGAGTACAGGCGGCGCGCGGTCGACGTGCCGTTCTGGCCCATTGTGCCCGGCGCGTCACGCCCGGATGCGTGCGCTGATTGCAACGTTCATTGCAAGGCAATATGATTTATGAAATTTCCGTTTCAATCATTGTCCGTTTCTGCAACACTGCCCGACCATGACCACCACCTCATCCGCGCCTGCCGTTCCCGCCTCCGCCCAGCCGATGCTCGACTGGCTCGCCTCGCAGGAGCAGGCCATGGCCGATCTGCTGGCCCAGGTGGTGAACATCGACAGCGGCAGCGGCCATGAAGAAGGCGTGCGCCAGGTGGCCGCTTTGCTGCGCAGCCGGCTCGAAGCCGCCGGCATCCCCGTGCAGACTTTCCCTGAGCCGGGCTGGGGCGAGTGCATCCTGGCCAAGGTGCCGGGCAGCAACGCCGCGGCGGCCGGCCACTACCAGCTCATGGGGCACATGGACACGGTCTTCCCACTCGGCACGGCGGCGCAGCGGCCCTGGCGCGTGGAAGGCGGCAAGGCCTTCGGCCCCGGCGTGGCGGACATGAAATCGGGCCTGGTGATGAACGTCTTCGTGGCCGAGGCGCTGGCGCGCTTCGGCGGCAACGCCACCCCGGTGCACCTGCTCTTCACCGCCGACGAAGAGGTGGGCTCGCCCGCCTGCCGTACCGTCATCCGCGAGCACGTGCAGGGTGCCCGCGCGGTGCTCAACGCCGAACCGGGCCGCATCAGCGGCAACGTGGTGAACGAGCGCAAGGGCTCCTACCGCATCGATTTCGAGGTGACGGGCGTGGCCGCGCACGCCGGCATCAACCCGGCCCAGGGCGCGAGTGCCATCGACGCGCTGGCCCGCAAGATCCTGGCGCTGCATGCGCTGAACGGCTGCGAGCCCGGCATCACCGTGAACGTGGGCTTCATCCAGGGCGGCATGGCATCCAACGTGGTGGCCCCGCTGGCCGCGGCGCACGTGGACCTGCGCTACACCGCGGGCAACGATCTGGAGGGCGTGCTCGCGCGCATCCAGGCCATCATCGAAGAAGAATCCCTGCCGCGCACCAGCGGCCGCATCGTCGCCAAGACGGGCACCCTGCCCATGGCCCGCACGCCCGACGCCCTGCTGCAGGCCTACCAGCGCTGCGCCGAACAGATCGGCTTCAAGGTCGAGGGCGAGGCCACCGGCGGCGCGGCCGACAGCGGCATCACGTCGAACATGGGCATTCCCTCGCTCTGCGCCCTGGGCCCCGTGGGCGGCTACGCGCACAGCGAGCGCGAGTTCTGCGACCTCACCACCTTCGTGCCGCGCGCCCAGGCGCTCGCGCTCACGCTGCTGGCGCTCGGCTGACCCGGCCGGCGCCCCGTTTTTCTTTTTTCCATCGACCTTTCGCAGATGTCTTCCATGAACCGCACGTCCTTCCCCGCCACCCGCCGCCAGCTCCTCGCCACCGGCCTGGGCCTCGCCGGCGCTGCCGCCCTGCCCGCCTTCGCCTCGGGCGACAAATACCCCAGCCGCCCGATCACCCTGGTCGTGCCCTTCCCGCCCGGCGGCTCCGTCGACGTGATGGCGCGCCAGTACACCGAATCGCTCGGCCGCATCCTGGGCGTGCCGATCGTGGTGGACAACAAGCCCGGCGCCGGCGGCTCCATCGGCACGCAGTTCGTGGCGCGTGCCCCGGCCGACGGCTACACCCTCGTGGCCTCGTCGCAGAGCAGCCACCTCGCCAACCCGCTGGTGCAGCCCAAGCTGGGCTACGACCCGATCAAGGATTTCGAGAACATCGCCATCATGGGCCGCCAGCCCAACGTGCTGGTCGTGCACCCGAGCGTGCCCGCCAAGACCTTCGCCGAATTCGTGGCCTACCTGAAGGCCCATCCCGGCCAGGTCAACTTCGCCACGGCCGGCGCCGGCAGCATGGGCCAGATCAACGCCGAGGCGTTCCTGCTGGCGGTGAACGCCAAGGGCGTGCACATCCCCTACCGCGGCGGCTCGCCTTACGTGACCGCCATCCTGGCGGGCGAAGTGCAGTTCGCGCTCGACAACCTGGTGGTGTTCCTGCAGCACATCCAGGCCGGCAAGCTGCGCGCGCTGGCCGTGGCATCGGACACGCGCGTGGCGCAGCTGCCCGACGTGCCGACCTTCAAGGAACTGGGCTTCCCCGACCTGAACCAGTCGTCGTGGACCGGCATCGCCGCACCCGCCGGCACGCCGGCCGCCATCGTCGCCACGCTGCACAAGGCCATCCGCAAGGCCGCGACCGAGCCCGCCATGATCGAGAACCTCAAGACGCGCGGCGTGATCCCGCCCGAAGAGATGTCGCCCGCAGGCTTCGAGAAAATGATGGCCGACCGCCTCGCCTCCTACGGCGAAGTGGTGCGCAAGGCCAACATCAAGCCCGAGTAAGGGATGTGAGCCCCGCGGCGTGCCGGCGCTGCGCCGACGGGGCACGGGGGCGCGAGACGGCGGAGAGTGTGGGAACATGCGCAGGCCCCACCGTACCTCCACCCAGGACCCGCCGATGCGCCCCTTTTTCACCCGCCGTTCCGCTGCGCTTCTCTCCATCGCGCCGGCCTTGCTCGCCGGGGCACCGCTGCCCGCATCGGCCTTTTCCGGCGCCTGCGCGAGCGATGGGCAGCCACCGCCGCGCGTGCTGGTCGAGCGCTTCCTGAGCGCCGACTGCGAGCGCTGCTGGGCCGAGGCGCCTGCTGCGCTACCCGGCGATTCGGCCGTCTTGCTGGACTGGATCGTGCCGGGCCGCCTGGGCGACGACGCCCCACTCTCCGCCGCCGCCACGCGCGACGCGCTGGCGCGGCTCGAAGCGCTGCGGCGCAGCCCACCTTCGGCCACCGATACCGCCGTCACCGACGTGCTCCCCGCCAGCCGCGGCACAGGCCGCAATGCCGGCCCCCTGCGCGTGGGCATGGGACCGCCCCTGAACGACTACGTCGGCGCCACCGTCGCTTTCACACCTTCGCCAGTGAACAATGCGCCGCGAACTGCCCGCCCGCGCGCGCCGCTCGCATTCACCCTCGTGCTCATCGAGACCGTGCCGGCCGGCGCGGAAGGCAACGCCGCCGAACGGCACATCGTGCGCAATGCACTGCAGGGCACCTGGACCGCGGACGCAGGCATGCGCAAGACCGGCTGGTCGGAACTGCGGCCCATGCGCATCCCGGACGGCGCCCGGGTGGAACGGCTCGGCGTGGTGGGCTGGGTGCAGGATGCGGTCGGCAACGTGGTCGCAGCGGCCCGGGCGCGGTGCGTTGCCGATCCGGAGTGATGATCATCGGGTCGAAGGACCCGCACACGCACCATGCAACTATTGCACCATGCAATGGTTGCACTTAAGATTTGCGCATGCCCACCGTCGCGCGCTTGTCGAACTCCATCATCTGCATGTACGCACGCGACCACCTGCCGCCGCATGTGCATGTCATTGTGAGCGATGGTCGCGAGGCCCTGGTCGCCATCGCAGACCTTGCCATTACCGCCGACCGCATCAAGCGAAGAGACGTTGCGGAGGCATTGGAGTGGATCGCGAGCCACCGCGCGGCCTTGACGACGCAATGGAAGGAACTCAACCCATGAAGCCGCATTTCAAACTGGTAGCCGTCGAGGTGCCTACCTCCGGTTCGCTGCTGCTCACCTACGCCGATGGCGTGCGATACACCGTGGACATCGCCCCCATCCTTGCCAAGGCCCCCACCCTGCGAGCCCTGTCGAAGCCCGCCGTATTCCGTCGCGCCCAGATCGGCGAGTTCGGCCGATGCGTCACGTGGGGCGATGACGCCCTAGAACTCGCCGGGGACAACCTGCGGGCTGAGGCGATCGAGCAGGCCGGCGGCATTTCGCACGAGTTCATCCTTGAATGGATGCACCGCAACAGCCTCACCATCGAGGCCGCCGCCGCGGCCCTCGGTATATCCACGCGCATGCTCGCCTACTATCGCAGCGGCGAAAAGCCCGTGCCGCGCACGGTGGCGTTGGCGTGCCGCGGCTGGGAAGCCATCAAAGCCAGCCGCGCCGCGGGTGATGACCGGTTCGTCCTGGCGGCGTGACAAAAAAAGACCTTCCCGCTGAAGTGCAGCATCGCCTGGAGACTGAGATCGAGTAACCCTGCGCCGCACCGCCCCAATCGCCCGCGGTACAGGGCCCCCCAGCGGCAGGGGTAGAATCAGTCACCGGGCCCAAGTTTCTTGCCGCCCGGTTTTTTTGCGCCTGCGCACAGCAGGGTCCGGAGCCGGCCTCCCCTCGCGGGGACGGCGTCTCCCGCAGGACCGGTACAGCAGGCCAAGCGCCCACCGCGTCCGGAAATCCTTCCGGCGCGTCCCTCGATGGAGCTTGGAATCTCATGGAAATCTTCGACTACGACAATGTTCTGCTGCTGCCGCGCAAGTGCCGCGTGGAAAGCCGCTCCGAGTGCGACGCCAGCGTCACGCTCGGACAGCGCACCTTCCGCCTGCCGGTGGTGCCCGCGAACATGAAGACCGTGGTGGACGAGAAGATCTGCCGCTGGCTCGCCAGCAACGGCTACTTCTACGTCATGCACCGGTTCGACCTCGACAATGTGCAGTTCGTGCGCGACATGCACGCGGCCGGCTGCTTCGCCTCGATCTCGCTCGGCGTGAAGCAGCCCGACTACGCCACGGTGGACCGGCTCGTGGCGGAAGGCCTCTCGCCCGAGTACATCACCATCGACATCGCCCACGGCCATGCGGACACCGTGAAGGCCATGATCGCCTACCTGAAGCAGCACCTGCCGCAGGCTTTCATCATCGCCGGCAACGTGGCCACCCCCGAAGCCATCATCGACCTGGAGAACTGGGGCGCGGACGCCACCAAGGTGGGCGTGGGCCCGGGCAAGGTCTGCATCACCAAGCTCAAGACCGGCTTCGGCACCGGCGGCTGGCAGCTTTCGGCGCTCAAGTGGTGTGCGCGCGTGGCCACCAAGCCGATCATCGCCGACGGCGGCATCCGCAGCCACGGCGACATCGCCAAGAGCATCCGCTTCGGCGCCACCATGGTGATGATCGGCTCGCTCTTCGCAGGCCACGAGGAATCGCCCGGCAAGACCGTCGAAGTGGACGGCGAGCAGTACAAGGAGTACTACGGCTCCGCCAGCGACTTCAACAAGGGCGAGTACAAGCACGTGGAAGGCAAGCGCATCCTCGAGCCCATCAAGGGCAAGCTCGCCGACACGCTGGTGGAGATGGAGCAGGACGTGCAGAGCTCCATCAGCTACTCCGGCGGCCTCAAACTGATGGACATCCGCAAGGTGAACTACGTGATCCTGGGCGGCGACAACGCGGGCGAACACCTGCTGATGTGAGGTGCCGAAAACTTTTTTGTGCGGCCTCTTGCAGACCGGCAAAAAAGTAGTGCATAATTCGAGGCTCTGCAGCGATGCAGACACAGTTTCAAAGGTTACTGTGGGTTCTTAGCTCAGTTGGTAGAGCAGCGGACTCTTAATCCGTAGGTCGAGTGTTCGAGTCACTCAGGACCCACCACCCATCCAAGCGCCCTGGCATGTCCAGGGCGCTTTTTTTTTCGCTTGGCAGCGGCGCCGGTACGCAGGCATCGCAGCGCTTCCAGGCGGCCTGCCCCGCACTCACCGGCTCCGGCAAAAATCGCGTCTTTCCGTCTGCCGGCATGATGAATGCCGCCCACCCTTCTGCCCCCGGACGCACGCGGCGGTGGCAGGCGTTTTTTACGGCAAGAAATCCTTGCCGAGTTCGGGCGCGTGCGCCCATGAAAAAACCCGCCATGCGGCGGGTTCTTCACTCCTTCGGCGGTGCCGGTGCGGCAGAGACCGGCACCTGCGAGAGCTTCAGGGATCAGGCGCTGGCGCTGGCGCCGCCGGCAGTACCACCGCTGGCGGCAGCGGATTTGCGGTGGCTCTTGCGGCCGGCCTCGCGGGCTTCTTCCGACGTGAATTGGTGGGCGTTGCCGCTCGCGTGGGCTGCGCGTCCGCCGAGGGACGCGATCTCACGTTGACGGGCCGGGTCCATACCCGCGAACCCGCGCCGGGCCGGGCCGGTACGGCGGGCACCCTGCTTCAGCGCCTCTTCGGCCTGTGCTTGCTTGCCCGTATCGCGTTCGTTCGTTGGTTCGTTGGCCATGTGCCGCTCCTCAAATGGGAAATGGATGGAAGTGGAAGTTATTGCAGCCCGGCCGTTCCGCCGGGGCCACACACCTCCTGGGGCAAACGGCGTGCCCGACCATTCATCCGTTCCGGACGCTGCCAAAAAAAAAAGCCCGCCATGAAGACGGGCTCAAGGGGGCGCGCCTGGCGGGGCAGCCAGGCTTCATGGTGAGGGCAAACGGCGTGCCACGCATGCGGGCTGCGCGATCGGGAGGAGCCTTTCACCCTGGCCAAGGGCCCGCAGGCCGGGCCGCGTCAACGCGTCGACGAATCGGCCGCCATGTTCTCGTAGGCCTTGAGCTTGTTGTAGAGCGTCTTGAGGCTCACGCCGAGCGCCGCGGCGGCGCGCTCCTTGTGGTTGTCGAAGTGCCGCAGGGTGCGCAGGATGAGCTGCTGCTCCACGTCGGCGATCGAGGTGCCGACATCCACGCGCAACTGGCCGGACGACGCCGTGGCATTTCCGGCGTCCTGCGGCCCGCCTGCAGACGGCGCGTCCGGGCCGGAGGCCGCTGCGGCCCCGGGTGGCGCGACGGCAGCCGCGGGGGCGTCGTCGGCGCCGTTCGTCGGCAGCCACTGCGCGGTGATGGTGTCGCCTTCCGCCATCACGTAGGCGCGCTGCAGCACGTTGCGCAGTTCGCGCACGTTGCCGGGCCAGCGGTAGCGCTCCAGGCGTTCCAGCGCCGCGGCCTCCAGGCGCTTCGCGCGGCCTTCCTTCTGGCCGATCGCCGAAAGGAAATGCGCACTGAGGAGGTCGATGTCCTCGGCCCGCTCGCGCAGCGGGGGCAGTTCGATGGGAAAAACATTCAGCCGGTAGAACAGATCCTCGCGCAGCGTTCCTCCCGCCACGGCCGCCAGGGGATCCCGGTTGGTCGCAGCGACGATGCGCACGTCGGTGGCCCGCTCCACGGTCGAGCCCACGCGCATGAAGGTGCCGGTCTCCAGCACCCGCAGCAGCTTGACCTGCAGCTCCATCGGCATCTCGGTCACTTCATCGAGGAACAGCGTGCCGCCATGGGCCCGCTCGAAGAAGCCCTGGTGCTGCCGCTCGGCGCCCGTGAAGCTGCCCTTCTCGTGGCCGAAGATCTCGCTTTCCATGAGCTGGGGAGAAATCGCGCCGCAGTTGATCGCGAGGAAGGGTTGGGAGCGGCGCCGGCTCAGGTCGTGCACCGTGCGGGCCACGAGTTCCTTGCCGGTGCCGCTGTCGCCGGTCACGAACACCGTCACCGACGTACCGGCCACGCGCGCGATCTGCTCGTACACCCGGCGCATGCAGTCCGAGCGTCCCACCAGGTGGCCGAAGCGCCCGGTGGCGTCCACCGTCTTGCGCCACGATTCGATCTCGGCCGCCATCACCGAAGGGGGCATCACGCGCGACAGCACGCCGCGCAACTGCGCCAGGCTCACCGGCTTGACGAGGTAGTCGGCCGCGCCCAGCCGCAGTGCCTGGATCGACGTCTCCAGCGTCGCATGGCCGGTGACCAGGACCACCTGCGTGTTGGAGCGCAGCGACTGCTCGCTCATGAAGGACAGGCCGTTACCGTCCGGCAGGTGCAGGTCCAGCAGCACGACGTCCGGCGGCTGCAGCACCATCTTGCGGCGCGCCTCCTCCAGCGTGTGCGCGGTGGCGGCGTGGTAGCCCTCGGCACTGCAGAGCGCCGCCAGCATGTCCGCCGCATCCGCATCGTCGTCCACGATCAGAGCCAAACCCATGAAACCTCCAAGATGCACCCTCCGCGCAGTGTGCCGCCTGGCCGCACTGCGTTGCAGTTGTCGATGTAAGTACGTGTGACCAAGCCGCCTCAGGACGACCGGTCCATTGCGTTTTGTAACTGTTCCATCGTGATCGGCTTGATCAGGTACTCGTCGAAGCCGGCTTTCCGCGCTTTCGCGATGTCCTGCGCCTGCCCGTAGCCCGACACGGCCACCATGCGCCCGGCATAGCCCGCGGCGCGCGCGCGCAGCGCGACCTCGTACCCGTCCACGCCGGGCAGCCCGATGTCGACGATCGCCACGTCGGGCCGCTCCGCGATGATGAGGACCAGGCCGTCGAGCCCGTCTTCCGCCGCATGCACCGTGTGCCCCTCGCCCCGCAGGTAGGCATTCACGGAACGCAGCATGTCCGCATTGTCCTCCACCACGACGATGCGGCGGGCGGGACCGCGCGGGCGCGGGGCCGGAGCCCCCGTGCCAGCCCCCGCGCCGACCGCCGCAGGCGCCACGCGCGGCCAGCGCACGGTGAAGGCCGTGCCCTCGTCGGAGGTGTCCACGTCGATCGTTCCGCCGTGCTGCTCCACGAGGTGCTGCACCAGCGTCAGGCCCACGCCCAATCCGCCGTCCTGGCGGTCGAGCATGCGCTCGCCCTGCCGGAAGAGGTCGAAGATGTGCGGAAGCAGCGCCGCGTCGATCCCGTCGCCGGTATCGGCCACGCACAGCACCGCCTCGTCCTCGGTGCAGGCCACGCTGACGTCGATGTGCCGGCCTTCCGGCGTGTACTTGATCGCGTTCTGCAGCAGGTTCACGATCACCTGCTCGATGCGCGTGGCGTCGCCATGGATCCACGCGGGCTGCAGGTCGAAGGTCCAGACGTGCTGGCGCATGGTGCCGCCCACGGACAGCGCATCCCGCACGCTGCGCACGCGCTCGGCCAGATCGGTCGGCCTGCGGGCGAGCACCGCGCTGCCGCGCAGCACGCGGCTCACGTCGAGCAGGTCGCGCATCATGCTGGCGAGGTGCTGCGTCTGGCGCTGGATGATCGCCAGCGCCTGCCCCGCCGTCTCGGCCCCGCCGGAACCGGTGGAGAGCACGTCCGACGCGGCCGCGATCGCCGCCAGCGGATTGCGCAGCTCATGGCTCAGCATGGTCAGGAACTCGTCCTTCGCGCGGTTCGCGGCTTCCGCCTGCCGGCGTGCGGCCTGTTCCTGCACCGACTGCAGCGCGCGCCGCTGCTCCGCGTTCTTCTGCTCGGTCACGTCCACCGTGATGCCCACCACCTGCTCGGGACGCCCATGCGGCCCATACCGCAGCAGCAGGCGGCTGGACACCCAGCGCGGCGCACCTTCGGGCGCGGCGGCGATGCGGTATTCCAGATGCGCGCGCGGACGGCGCGAACGCAGCGAGCGCGCCAGCGACTGCCGCAGCCGGGCACGGTCTTCCGGATGCGCCAGCGTGGTCCAGGCCCGCAATCCGCGCCCGGGCGCGCCGTCGGCATCCACCACCGGGTCGCGGCCGAACAATCCCGCCTGCCCCGCGGTCCAGACGAGCTCGGACGGCCGGAAGCGGTACTCGAAGAAGCCCACGCAGCCCGCCTCGCAGGCCAGGTCGATCAGGCTCTGCTTTTCCTGGCGCTTGCGGTCCGCCGTCAGCCAGAGCGCCATCACCTGCAGCAGTTCGGTGATGTCCGTCACCGCGCTGAGCGCTCCGCGCGGCCGGCCGCTCTCGTCGAGCAACGGTACCGCGCTGGCCACCACCGAGACCGGCGTGCGCCCGGGCACGTGGATTTCCAGCTCCATCGGTCCCACCGGCTGCGCCAGCCGGCAGGCCCGCTGCAGGGGCTGCTCCTGCGGCGACAGCTGCCGGCCGCCGCGGAATACCTGTGCCGGCGCATCCCGGCCATCTTCCACGCCCTCCAGGCCCAGCAGCCTGCGCATCACCGGGTTGTAGACGACGTGCCCGCAGTCCGCGCCGTCGGCGAACGCCAGGCCGATGGGCGTGTTCTCGAACAGGGCCTCGAATTCAGCCGCCTTGGCCTGCAGCCGCTGGTGCGCCGTGGCGTCGCGGCGCTGCGCCGTCCAGAGCGCGTCGCGCAGCAGGGCGATCTCCCGCACCGGCACGCGCTGGGAAGGCGGCAGCCGCTGTGCGCGCGCCAGCATCTGCAGCGGCTGCGCGATGCGCCAGGCCACCAGCAGCGCCAGCGTGACGCCCACGAACAGGCACAGGCCCATGGTGGCGAGCGCCGAGAGCACGCTGCTGCGCTCCGCCGCCTCGATCGGCCCCGCAGGCATGCCGGCGCTGACCTGCCAGTCGAATGCGCCCACGGAGCGCCATGCGGCCACCGCGGGTTCCGGCATGCCGTCGGCCCCCAGGCGCGCCTGGGCGCGCTCCGTCCCGGTCGCGAAGAGCTGGCGCCCGCGCAGCAGATCGCCCGTCGCCGCCACCACGTTCTGGTGGGCGTCCACCAGCGCGACGAAGCCGCTCTGGGGAGGATGTACCTTCGCCAGCAAGCGCTGCCAGACCTCCGGATCGACCCGGGCGCCGAGCACGTAGCCCTCTTCCGCGCCCAGGCGGACCGGGATGGCCACCGCCGATGTCGACTCCCCCGCGAACGGCCAGAGCGTGTCCGACACCACCGGGCCGCGCATGGCCACCGCCTTGCGCGCGAGTTCCTCGATCGGTGCATCCGGCGCGCCGGGCCCGGGAGGCCTGGCGGTATCGAACAGCAGCCGGCCGTCGCGGTCGACGAGGAAGATGCTGCGCCACTGCGGCCGCATCGGCGGACGCTGGCGCAGCCACCGCTCCAGGGCAGGCGCCTGGCCGGACTGCAGTGCATCCGTGCGCGACAGCGCGGCCAGCGCATCGACCGTGGAGCCGATCTCCAGCGCCACCGACTGCGCGACCCCGGCCGCGGTATGGCCCAGCGTGGACTGCAGGCGCTCGCGAGCCCCGACGAGCTCCGACGCCACCTGGTAGGTGAGCTGCATCGCGATCGGCAGCGTGGCCACCAGGATCATGACCACCAGATAGGCCCGCAGCGATCCGGAGGGCCAGGCACGATCGAGCCAGCGGGCCAGCGATGGCCTGCGCAGCGCCGCGGCAAGGGAGCCCGCCCGCGGTGTATCGTCCCCATCAGCGGCCTTCGGTCCGACCTCAGGCCCAGCGTGTTCGCCCATGCAATAGTTTCCGCAATTAATACCGTCCAACCGCCGGATTGCGGGCCTGCGCAGGATGCGTGGCCCGGGCCGCAAGGCAGGGGGCAATCCGCACTCCCCCCGAGCCTCCTTCCCGTTACAGCATGCCGTGTCGAGGTGCCAGGGATTGTTGCAAAAGTATCCATCCGTTCGGTGTCGGACAAACGCGGCACAGTGCTTGCAACCTCTTCTTTGCCGCCGCGATCTTGCCGGCGCATGCAGGAGCTTCTTTCCCCAAATGCCTTCCCTCATTCTCGGAGCCCGTCAGTCCCAGACGCCCCACCTCTCTCCACGGCTGCAGAAAGCCGTGCAGCTGCTGCAGATGCCGACGGCGGAGTTCGTCCAGAGTGTCATGAGTGCGGTGGACGACAACCCGTTCCTTGAAGAAGACGATACTCCCGCGCCCGCCGCGCAGCCGGCCGACGACTGGCCTGGCCTGCCCTCCGCGCCCGCCTCGCGCGCTCCCGGCGATGCCGCCGGCGACGGGCTGTCGGTGCTCGACCGCGAGCCGGCGATGCCGACACTGCACGAGCACCTGCATGGCCAGCTCCGGCTGCTGCGGCTGGCCGACCGGCAGTTCCTGCTGGCCAGCCTCATCGTCGAGGAGCTGACCGACGATGGCTACCTGGGCACCCCGCTCGCGTCGATCTGCGAGGACTATGGCGTGGAGCCCCAGGCGGACGACGACGAACTGGCCGCCGCGCTGCACACCGTGCAGTCGCTGGAGCCGGCCGGCGTGGGCGCACGCGACCTGCAGGAATGCCTGCGCCTGCAGTTGCCCGCGGTGGCCTGCCCCCTGCAGCGGGCGCTATGCGACGCGGTGCTCGAGAAGGCGGCCGACGGCGCGGGCCCGCAGGCCATGCGGCACCTGGCCACGCGCCTGGACGTGCCGGCGCATGCCGTGCGCGACGCGCTGGAGCGGCTGCGCCACCTCGACCCCCATCCCGGCTGGCGCTACGGCGCGCAGCCGGTGCCCTACATCGTGCCCGACGTCATCGCGCACAAGGCCCGCGGCCAGTGGACGGTTTCGCTGAACGAGGCCGTGGTGCCGCGCGTGCGCGTGCACCGGCAATACCAGCAGCTGCTGCAGCCGCGGCAGGAGTCCCCCTGCCCGGCGGAGGAGGGCGCGGGCGAGGAAACCGGCACACGGACCGCATCGCGCGACCTGACCGCCCAGCTCGCCGAGGCGCGCTGGACCGTGCGCAACGTGCAGCAGCGCTTTTCCACCGTGCTGGACGTGGCCCGGGCCATCCTGAAGCACCAGCCCCACTTCCTGGAATACGGGCCCGTCGGCATGCGCCCGCTCTCGCTCAAGGAGATCGCCGAGGACGTCGGCGTGCACGTCTCCACCGTGTCGCGCGTGACGAACAACAAGTACATGCAGACGCCGTTCGGCCTGTTCGAGCTCAAGTACTTCTTTTCGCGCGCGATGGCTACTCCGGCCGGCCGGGACAGCTCGCCCACCGCCATCCGCGGGCTGGTGCAGGAGATCCTCGCGGCCGACGACGGATCGCGTCCGCTCTCGGACGTCGACATCGCACGGCAGTTGGAGCGCCAGGGCATCCGCATCGCACGGCGCACCGTGACCAAGTACCGCCAGCAGTTGCGCATCCCGCCGGCGGAACAGCGCGCGGCCGCGCGGCTCTGAGCCACGCCCCGGCGGCGGCCGCTCCCGCGCAAAGGCAGGGCCGGAAGTGGCGGCGATAATTGCCGTCGCACCATGTCCGTCCTCCGCAGCGCCACTGTCCGCCGCATCGTCCTCGCCTGCTTCCTGTGGGCCGTCGGCGTGGCCGGCGTATCGCCCGTGTTCGCCGCGGGCCCGGTGCTCGACGCCGTCTGCTCGGCGGACGGCTCCGTCCGGTGGGGCCCTTTCCCGGCGCCCTTCCCGGCCGGCGATGCGCCCGACACGCCCGGCGTGCCGCATGCCCACGGACTCGACTGCCCGGCGTGCCTGCCCACCAGCCTGCCCCCGCCCGGCATGCCGGCCACGCACCCGCTGCAGCCTGCGCCGGCCCGGTACGGGCCACCCATCGGCCCGCAGAATCCCCATCACCGGCCCTCCGCCGCCGCCCCCCTGCCCGCCCGCGGGCCGCCGCAGCGCGCCTGATGGCCGCTCCGGCCCTGCCCCCTCTTTTCCTTCCCATTCACAAGCCCGGGTGCCCGGCTGCAGCACTGCAGCCCATCGCGGGCCCCTCGTTCACGGATTGCATCCCATGAAAACCACGCAACGCATCGCCACCTCGTCCCTCCTCGCCCTCTCGGCGATCGTCTCCTTCGCCGCGCACGGCCAGAACGCTCCCGCGCCCACCGTGCAGGACGCCTGGGTGCGCGCCACCGTGCCCCAGCAGAAAGCGACCGGCGCGTTCATGAAGATCACCGCCCCGCAGCCGATGAAGCTCGTCGGCGTCCGCACGCCCGTCGCGCCGATCGCGGAGATCCACGAGATGAAGCTGCAGGACAACGTCATGAAGATGCGGCCGGTGGACGGGCTCGACCTGCCCGCGGGCAAGCCGGTGGAGCTCAAGCCCGGCGGCTACCACGTCATGCTCATGGACCTGCCCAAGGCGGTGAAGGCCGGCGACACGGTGCCGCTGCAGCTGGTGCTGGAAGGCACCGACGGTAAGCGCCAGACGGTGGACATCCAGGCACCGGTGCGCGCCGTCAACGCGTCAGCGGGCTCCGCGCCGGCTGCCGCGCACGGCGGTGCGCATGACGGGCACGGCGACCACAAGCACTGACGCACCCAGGGCGCGGGCCGCCGGCCCATGCGCCCCGTCCGTGCATGCCGGGTCTGGCGCGCATCCGCGGACGGTACGGCCGCGCGCCGGCCTGCATTCCACTCCCGCACGCCACGGCCAGACGCGGCCTCCCGCATAATGGCCCTTCACCGCCCGCGTCCCGCACGCAACGCGGGCCTGCCGAGCCGGCCCGCCCCTTCCCCCTGCCATGAATCCAGACGCCCACCAACTCTGGCGCGCGCCGCGCTGGGCCCTTGCCGTGCTGCTGGCCGTGCTGGGCATGCTCGGCCCGTTCTCGATCGACACCTACATCCCGGCCTTCTCGGGCATCGCGGCCGCGCTCGGCGCCACGCCCGTGCAGATGCAGCAGACGCTGTCGGCCTACCTGTTCGGTTTCGCGTTCATGACGCTGTTCCACGGTGCGCTCTCCGACAGCTTCGGACGCCGCCCGGTGGTGCTCTGGGGCATCGCCGTGTTCACGCTGGCCTCCGCAGGCTGCGCGCTGTCGCAGAGCATCGGCCAGCTGGTGGTGTTCCGCGCCCTGCAGGGCCTGTCCGCGGGCGCGGGCATCGTGGTCTCGCGCGCGGTCATCCGCGACATGTTCCCGCCCGCGCAGGCGCAGAAGGTGATGAGCCAGGTCACCATCTATTTCGGCGTGGCGCCGGCCATCGCGCCGATCATCGGCGGCTGGCTGTTCGTGCACACCGGCTGGCACAGCGTGTTCTGGTTCCTCACCGGCGTCGGGCTGATCCTCTGGATCGCCAACTACCGGCTGCTGCCCGAGACGCTGCATGCGGACCACCGCCAGCCCATCAATGCGCGGCACCTGCTGCAGGGCTACTGGCAGCTCGGCTCCAGCCCGCGCTTCCTGCTGCTGGCGCTGGCCAGCGGCGTGCCGTTCAACGGCATGTTCCTCTACGTGCTCGCGGCGCCGGCCTTCCTCGGCGAGCACCTGCACCTCGCTCCGACGCAGTTCTTCTGGTTCTTCATCCTCACCATCTCCGGCATCATGGGCGGTGCCTGGCTCAGCGGCCGGCTGGCCGGGCGCATCGCGCCCAAGCGGCAGATCCGCCACGGCTTCCTGATCATGTTCACGATGTCGCTGCTGAACCTGGCGGCCAACGCGCTGTTCCCGGCCCACGTGTCGTGGGCGCTGGTGCCCATCGCGGTGTTCGCCTTCGGCTGGGCGCTGATGGTCCCCGTGGTCACGCTGCTGGTGCTGGATCTCTACCCCGAGCGGCGCGGCATGGCCTCGTCGCTGCAGGCGTTCGTGGGCTCCACCGCCAACGGCCTCGTGGCCGGCGTGGTGGCGCCGCTGGTCATGCATTCCACCCTGCTGCTGGCCTGCGCCTCGCTGGGCATGATGTGCGTGGGGCTGGTGGCCTGGGTGGTCCTGCACCACCGCTGGCCCGACATCGGCCGCACCGCCGCCACCGCCTGAAACTGCGGGCAGGGCGCCCACACCGTGCCGGGGGTCTGCCGCGCACAGAGCGGGGTGCCGGCTCAGGTACGGCGCCGCTCCATGCCCGCCTGCTGGTAGTAGCGCAGCTTCTCCGCGTACATCGCCTGGTCGGCCCGGTGCACGGCCGCCTCGAGCTGGTCGCCCGAGGGGGCGATCGCCATGCCGATGGACAGGCTCAGCGGCCGGCCCGGATAGAACTGGTTGTTCAGCTCCAGCAGCGAGACGATGCGGTCGATGAGCGCCTGCGTGGCGCGCTCGTCGGCAGCCGGCAGCAGCAGCGCGAACTCGTCGCCACCGATGCGGGCCGCGCAATCGGGCGAATCCACCGCCTTGGCGAGCACCTCGCCCACGCGCCGCAGCATGGCGTCGCCGGCTGCATGGCCCGCGTCGTCGTTGATGCCCTTGAGGCCGTTCATGTCGAGCACCACCACGCCCACCGGCCAGGGCCCCTTGCGGGTGAGGCGGTTGAGCTCTTCCACGTAGAAGGCCCGGTTGCGCAATTGCGTCAGCACGTCGTGCTTGCCGAGGTACTCGAGGTAGGCTTCGGCCTTCTTGCGGGCGGTGATGTCCACGAGCGACAGCAGCACCATGGACCAGTCGTGCCGGTGTTCCTCCAGGATGGCGAACTGCATGTGGATGTACACCGCCTCGCCCGACAGGCTGTAGTTGACCACCTCGCGCTGCTGGAAGAGCCGCCCCTCCCACAGGTCGAGCAACTGCTCCGCGAAGGATTCCTGCATCTCGCCGCGGAACACCTTGCCGATCTGTTTGAAGAGCATTTCCTTGCTGTCCGCGCCGAACATGTCCAGCGTCTGCTGGTTCACGTCGATCACGCGGATCTCCTGCATGCAGCGGGTGACGAACTCCGGGTGCACCTTCAGGAACGTCTTGAAATCACGGATGCCCTGGGCCCGCACGCCGTCGAGCAGCCGCTTGACGGCGCTGAAATCCTCCACCCAGAGCGACACGGGCGAATTCTCGAAGAGCCCGCGCGCGTACTGCTCGCTGCGCAGCACCGCGGCGCTCGCGCCGATCTGGGCGGTGTTGTCCTCCAGCGAGATCAGCACGCGGTCCCAGCGGTCCTCGTGCCCCGGCAGGATGCGTCCGCGGATGTGCACGTCGAGCCTGCGCCCGTCGAGCGCGTAGTTGACGGTCTGGTTCGAGAACTCCAGCGAACCCGACCAGAGCTGCCGCAGCTCGGAGATCGCCTGCTCGAACATGTCGCCGCGGAACACCTGGTCCAGCGAGGCGAGCAGCGTGTCCTGGTCGGGCGCGGCGAACAGCTCCAGCGTGCGCCGGTTCACGCGCAGCACCTTCAGGCAGGCGCCGTACTGCTGCATGCGCGCGGGATCGGCCCGCACGTGGGCTTCGGCATCGACCACGCCGTCGCTGCGCCAACCGTCGAGCAGGGTCTTCAGTTCGCTGAAATCCTCCAGCCAGAGCGACACGGGCGCGAGGTCGAACATGTGCTCGAAATCGTTGTCCGTCGAAGGAGAAGGGGTCATCCGGAACACTCCGTGCGTACATGCCGGACGACCGGCGGAATCTGCCCGGCCTGCGCGAATTCGGCTGCGCGGGGGCCAAGGCACTGCCGGAGCGGATGCCGCACTGCCGCGGGAGGCAGGCAGGATGGAAAAGGCACGGCGAAAACCGGCGCCAGCGCTGGCGCCCGGCCCGGGGACAGGATTATGGTTCAGCGCTGGGGCAGGTCGGCTCCACGCTGCGGCATGCCGAAAAAAAAGCCAGTCCGTCCGGACTGGCTTGTGTCAGCAGCAGCGGCCCGAGGGCCGCCCTGCTGGAGCGTTTCGGCGCAAAGCCTTCAGCGGGCCGGACGCGCCGGGCGCTTGCGCGCGTCGTGCGGTGCGAAAGACGGCTTGCCGCCACCCATGCCCGGCTTGGCGAACGCGGGCTTGCGGGGAGCGAAATCACCACCGCGGCCACCGCCCTCGCCCCGGCCACCGCCGAAGCCGCCGCGTGCGGGTTCACCGAAACCCTGCTTGCGGCCGTAGCCATCGCCGTCGCGGCGCGGGCCGAAACCACGCTGATCGTCGCCGCGGGGCGCAAAGCCACGCTGGTCATCACCACGCGGCGCGAAACCACGCTGGTCGTCGCGGGGGGCGAAACCGCGCTGGTCATCGCCGCGCGGTGCGAAACCACGCGACTCGTCGCGCGGACCGCGCGCATGGCGGTCGCCGAAGCCGCCACGGTCGCCGAAGCCACCGCGGCCGCCATTGCCACCGCCCGGACGGCGGTCACGGAAACCACCGCCGCCTTCACGGCCGCGGCCGCCGAATTCCGGACGGCCTTGCGGCGCGCGCTGCTGCGGCTCCAGACCGGCGATCACGTCGGCCTTGAACTGCTGGCGGCTGTAGCTCTCGATGTCGAAGATCTTGCGGCGGTCGCGGAACTCCGCGAACGTCACGGCCAGGCCGTCGCGGCCGGCACGGCCCGTGCGGCCGATGCGGTGCGTGTAATCCTCGGCCTTCATCGGCAGGCCGAAGTTGAACACGTGGGTGATCGTGGGCACGTCGATGCCGCGGGCCGCCACGTCGGTGGCGACCAGGATCTGCACCTGGCCGTTGCGCAGCGCCATCAGGCGGCGGTTGCGCAGGCCCTGGCTCAGGGCACCGTGCAGCGCCACGGCCGAGAAGCCGTCCTGCTGCAGGTCGTTGGCGAGGCCGTCGCACTCCACCTGCGTGCTGGCGAACACCACGGCCTGGTTGATGGTGGTGTCGCGCAGCCAGTGGTCGAGCATCTTGCGCTTGTGCTGGGCGTTGTCGGCCCAGAACAGCATCTGCTTGATGTTGGCGTGCTTTTCCTGCGGCGAATCGATCTGCACCTTCTTCACCGAGGCGCCGCCGTCGTGCATCACGCGCATTGCCAGCTGCTGGATGCGGGGCGCGAAGGTCGCGCTGAACATCATGGTCTGCTTGCGCTGGCTGGTCAGTTCGTTGATCTCGGCGAGGTCGTCGGAGAAGCCGAGATCGAGCATGCGGTCGGCCTCGTCCACCACCAGGAACTGCACCTGGTCGAGCTTGATCTGCATCGAGCGCTGCAGGTCCAGCAGGCGGCCGGGCGTCGCCACCACGAGGTCGGCGTTCTGCAGCTTGGCGATCTGCAGCTGGTAGGGAATGCCGCCCACCACGTTCGCGACGCGCAGGCCGCGGCAGTGGCGCACGAGTTCGATCGCGTCGTGGGCCACCTGCTGGGCCAGTTCGCGGGTCGGGCACAGGATCAGCGCGCCGGGGGTGGCGGCCTTGAAGTGGCGCGGGTTGGTCGGGTCCTTGCGCTTGGCGCGCTTCGGAGCTGTCTCGCCACGGGCGAGGGCTTCGGCCGCGGCCGCTTCGTATTCCGCACGGGCGGCCGCCTGCGCCGCGGCCTGCTGGCCGATCAGCGTGTGCAGCACGGGCAGCAGGAACGCCGCCGTCTTGCCGCTGCCGGTCTGGCTGGAAACCATCAGGTCGATGAATTTGCCTTCACCGGCGCCGGCACCCATGGCCAGGGGAATGGCGCGCTCCTGCACGGCCGTCGGCTGGGTATAGCCCAGATCGGCCACGGCCTGCACGAGTTCGGGGGCCAGGCCCAGTTCGACGAAGCCGTTCGGCACGGCCACGGTGTCCGCTGCGGCGGCCTCGGGGGCTGCGGCTTCGGAAGCAGCGGCGGAGGTGTCCTCGGCCAGGGCCACGGGCGCGGCATGGGCTTCGGTTTCGGCCACGAAAGAGGTTTCTGCAGGCGCGAAAGCGCCCTGCACTTGCAAAGTGTCGGTCATGTCGTTGTTTCTCACACGAAGACGAACGCAGGCAAAGAGGCCTGCGTGGGCTCCGTTAATGGTTAAAAAACATCAACCATTCAACGGAACCGGCGCCCGTGGTGGCGGGGCTGGTGAGCATTGGTGCGGAAGATCATGCAGCGCGTCCTGGAAAGATTCGCTGCCGTCCGCGGCCCGGTGTGAAAGGGAGATGCGCAAAGTTGCGCGGATCGAAAAAGGCCTGCCATCAAGGCATCGGCAACCCGTTTGTGCACCGGCATCTGGTCCGGTGTTTCCGCGCAAGCCTGATATTGTCGCACGATTCGGGTTTTCCCGCAAATGCTGGATGCGCGCGGATGGATGCGGGTCGAAAAGGGCCGCCCTTTGTGCCGCCCCGCCCTCCCTCCGATCACGGCACCAGCAGGTGCTTGCGGTAGTGCGCCAGTTCCTCGATGGATTCGTGCACGTCGGCGAGCGCGGTGTGCTTCTGCGCCTTCTTGAAGCCTGCGTACACCTCGGGCTTCCAGCGCCGGGAGAGCTCCTTGAGCGTGCTCACGTCCACGTTGCGGTAGTGGAAGAACGCCTCCAGCTTCGGCATGTAGCGCACGAGGAAGCGCCGGTCCTGGCCGATGCTGTTGCCGCACATCGGCGCCACGCCCTTGCGCACATAGGCCGAGAGGAACTGCAGGATCGCCTGCTCGGCATCGGCCTCCGTCACGGTGGAAGCGCGCACCCGCTCGATCAGCCCGCTGCGGCCGTGCGTGCCCTTGTTCCAGGCGTCCATGCCGTTCAGCAGCGCGTCGGACTGGTGGATCGCGAACACCGGCCCCTCGACGCGCGGTTCCAGTTCCGGCCCCGTCACGACGACGGCGATCTCGAGCAGCCGGTCGGTTTCGGGATTCAGGCCGGTCATCTCGCAGTCGAGCCAGACGAAATTCAAGTCGGATTTGGGAAGCGCCGGAGCGGCGGAAACGGTTGCGGTATCGGACATGGCCGGAATTGTCTCCCAAGGCGAAGCGCCCCCGCCGCCGCAGTGCCTGTCCGCAAAGCCCTAAACTCGCGCTACATGCCTCCCGCACCCGACGCCTCCCACTACTTCACCACGCCCGCCGGCCTGCTGACCGCGGCCTTCGCCCTGCTGCTCGCCGCCGGCCTGCTGGTGCGCTTCTGGCTGGCCTCCCGGCAGATCCGGCACGTGGCGCTCCACCGCGGCGCCGTCCCCGAACCGTTCACCGGGCGCATTCCGCTCGCCGCCCACCAGAAGGCGGCGGACTACACCATCGCCAAGGGACGCCTGGGCCTGCTGGAAGCCGCGCTGGGCGCCGCCGTGCTGCTGGGCTGGACGCTGCTGGGCGGACTGAACGCGCTCAACCAGGCGCTGCTGTCGGTGCTGGGCGGCGGCATGGTGCAGCAGATCGCGCTGCTGGCCGCTTTCGCGCTGGTGAGCGGCCTGATCGATCTGCCCCTCGCTGCCTACCAGACCTTCGTGCTCGAAGAGCGCTTCGGCTTCAACAAGACCACGCCGCGCCTCTGGCTGAAGGATTTGCTGCAGTCCACGCTGATGGGCGCCGTGATCGGGCTGCCGCTGGCCGCGCTGATCCTCTGGCTCATGGGGGCCGCGGGCGCGCTGTGGTGGCTGTGGGCCTGGGGCGCCTGGGTGGTCTTCAGCCTGGCGCTGATGGTCGTCTACCCGCTCTTCATCGCGCCGCTCTTCAACCGCTTCCAGCCGCTGGAAGACGAATCCCTCAAGGCGCGCGTGACGGCGCTCATGCAGCGTTGCGGCTTCGCGGCCAAGGGCCTGTTCGTGATGGACGGCAGCCGGCGCAGCGCCCATGCGAATGCGTACTTCACGGGCTTCGGGGCCGCCAAGCGCGTGGTGTTCTACGACACCCTGCTGCGCCAGCTGCGGCCGGGCGAGGTGGAGGCCGTGCTCGCGCACGAACTCGGCCACTTCAAGCACCGGCACATCACCAAGCGCATGGTGGGCATTTTCGCTATGGCATTGCTCGGCTTCGCGCTGCTGGGCTGGCTCTCGGGCCAGACCTGGTTCTACCAGGGCCTGGGCGTGCAGCCCGCGGTGCTGCTGCCCGGCCAGCCCGAAGGCTCCGCCCCCAACGACGCGCTGGCGCTGCTGCTGTTCCTGCTGGCCACGCCCGTGCTGACCTTCTTCGTCTCCCCCGTCTTCGCCCAGTTGTCGCGCCGCGACGAGTTCGAGGCCGATGCCTATGCCATGGCGCAGGCGGACGGCAGCGAACTCGCCTCCGCGCTGCTCAAGCTCTACGAGGACAACGCCTCCACGCTCACGCCCGACCCGGTGTACGCACGGTTCTACTACTCGCATCCACCGGCCAGCGAACGGCTGGCGCGCATGCCCCTTCCCCAGCCATCGACATGACCACTTCCATGCTCACAAAGAAAGACTGGTCCGCGCAGTCACGCCGCGCGCTCAGCCCCACCGAGATCGTCACGCGCCTGGCGGACCTGCAGGGCTGGGCGCTGAGCGGCGACGGCTCCGCGGTCGCGATCGAGAAGATGTACCGCTTCGCCAACTACCACGAGACCATCTCGTTCGTGAACGCCGTCGCCTTCATCGCCAACGCGCAGGACCACCATCCGGACCTGTCGGTGCACTACGACCGCTGCGTGGTGCGCCTGAACACCCACGACGTGAAAGGCATCTCCACCACCGACCTCGAATGCGCCGCGCGCTTCGACGCGCTGCTGGCGGCCTCCGAATGACGCACCGATCGGCGACCCATGGCTGAGCGCTCGGGCCCCCTCGAAGGCCTGGTGGTGGCAAGCCACGGCCGGCACTGCCTCGTCGAAAGCCCCGACGGCTCGCGGCGCATCTGCCATCCGCGCGGCAAGAAGAGCCAGGCGGTCGTCGGCGACCGCGTGCTCTGGCAGGCCCCGCCACCCGGCCAGGGCGAAGAAGGCACCATCGAGAAGGTGAAGGAGCGCCGCAACCTGTTCTACCGGCAGGACGAGATCCGCACCAAGTCGTTCGCCGCCAACCTCGACCAGGTCCTGATCCTCATCGCCGCCGAGCCGGTGTTCTCCGAAAGCCAGCTCGCGCGGGCGCTGATCGCCGCGGAGGCCGAGCGCATCGCGCCGGTCATCGCCCTCAACAAGAGCGACCTGGTGGAGCCCTTCGAGCGCGCCTGGGAGCGGCTCTGGCCCTACCGGCACATGTGCGGCGACGGCGCGGGCCGGCACCACTACCAGGTGCTGCCGCTGTCGCTCACCCACTCGGCCGAGGTCGACCGGGCCGCCCTGCAGGAGCAGCTGCGCGGCAAGACCACGCTGGTGCTGGGCCCCTCCGGATCGGGCAAGAGCACGCTCATCAACCTGCTGGTGCCGCATGCGTCGGCCGTCACGGGGGAGATCTCCCAGGCGCTGAATTCCGGCCGGCACACCACCACCACGACCACCTGGTACTGGGTGGATCCGGAGGAGCGCACCACCGCGCTCATCGATTCGCCGGGCTTCCAGGAGTTCGGGCTGCACCACATCGGCGCGGCGGACCTGCCCCGCCTCATGCCGGACATCGGCCAGTACGCGGCCGAATGCCGTTTCTACAACTGCACCCACCTGCACGAGCCCGGATGCGCGGTGATGGCCCACGTGGACGAACCCGATGCCACGCCGGTGCCGGGCTCCGGGCGCATCGGCGCGAACCGCTACCAGATCTACCGGCAGCTGCACGAAGAGCTGAGCGCCCATCGCCACTGGTAGGCGCCGACGCCCTCGCCGCCCCCCCCCCTGCTAGCCGAGCAGCCGCGCGAGCGTGAGCAGGGCGAGCAGCAGCATCCACACGACGACCGAGCGCCAGACCAGCCCCACGACGCTGCGCAGGTGGCCCACTTCCGGCTCGCGGCCCGGCGTGCTGTCGCCATCGACCGCTTCGACGTCGGGCGGCACCGTGGCCAGCGGATCCGGGCGCGCCTGAAGCACCTCCCCGCCCAGGCGCACGTTGATCGCGCCCGCCGTGGCCGCAAGGATCACGCCGTCGTTGTCGTTGGGGAAGTGCTGCGCATGGAAGCGCCAGCCGTCGATCGCCTCCTCGAAGCTGCCTACCACCGCGAAGCTGAGGGCCGTGAGCCGCGCGGGCAGCCAGTCGACCACCGTCCACGCCTGGGCGGACGCGCGCTGCAGCGGCTCGCTGCCGGGGTGCACGAGGCTCGCGCCGCGGCCGCCGGCCTTCCAGTAGCGCGACACGAACTCGGAGAGCCGGTAGAACACTGCGCCCGCCGGACCGAGCCCCAGCGCGGCCAGCACGGAGAACCACGCGAGCACGCCGAACACGTGCCGGTGCGCGGCGATCACCGAATATTCGATCACGTGCCGCACGATCTCGCTGCGCGGCAGCAGGCCCACGTCCACCTGCTGCCAGGCGGCCAGCCGGGCACGCGCGGCGTCTTCGTCGCGCTCTTCGAGCGCGTCGCGGATGTTGGTGAAATGGTGGCTGAACTGCCGGAAGCCCAGCGTGACGTAGAGCACTGCGACGCTCCACACCACCGCCGCGGGCCAGCCGATCGCCGCCATCAGCAGCCAGTGCACGCCCAGCACCACGAGCGAGGGCACGCAGACCGCGAGGAACCAGGCCACCCAGCCATGGTGCGGCTTGCCCGCGTCGAAATTGCGGCTCACGGACAGCGCCCACGCGCGCACGCCGGCATGGATCGGGTTGCTGCGGGCCAGGGGGCGGGCCTGCTCGATCAGCAACGCCATCAGGATGGCAAAGAAGCTCATGCGGGCATCATACTGGCCCGTACTTGTGGATACATGGCTGCCGCGCTGCGGCCGTCGCCCCGCGCGTCAGACGAGAAGGAACCGGTAGAGATTGCGCAGCATGCCCGCCGTCGCGCCCCAGATGAAGCGCACGGCCCCCGTGGCGGGGTCGGTGTAGGGCATCGAGAACCACTCCCGCCGCACGCCGCCCACGTCGAGCGCATGGCGGCGATGGTTCGCGGGGTTCAGCAGGAAGGCGAGCGGTACCTCGAAGATCTCGGCCACTTCGTAGGGATTGGGCTGCAGCGCACCCTCCGGCGCCACCAGCGCGACCACGGGCGTGACGAGAAAGGCCGTGCCGGTGGCGTACACCGGCAGCGTGCCCAGCACCTCGGCCCGGCTGCGCTCCAGCCCGACCTCTTCGTGCGCCTCGCGCAGCGCGGCTGCGGCGGCATCCGCATCGCCCGGATCCACCTTGCCGCCGGGAAAGGCGACCTGCCCCGAATGGTTCGACAGGTGCGCCGTGCGCTCCGTCAGCAGCACCGTGGGCTCGTCGCGCTGCACGATCGCCACCAGCACGGCGGCGTCGCGCGGCGCGCGGGTGGTCATGGCGCGCTCGCGCAGCACGTCGGGTGTCCAGACCGGCGGTGTGGCGAACCTCCGGCGCAGGGCCTCGGGCGCCCAGGCCGATGCCGGCACGGGCGGCAGGTGCGCGTCCACGCCCAGCACCGGCACGCTGCGCGGATCGAAGCCCGGCAAGGCCGTCAGCGGGCCGACCGGACCGGCCGGAGCCGCGCCGCCGGGGGACGCATCGGCGGAAGCAGGGGGAAGTGGGGAAGACATGCGCAGGATTGTGCGGGAAGGCCGCGGTCCGGGCCGGCAGCGCGTCGGCCATGAAAAAAGCCGCTACAGGACCCTGTAGCGGCTTCAGGTGCCGGGAGCGGCCGGGGCCGATCAGGCGGCGGCAGCGGGAGCGGCAGCCTTGTTGACGCGCGAAGGCAGCTTTTCCTTGATGCGGGCCGACTTGCCGGAACGGTCGCGCAGGTAGTACAGCTTGGCACGGCGCACGTCGCCGCGGCGCTTCACTTCGATGCTGGCGATCAGCGGGCTGTAGGTCTGGAACGTACGTTCCACGCCTTCGCCGCTGGAGATCTTGCGCACGGTGAAGCCGCTGTTGAGGCCACGGTTGCGCTTGGCGATCACCACGCCTTCGTAGGCCTGCACGCGCTTGCGGCTGCCTTCCACCACGTTCACGCTCACGATGACGGTGTCACCGGGGGCGAATTCGGGGATGGTCTTGTTCAGGCGGGCGATTTCTTCCTGCTCGAGGGTCTGGATCAGATTCATGATGTCTTCCTTGCGATCATGGCCGCGCCAGGATTGGCTGGGCGTCGGGATTGACGGGAATGTGCTTAGAAGGTTGGCTTGTGGCAGCACCTCAAAGAGATGCCGCCAGGCGCTTCAAGCGGCCGGGCAGAGGATCGAAAAGCCCGCCATTATAGCAATCCCCCGAGTTTCGCCAAGGTGGCCTCATCGGCGCGGTCCAGCAGCCCGGCACCGCGCGCCGCCTCGATGAGTTCCGGCCGGTGGCGTGCCGTCACCGCGAGCCGCTGGTCGCGCCGCCAGCGCTCGATCTGCGCATGGTGGCCGGACAGCAGCGGCGCGGGCACGGCCTGCCCGTGCCAGGCCTCGGGCCGGGTGTAGTGCGGGCAGTCCAGCAGCCCGTCCAGCGCGGCGTTGAAGCTGTCCTCCTGGTGGCTGCCCTCGTCGTTCAGCACGCCGGGCTGCAGCCGGGCCACCGCGTCCAGCAAGGCCATCGCGGGAATCTCTCCGCCGGACAGCACGAAATCGCCCAGGCTCAGCTGAACGTTCACGTACGTGTCCACGAACCGCTGGTCCACGCCTTCGTAGCGGCCGCACAGCAGAATCGCGCCCTGCCCTTCGGCCCACCCCACCACGCCGGCATGGTCGAGCCTGCGGCCGGTCGGGGAGAACATCACGAGCGGTGCCTGCACTTCCGGAGCCTCGCCGCGGTCCGCGCGGATGGCGAGCAGGCAGCGTTCGAGCGGCTCGGCCATCATGACCATGCCCGGGCCGCCGCCGAACGGCCGGTCGTCCACGCGGCGGTAATTGCCCTCCGCATGGTCGCGCAGGTTCCATAGCCGCACGTCCACGAGCCCGGTGGCGTAGGCGCGCCGCGTCACGCCGCTCGCCAGGAAAGGCGCGAACAGCTCCGGGAACAGCGTGATGACGTCGAAGCGCATGCCGGCAATGCCTCAGTAGTCGGGCTGCCAGTCCACCACGATGCGGCGCCCGGGAATGTCCACCTGGTCGACGAAGGCGGAGACGAAGGGGATCATGCGCTCCTGCTCCTTGCCGTCCTCCTGCGCATAGGACAGCACCAGGGTGGTCTGCGGCCCGGTGGCCAGCAGCTCGCGCACCGTGCCGAGCGCAACGCCTTCGCGGTTCACCACGTCCAGGCCGATCAAGTCGACCCAGTAGTACTCGTCCTCGGCCGCCGTGGGGAAGCTCGAGCGCGGCACGAAGATGCGCGCACCCTTCAGCGCCTCGGCCGCGTCGCGGTCGTCCACGCCCTGGGCATGCGCCACGACGGAATCGGAATGCTCGCGTGCCTGCCGGATCGGCAGCAGCACCGTGCCGGCGAAGAAGCTCTTGGCCCCCTTTTCGCTCGGCTGCAGGTACCACCGCTTGGACGAGAAAAGCGCTTCCGGATCGGCGCTGTAGGGCAGCACCTTGAACCAGCCCTTGACGCCCCAGGCGTCCGCGATGCGCCCCACTTCCACCGCGTCGGCGGGCAGTTCGGCGGGATCGAGGATCGGGAGGGTGGGCATGGTGAAAAGAAGGGAATGGAAAGAAAAAAGCGGGCTCCGTCTGCCGTGGCAACGGAGCCCGCCTCGTTCCGGGAAGATGGTTCTCCCGGCTCGACGACTGAGGATCAGGCGGCGACGGCCTTCTTGGCAGCCTGCTTGATCAGACGCTCGACGGTGTCGGACGTCTGGGCGCCCACGCCCTTCCAGTACGTGAGGCGGTCCTGGGCGATGCGCAGGCCTTCTTCGCCGTCCTTGGCGGTGGGGTTGTAGAAGCCCAGGCGCTCGATGAAGCGGCCATCGCGGCGCACGCGCTTGTCGGCGACGACGATGTTGAAGAACGGACGGCCCTTGGAGCCGCCGCGGGAGAGTCGAATGACGACCATAATGAATCCTTCGGGTGGGACAGCAAAATCTGCTGAGGTTTTGCGGCGTTTGAGACACGCGACATGGCCACCCGGCCAGCGACACGCTGCAAAGTCCGCGATTATAGCCACATCCCGATCTATGCCCACCATCCGCCCGAGCCGCGACGAAGACCTTCCCGCCATCACCGCCATCTACGCCCACCACGTGCTGCACGGCACGGGCACGTTCGAGACCGATCCGCCGAGCGCCGCCGACATGGCCGCCCGCCGCGCCGATGTGCTCGGCCGCGGCCTGCCCTACCTCGTGGCCGAGGAGCAGGGCGAGATCCTCGGCTTCGCCTACGCCAACTGGTTCAAGCCGCGCCCTGCCTACCGTTTCTCCGCCGAGGATTCGATCTACGTGGCGGACGCCGCCCGCGGCCGCGGGCTGGGCCGTCTGCTGCTGGACGCCCTGTGCGAGGCCGCCGAGGCCGCGGGCGTGCGCAAGCTGCTGGCCGTGATCGGCGACTCCGCCAACGCCGGCTCGGTCGGCGTGCACCGCGCCGCGGGCTTCACCGAGATCGGCGTGATGCGCTCGGTCGGCTGGAAGTTCGGCGCCTGGCGCGACGTCGTGCTCATGGAAAAACCGCTCGGCGCCGCCGACACCACGGCCCCCGAATGACCCCACGACACCCCGCACCGGTGGCCCGCTCCCGCAGCAAGAGCAAGAGCAAGACGGTCGCCGCGTGGCTGGCCTTCCTCGGCGGCCCGCTCGGCCTGCACCGCTTCTACCTGCACGGCTTCGGCGACCTGATCGGCTGGATGCTGCCGATCCCCACGGCGCTGGGCATCCACGGCATCCAGCGGGTGCAGGAGTTCGGCCAGGACGACCGCCTGAGCTGGATGCTCATCCCCCTGCTGGGCTTCACGATCGCCGGGTGCGCGCTGCGGGCGATCCTCTACGGCCTGATGGCGCCCGAGCGCTGGAACGCCCGCTTCAACCCGGGCAGCGCACCCGATGCACCGGCCGGGCGGACGCGCTGGGCCACGGTGTTCGCGATCGCGCTGTCGCTCATGGTCGGCACGGCGGTGCTCATGGCGAGCATCGCCTACAGCTTCCAGCACTATTTCGAGTACCAGATCGAAGAGGCGCGCAAGATCTCGCAGTGACGCGGTGGTGCCCGGTCAATAGAGCTGCAGGCTGATCCAGTAGGCGATGGCCGCCACGAAGGCGCTGGCGGGAATCGTCAGGATCCATGCCCAGACGATGTTGCCGGCCACGCCCCAGCGCACGGCGCTCGCGCGCTGCGTGGAGCCCACCCCGACGATCGCGCCGGTGATGGTGTGCGTGGTGGACACCGGAATGCCCAGCGCGGTGGCGAGGAACAGCGTCATCGCGCCGCCCGTTTCCGCGCAGAAACCGCCCACGGGCTTGAGCTTGGTGATCTTCTGGCCCATGGTCTTCACGATGCGCCAGCCGCCGAACATCGTGCCGAGGCCGATGGCGAGGTAGCAGGACACGATGGCCCAGGTGGGCGGCGACGCGTCCGAGGCCGACGCGTAGCCGGTGGCGATCAGCAGCAGCCAGATGATGCCGATGGTCTTCTGCGCGTCGTTGCCGCCATGCCCGAGGCTGTAGGCACCTGCCGAGACCAGCTGCAGCCGGCGGAACCACTTGTCGATCTTGCTGGGCCGCGCGCGGCGGAAGATCCAGGCCACGGCGACCATCATGAGCGAGCCCAGCAGGAAGCCGAGCAGCGGCGAGATGAAGATGAAGGCCACGGTCTTCAGGATGCCCGCGGACACCAGCGCCCCGACCCCGGCCTTCGCGATCACCGCGCCCACGATGCCGCCGATCAGCGCATGCGACGAGCTGCTCGGGATGCCGTAGTACCAGGTGATGACGTTCCAGGTGATGGCGCCGACGAGCGCGCCGAACACCACGTGGGTGTCCACCACGCCGGGCTGCACGATGCCCTTGCCGATGGTGGCCGCCACGCTCAGGTGGAAGATGAAGATCGCGACGAAGTTGAAGAACGCGGCGAAGACGACGGCCTGCGTGGGCTTGAGCACCCCGGTGGAGACCACCGTGGCGATCGAATTGGCGGCGTCGTGGAACCCGTTCATGAAGTCGAACAGGATGGCGAGCGCGACCAGGAGGACGACGACCCACAGGGCGGTTTGTACGGTTTCCATGCTTGGCTTTTTCTCGGGCGTGGCTGGGCGTCCGCCGCGGGATCAGGAGTTCTCGAGGATGATGCCCTCGATGTGGTTGGCCACGTCCTCGCACTTGTCGGTGATCGTCTCCAGCAGCTCGTAGATCGCCTTGAGCTTGAGCACCTCGCGCACGTCCGGCTCCTCGCGGAACAGTTTGCTCATGGCGCTGCGCATCACGCGGTCGGCGTCACTCTCGAGCCGGTCGATCTCTTCGCAGGTCTTGAGCGCGGCCTCGGCCACGGACGGCTCGGCGATCTTGTCGAGCAGCTTCACGGCATCACGCAGGCGCTCGCAGCACTTGAGGCTGAGGTCCGTGAGGCGCGTGATCTCTTCGGTCATGTGGCGCACGTCGTAGAGCGCCATGGTTTCGGCGGAGTCCTGGATCAGGTCGGCCACGTCGTCCATCGTGTTGATGAGCGAATGGATCTGCTCGCGGTCGATGGGCGTGATGAAGGTCTTGTGCAGCGCGCGGTTCACGTCATGCGTGACGCGGTCGGCCGCACGCTCGGCGTTGTCCACGTCCTGGTTGTATTTGTCGCGCAGATGCGGGTCGTTGTAGTTCGCGACCAGCTGGGAAAACGCGCGCGCCGCATCGACGATGCGGTCCGCGTGCTGGTTGAACATCTCGAAAAAATTGCCCTCGCGGGGCAACAGCTTTCCAAACAACATGGGGACTCCTGGACGGCTGGCAGACACGCGCCACCTGCGGCGGCGCCGCATTTGTGACGGAATGGTGACGGTTTCAAGAAAGGCGCGAGTTTAACCGTGTCGGGGCACCAGCCCGTGGAGCAGGCGCACATGGCCTCAGAAGCCGCCTGTTCGCCATCGAAGCCTGCATCCTTGTCAGCATCCTCCTACAAATGCCGCTTGTGAGCACCCACAAACATTGCATGCCCCGCCGTTTCCAATGGAGCGCACGGCCCACCGGGGCCGCGCGTCGATCAGCGCCACTTTCGCCACACCCCTCAAGGATTTCCCATGCACGCACCGTCCCGCTCCCTCCGGCTGCTCGCCTGCGCCGCCACCCTCGCCTGCGGCACGATGGCCGCCCATGCCCAGACCGCCCGCACCAACGCAGACACCGGCAACTCCTTCATTCCCGCCACCCAGCAGGGCTACATCGGCCTGAACGCCGGGCAGTCCAAATACGACCTGCGCAACGGCACCAGCCTGTTCAACTTCGACGACAGCGACACCGGCTGGAAGCTCTACACGGGCGGCTACTTCCATCCCAACTTCGGGGTGGAATTCGGCTACCTGAACTTCGGCAAGGCCAGCCGCCTGGGCGGTGACACCAAGGCCCAGGGCCTGAACTTCAGCCTGGTGGGCCGCGCGCCGATCGGCGACCAGTTCGACGTGTTCGGCAAGCTCGGTACGACCTACGGGCGCACCCGCACGTCAGGCAACCCGGGCTTCGGCGTCGCCACCGGCAAGGACGACGGCTTCGGCCTCTCCTACGGCGCGGGCGTGCGCTGGGCCTTCAACCCGCAATGGGCCGCCGTGCTGGAGTGGGAGCGCCACCGCCTGCACTTCGCCGACGGCAAGTCGGACGTGGACATGACCACCATCGGCGTGCAGTACCGCTACTGAGCGGGTGCGCCGGCCGGGGCACCGCCCTGCCCTGGCCTGGCGCAGGCATGAAAAAGGCCCCTCGCGAGGGGCCTTCGTCTTGGGTGGGCGGCATGCTCGCCCGGCGTCATTCGCCCAGGTAGGCGGCCCGCACGCGCGGGTCGTTGAGCAGTTGCTGGCCGGGGCCGGTCATGCTGATCAGGCCCGACTCCATCACGTAGCCACGGTCCGCCAGCGCCAGCGCGCGGCTGGCGTTCTGCTCCACCAGCACGATGGTCACGCCCAGGGCGTAGACGTCGCGCACCACCTCGAAGATCTTGTCCACCATGATCGGCGACAGGCCCATGGAGGGCTCGTCGAGCAGCAGCACCTTGGGCTGGCTCATGAGCGCGCGGCCCATGGCGAGCATCTGCTGCTCGCCGCCGGACATGGTGCCGGCCAGCTGGTCCTTGCGCTCGCGCAGGCGCGGGAAGATGCCGAACAT
Organism: Comamonadaceae bacterium UBA4962; assembly: GCA_002397315.1. Lineage (GTDB taxonomy): Bacteria > Pseudomonadota > Gammaproteobacteria > Burkholderiales > Burkholderiaceae_C > Paracidovorax. The sequence continues at coordinate 45,147 of DHAE01000022.1, forward strand.
CTTCTCGATGTCGGCCTCGATGCCCGCCCTGTCGTTGCGCGTATAGGCGCCCATCAGCAGGTTCTCGGTGATCGTCATGCGCGCGAACACGCCGCGGCCCTCGGGCACCATCACGAGGCCCTTCTTCACGAGGTCCCAGGCGCCCTTGCCGCGGATGCTCTCGCCCAGGTACTCGATGTCGCCGTCGTTCATCGGCAGCGTGCCGGTGATCGCCTTCATCGTCGTGGTCTTGCCGGCACCGTTGGAGCCGATCAGGGAGACGAGTTCGCCCTCGCGTACCTCGAAGTCCACGCCCTTCACGGCCTGGATGCCGCCGTAGGCCACCTTCAGGCCCTTCACGGACAGCAATACGTTGTTGGATTTCTCGGCCATGCTCAGTGTCCTCCGGTGCCCAGGTAGGCCTCAATCACTTTTTCGTTCTTCTGCACGTCGGCAGGCGTTCCCTCGGCGATCTGCTTGCCGTAGTCGAGCACGGTCACACGGTCGCACAGGCCCATCACCAGCTTCACGTCGTGCTCGATGAGCAGGATGGTGCGGTTGTCGCGGCGGATGCGGTCGATCAGCTCGCGCAGCTGCACCTTCTCGGTGGCGTTCATGCCGGCGGCCGGCTCGTCGAGCGCGATCAATTGCGGATCGGTGGCCAGGGCACGGGCGATCTCCAGGCGGCGCTGGTCGCCGTACGACAGCGTGCGCGCCTTGAAGTCGGCGTACTTGCCGATGCCCACGTAGTCGAGCAGTTCCTGCGCGCGCTTCGCGATCTCAGCCTCTTCCTGCTTGAAGGCCTTGGTGCGGAAGACCGCGCCGATCAGGCCCGAATGGGTGCGGATGTGCCGGCCCACCATCACGTTCTCGAGCGCCGTCATCTCGGCGAAGAGGCGGATGTTCTGGAACGTGCGCGCGATGCCCGCCTTGGCGACTTCGTGCACCGCCGTGGGCTCGTACGGCTTGCCGGCGAGCTGGAAGGTGCCGCTGTCGGGCGTGTAGAGGCCCGTGATGACGTTGAAGAAGGTGGTCTTGCCGGCGCCGTTCGGCCCGATCAGGCCGTACACCTGGCCGCGGCCGATGGTGATGCCCACGTCGGACAGGGCCTGCAGCCCGCCGAAGCGCTTGGAGATACCGGCGACCTTCAGCACCACTTCGTTGGTTGTTTCTGCCATGTTCATTGCTCTCGAAGGGTGTTCTCAGGACTTCTGCACGAGGCTCTTGCCGTGCTCCGGCGACGGCCAGAGGCCGCGCGGGCGCAGCAGCATGATGATGATCATGGCCAGCGCGATCAGCAGCTGCCGCAGGATGGCGGAGTCGAGGCGGCCATCCGTCATGGCCTGCAGCGGGCCGGCCACGTAGCGCAGCACCTCGGGCAGCGCGGACAGCAGCACGGCGCCCAGGATCACGCCGGGGATGTGACCGATGCCGCCCAGCACCACCATGGCGACGATCATCACCGACTCCATCAGGCTGAACGATTCGGGCGACACGAAGCCCTGGAACGCGCCGAACATCGCGCCCGACACGCCGCCGAACGACGCGCCCATGCCGAAGGCCAGCAGCTTGAGGTTGCGGGTGTTGATGCCCATGGCCTTGGCGGCGATCTCGTCCTCGCGGATGGCCATCCAGGCGCGGCCGATGCGCGAATCCTGGAGGCGATAGCAGATGATGACGCTCAGCACCACCAGCACCAGGAACAGGTAGTAGTAGAGCGTGACGGAATTGATGTCGTAGCCGAACACCTCCAGGCGGCGGCCGAGGTCCAGGCCGAAGATCTTCACCGAATCGATCTGGCCGATGCCCTTGGGGCCGTTGGTCAGGTTGACGGGGTGGTCGAGGTTGTTCAGGAAGATGCGGATGATTTCGCCGAAGCCCAGCGTCACGATGGCGAGGTAGTCGCCGCGCAGCTTGAGCGTGGGCGCCCCCAGCAATGCCCCGAAGATCGCGGCCACCAGCGCGGCCAGCGGTATCACGAGCCACAGCGAGGTGTGCAGCCCGTTCGGGAACATGGCCGCGAAGCTCGCGAAGGTGTCCGAGAGGTGCGGCGACGCCATCAGGCCGAAGAGGTAGGCGCCGACGGCATAGAAGGCCACGTAGCCCAGGTCGAGCAGGCCGGCGTAGCCGACCACGATGTTCAGGCCCAGCGCCAGCATCACGTAGAGCAGCGCCAGATCGGCGATGCGCACCCAGGCGTTGCCGAAGGATTGCAGGATCAGCGGCAGCACCAGCAGCGCGATGGCGCCGAGGATCCATTGGACTTTGTTGTTTTTCATGGGAGTGCTCTCCTCAGGCACGGTCGGCCACACGCTCGCCCAGCAGGCCCGAGGGGCGCAGCGTGAGGATGATGATCAGCACGATGAAGGCGAAGATGTCGGTGTAGTGGCTGCCCAGCAGGCCGCCCGTGAGGGTGCCGATGTAGCCCGAGCCGATGGCCTCGATGAGCCCCAGCAGGATGCCGCCGACCACCGCGCCGGCCAGGTTGCCGATGCCGCCGAACACGGCCGCCGTGAAGGCCTTGAGGCCCGGCAGGAAGCCCATGGTGTGCTGGGCGGTGCCGTAGTTGGAGGCGTACATGATGCCGGCGATGGCGGCGAGCACGGCGCCGATGATGAACGTGGCAGAGATCACCATGTCGGGCTTGACGCCCATCAGCGCGGCGACGCGCGGGTTCTCGGCGGTGGCGCGCATGGCACGGCCGAGCTTGGTGTAGTTGACCAGGTAGACGAGCGAGGCCAGCGCGACCGCGGTGACGCCCAGGATCAGGATCTGGGTGGAGGTGATCACGGCGCCGCCGATCTGGAACGGGCTGGTGGGCAGCAGCGTCGGATAGGGCTTGTAGTTGGGCTTCCAGATGATCATCGCCAGCGTCTGCAGCAGGATCGACATGCCGATGGCGGTGATCAGGGGGGCCAGGCGCGGGCTGCTGCGCAGCGGACGGTAGGCGACCTTCTCGATGGTGAAGTTGAGCGCGGCGGCGACCACGCAGGCGATGATCGTCGCCAGAAGCAGGATGGCCCAGCCCGGTGCGCCCGGCATGGCCTCCTGCATCAGGCCGATGCAGCTCCAGCTGGTGAGCGCCCCGATCATGAGCACTTCCCCGTGGGCGAAGTTGATCAACTGAATGATGCCGTACACCATCGTATAGCCCAAGGCTATCAAGGCGTACATGCTGCCGAGGACCAGACCGTTGATGATCTGCTGCAGCAAAATGTCCATAGAGAAAGTCCTTCGTTGGTAGCGTCCCACCCGTTATGGGGCCGGGGATCGGTTCAGCCTTTTGGGCCCGAATGCCATGTAGCAAAAAACCCGCCAGGACGGGTGCCACGCGGGTTTGGTGCGGGATTGTAGCCAGATGCCTTGCGCCCGCCTTACCACGGCCGGACGGGGTTTTCCCGGGGATCGGCGTGTCATCAGCAGCCCGAGCCGGGCATTAGCGGCACTGATCCGGAAGGCTGCGCCGGGAGGAGGTTTCAGTCGGCAGACGGGGGCGCGTCGGGCGGTGCCGTTGCGCCCTGCCGGGCGGCCTCGTCGAGCTGCCGCAGGTGGGCGAGCTTTTCGGCGATCTTCGCCTCGAGCCCGCGCGGCACGGGCGCGTACCAGCCCGGCTCCGCCATGCCTTCGGGCAGGTAGGTCTCCCCTGCCGCATACCCGCCCGGCTCGTCGTGGGCGTAGCGGTAGGCCTTGCCGTGGCCCAGCTCCTTCATGAGCTTGGTGGGCGCGTTGCGCAGGTGCACCGGCACCTCGCGCGACTTGTCCTTGCGGATGTGGGCACGGGCCTGGTTGAACGCCATGTAGCCGGCGTTGCTCTTGGGCGCCGCGGCCAGGTAGAGCACGGCCTGCGCGAGCGCGAGTTCGCCCTCGGGCGAGCCCAGGCGCTCGAACGTGGTGGCGGCATCGTTGGCGATCTGCAGCGCCCGGGGGTCGGCCAGGCCGATGTCTTCCCAGGCCATGCGGACGATGCGGCGCGAGAGGTACTTCGCATCCGCTCCGCCATCGAGCATGCGGCAGAACCAGTAGAGCGCCGCATCGGGGTGCGAGCCGCGCACCGACTTGTGCAGGGCCGAGATCTGGTCGTAGAAGTGGTCTCCGCCCTTGTCGAAGCGCCGCGCGTTGAGCGTGAGCGCGTTCTGCAGGAAGGCCGCGTCCACCCGCTCGACGCCGGCCGCGCGCGCGGCGGTATCGGTCTGCTCCACGAGATTGAGCAGCCGCCGGGCGTCGCCGTCGGCATAGCCGACGAGGGTGTCGATGGCGCCGTCGTCCAGCACCAGGTGCGTGAGCACTTCCGACTGGGCGCGCCGCACGAGCTGCCGGAGTTCGTCTTCATTCAGCGCCTGCAGCACGTAGACCTGGGCCCGGGACAGCAGCGCGGAGTTGACCTCGAACGACGGGTTCTCGGTCGTGGCGCCGACGAAGGTCACCAGCCCCGACTCCACGAACGGCAGCAGGCCGTCCTGCTGGCTCTTGTTGAAGCGGTGGATCTCGTCCACGAACAGGATCGTCTTCTTGCCCAGGGCCAGGTTGTGCTCGGCCTGCTCCATCGAGGCGCGGATTTCCTTCACGCCCGAGAACACGGCCGAGAGCGCGATGAACTCGTAGCCGAAGGCCCGCGCCGTGAGCCGCGCCAGCGTGGTCTTGCCCACGCCCGGCGGGCCCCAGAGGATCATCGAGTGCGGCTTGCCGGATTCGAAGGCCAGCCGCAGCGGCTTGCCCGGCCCGATGAGGTGCGATTGCCCGATCACCTCGTCCAGGCTGGCGGGGCGCAGGGCTTCGGCCAGGGGGGCGGCGGGGGCGGTGGAGAAGAGATCGGCCATGGCGGAGGAATGCGGGGCGGCGGGAGTGGGGGAAAAGCCGGCAGGACGGAGAAGGGATACGCGGCGCCGCCGCACCCATTATTCCTGCAGCCGCTATCCTGCACCAAACCGGGGACTCCGCCCCGCCCACGCCCACGTCCACGCCTCCGGCCCAGGCAGGCCTGCCCTGCCCCTTTCCCATGACCGAACTGCCCGCTCTGCTCCGCGACGTGCGGGCCTGCACCCTCTGCGCCGACAGCCTGCCGCATGGCCCACGGCCGGTGCTGCAGGCCGCGGCCGGGGCACGGATCCTCGTCGCGGGCCAGGCGCCGGGGCGCAAGGTGCACGCCAGCGGCATCCCGTTCGACGATGCGAGCGGCGAGCGGCTGCGCGACTGGATGGGCGTGGACCGGGACACGTTCTACGACGCCGGGCGCGTCGCGATCCTCCCGATGGGCTTCTGCTACCCCGGCACGGGCCGCTCCGGCGACCTGCCGCCGCGGCCCGAATGCGCGGCCCGGTGGCGGCAACCGCTGCTGGACGCCCTGCCCGGCATCGCGCTCACGATCGTGCTGGGCGCCCATGCGCTGGCGTGGCACCGGCGCGGCGCGGCGCCGGCCGCCTCGCTCACGGACGCGGTGCGCGACTGGCGCCAGGGCGCGCCGCGGCTCTGGCTGCTGCCGCACCCCAGCCCGCGCAACAATGGCTGGCTGAAGCACAACCCCTGGTTCGCGGCCGAGGTGCTGCCCGCGCTGCGCCACCACGTGGCCGAAGCGCTAGGGCGCTGAAGACGGGCGCACAATGCGCGCCAGCCGCGCCACCCTGCCGGGCGTGCCGCCCATCCAGTCGTCCACCGGAGCCACCCATGTCCCTCGCCGCCCATGCCGTCGTCGCCCTGATCGGGCTGCTGCACGTCTACATCCTCGTGCTGGAAATGTTCCTGTGGGAGAAGCCCGCGGGCCTGCGCGCGTTCGGCAACACGCCCGAGCGCGCGGCGGCGACGAAGGTGCTGGCGGCCAACCAGGGGCTCTACAACGGCTTCCTGGCGGCAGGACTGTTCTGGGGGGTGTGGCTGGGCGGTCCGCAGGGCCGCGCGGTGATGACGTTCTTCCTGCTGTGCGTGCTGGTGGCCGGGCTCTACGGCGCCGCCACCGCGTCCCGCAAGATCCTCTTCATCCAGTCGGTGCCGGCCGTGCTGGGGCTGGCACTGCTCTGGATCTGACGACGCCGGAAGGGACGCGAGGGCCGCTTTACTGGCGCACCACGTCCGCACCCTGCGGGGGCTTGAACTCGAAGGTGGAGGCCGGCAGCGAGGCGCTGGACTGCACGTTGCTGAAGCGGATCAGCGAGCGCTGGCCGAAGCTGTCGAGGATGTCCAGCGCGGCGAGCTGTTCGCCCTGGAAGCCCACGCGCACGCTCTTGAGCTGGCCGTCCTTGGTCTTCGGGGTGGCGAGCACCCACTGCAGGCCGTCCTGATCGGGTGCCGATTCGAGCGTGAAATCCTTGCGCAGCGCCTGCAGGTCGGGCGCGGAGGCGAGCAGCGCGGCGGGCGTGGTGCCGAGCGCCTGGGACTGCGCGCGCTGGGTGACCTGGTTCAGGTCGGCGTCGTAGAGCCAGAGCGTCTTGCCGTCGGCGACGATGGTCTGCGCGAACGGCTTGGCATAGGCGAAACGGAAGCGGCCGGGGCGCTGGAATTCGAAGGTGCCGCTGGAGGTCTTGGTGCGCGCGGCCTGCCCGTCCTTCGGGGGCGAGGTCACCGTCTGGGTGAAGTCCGCGCGCCCGGCCTGGGCGCCCTTCATGAATCCCTCCAGGCTCGCGAGCCCGTCCGCCCAGGCGCTCTGCGCAGCGGCGGCGATCAGGGCCATGGCCCACCAACGTGTCTTCATGCGTGCATCCATCCTTGTCGTCGAGGCGCCGGTCAGGCCGGCGGGGTCATTCACCGCGGTGGGGCACCAGCACTTCGCGCTGGCCGCTGGCCGTGAGCGCGCTCACGAGGCCGGCCTTCTCCATGTCCTCCAGCAGGCGCGCGGACCGGTTGTAGCCGATGCGCAGCTTGCGCTGGACGTAGGAGATACTGGCCTTGCGGTCCTTCAGCACCACCTCCACCGCCTGATCGTACATGGGGTCTTTTTCGCCGCCTTCACCCCCCCCGCCGCCTTCTCCGAACGCACCGTCGTCGCCGTCGACCGTTCCGCCTTCCAGCACGCCCTCGATGTAGTCGGGCTCGCCCTGGCTCTTGAGGTAGTTCACCACGCGGTGGACTTCGTCGTCGGAGACGAAGGCGCCGTGCACGCGGATCGGCAGGCCGGTGCCGCTCGCCATGTAGAGCATGTCGCCCATGCCGAGCAGCGCCTCGGCGCCCATCTGGTCGAGGATGGTGCGGCTGTCGATCTTCGAGCCGACCGAGAACGCGATCCGGGTCGGGATGTTGGCCTTGATCAGGCCGGTGATCACGTCCACGCTGGGGCGCTGCGTGGCCAGGATCAGGTGGATGCCGGCGGCCCGCGCCTTCTGCGCCAGCCGGGCGATCAGCTCCTCGATCTTCTTGCCGACCACCATCATCAGGTCGGCCAGCTCGTCGATGATCACCACGATGTGCGGCAGGCGCTCCAGCGGCTCGGGCTCCTCGGGCGTGAGGCTGAAGGGGTTGTAGATGAACTCCTCGCGCGCCTTGGCGTCGTCGATCTTGGTGTTGTAGCCCGCGAGGTTGCGCACGCCCAGCTTGGACATGAGCTTGTAGCGGCGCTCCATCTCGGCCACGCACCAGTTGAGGCCGTGGGCGGCCTGCTTCATGTCGGTGACCACGGGCGCCAGCAGGTGCGGAATGCCTTCGTAGACCGACATTTCCAGCATCTTGGGGTCGATCATCAAGAGGCGCACGTCGCGCGCCTCGGCCTTGTAGAGCAGCGAGAGGATCATGGCGTTGATCCCCACCGACTTGCCGGACCCCGTGGTGCCGGCCACCAGCACGTGCGGCATCTTGCCGAGGTCGGCCACCACCGGATTGCCCACGATGTCCTTGCCCAGGCCCATGGTGAGCAGGCTCTTGGCCTCGTGGTAGACCTGCGAGCCCAGGATCTCGGACAGGCGGATCGACTGGCGCTTGGCGTTGGGCAGTTCCAGCGCCATGAAGTTCTTGCCGGGAATGGTCTCGATCACGCGGATCGACACCAGCGACAGCGAACGCGCCAGATCCTTCGCGAGGTTGACGATCTGCGAGCCCTTCACGCCGGTGGCGGGCTCGATCTCGTAGCGCGTGATCACGGGGCCGGGCATGGCCGCCACGACGCGCACCTCGACGCCGAAGTCCTTGAGCTTCTTCTCGATGAGCCGGCTGGTCATCTCCAGCGTTTCGGGCGCCACCGTCTCCTGGCGTGCCAGGGCGCCGTCGAGCAGGTCGACCTGCGGCAGGCGGCTGTCGGGCATCTCGTGGAAGAGCGGCTTCTGGCGCTCCTTCACCACGCGGGCGCTCGGCGCCGCCTCGGCGGACAGCACGGGTTCGATGATCTGCACGGGCTGCGGAGCGTGCTCGCGGATCTCATGGCGCTCTTCCTGCACCACTTCCTCGCGTTCGCGCGCGGCGCGCTTGCCGGCCGCCAGGTCGATGGCCTTCTCGCGGCGCGCGCGGCCGACCTGCACCAGGCCGTCGATGCGGCCGCCCAGGCGCTCGGCCAACTGGCCCCAGGAGAAGCGGAACACCAGCGCCGCACCCGCGACGACGGCGATCACACCCACCAGGCCGGAGCCGGTGAAGCCCAGCCACTTCACGCCGGCCGGGCCGGTGAGGTAGCCCAGCACGCCGCCCGCATGGCCCGGCAGCAGCGGCTCCAGGCGGTAGAGGCGCGACCATTCCAGCGCGGTACTGGCGCACAGCAGCAGCACCAGGCCGCCCCAGAAAATCAGCCGCCGTGCCAGCGGGCCCTGGGCGGACGCCGCGGATTCGCCGCCGCGCATCCAGCGCGCGAGCGAGGCGATCCAGGCGCGCACGCCGGCCGCCACGCACCACCATACGGAGAAGCCGAACGCGAAGTAGCTGCTGTCGGCCAGCCAGGCGCCCAGCCGCCCGGCCCAGTTCGCCATGATGCGGCTGTCGTGCAGGCCGGACGTGGACCAGGCCGCGTCCTGCGCGGAATAGCTGACCAGCGCCAGCAGCCAGAAGACGAGGGCCAGCAGCCCGACCACCAGGCCGAGCTCGTGGCCGAAGCGCGCCGCCATGCTGCGCGGCGCCGATCTGCCCCCGGAAGAAGCATTGAGGGTATTGAGGGAGTACGTCATAGGTCGAAGAGCGCGGCAAGCTTACCCGATGACCTGCCCGGCCGTGCGGGCGCCGTGCCATGAACGCAGACCCCGCGGAAGTCCGGTCTTCGGCGGCTTCTTACAATCGCCGCGATTGAAAACCCTGCGTCCGCGCGGGCGGGTCCCGGGTGGATACTCGCGGGACCGACCGCATGTACGGAATGCGCCCGCCACCCGGCGGCACAAACTCTTACCTTTCACCATGTCCACTACGCAACACGCCAAAGTCATGATCCTGGGCTCCGGCCCCGCCGGCTACACGGCCGCCGTGTACGCCGCGCGCGCCAACCTGAACCCCGTGCTGATCACGGGCATCGCGCAGGGCGGCCAGCTCATGACGACGACCGAGGTGGACAACTGGCCCGCCGACGTGAACGGCGTGCAGGGCCCCGAGCTGATGCAGCGCTTCCTGGAGCACGCGGAGCGTTTCAAGACCCAGGTGGTGTTCGACCACATCAACCATGTGGACCTCTCCAAGCGCCCCTTCACCCTCACGGGCGACAGCGGCACCTACACCTGCGATTCGCTCATCATCGCCACCGGCGCCTCGGCCAAGTACCTGGGCCTGCCGTCCGAAGAGGCGTTCATGGGCCGCGGCGTCTCCGGCTGCGCGACCTGCGACGGCTTCTTCTACCGCGAGCAGGACGTCTGCGTGGTGGGCGGCGGCAACACTGCCGTGGAAGAAGCGCTCTATCTCTCCAACATCGCCCGCAAGGTGACGCTGGTGCATCGCCGCGACAAGTTCAAGGCCGAGCCCATCCTGGTGGACAAGCTCAACGAGAAGGTCGCCGCCGGCAAGATCGAACTGAAGGTGTTCCACACGCTCGACGAGGTGCTGGGCAACGACAGCGGCGTGACGGGCATCCGCATCAAGAGCACGCTGGACGGCAGCACCCAGGACATCGCGCTGCAGGGCTGCTTCATCGCGATCGGCCATGCGCCCAACACCGGCATCTTCGAGGGCCAGTTGACGCTGGAGAACGGCTACATCGTGACGCAGGGCGGCCTCAAGGGATTCGCCACGCAGACCAGCGTGCCGGGTGTGTTCGCGGCCGGCGACGTGCAGGACCATGTGTACCGCCAGGCCATCACCAGCGCGGGCACGGGCTGCATGGCCGCGCTCGATGCGCAGCGCTTCCTGGAGCAGGAAAGCGTGATCTGACGCCCTGCCCTCCCCGTCCGCACACGCCACGGGCGTGCGGGCTGGACACCTTCTGGAAGGCCGCGCTATAATGCGCGGCTTTGCTGCATCTTGCGCACCGCTTTTCCAAGCGGCCCGCCACGGCAGCAGATACCAAACGGGTTACCGCCACCCTTTCTGGCGAGGTGAGGCCGCTTTGGGACAGGCTCTGCAATCACGCCGAGCGTGCATGTCCTGCGGCTGTATTTGAAAAATCGGAGTGTCCTCATGGCACGCGTCTGCGACGTCACGGGCAAGAAGCCCATGGTCGGGAACAACGTTTCCCACGCCAACAACAAAACCAAGCGCCGGTTCCTCCCGAACCTGCAGTACCGCCGTTTCTGGGTCGAGAGCGAAAACCGCTGGGTGCGCCTGCGTGTTTCCAGCGCCGCCCTGCGTCTGATCGACAAGAACGGCATCGATTCCGTGCTCGCCGACCTGCGTGCACGTGGCCAGGCTTAAGGAGTAGCACCATGGCAACCAAAGGCGGACGCGACAAGATCAAGCTGGAATCCACCGCAGGAACCGGCCACTTCTACACCACCACCAAGAACAAGAAGACGATGCCTGAAAAGATGTTGATCATCAAGTTCGATCCCAAGGCTCGCAAGCACGTCGAGTACAAGGAAATGAAGCTGAAGTAAGGCGCCAGCCGCTTCCAGCGCTTTCCCGAGAAGCCGCCCCCTGAGGGCGGCTTTTCTTTTTCTGCGTGCGCCATTGGGGGCGTATCGCGGGAAGCACCAGGGCATCGCCGCGGAGGGATGCCGCAGCGCCCGTCCGTACGGTACTGCTTCACGCGGCGGCGGCCCGGGGGCCTGCCCCACGCTCCAGCGCGCGGCCGGCCTTCGGCAGGGCGCTGTACTGGTCTGCCAGCAACTCGCCCAGCACGCGGTAGCCCTCCTCCACCGCGGGCGTGAACGGCATGCCGCAGCTCAGCCGCAGAAACCGTTCGTAGCGCCCGGTGTTGGAGAACATGGGGCCCGGCGCCACGCGGATGCCGCGCGCCAGGGCATCGTCGTAGAGCTGCGAGGAGGACAGGCCCGCGGGCAGTTCCAGCCACAGGCTGATCCCGCCGGGCGGCAGGCTCAGGCGGGTACCTGCGGGAAAGTAGCGCGCCACCGCCCGGGCCGACTGCTCGCGCTGCTCCTTCAGCGACGCGCGCATGCGGCGCAGATGCCGCTCGTAGGCGGGAGAGCCCACGGTACGGGCCGCGAGCAACTGCGACCACGTCTGCATGTTGCGGGTGCGGGCGAACTTGATCATCTGCACGCGCGCGTTCCAGCGGCCGGCGCTCATCCAGCCCTGGCGCAGCCCGGGCGCGAAACTCTTGCTGAGGGAGGCGCAGTAGATCACCTGCCCCGCGTCGCCCGGCCGGTCCCACGCCTTGGCGGGACGCAACGGCTGGGGCGACTCCACGAACTCCCGGTAGATGTCGTCCTCGATCAGGGCAAGGCCGTGCTCCACGCAGAGCGCTACGAGGCGCTCCTTGTGGGAATCCGGCATGACGCTGCCCTGGGGCATCTGCAGGTGCGGCACCACCACCACGGCCTTGAGCCGCGGCTCGTTGCGGGCGGCGAGTTCCAGTGCTTCGATGGATATGCCGGTGTGGGGACTGCAGGGGATTTCGAGCGCGCGCAGGCCCCGCACCTCGATCGCCTGCAGGATGCCGAAGAAGGTCGGCGACTCGACCGCGATCACGTCGCCGGGCTCGGCCACCGCATCCAGCGCGAGGTTCACGGCCTCCGAATTGCCGTGGGTGGCGCCGATGCCCTCGGGCGCAAGGCTCAGGCCGAAGCTGAGCGCGTGGTGCGCCATGGCCCGCTGGAACTCGGGATGCGTGGACGGCGCGGAGGGGCCGTAGACGAGGATGTCGGGCTGTTCACGCAGCAGCCGGATCGCGAGGCGGTTGAGCGCCTCGGCATCGAACAGCGCGGGCGCGGGCATGGCACTGCCCAGGTCGAGCGCGGACGGCGCACGCCGGGCTTTCTCCAGGAAGGTGGAGATGCGTTCGTTGATGCCGGCGAACACGTGCGGGTCGGGCGGCAGCGGTTCGTGCAGTTCGGGCTCGCGGGCCGCCGGCAACGGGGCGACGCGGCCGGGAACGGCGGCGAAGTACCCCACCCGCTCGCGCGCCTGCGCGAAGCCTTCGGCCTCCAGGTGGCGCAGCACCTGCAGCGCGGTGGTGAGGCTCACGCCATGGCGCTGGCACAGCTCGCGCACCGACGGCAGGCGCATGCCGGGCTGCAGGCTGCCCGCCCCGATGGCCTGCACGTACAGGCCCGCGATCTGCCGGTATCGCGGCTGGCCCGCGGCCCGCGCTGCGGAGGACAGAGGGAAGGGAGCGACGGAATCGGTCATGGCAAGGGCGCCCCGGGGCGCGGAAGACAGGGAAAGCAGTGCGGTGCCGGCCATCATGCCGCGGCGGCGCCCCGCCGCACAGGTACAGACAGGCCCCGTGGGAACCATAACAGAGACGGAAAAAACCGCGCTGTTCCCCTCGCTGGCCGGCCCGCCTGTGCCTGCCGCCGCGTCCGGGTTGTTCCTAGGATGAAGCCCTGTTCCGCAGCATCCATCCCCGAGGAGAAAGCCATGCAGCACGCCGCTCGCCCCACCCCTTCCACATCCCCCTCCGTCAGCGTTTCAGCTTCCGCAGCCGCGCAGCTGTCCGTGCGTCCCGGCCAGACGCTGCTGGTCTGCCTGCCGCCAGGCGCTTCGCTGGTGGTGCAACAGGGCTGCCTCGCCCTGCGTTCCGGCCCGATCGTCTGGGGACAGGTGGTGGCCTCCCAGGCCGATCTCGGGGTGCTGGAGGCCGGGCAATGCCGGACCGCGGTAGCGGGATCGGGCACGGAATGGATGGAACTGTCCAATCCGGGGCACACGACGGCACGGGCCGTGCTGACGGAGCCGGTGCCCGTACTGTCGCCGCTGGTGGGCCTGCTCAGGGCCTGCCTGGCCCGCGTGGTGCGCGCACTGCGGGCGCAGGGAGGACCCGGGCTCGGCACATCGGGCAACGGCCAGCACGCCGGATAGCCACGCCACCACGGCGCGGTGAACTCAATTCAGGCCTGCGCGGCCCGCAACCGCAGCGAGAAGTCCCGCAGCGCGGCGACGCCGCTCTCTTCGGCGCGGCGGCACCAGGCCTGCAGATCGGCCGTGAGCTGCTCGCGCGAGTGCGAGGTGTTCAGCCAGAGCTGGCGCAGTTCCTCGCGCATCGTCACCATGGTGTCGAGCACGGGGTAGGCAGCGCGGGCGCGGGCGAGCTGCTCCTGCGCGCGTGCGGGCACCTTCTCGGCATCGCGGTGCAGCCAGCGGCGCGCGGTGCGCAGCACGGAGACGTCGGCATTGCGGGCCTTGAGCGCAGTGATCTCCTCGCTGCAGGCGCGGCGCACACCGCGCGCATAGCCGGCCATCACCTCGTAGCGGTTGGCGATCAGGGCCTCGAGCGTCTTCTCGTCCGCCACGGGCTTCACGGCCCCCAGGCGCAGCTTGGGCGGCATCTTGCGCACGGTGGCCCATCCCAGGCGGCGCAGGATGCTGATGTAGGCCCAGCCGATGTCGAACTCGTACGGCTTGACCGAGAACTTGGCGGAAGTCGGATAGGTATGGTGGTTGTTGTGCAGCTCTTCGCCGCCGATCACCAGGCCCCAGGGCACGAGGTTGGTGCTCGCGTCCTGCGCCTCGAAGTTGCGGTAGCCCCAGAAGTGGCCGACGCCGTTGACGACACCCGCGGCCCAGAACGGGATCCAGAGCATCTGCACGGCCCAGACGGTCGCACCGATGGCGCCGAAGAGCAGCACGTTGAGGATGAGCATCAGCGCCACGCCCTGCCAGGCGAAGCGGCTGTAGACGTTGCGCTCGACCCAGTCGTTCGGCGTGCCATGGCCGAACTTGGCGATCGTCTCGGCATTGGCGGCCTCGGAACGGTAGAGCTCGGCGCCGCGCCACATCACGGTGTCGAGCCCGCGCGTCTGCGGGCTGTGCGGATCGTCCGGGGTCTCGCACTTGGCGTGGTGCTTGCGGTGCACCGCCACCCACTCCCTGGTGACCATGCCGGTGCCGATCCACAGCCAGAAGCGGAAGAAGTGCGATGGAACGGGCCCGAGGTCCACCGAGCGGTGTGCCTGGGCACGGTGCAGGAAGACCGTCACGGCGGCGATCGTGATGTGCGTGGTCACGAGCGTGTAGAGGACGATCTCCCACCACGACAGGTCCAGCAGGCCGTGGGCCATCCCATCGAGAATGGCAGGGAGAACGGCCCAGTCGGGAAGGTGCATGGAGAAGCCTTTGGCGAAGCGGACAGACGATGAAAGGCTGCCCGGCCCCATCCAGGCCCAGGCAGTTCGCTGATTTTAGAAGCCGATGAACCCAAGAAGTTGCAGCAAAACCGCGTGCCGTACGGCTTTTCCCCCTACACCCCTCCCCTGCCGGAGCTTCAACCCTTGCGGGTCCAGACGGCGGCGAAAAAGCCGTCGGTCTGGTGGAGGTGGGGCCAGAGCCGCAGATAGCCAGTGCCCGTGGCGCCGCCGCTGCAGAGCGATGCCGCATCCTGCACCTTGAGCTGTTCGAGCAGCGCGCCCACGTCTTCCGCCACGAAGTCGGAATGTGCCGCACTGAAGGCGTCCGCGATCCCCTCGTTTTCCTCGGGCAGGATGCTGCAGGTGGCGTACACCAGGCGTCCGCCGGGCTTCAGAAGGCGCGCGGCGCTCTGCAGGATGGCGGTCTGCTTGGCGACCAGCTCCTGCACCGCCTGGGGAGACTGGCGCCATTTCAGGTCGGGATTGCGGCGCAGCGTACCCAGGCCGGAGCACGGGGCATCGACCAGCACGCGGTCGATCTTGCCGGCCAGGCGCTTGATGCGTTCGTCGCGCTCATGCGCGATCGCGGCGGGATGCACGTTGGAGAGTCCGCTGCGCGCCAGCCGGGGTTTGAGCGCGTCGAGCCGGTGCGCCGACACGTCGAACGCGTAGAGCCGGCCGGTGCTGCGCATCGCCGCGCCGATCGCGAGCGTCTTGCCGCCCGCTCCCGCGCAGAAATCCACCACCATCTCGCCGCGGCGGGGCTGCAGCAGCAGCGCGAGAAGCTGCGAGCCCTCGTCCTGGACCTCGATGGCGCCGCGCACGAAGGCGTCCAGCTTGGTGAGCGGCGGCTTGCCGTCCACGCGCAGGCCCCAGGGCGAGTACGGCGTGGGCACGGCGGGAATGCCGGCCTTGGCGAGTTCCTTCTGCACGTCGGCGCGCTTGGCGTTCAGGTCGTTGACGCGCAGGTCGAGCGGCGCCGGCTGGGCCAGGCTCTCGGCCAGCGCCCAGAAGCCGTCGCCCACCTGCCGCTTGAGCGGCTGCACGAGCCATTCGGGCAGGTTGTGGCGGTGCGGCTCCATCAGGTCCGCCGCGGGCACGGCGTCGCACTGATCGAGCCAGACCTTCTCGGTATCGGTGAGCGCGCTCTTGAGGAAATCGCGCGGGCCATGGAAGCCCAGGATGGCGAGGCGCCGCTCGCGCGGGCCCGAGCCGGAGCGCGCGAGCTGCTCGAACAGCAGCTTCTTGCGCAGCACGGTGTAGGCGGTTTCGGCGAGGGTGGCCCGCTCGCGCGGGCCGAGGGAGCGGTGGTCCCGGAAATAGCGGGACACGACCGCATCGGCGGGGTGTTCGAATTGGAGGGTGAGCCTGACGAGTTCGGCGCAGGCGTCCAGAAGGGCTTTCGGGTGCATGGGGGCATTGTCCCATCCGCGCGCCCCGCACGGCCGATGCCCTGCCGGCCCGGCGCACAATCCGGCCATGCACAGCCCCTCCCATCCCGACGGCGAACTGCCGCCCCTGCGCCCCACCCCGCCCGGCCTCTACCGGCACTACAAGGGCATGCTCTACGACGTGGTGGGCACCGCCCGGCACAGCGAGACCCTGGAGCCGATGACGGTGTACCGCGCACTCTACGGCGAGCACGGGCTGTGGGTGCGGCCCGCGGCGATGTTCGCGGAAACGGTGACGATCGACGGGCAGGAGCGGCCCCGTTTCGAGTTCGTCGGGCAGGCGGCCGACGCAGACTGAAACTGCCCCCGGCGGCCTTCTCCGGGCCAAGGTCGCACCACGGAAGAGCCATCCGCCCCCGGCCGCTCAAGCCGGGGCCGGTTTTTCCCGCGCCCTGCGGAGCCGCCCTCCTTCCTCAGCGCAAGGCGCGTGCCGGGAATCCGCGCGGCCGCCGTCCTACAGCTTCATCCCGCCCTCGCGCCTTACCTTGGAGGCATTCGCGACGCCGCGCTCCACCCTGCATGCTCCATGCCGCCCGGGCGCCCGCGCCGTCCGCCCGATCCGGGCCGTTTCGACACGAGGAACTCCACCATGGACCATCTGCTGCAGGGAATGTTCGGCGAGAAATCGCTCACCAAGGTCGCCGGCATCTACACCGAGCGCGACCAGGCCGACGCCATGGTCGACCGCGCGTTGCGGTTGCCCGGCATGCAGCGCACGCAGGTGCGGCTGCTGGGTCCGCAGGATGCACGCGCGTCCCGGCGCGACCTGGTCGCACGCAGTTTGGAGCCCGAGCAGGCCGGCATCTTCCGCACCCTGGTCCGCTCGCACGTCGTGACCGGCCTGGCCGGCGCGGTGGCGGGCGTGCTCTTCTACGCCTGGCTGCTGCGCGGCGGCCAGCCCATGGTGGCGGGCAGCCCGCTGCTGGCCTTCATCGCCATCGTCGGCTTCGCGACCACTTTCGGGCTGCTGGCGGGCGGGCTGGTGACGCTGCGCCCGGACCATATCCGGCTGATCTCGCAGGTGCGCTCGTCGCTGCGGGCCGGGTACTGGGCCGTGGTGATCCATCCGACGGACTCGCACCAGGCGCTGGTCTCTCAGGACCTGCTGGAAGGCAGCGGGGCTGAGAAGGTCATCTCCACACTCTGAATGGCTTGCGGGCGGCCGGCAGTTTCGGTGGCCGGAATTTCAACGGCCCGCCCCGGCCGTCAGCAGCTGCAGCACGGCGGCCGGGTAGATCGCATGTTCCTGCGCGAGCACGCGCGCGGCCAGCACGTCCGCCGAATCGCCCGGCAGCACGGGCACCACGCCCTGGGCCAGGATCGGCCCCGCATCCAGCTCGGGCGTGACGAGGTGCACCGTGGCGCCCGCCACCCGGCAGCCCGCGTCGATCGCGCGCTGGTGGGTGTTCAGGCCCGGGAAGGCCGGCAGCAATGAAGGATGGATGTTGACCAGCCGCCCCGCGTAATGCGCCACGAACCCCGGCGTCAGGATGCGCATGAAACCCGCGAGCACCACCAGGGCCGGGTCGTGCGCATCGATCTCGGCAGCCAATGCGGCATCGAATGCCTCGCGCGAAGCATGGGCCCGGTGGTCCACGGAGGCGGTGGCGATGCCCTCCTGCCGCGCCCAGGCGAGGCCGGCCGCGTCGGCCCGGTTGCTCAGCACGGCCGCCACGCGCACGCCGTGGCGGCCGGCCCAGTCGTGCGCGCGCGCGGCCCGCACGATGGCTGCCATGTTGGAGCCTCCGCCCGAGATCAAAATCACGATGTTCTTCATGGGGCGCGGATTATCGCCGCGTCCCTCCGGCACCCTGCCTTTTCCTTTCTGCTCCCTTCAACGACCACCCGACCCGCCATGCCCTTCGATCCCCGCCTCCAGCCCCTGACCGCCGCCGAAGCCCGCGTGCTCGGTACCCTGATGGAGAAAGCGCGCACGGTGCCAGACAGCTATCCGCTCACCCTGAACGCGGTGGTGACGGGCTGCAACCAGAAATCGAGCCGCGATCCGGTCACCACGCTGTCCGACGCCGAAGTGCAGGAAGCGCTGGACAGCCTGCGGCGCCGCGCGATGGTGGTGGAGATCGGCGGCCAGCGCACCACGCGCTGGGAACACAACTTCACGCGCGCCGTGGGCGTTCCCGACCAGTCGGCCGCCCTGCTCGGCCTGTTGATGCTGCGCGGCCCGCAGACGGCCGGCGAGCTGCGCATCAATGCCGAGCGCTGGCACCGCTTCGCGGACATCTCCTCGGTGGAGGCCTTCCTGGACGAGCTGCAGTCGCGCAGCGAGGAAAAGGGCGGCCCCCTGGTGGCGTTGCTGCCGCGCGCGCCGGGCGCCCGGGAGCCGCGCTGGACGCACCTGCTCTGCGGGCCTCTCAGCGCCGCCGACATGGCCGCGCAGGCCGCCCAGGCCACGGCCTCTGCGTCCACGGCCTCCTCCGCTATGCGCGCCGCCGACCCGGCACTGGCCGAGCGCGTGGCGGCACTGGAGGCCGAGGTGGCCGCGCTGCGCGGATCGCTCGCGGCCCTGTGCGAGCAGTTGGGGGTGTCGCTGCCTGTTCAGGAATAATGCCGGGAACCCGCAATGCGAGCGCAGGGCGGATACTAAAACCCAAACATCCGTTAATTTATCAATAACCGATATTCATGAAACTTCTAGCCAGTTGATAGGAAACCCCGGGTAGAAACGCGGAATCCATTCAACAGGGCAAGAAATACCATGAAGACGAGGGATACGGTTTGCTTCGCACTGTGGGCGTTGCCGCTCGCCATCGCCGCACAGGAGGTGATACCCGACTTTTACAAAGACCCGGGCATCTACCCCAATCGGGATTACGTGAATCAGAGCTTCGGCGAACACATCGATCCCTTCACCGGCGCGCTGCAGCTCCACTACGTGGACATGCACCTGCCGGGCAATGGCAAGTTCGACCTCAAGATCATCCGCTCCTACAACAGCGCATCGGTCGAGCCCACCAACCCTGCCACTTATGAATCCCTGGCCGGCGTGGGCTGGAACATCCACTTCGGCAAGGTGCTCAAAAGCCGCGAGACCACACTCTGCGTGAACAAGAACGCGCAGAGCGTCGCAGACAACCCCGTTCTGGAGCTGCCCGACGGCAGCCGGCAGTTGCTGGCCTTCACCGGCAGCACATCGCCGCTGATGATGACGACCCAGCGGTGGCGCGCGGACTGCATCACCTCGGGCGCCGGCGGCCTGCTGGTCACGTCGCCGAGCGGCATCCAATACCAGATGACCCAGCTGGTGAACGTGGGCTCCGGCACCAGCCCCGTCTATGCCTGGTTCACCACCCGCATCACGGACCGCAATGGCAACTACGCCGCCATCGCCTACGCGGCGAGCGCGTCTCCCCAGATATCCGGCATCACCACCAACGACGGACGCTCCGTGAGTTTCTCGTACGCGGACAGCGGCCTGGCCAGCCGCCGCATCACCTCCATTTCCAGCGCCGGCCAGACCTTCAGCTACGCCTACCAGCCACTCAGCGGATACGCCGGCACGTACCACCTGACAACCGTCAACCGGCCGGGCGGCACATCCTGGAACTACGAATACAACGGTAACCTGAACAGCGCACCGGGCAGCCACGTGATACGCCGCGTCGTGCGCCCCGAAGGCGGCAGCATCGCCTACACCTACGGCTTCGTCTATTTCGACACCCAGGCCAACCCCGCCAGCCGCTCCACCGTGGTGACCGGCAAGACCCGCAGCGCCGGGGGCACCTGGAGCTTCAGCTACGCGCCGGGCGGGCCCGGCAGCTACGACACCACCACGGTCAACGCACCCGACGGCCCCACGGTCTATCGCCACATCGGCCCCAACTACTCCAGTTCCGGCACGGTATGGATGGTCGGGCTGCTCGCCTCCAAAACCATTGGCAGCCTCCAATCGGAAACCTACACCTGGGGCAAGCAGAAAATCTCCAGCGAGAACAATTTCCGGCCCGGGGCCTTTGTACTCAAGGTGGATACGGGCGAGGTCAACGCCCCGCTGCTCACCCAGAAAACAATCACCCGCGACGGTGCCTCGCATACCACCGTCTACTCGGGCTTCGACAGCTACGGCAACCCCGCCACGGTGACCGAATCGGGCCCCTCCTCCGGCAACCGCACGTCTCAGCTCACGTACTACATCAATCCGTCCAAGTGGATCGTCCAGCAGTTGCAGAACGACAACCTCTCCGGCGTCCAGGTGTCCAGGACTTTCGATGCCAACGGGAATATGACTTCGATCACCCGGGACGGCATCACCACCAGTCACACCTACGACAGCCAGGGCAACATCGTCTCCACCACCTTCCCGCGCGGCCTCACGCACACGTACTCGGCCTACAAGCGCGGCATCGCGCAGTCGGAACAGCGGCCCGAGGGGATCTCCATCTCTCGCGCCGTCAGCGACGCGGGCAACATCACCTCCGAGACGAACGGCAGCGGCCAGACCTTCGGCTATGCCTATGACGGACTCAACCGGCTCACCTCCGTGACCTATCCGGTGGGCAACTCCGTCCTTCTCTCGTACAGTCCCACATCCCGAACCGTGAACCGCGGCTCGCTGTCCGAGACCACCCAGTACGACGGCTTCGGCAACGCGGTGTCCATCAGCATCGGCGGCATCACCCGGTCCTTCGGGGTGGATGCGCTGGGCCGCAAAGTCTTCGAGTCCAACCCCGGGGCTGGCGTGGGCACCACCTACCAATACGACCTGCTGGGCCGCACGGTACGCACCGTGAACGCCGACGGCACGGCGCGCACGACCGCCTATGGCGCGGGCACACAGACGGTGACGGATGAACGCGGCAAAGCCACCACGCATGCCTTCCGCGCCTATGGCAACCCGGAACAGCGGTTCCTGATGGCGGTTTCTGCCGCCGAGTCCTCCGCCAACCTCTCCATCACCCGCAACAGCCGCGACCTCGTCACCGCCATCACCCAGGCGGGGGTGACGCGCAGCTACAGCTACAACGGCAACGGCTACCTCGCGTCCGCCACCCACCCCGAAATCGGAACCACCATCTACGGGAGAGATGCCGCAGGCAACATGACCTCGCGCAGCGCTGGAACCCTGGGCACCATCGCCTACGCCTATGACGGCCAGAACCGCCTGCGCTCCATCACCTACCCCGGCCCGTACCCGGGCAGCGTGACGCATGCCTACGACGGCGCGAACCGGCTGGTAAACACCACCGCCGCCGACGCCACTCGCAGCTTCACCTACGACGCGAACGGCAACATCGTGCAGGAAAGCCTCAACACCGCCAGCTTCTCGTGGAGCGCCCGCTACGGCTACGACGGCAACGACCGCCTGACCTCCATCACCTACCCCCGCTCCGGGACCACCGTCACCTACGGGCTCGACGGCCTGGGCCGGCCCACCTCGGTGCCCGGCTACATCAACAGCGTCGCCTACTGGCCCTCAGGGCAAATCCAGCGCATTGCCTATGCCAATGGCGTCCAGTCGGACTATGGGCAAAACTCGCGGCTGTGGGCCAGTTCCTTCGCCACCTCCCGCTCCGGGAACTACTTCCACCAATCGGCCTACACCTACGATGGCGTCGGCAACCTCACCGCGATCAACGACCCGACCGACGCGCAGTACAACCGCACGTTCGGCTACGACGGTGTGAACCGACTCACCACCCTGACCACCCCGAACGGCAGCGGCGCCATCGCCTACAGCGGCTCCGGGAACATCATCAGCCAGCGCATCGGCAGCGAGCAGCTCACCTACCAGTACGACAGCAACCACCGCCTCACCGCACTGACCGCCGTGCCTGGCGAGCTGTCGACCACGTATGCCTACGACACCATGGGCAACATCATCTCCGGCAGGGGCCGGCTCTTCCAGTACGACACCGTTCCCAACCTGCGTTGCATCGACTGCAGCAATCCTGAAGCGCGCATGCAGTTCGAGTACGACGGCGACCAGAAACGCACCACGATCACGCGCGGCGGCACCAAGACCCATGAATTCCACGGAGTCCATGGCAACCTCCTGGCCGACTACACCCCCGGCGCACCCGGGAAGCTGACCGAATACATCTACCTCAACGGCAAGCGCATCGCACAGAAGGAGAGCGCGCAATGACCACCTCATCCTTCACCGCCCCCTGGGCCCGCCTGCTGCGCCGCCTGGTGCTCATCGCCACGCTTCTCGCCGCCACGGGCGGCGCCTGGGCGCAGGCCGCCACCGTCACGTTCTTCCACAACGACATGGCCGGCACTCCCGTGCTCGCCACCAATGCCAGCGGCTCCGCCGTGTGGAAGGAAAACTACCTGCCCTACGGCTACCGCCAGCAGGCGGACGCCGCCAGCGCCGGCAACCGGCTCTGGTACATGGGCAAACCCTACGACCCCGCCACCGGCCTGGCGTACATGGGCGCGCGCTACTACATGCCCCTGCTGGGCCGGTTCACCGGCATGGACCCCAAGGAGGTGATGCCCGAGCAGCCGCACAGCTTCAACCGCTATGCCTACGCCAACAACAACCCCTACCGCTACGTCGACCCCGACGGCAAGATCGCCGAAACCGTCTGGGACGCTTTCAGCCTCTCTCTGGGCTTCCAGAGCCTCGTAGGCAACGTCCGCGCGGGCAACTGGAGCGGCGCCGCCATCGACGGAGCAGGTGTCGCGGTGGATGCCGTCGCCGCCGCACTGCCCGGTGTTCCGGGGGGCGTAGGGGCGGGGATCGCAGCCTATCGAGGGAGTGCGTTGGCGGGGAAGGGGATGTCCAAGGCGGATGCAGTCATCGCTGAAACTCTGGCAGGCAAGGGAAACCTGACAAGCGCTACCAAGCTCAGTTCCACCGAACTTCTGCAGGCTGGTGAAAAGTTTCTTGGACCCAACTACAAGGAAATTGGCAAGCCGGGAAGCGGCGTCTTTCGTAGTGCGGATGGAACGAGACAGTTCCGAATTGATGGAAGCTCTTTGTCTGGCAGCCATGCGCCTGGAATGCCGCACGGACACCTGGAGACATACTCACCCGGCGCAGTCAAGCCTACTACTAACAATCACATTCCTTTCTTTGACTAGGAGCGAGCGGTGAATATCAGACTAGGTAAAGTCGGAAAGATAGTGGCAGGGCAAGAACTGGGACACTATGTCAAGGTAATTGACGACACGGCTAGTACGGGGGGGATCTTGATACTCACCGCCATCGCTCCTGACATGCAAAACGGTTTCGATAACTGGGTTGAAAGCAAAGAAATGTTGGAGCGCTTCTTTGAAGAAGCTGGGTGGATCGTTGAGTGGCCACCTGATGATTGGGATCTTGGATGAATCGAGCCAGTCCAGACCGTGATCGCCGGGCCCACACGCACAGAAGGAATCTTCATTACACGCTCGCCCACCAGGGTGTCGCTCCCCGGACAGCCATAAAAAGCACGACCGTGCTACAAATTGCGGTATCGCGCCGGCCACGTCGGCGCTCACACGGAGACACCGCATGGACCTTGCTTTCACCCCCGAAGAACAGGCCTTCCGCGAAGAGATTCGCGCATGGGTCCGCGAACACCTGCCGGCCGAGACCGCGCACAAGGTGCACAACGCACTGCGCCTGACGCGCGACGATCTGCAGGGCTGGGCCAAGATCCTCGGCAAGAAGGGCTGGCTGGGCTTCGGCTGGCCGAAGCAGTTCGGCGGCCCCGGCTGGACCGCCGTGCAGAAGCACCTGTTCGAGGAAGAGTGTGCGCTCGCCGGTGCGCCGCGCATCGTGCCGTTCGGCCCGGTGATGGTGGCGCCGGTCATCATGGCCTTCGGCTCGCCCGAGCAGCAGCAGCGCTTCCTGCCGGGGATCGCGAGCGGCGAGGTCTGGTGGAGCCAGGGCTACAGCGAGCCGGGCTCGGGCTCCGACCTGGCCAGCCTCAAGACGCGCGCCGAGCGCCGCGGCGACAAGTACATCGTCAACGGCCAGAAGACCTGGACCACGCTCGGCCAGTACGGCGACTGGATGTTCAACCTCGTGCGCACCAGCACCGAGGGCAAGCCCCAGACCGGCATCAGCTTCCTGCTGCTGGACATGAAGTCGCCCGGCGTCACGGTGCGGCCGATCAAGCTGCTGGACGGCGAGTGCGAGGTCAACGAGGTGTTCTTCGACAACGTCGAAGTGCCGGCCGAGAACCTGATCGGCGAGGAGAACAAGGGCTGGACCTACGCCAAGCACCTGCTTTCCCACGAGCGCACCAACATCGCCGACGTGAACCGTAGCAAGCGCGAGCTGGAGCGCCTGAAACGCATCGCCAAGACCGAAGGCGTATGGGACGACCTGCGCTTCCGCGATCAGATCGCGCTGCTCGAAGTGGACATCGTGGCGCTGGAAATGCTGGTCCTGCGCGTGCTGTCGGCCGAGAAATCGGGCAAGAACTCGCTGGATATCGCCGGCCTGCTCAAGATCAAGGGCAGCGAGATCCAGCAGCGCTATGCCGAACTCATGATGCTGGCCGCCGGCCCGTACTCGCTGCCCTTCATCGAGGAGGCCATGGAGGCCGGCTGGCAGGGCGACGCGGCGATGGGCGCGCTGGGCGGCTACCCGGGCGGCACGGTGGCGAACGCGCCGCTGGCGTCCACCTACTTCAACCTGCGCAAGACCACGATCTACGGGGGGAGCAACGAAGTCCAGCGAAATATCGTCGCTCAGACGGTGCTGGGCTGATTTGCTTCCGGGGGAGCGACGATGTTTCGCTGGCGCGGTAACGCACGGCTCCCCCGGGCCCCCTCCGGGAGGGGGTTCCAGCGTGAGCTTCGCTGAATTTTGAAGGGGTCGCATGAGCGCCCTGCTCTGGACGGCTTTTGGAGACGAACATGGATTTTGATTTTTCTGAAGACCAACAATCGTTGCGCGATGCGGTGCGGCGCTGGGTGGACAAGGGCTATACGTTCGAGCGGCGCCGCGGCATCGTTGCGGCGGGCGGGTTCGACCGGGCGGCGTATGGCGAACTGGCGGAACTGGGCCTGACGGCGCTGACGGTGCCGGAGGCGCACGACGGGCTGGGCCAGGGCGCGGTGGATGCGATGGTGGCCATGGAGGAACTGGGCCGCGGCATCGTGCTGGAGCCGCTGGCGCAGACCTTCGTGGCCAGCGGCGTGCTGACGCAGTGCGCGCCGGAAGCCGTGCAGGCCGCGTGGCTGCCGCGCATCGCGAGCGGCGAGGCGCTGGTGGTGCTGGCCCACCAGGAGCGCAAGGCGCGCTACCGGCTGGACGTGTGCGAGGCCCGGGCCACCGGCTCGGGCGACGGCGTCACGGTGTCGGGCACCAAGAGCCTCGTGCCTGCGGGCGACCAGGCCGATGCGTTCCTGGTGCCGGCACAGCACCAGGGCCGCATGGCACTCTTCCTCGTCGAACGCGGCGCGCAGGGCGTGGCCACGCGCGGCTACGTGACCCAGGATGGCAGCCGCGCCGCGGAGGTGCAATTCAACGGCGCGCCGGCCACGCTGGTCGCGGAAGATGGCCTCGCGGCGCTGGAGCTCGCGGTGGACATCGGCATCGCCGCGGCCTGCGCCGAGGCGGTGGGCGTGATGGACCAGACCGTGTCCCTCACCGTCGACTACATGAACCAGCGCAAGCAGTTCGGCGTGGTGATCGCGAGCTTCCAGGCGCTGCGCCACCGCGTGGCCGACATGAAGATGCAGCTGGAGCTGGCGCGCTCGATGAGCTACTACGCCAGCCTCAAGCTCGGCGCGCCGGCCGACGAGCGCCGCCGCGCGCTCGCACGGGCCAAGGTGCAGTTGGGCCAGTCGATGCGCTTCGTGGGGCAGCAGTCGGTGCAGTTGCATGGCGGCATCGGCGTGACCGATGAATACATCGGCAGCCACTACTTCAAGAAGCTCACGCAATTGGAGATGACCTGGGGCGACACGCTGCACCATCTGGGCGAAGTGTCGGCGCGCATGCAGGACACGGCGGGCGTGTTCGCCTGAACCTGAACGCACGCAAACCAAAGCGGCACCCTCAGCATTGCATGCACGGCGCTGCATTGACCGGCTCGGCCGTGCGCCGCAGAGTGCGAACTCCACCATACGAGGAGCTTCGCACATGCGTTCCTGCCACCGCACACCGGGCCGGGCCTGGCTGACATCCGCCGCCCTTCTGCTTTCCGCGGCTTCCGCCTTCGCGCAAGCGTCGCTTTCGCAGGCCCTGGCCCGGCAGTCCGCCCCGGCCTCGCCCGCCCGCGAGGTGGTGGCTTACTTCACCTCCTGGGGCATCTACGACCGGGGCTACACGGTCAAGACCCTCGCCGCGCAGCCCGCCCTGCCCTGGCTCACGACCATCAACTACGCCTTCGGCAACGTGCAGCCCGCGAATGCGGACGGCACCGGCGCCATCGGCTGCCAGTTGGGCGACGCCTGGGCCGACGTGCAGCGCCCCTGGACGGCGCAGGAAAGCGTCGACGGCGTGGCGGTGGACGAGAGCCAGCCGCTGCGCGGCAACTTCCAGCAGCTGCGCGCGCTCAAGCGCCTGCATCCCGAACTGCGGCTGATGGTGTCGCTGGGCGGCTGGAACGGCTCCAAGTGGTTCTCCGACGCGGCCCTGACGGAGGCATCGCGCCGCACGGTCGTCAAATCGTGCATCGATCTCTTCATCCGCGGCCGCATCGATCCCACCCAAGCCGGCAACGGCGACGGTCCGGCCGCCGGCCTGTTCTCGGGCATCGACCTGGACTGGGAGTACGTCGCCGCCGAGGGCGCGCCCGGCAACGTGGTGCGGCCGGAAGACACCGCCAACTTCACGCTACTGCTGCAGGAATTCCGCCGGCAACTGGATGCCATCGACCCGTCGCTGCGCCTGACCATCGCGGCCCCGGCCGGGGAGAAGACCAGCAGCAAGCTCCAACTGCCGGCCATCGCCCGCACGGTGGACTTCATCAACCTGATGACCTACGACATGCACGGATCGTGGGAGCTGCGCACCAACTTCCATGCGGCGCTGCTGCCCAGCCCGCGCGATCCGGACCGCGCACAGGGCCTGTCCGTGGTCGAGACGGTCGACCGTTACCTGCGGGCCGGCGTGCCCGCGTCGCAGCTGGTGGTGGGCATTCCGCTCTACTCGCGCGGCTGGACCGGCGTGCCGTCGGCGAACGATGGTCTCTACCAGACGGCCACGGGTCCCGCGCCGGGCACCTACGAAAGCAGCTTCGACGACTACCGCACCGTGCTCGCCAAGCCGGGCTTCACGCGCCACTGGGACGCCTGGTCCCGGTCCGCCTGGCTCTACGACGGCACCACGTTCTGGACGCTGGACGGCCCCGAGAGCGTGCGCGACAAGGCCTGGCTGGTGAAGTTCGGCGGGCTGCGCGGGGTGATGTTCTGGGAGCTCTCCGGCGACGACGGCGTGCTGGTGGACGTGGCCGGCCGCACACTGTCGGGCCGCCGCTGAAACCGGCCGGTGGCGCGGCGGGCGAATCCGGGATAATCCCGGGACTCCCTGCAGCCGGGCCGCGTGCCCGGCTCTCTATTTTCAGCACGAGACATGAGCGCCACTGCCACCCCCACCGACCCGAACCGCCAACACCTCGAAACGGCGCGCGAGCAGATCTCGCGCGGCGAACTGCAGCAGGCCGCGCTCACGCTGAACCAGGCGCAGCGCACGCTGCCCAACGACCCGCGCGTGTTCATGCTCGCAGGCGTCATGGCCGAGAAGGCGGGCAACATTCCCAAGGCCTTCGACGGCCTGCGCCGCGCCGTGACCCTCGCGCCCGACTGGGCGCCGGGCCAGCTGGAACTGGCGCTGCTGCACGCACGCCAGAACCAGCTGCGCGAGGCCGTCGAACTGGCCGAGAAGCTGGCCCTGCGCCACCCGACCGACCTCGTGGTGCTTGCCGGCGTGGTGGACATCGCCCACCGCGCGGGCCACCTCGACATGGCGATTCGCCACCTGCGCCGGGGCCTGGCGCTGGTGCCGGGCGACGCGCAGCTGCGCCGCCTGCTCGCACGCGACCTGGGCGACCAGGGCAACCACGCCGAGGCGCTGGAGACCTGGGGCGCCCTCATCGACGAGAACCCGCAGGATGCCGAATCCCGCCTGGGCCGCGTGAAGGCGTGCATCGCCGCCGGCAAGCCGGCGCAGGCGGTGGCCGACACCACGGCGCTGATGGAACTCGCGCCCGGCGATTCCGTGGTGGCCTACTACACCGCCATCGCCCACGGGGTCACGCCGCAGCACCAGCCGCCGGAACTGCACCGCGCGATGTTCGACAGCCTCGCGAGCCTCTACGACCAGCACATGGTCGCCGGTCTCAAGTACAAGCTGCCGAAGATCGCGGCCGAGAAGATCCTCGCGCGCTATCCCGACAAGCACCTCAACGTGCTGGACCTGGGCTGCGGCACGGGCCTGCTGGGCGTGTGCCTCGGCCGCATCGACGGTTTCCTCATCGGCGTGGACATTTCCATGAAGATGATCGAGCAGGCGGCGCGCCACAATGTGTACGACCGCTTCCACAACGCGAACCTGCTGGACGCGCTGCGCGACACGCCCGACGCCATCTACGAGGTGGTGGCGGCGCTGGACGTGTTCATCTACGCGGGCGACCTCACCGACACGGTGCCGGATGCGTTCCGGCTGATCGTGCCGCACGGCGACCTCCTCTTCTCGTGCGAGGCCGCGCCCGAGGACGGCCCCGACCTCGTGCTGCAGGCCAACGGCCGCTACGCCCACAAGCGCAGCCATGCCATGGCCGTGTGCCGCGAGGCGGGCTTCACCTCCGTCGAGATCGAAGACCTCGTGCTGCGCTATGAAGGCGACGAGCCCGTGCAGGGCTTCCTCGTCAGCGCGCGCAAATCCTGAAAGGGACACTTCGGGAGCATCCCGGGAACCTTCGGCGCGGCGTTGCCGCCGTGACAGCGGGCCCTTTGGGGCCCGTTGCCGTTGTCAGGGGCGGTGCGGGGCCTGCGGTGGCTCAGAACCCCAATGCGTGCGGCAGCCAGGTGGAAATCGCCGGCACGAAGGTCAGCAGCGCCAGCACGATCAGGTGCGCCACCAGGAACGGCGGCAGCTCCCGCGTGAGAGCCGCCAGAGGCACCTTGGTGGCCACCGACGTGACGAACAGCAGCCCGCCCACGGGCGGCGTGATCATGCCGAGCGTCAGGTTGACGATCACCACCATCGCGAAATGGATCGGATCGATGCCCAGGGCGCTGGCGATCGGCGCGAGGATGGGCACCAGGATCATCACGCCGGGCAGCGGCTCCATGAAGATGCCGAAGATCAGCAGCAGGACGTTCACCGCGATCAGGAAGGTGACGGGCGACAGGTCCCAGCCGACGATGGTCTGCGCGAGCTGCTGCGGAATGCCTTCGATGGTGAGCACCCACGCGAACGCGGCCGAGGCCGCCACCACCAGCAGCACCGAGGCCGTGAGCAGCGCCGAGCGCGCCGCGATGTGCGGCAGCGCCTTCCACTCCAGCGTGCGGTAGATCCATTTGCCGCACACCAGCGCGTAGAACACCGCCACCACCGAGGCTTCGGTGGGCGTGAAGATGCCGAAGCGGATGCCGACCAGGATCAGCACCACCAGCATCAGCGCGGGAATCGCGCGGATGCTGTTGGAGAGCATTTCGCGGCCCGTGGGGCGCGGCTCGCGCGAGCGGTAGTCGCGCTGCACGCACACCCGCCAGTTGACGATCGCCATCGCCACCGCGATGAGGATGCCCGGCGCGAAGCCCGCGATGAAGAGCCCGCCCACCGAGACCTGCTCGTCCTGCAGCGCGTAGATGATCATGATGATCGAGGGCGGGATGATCGGCCCGACGATGGCGGTACTGGCCGTGAGCGCGGCCGCATAGGCGCGCGAATAGCCGGCCTTGTCCATCATCTTCACCATCATCGAGCCGGGGCCGGCGGCGTCGGCCAGGGCCGAGCCGGAGATGCCCGAGAACAAGGTGAGCGAGAGAATGTTGGCGTGCCCGAGGCCGCCGCGCAGGTGCCCGACGAACTGCGCCGCGAAGCGCAGCAGCACCACGGTGAGCGCGCCGCCGGACATGATCTCCGCCGCGAGGATGAAGAAGGGCACGGCCATCAGCGGGAAGCTGTCGATGCCCGTGAACATCTCCTTGAAGACGATGAGCTGCGGATAGCGGCCGCCGACGAAGACGGCGACGGAGGCCGACATCGCGAGCGCGAAGGCGACCGGGAAACCCAGCGCCATCAGCACGATGGCGGAAACGAAAAGGGTGAGGGCCATGGCGTCAGTTCCTTGTGCGTGCGCGCGCCGTCACAGCGAGGCCGCCGATTCGGCGTCCATCTCGTCGGATTCGACGTAGCGACCGCCCAGCACGTAGCCGCGCGCCATGAACAGCAGGTGCACGAACAGCAACAGGAAGCCCGCGGGCATGGCCGCGTAGATCCACGCGAACGGGATGTCGGTGGCCGGCGTGGTCTGGAAGCGCGTGGCCCAGACGTACTGCACCGAGAACCACGCCATCGCGAGGAAGAACACGCCCAGCGCCACCACGATGAAGCCTCGCAGGGCGCGCGCGCCGCGTTCGCCGACGACGTGGTGCAGGTTGTCGATCGCCACGTGGCCGCCGAAGCGCAGCACCAGCCCCGCGCCCAGGAAGGTGCCCCAGATCATCAGATGCCGCGCCACCTCCTCGGCCCAGACGATGGAATCCCCGGTGGTGTAGCGCAGCACCACGTTGGCGAAGACGATGCAGGCCATGGCCAGCAGCAGGAGGATGAGGAGCCAGCGGTTGCAGGCCACGAGGGCGCGCTCGAAGCGTCGGAGCATGGGCGTTGGAAGCGGAATGGAGGGAGGAAGGGAAAACACCCCGCCGGACGGGGCGCGGCCGTGCCGGAGGGGCCGCAGCGGCCAGGGCAGCCGGACCGGCCGGTGCGGCACGCTGCAGGCGCTGCCTGCACTCGCGCGCAGGACGGGCGGGCCGGCGCCGCCCTGCGCGTCACCGGCTCACTTGGCGCTGGTGATCTGGTCGAGCGTCTTCTGGCCGAACTTGGCGGCGTACTGCTTGTAGGCGGGCTCCAGGGCCTTCTGGAAGGCGGCCTTGTCCACCGACTCCTCCACCTGCATGCCGGCGGCCTTGACCTCGGCCAGGCCCTTCTGCTCGACGTCGTCGACGAACTTGCGCGAGGCCTGCGCGCCGGCCTTGGCGCCCTGCGTGAAGGCGGCCTTCTGCGCATCGTTCAGGCTGCCCCAGAAGTTGGGCGAGACGATCAGCGCCATCGGGGCGTACACGTGGCCGGTGAGCGAGAGGTACTTCTGCACCTGCGGCAGCTTGGCGGAGACGATCACCGACATGGGGTTCTCCTGCCCGTCGATCGTGCCCTGCTGCAGCGCGCCGATCACCTCGGGCCAGGACATCGGCGTGGGCGAAGCGCCGAGCGTGCGGAAGGCGGTGATATGGACCGGGTTCTCGGTCACGCGGATCTTCAGGCCCTTGAGATCGGCCGGCGTCTTCACCGGGTGCTTGTTGTTGGTGAGGTGGCGGAAGCCCTGCTCGCCCCAGGCCAGCGCGATCAGGCCGCGCTTCTGGAACTTGCCCAGCAGGTCCTGGCCGAAGGCGCCGTCGAGCACGGCGCGGGCATGGGCCGTGTCGCGGAACAGGAAGGGGATGTCCACCACGCCGACGTCGGGCACGAAGTTGCTCAGGGCGCCCGTGGAGACGATCACCGCCTCCACCGTGCCGAGCTGCAGGCCCTCGATCAGTTCGCGTTCGCCGCCGAGCGCGCTGGAGGGGAACTGCTTGAACTTGAAGGCGCCGTTCGTGCCCTTCTCCACCGTGTCGGCCCAGGCCTGCGCGGCCGCGCCGTAGTGCGAATTGACGGCCAGGGCATAGCCCAGCTTCACTTCCTTGGCCTGCTGGGCCTGGGCGCCGCCGGCGGCCAGGCCGGCGATGGCCGCCACGGCGGCCGCGGCGACGGTGGCCAGGCCGTGGCGGCGCAGGATTCCGGCCGCCGACAGAGACGCGGAAGGCACGGAGGGAGCGAAGGCGGAATCGGCGGCGTGGCGCATGGGTTCGGTGTCCGGTGAAAAGGAAAGAGGAAAAGGAAAGACGACGAAGCGGGAGCGAAGACGGGAACGGGAGCGGAAACGGCAACGGGCCCGCCCTGCCGGGCCGCTGGCGAAGGACGGCGCGCCGCAGGGGCGGCCGGCGATTATGGCCGCGGCCGCGGCCGCCGCGGAAGCGGGAATGCCCTGAGCACGCTGCCGCGCGCGCACCATCCGCGTGGCGGAACCGCGCTGCCGGGCGGCACGGCGGGCCCGTTGCGGCCGCAAGCGGCTCAGCTCAGCAGCCGGGAGGATTTCGGCACGTGCGCCATGAGGAACTCCATCTGGTCGGCGAGGATGCGCCGGTTGCGCAGGATGAAGTCTTCCCAGAGGCTGGGCACGTAGGGGGTGTAGAGCAGCGGCATG
The DNA here is from genome assembly GCA_002397315.1 of Comamonadaceae bacterium UBA4962. Taxonomy (GTDB): domain Bacteria; phylum Pseudomonadota; class Gammaproteobacteria; order Burkholderiales; family Burkholderiaceae_C; genus Paracidovorax. The sequence continues at coordinate 77,520 of DHAE01000022.1, forward strand.
TGCGCCTGCTCGGGCGTGCGCGGGCCCTTCCGGTGGTTGCAGGCGCGGCAGGCGGTGACCACGTTCATCCAGTGGTCCTCGCCGTGGCGCGCGAAGGGCACGATGTGCTCGCGCGTGAGGTCTTCCTCGTGGAAGTGGCCGCCGCAGTAGGCGCAGACGTTGCGGTCGCGGGCGAACAGCTTGGCGTTGGTGAGCGCGGGCCGCAGGCCGAAGGGGTTGATGCCGGGCACGCCCTTGGTGCCGATGATGCTGTTGACCTCGATCACCGACTGCGCGCCCGTGAGCGCGTTGTGGCCGCCGCGGAACACCGCGATCGGCCCGCCGGATTCCCAGCGCACCTCGCCCGCGGCATAGTGCGTGACCGCCTGTTCGAGCGAAATCCACGATTGCGGCAGCCCCTGGGCCGACAGCTTCAAGACCTTCACAACACCCTCCTTGCAACACGACAAGATTCGGAACGCTGATGTCTCGCGGGCCGCCCGCGGGGGCCCGTGCCGCACAATATACTCCCAAATCATGACGGATTGGCGGCCAGCGCTTGGCGCACCTGCGTGGCACGCTATCAAAAACCTAGCATTCCGATGAAGATCTTCCGAGGCCTCCACCACCCCGGCATCGCCCCAGCCTGCGCGGTCACCATCGGCAATTTCGACGGCGTGCACCGCGGCCACCAAGCCATGCTGGCGCTGCTCGCGAGCGAAGCCGCGCACCGCGGCGTGGAGAGCTGCGTGCTCACCTTCGAGCCGCATCCGCGCGACTATTTCGCCGGCGCCCTGCGGCGGCCCGAGCTGGCGCCTGCGCGCATCGGCACGCTGCGCGACAAGCTGGAGGAACTGCAGCGCTGCGGCGTGCAGCAGGCAGTCGTCCTGCCCTTCAACGAGCGGCTGGCGCGCCAGCCGCCCCAGGCCTTCATCGACGACGTGCTGGTGCGCGGGCTGGGTGCGCGCTACGTGCTGGTGGGCGATGATTTCCGCTTCGGCGCGCAGCGCGCGGGCGACTACGCGATGCTGGACGCCGCGGGGCGCGAGCGCGGCTTCGACGTGGCGCGCATGAACAGTTACGAGGTGTCCTACCCCCACGCTCCGCGCTCCGCGTCGTCGCTGCCCCCCGAGGGGGCGGGTCCCGCCTTGGGGCGGCCCGGCGGCGGTCCCGGTCTCCGCGTCTCCAGCTCGGCCGTGCGCGAGGCGCTGGCCCGCGGCGACATGGAGGCCGCCGCGGCGCTGCTGGGCCGGCCGTACGCGATCAGCGGGCACGTGGTGCACGGGCGCAAGCTCGGCCGTGCGCTGGGCGCGAGCGCCGAGGGTGCGGGCGACGGCTTCCGCACGCTGAACCTGCGCTTCGCCCACTGGAAGCCCGCGGCCTCCGGCATCTTCGTGGTGCGGGTGCACGGCCTCTCGGACCGCCCGCTGCCCGGCGTGGCCAACCTGGGCGTGCGCCCCTCGCTCGATCCTCAGGATGCCAACGGCGGCCGCGTGCTGCTGGAGACCCACTGCCTGGAGTGGCCCCGCCACCTGGGCACGGAAGAGGCCTACGGTAAAATCGTGCGCGTGGAACTCCTGCACAAACTGCACGACGAGCTGAAGTACGACAGCCTCGACGCCCTCACCGCCGGCATCGCCCGGGATTGCGAGGACGCGCGGGCGTATTTCGCGTCCACCCCGGCGGCCAGCTACACGGAAACCCGCCGCCAGACCACGCGCGACCGAATTTGACGCCGGCGCGGGCCCCGCACGTGCCGGGCCCGCATCCGCCGCACCTTCGCACCCGCGCCGCGCACCACGGCGCAACTCCCCTCTTCCGTCCATCCGCTCCGTTCCGCCCTGGCGGCCCCGGCATCCGCCGGCAGCCAGGCACACCCTGCCCAGCCATGTCCGACACCACGCATTCCGCCCCCGACGCCAGCCCCGGCACCGATTACCGCGCCACGCTGAACCTGCCCGACACCCCCTTCCCGATGCGCGGCGACCTGCCCAAGCGCGAGCCGGGCTGGGTCAAGGAATGGGACGAGAAGGGCATCTACAAGAAGCTGCGCGACGCGCGCTGCGGCGCCCCGAAGTTCATCCTGCACGACGGCCCGCCGTACGCCAACGGCCAGATCCACATGGGCCATGCGGTGAACAAGATCCTCAAGGACATGATCACCAAGGCGCGCCAGCTCGAAGGCTTCGACGCGCTCTACGTGCCGGGCTGGGACTGCCACGGCCTGCCGATCGAGAACGCCATCGAGAAAAAGTACGGCCGCAGCCTCTCGCGCGACGACATGCAGGCGAAGAGCCGCGCCTTCGCCACCGAGCAGATCGCGCAGCAACTGGGCGACTTCCAGCGCCTGGGCGTGCTGGGTGAATGGGACAACCCCTACAAGACGATGAACTTCGCCAACGAGGCCGGCGAGCTGCGCGCGTTCAAGCGCGTGATCGAGCGCGGCTTCGTGTACCGCGGCCTCAAGCCCGTGTACTGGTGCTTCGATTGCGGCTCGTCGCTGGCCGAGTTCGAGATCGAGTACCAGGACAAGAAGAGCACCACGCTGGACGTGGCCTTCAAGGCCCATGACCCGCAGGCGCTGGCCGCCGCCTTCGGCCTGCCGGCCCTGGCGCGCGACGCCTTCATCGTGATCTGGACCACGACGGCCTGGACCATCCCCGCCAACCAGGCCCTCAACCTGAACCCGGAGATCCGCTTCGCACTGGTCGAGACCGAGCGCGGCCTGCTGGTGCTGGCCGAGCCGCTGGTCGAGTCGTGCCTGCAGCGCTGGGGGCTGGAGGGCCGCGTGCTCGCCACCGCGCCCGGCCAGGCGCTCGGCGGGCTGGAGTTCGAGCATCCGCTGTACGACGTGGCGGGCGAAGACGGCAGCTTCGGCTACCGCCGCCTCGCCCCCGTGTTCCTGGCCGACTACGCCACGGCCGACGACGGCACCGGCATCGTGCACTCCTCGCCCGCCTACGGCCTGGAGGATTTCAACTCCTGCCGCGCCAACGGCATGGCGCTGGACGAAATCCTCAACCCCGTGCAGGGCAACGGCACCTACGCGGCCGACTTCCCGCTCTTCGGCGGCCAGCACATCTGGAAGGCCGTGCCCGTCGTCATCGAGGCGCTGCGCAATGCCGGCCGCCTGATGGCCACGAAGGACATCGTCCACAGCTACCCGCACTGCTGGCGCCACAAGACGCCCGTGATCTACCGCGCCGCCGCCCAGTGGTTCATCCGCATGGACGAAGGCGAAGGCGTGTTCACCAAGGACAAGGCGCCCAAGACGCTGCGCCAGACGGCGCTGGAAGCCATCGAGCACACCAGCTTCTACCCCGAGAACGGCAAGGCGCGCCTGCACGACATGATCGCCAACCGGCCCGACTGGTGCATCTCGCGCCAGCGCAGCTGGGGCGTGCCGATCCCGTTCTTCCTGCACAAGGATTCGGGCGAGCTGCATCCGCGCACCATGGAGATCCTCGACCAGGCGGCCGGCATCGTCGAGGCCGGCGGCATCGAGGCCTGGAGCCGCGTGACGGTGGAAGACATCCTCGGCGCCGAGGACGCGCCCCACTACACCAAGAGCACCGACATCCTGGAGGTGTGGTTCGACTCGGGCTCCACCTTCTTCCACGTGCTGCGCGGCACGCACCCCGGCGTGCACCACGACAGCGGCCCCGAGGCCGACCTGTACCTGGAAGGCCACGACCAGCACCGCGGCTGGTTCCACTCGTCGCTGCTGCTGGCCTGCGCGCTGTACGACCGCGCACCCTACAGGGGCCTGCTCACGCACGGCTTCACCGTGGACAGCCAGGGCCGCAAGATGAGCAAGTCGCTCGGCAACGGCATCGATCCGCAGGAGATCAACAAGAAGCTGGGCGCCGAGATCATCCGCCTGTGGGTGGCGGCGAGCGACTATTCGGGCGACATCGCCGGCGACGACAAGATCCTCGCGCGCGTGGTGGATGCCTACCGCCGCATCCGCAACACGCTGCGCTTCCTGCTGGCCAATGTGAGCGACTTCGATCCCGCGACGGACGCCGTGCCGTTCGAGCAGATGCTGGAGATCGACCGCTACGCACTCACGCGTGCCGCCGAATTCCAGGCCGAGGTGCTGGCGCACTACCAAGTCTACGAGTTCCACCCGGTGGTCTCGAAGCTGCAGCTCTACTGCTCGGAAGACCTGGGCGGCTTCTACCTCGACGTGCTGAAGGACCGGCTCTACACCACGGCCCCCAAGAGCCTTGCGCGCCGCAGCGCGCAGACTGCGCTCTGGCACGTCACGCACGCGATGCTGCGCTGGATGGCGCCGTTCCTGTCGTTCACGGCGGAAGAGGCCTGGAAGGTGTTCGGCAGCTCCGAGAGCATCTTCCTGGAGACGTACTCCGACCTGCCGCGCGCCGAGGGGGCGCTGGTCGCCAAGTGGTCGCGCATCCGCGCGCTGCGCGATGCGGTGAACAAGGAGATCGAGACGCTGCGCGCGGCCGGCCAGGTGGGCGCGTCGCTGCAGGCCGTGGTGACGCTCACGGTGCCGCCGGAGGACCATGGGCTGCTCGCGAGCCTGGGCGATGACCTGAAGTTCGTCTTCATCACGTCCGCGATCGAACTGGCCCTGGGCGACGCCGTGGGCATCGCGGCGCGGCCCAGCACCGACGCCAAGTGCGAGCGCTGCTGGCACTACCGCGCCGACGTCGGCCACGATGCGGCGCACCCGACGCTGTGCGGCCGCTGCACCAGCAACCTGTTCGGTGCCGGCGAGCACCGGGAGCACGCGTGATGGCCGCGCGCGGCAACACGGCGGCGGGCGGCGGCGCCCTCTGGCCCTGGCTGGCCTGGGCGCTGCTGCTCCTGGTGGCCGACCAGTTCACCAAAACGCTGATCCTGGGCTACTACCGCCTGGGCGATGCGACCTACGTCACCAGCTTCTTCAACATCGTGCGGGCGCACAACACGGGCGCGGCGTTCTCGTTCCTGGCGGACGCGGGCGGCTGGCAGCGCTGGGTGTTCACCGGCATCGGCGTGGCGGCGGCGCTCTTCATCGTCTGGCAACTGCGCGCGCACCCGGGGCAGAAGCTCTTCTGCTTCGCGCTCTCCAGCATCCTGGGCGGCGCCATCGGCAACGTGGTGGACCGGATGATGCACGGCTACGTGGTGGATTTCCTCGACTTCCACGCGCGCGGCTGGCACTTCCCGGCCTTCAACCTGGCGGACTCGGCGATCACGGTGGGAGCGGCCTGCCTGATCATCGACGAGCTGCTGCGGGTCAAGCGGTCGTCCTGACACGGCTCGCGCCCCTTCGCTCCCTGCAGGCCCGCCGATTGCGGGCCTTTTTTTCGCCCTGCCGCGGCCCGCGTGGCCCCCCTTCTCGCCCCAAGTGCTTCACTGCCGGGCCGTGGCGCAAATCTCCGTGCGGCGGACGCGCGCTGTCATCTGCGCGTCATGCGGTTGCGATCCAATGCGATGAAATCGATTACATCGCCTGATCGCACCGCTTTCTGCCCATGACCATCCAGCACGTCGCCCAGGAAGCCCGGGTCTCGGTCGCCACCGTTTCCCGGGTTTTCAACACCCCCGACAAGGTGATGCCCGCCACGCGCGCCGCAGTGCTGGGCGCCGCCGAGCGGCTGGGCTATGTGCCCAACGCCACGGCACGCACGCTGCGCACGCAGCGCAGCCACGTCATCGGCGTGGTGCTGCCCACGCTGCTGAACCCGGTGTTCGCGGAGTGCCTGGACGGCATCGCGCAAACGGCGGCGCGGGGGGGCTACGCCATCCTGCCATTCACCACGAACTATGCCGTGGCACAGGAAGAGCGTGCGGTGCACCTGCTGCTGGCGGGCAATGTGGACGGCATGGTCCTGGTGGTGTCGCAGCCCCAGACTTCGGCGGCGCTGGAGCGGCTCATCGCGGCGCAGTTGCCGTATGTGCTGGCCTACAACCGGCATCCGGACCATCCCTGCGTGTCGGTGGACGGCGAAGGCGCGGTGGCGGAACTGATCGCGCAGCTCGCGGCGATGGGGCACCGCAACATCGCCATGGTGAGCGGGCAGCTTGCCGCATCCGACCGGGCACAGCAGCGCTGCCGCGGCTTCGTGCGCGGCATGGCGCAGGCAGGACTGGCCCCGGCGCGCGTGGTGGAAGTGCCTTTCGTCGAGACCGCCGTGCAGGAGGTGGCGGAACTGCTGCGCGGGCCGCAGCGCCCCACCGCCCTGGTCTGCTCCAACGACCTCATCGCGATCCGCTGCCTGCGCGCGGCGCACATGGCGGGCCTGCAGGTGCCGAGCGACCTCAGCGTGGTGGGCTTCGACGGCATCGCGCTCGGCCAGGACCTGACACCCGTGCTCGGCACGGTGGCACAGCCCAATGCCGACATCGGCCGCTGCAGCGTGGAACTGCTGATCCAGGCCATGGCATCGCACGTGCCCCCCACGCCGGAGGCCAGCCTGACGCTGCCGCACCACATCCGCACGGGAGGTTCGTGCGCCGCGGCGCCTGGCGCCGGCTGAAGCCCGGCCCGCCGCACCCGTTTCCCCCGCTTCCTTTTTCGTTCCCCGCCCCACAGGAGTTCCCCGATGCGATCCACCCTCCCGCAATTCGTCCGCGCCGCCGCGCTGGCCCTCGGCCTGGCCGCCACCGGCAGCGCCTTCGCGCAGACCGCCATCTGCTACAACTGCCCGCCCGAATGGGCCGACTGGGGCACGCAGCTCAAGGCCATCAAGGCCAGGACCGGCGTGACGGTGCCGCCGGACAACAAGAACTCCGGCCAGTCGCTCGCGCAGCTCTCCGCCGAGCGCGCCAGCCCCGTGGCCGACGTGACCTACCTGGGCGTGACCTTCGCCATCCAGGCGCAGAAGGACGGCCTGCTGGGCACCTACCAGCCCGCCGGCTGGAAGGACATTCCCGACGGCCTGAAGGACCCTGCCGGCCATTGGTTCACCATCCACTCGGGCACGCTGGGCTTCATGGTCAACGTCGATGCGCTGGGAGGCAAGCCGGTGCCGAAATCGTGGGCCGACCTGCTCAAGCCCGAGTACAAGGGCCTCGTCGGCTACTTGGACCCGGCCTCGGCCTTCGTGGGCTACGTGGGCGCGGTGGCCGCCAACCAGGCGCGCGGCGGCACGCTGGAGAATTTCGGCCCCGGCATCGACTACTTCAAGGCGCTGCAGAAGAACGAGCCCATCGTGCCCAAGCAGACCGCCTATGCGCGCGTGCTTTCGGGCGAGATCGCGATCCTGCTGGACTACGACTTCAACGCCTACCGCGCCAAGTACAAGGACGGCGCCAACGTGCAGTTCGTGATCCCGGCCGAAGGCACGGTGGTGGTGCCCTACGTGATGGGCACGGTCGCCAAGGCGCCGCACGCCGCCGACGCGAAGAAGGTGCTGGACTTCGTGCTCTCCGACGAGGGCCAGGCGATCTGGGCCAAGGCCTACCTGCGCCCGGTGCGCGCCTCCGCCATGCCTGCCGACGTGCAGTCCCGCTTCCTGCCCGCCAGCGAGTACCAGCGTGCCAAGACCGTGGACTATGGCCGCATGGCCGCGGTGCAGAAGGCGTTTTCCGACCGCTACCTGCAGGACGTGAAATGAGTCCGCGCCACGGCGGTTTCGCACCTTCGCGCGCCCTGCTGGCCGCATGCGCCGCGCCGGCCGTGGCGTTCTTCGCGGCCTTCTGGCTGCTGCCCACGGCCCTGCTGCTGGCACTGCCGGCGCGCCAGGGCTGGGCGACGTATTTCGCGGTGCTGACGAATGGCCGCTACCTGCAGAGCCTGCTGCAGACGCTGGGCCTGTCGCTGGTGGTGACGCTCGCGACGCTGGCGCTGGGAGCCCTGGTGGGCATCACGCTGGCGCGCCAGCGCTTTCCCGGGCGGCAGCTGCTGATGTCGCTGCTGACGCTGCCGCTGTCCTTTCCCGGCGTGATCGTGGGCTTCTTCATGATCCTGCTGGGCGGGCGCCAGGGCACGCTGGCGGGCCTGACGCAGTCCCTGGGCTGGGGCCGCGTCACCTTCGCGTACGGCCTGGCTGGCCTGTTCCTCGCGTACCTGTACTTCTCGCTGCCGCGCGCCATCGCCACCTACACGGCCGCGGCCGGCGCCATGGACGCGCAGCTCGAAGAAGCCGCGCGCTCGCTCGGCGCCTCGCGCTGGCGCGTGGCACGCGACGTGTGGATGCCGGCGCTCGCGCCCACCACCCTCGCCTGCGGCGCGATCGTGTTCGCCACGGCCATGGGCGCCTTCGGCACGGCGTTCACGCTGTCGGCGAAGTTCGAGGTGCTGCCCATCACCATCTACGACGAATTCACCAACTACGCCAACTTCGCGCTCGCGGCCAGCCTGTCGATCGCGCTGGGCATGATCACCTGGCTGGTGCTCTGGCTCTCGCGCCGCTGGGCCGGCACGCCCGCGTTTTAAGGAATCGCCATGCGCAATGCACGACAGGCACCCTGGGCGCTGATCGCCCTCACCGCGCTGGTGACGCTCTTCATGGCCGCGCCCATCGCCCTGTCGGTGATGGCCGGGCTGGTCAACAACTACAGCGCCGGGCTGAAGAGCGGCCTGACGCTGCGCTGGCTGGGCGAGGTGTGGGAGAACTACGGCAGCACCGTGACCTGGTCGCTGTGGCTGGCGCTGCTGTGCGTGGCGGGCAACCTGCTGATCGGCGTGCCCTGCGCCTATGCGCTGGCACGCAGCCGCTCGCGCGCCGCGCGGCTCTTCGAGGAGCTGCTGACCCTGCCCGTCGCGGTGCCGGGACTGGCGAGCGCGCTGGCCCTGATCCTGGCCTACGGATCACTGCAGGGGTTCCGCCAGAGCTTCGCCTTCATCCTGGTCGGGCACATGGTGTTCACCCTGCCCTTCATGGTGCGCACCGTGGGCGCGGCGTTCCGGAAGGACGAACTGCGCTCCTTGGAGGAAGCCGCGCGTTCGCTGGGTGCCGGCTTTTCGCAGCGCTTCCTCGGCGTGCTGGTGCCCGCGGTGCTGCCGGCCATCGTGGCGGGCAGCCTGATGGTGTTCACGCTCTCGGTGGGTGAATTCAACCTCACCTGGATGCTGCACACACCGCTCACCCGCACGCTGCCCGTGGGGCTGGCCGACAGCTATGCCTCGATGCGCATCGAGATCGGCTCGGCCTACACCCTCGTCTTCCTGATCGTCATATTGCCCGTGCTGTGGGGCCTGCAGGCCGTCGGCACCTTCATCGAGAAACACCATGGCACTTGAACTCGAACGCACGCGCGTGGACATCGTCCAGTGCGCCAAGACCTATGCCGGCGGCGCGCGCGGCCTGCAGCCCACCGACCTGGCCGTGGCACCGGGCGAAGTGCTGGCGCTGCTGGGGCCCTCGGGCTGCGGCAAGACCACGCTGCTGCGCCTGATCGCGGGACTGGAGGCGCCCGACCCCGGCAGCCGCATCGCCTTCGGTGGGACCGACGTGACGCAGCTGCCCATCGAGCAGCGCGGCGTGGGCATGGTGTTCCAGCACTACGCACTGTTTCCGCAGATGACGGTGGAGGGCAACATCGGCTATGGCCTCAGGATCCGCGGCACGCCAGAGGCCGAGCGCCGCCGCGTGGTGGGCGAGCTGATCGACCTGGTGCGGCTGAACGGGCTGGAAAAGCGCCGCCCGGCGGAACTCTCGGGCGGCCAGCGCCAGCGCGTGGCCCTGGCCCGCGCCGTGGCCGTGCGCCCGCGCGTGCTGCTGCTGGACGAGCCCCTCACCGCGCTCGATGCCAAGCTCAAGGAATCGCTGCGCGATGAACTGGCCGAGCTGCTGCGCCGCCTGCACATCACCGCCATCCACGTCACGCACGACCAGCAGGAGGCGCTTGCCATCGCCGACCGGCTGGCCGTGATGCAGGCCGGGCGCATCGTGCAGGTGGGCGACGGCGAGACGCTCTACCGCAACCCGGCGCATCCGTTCGTGGCCTCCTTCCTGGGCCGGGTGAACCGCCTGGTGTTGCCCGAGGCGGACGCACGGCACACCGCGCCCGGCTGCATCGACCTGGGCGGACTGGATCTGCCCGTGCCGCCCGGGGCCGCCTGCGGTGCCTGGCTGGTGCGGCCGGAAGACGTGGAAGTGGAATCCACCGTGCTGGGCCAGCCCGGCTGGGGCCATGCCGACGTGACGCACCGCAGCTTCCTGGGCGACCGCGTGCAGCTCACGCTGAACGTGCCCGGCCAGGCCCCGCTGCGCGCCGACGTGGCCCGCGACCACGCCGCACGCGCGGGCGATGCGGTGGCCGTACGCATCGCGCCGCAGCGGCTCATGCCCCTGGCCGACGACATGGCCGCCTGAAACGCGCCCTCCACCCTGATCCGCTCCCTCCATGACCGCACGCCCCCCATCCATTCCATCCGCCACCCTGCTGCTGCAGCTCTCCGACCTGCACATCCGCGAACCCGGCCGCCTGGCCTACGGCCGGCTGGATACCGCACCCTACCTGCGCCAGGCCGTGGAGTCGGTGCTGCGCATGCCGCAGCGCCCCGACGCCATCGTCGTCACGGGCGACCTCACGGATTTCGGGCGGCCCGCGGAATACGCGCACTTGCGCGAACTGCTGGCACCGCTCGGCGCCATGCCCCTCTACCTGCTGCCGGGCAACCACGACGACCGCGCGCAATTGCGTGCCGGCTTCCCGGACCACGGCTACCTGGGCACGGACGGCTTCGTGCAATTCAGCGTGCCGGTGGGCGGGCTGCAGCTCATCGCACTCGATACCGTGGTTCCCGGCGAGAGCGCAGGCAGCCTCTGCGCCGAGCGCCTGGAATGGCTCGCCGCGCAGCTCGATGCCTGCCAGGGCCGTCCGGTGGTCATCGCCATGCACCATCCGCCCTTCCGCACGCTGATCGGCCACATGGACGAGATCGGTCTGCTCGAAGGTGCCGGGGCGCTGGAAGCCCTGGTGGCCCGCCACCCCAACGTGGAGCGCGTGATCTGCGGCCACCTGCACCGCAGCATCCAGGTGCGCTTCGGCGGCACGATCGCCGCCACCGTGCCCTCCCCGGCGCACCAGGTGTGCCTGGACCTCGCGCCCGATGCGGCCTCGGCCTGGACGCTGGAGCCGCCCGGTTTCGCGGTGCATGCCCTGCCGGCGGGTGGGCGGCTCGTGAGCCATCTGGCGGCCAGCGGGCGGTATCCGGGCCCCTACCCGTTCCACGACGGCGGCCGGCTCATCGATTGACGCGGCCGCGCCGACCGCATGGCGGAATGTGCGGCGAAGCTTCGCTCCGGCACGCGAAAAGCACACCCGAGTGACCGGCCCCGGCCCGCGGTTGCTCACCGATTGCTATGGATTCAGGAGTATGCTGTCATCCCCCCGCACGACGGCAAGGCGCACAACGCAGCCGTTCCCCGGAGAGACACCGACCCTCCTCATCCATGAAGCACCTGTTGAATCTGCTGGCCGCCGTGGCCCTGCTGGTCTGGGGTACGCACCTCGTGCGTACCGGGGTGCTGCGCGTGTTCGGCGCCAACCTGCGCACGCTGCTGGCGCGCAGCATGGGCAACCGCTTCTCGGCGGCGCTGTCGGGCATCGGGGTCACGGCGCTGGTGCAGTCGAGCACCGCCACCTCGCTGATGACCTCGTCCTTCGTGGGACAGGGGCTCATCACGCTGCCTGCCGCGCTGGCGGTGATGCGTGGGGCGGACATCGGCACGGCGCTCATGTCGGTGCTGTTCTCCACCGACCTCTCGTGGCTGTCGCCGCTCTTCATCTTCGTGGGCGTGGTGCTGTTCATCACGCGGCAGGCCAGCACGGCCGGGCGCGTGGGGCGCGTGCTCATCGGCCTGGGCCTGATGCTGCTCGCTCTCGAGATGGTGGTGCAGGCCAGCGGTCCGATGCTGGCCTCGCCCGTCATCCGCGCCATGCTGGGCTCGCTCAACAGCGACCTGGTGATGGAAGTGTTCATGGGCGCGCTGCTGGCCATCCTGGCCTATTCGAGCCTGGCCATCGTGCTGCTGATCGCGGCGATGGCGGCCTCCAGCGTGGTGCCGCTGGACGTGGCGCTCGGCCTGGTGCTGGGGGCCAACCTGGGCAGCGGCCTGCTGGCCGTGCTCACCACCGCCAAGTCGGCGGTCGAGGTACGCCAAGTGACCGTCGGCAACCTCGTCTTCAAGCTCATGGGTGTGGTGCTCGTCGCACCCTTCACCGGGCTGTGGCTGCGCTACGTGCACCCGCACCTGCCCGGCAACGCACAGGGCGTCGTGCTCTTCCACCTGGCATTCAACGTGGTCATCAGCCTGGGCTTCATCGCCTTCACGCAGTGGGTGGCCAAGGCCGTCACACGGCTGCTGCCGCCGCCCGAAGGGCCGCCCAGCCGCCGGCCGCACCACCTCGATCCGTCGGCGCTGTCCACCCCGTCGCTCGCGATGTCGTGCGCGGCGCGCGAGGCGCTCTACCAGGCCGACGTGGTGGAGACGATGCTGCTCGGCGTGCTGGACGTGATCCGCAAGGACGACCAGCAGCTCGCCCAGCAGTTGCGCAAGATGGACGACGAGGTGGACGGGCTCTATTCGTCCATCAAGTACTACCTCACGCAGATCTCCCGCGAGGCGCTCGGCGAGGAAGAGAGCCGGCGCTGGACGGACATCATCAGCTTCACCATCAACATGGAGCAGGTGGCCGACATCATCGAGCGCGTGCTCACCGACATCGAAGACAAGAAGATCCGCAAGGGCCGGCGTTTTTCCGACGCGGGCACGGCCGAGATCACCGAACTGCACGGCCGGCTGGTGAGCAACCTGCGGCTGGGGATGAGCGTGTTCCTCAACGGCAACGTGCGCGACGCGCAGCGGCTGCTGGAGGAGAAGACGCGTTTCCGCGACCTGGAGCGCGCCTACGCGGCCACCCACCTGGGGCGCCTGTCCGACAAGACCGTGCAGAGCATGGAAACCAGCTCGCTGCACATCGACCTCATCAGCGACCTCAAGCGCATCAACTCGCACATCTGCTCCATCGCCTACCCGATCCTGGATTCGGCGGGTGCGCTGGCGCCGAGCCGGCTGCGCAGTGCGCAGGACGCACCGGCCGGCGAAGCGGCACGGAACTGAGCCGCGACTTTCGCCACCTGCGGGGCAGCGTCCTACGCGGGACGAAGCCTTCCTGCGGTGCCCCGCGCTGCGCGCCGCCCCTACCCTGGAGGTTCCGATGGCTTGGCCATCTTCCCCACCGACCAGGAGCGCACATGTCCAGCACACCCCGCAAACCCGCCAGCGACGAACCCGAAGTCACCCAGGAAAACGACGTGCCCGTGGACGGCACCGACCCGACCGGCGAAGCAATGATGAAGGATGTCCGCAACGACCGCCTGCAGGTGCCGCCCGGCGAGGAAGAAAGCGCCGAGAAGGACGCCCCGTCGCAGCAGCGGCGTTGAACGGCGAAGCTCAGGCGAAGTCCGCTACCAGCTGCTGGCGGGCCTGCCGCACGAAGCCGGATTCGCCCTCCCGCGGCGGCAGCACCAGGAAGCGGGCCTGCGGCAGCGCGGGCAGCTTCCACGCGGCGGGCAGCACCTGGACGCCGTCGCACAGCGCCGACGCATTCAGGCAGGCCACGCCCAGGCCGGCCGCCAGGGCGGACTGCAGACCCGCCACGCCAGAGGCCTGCAGCGCGATCACGAAGGGCAGGCGGCGGCGCTGCAGCAGTGCCACGGCGAAGCGGTGCAGCGAGCACGTGTCCGGCAGGGCCAGCAGGCGCATGGGCCTGCCGGGCGCGGGCGGTGCCCCGAGCGATGGCGTTGCGCCCATCCAGAGCAGGGGCTCGCGCCGCAGCGGAGTGCCCCCGGAGCGCCGGCCTGCAGCGGCCCCTGCGGCTGCCGGCAGGCGCATCGTGAGCCCGACGTCGAATTCGCCCTGCGCATACCCCGCCTCGATCTCGCCGCTCTTGCGCACCGTCACCTGCAGCTGCACACCCGGATGCCGGGCCTGCGCGCGCGCGAGCAGCCCCGCCAGCTCCGCGGGGCGGAAGTAGTCCGTCACACCCAGGCGCAGCGTGCCCTCCAGGGCGGCGCCCTGCAGATCCAGCCAGGCGGCCTCGCTCATCGCGAGCAGTTGCCGGGCATGGGCCAGCAACCGCAGCCCCGCCGCCGTCGGCGCCACGCCCGCCTTGGAGCGTACGAGGAGCGTCTGGCCCGCGTGCTGCTCCAGCTTGCGCAATTGCTCGCTCACGGCGGACTGCGAAAGGTACACCTGCGGCGCACCGGCCGCCAGGCTGCCGGCCTCGCACACGGCCACGAAGGTTCTGAGTTGTTCCAGGTGAAAGGGGCGCATGGATCGGCATCCGACGGATTTTCCGTTGGATGACCCCGGATCATCCTGCTTTTCCGAAGGCTGCGAAAGCCCAAGAATGCAGCCATTGCTTTCTTGCTTTGCACCCTTCCCTCTTTCAGGAGTCCACCATGCCCCATACCGTGATCCACCTGAGCGGCGCGCCCGACGCCGTGCTCGCCCGCCGCGCTGCCGACACGGTCGCGGCCATCACGCAGCGCGTGCTTGGCAAGCAGTTGCCCGTCATCGCGACCACCGTGCAGTTCATCCCGGCCACGCAGTGGTTCGTGGGCGGCGCATCGCTGGCGGAGTTGGGCCGGGCCGCCTTTCACCTCGACATCAGCATCACCGACGAGACCAACACCAAGGCCGAGAAGGCGCTCTATCTGCGCGAGGTGCATGCGGCCTTCGAGGCGCTGTTGCCGGACCTGCATCCGGTGAGCTACGTGCACCTGATCGATGCGCGCGCCGCGGCCTACGGCTACGGCGGGCACACGCAGGAGTGGCGCCACCAGCAGGCCGGCGTGTAGCTGCGGGGAACTTTCGGCCTGAACGCCCCTGCGGCCGAACCGTGCGCGCCGGGCCGGCCCCCGGCCCGCGCTCAGCGGAGCGGCACGGACGAAGCCTCGACGCCAGCGGCGTCCCCACCCTCCACCGGCCGGCGCGCATAGCGCTGCGCGATCACCGCGCACACCATGAGCTGCATCTGGTGGAACACCATCAGCGGCAGCACCAGCGCGCCCACGGCATGCGAGGCGAACAGCACCTTGGCCATGGGCACGCCGCTCGCGAGGCTCTTCTTGGAGCCGCAGAACACCACGGTGATCTCGTCCTCCTTCGAGAACCCCACACGCCGGCTGATCCAGGTGGTGGCGACCAGCGCGATCGCGAGGATGACGGCGCACACGAACACCAGCCCGGCCAGCGCGCGCAGCGGAATGTCGTGCCACAGGCCTTCGATCACCGCCGCGCTGAAGGCGGTGTAAACGACGAGCAGGATGGAACCCTGGTCCACGAACCTGAGCACCGCGGCGCGGCGCTGCACGAAACCGCCGATCCAGGGCCGCAGCAGATGGCCCGCCAGGAAGGGCACGAACAACTGCAGCGTGATGCGGCCGATGCTCGCGAGGGTGTCGTGGCCCGCCGACCCCGCGGTGGCCGCGCCGGCCTGGGCACCGGGCACGCCCGGCAGCAGCAGGCCGACCAGCATCGGCGTGATCACGATACCCAGCAGCGTGGAGCCCGAGGCCGAGCAGATGGCCGCGGGCATGTTGCCGCGTGCCAGAGCGGTGAACGCGATGGCGGACTGCACCGTGGCGGGCAGCACGCACAGGAAGATCACGCCCTGGTAGAGCTCCGGCGTGACCAGCGGCTCCAGCACGGGCCGCAGCGCCCAGCCGATCAGCGGGAACAGCACGAAGGTGGAGGCGATCACCAGCAGGTGCAGCCGCCAGTGCGACAGGCCCGCGACGATGGCCTGCCGCGACAGCTTGGCACCGTGCAGGAAGAACAGCAGCGCCACGGCCGCCGTGGTGGCGTACTCGAAGCCGCGGGCCACCTGGCCGGAGGCCGGCAGCACGCTGGCCAGTGCGACGACGGCGATCAGCGCGAGGGTGAAGTTGTCGGGCAGGAAACGGGAACGGGCCATGGCGGATGCGCGGTGCGCTGCGTATGGGAGAACCCCGCATTATTGACCCAGCAAGCACGCCGCGCTGTCCCGGCCGCGCGCCACGCGCGGTGCCCGCGGCCGGTCCGCCGCACCGCACCCGCCATCTCACCAGCCGTAGAAGCCGGCCAGCACCAGCGCCGCCTCGGGCGTGAACGCGCCCTGCGCGAGGCGTGCCTGCACTTCGGCCGCCTCCAGCAGCTCGAAGCGTTCCACCTCGCCGTCCTGGTTGGCGGGCACGAGGCCGTCGGGCACGGTGGCGCGGAACCAGTCGATGCGCTCCACCATGTAGCCCACGCCCTCGCCTTCGTTGCTCGGGCGCGCGAACTCGACGTGGCCGCCGTGCGCCAGATCCTGCAGCGCCTCGGTGCGCAGGCCCGCCTCTTCCCAGGTCTCGCGCGCCAGGGCGGAGTCCACCGTGTCCTGCGCGCTCACCATGCCGCCCATCAGCGTGTCCCACCGGCCCGGATGGCTGGGCTTGTCGAACGCGCGCTGCTGCACCCACTGCCGGCCGTCCGGCGCGCAGGCCACGAGGTGCACCGCCCGCGTGGCGATGCCCAGCGCGCGCACCGCGCCGCGCTCCACCGTGCCGATGCGCTCGCCCGCCGCGTTGCACACCGCCAGCTGCTCGTTGCGCCACGCCCCGCAGCGCCCGGCGCGGCGCAGCGCATCCGCCAGCACGGCCAAGGCAGGCGTGGCATCGGCCGGGGCGCAGGCCAGGTGCCAGCGCTCCGCCCCCGCACCGGACTCCTTCACGAGCGAGACGGCGGCAGTTCCTGCGGTCTTGTCGGCGTGGCCCGCATCCCCATACAGCGCGATCCCCTCCATCACCCCCGGCGCCACCGAGCCCACGGCCTGCCCGGCCACGGCGAACGGCATACGCGGCACCACGGGCAGCCGGCGCGCCAGCGCGCGGGCCGGCGCCACCCATGCGGGCACCGGCATCTCGCGGTGCCCGCTCATTCCAGCGTCAGGATGGTGGAGCCCGTGGTCTTGCGCGCCTCCAGGTCGCGGTGCGCCTGCTGCACGTCGCGCAGCGGGTAGCGCTGGTCGATGTGGATCGTCACGTCGCCGCTCTGCACCACCGCGAACAGGTCGTCCGCCATGGCCTGGGTGGATTCGCGCGTAGCGATGTGCGTGAACAGCGTCTGTCGCGTGACGTAGAGCGATCCCTTGGCACCCAGCATGCCGGGAGCGAATGCCGGCGCCGGGCCCGATGCGTTGCCGAAGGTGGCCATCAGCCCGAAGGGGCGCAGGCACTCCAGCGATTTCTCCCAGGTGTCCTTGCCCACCGAGTCGTACACCACCTTCACGCCCTTGCCGCCCGTGATCTCCTTCACGCGCGCCGCGAAATCCTCCGTGCGGTAGTTGATGGCGTGCGCCGCGCCGTTGGCGAGCGCCAGCTGGCACTTCTCGTCGCTGCCCGCCGTGCCGATGAGCTGCAGGCCAAGCGCCTTCGCCCACTGGCAGGCGATCAGCCCCACGCCGCCCGCGGCCGCATGGAACAGCACGTGGTCGCCCGGCTGCAGGCCCTCGGCCGGCAGCGTTTTCTTCAGCAGGTACTGCGCCGTGAGGCCCTTGAGCATCATCGCCGCGCCGGTCTCGAAATCGATCGCGTCGGGCAGCCGGCACACGCACTTCGCGGGCAGCACGCGCACCTCGGCGTAGCTGCCGGGCGGCTGGCTCGCATAGGCGGCGCGGTCGCCCACGGCGAGGTGCGTCACGCCCGCGCCCACGGCCTCGACGATGCCCGCGCCCTCCATGCCGATCGTGGCCGGCATCGGCAGCGGATACAGACCCGTGCGGTGGTACACGTCGATGAAATTGAGGCCCACCGCATGGTGGCGGATGCGGATCTCGCCGGGGCCGGGCTCGCCCACGGTCACGTCGGTCAGGTGCAGTTCTTCGGGACCGCCGTGCTGGCGGATCTGGACGGCAAGGCTCATGCGGCGACTCCTGCGGTGAAAGACACGATCAAAAAAGAAAGAGACAAAAAAAAGAAACATCGGGCAAGCGAACCGGGGCGGTGCGGACGGGCATCCGCCCCCCGGAATGGCCCCACGCGGGAGCCGGCGTGCATCCTGCCACGGATCGGCGAAGCCCGCAGGCCGGTACATTTCCAGGCCATGA
This sequence comes from Comamonadaceae bacterium UBA4962, assembly GCA_002397315.1. Classification (GTDB taxonomy): domain Bacteria; phylum Pseudomonadota; class Gammaproteobacteria; order Burkholderiales; family Burkholderiaceae_C; genus Paracidovorax. Next base: position 95,535 of record DHAE01000022.1, read on the forward strand.
CACAACGACTCTCGTCCGGCACCGTGGCCCTGCTCGTGGCCGCGCCGCTGCTCTGGGCCGGCAACGCGGTCGTCGGCCGCCTCGTGCATCCCCTCATCTCCCCGGTCGCGCTCAACTTCATCCGCTGGGCGCTGGCCTTCGTCGTGCTGCTGCCGCTGGCCCACGGCGTGCTGCGCCGCGGCAGCCCGCTGTGGCCGCACTGGCGCCGCTACGCGATGCTCGGGCTGCTCGGCATCGGCTGCTACAACGCGCTGCAGTACATGGCGCTGCAGACCTCCACGCCGCTCAACGTCACGCTCGTCGGCTCGGGCCTGCCGGTCTGGATGCTGGCCATCGGCGCGCTCTGCTTCGGCGCCCGCGTGACGCGCGCGCAGGCGACGGGTGCGCTGCTCTCCATCGCCGGCGTGCTGGTGGTGCTCAGCCGCGGCGAATGGGCGCAGCTGCTGGCGCTTCGGCTCGTGCCGGGCGATCTCTACATGGTGCTGGCCACCATCTCCTGGGCCTTCTACAGCTGGCTGCTGTCGCGCACCACCGAACCCGCGGGCCTGCGCGGCGACTGGGCCGCCTTCCTCATGGCACAGATGGTGTTCGGCCTGGCCTGGTCGGGCGCGTTCGCCGCCGGCGAATGGACGCTCGGCCACGCCCACGCCACCTGGGGCTGGCCGCTCGTGGCGGCCCTCGCCTTCATCGCGCTCGGCCCCGCCCTGCTCGCCTACCGCTGCTGGGGCGTGGGCGTACAGCGCGCCGGCCCGGCCGTGGCGAGTTTCTTCATCAACCTCACGCCGCTCTTCGCCGCCGTGCTCTCCGCCCTGGTGCTGGGCGAGACGCCGCATCTGTACCACGGCGCGGCGTTCGCGCTGATCGTGGCGGGGATCGTGGTGTCGTCGCGGCGGGGGTGAAGCGCCGACTTTAATCCCGGCGGCCCCAGCCCCAGCCCCAGCCCCACCACATCCTCCGTCAATCGCAGCGTGCCGCCTGCCACGTGAGCTGGTAGCGCAGCGACTGCACCACCTTGTCCGACGCCTTGCCATCCACCAGCGCGCGGCGCGTCGACTGCAGCGTGATCTGCTTGCCATCGGCCGACCAGCGCAGCGTGGCGTCGTAGGCGTTGGGGCCGAACTTCGTATCGCGCGGACAGCTCGCCTGCACGCTGAACGACAGCTTGTCTTCGCGCGTGGCCTGCGGATCGCAGCCCGCCACGCCCATCAGCGCGGCCATCGGCAGGAAGGACGCGTTGCCCTCGTCCATGCACATCGCCTCGGTCTCGCGGCTGGTCTTGCCATCCGCACCCGTTTCCGTCGACTCGGAGAGGAACTTGCCGCGCTGGAAGAATTTGGCGGCGCGGTCGGGGTCGATGGGCTGGATGGAGGGGGCCGGCGATGCACCGGCGCTCTTGGCAGCGCTGGCGCTGGTGCTGGTAGCGGTGCCGGCCGCCTGCGCGGCGGTATACAGGGCTGCGAAGGCAGCGGCGAAGATACCGGTGCGCACCGCTACGGTGGCCAGATGTGCGGTGGGCAGGCGGGAGTGATGCATGGTGGTCCCTCTTTGAAAAAATTTGGTGAAACATCGGATGGTCAGTTGGAACCATCCCGGCTGGCTTGTAGCACGGCTTCATGACCACTGGCACTTACCACTGCCAGCCCGCGACCCGGCTATTGCTGACTGTTGATCCACCGCTGGAACTCGTTCGCGTGGCCCCGTGCATTGAGATGCTGGACCCAGGCAATCTCCTGCGCAGCGTCCTGGTGGTCGGTCACGCAAAATACGGCAATGCCATCACCCAGCGCGCCTTCGATCCGCAGCGCCTCCATGGCGGCTACGCACGATTCGAACAAGCCTTGTTGAACGCCAGGAATTGCGCGTCGTCGTGCGGCCTGGCATGGAAATTCCGGAGGGCTTTGTGTACGGCGACGAAACAGCCATCACCAAAACCCTCATGTTTCCATTCAGCAGGACTCCACTTCCAGTAGGGGGCTTCATCGGGCTCTTCGCGGAGGCGGGCTTCCAGATGGCTTTGGGTATTGGCTGCAGCACAGACCGTCATAGCGCCTTCGTCTGAGTACAGCGCGAAGGCGCAGAAACCCTCCCCACGATGATCTTCCCGGATTTTTTGAAAAGCTTCCCTGGCAGCGGATCGGATCAGGCTGGTAAAGTCAGTAAGCTTTCCATTGCTCTCAATCATCATTGACGGCGACAGTAAATGTAGAAATCACCGTCTCTCCAGTTATCCCCGCCCCTCCAACCGCAAGGGAATCCGTGGTTCTTGTAAATTTCGAAAACCCTCTCGAAATATGGATGCGATCTTTTCAGGCAAAGCCGGGCCTCTGCGCATTTGTACAAGTCCCCGCTGATGGCGTCCGCCAGCAGCCTGGATTGCACTGCATTGATTTCAAGATCTTCTGAAACCGAGGAAATTTTCCGCAGGACTATTTCACACAAATCCTCCTGCTCATCATATTCCACCAGCTTACGCTTCAATTCCGATAATTCCTTAATTTCGGATTTCACAGGAATTTCACCAGCGGCATCCGCTGTGATGTCGAGCAAAAAATGATCCGGGGGCTCGACATCCTGGTTGGTGTAGCGCTCCAGCGCGGCTCTCATGTCATTGAGCATGAGACCGGGGGGTCCGGCCCCTGCATAAGCAGCCGCCAACACCTCGCCATGGACGATGAAATCGAATACTTCAACAACGTCCGAGGGAAAAATAGACTTATCCATCACCCAGCCCCAGATTGCCCGGCCCTCTTTAAGGAAGAGGAATCAAACTACACGTCCTCGTATCCGTCCCCATCCACAATAAATTTGAATCCTGGAGCCAGGGTAAGACACTTGCTCAAGCCGGGATATTTTCTCACCAGATGAAATCCATGAATCGGCTTGAAAAAACCTCATCTTCAGAATAGATCCCACCCCATATATACCATCCCGAGGTACCAGAGGCAGGATTTATCCTAACCCCATACACCGGAGTCATTTCGAGAGATTCAATATTGACCCCGACATTCAACTCTTCCAGAAATTCATGATACTTCGACCCATATTTTTCACAAATTACCTTGCGATCAGGATGCAATTTTCAACTCCAGGAATATCCAGGCAAAGACGCATACCCCGCGCAGGCCGTCACGCGTGGCGATCAGGTGGCCCGTGGGGTCGTAGCGGTACTGCCGCGCGATGCGGTCGCCCGAACGAAGCTGCGGCAATGCGGGCAGGCCCTGGTCTCGGTCCCGCAGGGCCTGTGGCGACGGCATGCCCGGCTGGTCGTCCTGCAGCGCATGCCGCCGGCCCACCTTGTGCGCCACCAGCCGGCCCATCGGATCCCAGCCGTAACCGCCGCATCAAAGTCATTTAGCTACTAATCTTTCAATAATTTTAAAAAATCATTGAAATTCCTTGATAGGACCTTAATATTTTCGTAATAAGGCTGTTCATCTTCGTCAGCCTCCATTTCATGATCCCAGAAAAAAATAGCTCCTCGATCCTTGCCTTTTAAAGAAAGAAGAAACAAGTTCCCACCGGTGTCAGAACCAATTGGCAACATTTCCTCGGGGATCCTTCTTTTATACAATTTTATCTTGTAAGGAAGGTTATCGGTGAGGTTTTTAGATACAAGCGGAAAGAAATAACTCAGCGAAGTACTCCCTTGCCCAGGAACATTAAAATCTTTACCTCCACCCCATTCGCCATTATCATTCAGAAGAAAAACCCTGTAATCACCGGGAATCCTCAGTCCTAAAAAACCTTCCAAAACACTAACTGCAGATTCATCCAGCATAATTCTCCTTGGAACGAAAATTCTTTAGCGCTTCCCGTTATTTGTCCGCTGCCTCGCCCCACCATTCTAGCTCCAGCTTCGCCAGTGACACAAAGCTGTCCGGCTGGCCGCCTTACCAAAACCTGCCATAGCGCAATTCGCACGCCAGCAGTTCTCCCCCGTAGAAATAAATTACCCCAAGGAAAATCCCTTGTGCAGCACGCCAGTTCCTATGCGTACGGCGTGTACAGCGAAAATCAGTCGACCTTTGATCTTGAAAACCATTCGTCAAAACTAGAGGCAACGCGCTTCACCTCACCTGATGCATGCATATAAATCCAAACAGAATCTTCCTCAGCAGTATCTATGTATAAAATATCTCCATTATCTTCTGCTATAGCAATACTTTTGTTGAACCGATCAAAATCTAAGAGCCCACCATTGGACGTGATACCTTTTCTCTTTCTAAAATCCCTATCGATTTCAGCATGGGAAACCAATTGCTCCCAAGCAGCCCTTTTTGCGGCTCCTTCAATCTGAACCTCTTCAAAAAGCCTTTGCTCACCCCAAAAAAACCAAGCGACTCCGTCATGATCAGGAAACTCGTCAGGATGCTCATTGTGAAGCACATAAGCAAAATCATCGATTTCACTTAAAAATTTCTTATAACTGACGGGGAGCTTTATAGAAAGCTTCGCTTCAATATCAGCTAGAGACATAAACCTCACTTGCAACGGCCTTTCGAAATATCAACTGCGCGGCCTCTCCATCTTTTCTCTCTCCCTGCGGCCTCGCCTTTCCACTCCGACTCCAGCTTCACCAACGGCACGAAGCTGTCGGGCTCGTAGAGGCACTCCGAGAGCCTGCTGCCCCGCAGCTCGCCAGCTGGCAGATCTCCGTCGTAGAAACGCCGTACACCCAAACACGTCCCGCTTCTCGATGCGCCGGCCCAGCGCGTCGTAGCGGTAGTGGGTGACCTGCTCCGTGGCCGCAGGCGCGGGCTGCGTTTGGCCTTCGGCGGGCCGCTCCCGGTACCACACGACCCGCGCCTCCACGATCTGGTGCTCCGGGCTGTAGCAGTAGTGCTGCACCGTGTGCCAGCCGATGCGCCGCTCGATGTTGTTGCCGTGCAGGTCGTAGGTGAAGCGCAGGTCCTGGTACACCGCCAGGCGGTTGTAGGGCACCACGTCCCGCTGGCCCACGCCGCCGCTGGATTGCGCGCCGCCCCGGTTCGGGTTCAGCAGGTTGCCGGCCGGATCGAACGCGAAGGCTTCGCGCTCAATGGGCTGTTGCTGTTGCGTGCCGTTGGGAACTGCAGATTCACCCAGAACACTTTTCCCTGGAGTGAAAATTCTTTAGCGCTTTCCTATCATTCTCCCGCTGCCCTAGTCCGCTAATCCGATTTCACTTAAATTAATTAATGTAATTTTTGAAAAATTCATCCATCTTTTTCAGTCATTTTTTTCGCCATAGCTAATTTTTTCCTCAACAGGTCGGTTAAGTCAATTCCAGGAATTTCCAGCATCTCAATATATTTAGAATATTCTTTTTTCTGCCAAAGCTTCTCAGCCTCATAGATAATATTCGAATTACTTATATTAAGCATTTCCTGGGTTAGCGGCCCTGTTTCACGACTGTTGTAATCGGCATCGCTAAAATTCCCATCAAGGGCCTTTTCAAAAGCCTCTGTCATGGATGATGCTATGATAAACTTGCTTTCATGATCTAAATCCCCCAGGGGAACTATCGCGAATTTTGGGAAATTGATATCGATTGAATAATCCAATGCGTAACATTCATCTCCACCATTGGTCCCAATACCCAAAAACAAGGAAGACATATACTTCGCTATAGAAGCGGACATGTTTCTCTTTTTAATATCCTCAACACGCCACAGTGAAAAATAGGCATCGCCCACCTTAGCTTCGCCTCCGTTAGACCAAAGCAAAAATTCCCGATAATCCTCAGGAAAAACGACACCCAATTCTGACTCCGCCTGTGAAAGCTTCGCTTCAGTCGCAGGAGGTTCACGGTGCCAAGAACCAGCTACTAAATTAATAGCTTTACTCATTTGTGCGGTTATAGAAGTATTGATAGGATTTTTTAAGCGCTCGTTTTCTGCATTTCTCGGAAACACCAGCCGCTTTCAGATCTCTCGATGCATTGTCAAATTCATCCCGAAGCGGCGACTCCCACCTTCCTTTACCTGCAGCCAATCTTGCATCCCTTCTGGCATTCTGCGCAGCGTTCGCAATGTCACGAGGGCCATTTTGAAGTAGTATGGCAGGTGCGCCGTACGTACTATATCCACCTTGTTTGCCAATTTGGCTCTTTGCCCAAGCATCCTGAATTATGTGGTGCGATTCAGTATCGTTTGGCCGCGGGGAAGGTTGATGTCCATGCTTTGCGATGCCACATGGATCCGGGCGGCAACCGCATCGTTTCGGTTTTAAGCCAAGTGGATCGTTCCAAGCTAACGGGTTTGGAGCATAAAAAATAAATTATTGCCACCGGCTAGTCCAATGGGATCCTGATGCACGAACCGCCCAGTTACCGGATCGTAGTACCGGAACCGGTTGTAGTGCAGCCCCGTCTCGCCATCGAAGTACTGCCCCTGGAACCGCAGCGGCTGCTCCACGAAGCTCAGCGCCTGCACCTCCCCCTTCGCCGCCAGCGCCAAAGGCCGCTCCGCCTGGGTGAACACCGCCGCGTCGTCCGTGCCCGTGCGCAGCACCTGCAGCGCCCGCGTCTGCCCCCACACCTGATAGCTTGCCGCCCACACGATGCGGCCCTGCTCGTCCGTCAGCTCCTGCGGCGCGCCGATCGGTCGCATTGGTAGTAGTAGGCGGAGAAGTCCTTGGCTCGTTCTCCTTCTTCCTCTTTATCTTTCTCTGCGGCCTCGCCTTTCCACTCCGACTCCAGCTTCGCCAGCGGCACGAAGCTGTCGGGCTCGTACAGGTATTCCGACAACTTGCTGCCCCGCAGCTCGCCCGCCAGCAGATCCCCGTCGTAGAGGAACGCCGTACGTCCGAACGTGTCCCGCTTCTCGATGCGCCGGCCCAGCGCGTCGTAGCGGTAGTGAGTGACCTTCTCAGTAGCCGAAGACTAAATCATTAAATCCTATTAATCTATTTTTATATTAATTTTCGAACCATCCGGCATATCTTTTATCTGCAATGCAATGGAAGCCCTGTACTTCATGGCCTTAACAGAGTTCAATGCATAAAGATTTCCCACCTCAAACTCCCCACCTACGACAAATGGAATTTTCGGCAGTAATCTACTCCCGATTGGGATCGGTCCATGGGCTTCTTGCCACTCATGCGCCAATGAGTGGCCAGTGTAAAAATCATAATCCTCCATAATCTCTGAAGCCCAGTCGTTCAGCGAACCCGCAATTTTTTCTATTTCTGCTGTCTCAGGATCGAATGTGAAAATACTTTCATCTTTTATAAAAAATTGATTCCCGAAAACGTCTTCAGCGAAAAAATACCCTAGAGGATCCAATTCCTTGTAGCTATTACGCCACAAATCATCGGAATTCCAACGCTCGATAAAAAGATCTCCACAAGCCTCATCTGCACTAAAGAAATGTAGAGCGCCTTCAAAACCGTAACCACCGTTCATTAAAGACAACATGTAGTGAAGTTCCTCACCCAAACGGCCTGCACGATCGCGCAACAATTGAACATCAGCCTTAGCCCGAGATTCAGACGCCGGAGCACATAACTTCAAAAGCTTATCAATCTCTTTCTTTGACATCATTTAACCTTTATCTTTACCTTCGTTCCATCAGGATATGGAGCGCATTGATGCCCCATACAAGATCCAGCCCCTCGATTATCGCAGGAATCAATTAACTTGACATCTGCGCCTTTGCCACCTTCTTTGAACATGGCGGGAGGATACTCATCCCTATCCTTCGTAGGTTTTGTCTTAACCCCCTTCAGGGAAGCCCGACGACGAGCTTTAGATCCAGGACGATCAATTGTCAGTTCATCGGGATGCCCTGCAGCGATTGCTTCTTTCACATGTTGTGCGGTCTCAGGGTACTTTGCACTGTCAATAACAATGCACGGTAGCTGACAACCGCAACGCTTACGCTTCTTATTGAGCCCTGTCGGATCTACCCATTCCAACGGATTCGGCGCATACTCATAGAAGTTTTCTCCGCCTTCTAGGCCGATCGGGTCCTGATGCACGAACCGCCCCGTCACCGGATCGTAGTACCGAAACCGGTTGTAGTGCAGCCCCGTCTCGCCATCGAAGTACTGCCCCTGGAACCGCAGCGGCTGCTCCACGAAGCTCAGCGCCTGCACCTCCCCCTTCGCCGCCAGCGCCAAAGGCCGCTCCGCCTGGGTGAACACCGCCGCGTCGTCCGTGCCCGTGCGCAGCACCTGCAGCGCCCGCGTCTGCCCCCACACCTGATAGCTTGCCGCCCACACGATGCGGCCCTGCTCGTCCGTCAGCTCCTGCGGCGCGCCGATCTGGTCGCATTGGTAGTAGTAGGCCGTGAAGTCCTTGGGCCGCGCTTGTTCCTCTGACTGTGAGGGGGTATCGGCCCTCGCCTGGGCACTCTCTTGCTTTCCATCTTCTCCCCGCCACTCCGACTCCAGCTTCGCCAACGGCACGAAGCTGTCCGGCTCGTACAGGTATTCCGACAACTTGCTGCCGCGCAACTCCCCCGCCAGCAGATCCCCGTCGTAGAGAAACGCCGTACGCCCGAACGCGTCCCGCTTCTCGATACGCCGGCCCAGCGCGTCGTAGCGATAGTGGGTGACCTGCTCCGTGGCCGCAGGCGCAGGCTCCGCTTGACCTTCTGCCGGCCGGTCCCGGTACCGCACGACCCGTGCCTCCACGATCTGGTGCTCCGGGCTGTAGCGGTAGTGCTGCACCGTGTGCCAGCCGATGCGCCGCTCGATGGTGTTGCCGTGCAGGTCGTAGGTGAAGCGCAGGTCCTGGTACACCGCCAGGCGGTTGTAGGGCACCACGTCCCGCTGGCCGACGCCGCCGCTGGATTGCGCGCCGCCCCGGTTGGGGTTGAGCAGGTTGCCGGCCGGGTCGAACGCGAAGGCCTCGCGTTCGGTGGGCTGTTGGTTGCCTTCCCCGCGCTGCGCTGCCAGGATGCGGCCCAGCGGGTCGTAGCGGTAGTGGCTGTCGCCGCGCAGGCCGTCGCGCGTGGCGATGAGGTTGCCCGTGGGGTCGTAGCGGTAGTGCCGCGCGATGCGGTCGCCCGAGGGCAGCTGCGGCAGCGCGGGCAGGCCCTGGTCGCGGTCCCGCAGGGCCTGCGGCGATGGCATGCCCGGCTGGCCCTGCAGCGCCTGCCGCCGGCCCACCTTGTGCGCCACCAGCCGGCCCATCGGGTCCCAGCCGTAGCGGCTTTCCAAAGCGCCTTGCGTGCGCTCGATCTCCTGGTGCAGGGCATCGCGCTCGATGTCCGAGAGCACGTGCCCATCCACCCGGATCTGGTGCAGGTGGCCTGAGCCGTAGTAGAGCCATTGCACGTGCCGTCCGCCGGGCATGCGGCTGTCCGTTCGGTTGCCCAGCGCGTCGTAGGCATGGCGCCAGGCGTAACGCCCGAGCGTGGATTCCCCACCCGGCGCCAGGTGCTCCTGCACCTCTTCGGTCAGGCGCGAGAGCGGGTCGTAGGTGAAGTGAACGCGGGCATCGGCATTGCCGGCGTGCAGCATGCGGCCCAGCAGGTCGTAGGCGAAGGTGGTGAGGCCGCTGCCAGCGCCCTCTTCCATGCCGTCCAGCCCCAGGTGCGCCTTGGCGACGAGGCGTCCCACCGCATCGCGGCGGAACACGGTGCGCTTGGGCAAGGGTGCCGCGGGATCGGGGTCGTAGGGGGTGTCCGGCGGCTGGCAGGCATCACGCTCGTGCAGCTCGGCCAGCTCGCCCGCGGCGTTGTAGCGGTAGCGCTGGATGCGGCCGTCGAAGCCGATTTCTTCGATGAGGTTGTCGGCCGCGTCGTAGGTGAAGCGGGTGGTGGCGCCGTTCTCGTTCTGCAGCGCAACCAGGCGGCCCACGGCGTCGTGCTGGTAGCGCAGCGTGCCGCCCAGCGCATCCTGGCGCTGCACGGGCTGGTCGAGCCCGTTGTAGGCGTAGCGCGTGGTGGCGCCCTGCGGATCGGCGTAGCCCGTGAGGTTGCCCTGCGCGTCGTAGTCGTAGCGGTGCTCCGCGCCGTCGGGCGAGCGCACATGGCGCAGCCGGCCCAGCGCGTCGTGGCGGTAGTGGGTGGTCTGGCCCAGGGCGTCGGTGGCGGTGAGCAGGTTGCCGAGCGTGTCCCAGGTGTAGCGCGTGGTCTGGCCGGAGCAGTCGGTGTAGGCGACGAGCTGGCCGGCATCGTCCCACAGCAGGCGGCGGGTTTTGCCGTGCGCGTCCTCGATGGCCACGGGCAGGCCGCGCGCGTCGTAGCGCCAGCGGGTGGCATGGCCCAGCGGATCGACGCGCTCGGCGAGGTTGCCGCGCTCGTCGTACTGCTGGCGCCAGACGTGGCCCAGCGCGTCGGTGATCTCCACCGGCAGGTCGAGGTGGCCGTAGGCGAGGCGCGTGGTGGCGCCCGCCGCGTCGGTCACGGCCAGCAGGTTGCCGCGCGCATCGAAGCGCCAGCGCGTGGCCCGGCCGAGCGCGTCGCGGGCTTCTTCGGGATTGCCGGCGGCGTCCAGGCGGGTTTCGGTGCGCACGGGGCGTCCGTCGGGGCCAGGCTCGGTGATGGCGACGACTTCGTGCGCCGCGTTGTACTCGTAGCTGCTGCGCCGGCCCAGCGCATCGGTGACGTGGGTGGTGCGCCGGCCCAGGTCGTAGTCGAAGCGCGTGTCCAGCAGGCCGGGCGTGTCCGTCCAGGTGCGCACGACGCGGCCGCCGGCATCATGGCGGCTCCATTGCTGATGATGGGTGAAGCCGTTGCGGGTGGCGTAGGCCACCATCAGGTGGTGGCGGTAGCGGTAACGTGCGGTGCCGCCCAGGGCGTCCGCCGCCTCGGCGAGGTTGGCGCGCGGATCGCCGGGCTCGTTGCCTTCGGTGTCGTAGGCGTAGCGCGCCAGCACACCGCCCGCGTGCTGCACGCCGTCCAGCACGCGCGGCTCGAGGTGGATGGCCAGCAGCAGCCGGTCCGGCGCGCCTTCCTCTGCGCTCCATTCGAAGCGCAGTTGCCGGCCCGCGCTGTCCGTGAGGCCCAGGGGCCGCGGCGCGATGCCGTCGGCGCCCGTGGCGTCGTAGGCGGGATAGCGCAGGGTGATGGCGTTGCCGTTGCGGTCGGCCATGCGCGCCAGCGGCAGGCGCCACTGGCCGGGCACGGGGGCCGGGAATTCATGGCGCAGGCCGTCGGTGGATTCGATGCTCCAGCCGCCGCCCTCGTGGTGCCGCACGGTGATCTTCTCGCGCGCATCGAAATGGCTGGCGCCGCGCGGCAGCACCGGCAGACGCACGAGGCGGCCGCGCGCGTCGTAGTAATGCACGGCGTCGTACGCCAGCGCCAACTCGATGGAGAGCGGCGTGCTCCAGCCCCAGCCGAGCCAGCCCGGGCGCCGGTCGCTGGAGCGGTAGAAGCGGCGCCATGCGATCGGCAGCGGGCCGGGCAGCTCGAAGTCGGTGTCGGCGAGGACTTTGGCGCCGGTGGCGAAGATGACGGGGTGGCAGGTGCCGAGTTCGCATCCGGCATTCGGCGCGAAGCCCTTGCGGGCATCGTCCATGATGCTGGCAGTCGTGTTGGGATTGGTGCGGTTGTCACGCCCGGTGGCCACCGGGCCAGGACGCGAGCGAGCGCGCTTGGCGATCTTGCCGACCACGAACTGCGTCGTGATCATCGCCACCTCGTCGGCGATGATCTGCGCGATCTCGTCGAGCTTGGCATCGGTCATCGGCGGAGTCAGCAACTCCTGAACCTTCTGCGCCAGCGCGTCGATCTGGCCGGCCGCCTCGGCCATCGCGGCGCCGTTCATCAGCACGTTCAGCCCCGGAATGAGCTTGCCGATGACCTTGAGAGCCGGGCCGATGAGCGCGCTGGGGTCGGTCAGGCTCTCCCCGAGGGCCGCAAACTCCGCTTCGAACGCGCCAGGGAGCTTTTCGATGACCTTCAGGGCCAGCTTGTCGTAGGGCTCCGGGAGCAGCGCCATCGCGAGGCGGCCACGCCAGCCCGGGTCGATCACCAGCGAATTGCTCTTGGTGGTATCGAACGAGCGCACGCTGCCCCGGCTCTCGAACTTGGTGTCGCTGCTGTAGCTGGTGGGCTCGGCCGCACCGCCCACCACGGTGGACTTGACGCCCGCGATGCCGCCCAGGCGGTCGGGCGTGGCGGGAATCGATTCGAAGCGGCTGCCGGCGATGGCGACGGGCTGGCCGTCGATCTTCAAAGTGGCGGTGCCGTTCTTGAGGCCCGGCCCGTGCGCCATGTTCAGGATGGGCACCGGCGGGCCGTTGGGCTTGGGGAACACGGGGTTCACCGGGCCCGGAATCATCGCCGGGCTGCGGCCTTCGTGGATCGCTCTGCGGTCGTTGACGAACGTGGCCATGGCGCTGCTCAGGAGGTGATCGGAAGGGCACTGCGCCCCGCGCCGGCACCGGGCTGCACCGGGCGCGCATGGTCCCAGGTGGCGACCCAGGCGGCGGTGCGGGTGGACAGGCCGGACACGGTCTGCAGGCCCGCGTGGCCTGCGAGGCGCGCAGGCATGACGGGATGGGTCAGTGCCTGCCGCATTTCATGGAAGAGGGAGAGCATGAGCGGCACCCAGGCGGCGCCGACCTCGCCCAGAAAGGCGGCCGGTTCCCGCGCGGGAGCGAGCCCGCCGTCCGCAGCGAAGGCGGCCGACAGGCTGGCCCGTTCGGCGCCGCGCCAGGGCGAACCGTCCATGTCCGACCAGTAGGCCTGCAGCGCATCCGCGGGCATGCGCGCGGCCTGCAGGGCGGCGCGGCTGGCCTGGATCAATGCGCGGCCGTCCAGCAGCGACGCCTCGCCCACGCGCGACGCCGGCTCTTCGGCGAAAGCCGGCGGGTACACGGTGGCGAACTCCCCTGCCGCGGGCGTGCGGGCCAGGCGCACGAAGGCGGCGGCCTCGGACGCGACGAAGCCTTCGCAGTGGCCGGCCACCTGCACCCAGCGACGCTGGTAGAGCACCGGCACCACGGCCGGATCGGCCAGGCTGTCCACGCCGCCCACGAGCACCTCGGACACGTCGGGGTGCGCATGCATGAAGCGATAGGCGTTGGCGAGGGCGTCGGCACCGCCTACCGCGCCACCGGCATGCAGCGTGAGCGGCAGGAATTCGGGGGCGAGATCCAGCGCGCGCGGCAACTCCAGCGCGAAGCGGTCGGTGTCGATGCCGCCGGGCAGCTCGGCCCAGGGCTCGGGCAGCGCCAAGAAGAGCGGGATCGGCCGCCGCAGGGGCCAGCCTGCAGCAGGCGGCGGCCCGGAGCGCAGGGCCTCGTGCAGCGCAGGGGCAGCGAGACGCACGAGGCGCTCCGTTCCGTTGCAGGCCGGATCGATGCCGGGCACGCGCGAGATGGTGGCGCGGTGATCGGCCTGGCCTCCGATGGCCTGCCGCGTGAAACCGGACAGGCCCGCGGCGAGGCTGGTGGCGGTCTGCCAGGCGCGGGTGCCGATGGGGGTGCAGGCGCCGGTAGCGGCGATGGAAAGAGGCGTCATGGCTGGGGCTGCGCGGCGCCGAAGACCGCCCGTTCCAAGACCGAGGCCGTTGCCACGGCGAGGCCCTGGATGGGCATCAGGTCGTCGGCGTCGATCCAGAGCGCGCCGGCAAGGCGCGATGCGTGTTCAAGGTGGAGCAGGTGGCGCAGGGGCGCGCCGACCAGCGCGGTGGACTCCTCCAGCGCCACCTGGCTGCGGGCGCGGCCCAGGCGCAGCGCCGGCCCGTCCAGAGGCAGCGCGGCCAGTGCCGCGTCCGCCGCGCCAGCGCGCTCGGATGCGGGCCGCGCCACGTCGAACAGCCCGTCGGTCGGCGTGCCGCTCAGCAATGCCACGGCGTCGGCCAGCGTACGGCAGGCGTCCTCATCGTCCCAGGGGGTGTAGGCGGCAAGGTGGCGCAGCAGCGGCACGTCGCCCACCAGAGCCGCTGCCTGGCACTGCAAACCCCAGGGCATGGCGGGATGGTGCCCCTCGCGCAGGGCGACGGCGAGTTCGTAGCCCTCGCGCGCGGCCAGCAGCGCCAGGGCCGCGGGCGATTCGGGCGTACGGGCCAGCACGGCGCGGGCGGCGGGAGTTTCCTGGGTGCTGCCCATCAGGGCGAGGGTCGCCAGCGCGGCTTCGGTGTCGTTCCCCTGCTCCACCGCGGCCAGGGCCCGGGCCTCGTCGCCGCGGCCGGTGCAGCGCCAGCCGCAGAGCACGGCCATGCCGCCCGGCAGGGAGGCCGCCCAGGGTGCGACGGCCTGCGCGAACGCGTCCGACACCGCGGGCCGGGCGATCGCCAGCCGCAGCAGCAGGCGGCCGACGGGGGTGCGTTCCGGGTCTTGCAGATCGGCCAGCAGCGCCACGCGCGGCGCGAGATAGTCACCCACCGTGCCGTCGAAGGCGAAGCGCAGAGCATCGAAGACCGCGCCCGGCTGGGCCTGCAGGTAGTCGCCGCCCAGACGAGCGACCTCGCCCCCGGTGCGGCCGAGCTGCAATTGCAGTACCTCCAGACAGGCGAGCGCGAAAATGCGCGAGGGCTCGTGCAGGGTTTCGTCGCCCGCGGCGGCAATGGCGTCGCGGCAGGCGGGCAGCACCTCGGGCGCATGCGCCAAGTGCTGCTTGAGCCCGGCCAGCGCCTGCACGATCGCATCGTCGAACACGGCGATCGCTGCCGGCCGGGCCGCCGAGCGTGGCAGCAGGTGGCTGCGGCGCCAGTACTGGGTGACGAGCGACCGTGCCATGCGTGCGGGCGGATCGCCCCATACGGGAAGATCGGTGGCCCGCGGGACGGGCAGTTCGATGACGTTCATGCGGCTAGGCACGCCGCAGGCCGCGGCGCGCGTGGGATCAAAGACAATGCCGGGCAGGAGGACCCCACCCGATGCTGGACAACCTGACGCCGTTCGCCGCGGAGCTGCTGCCGGGCCACAGACCGGATGGCAGCGCATGCCGCACGCTGGTGATCAAGGCGACGCTGGACTTCGCCGGACTGCCCGTGGCGCAGGGCGGCGCACTGCCGATCTACCGCGGCGACGAGTTCTTTCGCGAGCGCGGCCTGCAGGACGCCGTGCGCCACGAGGCCGATCTGGCCCCGTTCAAGCCCCGGGTGGACGTGGTGTTCAACGGCTTCGCCTACGCGCCCGAGGGGCGCCCGTCGGCCCGGTTCGACGCGGGCCTCTCGGTCGGTACGGAGACGCGCACGCTGCGCATCTACGGCCGGCGGGTGTGGCGGCGGCGCATGGGCGTGTTCCCGGTGGCGGAAGACGTGGAGCCGGCGCTGCGCGTGCCGCTGGTGTACGGCCTCGCGTTCGGCGGTCAGGACGCGGAAGACGCCACGGCTTTCCATGCCGGCAATCCTTCGGGCACCGGTTTCAGCGCCGGGGTGCCGCGGGACGGTGCGCCGCTGCACCAGATCGAATGGGCGGACGCGCCGGTGCGCATGCCCTCGGGCAGCGACCCGCCCGCAGGGTTCGGCTGCGTGGGGCGCACCTGGCTGCCGCGGCGCGCTCTCTGGGGCAGCTACGCTCCGCAGGAACTGCAGCAGGCGCCCGGGCTCATCGCACGCATGCCCGCCACCTTCGATCCGGCGGCCTGGAACTGTGCGCATCCGCGCATGCAGTTCGCGCCGGCCCAGGTGCGGCCAGGCACGCGCATCCGCTGGAAGCACCTGTGCGCCCAGGGCGAGGGAGAGGCCACCGTGCCGGGCCTGCAGCCGGCCGTGTCCTGGGCCGTGCGGGGCGAGCGCGGAACCATCCGCCCCGCGTTCGACACGCTCGTGCTGGAGCCCGAACATGGCCACATGGTGCTGGTCTGGCGGCACACGTTCGACAAGGACTCCGCCCGTTATCTGGAAGGCCTGCAGGTGCATCTCTGACGGGCACTCAGTTGATGCGGACCTCGGCCGCATCGATGTCCACGAGATCGCGCGCATCGTGCTCGATCTTGAGCGCCACGAGCCGCGCCAGGCCCTGGCCCGTCAGCCGCAGGGACGCTTCGCCGCAGGAAAGCACCACGGCATCCTGCGATTGCAGGCGGATCGTCCGCTGTTTCCAGGGAACGGCGGGTGACGGCGCCAGCACCGCCGTGATGACGGCCTCGCCGCCTGCACGCACGGCCAGCAGCACCTCGTCGCCCGGCACCAGTTCCGGCAGCAGCACGCCCACGGAGGCACCGGTGGCGGCATCCGGCCCTGCGCCGGGGCAGTCCACCGCATAGCGGTCCGGAGCCAGCGTGCCGGTGATGCGTCCCGTGCGCAGCAACGGCGCAGCGCCTGCGTCGGCACGGGGCGCGGCATCGTCCGCGGGAATGGAAACGGCGTGCGCATATGCCATCGGAACCCTCCTCTCCTGCTTGTTTCGCTTCACGCGGGGTTGACGTGGCTGTCCGGCGACGAGACCGTCACCTTGGAGCTGCCCGCGATGGAAATCGTCTGGCCGTTGATCTGCACCGTGCCGTCGCTCGTCATGCGCAGCACCGCCTTGCCGCACTGGATCTCGATCGCATCGCCGACCTGGACGGACATCTCCTTGCCCACCGTGAGGGTGCGCACCTCGCCCACGGTGGTGGCGGAATTCTTGCCCACGTTCTCCGTGTAGTTGTCGGAGGTTTCATCCTTGCGGTCCGCGCCGACCTTCGTCGTCTGGCTCTGCCCCACCGTGACGGACCGGTTCATGAGCACGTTGGTGGACTGGTTCAGCCCCACGTTCACCACCATCGCCGCGCCCACGTTCACGTTGTAGGCCGCGCCGATGTTCACCATCTTCGCCAAACCCACGTTCTGCAGGTAGGCCAGGCCGATGGTTTCGGTCTTGAAGCTGCCGACCTTGATCGACCAGTTGTTGCCGATCTTGTCCTTCTCGTTGCGGCCGATGGTCTTCGTGCGGTTCTTGCCGATGGAGACGGACTCGTCGATGCCCACGTCTTCCCGGCGGTTGTCCCCGATGCTGATGGTCTCGTCGTGGTCCACCCGCTCCGTGCGGTTGTTGTGCACCGTGATTTTCTCGTCGCGGTCCACGGTCTCCGTCCGGTCGCGATGAACGATGGTGGTCTCGTCCCTATCGATCGTCTTGCGTCGATCATTTCCCACCCACTTATCTTCATCGTTCTCGACTTCGGTGAGCTGGTCTTTTTGCGCATGCAGCCACAATTGCTCCGCGCCCTTCTTGTCCTCGAAGCGGATCGCATTGGCGTCGCCGCCGCCGTTCTTCATGCCGTCGCCAGCCGCTCCGCCCTTGCTCGATCGTGTCTTGATGCCCGATTGCGTGGCGTTGCCCGGCAGGGCCCAGGGCGGCATGTTGGCTGCGTTGTAGACGCTGCCCGTGACGATGGGATAGTCCGGGTCGCCGTTCAGGAAATCGACTATGACCTCTTGGGAAATGCGGGGGATCGAGATCGCTCCAAAGCCTGAGCCGGCCCAGCTCGTCGCCACGCGCACCCAGCAGCTCGAATGCTCGTCCATCGCGCCCAGCCGGTCCCAATGGAACTGCACCTTGATGCGGCCGTATTCGTCGGTCCAGATCTCTTCGCCGGGCGGGCCCACCACCACGGCCGTCTGCGGGCCGGTGGTTCTGGGCTTGGGTGTTTTTCTCGCCGGGGTGTACGGCAGGCTTGTCGGTTGGGCCGTGAGGCTGAACTTCTGGAACGAGCCGTTTTCCTCGTTGTGCTGCAGCGCTTCGCCGGGCTTGGCGCTGTGGATCGATGAGCTGCCCGGGTTCTCGTGCAGGTGGTAGGTGACCCCGGTGATGAGGTACTGACGGTTCTGGTCTCCGCGCGGGTAGTTCTCCAGGTTGAAGGTGTAGCCCGGTGCGAGGCTGCGGTGGCGCGATTCACCCCTGACGGTGCTGTGGCCCGTCAGCCCTTCCTGCAGCCGCACGCGGGCGTATTGCTCGCCATCGCCGTGCTGCACGTAGCCACCCGGCCATTCGTAGATCTCGTACGCATCGTGCGCATGGCCTGGCGGCTGCTGGCGCATGTTGGAGAGGTCCGACCGGGGCTTCTTGAAGTCGTAGTCGTCGTTGTAGTAACGGCCCGGCTTGATTTCCTCGCCCAGGCTCCACGCGTGGATGTTCTCGCGGTCGGCCACGGCCGATTTCTCGGGCGGGTAGAACGGGATGGTGACCGCGCCCGGCAAGGGATCGTGGCAGGCGACGATGTCGTCTGCGATCACCAGCGTGTGCTGGCCGCTCGCATGCTGGAAATAGTAATAGGCGCCTTCGTGCTCCAGCAAGCGGGAGACGAAGTCGAAATCGCTCTCGCCGTACTGCACGCAGTAATCCCAGCTGCGGTATGCCCGAGTCAGCTTCAATTGCATCGGATAGCCGTAGCGCCCGAGCACCTCCTGGACGATCTGCGGGACGGTCTTGAACTGGAAGATGCGAAAGTCCTGCCGCCGCGTCGCGACCCAGAGCCAGGGCTGCAGGCGCAGGTGGTATGAATAAAAGCGGTGGTCCTGGCCCTGCATGCCGAAGCGCGTGACCAGGCCATCGAGGTAGCGCTTGCCGCCGCCCTGCGTCTCGATCTCCACCGTGGCCGTCTTGCCCAGCAACGCCTTGGGGTCGATATCGCGGCTCTCCGAGCGCAGGTCGATGTCGAAGGAGAAAAGCTGGCTCAACTCCTCGCTGCCCCGCAGCTGCCGGAACTGCAGCTGCTCTCCCAGGGGCGTCCGGATGGTGACGCGGCGTGTCATTTTGTAGGGGGGACGCGGCGCGAAAGCCCGTCCGTAGGTAACGACGGAGCCGATCATAGGGGGAGCGGTTACATCTTGGGTAGCCTTCCCGACGGGTAATTTTGTATCGAAAAGTCAAGCCGCTCCGTGCCGTACGGCTGCTTTGCACCTCTCCACATGGGACGCGGCCCGTACAGGCGCGCCCACCGGATCAACCGGCCGCGGGCCCCGCCGCCCCTTCGGCCACCCCTTCCGGCGCCACCTCCGACGCGGCGCCGTAGCGCACCTGGAAGTCTTCCGCCCGCATGGGCCGCGCGAACAGGTAGCCCTGGTAGAGGTCGCAGCCGTGGCGCTCCAGGAAGCGGCGCTGCTCCTCGGTCTCCACGCCCTCGGCAATCACTTCCAGGTCGAGGTTGCGCGCCATGCCGATGATGGTCTGCACGATCACGTCGTCGGTGGGCCGGGTGCCCAGGTTGCGCACGAAGGACTGGTCGATCTTCAGCTGGTGCAGCGGCAGGCGCGTGAGGTAGGCGAGCGATGAGTAGCCGGTGCCGAAATCGTCCACCGAGAAGCGCACGCCCTTGGTGCGCAGCAGGTGCATCTTGGCGACCGAGTCGTCGACGTTGTCGAGCACCAGCGACTCGGTGAGTTCGAGTTCGAGCAGGTGCGGCCGAACGCCCGCATGGTTCAGCGCATCGACCACGCTGGCGACGAAATCGGGATGGCGGAACTGGCGCGCACTGACGTTGACCGCGATGTGCACGTTCGCGAGGTGCGGATCGCGGCTCCAGGCGGCGAGCTGGGCGCAGGCGCTGCGCAGCACCCATTGGCCGATCGGCACGATGAGTTCGCTCTCTTCCGCGACGCCGATGAACTGCGCGGGGGAAATCAGCCCCTTCTCGGGATGCCGCCAGCGCAGCAGCCCCTCGGCTCCCACGACGCCGCCGTCGCGCGATATCTGCGGCTGGTAATACAGCAGGAACTGCTGGCCCGCGATGGCCGCCTGCAGATCGGATTCGAGCTGCGCGCGCTGGCTGATGACGACCTGCATCTGCGGATCGAAGAAGCAGAGCGCGTTGCCCCGCCGCGCCTTCACCTGGTACATCGCGATGTCGGCCTGCTTGAGCAGGTCGGCGGCGCTCTGCATGACGTCGCCGAACAACGCGGCGCCGATGCTGCAGGTGTGCTGGTGCATCTGCTGCTGCAGTTGGTAGGGCTGCGCCACGGCGTGCAGGATCTTCTCGCCGAAGCGCCGCGCGATGGAGGCGGCCTCCTCGCGGTCCTGCGAGAGATCGCACAGCATCACGACGAACTCGTCGCCTCCCAGCCGGGCGACGGTGTCGGCGGCACGCACGCAGATCCGCAGCCGCAGCGCGACCTGCTGCAGCAGCAGGTCGCCCATCTCGTGGCCCTGGGTGTCGTTGAGGGTCTTGAAGTGGTCCAGGTCCAGGAACAGCAACGCACCGAACTGGCGGGAGCGCTGGGCGGTCGCCAGGGCCTGGTGCAGGCGGTCGAGCAGCAGGCGGCGGTTCGGCAGGCCCGTCAGCAGATCGTAGAAGGCGAGGTTCTCGATCTCCGCGCTGGCCCGGCGCAGTTCCGTGACGTCGTGGTAGGTGATCATCAGCCCGCCTTCCGGCGTGACCCGCTCCGTGATCTGGATGAAGTGGCCGTTGGGCAGCATCTGCTCGTGCGTGCCGCGCGTCTCGCGCTGCAGCAGCAGGCGCTGCTCCACCCATTCGCGGCGCATGCCCTCGTCGGCATCGGGCAGGTGGTGGCGGGACGTGGCCTCCAGCACCGTGCGGAACGGCAGGCCCACGGCCATGATGTCGCGCAGCCAGGGGAAGATTTCTTCGTAGCGCCGGTTCCATTGCAGCACGCGGTGCCCTGGGTCGAGCAGCACGAAGCCGCTGACCATGGAGCCCAGCGCCTGCTCGAGGGTGGCCTTGGAGCGCGCGAGATCGTTGCGCGCCCGGCTCATGCGGCGCAGGTAGGCCAGGGAGAAGCTGCCCGCGGCCAGCGCGGTGGCGATCAGCAGCGCAGCCACCGCGGCGATGGCGTTGCGCTCGTTGCGCCAGCTGGCCAGTGCGGAGGCCTCCGGCAGGCTGGCCGCGATCCAGAGCCCCGGGTAGAGGAGCGGGCGCGCCACCACCAGCGCGGGCACACCGGACAGCCGCGCCGACTGCCCCCAGGCGCTGAACGCGGGTGCATCGTCCCCCAGGGCCGGCACGCGGGCGCGGGTGCGCGACTCGCCCCGGCTGGAAGTGCCGATGATCAGATCACCGCGGCCGCGCTCGAACGAGACCTCCAGCCCCGGCAGGTCGGCGCCCTGCATGAGGACGGCCGCCAGCATGCTCACGGGCACCTGCAGCACCGCCAGCATGCGGTCGCCGTTCTCGGCACGGATCGGCCGCGCCGCATAGAGCACGCGCTCCGAACTGGCGAAGCTGACCGTGGGTGCGCTGAGTATGAGCGTGGGCATGCTTTGCGCCATCGCCTCGTCGAAGAAGCCCGCGGGCAGCTCCGAGGTGACGCGCGCGCCGCCCGCGTCCGATGCGGCCACCACCGCATGCCGCGCATCCAGCAGCACCACGGAGCGCACGAGGATGTTCTGCCGCGCGGCCCGGCGCAGCAGCTTGCCGATGAACTCCGGGTCGGGACGGGGGTCGCGCTCGCTCCAGAGATCGATCATGTCGTCGGTGCTCGCGAGCAGCACGTCCAGGCCCAGCAGCGCACGGTTCAGCGCGGCTTCGGAACCTGCCGCGAAGCGCACCACCTGTGCCTCGCCCTCGGCCAGCGCGACGTGCCGGGCGTTCACGATCAGCCCCGCGGCCGCGCCCAGCAGGCCCAGCACCAGCGCTGCCACCGCCAGGGTCACCGCCCACCGCAGGCGCAGCGAAGCTTCCGGCATCAGGGACTCCCCGGCACGGCAATACCGCGCGCCTTGCCGACGGTGCGGCGCCAGACATCGGTGCAGCCATCGCCGCACCGGCGCAGCCAGTTGGGCAGCACCGCCTCGCGCAGCAGGCGCAGGCGGCGCGCTTCGTCGGCGGGCGACGGGGGCACTGCCACCATCGCACCTTTGTCGCCCTGCGTGCATGCCGCCGCGCCGGTATTGCAGGCCACGCCCTCGGCAGTCTCGGCCTCGGCATCGCGCCAGATAGCGTCCTCCAGTTTCGGCAGTTCGCGCAGCAGCAGTTCACGGAGTTCGGCCGGCATGGCCGCCCAGGCTTCGTCATTGGCACCGAAGAACGACAACCCCCAGGTGATCGGCAGCGTGTGCAGGTAGCGGGTCATGCGATGCAGGCCCAGGGTGTTGCCGGACATGGTGCCGGTGATGGCGCACTCGCTGTCGCCCGCCTGCAGGCTGGGCACTATCTGGCCGAAGCCGGTGTAGACCGGGATACCGCCGAGCCCGGCGACGAAGTCCGACTGGGCCGCCGACGATACCCGCACCCTCCGGCCGTTCAGGTCCGACAGGCCCGAGAGCGCGTTCTTGCAGAAGAGCACCTGCGCCGGATAGACGTACACCGCCAGCATTTCGAAATGGTGGTTTTCGCGCAACGCGGCCTGGAGATACGGACGGAAGGCCTGCACGGACGCGCGCAGGTCCGCCAGCGTCGGATTGAGGCCGGGAAGGTCCGGCGCGGTGTACTGCGGATACTGCGCGGTGAGCGAGCTCATCAGCACGGTGCCCATTGGCACCACGCCCAGTTCGATGAGACGCAGCATCTCGATGCCGGGTACCCCGGCGCGGTCGAACGGCACGATGGACGCGGTGAACCTCCCGCCGCTCAGACGGGGCAGCTCCTGCGTCCAGAACGGCGCCTCGCGGCGGCCGTACTGCGACAGCGCCCCGAGGTTGCCCACGATGCGCAGGCGGTACGGCGCATCGGTGGGGCGGGACGCCGATTCCCGGGCCGCCGCGCGGGCATCGGAGCGCAGCGACACGCCCGTGCTCTGCGCCGCGGCCGGCAGCCCCGCCAGGCCCAGCAGCAGCGCGGGCAGCAACGCCACGGAGCGCGCCGCGGTGCGCGCGAAGCTGCGCACGGACGCGTTGCGACATGCCCGGCGATCGAGGGTTTTGCCGGCACGGTGCTCCCGGACTTTCGCAGCCAAATGTGGTTCCTCCCTGTAGCACCGGTTTTTTACCATTTCGCGGACCTTTGACAAATGCTGAAAAGCGCCATTTCTTCGTCTTCCGGTCCGTGCTGCCCGTCCGTCACATCGGCAGCGGGCCACCCGGGTGCGGTACAAAGGCGCCTTCGGAAGGATCGAAGTCCCACCGGGTGAGGCACCTCTGCCCCTCCCGGTCTTCCAGGGTGATCAAGCTGTTGGGCGCTTGCGCGCGCAGGCGGACCGACACGGCGGTGCCCGCATGCGCGGTCCACAGGCCCGGCAGCACCTCGCTCAGCCCCGGCTCGTGGGCGTGGCCGGACAGCAACAGCGCGGCACCGGCATCACGCCAGCGCTTGACGGCCTCGGCGGCGCGGTGGGGCCGGTGTTCCGCGTCGCCCGCGTGGCGTGCCACGAGAGGGTGGTGGGTGACCACGATGCGCCAGCGGTCGCGCGGCCCCGTGGCCAGCCGCTGCGCCACCGCGTCGATCTGCGCGCGCGACAGGCTCCCGCGCTGGTGCCGCCACGGCCGCGTGGTGTTGACGCCGACCACGAAGAAGCCGCCGGCATCGCACACCGGCTCCAGATCGTCGCCCCACCAGCGGGCATAACGCCGGTAGGCATGGCCGAGACGCTCCCACCAGGCGAACAGCGGCAGGTCGTGGTTGCCCGGAAGCACCAGCGTGCGGAGCGCGGGGAGCCCGGCGATGAAGTGGTGCGCGGCGTCGAACTGCCGCGCCGTGGCGCGTTGCGTCAGGTCGCCGGACACCACCACCAGGGCCACGTCGAGGCGGCGCGCCAGCGCATGCACCGCGGCGCAGACGCGCGGGTCGTGCGCGCCGAAGTGCAGGTCGGACAGGTGCATGAGTACGCCCATGGTCCGCCCGCGCTCCGGCCTCAGGCCACCGTCGCCATGCCGGGGACGGCGCCCGGCACCGGCAGCGGCGCGGGTTCGGGCGGATCGGGCTCGTCGGCGGCCGGCGCGGCACGCAGCGGGGCCGGTGCGGGTTCGTCGGCCGCGGTCCGCGGGTCGTCGTCCCGCGCCGTGGCAGTGGGGGCCACCAGCCAGAGCGGCCGGTTCTCGACGCGGAAGCGCAGCGGCGATGGCATCCACTCCCGCTCGCCGTCGAACGCGACCTTCACCTGCGCCGGGCGCCAGCTGGCGGGCTCGACCTGCATTTCGGCGCAGGCCAGGCTGATAACGGACTCGTCGCGGTCGAGCTGGCCGATCGCGGCATGCCACACGGTGCGTGCCGTGGCCCAGCGGCCCTGCGGCTTGAGCAGCAGCACGGCCAGGTGGTCGCCCTCGGCCACGTCGCGCGCCTGCGGTATGCCCAGGCGCTCCAGCTGCAGCGGGTTGTTGCCGACGAACAGCGTGGAGGCGAAGAACTCCTCGCTGACCAGGGCGTCCGCACCCCGGTGGGCGCGCAGCGAGACGCGCCAGCGGCGCGCCGAGGCGGGCCGGAAGAAGCTCCAGACGGCCGACGCGACGGCCACCCAGCGCGAGCGCCCGAACCGGCGCGATGCCATCTCGCGCTGCTCCAGCAGCCGCGGGTACAGGCCGATCGCGGCATTGACGAGGAACATGCGGTCGTTGACGTACCCGACCCGCACCGGCCGCACGTCGCCGGTGCGCAGTGCCTGCAGGATGTCTTCGGCGGCCTGCGGCAGGTCGAGCGACAGGCTCTGCTCGCGGGCGAAGTAATTGAACGTGCCGGCGGGGATGACGCCCATGCGCACCTCGTGCCGCCACGCGGCCGCAGCCACGGCGTTGATGGTGCCGTCGCCGCCGCACGCCACGACGATGCCCCCGGACGCTTTCGCGGCGCGTGCCGCCTCGTCGGCGGCCTGCACGATGCCGGCGCGCACCGCAGGCACGTGCCATTGCACCGCGTGTCGGCGCAGGGGCTCCAGCGCTTCCAGGCGCCCGCGCAACTGGCCGTGGTCCGCGCCCGGCCGATGGGGCACCACCAGGTGCACGGGCCCGGGCTCGGCGGGGAAAGAGGGCGAAACGGTGGGCGGCATGGAACGGCGGTGTGCGCGGCAGGATACCGGCCGCGGGAAGGTGGAGGAAACCCGGCACGCAGGCGGCATGCCTGGGCACCCCCCCATTCTCGCCAAGCGGCACCGCAGGCCCGCATCGGAAGGCAGAGTCACCGGGTGTCGGCGCAGGCCGACATGCGGATGCGGTGGCCCGCGGGAATCTCGGACGCCGCGGCAGGTCTTGCCGGGCCGTGCACCGTGCTCGTGTCACCATTCGCGCACTTTTTCATCCTGCCGCCATACCCCGCACCGATGCCCTTCCAACGCCACGCCGCCATGGCGCGCTGCCACCCGCCCCTCGCCGCCCGTCTGCTCGCAGGCGCCCAGTCCCTGCCCTGCCCGCCGGCCCCGACCGCTCGCGCCTCCCGGCTGCGGAGTGGCCGACGGCCCTCAGACGGCGCGGGAGCCCCGGCATGACGGCGCTGCAATCGTGGGCCGCATGGGCAGGAACCCATCCGCTGGCCACCTGGGGCGCCGGGCTGGCGATCGTCCTGGTGGCCACGCTGGCCGCGCGCGGGGCCGTGCTCTTCGCCTCGCCCCGCTGCGCGCCCTGGCTGGGGCGCTGGTCGGAGCCGCGCCACGCGGTGCCGCGTCTCTGGATGGCCCTCGCCGGTTCCGCCCTGCTGCTGTGGGGATGCGCCGAAATCCTGGGGGAGCTGGCCGACGAATGGTCGGCGCCCACCACCTGGGCGCAGCTGGATGAAACACTGGCGGGCACGCTGCGCGCCCATGCGGGCGCGTCCACGCTCACGCTGTTCGCCCGTCTCACCCACGCAGGCGACAAGGAAGTGCTCGCGGTGCTGGCCGTGGCGGTGGCGGTGGCGCTCTGGTGGCGCCGCCACCGCCTGCTCGCCGCGGGATGGGTGGCCGCCCTGGCGGGCAACGGCCTGCTCACGCGGGGCTTCAAGCATGCCTTCGAGCGGGTCCGCCCGGAGCACGTGCACGGCATCTCCGCGGCCGATGGCTACAGCTTTCCGAGCGGCCACAGCAGCAGTTCCCTGGTGGCCTACGCCATGCTGGCCTACCTGGCCATCCGGCTGCTGCCGCAGCGCTGGCATCTGCCCGCGGTGCTCGCCGCAGCCGCCATCGCCTTCACCGTGGGCTGGAGCCGCATCGTGCTGCAGGTGCATTACGCCAGCGACGTGCTCGCCGGCTGGGTGACCGGCGGCATCTGGCTGGCCTGCTGCGTGATCGTGATGAACGGCGTGGGCCACTGGCACCGCAGTCGCCGGCCTGTGGCCAACGCCTGACCGGCAGTCCCGCTCAGGCCGCCTTGCGGTCGGCCGCGAGCGACGCGGCGAACACCGCGAGGCCGCCCAGGGCCAGCAGCACGCCGACCCAGCCGGTGGACGTCCAGCCCAGCCCGGCGCTGATGGCCACGCCCCCCAGCCAGGCACCGAGCGCGTTCGCGCAGTTGAAAGCCGAGTGGTTGAGCGCGGCCGCCAGGGTCTGCGCATCGCCGGCCACGTCCATGAGCCGGATCTGCAGCGCCGGCCCGATGGCGACGATGGTGCCGAGCAGGAAGGTCGCCAGCGCGGCCGTTGCCACATGGTGCGCGGCGAACACGAAGCCGCCCAGCACCAGCACCGACCACAGGAGCAGCGCGCCGATGGTGCGCATCAGCGCGCGGTCGGCCAGCCGCGCCCCCACGAGGTTGCCCGCCACCATGCCCGCGCCGAACAGCGCCAGCACGAACGGCACGCCGCCCACGGGCAGGCCCGCCACCTCGGTGAGCGTCGGCTTGATGTAGCTGAAGACCGAGAACATGCCGCCGAAGCCGATGGCCCCGATGCCCAGGGTGAGCCACACCTGCTTGCGCCGCAGGGCGCCCAGCTCGCGCCAGGGGCTGGCGCCGGCGTCCGGTGGCATGTAGGGCACGCCCCGGCGGACCATCGCCATCGCCAGCACGGCGATGGCCCCCACGAACACGAAGGCCGCGCGCCAGCCGAAGTGCTGGCCCAGCGCCGCCGCGATCGGCACGCCCGCGAGCGTGGCGCCCGTCAGCCCGAGCATCACCATGCCCACGGCACTCGCCCGCCGGCCCGGCGGCGCGAGCGAGGCCGCCACCAGCGCCGCCACGCCGAAATACGTGCCGTGCGGCAGGCCGGTCAGGAAGCGCATCAGGTTCAGCGACAGATAACCCGGTGCCAGCGCCGAGGCGAAATTTCCGAGCGCGTAGACGGCCATCAATGCAATGAGCAGTGCGCGCCGTCCCCAGCCCGCGGCGAGCACGGCCAGCACCGGCGCCCCGATCACCACGCCGAGCGCATAGGAACTGATGACGTGGCCCGCCTGCGGGATCGTCACGCCGATGTCGCGCGCCACCTCGGGCAGCAGGCCCATGATGACGAACTCGCCGGTGCCGATGGAGAACCCGCCCACGCCCAGCCCGATGAGGGCCGCGGCCATGCCGCGCCCCGTGGCCGGCACCGGCACCTGCACGGTCTGGGCGGGAACCGCAGGCCCGGTCAAACGCGTGCTCCCGGCAGAGGGGCGATGGGACGGAGCGACAGGGAAGCGGACATGATCGGGGGCATCTGCATGGATACGGGAAAACCCTGAATTCTGCCGTACCTCCGCGTTTTTTGCCGGCATACCGCAGCCGCCCCCACCCGGTGCAAGGCGGTCCGTTCCGCATCCCGGGAAGGACCGGGCGCGGTCCGCGCGGGCCCTGCGGCATGATGGACGCCATGGCCTCCCTCCCCTCCCCCCCATCGCCCACCGCTGCCGCCCTCTCCGACGCGGAGGGCGGCATCCGGCTGGTCGTGTTCGACGTGTTCGGCACCGTGGTGGACTGGCACGGCAGCCTCGTGCGTGAACTGGCGGCGCTGGCCCCGCAGGTGGACGGCGACGCCTTCGCGCGCGCGTGGCGCGACGGCTACCAGCCCGCGATGCAGCGCGTGCGCGAGGGCGGGCGCGGCTGGACCGTGCTCGACACGCTGCACCGCGAGATCCTCGACGGCCTGCTGCCGCGTTTCGGGCTGAGCCATTGGAGCGAGGCCGAACGCGACCACCTGAACCGTGCCTGGCACCGCCTGCGCCCCTGGCCCGACAGCGTGCGGGGCCTGGAGCGGCTGCGCCGGCGCTTCATGGTCAGCCCGCTCTCCAACGGCAACCTGGGCCTGCTCGCGGACATGGCCAAGGCGAGCGGCCTGCCCTGGGACTGCATCCTGTCGGCCGAAGTGTTCCGTGCCTACAAGCCCGATCCGGCCGTGTACCTCGGCGCCGCGCAGGTCTTCGGCCTGCCGCCCGGCGCGGTGCTGATGGCCGCGGCGCACCACGAGGACCTGGAGGCGGCGCGCGCCTGCGGCCTGCGCACCGCCTATATCGAACGGCCGCTCGAATTCGGCGCGGCCCACCGCAAGGACGTGTCTCCACGGCCCGGCAACGATCTGCACTGCACGGACATCGGGGCGCTCGCGGACGCTCTGGGCTGCCCGGACTGACCGCGGTACGGCACCGTGGGCCGCGTCGCCGGCCCGGGCGCCCTCAGCCCGGGGCCACCATGCCCTGCACGAAGCGCCGCACCTGGGCATCGAACTCGGCGCTGGTCGCGGTGAACTCCACGCCCGCCAGCACCTGCGGGCCGGCGGTGTTGAGGGTCACCACGCGCGCATACACGTCGCGCGCCTGGTAGCGGGCGATGGGCAGGTCGAAGGCCAGCCGCAGCTCGCCGTGCATCGGCACGGCCTCGCCCAGTTCCAGCAGCGCGCCGTGATAGCCCATGTCGCGCACGGTGCAGGGCACCTGGTGGGGCAGCACCGCGCCGCCTTCCACGCGCTGGCAGGCACACGGCAGGTTCGCTTCCACCCGCAGGCTGCGCCGGAACTCCTGGCGCGGCACTTTCAGCCGGCGCCCAGGCACCGCCACCAGTTCGCGCATCGCGAGCGGCGCGGTGCGGCCCTTGGCGAAAACCTGCACCGGCGCCGACACCGAGGCCATCGTCCAGCAGCGCTGGTACACCGCCTCGCTCACCAGCACCTGCCCGCGCAGCGCGAACGCGCGCAGCTGCGCGGCCTCGGCCACCACGTCGCCCAGCAGCACGGGCGTCTGCACGGCGGCGCCGGACGGTGAAAGATCGCCCACCAGCGCAGACCCGAAGGCGATGCCCACCCCCACGTACACGGGCGGCAGGCGCTCCTGGCGATAGGCGTCGTTGAGTTCCTTGAGCGCCATCTGCAGCGCCACCGCATATGTGGCCGCCCGGCGCACGCCATCGCTGCCGTCTCCACCGTCCTCGCACGGGAACAGCACGGCCGCGCCGTCGCCCGTCCAATGCACCAGCACGCCGCCGTGTGCCGCCAGCAGGCCGTGCACGCAGGCCAGGGTGCGCTCCGTCCACTCCCGGGCACGCAGCGGCGGCAGCGATGCGGCCACCTGGGCGAAATCCCGTACGCCCGCCTTGAGCAAGGTGATCTCGCGCTCCTGGAGTTGCAGCTGCACGGTCGGTGGCGCATGCGGGGGGAGCGGTGGAGACGGCTCCAGGGCTGCGGCATGTGGCGACGGCGCCACGGAGGGAGCGGAAGGAGGGAGGCAGGGCGGGGACGGAGAGGGGGACGAGGACGGTGCGTCGGCGCCGGTGGAGGAAGGAGCGGACATGGAGTAGGGCCGGGTGGAAGCGGCGACGCAGTGGGAAAGGGCTCTGGTAGGCTGTTCCTTGGTGCGGACACCCCGGGGGGCTACTGCACGTAGCGTCCAGCATAGGGGCTGGAGTTCGCGGCGGTCAAGCCGCAGTCACGTCACGCCCCATCGCCCCGCCCGTTGCAGCCCATGTCCCGTGACAGCGCGGGCGTCACGCCGTCGCCCCGCCGCTCCGTGCGCAGTACCGCCTGCCGCTTTACCGATGTGCTCCGGCGGACGTCCCCACCACCGGCAGGCCTTCAGATGGCGACCAGTTGCCGGATGCCGCGCGCCTGCATCTCGCTGCCAGGCCCGCGCGCGATGATTTCGCCGCGCTCCATCACGAGGTACTCGTCGGCCAGCTCTTCGGCGAAGTCGTAGTACTGCTCGCACAGCAGCACCGCCACCGGGTGCCCGTCCAGCCCTTCGTCCGCGAGGCGGCGGATCACGCGGCCGATGTCCTTGATGATGCTGGGCTGGATGCCTTCGGTGGGCTCGTCCAGGATCAGCAGCCGCGGGCCGGGGGCGAGGGCCCGCGCGATCGCCAGTTGCTGCTGCTGCCCGCCCGACAGATCCCCGCCGCGCCGCGCGAGCATCTGCCGCAGCACCGGGAACAGCGTGTAGAGATGCTCCGGCACCGGCGTGGAACCGCTCTTGTACGCCAGCCCCATGCGCAGGTTTTCCTCCACCGTCAGCCGTCCGAAGATCTCGCGGCCCTGCGGCACGAAGCCGATACCGGCGCGCGCGCGCTCGTAGGGCGTCCAGCCCTGGATCGGCCGGCCTTCCCATTCGATCGTTCCGCTCTTCACGGGCACGAGGCCCATGAGGCTCTTGAGCAGCGTGGTCTTGCCGACGCCGTTGCGGCCGAGGAGGACGGTGACCTTGCCGGGGGCGGCGGCGAGGCTCACGTCGCGGAGGATGTGGGAGCCGCCGTAGTACTGGTGGAGGTGGTGGACGGTGAGCATGTTTTTGGGGGTTCTTTTAGAGGCGGGGGCCGGGTCTCGGCCCGGCGGCCGAGTCACTTTCTTTCGCTTCGCCGAAAGAAAGTAACCAAAGAAAGGGCGACCCTGCTGTCTGCGACCCCGTTCGCCCGCAGGGCGAACGGGGCAACCTGGGGTGCTCGGGGGCGGGGTGTGCCGTGGAACTCACTTCGCGCTTACGCGCTCCGTTCAGACAGCCACGGCAAGTCAGTTCACGATGCGTGCGTGTCCTTCGGCACGCCCGCCACCCCGCCCCCTGCGCGCCCCAGGCGCATCCAGAAGGGAGCGACTCGGGCCATCGCTGCGCTCGGCCCCCGAGAAGGCAGGCCATCGCTGCGCTCGGCCGATGCCAGCCGCGCACTCTCCCAACTTCTGGGTGCGCGGTGCGAAGCACTCGCGCACCAAGGGCCGAGCGAAGCAATGGCCCGTCTGCTGCACCCCACCCTTGTGTCTGCGCCGAGGAGCGCAGGGTGCGGGGCGGGCAGGCGTGCCGCAGGACACGCCTGCTTCGTGATCTGACTCGCCGGGGATGTCCGAGCGCAGCGCGCCAGCGCGAAGCGAGTTCCACGGCGCCGCCCCGCACCCGAGCACCGCAGGCTGCCCCCTTCGCCCCCCAGGGGCGAAGGGGGACGCAGACACCAGGGTCGCCTTTTCTTTGCCTACTTTCTTTTGGCGAAGCAAAAGAAAGTAGGTGCGCCGCCGGGCGCACATCCCGGCCCCGGGAAGCAAAGGCACAGCAAAAACCAGAACCCATCACCGCCCCAGATACACCTCGATCACCCGCTCATCCCCCTGCACCTCGTCGAGGGTCCCCTCCGCCAGCACCGCCCCGTCGCAGAGCACCGTCACCTTCTCGGAAATCGTCCGGATGAACGACATGTCGTGCTCCACCACCATCAGCGAATGCCTGCCCTTGAGCGACAGGAACAGCTCCGCCGTGCGCGCCGTCTCCTCGTCGGTCATGCCCGCCACCGGCTCGTCGAGCAGCAGCAGCTTCGGATCCTGCATGAGCAGCATGCCGATCTCCAGCCACTGCTTCTGGCCATGGCTCAGCTCGCCGGCGCGGCGCGCGGGCTGGTGCGCGAGGTGGATGGTGTGCAGCACCTCGGCGAGGCGGTCCTTCTGGGCCGAGTCGAGGCGGAAGAACATCGAGGACGCCACGCCCTTGTGGGTCTTCAGGGCCAGTTCCAGGTTCTCGAACACCGTGAGCTGCTCGAACACCGTGGGCTTCTGGAACTTGCGGCCGATGCCCAGTTGCGCGATGCCGGGCTCGTTGTGGCGCAGCAGATCGATGGTGGAGCCGAAGTACACCGTGCCGCGGTCGGGACGCGTCTTGCCGGTGATGATGTCCATCATCGTCGTCTTGCCCGCGCCGTTGGGGCCGATGATGCAGCGCAGCTCGCCGGGAGCGATGTCGAGGTTCAGGCCGTTGATGGCCTTGAAGCCGTCGAAGGCCACGTGCACGTCCTCCAGGTAGAGGATGCGGCCGTGCGTGACGTCCACCGCGCCGGGCACGGCCACGCGCGAGAAACCCGCGGCGCGGTCGCCGGATGCGGTCTGGCCCGGGGCGTCCGGTGCCTGCGCCTCGCCCACGCGGCGCGCGCCTTCTTCCATCAGGTCGGGGGTCATGCCGCGCCCTCCTCTTTGCGCAGGCTCGCCGCATTCGCGCCGATGGCGGCAGTGGCCGTGGCAGTGGCCGTGGCAGTGGCAGGAGTGGCATCCTCCCGCGTCGCCGCGGCACGCCTCCCGGGCCGGCGCAGCAGGCCCACCACACCCTGCGGCAGGAACAGCGTGACGGCGATGAACAGCGCGCCCAGGAAGTACAGCCAGAATTCCGGTGCGGTGACGGTGAGCCAGCTCTTGGCGCCGTTGACGAGGAAGGCGCCCGCGATCGGCCCCGCGAGCGTCCCGCGGCCGCCCACCGCCGCCCATACGGCGATCTCGATGGAATTGGCCGCGCTCATCTCGCCCGGGTTGATGATGCCCACCTGCGGCACGTAGAGCGCGCCGGCCACACCGCACATCATGGCGCTGATGGTCCAGATGGCGAGCTTGTAGGGCAGCGGCGAGTAGCCCGAGAACATCACGCGGGTCTCGGCGTCGCGGATCGCCTGCAGCACCCGGCCGAACTTGGAGCCCACCAGCCAGCGGCCGAGCAGGAAGAAGCCCAGCAGCGCCAGCCCCGTGAGCACGAACAGCAGCATGCGCATGTGCTGCGTGGCGATGGGCTGCCCCAGGATGCGCTTGAAATCGGTGAAGCCGTTGTTGCCGCCGAAGCCCGTCTCGTTGCGGAAGAAGAGCAGCATGGCGGCATAGGTCATGGCCTGCGTGATGATGGAGAAGTACACGCCCTTGATGCGCGAGCGGAAGGCGAAGTAGCCGAACACGAAGGCCACCAGCCCCGGCACGGCGACGACCAGCACCAGCGTGGCGATGAAGCTGTCGGACAGCGCCCAGTGCCAGGGCAGTTCCTTCCAGTCCAGGAACACCATGAAATCGGGCAGGTCGCTCTTGTAGTTGCCGTCGCGGCCGATCTGCCGCATCAGGTACATGCCCATCACGTAGCCGCCCAGCGCGAAGAAAAGGCCGTGCCCCAGGCTCAGGATGCCCGTGTAGCCCCAGATCAGGTCCATCGCCAGCGCGCAGATGGCGTAGCACATGATCTTGCCGACCAGCGCCACCGCGTAGTCCGAAAGATGGAACGCGCTGCCGGCCGGCACCCACAGGTTGAGCACCGGCGCCACCGCGCAGACCGCGATCAGCGCCACGATGAAGCCCGTCCACCCACCGCGCGTAAGCAGCGGTGCCGGGGCTGGCAGTTGAATAGCAATGGGAGTGTTCATACTTTTTTCAGCGTTCAGCATCGCCAGCGAAATCAGCCACCGTCAAGGCCCAGGCCAGCAGCCGCCGCGCAAGGGCCGCCCCGCCGCGCCGGCGGCGTCCCCCCTCCCGCAGGGCGCAGCCATGCGAGAGAGGGGGGAAGGAGCGAAGCGACGCAGGGGGGTGTCCCATGGCTAGTCCGCAGCGCGCCCCTTCACCGCGAAGATGCCCTGCGGCCGCTTCTGGATGAAGACGATGATGAGCACCAGCACGGCGATCTTGGCCAGCACGGCGCCCGCCCAGCCTTCGAGGAACTTGTTCAGCACGCCCAGGCCCAGCGCGGCATACACGGTGCCCGCGAGCTGGCCCACGCCGCCCAGCACCACCACCATGAACGCGTCCACGATGTAGCCCTGGCCCAGGTCCGGGCCCACGTTGCCGACCTGGCTCAATGCGCAGCCCGCCAGGCCCGCGATGCCGGAGCCCAGCGCGAAGGCGTAGGTGTCGATGCGCGCGGTGTTCACGCCCATGCACGAGGCGATCGGCCGGTTCTGCGTCACGCCGCGCACGAACAGGCCCAGCCGCGTGCGACCGATGAGGAAGGCCACGCCGCCCAGCACCGCGAACGCGAACGCCACGATCACCAGCCGGTTCCATGGCAATTGCAGGTTCTCCAGCACCTGCACGCCGCCGCTCATCCAGGCGGGGTTCTCCACGCCCACGTTCTGCGCGCCGAACACGCTGCGCACGAGTTGCTGCAGCATCAGGCTGATGCCCCAGGTGGCCAGCAGCGTCTCCAGCGGCCGGCCGTAGAGGAAGCGGATCACGCCGCGCTCCAGCACGGCGCCCATGAGGGCCGAGGCCAGGAACGCCACCGGCACGGCGGCGATGAGGTAGGCGTCGAACGCGCCGGGCAGATAGCGCTGGAACAGCCCCTGGACGACGTAGGTGGCGTAGGCGCCGATCATCATCAGCTCGCCGTGCGCCATGTTGATCACGCCCATCAGCCCGTAGGTGATGGCCAGGCCCAGCGCCACCAGCAGCAGGATGGAGCCGAGGCTGAGCCCCGAGAACAGCGCGCCCAGGCGCTCGCCCCACTGCAGCCGCGCTTCCACGGCCTTGAGCGCGGATTCGATCGCTGATCGCACCTTCGGGTCCTGCTCGCTGCGCAACTGCTCCAGCAGCACCGTGCGCGTGGCCGGGTTGCCGCTGGCGGACAGGGCCTGCGCCGCCAGTTGGCGCTGCGCCGGATCACTCGCGGAGAGCTGGATGCGCGCACGGATCGCCTCGAGACGCGCACGCAGCCCGGGCTCGCGCTCGGCCGCCAGCGCCTTGTCGATCAAGGGCAGCCGCGCTTCGTCGCGCTCGTCCTTGAGCGCATCGATCGCCGCGCGGCGCTGCGCCGCATCGGGCGACATGAGCTGCAGCGACGCCAGCGCGGTGTCGAACTCGCCGCGCATGCGGTTGTTGTTGACGATGTCCTCCGCGTCGTCCGGCACGGCCACCGGCGCGCCGGTGACGGGGTCGATGCCCTTGTCATCCTTGATGACGATGGCCTTCCCTCCCGCGATCTTCACCGCATCGTCCGCCATCGCCCGGATGAAAGCCACCGTGGCCTCGTCGGGCGCGGCCACGGCCTGCTGCAGCGCCGCGATCCGCTCGTCGGTATCGCCCGCGGCCATCGCCCGCGCCGCCTCGGCCGTGAGCGCATGCGCCTGCACCGCCGCACACAGCAGCAGGCAGGCGATCAGGCGATGGAATAGGGATGAAAGCATGTTGAAGGTAAAAGTCACGAACGGAGGGGCTGCAGCCATGTCCATCAACGTCATGGCGCAAGCAATGCGCGGCCCAGGCCAGCAGACGCCGCGGATCGGGCTTCGCCCGGCCGCTGGCGTCGTCCCCCCTCCCACGCGCAGCGTGAGAGAGGGGGTGAAGGCGCGCAGCGCCTCAGGGGGGTGTTCACTTCTTCTCGGGTTCGTCCTTCTTCTTGTCATTGCCCTCGATGTACGGGCTCCACGGCTTGGCCTTGACCGGGCCGGGCGTCTTCCACACCACGTTGAACTGGCCGTCGGCCTTGATCTCGCCGATGAACACGCTCTTGTGCAGGTGGTGGTTCTTCTCGTCCATCTTGCTGACGATGCCGCTGGGCGCCTGGAAGGTCTGGCCCGCCATGGCGGAGATCACCTTGTCCACGTCGGTGCTCTTGGCCTTCTCCACGGCCTGGGCCCACATGTGCACGCCGATCCAGGTGGCTTCCATCGGGTCGTTGGTGAGCGGCTTGTCCTTGTGGCCGGGGATGTTGTTCTTCTTCGCGTAGTCGCTCCACTGCTTGATGAAGGCGGCGTTGGTCGGGTTCTTGATCGACATGAAATAGTTCCATGCCGCGAGGTGGCCGACCAGGGGCTTGGTGTCCACGCCGCGCAGTTCTTCCTCGCCCACGCTGAAGGCGACGACCGGCACGTCCTTGGCCTTCAGGCCCGCGTTGCCCAGTTCCTTGTAGAAGGGCACGTTGGAGTCGCCGTTGATGGTCGAAACCACCGCCGTCTTGCCGCCCTGGCTGAACTTCTTGATGTCCGCCACGATGGTCTGGTAGTCGCTGTGGCCGAAGGGCGTGTACTTCTCGTCGATGTCCGAATCCTTCACGCCCTTCGATTTCAGGTAGGCGCGCAGGATCTTGTTGGTGGTGCGGGGGTACACGTAGTCGGTGCCCAGCAGCACCCAGCGCTTGGCACCGCCGCCGTCCTTGCTCATCAGGTAATCGACGGCCGGAATGGCCTGCTGGTTGGGCGCGGCGCCGGTGTAGAACACGTTCTTGGACAGCTCCTCGCCTTCGTACTGCACGGGGTAGAACAGCAGGCCGTTCATTTCCTCGACCACGGGCAGCACCGACTTGCGGCTCACGCTGGTCCAGCAGCCGAAGATCACCGAGACCTTGTCCTGGCCCAGCAGCTGCTTGGTCTTCTCGGCGAAGAGCGGCCAGTTGGAGGCCGGGTCCACCACCACGGGCTCAAGCTTCTTGCCCAGCACACCGCCCTTGGCGTTGATGTCCTCGATGGCCATCAGCACCGTGTCTTTCAGCACGGTTTCGGAAATGGCCATGGTGCCCGAGAGGCTGTGCAGCACGCCGACCTTGATGGTGTCGGCGGCGTGGGCCGGCAGCGCGGAAAGGCCCGCCAGGGCGGCGGCGGCGCACAGCGCCTGGAGAGTGATGCGACGTTGCATGGTGTGGCTCCGGGGAAGGGTGACAAGGAAAAGAGGCCTGGAATCGATGGAGCCGATTCTGGGCAGCCCGGCCGTCGCGCGGAATACGCCAACGGGCGTATGCCGGCGGCAGCGGCGCCCGCGGGTCCGCGCCGCAAAGGCCCCGTCCCGAGCGATGGCGGCGGCGTCACCGATGTGGTTTCCCACAATGTTTTGCGCGCGACGCGGCCTTACAGTGCGTCACCCGCGCGACGGCCGCCTGTGGACAAGGCCCCGCGCTTGCTCTTTTCCTGTTTGACGCCAGAGGCCTGCATGACCGCAACCGCCCACATCCCCGCCCGAAAACTCCCTCTCTACCGCTCGCTTTACGTGCAGGTGCTGTTCGCCGTCGTCGTGGGCGTGCTGCTCGGACACTTCTACCCCGAGATCGGCGAGAAGATGAAGCCGCTGGGCGATGGCTTCATCAAGCTCATCAAGATGATCATCGCGCCGATCATCTTCTGCACCGTGGTGGTGGGCATCGCGGGCATGGAGGACATGAAGAAGGTCGGCCGCACCGGCGGCCTGGCCCTGCTGTACTTCGAGATCGTGAGCAGCATCGCGCTGGTCATCGGCCTCATCGTGGTCAACGTGCTCCAGCCCGGCGCGGGCATGAACGTCGATGCCTCCGCGATCGACACCAAGGCCATCGCGGCCTACACGGCGCCCGGCAAGATGGGCTCCACCACCGATTTCCTCATGAACATCATCCCCACCACCGTGGTGGACGCGTTCGCCAAGGGCGAGATCCTGCAGGTGCTGCTGATCGCCGTGATGTTCGGCTTCGCGCTGCACCGCTTCGGCGGCCGCGGCACGCTGGTGTTCGACTTCATCGAGAAGACCTCGCACGTGCTGTTCACCATCGTGGGCTACATCATGAAGGTGGCCCCGATCGGCGCGTTCGGCGCCATGTCGTTCACGATCGGCAAGTACGGCGTGGGCTCGCTGCTGTCGCTCGGCAAGCTGATGGGTTCGTTCTACCTGACCTGCCTGCTGTTCGTCTTCGTCGTGCTCGGCCTGATCGCGCGCTTCCACGGCTTCTCGATCTGGAAGTTCGTGAAGTACATCAAGGAAGAACTGCTGATCGTGCTGGGCACCTCCTCCAGCGAATCGGTGCTGCCGCGCATGATGGAGAAGATGGAGAACCTGGGCGCGAAGAAGACCACCGTGGGCCTCGTGATTCCCACCGGCTACTCCTTCAACCTGGACGGCACCTCCATCTACCTGACCATGGCCGCCGTGTTCATCGCCCAGGCCACGAACACGCCGCTCGACATCACCCACCAGATCACCCTGCTGCTGGTCCTGCTGCTGACCTCCAAGGGCGCCGCAGGCATCACCGGCAGCGGCTTCATCGTGCTGGCGGCCACGCTCTCGGCCGTGGGCCACGTGCCGGTGGCCGGCCTCGCGCTGATCCTGGGCATCGACCGCTTCATGTCCGAGGCGCGGGCGCTCACCAACCTCGTGGGCAACGGCGTGGCCACCCTCGTCGTCGCCAAGTGGACGGGCGACCTCGACACCGAGCAGCTCCGGCAGCGCCTGGACAACCCCGACTGGGTGGCCGCGCAGGAGCCGGAGGCCATCCTCGACAAGAAGACGGAGCACCTGGACACCTCCGGCCGCCACTGAGCGGCTGCGCATCCAGCGCAAGCGACACGGGCCGGCACATGCCGGCCCGTTTTTCATGGGCGAACGCCGTGGGCGAAGGGCCCGTGCGGCAAGGCAGCCGCCTCAGCCCCCCGCCCTCAGCCCACCTGCGGGCAGGCCCTGAAGGCGGGCAGGTCCTCTGCCGCCGCGGCGAAGGCCGCCAGCGCGGGATGCGCCTGCGCGCCGATGCGCCCGGGCAGCACCAGGCCGATGAAGCTCCATGCCACCGCCGCGGCGATGCCGCCGTGGGTCAGGTCCACCGCGGTGCCCGCATGGGCGATGGCTTCCTCCAACTGCGCGCAAGCGGATTCCAGCTGCAGGCCGGTACGGTCCAGCCAGGGCCGGTGCTGCTTCTCGGGCGGGCGCAGCCGCTGTTCATAGACGATCTGCACCGCCTTCTCGCACGCGGCGAGCGCGAGGCCTGCCACGCGCAGATCCTGCAGGCGGGCCGCGAGGCCCTCCGGCACCAGACGCGCGGCCGCCTCCGGCGCGGTGGCATCGACCCATTGCAGGATCAACGTGGAGTCCATCAGCACCGTGCCGTCGTCCGCCACCAGCGTGGGGGCCTTCACCACCGGGTTCACCGTGCGGAACGCGTCGAAATCGCCGAACACCGACAGGGACCGGTGCTCGAACGGCAGGCCGAGGTACCGCAGGGTGACGGCGACGCGGCGCACGTAGGGAGAGTCGAGCATGCCGTAGAGCTGCATACAAAATCCTTTTTTGGAACAGGCCGCGCAACGGCGGCGACGGGTCAGGGGAACGTGCCCTACGATAGGCATGCGCGGCGTGCGCGCACAGGGGCGGGCATCGGAAGAATCCCCCGCCCAGCGATGAACCATCGGCCGCGGGCACCCTGCCCCGGCCCCGACATTCCATGCGAATCGACAAGAAGGACTGGCTGATCCTGCAGGCCCTGCAGACCGACGCGCGGCAGAGCCTGGCCGCGCTGGGCAAGCGCATCGGCCTGTCGCAGCCCGCGATGAGCGAGCGCGTGCGCAAGCTGGAGGACGCCGGCATCATCGAAGGCTATGGCGCCCGGGTCCACCTGGGCCGCATCGGCGTGGGCCTCACGGCCATCATCCGCATCGAGACCACGCACCGCGGCATCGGGCCCTACCTGGCGTTGTTCGAGAGCATGCCCGAGGTGCTGGAGGCCGACCGGGTGACCGGCCAGGACTGCTTCATCGTGCGCTGCGCCATCGCGGAGCCGGCCGACCTGCAGCGCGTGGTGGATGCGCTGGCGGCGCATGGCTCGGTCACCACCTCGCTCGTGCTCTCCAGCCCGGTGCGCAAGCACGCCACGGTGCAGGCCGTGCGGCCACCCGAGCGGTGAGGTGAACCCGCCCGGCCACAAGGAAAAAGCCGCCGTCCGCACAGGGGCGGAGGGCGACTGCTGCGCCGGCCTGCGGGCCGGCGCATGGCGGCGCGTCGGGAATTACTGCTTCACGGCCTCGACCTGCGCCACGATGCGCACGTTCTTCGGGAAGCCGTACTGCACGCCGTAGTCCAGGCCGAACTGGGTGCGGTCGATGGTCGTTTCGAAGTCGCCGCCGCACACCTCGCGCTTGAGCATCGGGCTCTGGTAGCAGGCGAACTGGTTGGCCTTGAAGGTCACGGGCTGGGTCTGGCCCTTGATCGTCAGGTTGCCGGCCACCGAGACGAGCTTGTCGCCGTCGAAGGTGAACTTGTCGCCCACGAAGCGCGCGGTGGGGTACTTGGCCGCGTCGAAGATGTCGGCGCTCTGCAGGTGCTTGTCGAACGGCGGCGTGCCGGTGTTGATGGAGTTGATCTGGAAGGTGATGTCCACCTTGCCGGTCTTGGCGGCCTTGTCCAGCTCGATCGTACCTTCCTTCTTGTCGAAGCGGCCGCGGTTCACGCTGGCGCCGAAATGGCTGATCTCGAACGTGGCGAAGGTGTGCGTCGGCTCCACCGTGTACGTGGCGGTCTGCGCCTGGGCGGCACCGGCAACGAGGGCGGCCGCGGCGGCCAGGGCGAACAGGGATTTGCGCATATCGGTATCTCCGGTTGAAAGAAGGGGGAAAGGAAACGGGGAACGAAGGGAATCGGGAAACGCGGGAACGGGGCGCCCGGCCTCAGAGCTTGGGCACGCCGGTGAGCGCGAGCTTGAACTTCACCTGCACGTCGTCGGCCACCATGGAGGTGTCGGCCCACTCGTTCTCGCCGATCTTGAAGGCGAGGCGCTTGATGGGGAAGCTGCCCGTGGCGATGGTGGTGGCGCCATTCTGCGTGAGCGTGACGGGCGCCACCACGTCCTGCGTGGCGCCCTTGATGCTGAGCTTGCCGGCCACCTCGAACTTGCCCGGCCCCGTGGACTTGATCGCCGTGGACTGGAAGGTCGCCTGCGGGAACTTGGGCACGTTGAACCACGTGGCCTTGGGCAATTCGGCGTCGGACTCCTTCACGCCCAGGGTGGCGCTGCCGGTGTCCACCGTGAGCGTAACCTTGCTGGTGGCGAGCTTGGCCGGGTCGAACGCGACCTGCGCATCGAACTTCTTGAAGCGGCCTTCGACGGGCACGCCCATTTGCTTGCTCACGAAGGTGATCTCGCTCTGCTCGGGCACCAGCTTCTGCTGCGCGAATGCGGGGGCGCCGGCCAGCAGCGCGGAGGAAGCCAGCGCGATGCCGGCGAAGAGGGAAGGAAGTCGTTGCATGGATCTCTCCGTTGGTTCGTTGATTCGGTGACAGGACACGGACGGCCTGCCGTGCCCGTGGTTCGCCCCGTCAGGCGCGGCCGGGCAGCATGCGGCCGATGAGGCCGTCGCGGTCGATGAGCTGGTGCTTCAGGGCCGCGGCCACGTGCAGCACGACCAGCGCGGCCAGGGCATAGGCGGTCATCCAGTGCCACGGCTTGATGGCTTCCGCCAGTTCCGGGCTCGCCGGCACGAAGCTCGGCAGCGGCACGAGGCCGAGGAACACGATCGGGAAGCCGGCGGCGGAACTGTAGGCCCAGCCCACGAGCGGCACGGCGAAGAACAGCAGGTACAGGAGGTGGTGCGTGCCGTGGTGCGCCGCGCGCTGCCAGGCCGGCATGGCGGATTCCACGGCCACCGGGAGTGCCGGCGGGCGGTGCGTGAGGCGCCAGAGCAGCCGCAGCGCCGACAGCGCCAGGATCGCCACGCCGGCCCACTTGTGCCAGTTGTAGAACTTCAGGCGTTGCGGCGAGAACGGCAGCCCCGTCATGTACAGGCCCAGCAGGAAGACGGCCACGATGGCGGCTCCGAGGATCCAGTGGAGGGCGATGGCGGTGGCCGTGTAGCGGGCCGGGCGGGTCGGGTTCATGGGAATGGCGGGGAAGCGATCGGATCATCCGTGCATAACAGATGCGTGCGCCGCAGTCTAGAACGGCACAGTCCGGAAAACTTCAATGAAATTGATGCAACGATTCAATTTTTGTGAATCGAGAAGCCGGGCCAGACGACTCGACAGTGGCTACGATCGACCGGGATGTCTCCTGTGCGACTCCGTGTACCGCAGGCCCAGCCGCAGGAGGCACGTTCCCTTCAACCCACTCTGAGGAGGTCAGCCCCGTGAAGAAATTGCTCTTGTCACTCGTCGCCTGCACCATGATCACCGCCGTATCGGCCCAAAGCGGCGGCGGCACGCGCGCGCCTTCGGTGGAAGTCCAGTTCGGCAAGCCGACCTTCACGCAGAAGCTCTTCTACGAGAAGCTGTACGAGAAGAAGCCCTTCGAAGACGCCATGCTGTACTACTACGACAACGGCGTCTACAAGATCATCTCGCCCGGGGAAGAGCACTACGGCGTGTACGTCGTGCACGGCAAGATGACCGACGACGAATACGCGGTGAACTTCATCTCCCTGCCCTCGACCGACTGGGGCGGCAAGACGGCCATGCATGCCCTGAAGTTCAACCGCAAGACCGGCAAGTTCACCCAGCAGGCGACCTGGGAAGACGACCCGAACATCGCCCCGCAGTACGGGCGCTTCAGCCAGGACGCGAACACCATCGCCGATCCGCGGCCCGTCAACTGGGACAACCACAACGACCCGGGCCAGCGGACCGCCTGGCCGTTCGGCCGCTGACGGTCTGTTTCCGGGCCTCGGCCCCGCGCGGGGCCGGGCGGAACGGATCAGGAAGCCACGCGTGCCAGCGGCGTGCCCGCGGCGTGGTAGCTGCCGGTAGCCACCAGGCCCGTCATGCGCCCCGCCCGCGGCGCGATGACCTGCATCTCCATCTTCATGGCCTCCATGACGGCGACCACGTCGCCCTCGGCCACGGTGTCGCCCTCGGCCACCTTCCAGGCCTGCACGGTGCCGGCCACGGGGGCAGGTACGGCGCCCTCTTCCGCCGCTGCGGCGGGCGAGGAGGCCATCGCCGCCGCCGGAGCGCCGCTACCGGCGGCGGACTGCAAGCCCTGCAGCAGCACGGCCGGCAGGCCCAGCGCCACGCGGCGGCCGTCGATCTCGATCGCGGTGCGCACCAGGGCGGTGTCCTGCAGCGGCTCGGCGCGCGCCGCGGCGGCCAGCGTGTCGGCGAAGTCGGTCTCGATCCAGCGGGTGTGCACACGCAGGGCCTCGCCGTTGGTGAAATCCCCGTGCTCCATCACCGCGCGGTGGAACGGTAGCACCGAGGCCACGCCATCGATGCGGAATTCGCGCAGCGCGCGCCGTGCCCGGGCGATGGCCTGCTCGCGCGTGGAACCCGACACGATGAGCTTGGCCATGAGCGAATCGAAGGTGCCCGGCACGATGGAGCCGGCCTGCACGCCGGTGTCGAGGCGCACGCCGGGGCCCGAGGGCGGATCGAACCGGGTGACGCCCCCGGGCGTGGGCAGGAAGCCGCGACCCACGTCCTCGGCGTTGATGCGGAACTCGATCGAGTGGCCGAGTGGCTCGGGGGTCTGCGTGATGCGCAACGGCAAACCTTCGGCGATGCGGAACTGCTCCACCACGAGATCGACGCCCGTGGTCTGCTCGGTGACGGGATGCTCCACCTGCAGGCGCGTGTTCACCTCCAGGAACGAGATCGCGCCCGTGCCCGACAGCAGGAATTCGACGGTGCCCGCACTCGTGTAGCCGGCGGCGGCGCAGATGTCGCGGGCCGAGGCATGGATGCGCTCGCGCTGCTCCGGCGTGAGGAAGGGCGCGGGCGCTTCTTCCACGAGCTTCTGGTTGCGGCGCTGCAGGGAGCAGTCGCGCGTGCCCAGCACCACGACGTTGCCGTGCGTGTCGGCCAGCACCTGGGCCTCGATGTGCCGGGGCCGATCGAGGAACTGCTCCACGAAGCACTCGCCGCGGCCGAAGGCGGCCATGGCTTCGCGCACGGCGGAGGCGTAGAGGTCTTCCACCTCGTCCATGCGCCACGCGATCTTCATGCCGCGACCGCCGCCGCCGAAGGCCGCCTTGATGATGATCGGCAGGCCGTGCCGCTCGGCGAAGGCGAGCACTTCGGACACGTCCTGCACCGGGCCGGGCGTGCCCTGCACGAGCGGCGCGCCCACCTGCAGCGCGAGCCGCCGTGCCTCCACCTTGTCGCCCAGCCGCTCGATGGCCTCGGGCGGCGGGCCGATCCAGGTCAGGCCCGCGCCGATCACGGCCCGCGCGAAGCCCGCGTTCTCGGACAGGAAGCCGTAGCCGGGGTGCACGGCGTCGGCACCGCTCTTGCGGGCCGCATCCAGCAGCTTGTCGATGTGCAGGTAGGTATCGGCCGGGCGGTCGCCGCCCAGGCCCCAGGCCTCGTCGGCCATGCGCACGTGCAGGGCGTCGATGTCGGCGTCGGCATAGAC
The DNA here is from genome assembly GCA_002397315.1 of Comamonadaceae bacterium UBA4962. Lineage (GTDB taxonomy): Bacteria > Pseudomonadota > Gammaproteobacteria > Burkholderiales > Burkholderiaceae_C > Paracidovorax. Next base: position 139,311 of record DHAE01000022.1, read on the forward strand.
GGCGACGGAGCCGAGGCCGTAGTCGGCGCAGGCGCGGGCGATACGGACGGCGATCTCGCCGCGGTTGGCGATCAGGATTTTCTTCATGACATCAACTTTCGGTGGAAGCGGACGGCGGGACGGCGAGACCGCCGCAGCCTGCTGCGCAGGCACGGCGATGTGCAGAAACGCCCGCTGTGCGAACGTTTTCGCCGCGGTTGGCAATCAGGACTTTTTTCATCACATCAACTTTCGCTGGAGCAATCGAGAGGGGCGACGAGACCGCCGCAGCCTGCTGCGCAGGCACGGCGATGTGCAGAAACGCCCGCTGCGCGAACGTTTTCCCCACGGTTGGCAATCCGGACTTTTTTCATGGTGTTCAGGAGCGGGTGACGGGTTCGAAGGTGCGGAGGGGACGGAAGCGCACCCAGGCGTTGACAGGAATCTGGCCGGCCAGGTCCAGGTGGTGGGGTGCGACGGCGCCGATGACGGGGTAGCCGCCGGTCAGCGGATGGTCGGCCAGGAACAATACGGGCTGGCCGCTGGGCGGCACCTGGATGGCGCCGGCCACGGTGCCCTCGCTGGGCAGCTCACCCGGCACGGCGCGCGCCAGCGGCACCTCGCCCGCCAGGCGCAGGCCCACGCGGTTGGATTGCGGCGTGACCTGCCAGCGCTGGGAGGCCAGCAGCGCCACGGCCTCGGGTGTGAACCAGTCGGTGCGCGGTCCGGGAACCACGTCGAGCACCACCTCCTGGCCGGCTTCGGGCAGGCCTTCGGGCGGCAGCTCCGCCGCGCCCACGGCGGCCAGGGAGCGCGGGGCGCGCACCGGCAGCACGTCGCCGGCGGCCACGGCCGGAGGCCCCACGCGGGCGAGCGTGTCCGTCGCGCAGCTGCCCAGCACGGGCGCCACGGCAAAGCCGCCGCGCGCCGCCACATAGCAGCGTACGCCGGCGCGGGGTTCGCCGATCGCCAGTTCGTCGCCGTCCGCCAGGGCCAGCGGCGCATGGCGCGCCACCGGCCAGCGGCGCCCGTCGGCGGTCGTCACGGTCAGAGGCGCGTCGGCCCCAGCGACGGCGACGACGGTGTCGCCGCGGCTGCGCAGGCGCAGGCCGCCCTGCACGGTTTCCAGGCAGGCGGCATCCGAGGGATTGCCCACCAGCCGGTTCGCGGCGCGGCAGGCGGCCCGGTCCATCGCGCCGGAGGCCGAGACGCCCTGCCCTGCGTGTCCGTGGCGGCCCAGGTCCTGCCACAGGGTTTGCAGGCCCGCGGACAGCACCTGCAGCGCCGGGCCGCCGGACGATGGCGCATCCCCAGCCCGTGCAAGTCCCGTGGCAGATACAGGCGATGGCGTCACCTGCACGCGGGCGGCCGCAGGCGCCGAGGCCGCCTCCAGCGCCTGCCGTGCGGCGGTGGGCAGCGCCGCGATGTCGACGAAGCGCACGCGGAAGCCGGGCTGCAGCAGGGCGGGCACCTCGCGCGCGAGGTCCCACATGGCCAGCGGCGTGGTGCCGATGATCTGCCAGCCGCCGGGGCTGGCCTGCGGATAGATGCCGCTGAAGGTGCCGGCCAGGCCCACGGCGCCCGCGGGAATGCGGGTGCGTGGCGTGGCGCGGCGCGGCACGTCGAAGCTGGGATGCCCTCCGGTCAGGTACGCGAATCCGGGGGCGAAGCCGGTGAAGGCCACGGTGTATTCGCTGCCGGTGTGGCGGCGCACCACCTCTTCGGGCGTGGCGCCGAGGATCTGCGCCACCTCGGCCAGGTCTTCGCCGTCGTAGTGCACGGGAATTTCCACGAGCGTGTCGCTGCGCGCCGCGCGGCCTCCCGTGTCGCGGCGGGCGATGGCGTCCACGAGGGATGCCATGCTGCAGACCCAGGGCCGGAAGCGGATCAGCAGCGTGCGCGCCGCGGGCACCATCTCCTCGATGCCGGCGACCGGATCGCGCCGCAGCGACTCCAGCAGGGCCAGGGTGGGCTCCAGGCCTTCCTGCTCGACGATCAGCGCGTCAAGGTTGGCGGGAAGAAAACGCATGGTCATGGATGGAGAACCTCTCTCGATCGCCCGCGGGCGGTGCCGGGCGTCATTGCGCGGCGCACGCGAAGGATGCCACCTCCACGCCGGCCCGCTCCAGCCGGTCCCGCACCGCGCGCGCGATGGCGACCGCGCCCGGGCTGTCGCCGTGCACGCAGATGGAATCGGCCTCGATGCGCACGGTGCTGCCGTCGACCGCCTCCACGGTGCCCTCCGAGACCAGCCGGAGCATGCGCTCGGCGATCTGGCCGGCGTCGTGCAGCACCGCCCCCTTCTCGCGGCGCGACACCAGCGCGCCGGCCGGCGTGTAGCCCCGGTCGGCGAACGCCTCGGCCACCACGCGCAGCCCGGCCTCGCGTGCCCAGCCGATCAGCGGCGAGCCCGCGAGCGCGACCAGCGCCAGTTGCGGATCGGCCGCCCGGACCGCCGCGATCACGTCGTCCGCCTGGCGGCGGTCGTGGGCGATGGTGTTGTAGAGCGCGCCGTGCGGCTTCACGTAGCGCACGGCCGTGCCGGCCGCACGGGCCAGCCCCTGCAGCGCGCCGATCTGGTAGATCACGTCGGCCTGCAGGTCGGCGCTGTCCACGTCCATGTTGCGGCGGCCGAAGCCCGCGAGGTCGCGGTAGCCCACGTGCGCGCCCACCACCACGCCGCGCGCCTGTGCGTCGCGCAGCGTGCGCAGGATGCCCGCGGCATCGCCCGCGTGGAAGCCGCAGGCCACGTTGGCGCTGCTCACGATGTCCAGCATGGCGGCGTCGTCGCCCATGCGCCAGGCGCCCAGGCTCTCGCCGAGGTCGCTGTTCAGGTCTATTTGCATTGCAGGTCCTTCGGAAGGGGCGCATCGGCCCCGGGGAGTTGTTCCGGCCGCAGCCGTGCCGCCTTCAGCGGAACATCAGGAAGTTGAGCAGCACCACGTTGGCGGCCAGCAGCAGCAGCGCGGTGGGCACCTGGGCGCGGATCACGGCATTCTTGTCGGGCAGTTCCAGCAGCGCGGCCGGCACGATGTTGAAGTTGGCCGCCATGGGCGTCAGCAGCGTGCCGCAGTAGCCCGACAGCATCCCGATCGCCGCCATCACGGCCGGGTCGCCGTGGTACACGCCCACCAGCACCGGCACGCCGACGCCGCCCGTCATCACCGGGAAGGCCGCGAAGCCGTTGCCCATGATGATGGTGAACAGCGCCATGCCGACCACGTACACCGCCACGGCGACGAAGCGCAGGTCCATGTTGATGTAGGTCGTGGTGACGTGCGCCACCGCCTTGCCCACGCCCGCGTCGGAGAACACCAGGCCCAGCATGCCGAGCATCTGGGGCAGCACCAGGGCCCAGCCCAGCGCGTCGGTGAGCCGGCGGGATTCGCGGATGCCCTGCGCGGGCGTCTCGCGCGTCAGCCAGCAGGCGAGCGCCAGCGCCAGCATGCTGCCCACGCCCAGGCTCACCAGCGTGGTGTTCTTGGGGTCGAGCAGCGGCGTGCCGCCGAACACCAGATACTTGGCCGAGAGCGTGCCGATCATCGTGATGAGGGGAATGGCCAGCGCGGGGATGAACAGCTTGTGGCCCAGGCGCCGGGCGCTGGCGGCGTACTCGGCGGCGCTGCGCGGCGCGTGCCGGCCCGCACCGACCCCGCCGAAACCGGCGATCAGCGCCATCGCGATGGCACCCACGCCCACCCAGAGCGGGGGCAGCAGATCGCCCACGAGGAAGACCAGCGCATAGAGCGCCCAGAAGAGCGCGCTGGAGTAGCGCTTGGGATGGCTGCGGTCGGCGAGCGTCATCGCCGCGGTGATCGCCAGGATGGCGCCCACCAGGAGGTAGAGGTGCTGGATGGTGAGCGTCATGGTCAGACTCCCGAAGCGGAAGAGGAGGATGCGGCGGCGGCGGTGGTGGCAGCGGAGGTGCGGGCCAGGCCCTCGGCGGCCAGTTCCCGCTCCAGCGCGCGGTCGAGGCGGCGCAGGCGCCACGCATGGATGCAGAAGGCGCAGATCGCGGTGGGCAGGCCCCAGAGCGCGACGTGCAGCGGCTCGACTTCGATGCCGGCTTCGCGCAGGAAGGTGGTCATGAGCACGATCGCGCCGAAGGCCACGAAGATGTCCTCGCCGAAGAACAGGCCCACGTTGTCGGTGGCCGCCGAGAACGCCCGCAGCTTGTGCCGGATGCGCTCGGGCAGCGGGCCGTGGCGGGCCTCGGTGGCGCCTTCGGCCATCGGGGCGATCAGCGGGCGCACCATCTGTGGATGTCCGCCCAGGCTGGTGAGGCCGATGGCCGCGGTGAGCTGGCGCGCGGCGAGGTAGACGATCAGCAGGCGGCCCGCGGTGGCCGATCGGATGCTGCCGATCCATTGCTGCGCGTGCTGCCGCAGGCCGTGGCGCTCCAGCAGCCCGATCACCGCGAGCGGCAGCAGGATGATGAGCGGCAGGTTGCGCGTCTTGATGAAGCCGGTGCCGATGGTGGCCAGGATCCTGTCGATCGGAAAGCCGGCCGCGAAGGCCGTGGCGATCGCCGTGGCGATCACGACCAGCATGGGATTGAAGCGCAGGACGAAGCCCGCAATGATGATGGCCACCCCGACGAGCGGCCACAGGTTGACGGTGTTGAGCATGTTGGATCCTTGGAATGCGGACGACCGGGAGGCCGCCGGTGCCCGCGGGGTCGGCGGCACGCGAGACGACAGGCAATTCGCATGCCAATCAATGAACACAACAGTGCGCATTGATCATCATGTTTTTTGTTTTGTTGAACAATTCATGCACCAAGTAAGCACAATGAATTCCAACTTGTCTCACGATTTTTAAATTTTGCCCAACGAAAGTGCGTGCAAAACTTGGCGTAAACCCTGAGCCGGACCGACATTCCACGGTGCGGCCGTACTGCCGGGTCGCCCGCTGCGCGCGCCACCGGCCGTCCCGTGGCAGCCGGAAACGACCAGGAACCGGGCGTCGGCCGCGACCCCGACGCGGCGGAAGAATCTGCTACAAACGGTGGCCCTGCGCGGCACCCGCCGCGCCGTGGCCCTCTTCCGCTTTCCGCACACGCATTCCGTACCTGCACTCGCCCGGCATGACCCCCGCACCTTCCGCCAACGCCCAGACGCTCAACGAGCGCATCGCCGAGCTCATCCGCCAGAAGATCGTCAAGGGCGAGTTCTCTCCGGGCCAGCGCCTGTCGGAAGCGACGCTCAGCGAAAGCCTGGAGATCTCGCGCAACACGCTGCGCGAGGTGTTCCGCCTGCTCACCAAGGAAGGCCTGGTCAAGCACGAGCCCAACCGGGGGGTGTCGGTCGCCGTGCCGAGCATCGCGTCGATCATTGACATCTACCGGGTGCGCAGGCTCATCGAATGCCAGGCGCTGGCGCAGGCCTATCCGCGCCATCCCGCCAAACGGCATCTGCGCGAGGCCGTGGACGAAGCCCAGCGCTGCCGCGACGCGGGCGACTGGCAGGGCGTGGGCACGGCGAACATGGAGTTCCACATGGCCGTGGTCGAGCTGGCCGACAGCGAACGGCTCAACACCATGTTCGCGCACGTGCTGGCGGAGCTGCGGCTGGCTTTCGGGCTGTTGAACGATCCCGAGTTCCTGCACGCGCCCTATGTGGACATGAACGAGCGCATCCTCGCGCTGTTCGAGGCCGGCAAGCCGCAGGAGGCATCGCAGGCGCTCAACGACTACCTGGTGAACTCCGAGCGCATCGTCCTGGCCGTGTATGCGCGGCGCATCTCCGACGCCGGCCTGGAACGCGGCATCCGCTAGCGGCAGGGCGCCCACCGCGGGCTTGTCCGGCTGCGCGCGGCGCCACCCGCGCGCTACACTGCACGCGGCCGGGCATCCCGCCCGTCCCTCTCTTCTTCCATCCCCGACCGCAGCCCGCCCTCCCATGAGCACGCCCGACAAGTCCGCCCCCACCTACGGCACCGAAGATCTGCTGATCAGCCTGTGCAATTCCGTCACGCGGGTGCTGAGCGTGGCCACGCAGACGCAGCTGCATTACTCCGGCATGGTGCAGCGCATCACCAAGACCTGCCTGCGCCCCGACATCGGCTGCTTCGTGCTGTTCGATGGCGGCTTCTCGGGCCTGGTGATCATCAACCTCAGCAAGGAGGCGGCGATGGAGATCTACCAGACCTACCTGCTGAGCATGGGCATGTCGCAGGACGACCTCGCCAGTTCCTACACCTCCGACGAGGTGGCGAACGTGATGGGCGAACTGATGAACCAGGTGGTGGGCGACTTCACCGGCAAGGTGCGCCGCGAACTGCAGACGCACATCACGCAGAACCAGCCCAAGATGCTGGCGCTCAACAAGCAGGTGATGCTGAGCGTGGACGCCAACCTGGACCAGCCCGAGGCGCGCCGCGTGACCTTCTACACGGCCAAGAACCACATCTTCTACCTCGAACTCGCGATCGACCGCACCGAGTTCATCAAGCTCTACGACTTCGAGCCGCAGGAAGCGCCCGATCCCGACGCGCTGCTGGCGCAGGCGGACCAGGACGGCGCCTCCGCTCCGTCCGCCCCGCCGGCCGCCGGCAACGACAGCGACACCGACGATCTGCTCAAGTCGCTGGGCATGTGATCTTCCTTCCTCGCGGGCTGCCTGCACGCTGCACGGCCCCATGCGGGACCGCGGCTCAGCGGGGCAGCGCCGCGGTCTCCACGCCTTCCTGCTCCGCCTCAGGCTCCGAATAGCCCTTCGGCCACTGCGCGGGCGCTTCGCAGCAGGCCTCCCAGCCGCGCAGGCGGGACGTGTGCCCGATGCCCGGGTTGAACGTGTTCGTCGGGTCAAGCTGGCGGTAGAAACCGGCCAGCGCGGGCTTGGCCACGTAGAGGTGCCCCACGTTGTGCTTGGCCGGGTATTCCGCGCGTCGCGCATCCAGCAGCGCCCACATGCGGTGCTCCATCGCCAGCGGATCCACGCCCTTCTTCACGATGTAGTCCTGGTGGAACACGTGGCAGAAGAAGTGCCCGTAATACAGCTTGTGGACGACGCCGGCCTCGACGTCCGCCGGCAATTGCTCCACCCACTCGCGGTCGTTGCGGCGCAGCGCGACGTCCAGCGCCACGATGTCCTCCACGCTGCCGCGGTGCGCCTCGCGGTAGCGGATGGCGGCTCCCGCGATCGCGAAGCGGTGCAGGAAGGCCTTGCGGCCCTCCTGCGCATCGCACTCGAAGAAGCCCCCGCTCGTGCTGCCACCGAAATGCCGCGCCAGGAAATCGCGCGTGGCCTGCGCCGTGTCGTCGGAGACGCGCACCAGCAGATGGTGCTCGTAGCGCTCGCGCATCTGCCGCATGCGCGGCGGCAGGTGGCTGGGCAGCAGGTTCGTCAGCGCCTGGATGGCGCGGTCGGTCACGCCGCGCAGCCCGAAGCGCTCGAAGAAGCCGTCGATGCGGCTCTTGAGCGCGAACGCGGCCGGCACCCGCGCGGTGCCGAAGCGGTCGATCAGCAGGAAGGTGTCCTTGCCGTACCGCTCGCCGATGTCGTAGGCCGTGCGATGGATGTATTCGCCCGCGATCGGCAGGCGCGGCAGCGCCGTGAGCAGGTGGCGGCGCACGGCGGTGAGGTCGTCGGGCGCATTGCTGCCGATGTAGAAGACCGTGCTGGCTTCCTTCGGGAACGTGTCCAGCCGCACCGCGAACAGGCACAGCTTGCCGGCGGAGCCCGAGGCCTCGAACAGGCGCGACGGATCGGCGTTGAAGCGCGCGGGCGTGTCGGCGTCCACCGCGCGCACGTGCTCGCCGTAGCGCGGGTCGGACGCAGCGCGTCGCGGGTCGTGCGCCACGTCGGCGGCCGCGTAGTCGCCGTTCTGCAGGCGCGTCAGGATCTCTTCCGGCGTGCTGCCCAGTGCGATGCCGAGGTGGTTCACGAGCTGCAGCGAGCCGTCCTCGCGCACGCGGGCGTAGAGCGCCAGTTCGGTGTAGGCCGGGCCGCGCCGCACCAGCGCACCGCCGGAGTTGTTGCAGATGCCGCCCAGCACCGAGGCGCCGATGCACGACGAGCCGATCACCGAATGCGGTTCGCGCCCCAGCGGTGCGAGCGCCTGTTCGAGCCGGTCCAGCGTGGCCCCCGGCAGGCAGACCACCTGCTCGCCGCCGCCGAGCACCTGCACGCCCGTGATGCGCAGCGTGTTGACGAGCACGATCTCGCGGTCGTAGCCCGCGCCGTCGGGCGTGGAGCCGCCCGTCAGCCCGGTGTTGGCGGCCTGCATGATGACGATGCGCCCAGCCGCCACGGCGGCCTGCAGTACGCGCCACTGCTCCAGCAGCGTGCCGGGCCGCACCACCGCGAGCACCGGCCCCTCGCCGGTCCGGTGCCCCTTGCGGAAGCGCCGCGTGGCCTGGTCGCCGGTGAGCACGTGGGGCGCGCCCACGGCGGCGCGCAGCTGCTGGAGCAGCGCCGCGCGCGAGGTGGTGGGAGTCGCCGATTCGCCGGTCATGGCGGGATCAGGCTTTCACCAGCAGGTCGCCGGTGATGTCGGAGACCTTCGCCACGCTGGTGAGCGTCATCGCCACGCGCATTTCCTTCTCGAGCAGCTCCAGCACGTGCTTCACGCCGGCCTCGCCCGCCGCGGCCAGTGCGTAGACGAAGGCGCGGCCGATCATCGCGGCGTCGGCGCCGAGCGCGATGGCGCGCACCACGTCCAGCCCGTTGCGGATGCCCGAGTCGGCCAGGATCTTGATCTGGCCCTTCACGGCATCGGCGATGGGCGGCAGCGCGTGTGCCGAGGAGAGCACGCCGTCGAGCTGCCGGCCCCCATGGTTGGAGACGATGATGCCGTCTGCGCCGAAGCGCACGGCGTCCTTCGCGTCCTCCGGGTCCAGGATGCCCTTGATGAGCATGGGCCCCTTCCAGAACGCGCGGATCCACTCCAGGTCCTTCCACGAGATGGACGGATCGAAGTTGGAGCCCAGGTAGCCCATGTAGTCGGCCAGCCCCGTGGGCTTGCCGAGGTAGGTGGAGATGTTGCCCAGGTCGTGCGGGCGGCCCAGCGCGCCCACGTCCCAGGCCCAGCGCGGGTGCGTGGCGGCCTGCCAGTAGCGGCGCAGCGCGGCGTTCGGGCCGCTCATGCCGGAATGCGCATCGCGGTAGCGCGCGCCGGGCACGGGCATGTCCACGGTGAACACCAGTGCCGTGCAGCCCGCCGCCTGGGCGCGCTCCAGCGCGTTCTTCATGAAGCCGCGGTCCTTGAGCACGTAGAGCTGGAACCACATCGGCCGGCCGAGCTTCGGCGCCACCTCCTCGATCGGGCAGACCGAGACGCTGGACATGGTGAACGGCACGCCGTGCCGGTCGGCCGCGCGCGCGGCCTGCACCTCGCCGCGCCGCGCGTACATGCCCGTCAGGCCCACGGGTGCCAGCGCCACGGGGATGGAGAGTTTCTCGCCGAACAGCTCGATGCTGGTGTCGAGGCGGCTCATGTCCTTGAGCACGCGCTGGCGCAGCGCGACCGCGGCCAGGTCCTCGACGTTGCGGCGCAGGGTCTGCTCGGCATAGGCGCCGCCGTCGATGTAGTGGAAAAGGAAGGGAGGCAGGCGCTTGCGCGCGGCTTCGCGGTAGTCGGCGGTAGAAGAGATGATCATGGTTGTCGGGTCAGTGGGGGGGCAGCAGCGGCGCGGGGCCCGCGTCCACGGGCATGCGCGTGGAGCGCTCGCGGCGGGCGCGGTCCTCGTCCAGGCGCTGGATGGTGGCGCGCACGTGCTCGAGGTGCTCGCCGATGCATTGGCGGGCCCGCTGCGCGTCGCCGTCGAGGATGGCCTGCATGAGGCCCTGGTGCTGCGCCGTGAGCGCCTGCATGGTGACGGGCTCGCTCAGGCGGAACATGTCGTGGCGGTTGCGCTCGACGGTGGACAGCACCATGGTGAACAGGCTGTGCATCACCTGCACCAGCACGAGGTTGTGCGAGGCCTCGGCGATGGCGAGATGGAACTGCGCATCGGCGCGCGCCGCCAGCTCGGCGTTGCCGCTCTGCTGGTGCTGCATCATCACGTCGAAGCAGCGCCGGATGCGGTCCTTGTCCTCGGCGGTGGCGCGCTGGGCGGCCAGCCAGGCGGTGCTGCTTTCCAGCGCATGGCGGGTTTCGAGCACGTCGTAGCGGTAGTGCGGATCGGACTCCATCAGCCGCGTGAGCGGCGCCACCGCGGGCTGCAGCCATTCCGCCGAGCCGCCCGTCTGCAGGTACGTGCCGTCGCCGCGCCGGCTGGCCAGCACGCCCTGGCTCACGAGCTTCTGGATCGCCTCGCGGATGGAGGTGCGCGACACGCCCAGTTCTTCCGCCAGTTGCCGCTCGGCCGGCAGCCGCTGGCCGGCCTGCAGACCGCGGGCCTGCACCAGGGCAAGCAGTTTCTCGACGACGTGATCGGCCAGGCGCATTGTGTGGTTCCTAGAGAGTTCAGGGGTGATCCCGTGGCGCCAGGCACCACGCGCGTTGCGTGAACCCCGCACGGCCTGTCCGGTCCGATGGCCGCGGAGCAGGCCAGACCAGCGGACGCCGTGGAACGGGCTTTGCCCGGCCACCGGCGTCGTCCCCCTGCCCGCCGTGCGCAGCACGGCGAGAGCGGGGGGAAGCGGCGCAGCCGCTCAGGGGGGTGTTCATCAATGCCCCGGGATCATCCACGGAAACACGTAGGCCTGCAGCGTGGTGATGATGCCGATGATGGCCGCGAAGACCAGGCTGTGCTTCACCGTGAAGCGGAACAGGTCCGACTCGCGCCCTGCCAGGCCCACCGCCGCGCAGGCGATGGCGATGGACTGCGGCGAGATCATCTTTCCGGTGACTCCGCCCGTGGTGTTGGCCGCCACCGTGAGCACCTGCGGCAGGCCGAGCTGCTGCGCGGTGGTGGCCTGCAGTGCGGCGAACAGCGCGTTGGCCGAGGTGTCCGAGCCGGTCAGGAACACGCCGATCCAGCCGAGGAACGGCGAGAAGAAGGTGAAGGCCTGGCCCGTGTGCGCCAGGGCCAGCGCCAGCGTGGCCGAGAGGCCGGAATAGTTGGCGATGAAGGCGAAGGCCAGCACCATGCCGATGGAGTAGATCGGCACGGCCAGTTCCCTGAAGGTTTCGCCGAGCGTCGCCACCGCCTTGGCGGGCGACAGGCGCGTGAAGACGATCGTGACCAGCGCGGCGATCAGGATGGCCGTGCCGGTGGCGGACAGCCAGTTGAACGAGTACACCGCGCCGTACGGCGTGGCCGCCGCCACGACCGGCGGAGCCTTCTCCACCAGGTTGTGCAGGAACGGCACCGGGATGTTGACCACGGTGGCAGCGAGCGCGCCCTGCGCCGCGAACAGCGCCTTGAAGGGCTTGAGGCTCCAGAGCGTGACCACCGCGGTGAGGACGATGAAGGGCGACCAGGCCTTGAAGACCGCGCCTGCCGTCAGCGGCATGCCGCTGGAGACACCGGCGGCCGCGCCCACCGCGGCCTTGCCACGCGCTGCGGGCCGTTCGCCGGCACGCGCACCGGCCGCCACGGGCTCCTGCTCGAAGCGGAAGATGCGGCGGGGCTGCCAGACTTTCAGGAACAGCGTCAACACCACCAGCGAGACGATGGCCGAGGTGATGTCCGGCAGCTCGGGGCCGATGTAGTTGGCCGTGAGGAACTGCATCACGGCGAACGAACCGCCGCCCACCAGCACGGCGGGCCAGGTCTCCTTCACGCCGCGCCAACCGTCCATGATCGCCATGAGCCAGAACAGCACCAGCACCGTCATGAACGGCAGTTGCCGGCCGGCCATCTGGCCGATGGCGAACGCGTCCACGCCCGACACCTGGCCCGCCACGATGATCGGAATGCCCATCGCGCCGAACGCCACGGGCGCGGTGTTGGCGATCAGGCAGAGGCCGGCGGCATGGAGCGGCTTGAAACCCAGGCCCACCAGCAGCGCGGCGGTGATGGCCACCGGGGCGCCGAAGCCGGCCGCGCCTTCCAGGAACGCGCCGAAGCAGAAGCCCACCAGGATGAGCTGCAGCCGCTGGTCTTCCGTGACGGACAGGATCGACGAGCGGATGACGGCGAACTGGCCCGTCGCCACCGAGATCTTGTAGAGGAACACCGCGGCCACGATGATCCATGCAATGGGCCACAACCCGTAGAAGAAGCCGTACACCGCCGACGCCAGCGCGGCGCTCACGGGCATGCGGTAGAAGAACAGCGCCACGGCCAGCGACAGCAGCACGGTGACGGTGCCCGCCTGGTAGCCCTTGAGCCGCAGCCGCGTCAGGGCCAGGAAGAAGAAGACGATGGGAATGAGCGCCACCAGCGCGGAAATCCAGATGTTTCCGGCGGGGTCGTAGTTCTGCTGCCAGAGGGGTTGCATGGCGAGGTCGGTCGGGATGGAGGGCCGGCCAAGCGCCGCGAGGGCGGCCCGACCGGGAAGGCTGCTCCATGGGTTCGTGCACTGCACATACATTGGTATTACCAATTAAACCAACCATGAAAAGCAGCGCGCATTCTCCGAGACACTGTACCGCGCATCGCACAGGGTTAACCCGGCAATCTCCGCATTGCAGCAAATTTCACATTGATTGGTAATACCAATTTACCACACTACCCGCCCGATGGCTTGCTCACCATGAACCAGAAGATGGCCAGGAACGCCACGAGCGCCGGAATGCCCAATACCACCCAGGCGATGAAGAAACGCCACAGTTCAGCCCAGGCGCCGGGCTGTCCGGCCTCCGCGCGCACGGCGGCATCGCGCATGCGGATCTGGATCCAGACCACCGGCAGCCAGCAGGACATCGCCAGCGCGTAGAGCCCGAGCGATCGCGCGAGCCACGGCGTGCTCCAGGGCAAGCCCATCAGGTGCACCAGCCACCAGCCGGTGAGCGGTTGCAGCACCGCCGTGGTGCCGGTGAAGAGCCAGTCCGCGCGCACCACCCAGCGCGTCATCGGCAAGATGAAGCGCAGGTCCCTGCCGAGCATCGCCACGAGCAGATAGAACGCCGTGCCGATGCCGGTGCCGAACAGCACGGTGGACGAGAGGATGTGCAGCCATTTGGCGACGAGATATTCCATGGACCGGTGTTTCCTTTCTTCGCGGAACCTGCGTTCCTGCATGCGATGGACGCGCCCTCCGACAGGCTCGGCAGCACGCCGGTGGCGATGATTCCGACGTTGCCGCCTCTTTCCACTTCCCCGAACTTACAGGAGCCCGCCATGCCCATCGACTGGAACCGCACTCTGCGCGAAGGCGCCATCGCAGGCGGGTGGGCCAGCGTGCTCTCCACGGCCGCGCTGCTCTGGGCCGGGCGCCGCCAGGCGCGCGCCACGGTCACGCCCGTGAACGCCGTGAGCCACTGGTTCTGGGGCGATTCCGCGCTGCGCGAGCACCGCACCCGCTTCTCGCACACCCTGCCGGGCTACCTCATCCACCATGGCGCCTCCGTCTTCTGGGCCGCCGTCAGTGCCGCGGCCCGCGATGCGCGCGGCCCGGCACCGCGGGAAAACTGGAACCAGGTGTGCCGCCGAGCAGCGATCACGTCCGCCGCCGCCTGCTATGTCGATTTCCGGCTCACCCCGCGCCGCTTCACCCCCGGCTTCGAACACCACCTGAGCCGCCCCGCCCTGGCCACGGTGTATGCGGCCTTCGGCGTCGGGCTGGCGATCGGCACGGCGATCGTGCTGCGGAAAGACCTATCCGGGCCGCAGCGCTGAACCTCCGCATCCGTGCAGGCAGAACATGCCCGTTCTCGCGGCAATCGGCATGCCCGGTGCGGCGCCGCAGCGTCCTACGGATTCAGGCCCGCTGCGCCGACAGAGCGGACGGTGCCGAAGTTGTCAGATAGCGGCACGCGATGCCGCACGGGCGTCGCACTGCCATCGAACCAAGGAGTACGCCATGCCACGAGCCGCCTGGAGCGACAAACGCGAACGCCAGTACGAGCACATCAGGGACAGCCTGAAGGACCGCGGCCGCGGCGAGAAAACGGCCGAGCAGATAGCGGCCCGCACCGTGAACAAGGAACGCGCGCAGCACGGCGAGGCGAAGAAGGCCAACCCCAAGACCGTGCACGACACGCCGGCGCCGGTGCGCGGCGGACAACGCTCGCACGGCGGTGCGCAGGGCCGCACGCGCGAGCAGCTCTACGAAGAGGCCCGCAAGAAGGGCATCGCGGGCCGATCGAAGATGAACAAGGCCGAACTGGAGAAAGCGGTGGGGCGCTGACCGGCGGCGCCCGCCTGCCCGATCACCCCGAGCGCGGCTCGGCCGGCCCGGCGGCCGCGGCGGACAGCGGGGCCTGCCAGAGCCTGCCCAACTGGTCCGCCGGCAGCGCCCCGCTGAAGTGGAAACCCTGCACCTCGTCGCAGGGCTGGCGCATCAGGCAGTCGAACTGCGCCTGGGTCTCCACGCCCTCGGCGCGCACCGACAGCCCCAGCGAATGCGCCAGGGCGCTCACGGCCTGCACGATCGCCTGGTCCTGCGGCCGGTCGGGCAACTGCGCGACGAAACTCCGGCCGATCGTGATGCCATCGGGCAGCAATTGCCGCAGATAGGCCAGCGATGAGAAGCCCGCACCGAAATCTCCCAGCGTCAACCGCACGCCCTGGCGCTTGAGCGCCGCGATGCAATCCATCGCTTCCCGGCCATGGGCCAGCAGCACGCCCTCGCTGATCTCCAGTTCCAGCCGCCGCGGCGCCAGCCCGCTGCCGCCCAGCGCCTCCGCCACCACGGCAGCCAAGTCGTCACCGGGTGCTCCCGCGCTGCCGAACTGGCCGGCCGAGAGGTTGACGGACACGCGCACGCCGGCAGGCCACCCGGCGGCGTCGCGGCAGGCCGTCTGCAGCACCCACCGGCCCAGCGGCCGGATCAGGCCCGTCTCCTGCGCCAGCGGCAGGAACGCCTCGGGCAGCAGCAGCCCGCGCGATGGATGCTGCCAGCGCACCAGCGCCTCCAGGCTGCGCAGCGTGCCGCCGTCCACGGCATAGCAGGGCTGGTAGTGCAGGCGCAACTGGCCGGTGCGCAGCGCTACGCGCAGATCCTGCTCCAGCTGCAGCCGCGCCATGGCCTGCTCGTCCAGGGCATCGGTGTAGGCGCACCAGGTGTTGCGGCCGGCGGCCTTGGCGCCATAGAGCGCGATGTCGCCCTTGCGCAGCAGCTCCGGCGCCGTGTCCGCATGCCGCGGCGCCTGCACCACGCCCACGCTGGTGCCGATGAACACGGTCGTCTGGACGTCGGGCACGAAGGGTTCGCCCAATGCAGCGACGATGGCCGCGCACTGCCGGTCGATCGCCTCCACCGCCAGGGCGCCGGGCAGCGCCACGACGAACTCGTCCCCGCCCAGCCGCGCGGCGAGATCCTGCGGACCGATCAGCGCCAGCAGGCGGCGCGCCACCTCCTGCAGCACCAGGTCGCCCAGCGCATGGCCGGGTGCATCGTTGATGGGCTTGAAGCGGTCCAGATCGAGGCACAGCAGGGTCAGCGGCCCGCCCGATTCCAGGTGCGCCGCGAGGAACTGGTGCAGCCGCCGCCGGTTCGGCAGGCCCGTGAGCGTGTCGTGCAGCGAGAGGTGCCGCACGCGTGCCTGGGCCTGCCATTCCTCGGTGAGATCGGTGGCCGTCCCGCGGAAGCCCTGGCCGCCCTCGACGGCGCGCGCGGTGATGCGGCAGATGCGCTGCAGCCCGGCACTGTCGTCGATGTGGCACAGGAGCGTGCCGCGCGCCGGGCCCGGCCCGTCCTCATCGTCCCGTGTTCCCGAGCGCTCCAGCCAGGGCTGCAGCGGCGCGTCGCCCTCGGGCCGCAGCAACTCCGCCAGCGGGCGGCCCAGCCAGTCGCCGCGGCGGTGGCCGGTCACCTGCGAAAACCGGTCGGAGAGGTAGGTCAGTCGCCCCGCGGCATCCGTCTCCCAGAGCCAGTCCGACGAGGTCTCCGCCATGTCGCGGAAGCGCCGCTCGCTGTGCTGGAGCCCCGCCTGGCTGGTGCGCAGGGCGTGCAGCTGCGCGTCGATCTGCCGGGACGAGGCCAGTGCGTTGCGCAGCAGCAGGAACAGCACGCCCAGCAACAGCAGCACGCCGCCGGCAAACAGCGGCAGGGTCTGGCGCAGCAGGTGCCGGCCGGGCTGCGGCGGATGCCAGTGGAGTTGGATGGAGCCCGAATCGAGCAGCGGCATCGACTCGTATCCCGGCAGCGCTGCGTGGGAAGCGATGAGCGGCGGCAGGCCGTACTGCGCG
This sequence comes from Comamonadaceae bacterium UBA4962, assembly GCA_002397315.1. Classification (GTDB taxonomy): domain Bacteria; phylum Pseudomonadota; class Gammaproteobacteria; order Burkholderiales; family Burkholderiaceae_C; genus Paracidovorax. The sequence goes on from DHAE01000022.1 coordinate 155,476, forward strand.
CTGATCTGCGCGAGCCGCGCCGGACCGAGCACGGTGGCGAACACCATGACCGAGGGCGGGCCCGGCGCCACGCGGATGGACGCATCCCAGCCCGGCGTGATGGTGGCGGCAGCGGCGATCGCCGGCACTCCGCCCACTTCCAGCGCCCGCACCACGCTGCCGTCCTGCAACCCGCCGTGGCGCGCCGCCGCGAGCAGGCCGGCCACGTCGCCCTGCAGCCAGCTCTCGAGTGGTTGCGAGACGGGTATGCCGTCGATGACGCCGTACACCGTATGCCCGGCACCATCGACGACCCACACGCCGTTGTACCCGAACAGCGCAAAGGGAATGTCGCCCACGTTGCGATGCGCGTCGGCCCAGACCTTGTCCACTTTCAGGTGCAGGTTCCGGTAGGCCTCGCCCCACTTGCTGTAGTTGATGATGTTCCGGGCCGCCTCGTCGCGCTGCTGCGCCAGGCTGCGCGCGATGAAGGTCCGCGATCGTTCCTGCACGTCGGCGTCCTGGCTCAGCGCATTGGTGATCAGCAGGTAGGCTCCCAGGCAGATCATGACCAGCAGGGCCAGGAGCGCCGGAAACAGGCGGCGCAGCAGCGGACGGCCCCGCCGGGGTACGGCCCGGCGCGGCAGGGAAATATCGTTCATGGAAAGGAGCAGAAGCCGATGGCCGGAGGGGCTTCCACCGCCGGACGCAAGGCGACACACAGGGCGCCAATTGTCACAGAATGTATATTTTTGCGGGATCGTGGGGTTACTGGTCCCGCGTCGGGCGCCCTAGCCTTCGAACTGCGGGTGCGTCTGCCGGATGCGCGCCATGGCGATGCCCGCCGCGGCTGTGCGGGTTTCCACGCCCAGCTTCACGTAGACCCGCTCCAGGTGCTTCTTCACCGTGGCCGGGCTGGAGCCCAGGATGTCGCCGATGTCGCGGTTGGTCTTGCCCTTGAGCAGCCAGTAGAGCACCTCGGCCTCGCGCGCGGTCAGCTTGAAGCCCAGGGCCAGCGCCTCGATCACGGCGGCGTCGGACACCTCGCGCATCACGATCAGCCAGTCGCCGCCACCCTCGCTGTCGCCGGTCTGCCGGTGCAGGCTGAACGACAGGCGCCGCGCGCCGCGCTCCACCACCAGGCGCGGCGGCTCGACCTGCTGCGCCGCGAACCCGGCGACCTGCGGCAGCAAGGCGCGCAGCCAGTCGGCCACCGGCGGGGGCACGGCGCCTGCCGGGGCCGCGGCAGCCGCATCCCACGGCGGCGGCGCGGTTTCGTCCGGCGGGAAGTAGTCGCGCAGCAGCGTGCGTGCGAGCGCCGTCTGCCACATCAGCCGCCCATCGCTGGCGCGCACGGTGATGCTGGCGTAGCCGAAGGCGTCCAGCGCATTGCGCGCCTGCCCCGCCTGCCGCATGTCCTGCCGGGCGCGCCGGGCTCCCTGCAGGTGCACGTTCATGCGCGCCAGCACCTCGCGCGGCTTGATCGGCTTGGTCACGTAGTCCACGCCGCCCGCGGCGAGGGCCGCCTCCAGGTGCTCCGTCTCCGTCAGGCCGGTCATGAAGATGATGGGAATGTGCGCGGTGGCCGGCAGGCCCTTCAGGCGCCGCGCGACCTCGAAGCCGTCCATGCCGGGCATCACCGCGTCGAGCAGCACCACGTCGGGCAGCACCTGCGCGGCGCGGGCGAGCGCGGTCTCGCCGCTGGTGGCGACCAGCACGGTGTAGCCCGATTCGTCGAGCGCGTCGTGCAGCACGGCGAGGTTGTCGGGCACGTCGTCCACGATCAGCACCACGTCGGACGCGGCGCGGTCCCCCAGCGGGGCGCCGCCACCCGCGGGCAGGTGGGCGGGAGAGGACGGGGAAGGCGAAGGCTCGGCGGTCATCGGTCGTCGGTTCCGGGAGAATTCATGAAACGCGCCAGCGCCTCGAACTGGAACTGGCGCGCGAGCCCGCGCGCATGCGCCACCCAGTCGGCGCATTCGGGCTGGGCGGCCTCGATCTCCGCCAGCCGCGACATCACGCCGCGGTAGTAGCCCAGCTCCACGGCCTCGGCCAGGGGCGCAAGCTGTTCGGCGCCGGGCGCCGCGGCATGCCATGCGGCGGCCTGCGCAGGTTGGGGGACCGGGGCTGCGGCCTCCTCGGCATGCACCCACTGGAGCGCCAGGCGCCGCTCCAGCCAATCCAGGAGCTCGCTGTGGCGCACGGGTTTCACGATGAAATCCTCGGGCCGCACGTCCACGTCGTTCTCCAGCCCCTTGTCGAACGCGTTGGCGGACACCACGGCCACGTGCGCCTGCGTGTGGCCGGCCGCGCGCAGGCGGCGGATCGTCTCCCAGCCGTCGATGCCGGGCATGGCCAGGTCCATGAAGACCACGTCGGGCCGGTAGCCGGCAGCGAGCAGATCGAGCGCATCGTGCCCGCTCGCGGCGGTGCGCAGCTCGAAGCCGAGCGGCGCGAGCAACTGCACCAGCAGTTCGCGGTCGGGCTCTTCGTTGTCCACCACCAGGATGCGGCGGCGCGGGCCGGCATAGCCCCGGCGCGTCGCGCGCGGACGGGCGGCGTGCACGTCGGCGGCCAGCGCGCCCGGATGCACTTCGGGCAGAAAGAGGCGGATGCGGAACAGCGCGCCGGCCCCGGGGCGGCTGGTCACCGTCATCTCGCCGCCCATCAGTTCGGTCAGCATCTTGGCGATCGTCAGGCCCAGCCCGGCGCCGGGCGCCGCGCCCTGGCTGCTGGCCGCGCCGCGCGCGAACGGCTCGAAGATGCTGGCGCGCTCGGCATCGGTCAGGCCCGGGCCGCTGTCCTCGATCTCGATCAACGCCAGCTCGCGCGCATGCCGCACGCCCAGGCGCACGTGGCCGCCGGGCGTGAACTTGATGGCGTTGCCGATCAGGTTGATCAGGATCTGCCGCACGCGCTTGTCGTCGCCGCGCACCACCTCGGGCAGCACGCCCTGCGGATCGAAGCGGAACGCGAGGCCCTTGGCGCGCGCCTGGGGCTCGAACATCTCGACCATCTCGTGCACGCAATCGGCGAAGCGCATGGGGCGCACCTGCAGCGTCAGCTTGCCGCTTTCGATGCGGGCGATGTCCAGCGTGCCTTCGATCAGCGTGAGCAGGTGCTCGCCGCCGCGCCGGATCACGCCTACCGCCTGGCGGCGGTGCGGCGGCACCGAGGCATCCTCGCCCATCAGTTGCGCATAGCCCAGGATGCTGTTGAGCGGCGTGCGCAGCTCGTGGCTGATGGCGCTGATGTAGCGGCTCTTGGCCTGGTTGGCCTGGTCGGCGAGGCGCCGGGCGTGCTCGGCTTCCTCGCGCGCTTCCTCGGCCACGCCACGCGCCTGCTCCGCGGTGCGGCGGGCCTCCTGCAGCGCTTGGTCGGTCTGCCGGTGCAGCGTGACCTCGCGCTGCAGCAGGTGCGTCTGCCGGTTCGATTCCTCCTGCGCCACCCGGCGGCTCTGTTGGGCCAGCACCAGCCACCAGGCCACGATGCCCGAGATGACCAGCAGCGCCAGGTAGGCCTTGAGCAACCCCGACCGCAGTGCGGCCACCGGCGCGCCGGCCGCGCCCAGCGACTGGAGTTCCTGGTGGTAGAAAAGGCCGAACACCGCCGCCAGCAGCGGCGCGATCACCAGCATCAGCAGCAGGAAGTGCCCCAGCCCCGTATCCAGCACCCGCCAGACGCGCCGCGGCAGCACCCAGCGCAGCGCCGCCGCCCACTGCACGGCCAGGTGCGCATGGGGCTTGCACATGTCGCCGCAGCGTGCATCCAGCGTGCAGCACAGCGAACAGATGTGGCCGCGGTAGGCGGGGCAATGGGCCATGTCCGGCGCCTCGTATTCGCGCTCGCACACCACGCAGCGCAGCATCGCGGGCGCAGGCAGGGCCGCCGGCCCGGTGCGCGCCAGGTAATGGCGCCCGCCCGTCGCCCATGCGATGGCCGGTGCGGTCACGAAGGCCGTCACCATCGCGATCACCGCCGAGAACGCCTGCGCCGTCGGCCCGAACAGCCCCAGGTGCGCCACCACCGACAGCAGCGAGGCCAGCGCCATCGCGCCCACGCCCACGGGGTTGATGTCGTAGAGGTGCGCGCGCTTGAATTCGATGCCCGGCGGCGACAGCCCCAGCGGCTTGTTCACCACCAGGTCGGCCACCACGGCCATGATCCAGGCGATGGCGATGTTGGAGTACAGCCCCAGCACCTGCCCCAGCGCGGTGAACACGTTCATCTCCATCAGCATGAAGGCGATGAGCGTGTTGAACACCACCCACACCACGCGCCCCGGATGGCTGTGCGTGAGCCGCGAGAAGAAGTTGCTCCATGCGAGCGAACCCGCATAGGCGTTGGTCACGTTGATCTTGACCTGCGACACCACCACGAACAGCGCGGTGGCCGCGACCGCCCAGCGGTAGTCGGCGAACACGTAGCCGTAGGCGGCGAGGTACATCTGGTTCGGGTCCACCGCGCGTTCGGGCGGCACCATGTGCGTGATCGCCAGGTAGGCCAGCAGCGCCCCGCCCAGCATCTTGAACACGCCCAGCACCACCCAGCCCGGCCCGCCGGCCAGCACGCCCGCCCACCAGCGCCACCGGTTCGCGCGCGTGCGCGCCGGCATGAAGCGCAGGTAGTCGGCCTGCTCCCCCATCTGGGTGATGAGGGCGATGCCCACCGTTAGCGCCGCCCCGAAAAGGTGCAGATCGAACGCCGCCGATCCACCGCGATCCCCCGAATAGTGCGATACGCCCACGAACGCACCAGGATCGCGCACCAGCACGTAGCCGAAGGGGACCAGCAGCATCAGCAGCCACACCGGCTGCGTCCACACCTGCAGCCGGCTGATGGCCGAGACACCGTGCGTCACCAGCGGGATCACCACCAGCGCGCAGAGCACGTAGCCCCAGGCCGGCGGGATGTCCAGCGCCAGCTCCAGCGCATAGGCCATCACGGCGGCCTCCAGCGCGAAGAAGACGAAGGTGAAGCTCGCGTAGATCAGCGAGGTGATGGTGGAGCCGATGTAGCCGAAGCCCGCGCCGCGCGTGAGCAGGTCCATGTCCACGCCGTAGCGCGCTGCGTAGACGCTGATCGGCATGCCCGCCAGGAAGATGATGAGCCCCGTCGCCAGGATCGCCCAGAACGCGTTGGCGAAGCCGTACTGCACCAGCAGCGTGGCGCCCACCGCCTCCAGGATCAGGAACGAGGCCGCGCCGAACGCCGTGTTGGCCACCCGCCAGGCGGACCACTTGCGGAAGCGCTGCGGCGTGAAGCGCAGCGCGTAGTCCTCCAGCGTCTCGCTGCCCACCCAGCTGTTGTAGTCGCGGCGCACCTTGACGATGCGCTGCGGCGCTTCGCCCTCTGCGGGAGCGGCAGCCTCCTGCGGGGAGCCGGTGGCGGGAACGTGGGATGGATGCACCCCCTGGCGGTGCAGCATTCATGCCACCTGCACCTCCGTCGCGATCCGCGCCCGTCCGCTGGCAGGTTTCCTGCTTTACGATGCCGCCCAGTTGAGGCCACCGACGGAACCCCTCCATGGAACTGACCCCCCGGGAAAAAGACAAGCTCCTCCTCTTCACCGCCGCGCTGCTGGCAGAACGCCGCAAGGCGCGCGGCCTCAAGCTCAACTACCCGGAGGCGGTGGCGCTGATCTCCGCGGCCGTGCTGGAGGGCGCGCGCGACGGCAAGACCGTGGCCCAGCTCATGAGCGAGGGCCGCGAGGTGCTCACGCGCGGCGACGTGATGGAAGGCGTGCCGGAAATGATCTCCGACATCCAAGTGGAAGCGACCTTCCCCGACGGCACCAAGCTGGTCACCGTCCACCAGCCCATCGCCTGACCCGGCCGCAGGCCTCATTCATTCCGACTCCGGAGCCTTCCCCATGCGCATCGCCCGTTTCTCGCTCACCGCCCTGCTTGCCGCCGCCGCATTGCCGGCGCTCGCCCATACCGGCGCCGACGCCGGCCACCACCACGGCTTCGCCGCAGGGTTCCTGCACCCGCTCACCGGCATGGACCACCTGGCCGCGATGGTGGCCGTGGGCCTCTGGAGCGCCCTGGCGGCGCGCAGCCGCCGCGAGCTGCTGGCCGCGCCCCTGGGCTTCGCCGGCATGCTGCTCGTGGGCGCGCTCGCGGGCCTGGCGGGTGTCTCCCTGCCCGCGGTGGAACCGATGATCGCCGCCTCGCTGCTGGTGCTGGGCCTGCTGGTGGCCACGCAGCGCCGCCTGCCCGCGCCCGCTGCCGCGGCGCTGGTCGGCACCTTCGCCGTCTTCCACGGCATCGCCCATGGCCATGAACTGGCCGGCGACGGCGATGCGCTCGCCACGCTGGCCGGCATGCTCGCCGCCACCCTGGCCCTGCACGCCGGCGGCATCGGCCTGGGCGTCGCGCTGCGCGGCGCCAACCGCTGGCTACCGCGCGCGGCCGGCGCCGCCGTCGGCCTGTTCGGCATCGCCCTGCTGGGCGGCCTGGCCTGAACGCGTACCAAGGAGCGCACCATGATTCCGGGCGAACTGCTGGTCGACGACGGCGAACACCTGCTCAACCCCTGCCGGCGCACCGTCACGCTGGTGGTGCGCAACGGCGCCGACCGGCCGATCCAGGTCGGTTCGCACTACCACTTCGCCGAAACCAACGGTGCGCTCGATTTCGACCGCGCGGCCGCGCGCGGCATGCGGCTGAACATCACCTCGGGCACCGCCGTGCGCTTCGAGCCGGGCCAGCAGCGCACCGTGGAACTGGTGGACTACGCCGGCAGCCGCACGGTGCACGGCTTCCGCGGCGATACGCAGGGCCCGCTGGACGCAGCCACTGCGGAAGCCGCCCCCGGCCTGCCGCAGCCCTGACAGCCCCCGCCGCGCCTTTTCCCACCGACGCCACGCCCCCAGAAAGGCAAGACAGCACCATGGCCACCGTCTCCCGCCGCGCCTATGCGGAAATGTTCGGCCCCACCGTGGGCGACCGCGTGCGCCTGGCCGACACCGGCCTCGTCGCCGAAGTCGAGCAGGACTTCACCCTGCGCGCCGGCGGCTACGGCGAGGAAGTGAAGTTCGGCGGCGGGAAGACCATCCGCGACGGCATGGCGCAGAGCCAGCGCACCCGCGCCGAAGGCGCGATGGACACCGTGCTCACCAACGCCCTCGTCATCGACCACTGGGGCATCGTCAAGGCCGACGTTGGCCTCAAGGACGGCCGCATCGCCGCCATCGGCAAGGCCGGCAACCCCGACACCCAGCCCGGCGTGGACATCGTCATCGGCCCCGGCACCGAGATCATCAGCTGCGAGGGCAACATCGTCACCGCGGGCGGCATCGACAGCCACATCCACTTCATCTGCCCGCAGCAGATCGAAGAGGCGCTGGCATCGGGCATCACCACCATGCTCGGCGGCGGCACCGGCCCGGCCACCGGCACGCTGGCCACCACCTGCACGCCCGGCCCCTGGCACATCGAGCGCATGCTGCAGGCGGCCGATGCGTTCCCGATGAACATCGGCTTCCTCGGCAAGGGCAACGCCAGCCTGCCCGCCGCGCTGCACGAGCAGATCGAGGCCGGCGTGATCGGCCTCAAGCTGCACGAGGACTGGGGCACCACCCCGTCGGCGATCAGCAACTGCATGGACGTGGCCGACGCCACCGACACGCAGGTGGCGATCCACTCCGACACGCTCAACGAGAGCGGCTTCGTCGAGAACACCATCGCCGCCGTGGGCGGGCGCGGCATCTGCGCCTTCCACACCGAGGGCGCGGGCGGCGGCCATGCGCCGGACATCCTGCGCGTGGTGGGAGAGGACAACTTCCTGCCCTCCTCCACCAACCCCACGATGCCGTACACCCGCAACACGCTGGACGAGCACGTGGACATGCTCATGGTGTGCCACCACCTGGACGCGGCGATCGCCGAAGACCTGGCCTTCGCCGAGAGCCGCATCCGCAAGGAAACCATCGCCGCGGAAGACATCCTGCACGACCTGGGCGCCATCAGCATGATGAGCAGCGACAGCCAGGCCATGGGCCGCGTCGGCGAGGTGATCCTGCGCACCTGGCAGACGGCCGACAAGATGAAGCAGCAGCGCGGCGCCCTGCCCGAAGACGGCGCCCGCAACGACAACCACCGCATCAAGCGCTACGTCGCCAAGTACACGATCAACCCGGCGATCGCCCACGGCCTGAGCCACGACGTGGGCAGCCTGGAGGTCGGCAAGTGGGCCGACATCGTGGTCTGGAAGCCGGCCTTTTTCGGCGTGAAACCGGCGATGGTCCTCAAGGGCGGCAGCATCGCCCTGGCCGCCATGGGCGACCCGAACGCCTCCATCCCCACGCCGCAGCCCGTGCACTACCGGCCGATGTTCGGCGCCTTCGGAGGCGCCGTGGCGCGCTCCTCGCTCACCTTCGTCTCGCAGGCGGCCATGGCGGCCGGCGTGGGCGAACGCTTCGGCCTGGCCAAGCAGCTCAGCGCCGTGCGCGGCATCCGCGGCGTGCGCAAGCAGCACATGGTGCACAACGGCTACACCCCGCGCATGGAGATCGACGCCCAGACCTACACCGTGCGCGCCGACGGCCAGCTGCTCACCTGCGAACCCGCCACCCGGCTGCCGCTGGCGCAGCGCTACTTCCTCTTCTGAGCCTGCCGATGAATGACCTGCCCCACGCCGCACCGGCCCCCCTGCGCATCCGACTGGACGACCTGAGCGATCCACGCATCGCCACCTTCCTGCAGGAGCACCTGGCCGACATGCGCCGCATCTCGCCGCCCGAGAGCGTGCACGCGCTCGACCTGGACGGCCTGCGCCGCCCGGAGATCCGCTTCTGGAGCGCCTGGGTGGACACGCCGGACGGCGACCACCTGGCCGGCACCGCAGCGCTCAAGCGGCTCGATGCCGGGCATGCGGAACTCAAATCGATGCGCACCGCAGCCGCTTTGCGCGGCCAGGGCATCGCCGCCCGCATGCTGGCCCACGTGCTGGGCGCAGCACGCGCCGCGGGCCACACGCGCATCAGCCTGGAGACGGGCAGCCAGCCCTTCTTCGCGCCGGCGCGGGCGCTCTACGCGCGCCACGGCTTCGAAGACTGCGCGCCGTTCGGCAGCTACACGCTCGATCCGGCCAGCCATTTCATGACACGCGCGCTCTGACCCTGGCGAACACCCCTGCGCGCAGCAGCCCTCCGCCCGGCCGCACGCGCCCAGCGAGCGCCACGAAGCCGCAAAATGGCGCTTTCGCCGCCCAGGAAACCCCGACATGCTGACCGCCAACAAACTCCTTCCCCAGGGCCACGGCCTCGCGCCCGTATTGCTCAAGCGCGCCGCCACCGTCGAACTCGACTGGGACGTGCGCCAGAAAAGCCGCTTCGCCGCCACCGACTCCACCGGGCGCGAACTGGGCATCTTCCTGCCCCGCGGCACCGTCGTGCGCGGCGGCGACGTGCTGGTGGCCGAGGACGGCAGCATGGTCCGCGTGGTCGCCGCGCCCCAGGCCGTGCTGCGCATCACCCACTGCACGCAGCACGGCACGCCCTTCGACCTCGTCCGCGCCGCCTACCACCTGGGCAACCGCCACGTGCCCATCGAGCTGCGCCCCGACCACCTGCAGATCGAGCCCGACCACGTGCTCGCCGACATGCTGCGCGCCATGCACCTCATCGTCACCGCGCAGCAGGCGCCGTTCGAGCCCGAAGGCGGCGCTTATGCGGCGGGTGGGCATGGTCATGGCCACGGTCATGGGCACGAACACGGCCATGACCATCCGCATCACGGCCACGGGCAGGACCACGGGCATGATCACACCGACGCCACCGAAGCCTGCGACCACGAGCACAGCCACGACCACGACTGCGGCCACCACCACGACCATGGCCAGGACCACGGCCACGCCCATCCGCATTCCCTCGCCCGCTGAAAGCGCGCATGGCGCCCGTGATCGACACCGCTCCCGCCGCCCCGGCCGCAACCGACACCGTCCTGGCGCCAGCACCCGGGCCAGCATCACCGCCGGCACCAACACGAGCACCAGCGTCGGCACCGATGCCGCAGGCCCTGCCCGCGGCCAGCCTGCTGCAGCTCATCTGGCTCGCCTCGCCCGCCCTGCCCGTGGGCGGCTTCTCGTACTCCGAGGGCCTGGAGATCGCCGTCGAATGCGCGGGCGTCACCACCGAGGCCACAGCCGCCGCCTGGCTGCAGGAACAGCTCATGCTCACCCAGGCCCGCGGCGACCTTGCCGTCGTCCACCAGGCCCTCACAGCGTGGCGCGCGGGCGATGCGGAGCGCGTGCGCGCCCTCAACGACTGGGTGCTGCACACCCGAGAAACCAGCGAACTGCGCCTGCAGACCGAGCAGATGGGCCGCTCCCTCGCCGACTGGCTGCGCAACCAGCACGCGGGCGATCCGGAGGCATTGGCCGACGTCGCCCGGCTCGCCGCCCTGCCGCCCACCTACCCCGTGGCCTTCGCCCTCGCCGCCGCGCGCACCCAGGCGCGCGCCGAAGACGTGCTGCTCGCCTGCGCCTTCGGCTGGGCCGAAAACATGGTCCAGGCTGCCATCAAGGCCGTGCCCCTGGGCCAGAGCGCCGGCCAGCGCATCCTCGCGCGGCTCGCCGCCTCCATCCCCGGCGCCGTGGCCCATGCCATGCAGTTGGGCGACGCGGAGCGCCAGGCCTTCTCCCCCATGCTGGCCGTGCTCTCCGCCCGCCACGAAACGCAGTACTCCCGCCTCTTCCGCTCATGACCGCACGAACATGAACACGACCCTGACCGCCCACACCAACACCTCGCCCCTGCACCACGTCCCGAACCGCACCAAGCCCCTGCCCCCGCTGCGCATCGGCATCGGCGGCCCCGTCGGCTCCGGCAAGACCACCATCCTGGAAATGCTCTGCAAGGCGCTGCGCGACAAATACGACCTCGTCGCCATCACCAACGACATCTACACCAAGGAAGACCAGCGCCTGCTCACCGTCAGCGGCGCCCTGCCCGCCGAACGCATCATGGGCGTGGAAACCGGCGGCTGCCCCCACACCGCCATCCGCGAAGACTGCTCCATCAACCTCGAAGCCATCGACCGCATGCTCGCGCAGTTCCCGAACGCGGACATCGTCTTCGTCGAAAGCGGCGGCGACAACCTGGCCGCCACCTTCAGCCCCGAGCTGAGCGACCTCACCATCTACGTCATCGACGTCGCCGCCGGCGAGAAAATCCCCCGCAAGGGCGGCCCCGGCATCACCAAGAGCGACCTCTTCGTCATCAACAAGACCGACCTCGCACCGCACGTGGGCGCGAATCTGGACGTGATGGAGGCCGACACGCGCCGCATGCGCGGCAGCAAACCGTTCGTGATGACCAACCTCAAGACCCAGCAGGGGCTGGATGGGGTGATCGGGTTCATCGAGAAGAAGGGGTTGCTGCAGGCAGGGCAGGCTTGAGGAGTCCCCGCGCGCGGATAGAATGCGAACCCTGCAGCCTGCGGAGACTTGGGTGAGCGGTTTAAACCAGCAGTCTTGAAAACTGCCGACGGGCAACCGTCCGTGAGTTCGAATCTCACAGTCTCCGCCACACAAGCGTTTACCTTAGAGTATTTGTGGCTTGAAACATTGGATTGCACCATGTGCAATCCTTAAGTTCACACGCTGATCGGCATCGTCTTCCAAACGTCTTGCGCCAAGGCGATCAGCATCGCGTGTCGCCTTTCGATGTCAGCCGCCTTCCATGCAGGAAATGCCGCCAGCTTGGCGTTAATCCGGGAAATGGATGTGTTTTGCCCAACATCGGTCAAGACCACCAGGCTCCGGGTCAAATAGTTGCCGCTTTTGCTGTACTCGACCTGCTTAGCCGCATAGAAATCATTGCCCGCGACGATGTTGATGGGCTTTTCCAGCAAGGTTAAATTGCCGAGGCGATTTTTATAGTCGTTGTATACCGCTTTCGGGTTCTCTGCCACCCACGTGGCGAGCAGTTCCGCCTTTGGGTTGTCAGGCAGGATGTGCTCGATTTCCAGCTTCGTAAAGGGCTCGAGACTGCCTGGGGCCTTCAAGCCGCTGAATGCCATCTCGACGTGCTGAGTCAGCCGCGATAGCAAGTAGCGCGTGCGGTACTTCTGCATAGAATACAGCGTGAAGCGCTTGAGGGCATCGGCCAGCTCTTGCGACTTTCCAGCCATGTTTTTCTCGAAGCGGTCGGCGATGAAGGTGTTGAGCTGAACCTTCTGGTTCATCTGATCAGTCGTCTCCGCAATCGCGCGCAGCTCGTCGGCCCATTGGGAGAAACTGCGCTCCAGATCCTTGGTCGGGGTCTTAGTGAAGATGTAGTAGAAAAGGAAGCTCTCGAGCTGCGCCACGAAGTGATCGAACAGCGGTTTGGGGAAGTTCGCCGCTGCCAGCAGCAGGACATAGTGCAAGCTGAACGCACCACCGGCCAGCCGCTTGAGGCTGTCCATCGCCAGACTGGGCTTACCGTCATTGCCCAGGCCTTTGGCAAATGCCAAGTAGTGCTCGACATTGCGGATCACCTTACGGACGAATTCAAAGGGCTTGCCTTCGTAGTCGCATAGCGCCGCGTTGCCCTTGGCGATGAACCAGTCGTAGATCTCGTCCTCGCGCACGACCGCATCGCCGCGGTCATTCTTGATGACATAGTTGGCCATCAGGAAGTAACGTAGGAAGCGCAGCGGCTTCTCCTTTTCCTTCTCCAGCGGTTTGGTAACCTTCTTCCACTCGTCCTTGAGCTGGGTGAACTGTGCTTGCTTGACCTGCGTGAACAAAAGATTCTTGAGCAGGTCCATCGGGTTCAGGCCGACACCGCGCTCGTTGATCGTCTCGAAAATCTTCAGCGCGCTGCTGACGTCGGTGGATATCTGAATGAACACTACGTTGTTGGCCAGATAACCCCAATACTTCTTCAGCTTGGCCGCGTCGTCGTAGTTGTCCTTCAGGTAGCGGTAGATCGTGCTGTAGGCATTGACCAAGTTCTCCAGCGAGCCGAAGCTCGTGATTCCTGTGGACTGGATGCCAGCCCGCACAGTCTGCGGCTCGGCATCCAGCTCCACGATTTTGAACATCACTTCGCCTGCACTCTCGTAACGCGGCTCCAGCTTCAGATTGGTACGCACCTCGCCAGTACTGTCAACATAGCTGGTCGAGATCAGCCCGGAGATCATTTGCCGCTGTGGCTCGCCTTGGAACAGATGCTTGAGCGCACACAGCAGCAAGAAAAATGTGGTCAGGCGCTGCTGGCCGTCAATCACCTCGTAGTGATTTTTCTGCTCGGTCGGCGACACCAGCACCGTACCGATGAAGTATTCCCGCATCGTGCCCGCATCGATTTGCTCGCCGATGTCCTCCAGTAGCTGGTGCACTTCCTTTTCCGTCCAGACATACTCACGCTGGTAATCCGGGACTATGTAGAAGCATTCCCTAAATGCCTCCTCGATGCTGTATTTGTAATTTTCTATTCTTGCCATCTTTTATTCCTCAATACCTGAATTGCGGCCTATTACGCATGTCGCTGCCAAGGGCCGCTTCGTCTCGAATTCTCTAATCGTCCCCGTCATGCTACCGTAGCCCGGCGCCATACGAATGATGTATCGCAGGTCCGACATTATCGTCTAGAAATACTTTGCGTCCAGCCAGCGCTTGCTCTGCAGGCAGACCGTTTCCCGAGGGAAATTCAGATCGTGGTGGCGAGCTGCCGCAATAATCCGGACATACGCGTGCAATTCCGATCTTGGCGACATGACAAACTAGATGCTTGACAAACCAGGACGTTCAAATAGATATACACTAGCACTGCTATGAAACATCTTCTTCAGCCACCACAGTAAAGCTCATAAGTCGGCCTGACATTTGCGCCTGCTCAACAGTCTTGACGTTTAATTTGGCATCAATCAGCCTTTCATTAGCCATGCAAGTCATTAATCGTTTAATTCGCGCATCAGTCAACTGAGGCTTGCGATAAACAACGTTGATAACCAAGCTCTTCGACTCAAGACCAACCTTAAACAGCAATCCGTTTTTCTTTACAGATGCAACCCTAAAAACTCCTTTAACTTCATGAGTGTCTGTCGGACGCTTAGTTCTTTTTTCAGCCAAAATCTCCAAATCGTCTTGAGCCAGTTCCAGCCCTGCCAAATTCACTTTCTCCGCGTCAACTGAAGCTGAGGCGAAATGCCAAAAGGACTGTCGAGCGTCGGGAAGCACCTGCTCAAACTGAGGCTGCTGCCTCTCCAACTTCTTTACCCCCTGCTCAAAAGTTCTATATCGAACCTTCTCTTGAGGATTTAAAGCAAGATCGATAAGTCGGTGGCGATCTTCCGCCTGCAATTGCGCCGCACGGTTCTCAAAATGCTTCGCAATCAAGGGACGAGCTACAAATGTCAACCCAATAATAGCAGCAGCCGCAACTGAAAAACCAGGATAGGCATTAATCGCCCCAGCCATTGCTTGCACAACGGGCGTAAAATCCGTCTCCAGAATTGAAGAGCCTTTTTTTACTTTAGTTGTAAATTGCAGGGACTCGTACTCCTCGTCCCTCAACCGACGCATGTCGTAAGCCCCATGGGCCAAAAGAGAATATGTGCGTCCAAGCACCATCTTCAAATCCAACAATGCAGCCATTTGCCCCGAATTAAGCGACGCGTGATAATCGTCGCCATTAATTTTTATGCCAAGCACAGGCCAATTATTAAACTCTACATCTCCTAATTCCCGATCTTTCAGCCAGTCTTCAACAAGTGACCATGCGTCCTCGTCGCTGGACACCTTGCGAGCTTCCCCTCCATCCTTTGCCATCAGAATCTCCTTTGTGTTGACACATCTGTATACACGAAATTTCGTGGACTACACAACCCCCAATTAACCCATGGCGTCACATAAGTTGTAATGATGAGACATGTAAGTATCCAACCCACAGCGGACGAACCAAACTTTGTTGTCTACGCGAGCCCCCTGCGCGCCACGACGAATAACAGTTCGATTGGAGTCCATGTATCGCATAGCCCAAGGTGCACCGATTTTGGTCCAACGCCATTGAACGGCACGGGCATCGACATCTCACAGTCTCCGCCTGATCTACGAAGGCAACGTCCGCACGGGCGTTTTTTTGTCTGGAACGCACTGAGGAAATTTCACTGATACTCGGCCCAGCGGCCTAGAGCGTGTTATGAACTTCCCGCGGAAGCCAGCACCCGTGCGGCGGCAGGCAACATGAGCATCGCGAAG
>DHAE01000010.1 GCA_002397315.1 Comamonadaceae bacterium UBA4962
CCCGTGGCCGTGCGCGGCGGCAGCGCAGCGCAGATGGAATCCGCGCTCGCGGCCGCCGCGCACGGCCACGGGCTGGGTGCGGTGCTGGCGCAGCAGGCCGATCAGGGCGGGGAAATCGATGGTCGCGGGCTCGTCGCGCACGGCGGCCAGGTCGATCAGCACCGGATCGTTGTCGAAGAAGCCGGGATCCTCGCCGAGGCGGGTGGTCAGCTCGGCAGTGAGCGCGTCGGCGTCGGTGGTCCGGAGCGCAAACGCCACGACGGGCAATTGGGCGCTCTTGAGGTCAAAGCTGGTGCGGGCCTGGCCCACCGTATCAACGGCCATGGAAGGAAGGAGTGCGGACGACGCGGCTCAAAGCGGCGAAGTTTACCGTTACCGGGGCGAATGGCACGCGCGGCGGGGCCGGAGTGCGGGTAAATGTTCTGTACGGAAGCGAAATCCACGGTCGCGGGAGCAGAAGCCCTCGGCGTCCCTATGTTTCGCACGGTACTGCCGCACGTCCCTGCCCGGCACGCCACAACGGACTGCCCGCCGTGCAAAAACGCGCATGGAAAGCCGAAGACGCTGCATCAGGTCATGGGCCCCTTCACGCACGCGCAGAGCCTGCCCCATCCGAAGGCCGCGGAGCAGGCCACGCCAGCAGACGCCGTGGAACCGGCTTCGCCGGGCCACCGGCGTCGTCCCCCTTCGGGGGCTGAAGGCCGCGGCTCCGGGCCTGCCTGCGCAGGCCTGGACGTGCCTGAAGAGCTGCCGGCTCTGGCGGCTGCACGGAGGCGCCGCAGGCGACTCAGGGGGGTCAGAATTTCGGTATGCGGACCCGGCTGATCATCAGCGAGCCCGACACCGCGAACATCAGCACGAACGGATGCAGGGTGAAGCCGCCCACCACGACCTGGCCGAACCACAGGTGCTCTCGCACGGCACCCATCGAGGCGGCCAGCGCCATCAGGCCCACGAGCACGATGGAGGTGGGGATGGGCGTGCCTTCGAAGTACTTCACCTTGCCCGAGCCCCCGGAGAGCGTTTCGGCGGTGACGTTGTAGCGCGCCAGCCGCGAGACGCCGCAGGCCACGAAGAAGGCCAGCACGATGCGGTCGTAGAGACCCTGCATGCCGCAGGCATACGCGATGATGGCGGGCGCCACGCCGAAGGAGATCACGTCGGCCAGCGAATCCAGCTCGCGGCCCATGGCCGACGATTTCTGCCGCCAGCGCGCGACCCGGCCGTCGAGCACGTCGAAGATCAGTGCGGCGAGCACCAGCGCCGCCGCGAAGTACACGTGGCGCACGTCGCCCGTCTCCAGGAACGTCATGGAGGAGAACAGCGCCCCCACGCCGCACACGGCGTTGCCCAGCGTGAACCAGTCGGCCAGGTGGAACTCGCGGATCATCGAAAAACGCTTGGGGGTCGGGGGGGTCATGGGCGGTCTTTCCTTCCTGGCGGTTCCTGCGGATGCGTGCGGCGGCGGCGGCCAGGGCAATGCCCATCGGCCGATTCGATTATGGGTCGGGGCCGGCGCCGGCTTCGTCAGGCATGTCCTACCGCCGGCCCGGGCCCGGCGAGGGCGGCGCGCGGAGGGTTTCGAGGTGGATGCTGGTCTCGGTATTGCGGATGCCCTTGATGAGCCGGATGCGTTCCAGCGCCCGCGCGAGCTCGGCCAATGTGGCCACCTGCAGATCGGCCAGCAGGTCCCACTGGCCGTTGGTGGCGTGCAGCGCGAGCACGCTGGGCTCGCCCAGCAGCGAGGCGGTGACGCGGCGCGCGTCGTTGCCTTCGATGGAGATGCTCATCCAGGCCTGCAGCACGCCGGTTTCGCCCTCGGGCCGCAGCCGGACCGTGTAGCCCACGATGATGCCGGCATCCTCCAGCTTGCGGATGCGGTTGGTGACCGTGCCACGCGAGACGCCCAGGCGCTTGGCGAGGGTGGCGACGCTGGCGCGGGCGTCGTGCCGCAACGCGGCGATGAGTTGCTGGTCGATGTGGTCCATAGTGGCAATCCATGCTGCCATAACGCCAGCCATCTGCGCAATTGCACGCAGAATTGGCGATATGCATTGGTGTGCATCTGTGGGAAGCTTTCCGGAACCCCTCTGCGAGGAGACCCGCCATGCCCACCCTCCGCACCCGCGCACACACCGGCTCGCACCCCGCCGCACCCACGGAATTCCTCGATGCGCCGCGCGCCGCCGAACTGGTGGGGCGCACGGGCGTCGTCGCCTGCATCCGCGCCATCGCCCAGGCGATCGAGGCCGACTTCATCCGCTGGAACGATTTCGACAAGACCGCCCGCACCGCCGCGCATTCGGCGCACGGCGTGATCGAGCTCATGCCCGTGGCCGACACGCGGCCTGGCGGCGGCTATGCCTTCAAGTACGTCAACGGCCATCCGTCCAACCCGGGGCACGGGTTGCCCACGGTGATGGCGTTCGGCGCGCTGGCGGACGTGGACACCGGCCTGCCGGTGTTCCTCGGCGAGCTGACGCTCATCACCGCGCTGCGCACGGCCGCGGCCTCCGCCGTGGCGGCACGGCGCCTGGCCCGGCCGGACAGCCGCAGCATGGCGCTGATCGGCAACGGCTCGCAGGCCGAGTTCCAGGCGCTGGCGTTCTTCGGGCTGCTGGGCGTGCGCGAGCTGCGCCTGTACGACACCGATCCCGCGGCCACGCGCAAGCTGGTGCGCAACCTCGCTCCCTACGCGCAGCAGGGCCTGCACTGCGTGCCCTGCGCGAGCGCGCGCGAGGCGATGCGCGGCGCCGACGTCGTCACCACGGCGACGGCCGACAAGGCCCGCGCCGCGATCGTGCAGGCCGAGATGCTGGAGCCCGGCATGCACCTGAACGCCGTGGGCGGCGACTGCCCCGGCAAGACCGAGCTGGCGCCGGAGGTGCTGCACGCCGCCGCGGTGTTCGTGGAATACGAGCCGCAAACGCGCATCGAGGGCGACCTGCAGCAGATGCCGGCGGATTTTCCGGTGACGGAGCTCTGGCGCGTGCTCGCGGGCGAGGCGCCGGGGCGCGTATCGCCGGAGCAGGTGACGGTGCTCGATTCGGTCGGCTTCGCGCTGGAGGATTACGCCGCGCTACGCACTATGCGCGCGCTGGGCCGGGCAGCCGGCCTGCTGGACCGCATCGCGCTCGTGCCGGCGCTCGCCGATCCCAAGGACCTGTACGCGCAGCTCCACCCCTGGCTGGCGCAGGGCGCCCCGGGAGCCGCGGAAACCGCGCCGCGTGCGCCCGCGTTCCAGCACGAAGCGGCCTGATCTCCGACGCACGCCCGCCACCGCCCTGCACACAATGTCCGCTTCAGGAGAGACGCACCCGATGGAAACCACCCCTGCCCTGCGCCCGGTCACGCTGATCGGCGTTCCCACCGACGTCGGTGCTGCCCGCCTGGGCGCGGCCATGGGCCCGGACGCGCTGCGCGTGGCGCAGCTCGGGCCGGCGCTCGAACGCCTGGGCCTGGACGTGCAGGACCTGGGCAACCTGCACGGCCCGCCGAACCCGCGCGGCGAGCGCACGGCCGAAGGCCTGCGCAACTTCGCCGAATGCGAGGCCTGGAACCGCTCCACGCACGATGCGGTGTTCGGCCAGTTGCAGGCCGGGCGCCTGCCGGTGATGCTGGGCGGCGACCACAACCTCGCGATCGGCTCGATCAGCGCGGTGGCGCGCCACTGCCGCGAGACCGGCAAGCGGCTGCGCGTGCTCTGGCTGGACGCGCATTCCGACAGCAACACGCCGGAGATCTCGCCCAGCGGCAACGTGCACGGCGTGCCGGTGGCCAGCCTCTGCGGACTCGGCCCCCCGGCGCTCGCGTCGCTCGGCGGCCCCGGCCCGGCGCTGCAAGGCGCGCAGATGTGCCAGATCGGGCTGCGCAGCGTGGATGCGGCCGAGAAGCGCATGATCCACGAGCTCGGGCTGGAGGTGTACGACATGCGCGCGATCGACGAGCTCGGCATGCGCGAAGTGATGCGCCGCGCGCTCGCCGGACTGGAGGACGACGATGGCGCGCACCTGCACCTGAGCTTCGACGTGGACTTCCTCGATCCCGAGATCGCGCCCGGCACCGGCACCACGGTGCGCGGCGGGCCGAACTACCGCGAGGCCCAGCTGTGCATGGAGATGATCGCGGACACGGGACGGCTCGCCTCGCTCGACATCGTGGAGCTGAACCCGGCGCTCGACATCCGCAACCAGACCGCCGAACTCGTGGTGGACCTGGTGGAGAGCCTGTTCGGCAAGAGCACGCTGGTGCGGGCCCCGGCTCTGTCCGGGCGCTAAGCCCCGCTCAGGCCCGCGCGGGAGACGCCGTAGCGGCAGCAGCGCGCGCCAGGTGCCGCCGCGCGAAGTCCTCGTACCAGGCGAGGCAGCCCGGGTTGGCCATGGCGTCGCGGTTCACCACCTTCTCCAGCGGCTGGCCGAGCAGCAGCTTCTTGATGGGCAGCTCCTGCTTCTTGCCCGTGAGCGTGCGCGGCACCTCGGCCACCTGCACGATCTCGTCGGGCACGAAGCGCGGCGAGAGCGCGGTGCGGATCGCCCCCGCGATGCGGCCCTGCAGCGCGTCGTCCAGCACGGCGCCTTCGCGCAGCGCCACGAAGAGCGGCATGTGGCTCTCGCGGCCCAGGTATTCCAGGTCCACCACGAGGCTGTCGAGCACCTCGGGCAGTGCTTCCACCGCGCGGTACAGCTCGCTGGTGCCCATGCGCAGGCCGTGGCGGTTGATGGTGGCGTCGCTGCGGCCGTAGATCACGCAGCGGCCCTCGGAGCCCACGCGCAGCCAGTCGCCGTGGCGCCAGACCGCGCCCATGGACGCGGGGCCGTCGCCGCCGCCGGGCTGGCGGCCGTGCCCGGGCGGGTACATGTCGAAGTAGCTCGCGAGGTAGCGCGGCCCCTGCGGATCGCCCGGCAATGCCGGCGCGCCCGCGGGCGCATCGCCCCAGAAGTAGAGCGGCATCGAGGGGATGGGCTGCGTGCAGACCAGCTCACCCACCGCGCCGGTCACGGGGCGGCCCGCTTCGTCCCAGGCCTCCACCGCCGCGCCCAGCATGCGGCACTGCATCTCGCCGGGCACCTGGGGCAGTTCGCGGTGGCCGCCGATGAAGGCGCCGCAGAAATCGGTGCCGCCGGAGATGTTGTCCCACCAGATCGGTTCGCTGCCGCCGTCGCGTCCGGCCTGGGCCTGGATGCGCGCGAACTGCGCCGTGCCCCATTCCTGCACCTCGGGCGAGAGCGGCGAGCCGGTGGTGCCCAGCGCGCGGATGCGGGAGAGATCGCCGCAGGCCGCGAGATCGAGCCCCGCCTTCATGCAGTTGGCGTAGAAGGCGGCGCCCGCGCCGAAGAAGGTCACGCCGGTCTCGGCGGCGAAGCGCCAGAGCGTGCCCCAGTCGGGGCGCTCGCGGCTGCCGCCCGGGTTGCCGTCGTAGATCACGCAGGTGGTGCCCGAGAGCAGGCCGCTCGCCTGCGCGTTCCACATCACCCAGCCGGTGGAGCTGTACCAGTGGTAGCGCTCGCCGAACGAATTGGGCACGTGGCTCGGGCCGATGTCGTTGTGCAGGCCCTTGAGCAGCAGCGCCACCAGCACCATGCCGCCGTGGCCGTGCACGATGGGCTTGGGCAGGCCGGTGGTGCCGCTGGAATACACGATCCAGAGCGGATGGTCGAACGGCAGCCAGAGCGGCTCGAACGACGCCACCGCGGCATCGTCCCGCGCGGTGGCCGCGGTGTATTCCACGCAGCCGGGAATGGCGCCCGCGGTGCCGAGCTGGTCCACGACGACGACGTGCTCCAGCGTGGGCAGGGCCGCGCGCAGCTCGGCGAGCACGCCGCGGCGGTCGAGGTCGCGGCCGCCATAGGTCACGCCGTCCACGGCGATCAGGGCCCTGGGTTCGATCTGCCGGAAGCGGTCCAGCACCGCGGCCGTGCCCATGTCGGGCGCGCACACGCTCCAGATGGCGCCCAGGCTGGCGGTGGCCAGCAGGGCCACCATGGCCTCGGGGATGTTGGGCAGGTAGGCCGCGACGCGGTCGCCCGGCCCCACGCCCTGCGCGCGCAGGTGCAGGGCCAGCGCGGCGACCTGCCGGCGCAGCTCGGGCCAGGACATTTCCCGGTGCTCGCCGCGTTCGTTGCGGCTGATGATGGCCGGCTGCCCGGCCTCGTGCGCGGCGTCGGCATGCCGCAGCGCCTGACGCGCGTAGTTCACCTGGGCTCCAGGGAACCACTCGGCGCCGGGCATGGTGTTGCGGGCCAGCACGGCCGTGTGCGGCGTCGGCGATTCGAGGCCGAAGTAATCCCAGATGCTCTGCCAGAAGGCGTCCAGGTCGGTCACGGACCAGCGCCAGAGGGCTTCGTAGTCGTCGAACTGCAGGCCATGCCGGGCGTGCAGCCATTCCTGGTAGAGCCGGATCTGCGGGACGAAGGGGGCGTGCGCTGCCGGGGCAGCGGCCGCGTTGCGCGGCGTGGGGGTGGTTGTCTCCATGGCCACGCAGCGTACTGCGTGGTGCCCCGGCGTGTCACCGCCGGGGCGTCCCGGGCTTGACAGGCGCAGCGCCGGGTCAGTCTTCCTTCAGTTCCTTCACGCTGGTGATGGCGTACTGCTTCTCGTCGAGCTGCCGGGCCGGCTCGGGAATGCCGTAGTCGTTCCAGTGGGCGGCGCTCTCGTCGAGCTCGTGGCCGCGCTCCTGGCAGGCCCAGTCGGTATTGATGGCCTCCTGGGGGATGGGGCGGCCTTCGGGCACCACGAGGTAGGAATGCTTGCCGTCGGCTTCGGGCCGGCGGTAGATGTCGACGCGCATGGGCGGGATCCTTTACTGCGATTGACTGCGATGGAAGAGGAAACTCCACTCTAGCCAACGCCCCGCCCCGCTTCCGTAGGAAAACCGCCCGGGGCCGGGTGGCCGCCGGGTGGGTTCACCGGCCGATTACTTGGCCGCCATGTCGCGCATGCGGTCGGCGCGGCCGGCCGGATTGGGGTGCGAGGAGAGCATCTCGTCGAGCGCGCCGCCCTTGCCGCCGCTCTGGGCCGCCAGCTTGCGGAAGGCCGATTCCATCGCGCTCACCTTGTACTTGTGCTTCTTCATGAAGGCCAGGCCGTAGTCGTCGGCGGCCGTCTCCTGGCTCTGCGAGAACTGGCTGTTGACCAGCTTCTCGCCGAGTGCGCCCAGGTCGCTGTCGGCCAGGGCACCGACGCCGCCCGCCGCGGAAGCAGCCTTGCGGCCGGCGGAGGCGAGGTAGGCGGTGCGCATGGCGGCCAGGGAGTGCTGCAGCTTCACGTGGCCGATCTCGTGGCCGATCACGCCCAGCAGCTCCTGGTCGTTCATCATGTCCATCAGGCCGCTGTAGACGCGGATCGAGCCGTCGGCCGTGGCATCGGCATTCACTTCGTTGGCGAGGTAGACCTTGAAGTTGAGCTTCATGCCGTCTTCGTTGACGTGCTTCTTCGTGAGGCGCGCCAGGCGCTGGGCGTACTTGTTCTTGGCCGGCGCGACCTTTTCGGTGCGCTCTTCGTAGGCGCGGAACTGCTGCGAGACGGACTTGAGTTCCTCGTCCGACACGGTGACCGCCTTGAACACGTCCGCCGCCGCGCCGATCTTGTTTTCGGTGCTGGAGCCGGAGCCGCCCGTGCCGGCCGCGCCCAGCACGGAGCCGAGCGCGGAGCCGGCCGACGAGGAACCCGTGGAGCCGTTGGTGGCGCAACCGGCCAGGATGATGGAGAGCGCAAGCGCGCCCAGGCGGAACGTGTTCATGGTTTTTCTACCCTCTTGGAATGATGGATGGGACGGCCGGAAGAAAGACAGGCCCGGCGGGAAGCCGGGCATCCTCGTGCGCTGAGCCCCGGCGGGCGGCTGTCCGGCGCGGGACGGATTCTCTTCACGAAGACGGGGCGGCGCGCCACCCGGCCCACCGGACTTGCATCCATTTGTATTCAGTTCCAAAACCGGTAACACCCTGCATCTTCCGGGAACTTTCCGCGATTAACCGACCGCCTGAAGTTTCGTGGCTGCGACATTTGGTTGCTTCTTTTGCAAAAACCGCCGAGTCGTTCGGCGACTCACAAAGCCAGCGCGAACAGACGCCCGGAGAGCGGCGCATTCGCCAGCATGTCGAGCGCCACGGGCTGGCGCGCGGTGGTCACGAACAGGGTGCGGCCCTCCGTACCGCCGATCGCGACGTCGGTCGGGCACGGCACCGGCAGGCCCGCCACACGGTCCAGGCTGCCATCGGGCAGGAACCGCACCACGCTCCAGCCGTCGCGCAGCGCCGTCCAGACCCCGCCATCGGCATCGAAGGCCAGGCCGCTGACCCGGCCCGAGCCCTTGGGCACGGTGACGAGCCGGCGCACCACGCCGGGGCTGTCCGGGTGCATGCGCAGGATGGCGCCGGTGTCGGGCACCGTTGCCAGCAGGGCGCCATCCTGGCCCCGCCAGCGCAGGCACTGCAGCGGCTCGGCGAAGCGCCAGAGCACGCCGAGCGTGCCGCCCTCGCCGAGGCGGCCCACCGCGCTGCCACCTTCGGCCGTCTCCACCGCCAGCCACACGCAGCCCTCCGCGCCCAGGCAGGCCGCCCGCACCGGCTGCCCGGCCGGCCACGCGGACCATGGCTCGGGCGCCGCCGCACGGGGCCGCCAGCGCAGCGCCCGGGCCGCGCCGACGATCGACACGTCCTCCCGGCCGTGCACCAGCACGCCGACGATGGGCGCCTCGTCGTCGGCCACGGCCCGGTCGGTGCCCGGTGCGTCCGCCGGGGCCGCCTCCGGGGACAGGCCGGTGGGCGATGGCGGCGGGGCGGTCCAGGCGCGCAACGCGGGCGCGAGCACGTCCGCCCAGTACAGCACCCCCGCTTCCGCGCACCAGTGCGGATGGGCGCCGTGGAAGGCCCACGGCCCGGCCAGCGCGCGGGCCTCGGTGTCGGCGACGGGGGCGCGCACGCGCCGCAGCTGGGCCCCCACCCGGCGGGCCGCCTCGGCCACCTCCGGCCCGAGCAACTCCAGCCGTTCGGGCGTGAGGCGCCAGGCGGGGCCGGCCACGCTGAGCGCGCCGCGCACCTGCCCGTGCCCATCCACGATGGGCGCGCCGACGCAGCGCACGCCGGGCACGATCTCCTCGTCGTCGATGGCGTAGCCGCGCGCCGCCGTCACGCGCAGTTCCGCCTGCAGGCGACGGCGGTCGGTGATGGTGCGCGGCGTGAGCGCCTTGAGCGCCAGCCCCCGCACCAGGGCATCCCGCTCGGCATCGGGCAGCACCGACAGGATGGCCTTGCCCTGGCTGGTGCAGTGCACCGGTTTGCGCTGGCCGAGCGCGCTGGAGGAACGCTCGCTGTGCGCGCCGTCGCAGCGCTCCAGCGACACCACCTCGCGCCCGTCCAGCGCGGCGAGGTAGCTGGTCTCGCCCGTCAGGTCGCGCAGCGCGCGCAACTCCAGCGCCGCGGCGGCGGCGAGGTCGGGCATGGCGTAGGCCTGCCGCGCCATCTCGAAGCACCGCATCCCCAGGCAGTACACCCTGCGCAGCGGATCGCGCCGCAGCAGCCCCCGTGCGACCAGGGTGGCGAGCAGGCGGTAGACCGTCGTGCGCGGCAGACCGAAGCGCTGGGCCAGCGCGGCCTGGCTGAGCCCGTCCGGCGCCGAGCCCACGGCCTCCAGCAGATCGAGCGCCTTGTCCAGGGCAGCCGTGCCCTCGGCAGAGGAAGAAGCCATGTGTGTCTCAAATGATGGAACTGGCCCGCACTGTAACGGTCAGCGGGACCGTACCGCCAGCTTCGCTGGAGCGGCAGGCTGGAACATGGCCGGCGCGAAGACAGGCGTGTTCTGCAGGACGCAGCTTCCTCCCGGCCACCCGGGTCCATTCATTCCACCCACTGAGACACCTGCACCGCAGCGCAGCATCCATGGCGGCCCCGGTACTGCCGGCACCGAAGCTTGATGCACGGCAACGGCCGCGCCCCGGTGTCCGGGCCACAATCGGCAGGACGCTGCATTGCGGCGGCGTCTTCCCCCGCACCCGCCCACCGCCGGCCATGCCCCCATCCGACACCGCCCCTGCGCTTCCGCCCGCCCTGACCGCCGCCGCCCGCAACGGCACGCACGACTGCGACGTCCTGATCGTGGGCGGCGGCCCCGCGGGCCTGTCGCTGGCGGTTTCGCTGGCGCAGGCGGGTTTCACCGCCACGGTGGTGGAGCGGCAGCCCGAAGCCGCGCTGGCCGCTCCCGCCCCGGACGGCCGCGAGATCGCGCTCACCCATCCGAGTGCGGACACGCTGCGGCGCCTGGGCTCCTGGCAGCGGCTGCTGCCGCACGAGTTCGGCCGCATCCACGCGGCGCAGGTGCACGACGGCCCCGTGGGCGGCGCACCGCCGCTGCGCCTGCAGACCGAGAGCGCCCACGGCCCTGGGCACCTGGGCTGGATCGTGCCCAACCACGCCCTGCGGCGCACCGCCCATGCCGTGGCGGCGGCCACGCCGGGCGTGCGGCTGCTCACAGGCCGGCAGGTGGCGCGCGTCGCCGTCACGGCCGACGCGGCGGAACTGGAATGCCTATCTGCCGACGGTACGCAGGGCGACGGCGCGGGCGAAACCGGTGGTGGCGCCCGCAGCACGCATCCGCTGCGCCTGCGCGCGCCCCTGCTGGTGGCGGCCGACAGCCGCTTCTCCGCCACCCGGCGGCAACTGGGCATCGGCGCATCGAGCACCGACTTCGGCCGCACGGTGATCGTCTGCCGCATGCAGCATGCGCAGGCCGGGGACGGCACGGCGCACGAATGCTTCGGCTACGAGCGCACGCTCGCCATCCTGCCGCTGCCGCCCGACCCGGACACGGGCGCGCTCCTGTGCTCGGTGGTGGTCACCACCCGCACCCATGATGCCGCCGCGCTGCTGGCGCTGCCGCCCGCGGAGTTCGCCGCCCAGGTGCAGGCCCAGTTCGGTGGCCGGCTGGGCACGATGCGGCTGGTGGACGAGCGCCATGCCTATCCGCTGGTCGCCGTCTGGGCGCACCGTTTCAGCGGCCACCGCTGCGCGCTGCTGGGGGATGCCGCGGTGGGCATGCACCCGGTGACGGCCCACGGCTACAACCTGGGCCTGGCGGGCGTGGAGCGGCTCACCGATGCCCTGGTGCAGGCGCGCCGGGCGGGCCGCGATCTCGGCGACGCCGACCTGCTGCAGCGGCACTACGCCCGCCCCCACCACCGCCACGCCTGGCCGCTCTACGAGGGCACGAACGCCATCGTGCGGCTCTACACCGATGACCGCGCCCTGCCCCGCCTGCTGCGGCGCGCGGTGCTGCAGGGCGCCCGGCGGCTCGCGCCGCTGCAGGCGGCGATCGTCGGGCAGCTCATGGGAACGGCGCCGCAGGCGGGCTGAACTTCCGGGCGGCGGCGGACTCAGCCATGCCGCCCGCGCGCGGCAGAAGAGACGGATGGCACGCGGGACGTGCAGGGAGGCTCTTGGCGTCACGGTGACCGGCTACCCTATGCTCTGCCATTCCGGTCCCGCACACCATGAAAAACCAAGCGTCCCGCGAATTCTTTCCACGCCAGATCGTGGATGCCGGCCCCAACCGCTGGGACTGGGCCCTGCTGCCCCTGGTGCTGGCCGCCATCGTGCTGCTGGCCTACGGCGCCGCGCAGATGGCGCAGCCCTTCCACATGGGCGACGCGCTGCCGCTGTCGCTCGACCCGTGGCAGCTACCCTACTACTTGCTGCGCACCACGCTGCGCATGTTCATCGCGATGGGCGCGTCCCTGGTCTTCGCATGCGTGTTCGCGGTGCTGGCCGCCAAGTACCGGCTGGCCGAGCGGGTGCTGATCCCGCTGCTGGACATCCTGCAGTCCATCCCCATCCTGGGCTTCCTCTCGATCACCGTCACGGGCTTCATCGCGCTCTTCCCGGGCAGCCTGCTGGGCGTGGAGTGCGCGGCCATCTTCGCCATCTTCACCTCGCAGGCCTGGAACATGGCGTTCAGCCTGTACCAGTCGCTGCGCACCGTGCCGGCGGAACTGCAGGAGGCCGCGCGCGTGTTCCAGCTCTCGGGCTGGCAGCGCTTCTGGCGGCTGGAGCTGCCCTTCGCCATGCCGGGGCTGCTGTGGAACATGATGATGTCGATGTCCGGCGGCTGGTTCTTCGTGGTGGCGTCCGAGGCGATCTCGGTGTCGCACCAGGACATCAAGCTGCCGGGCGTGGGCTCGTACATCGCGCTGGCCATCGAGGCGCGCGACCTCTCCGCCATCGGCTGGGCCATCGGCTGCATGCTGGTGGCGATCCTGCTGTACGACCAGTTGCTGTTCCGGCCGCTGGTGGCCTGGGCGGACAAGTTCCGCTTCGAGGAGAGCGGCGCCGATGCCGTGCCGCGCTCGTGGCTGCTGGACTGGCTGCGCCGCGCGCGCGGCGTGCAGGGCGTGGCCGGCTGGTGCCAGCGGCAACTGGCGCGCACGCTCACGCTGTTCCGCCGCAGCCACGACGGCACCTCGATCCGCGCGCGGCCGCAGTCGCGCTCGGCGCGCGCCGAACGCGTGTGGGACGCGGTGCTGGCCGCGGGCGTGCTGTTCGCCATCGCGCGGCTGGTGCAGTTCGTGCACGCCGAGGTGGGTTGGCACGAGGTGGCACACGTCTTCACCCTGGGCGGCTACACGCTGCTGCGGGTGCTGGTGCTGATCGCGCTGGCCGCCGTGGTCTGGGTGCCCCTGGGCGTGTGGATCGGCATGAACCCGCGCTGGTCGGGCCGCCTGCAGGCCGTGGCGCAGTTCCTGGCGGCCTTTCCGGCCAACCTGTTCTTCCCGGTGGCGGTGATGCTGATCGTGCACTGGAAGCTGAACCCGGACGTGTGGCTGTCGCCGCTCATGATCCTGGGCACGCAGTGGTACATCCTCTTCAACGTGATCGCCGGCGCGTCGAGCATCCCGAACGAGCTGCGGCTGGCCGCGCAGAACCTGGGCCTCTCGGGCTGGCTGAAGTGGAAGCGCTACCTGCTGCCCGCGGTGTTCCCGAGCTTCGTGACCGGCGCCATCACCGCCAGCGGCGGCTCGTGGAACGCCAGCATCGTGGCCGAATACGTGACCTGGGGCGACACCACGCTGCAGGCGCAGGGCCTGGGCAGCTACATCGCGCAGATGACGGCCGCGGGCGACTTCCCGCGCATCGCGCTGGGCATCGGCGCCATGGTGGTGTTCGTGATGGGGCTGAACCACTTCCTGTGGCGGCGCCTCTATCGCCTCGCCGAAGACCGAATGCATTTCTGATCCGCGCTCCCCCGATACGACACGATCCGAACAACGGCACGAACGCACTGCAGCCGCCACCACCATGACGCAATCCATCATCGAACTCCAGGGCGTGGGCAAGAGCTTCCGCTCGTCCGACGGCCGCGAGCGGCCCGTGCTGCAGCAGGTCGATTTCACGCTGCGCGAGGGCGAGATCGTCGCGCTGCTGGGCCAGTCCGGCTCCGGCAAGAGCACGCTGCTGCGCATCATGGCGGGGCTGGTGCCGGCCGACGCTGGGCAGGTGCGCTACCGCGGCCAGCCGCTGCACGGGCCGGCGCGCGCGATCAGCATGGTGTTCCAGTCGTTCGCGCTGTTCCCGTGGCTCACGGTGCAGCAGAACGTGGAACTGGGGCTGGAGGCGCGCGGCGTGCCGCAGGCGCAGCGGGCGGCGCGGGCCGAGGCCGCCATCGAGCTCATCGGGCTGGCGGGCTTCGAGGGCGCGCTGCCGCGCGAGCTGTCGGGCGGTATGCGCCAGCGCGTGGGCATCGCGCGGGCGCTGGTCACCGAGCCCGACGTGCTGCTGATGGACGAGGCGTTCTCGGCGCTGGACGTGCTCACCGGCGAGCGGCTGCGCGAGGACATCCTGCAGCTGTGGCGCAGCGGCACCATGCCCACCAAGGCGATGCTGGTGGTGTCGCACAACATCGAGGAGGCCGTGATGATGGCCGACCGCGTGCTGATCTTCGCGAGCGACCCGGGCCGCATCCGCTGCCAGCTCGCGATCCAGCTGCCGCGCCCGCGCGACCCGGACAGCCACCACGTGCGCGCGCTGATCGACGAGGTGTACGCGCTCATGACGGCCGGGGCCGCGCGCCAGGCCTCGGCACCCGGCGAAGAGGCCGCCGCCGGTCCGGCCCCCGCCACGCTCACCGACCGCCTGCCCGCCGCCGACGTGGCGCGCATGGACGGCCTGCTGGAGCTGCTGGCCGAGCCGCCCTTCGACGGGCGCGCCGACCTGCCGCGGCTCGCCGAAGAAACCAGCCTCACCGATGCCGAGCTGCTGCCCGTGGCCCATGCCGTCGCCCAGCTCGGGCTCGCGGCGCTCGCGGGCGGCGACCTGCAGATCACGCCGCTCGGCCGGCGCTACGTGGACGGCGCCCACGGCCTGCGGCAGGACATCTTCGGCCAGCAACTGCTGGCCCATGTGCCGCTGGTGGCGCACGTCCGCCACAGCCTGGAACAGGAGCCCACGGGCGAGCTGCCGGATGCGCCCTTCCTGCGCCTGCTCGCCGAACAGCTCGACGCGCAGGAGGCCGAGAGCGTGCTGCGCACGGCCATCACCTGGGCACGGCACGGCGAGGTGTTCGAGTACGACTACCGGACGGGGGTGATGAGGCTGCCCACCGGGGAAGAGACGCCTTCCTGAGCCGGCTTCGGCGCCGGGGAAAAGCGGCGCTCCGGCATGGCCCCGGCGGAGGGCGCGGAATGGTCGGAGGCGGGCAGGCGCGCGGGCTGCGCGCCGCCGCCGACCGGCGCGAGGCTGCCGTACAGAAGGCGCCGGATGGGGATGACGCGGCTGAACATGGTCGGGGGTCTCCGGATCGGTCAGGCGGCGGCGGGCGCGGAGGCGGCTGCGGCGGCTTCCTCGCGCCACCAGGGCTGCGTGGCCGTGGGGAACCGGATGTCCACGCGCTCGCCCATGGTGGGCGTCAGCAGCGGCACGCCGCCCGCGGCCGCGAGGGCGGCGATGCGCTCGAAGGGTTCGGTCCAGCCGTGGAAGGCCAGGTCGAACGTGCCGTTGTGGATGGGCAGGCAGCGCCCGCCGCGCACGTCCAGGTGCGCCTGCAGGCTCTGCTCGGGCTGCATGTGCACGTCGGGCCAGTCGGCGTTGTAGGCACCGGTTTCCATGAGCGTGAGATCGAACGGGCCGTAGCGCTCGCCGATCGTGCGGAAGCCGTCGAAGTAGCCGGAATCGCCGCTGAAGAAGACGCGCGTGCCGCCCGCGATCAGCACCCACGACGCCCAGAGCGTGCGGTTGCCGTCGGAGAGGCTGCGCCCCGAGAAATGCCGCGCCGGGGTACACACCAGCCGCACGCCCGCGAAGGTGGTGCCCTGCCACCAGTCGAACTGCCGCACCTTGTCGGCCGGCACGCCCCAGCCCACCAGGCGGTCGCCCACGCCCAGCGGCGCGATGAACTGGTCCACCTTCGGCGCGAGCGCGAGCACGGCCGCGCGGTCGAGGTGGTCGTAGTGGTCGTGCGAGAGCACCACGCCGCGGATCGGCGGCAGCTCGTCGATGGCGATGGGCGGCGCATGGAAGCGGCGGGGCCCGGCGAACGGCACGGGCGAGGCGCGCTCGGCGAACACCGGATCCGTCAGCCAGAAGCCGCCCTGCAGCTTGAGCAGCACCGTGGAATGGCCCAGGCGCCACAGCGACATGTCGGGCGCGGCCAGCAGCGCCTCCCGCGTGAGCGCCTGCACGGGCACCGCGCGGTCGGGCACCGTGCCGGGCGGCTTGCCGAGCGCCATGCGCAGCATCACCCGCAGGCCCTGGAGCCAGCCCATGCCGCGGGGCGGCGCCGCGTTGCGGAAGCGGCCGTCGGCCGAGGCCGGGAGCCGCAGGGGCGACGGATCGATCGGGGCGGCTTGGCTGTAGGCGGACGGACGGGCCATGGCAGTGCTGGAGGAAATGGGAAGAAGACGCAGTACGAAGTGCACTGCACAGTGTAGTGTTGTTTCGTGAAAAGTAAACCGTGCGGTGTAAAATTTCCGCATGACAGCTACCGACGTGCTCCCCCGCCTGACCGACCGCAAGCGCGAAGCCATCGTGCAGGCGGCCATCGCGGAGTTCCGCGAAGGCGGTTTCGCCGGCACCAGCATGGACCGCGTGGCCGCCGCCGCCGGCGTCTCGAAGCGCACGGTCTACAACCACTTCCCCAGCAAGGACGAGCTGTTCTCCGCGATCCTCGACCAGCTCTGGAACCGCAGCCAGGCGCTGCCCGAAAACCCCCACGACGCCGGCCGGCCGCTGCGGCCGCAGCTGATGGAGCTGATCGGCGGCAAGATGCAGCTCTTCAACGATCCGAGCTTCATGGACCTCTCGCGCGTGGTGATGGCCGAGATGCTGCACACGCCCGGCCGCGCGAAGGCGATGGCCGAGCGCCTGTCGTCCAAGGAAGAGGGCCTGCCCGCCTGGATCCGCGCCGCGCAGCAGGCGGGCCGCCTGCGCGCCGACGCCGATCCGCTCTACGCGGCCCACCTGCTCATGGGCCAGCTCAAGACGCACGCCTTCTGGCCGCAGCTCATCCTGGGCCTGCCGCCGCTGGACGAGGCGCAGCAGGCCCAGGTGCTGGCCGACGCGGTGGACATGTTCCTCGGCTTCTACGCCCGGGACTGACCCGCGGAGCCGCACGGCGGACCGGCGCGCTTCCCGTTACGCTCGCGGCATCGCATCCCCTGCCCTTTCTGCCCGCCCATGCCCCTGTCCCCCTATCTCGACACCGCGCCCTCGATGGACGCCGGCGTCTTCGTCCATGCCTCGGCCCAGGTGATCGGCGACGTGCACCTGGGGCGCGATGCCTCCGTGTGGTGCAACGCCGTGCTGCGCGGCGACGTGCACCGCATCACCGTGGGCGAAGGCTCCAACGTGCAGGACCTGGCCATGGGCCACGTCTCGCACCGCCACCCCGGCAAGCCGGACGGCTCGCCCCTGGTGATCGGCAGCCACGTGACCATCGGCCACTCGGTGATCCTGCACGGCTGCCGCATCGGCGACGAATGCCTGATCGGCATGGGCAGCATCGTGATGGACGACGCCGTGGTGCAGGACCAGGTCATGCTCGGCGCGGGTAGCCTCGTGCCGCCCGGCAAGGTGCTGGAGCGCGGATCGCTCTACATCGGCCGGCCCGCCGTGCGCCAGCGCGCGCTGACCCCGCAGGAGATCGCCTACCTGCGCTATTCGGCGGAGCATTACGTGCGGGTCAAGGACAACTACCTGGCCGCGCCGCAACAGCAGCAACAGCCGCCGGCTCCACGGCCGCGCTGAGTCCCTCGACATCGGGGGGCGTATCGTCTAACCTGCCCGTGCAATGAACCCCCTGCTTGAGCAATTGTCCGGGTCGGTCGCCGCGGCGCAGAACGTGGAAGATCTCACGCGCTCGCTGCTGGAGATGCTGGAGGCGGTGACGGGCATCGAATCCACCTACCTGACCTCCATCGACGAATCCCAGGGCACCCTGGAGATCCGCTACGCCCACAATGCCGGCGAGCTGCAGATCCCCGAGGGCTTCTCCACCGCCTGGGACCAGACGCCGTGCAAGCGGGCGATGGACGAGGGCCGGGTCTACGTCGACGACATTTCCGAGCGCTGGGGCGACATGGCGGTCGTGCGCGACCTGGGGCTGCGCGCCTATGCCAGCATGCCCGTGCGCAGAGCCGACGGCCAGCTGTGCGGCACGCTCTGCGCGGCCAGCCGGCGCGAGCGCCCCAGTACCCCCGAAACGGGGCACATCCTCACGCTCTTCGCCCACCTGATCGGCCAGCAGCTCGAGCGCGAGCGGCTCATCCAGGAACTGACCGCCGCCAACGAGCGGCTGTCCCGGCATGCCGCCACCGACGAGCTCACCGGTCTGCCGAACCGCCGGGCACTCATGGAGGCGCTCACGCGCCTGCTGGCGCAGGGCCGGCGGCGGCAGGCGGAGGTGCTGGTCGCGTTCGTCGACTTGGACGACTTCAAGGCGATCAACGACCGCCACGGCCACGGGGTGGGCGACCAGTTCCTCGCCGCCATCGCCCAGCGGCTGCGGACGGTGCTGCGCGAGGAAGACGTCATCGCCCGCATGGGCGGGGACGAATTCGTCGTGGCGACCCTCGGCCCGCAGGCCGCGGACGCGTCGCGCGGAGCACAGGACACGTTCCGCGAGCGCATCGCGCAGGCCACGCAGGGACGCTTCGACCTGCCGGGCGGATCGTTCGACTACGCGGGCGCCAGCGTCGGCGCGGTCGCCGTTCCGCCGCAGAACGCCCTCGCCGCCGGGGACGCGCTGCGGCTGGCCGACCGGCGGATGTACGAAATCAAGCAGGCGCGCCGCGCCCTGCTCCCTGTCGACTTCAATCCGCGCTGATGCGGGCGCGCGCGGCCACGGCGCGCATCAGGGGCAGCTCGCGCTCCAGCAGCGCAGCGGCCTCGGCGGCGGAGCCCACGACGGCCTCCACGCCCTGGTCGGCCAGCGCCTTGCGCACGCCGGGGTCGGCCATGGTTTCGGCGAGCGCCTTCTCCAGCTTCGCATGCACCGCGGGGGGCAGGCCGCGCGGAGCGATCAGCGTGCCCCACGATTCGAGCACCACGTCCGGGAAGCCCGCCTCGGCGAAGGTCGGCACCTGCGGCAGCGTGGCCAGGCGCCGGGGCGAGGCCACGGCGATCGCCCGCACCTTGCCGGCCCTGATCTGCGGCGCGGCGGTGACCACGGTGTCCATGGCGAGCGGCAGTTGCCCGCCGATCAGGTCCGTGAGCATCGGCGCACTGCCCTTGTAGGGCACGTGCAGTAGCTGCACGCCCATGGCGAGCCACGCCATTTCGGCCGCGAACTGCGAAGCGGTGCCGGCGCCGAACGAGGCGTAAGGCAACTGGCCCGGTGCCTTCTTCGCGGCGGCCTGCACCTGGGCCAGCGTGCCGAACGGCGCATCCCTGCCCGCCAGCAGCACCATGCCGGCGCGGCTCACCATGCCGATCTGCTCGAAGCTCTTCACGGAGTCGTAGGGCAGGTCGCGGCGCACGGCCGGGTTGAGCGTGAGCATCGAGCCCGAGCCGATCAGCAGCGTGTAGCCGTCCGGCGCCGAGCGCGCCACATAGCCGGCCGCCACCGCCGTGCCGCCGCCGGGGCGGTTGTCGATCACCACCGGCTGGCCGAGCTTCTCGCCCAGCTTCGGGGCGATCGCGCGCCCGATGGTGTCGCTGCTGCCGCCCGGCGGGAACGGCACCACGAGCGTGACGGGGCGCGCCGGCCAGGCCGCCTGCGCCAGCGCGCCGGGCGCGCCCATCCATGCCGCGGC
Source organism: Comamonadaceae bacterium UBA4962 (assembly GCA_002397315.1). GTDB lineage: Bacteria > Pseudomonadota > Gammaproteobacteria > Burkholderiales > Burkholderiaceae_C > Paracidovorax. The sequence goes on from DHAE01000010.1 coordinate 19,232, forward strand.
GGCCACGGCGGCCGCCTTCCAGGCCCAGGCCCTGCGTTGCATCTTCATGGAAAACATACTCTCTCGAAAAAGGTCAAGGGTGCGGATGGTAGGCAAGCCCTCAGATGCGCCCGGACATATTGATAGATGCGCGGCAGTGCCCCCAGGCGGGCATGGTCGGCCACCGGCCGGGATAATCGGGGGCCGCCTCCCCCCGATTCCCATGCCCGATTCCGCCTGCCGCGTGCTGGCCGTCATCCCGCCGATGACGCAGCTCAACACGCCCTACCCTTCCACCGCCTACCTCACGGGCTTCCTGCGCTCGCGCGGCGTCGCGGCGTTCCAGGAGGACCTGGCGCTGGCGCTGGTGCTGCGGCTGCTCTCGCCCGAGGGCCTGAAGGACGTGGCGGCGCGCGTGCAGGCCCTGCCCGAGGCGCAGCAGAGCCCCGCCGTGCAGTCGTTCGCCGCGCAGCAGGACCGGTACCTGGCCACCATCGGCCCGGCCATCGCCTTCCTGCAGGGGCGCGACAGCACGCTGGCGCACCGCATCGCCGGGCGCCACTACCTGCCCGAAGGGCCGCGCTTTTCCACGCTCGACGTCTATGTGGACGACGAAGGCGGCGATCCGCTGGGCTGGGCCTTCGGCGCCCTGGGCCTGCAGGACAAGGCCAAGCACCTCGCCACGCTCTACCTGAACGACCTGGCCGACGTGCTGCGCGATGCGGTGGACGAGCGCTTCGAGTTCGTGCGCTATGCCGAGTCGCTCGCCGGCAGCCAGCCCACCTTCGACCCGCTGGCCGAGGCCCTGGCGGCTCCGCCCACGCTGGTGGACGAGCTGCTGGTGCAGCTCACGCACGAGGCGGTGGAGCGCCACCGGCCCACCGTGGTGCTGCTGTCGGTGCCCTTTCCCGGGTCGGTGTACGCGGCGTTCCGCATCGCGCAGGCGATCAAGGCGCGGCATCCGCACGTCGCCACGGTGCTGGGCGGCGGCTTCGTGAACACCGAACTGCGCGAGCTGTCGGACCCGCGCGTGTTCGATTTCTTCGACTACGTCACGCTGGATGCCGGCGAGCGCCCGCTGCTCGCGCTGCTGGAGCACCTGGAAGGCCGCCGCGGCCGGCAGCGCCTGGTGCGCACCTACGTGCGCGGCGAGGACGGCGCCGTGCAGTACGTGAACATGATGGAGGCCGACGTCGCCTTCGCCGAGGTCGGCACGCCCACCTGGGACGGCCTGCCGCTGGACAGATACCTGTCGCTGCTGGACATGCTCAACCCGATGCACCGGCTCTGGAGCGACGGGCGCTGGAACAAGCTGACCGTGGCGCACGGCTGCTACTGGAAGAAGTGCAGCTTCTGCGACGTGGGCCTGGACTACATCGGCCGCTACGAGGGCGCGAGCGCCCAGGTGCTGGCCGACCGCATCCAGGCGATCGTCGCCGAGACGGGGCAGACGGGCTTCCATTTCGTGGACGAGGCCGCGCCGCCGAAGGCGCTCAAGGCGCTGGCCACCGAACTCATCGAGCGCAATGCCGGCATCAGCTGGTGGGGCAACGTGCGCTTCGAGAAGACCTTCACGCCCGAGCTGGCCGAACTGCTGGCCGATTCGGGCTGCATCGCGATCTCCGGCGGGCTTGAGGTGGCCTCCGACCGGCTGCTGCAGCTGATGAAGAAGGGCGTCTCGGTGGACCAGGTGGCCCGCGTGACCCGCGCCTTCAGCGAGGCCGGCATCCTCGTGCACGCCTACCTGATGTACGGCTTTCCGACCCAGACCGTGCAGGACACGGTGGACGCGCTCGAATACGTGCGCCAGCTCTTCGCCAACGGCTGCATCCAGAGCGGCTTCTTCCACCGCTTCGCCTGCACCGTGCATTCGCCCGTGGGCCAGAACCCGCAGGAGTACGGCGTCACGCTCGCGCCGCTGCCGCCCGGCGGCTTCGCGAAGAACGACGTGGCCTTCATCGACCCGACGGGCGTGGACCACGACGCGCTGGGCACTGCGCTGCGCAAGGCCATCTACAACTACATGCACGGCATCGGTCTGGACGAGGACGTGCGTACCTGGTTCCCCTTCAAGGTGCCCAAGACCACCGTGGCGCGGCACCGGATCGAGCGGGCGCTGTCGGCACGCGCCTGATGGGAGCGGCTCACGCGGCCCTTCCGGCGCCGTTGCCGCAACTTGTCGCACTGTCTGCGATGCAGCGCCTGGCCAGAACCGCTTCGCTGGGTCCGTCAGCCGCTCTTGGCGCATACGCAACACTTTCGAACCGCGACATGTAACGCGTGGGGTCAACCCGTACCCCCTGTCCACCGTTGTTGCGTTTCGTCACATACTCGGCACATCATCGTGCCGCCGGCCTCCGCACGCCTGTCGCGGCTGCCCCGTTCTGAAAGTCTCTATGCAATTCCTCCGCCGTCTCTCCCTGGGATCCCGGCTGGCGCTCGGCTTCGGCCTGCTGCTGCTGCTGCTGGCCATCGTCACGGGGCTGGGCATCGCCCGCATGTCCACGCTCGACCACACGTCGCAGCAGATCACCACCGAGCTCTACGGCAAGGCCAACGCCAGCCAGCGCATGGGCTACCTGGTGCTGGACGTCGCGCGGACAGCGCGCAACATCATCATCCTCGAAGACCGCGAGCAGATGACGGCCAACAAGACCCTGCTCGACAAGAACGTGGCCGAGTTCAACACCACCATCGGCCAGCTGCGCCAGCTCGAGACGGCGCCGCAGATCCGCAGCCTCATCGACACCACGGACGCCAAGAGCAAGGAATACTTCGCCTTCACCGCCGACGTGACGGCGCTCGGCTTCGCCAATTCCAACCTGGAAGCGCAGAAGATGCTCTTCGGCCCGCGCTACAAGACGCAGGGCGAACTGCTGGCGATGCTGGCCCAGCTCGTGAAGCAGTACGAGGGCGAGATGCAGCAGGCCAGCGCCAGCGCCCACGACACCTTCCTGCAGTCGGCCACGTTGCTGGGACTGGTGGCCCTGGTGGCCGTGCTGGCGGGCGTGGCAGGCGCTTTCCTGATCACCCGCTCGATCACGGTGCCGATGGCCCGCGCGGTGGACGTGGCCCACGCCGTGGCCGAGGGCGACCTCACCCGCACGATGGATGATGACGGCCGCGACGAGGCGGCCCTGCTGCTGCAGTCGCTGCAGACCATGAACGGCAACCTCACCCGCGTGGTGCACCAGATCCGCCAGGCGAGCGACTCCATCGCCACCGGCTCCAGCCAGATCGCCAGCGGCAACGCCGACCTGTCGCAGCGCACGGAGTCGCAAGCGTCGAGCCTGCAGCAGACCGCCGCCTCGATGGAAGAGATGAGCGCGACCATCCGCCAGAACGCGGACACCGCGCGCACCGCCAGCCAGCTCGCCGCCACCGCCAGCCAGGCCGCGAGCCGCGGCGGCGACGTGATGGGCCAGGTGGTCGCGACGATGCAGGACATCTCGGGCAGCTCCAGCAAGATCGCCGACATCATCG
>DHAE01000028.1:0-29471 GCA_002397315.1 Comamonadaceae bacterium UBA4962
CCCGCCTTCATCAGCAACCGCGGCGGCGTGGCCCTGCGCCCCGGCGACGGCGTGATCCACAGCTGGCTGAACCGCCTGCTGCTGCCCGACACCGTCGGCACCGGCGGTGACTCGCACACGCGCTTCCCGATCGGCATCTCGTTCCCCGCCGGCTCCGGCCTCGTGGCCTTCGGCGCCGCCACCGGCGTGATGCCGCTGGACATGCCCGAATCCGTGCTGGTGCGCTTCAAGGGCGAACTGCAGCCCGGCGTGACGCTGCGCGACCTCGTGCATGCCATTCCGCTGTACGCCATCAAGCAGGGCCTGCTGACGGTGGCCAAGGCCGGCAAGAAGAACATCTTCTCGGGCAAGATCCTCGAAATCGAGGGCCTGCCGGACCTGAAGGTGGAGCAGGCCTTCGAATTGTCGGACGCTTCCGCCGAACGCTCGGCCGCCGGCTGCACGATCAAGCTCAACCCCGAGCCGATCAAGGAGTACCTCACCAGCAACGTCGTGCTGATGAAGAACATGATCGCCGACGGCTATGCCGACGCGCGCACGCTGAAGCGCCGCATCGAGAAGGTGGAAGCCTGGCTGGCCAACCCCGAGCTGCTGGAAGCCGACAAGGACGCCGAATACGCCGCCGTGATCGAGATCGACCTGGCCGACATCACCGAGCCGATCGTGTGCTGCCCGAACGATCCGGACGACGCCAAGTTCCTCTCGGAAGTGGCCGGCACCAAGATCGACGAAGCCTTCATCGGCTCGTGCATGACCAACATCGGCCACTTCCGCGCAGCCGCCAAGCTGCTCGGCGGCCAGCGTGACATCCCCGTCAAGCTGTGGGTCGCGCCGCCGACCAAGATGGACGAGAGCGAGCTGATCAAGGAAGGCCACTACGCCGCCTTCGGCACCGCCGGCGCCCGCACCGAAATGCCGGGCTGCTCGCTGTGCATGGGCAACCAGGCGCAGGTGCGCGAGGGCGCGACGGTGATCTCCACCTCCACCCGCAACTTCCCGAACCGCCTGGGCAAGAACACCAACGTGTTCCTGGGCTCGGCCGAACTGGCCGCCATCGCCTCGCGCATCGGCAAGCTGCCCACCAAGGAGGAATACCTCAAGGAGATGGGCGTGATCGATGCCGACAAGGCGAGCGTGTACCGCTACATGAACTTCGACCAGATCGAGGAATACGCGGACGCCGCCAAGTCGGTGGCGGCCTGACGCCATGGGCCCCGCGAGGGGCCCGGCCGACGTGGCACCGCGATGCATAACGCATGACGCGTAATGCAGGAGGCCCCGGGGAGCGATCCCCGGGGCCTTTTCTTTGGTGTTTCTTTGGCGTGTCCTTGCCGTTTCCTGGGCGTTCTTGGACATTCCTTAGGCGGGGCTGAAGGGCGTGGGCGGCCACGGAACGTTTGCCATGACGCCGGCGTCCCACGGCCCAGAACCACGACAACGCGGAACGCCCGATGTTCAAGTCCTTCTTTCTCTCCCGCCGCTGGTGGGCCTGGTCGATCGCCGGCTCCGTCTTCATCCTGCTGGCGACCTGGTACCGCGTCGAGCTCGACGTGCAGATCAACGACTGGTTCGGCACGTTCTATGACCTGATCCAGACATCGCTGGGCCATCCCGGGAGCATCACCGCGGGGCAGTTCTGGGGGCAGCTCTCCACCTTCTCGCGCATCGCCATGGTCTACGTGACCACCGCGGTGGTGGTGGACTTCTTCTGCAAGCACTACATCTTCCGCTGGCGCCAGGCGATGAACGAGCACTACATGGCCGCCTGGCCGCGGCTGCGCCACATCGAGGGCGCGGCGCAGCGGGTGCAGGAGGACACCATGCGCTTCGCCGCCACCATGGAAGGCCTGGGCCTCACTTTCCTGCGCAGCCTGATGACGCTCGGCGCCTTCGTGCCGGTGCTCTGGGTGCTGTCGGACAAGCTGACCGGGCTGCCGGTGATCGGCGCCGTGCCGCATTCGCTGGTCTGGGTGGCGCTCTTCTGGGCGCTGGGCGGCACCTTGCTGCTGGCCCTGGTGGGCGTGCGGCTGCCGGGGCTGGAGTTCCACAACCAGCGCGTGGAGGCCGCCTACCGCAAGGAACTGGTGCTGGGCGAGGACGACCCAGCGCGCGCCGCGCCGCCCACGGCCGCCGCGCTGTTCGCCGACGTGCGCCGCAACTATTTCCGGCTGTTCTTCAACTACCTGTACTTCGACGTGGTGAAGTGGTCGTACCTGCAGGTGAGCGTGCTGGTGCCGCTGGTGGCCCTGGGCCCCACGCTGATCGCCGGCGTGATCACGCTGGGCGTGATGCAGCAGATCTCGCGGGCCTTCGACCGGGTGCTGGAATCCTTCCAGTTCCTGGTGCAGAACTGGAGCACGGTGGTGGAGCAGATCTCCATCCACAAGCGGCTGCGCGCGTTCGAGCGGCAGATGCTGGAGGATGCGGCGCCGCTGCCGGAGGCGGTGCCGGTGTCCGCAGCCCCCTGACCGGACTTCCGGTCAGGCCCCGGCAGCCAGGCGTGCCAGCGCCTCGCGCGTGGCGTCGTCCGCCGGGAAGAACGACTCCACGGCGAGTTCCTGCAGCGTCACGTCCACCGGCGTGCCGAACACGGTGATCGTGGTGATGAAGGAGAGGATGCCGGCGGCGGTGCGCAGGCGCAGCGGCAGGGCGATGCCGGCACCCGGGCCGGTGAATGCCGGCGTATCGCCCTCCGGCGGGCAGTCCTGTACGGGGTAGCCGGCGAGTTCGTCCCGCAGTGCCTGCAGCGGCGCGTCGCCGTGTGCCTCTATCTGCTGGTCCAGGCGGTGCAGCAGGTGTGCCTTCCAGGCGGCGGCATTGGCCAGCCGCGGCCCCAGGCCTTGGGGGTGCAGCGACAACCGGAGCACGTTCACGGGCGGTGCCAGCAGGTGGTCCGCCACCCCCTGCAGCAGCAGCGGCACCACCGCATTGGCGGCGACCATGTTCCAGTGGCGGTCCACGGCGAGTGCCGGGTAGGGCTCATGGCCGCGCAGCACCAGATCGACGGCCTCGCGCGCGGCGCGCATGTCGGGGTGGTCCAGCCCCCGCGCCGCGTACATGGGCGCGAAGCCGGCGGCGACCAGCAGGGCGTTGCGTTCGCGCAGGGGCACGGCCAGGCGCTCGGCCAGCCGCAGCACCATGTCGCGGCTGGGCGCGGCGCGGCCCGTTTCCACGCAGCTCAGGTGGCGCGTGGATACCTCGGCCTCCAGCGCCAGGTCCTGCTGGCTCAGGCGGCGCTGCCGGCGCCAGTGGCGCAGGTGGTCCCCGAAGGGCGAATGCGTGCCGGGGACCGGGGAGGGATGCGCGGGCCGGTGGTGGGGGCCAGCTTGAAGGGCGGAGGTCATGGTGGGAATCGTATCGGCGCAGCGCGGGCAGTCCATGACCTCCCGGGTCATGGACCGACTGCAAAGGGGGGCCGACCATGCGGTCCCAGGGTACGGAACGGGTCCGTGCCCCGTCCCCATCCACCACGCAAGGAGCCTTCCATGCCTCTCTCCCTCTTCGCCTCGCCCCGTTTCCTTCCCCGCGTCCTCTGGGCGGATGCCGCCGGGTGCGCGGCAGCCGGTGCGGTGCAGTGCGCCGCCGCCGGGCCGCTCGGCGCTGCCACCGGCCTGCCTGCCGCGCTGCTGTCTGCGACCGGATGGTTCCTGCTGGCCTACGCAGCGGTTGCCGCCGTCATCGCAACCCGGCCCGCCATGCCGCGGGCGCTGGTCCTCCTGCTGGCCATCGGCAACCTGGGCTGGGCCGTGGGCTGCGTCGCCCTGGCCTTCGCCGGGCCGTGGGATCTGCCGGGTTACGGCGTCGCCTGGCTCATGGCCCAGGGCGCTTTCGCGCTGGTGCTGGGGGACCTGCAGTGGATGGGGCTGCGCCACCAGGACCCGGCCGGCTTCGCGGCAGGGCAGCCGCGTGCGGCCTGACACTGCCTGCGCGTGCCGTCAGGGCCGTGCCTGCGCGGGCTCCGCGGTGGCCGGATCGAGGATGCGCGCGAGCATCGCGCCTTCCGCCGGGCCTTCCAGCGGGATGCGCACGCGCAGCGGGCTGCCCGCGGCCACGTGCAGCGGCTCGCCGCTCGCGGCCGCCTGCATGCGTTCCAGGCGGACCGTGCGGTTGCCGGCAGGATGGATGATTTCCAGCCGGTCGCCCACCGCGAAGCGGTTCTTCGTTTCCACCTCGGCCCAGCCGTCGCCGCAGGCCAGCACCTCGCCCACGAACAGGCTGCGCACGGGCTGCGAGCTGCCCGTGCCATAGTTCTGCAGGTCCTGCGCCGGCCGGCGCTGCAGGAAGCCGGCCGTGTAGCCACGGTGGGCCAGCCCGTCGAGTTCGGACAGCAACGCCGGGTCGAAGGGCCGGCCGGCCACCGCGTCGTCGATGGCGCGGCGGTACACCTGTGCGGTGCGCGCCACGTAGTAGCGGCTCTTGGTGCGGCCCTCGATCTTGAGGGAATCCACGCCGATGGCCACGAGGCGGCGCACGTGCTCCACGGCGCGCAGGTCGCGGCTGTTGAGGATGTAGGTGCCGTGCTCGTCCTCCGTCACCGGCAGCAGCTCGCCGGGGCGTTCCTTTTCCTCCAGCAGGTAGGTGCGGTCGGCGAGCGGATGGCGGGCCGCGCCGCCGCAGGCCGCGAAGGCGCCGTCCGCGCGTTCCTGCTCCGCCTGGGGATCGAAGCCGGCGTCCAGCGGCAGCGGCCGGACCTCGCCGCTGTCGGTGGCATTCGTCCCCGGCGATGCCGCATAGCTCCAGCGGCAGGCGTTGGTGCAGGTGCCCTGGTTGGCATCGCGCCGGTTGAAGTAGCCCGAGAGCAGGCACCTACCGGAATAGGCGATGCACAGCGCGCCGTGCACGAACACCTCCAGCTCGATGTCGGGGCACTGCTGGCGGATGCCTTCGATCTCGTCCAGGCTCAGCTCGCGCGACAGGATGATGCGCGCCAGCCCCATGCGCTGCCAGAACTTCACCGCCATCGCGTTCACCGTGTTGGCCTGCACCGAGAGGTGGATGGGCATCTCGGGCCAGCGTTCGCGCACCAGCATGATGAGGCCCGGGTCGGCCATGATGAGCGCGTCGGGCCCCAGGGCGATGACGGGCTCGATGTCGCGCAGGTAGGTGCGCACCTTGTCGTCGTGCGGCAGCAGGTTGCTGGTCACGAAAAACTGGCGGCCGCGCGCATGCGCCTCGCGGATGCCCTGGCCGATCTGTTCGAGCCGGAATTCGTTGTTGCGCGCGCGCAGGGAATAGCGGGGCTGGCCCGCATACACGGCATCGGCGCCGAAATCGTAGGCGGTGCGCATCTTGTCGAGCGAGCCGGCAGGCAGCAGCAGCTCGGGAGCGGTGGGGGAGGGGGAGGGCATGTGGAGGGTTTTCGATCGGGCGTTCGCGGCGTCAGCGCGGCGGGACGCCGGGGAGGGCGTGCGGCTGGCGGCACGAAGGCCCGCTCGCGCGCGGCGAAGCGCGCGATTGTGCGGGGCATGGCGGCGGGCGGTGTTGATCCAGGGCAAAGCCGCGGAACGGCGCCGGCATCCCGGCGCCGCCGGCGGGCCTGCGGGCCGCATGGCCTGGAGGCAGAAAGCCCGAGCGCGCCGTCAGCCCGTGGCCAGATGCTCCAGCAGGGCGCGCGCATGCACGGGCAAGGCATCGGATGGAACCCGTGCGCACAGCACCAGTTCGCGCGCGGCCCAGGCGTCGGTGAGCGCGACGCGCCGCACCCCGGTGGAGCGCGCCAGCCGCACGGCCGCCGCGCGCGGCACGATCGCGACCAGGCCCGCGTTCAGCCCCACGAGCCGGCAGACGGCATCGACGTGCTGCAGCCGGGCGCGGTAGCGCAGCCGGCGGCCGTGCCGCAGGGCCTGGCGCGCGAGGTGCATCTGCAGCGCGCTGTCTTCGGGCAGGCCCGCGAAATCCTCGCCGGCCACCTCGGCCAGGGCCACGGCGCCGCGCCCGTCGAGCGCATGGCCGCGCGGCACGATCAGGTCCAGCGGATCGGCCACGAAGGGCCGCACCTCCAGGCCCTGCAGGTCGGTGGCGCGGGAGGCGATGCCGAGGTCGCACAGCCCGGTGCGCACGCCGTCGGCCACGTCGTCGCTGGTCCGTTCTTCGGCGTCCACCGCGATGCGCGGATGCGCCGCGAGAAAGGCGGCCAGCGGCGCGGCCAGATGCTCGCTCATCGCCGAGGTGTTGCAGAACAGGCGTACGTGCCCCGACAGGCCCGTGCCGTGCGCGCCGAGTTCCCCACGCAGCCGCTCCATCTGCTGCAGCACGATGCGCGCATGGTGCGCGAGCGTGCGCCCCGCCGCCGTGGCGCGCACCCCGCGCCGCTCGCGCAGCAGCAGCGGCGTGCCGAGCGCCTCTTCCATCGCCAGGATGCGTTCGCTCGCCGATGCCAGCGCCATGTGCGCGCGCGCGGCGCCGGCCGTGATCGTCCCAGCCTCGTGCACGTGGAGGAAGAGCCGCAGGTCGGTGAGATCGAAGCGCATGCGGCACGCTACCACAGCCGCGTCTTCTGCCTTCGGCCTGGCCGAAGCCTGGGAACGGAACATCCGCATGGCGTGCGCCCCGGTGTCCTTCCAGAATCCGCGACATCGCCCTGCGGCAGGCCGGGGCGAGCGAAAGGAGTCGAAGCATGGCAGCAGCGCAATGGATGGACACGGCCGCGGCGGCAGGACCAGCGGCGATGGGCGCCTTGGCAGTGGGCGCGGCGCTGGTCTTCGTGCTCGCCGGGTTGGTGAAGGGCGTCGTCGGGCTGGGGCTGCCCACGGTGTCGATGGCGCTGCTCGCGCTCTGGATGCCACCCGCACAGGCGGCGGCGCTGCTGATCGTGCCGTCGCTGGCCACCAACCTCTGGCAGATGCGGCCCTGGCGCGGCGTTCCCGCGCTGCTGCGGCAGCACGCGGGACTGCAGATCGGCATCTGCGCGGGCACCTGGGCGGGCGCATGGTGGTTCGGCGCCCCCCAGGGGCCCGGCGCGCGCGCCGCGCTGGGCGCGGCACTCGCCGCCTATGCGGGCTGGTCGCTCGCGGGTGCCCGGCTGCCCCCCGTGCCCGGGCGGCACCGGCGCTGGCTGGGGTGCGTGGTGGGCGCCGCCACGGGCGCCATCACCGCGGCGACGGGTGTGTTCGTGGTGCCGGCCGTGCCCTACCTGCAGGCACTCGGGCTGCAGCGCGACGCACTGGTGCAGGCGATGGGGCTGTGCTTCACGGTGTCGACGCTCGCGCTGGGCGCCGGGCTCGCATCGCAGGCCAGCCTGCCACCCCCGGTGCTGGCCGGCTCGCTGGTCCTACTGCTGCCGGCCATCGCGGGCATGGCGCTCGGCAGCCGGCTGCGCAGTCGCCTCTCGCCGGACGCCTTCCGCAAATGCCTCATGGCCGGGTTGCTGGCATTGGGCCTGGGAATGCTGCTGGCGTAGCCCGCCGCTCCTGGCGGGCCATCACACCCGCTGCTTGCCCAGCTTGCGCGTGAGCGTGCGGCGGTGCATGCCCAGCCGGCGGGCGGCCTCGGAGATGTTGAAGCCGGTCTCGGCCAGCACTTCGTGGATGCGCTCCCATTCGAGCGTCTTGATGGAGCTGGAGCGGTTGGTCAGCTCGACTTCCGTGTTGCCTTCGGCCAGGCCGAAGGCGGTTTCGATGTCGTCGGTGTTCGACGGCTTGGCGAGGTAGTGGCAGGCGCCGAGCTTCACGGCCTCGACCGCGGTGGCGATGCTGGCGAACCCCGTCAGCACCACGATGCGCATGTCGGGGCTGCAGGCGTGCAGTTTCTGCACGCAGGCCAGTCCCGAGGCCTCGCCCTTGAGCTTCAGGTCCACCACCGCATAGTCCGGATCGTGCGATGCGAGCAGCGTCTCCACTCCGGCCAGGCTGTCGGCCTGCAGCACGCGGTAGCCGCGGCGCTCGAAGGAGCGCGCGAGCGTCCTGGCGAGGGCTTCGTCGTCTTCCACGATCAGCAGCAGGCGTTCATCGTCCATGGTGTGCGGGTCCGGTGGTGGGCAGCGCGATGGCCGGCAGCGGCAGGCGGATGGTGACTTCGGCGCCCCGCCCGGGCAGGTTGCGCGCCGTCACGCTGCCGCCCAGGGTGCGCGCCACGTTCATGGCCAGGAAGAGCCCGAGGCCCCCGCCGGGGCGTCCCTTGCTCGACTGGTAGGGCTTGCCGAGGCGCGTGAGGATGGCGGGATCGAACCCCGGCCCGGCGTCGGTGACGGTGATGCGCAGGGTATCGTCGTCACGCTCGGCCACCATGCCCACCCAGTCCGGCGAGGCGTCCCGTGCATTGTCCAACACATTGAAAACCATCTGCTGCAGCGTGGTGTCCGACACCATGGCCGTATCGTCGCCGAAGCGGTTGGCGTAGTCGAAGGCGGCGATGGTACGGCTGGCGCGCCAGTCGCGCGCCAGCGCATCGACGAAGGTGCGCACCGTGGTCTGCGCCGAGGCCTCGCCGCGTGTTTCGCCGGCCGACAGCAGGATGCCGCTCACGATGGTCTTGCAGCGCTGTACCTGCGTCTGCATCTCGGCGATCTCGTCCTGCAGCACCGGGTCGGCAGCCAGCCGCGCGTCGTGCCGCCAGTCGCCCAGGATCACGGCCATGGTCGACAGCGGCGTGCCCAGCTCGTGCGCCGCGCCCGAAGCCAGCAGGCCCATGCGCACGATGTGCTCCTCTTCCAGGCCGCGCTGCCGCGCCGCCGCCAGCCGGGCATCGCGCTGGCGCAGGTTGCGCTCGATGCGGGTGATGAAGATCACCAGCAGGATGGCGTTGAGCAGGAAGCACGCCATCAGGCCGAGCAGGTAGGGGCTCGCGAGGCCCAGGTGCAGGTCTGCGGACAGCGTGAGCGGCAGGTTGAAGCGCGACAGCGCCGCGAAGCAGGCGGTGGTGATCGCGACGATCGACCAGATGTAGAACCCGCGCAGCAGCACCGCGCCGACCGCGATCTGCAGCAGATACAGGAAGACGAACGGGTTGCCGGTTCCGCCGCTCAGGTAGAGCTGCACGGTGAGCACGGCCACGTCGATGAGCAGCGCGAGGAACAGCTCCACCTGGCGCACGGCGTGCCCCGTGCGCCAGCGCAGATGGCTGACGATGTTGAAGAGCACGAGGCAGCCCACCACCAGCAGCATCTCGCGCACCGGCATCGTCAGCCCGAGGCTGTAGTAGGCGACCTCGATGGTGAAGATCTGCCCGATGGCCGCCACCCAGCGCAGCTGGATCAGCTGGTGCAGATTCTTCAGCCCCGCGGCGGCATTCGCATACCGGGCGTTGCGCACGGACGGCGCGGAAGGCGCGGCCGGAGAAGATTTGGCACCGGGCACCGCGGCAGGCGGGGCGCCCGGGACGGGATCAGGGCGTGGAACGGTCGGAGGGGTGGAGGGCACGGTGGGCTGCGCGCGAGCGAAACTCGTAGCGTGCCACATACCAGCCCGCACCGACAACCATCAGCGCGAGCCCGTACCAGGTGAGGGCGTACACGAGATGGCTGTTGGGGAAGCGGATCACGGTCATGCCGGCGCGGGGCCAGGGGCCGGCGCTGGCGGCCGTACCTTCGCCGATCGCCTGCGGCGGCTGCTTTGCCGTGGGCAGGCCGGCGTCGATGAAGAACGGCGCGGCGCGCGGCAGTTGCCGGTCCGCCGCGATGGCGGCCACGTCGCGCGAGTACCAGCGCTGCGCGGCCGGATCGTTGGCGCGCAGCAGGCTGCCGCCGGGCTCGCTCAGGCGCAGCAGGCCCTGCACGGTCACAGGCGCATGGCCCGCACCGCCGGCATCGGCCGCGGCCAGCGCATCGCCGCCCGGCAGCCAGCGCGCGCGCTGGTCCTGCGGCACGAAGCCGCGGTTGACCAGCACCTGCGTGCCGTCGGCCTGCTGCAGCGGCGTCATCACCCAGAAACCGGCGCCGAGTTCGGTGGTGGCCTGGGCGAGCACGGTGCGGTCCGCGAGCCAGCGGCCGGTGGCCGCTACGGGCTGGTACTCGTAGCGCGCGGCGTCGATCTGCGGCCACTGCGCCGGCGGCGGCACGGGCACCGGCGCGGCATGCACGCGCTGGTCCACGCGCTCGATCAGCGCGAGCTTCCAGGCGCGGCGCTGCACCTGCCAAGTACCCAGGGCCATGAAGCCCAAAAACAAGGCGATGCCCACCAGGATGAGCATCGCCTTGAGGAGGGGAGAGCGCCGGCGCGGGCCGGCCTCCGTGCTGCCTTGCACCACTGTGCCGTCAGGGCGCGTTGTTCACCGGCGGGGGCAGCGGTGCGGTGGATGCGGGCATGGTGTGCTCCGGCATCATGTTCGTGTTCATGTGGAACATCACCCACAGCGTGCCGGCGATGGCGATCGCCACGAACACCACGGTGAAGATGGTGGACAGCATCGTCCAGCCGCCCTCGACCTTGCCGTTCATGTGCAGGAAGTACACCATGTGCACGAGGATCTGCACCACGGCGAAGGCACCCAGCACCAGCACGGCCGTGCTGCGGTCGGAGATCACCTTGGCCATGACGAGCCAGAACGGGATCGCGGTCAGGATGATCGAGAGGACGAAGCCGGTCATGTAGCCGGAGAAGGTGCTGTGCGGGCCGTCGTCGTGGTGGTGGCCGTCGTGCCCGGCATGCCCGTCGTGGGCATGGGCGTGTGCGTGCGAATTCTGTGCGGACATGGTTACAGCACCCCCATCAGGTACACAAAGGTGAAGACGCCGATCCAGACGACGTCCAGGAAGTGCCAGAACATCGACAGGCACATCAGGCGGCGGGTATTGGCGGGGATCAGGCCGTGCTTGCCGATCTGGATCATCAGTACCACCAGCCAGATCAGGCCGAAGGTCACGTGCAGGCCGTGGGTGCCCACCAGCGTGAAGAAGGCCGACAGGAAGGCGCTGCGCTGCGGGCCGGCGCCTTCGTGGATCAGGTGGTGGAACTCATAGAGTTCGAGGCCCAGGAAGCACAGGCCGAAGAGGCCCGTGACCGCCAGCCAGCCCAGCGTGCCGCGCACGTTGCCCTTTTGCTTCTGCAGCATCGCGAACCCGAAGGTGATGGACGACAGCAGCAGGAAGGCGGTGTTGATGGCCACCAGCGTGAGGTCGAACAGCTGCGCGCCGGTCGGGCCGGCCGCATAGCTGCGGCCCAGCACGCCATAGGTGGCGAACAGCGCCGCGAAGATGAGGCAGTCGCTCATCAGGTAGAGCCAGAAGCCGAGCGCGGTGCCGTTTTCTGGATGCGGCTCCTCCGCGAGGTGGTAGTCGCGGGAAGCCAGGGCGCCTGCGGCGCCTGCTTGGTAACGGATATCAGACATGGGAGCGGGCGAGTTGGAGTGTGCGGGCTTCTTCGGTCTTGTTGACTTCATCGGCGGGGATGTAGAAGTCGCGCTTGTAGTTGAACGTGTGGATGATCGCGGCCAGCACGATGCCGAGGAACGACACGCCCGCGAGCAGCCACATGTGCCAGATCAGCGCGAAGCCCAGGACCAGCGAGAGGCCGGAGATCACCGCGCCCGCGCCGGTGTTGGCGGGCATGTGGATCGGCTGGTAGCCGGCCAGGGGACGCGCGTAACCATGCTTCTTCATGTCCCACCAGGCATCGATCTCGTGCACGTAGGGCGTGAACGCGAAGTTGTACTGCGGCGGGGGCGAGGAGGTGGCCCACTCCAGCGTGCGGGCGTCCCACGGGTCGCCCGTGAAGTCGCGCAGTTCGTCGCGCTTGAGGTAGCTCACCACCAGCTGCATCAGGAAGCAGCCGATGCCCAGGGCGATGAGGCCGGCGCCGATCGCGGCGATGATGAACCAGATCTGCAGCGACGGGTCCTCGAAGTGGTTGACGCGGCGCGTCACGCCCAGCAGGCCGAGAACGTAGAGCGGCGCGAAGGCGACCCAGAAGCCCACCACCCACAGCCAGAAGGAGCGCACGCCCCAGGTGCGGTCGAGCTTGTAGCCGAAGGCCTTCGGGAACCAGTAGTTGATGCCGGCGAACAGGCCGAACAGCACGCCGCCGATGATCACGTTGTGGAAGTGGGCGATCAGGAACAGGCTGTTGTGCAGCACGAAGTCGGCCGGGGGCACGGCCAGCAGCACGCCGGTCATGCCGCCGATGGCGAAGGTGGCCATGAACGCGACGGTCCACATCATGGGCAGCTCGAAGCGGATGCGGCCCTTGTACATCGTGAACAGCCAGTTGAAGATCTTCGCGCCCGTGGGGATCGAGATGATCATCGTGGTGATGCCGAAGAACGTGTTCACGCTGGCGCCGGAGCCCATCGTGAAGAAGTGGTGCAGCCACACGAGGTAGGACAGGATGGTGATCACCACCGTGGCGTACACCATCGAGGTGTAGCCGAACAGGCGCTTGCGGCAGAACGTGGCGACCACTTCGGAGAAGATGCCGAAGGCCGGCAGGATCAGGATGTAGACCTCGGGGTGGCCCCAGATCCAGATCAGGTTCACGTAGAGCATCGGGTTGCCGCCGAGGTCGTTCGTGAAGAAGTTCGTGCCGACGTAGCGGTCGAGCGACATCAGCACCAGGGCGGCCGTCAGCACGGGGAACGAGGCCACGATCAGTGCGTTGGTGCACAGGGACGTCCAGGTGAAGATGGGCATCTTCATCAGGTTCATGCCGGGCGCGCGCATCTTGATGATGGTGACGATCAGGTTGATGCCCGAGAGCGTCGTCCCGACCCCCGCGACCTGCAGCGCCCATATGTAGTAGTCGAGCCCGGTCCCCGGATTCTGCGCCCCCAGGTTGGACAGCGCCAGCCAGCCGGAGGTGGAGAACTCGCCCAGGAACAGCGAGATCATCACCAGGATGGCGCCGGCCGTGGTCATCCAGAAGCTGAAGTTGTTCAGGAACGGGAAGGCCACGTCGCGCGCGCCGATCTGCAGCGGCACGACGTAGTTCATGAGCCCGGTCACGAGCGGCATGGCCACGAAGAAGATCATGATCACGCCGTGGGCGGTGAAGATCTGGTCGTAGTGGTGCGGCGGCAGGTAGCCCATGTTGTCGCCGAAGGCGATGGACTGCTGCAGGCGCATCATCACCGCGTCGGCGAAGCCGCGCAGCAGCATGACGAGGCCGAGGATCATGTACATGATCCCGATCTTCTTGTGGTCGATGCTGCAGATCCAGTCGCGCCACAGCGGGCCCCAGAGGCGGAAGCGCGTGACCGCGGCGAAGACGGCGAGGCCGCCCAGCACCACGGCGATGAAGGTCCACAGCACGATGGGTTCGTGCGCCATCGGCACGGAGTCCCAGGTGAGCCGTCCCAGGGCCCAGTGGGACGCGGAAATTTGTTCGGAGGACATAACGGGTCTCTTCTGAAGGGGGCCTGCGCCGCTCGCGCGCAGCAGGCCCTACAGGGTCATTGCGGGGTGGCGGCGCGCTGGAGGTCGCGCGTTTCCAGGGAGGCGATCACGCGCGCCGAATTCTCGGCCGTGCACACGTCCTGGGGCAGGTTCAGGCCGGCGGCCTTGAGGTAGGCCTCGCCGCCGTTCGCGTCGATGGCCATCATGTGGTGCATGCACATCTTGCCGTCTTCCACGCAGCGGTTGAGCACCTTGTCGTAGAGACCTGCCTCGACCGATGCGAAGCGCTCCACGGGGTTGCGCTCGCTGGGCTTGGCCAGGGCGAGGTAGGTCTTGGTGTCCAGCGCCTTGCCGGAGCCCTTCGCGTCGGCGACCCACTTGTCGAAGTCGCCGTCGTTCAGGCCGTGGAACTTGAAGGTCATGCCCGAGAAGCCCGGGCCGCTGTAGTGCGACGAGAAGCCGTGGTAGACGCCCGCCTTGTTGATGATGGCGTTCAGCTCGGTCTGCATGCCGGGCATGGTGTAGATCATGCCGGCCAGGTCGGGCACGTAGAACGCGTTCATCGTGGACGTGGACGTCAGCTTGAAGACGATGGGTCGGTCCACCGGGGCGGCCACTTCGTTCACCGTCGCGATGCCCTGCTCCGGATAGAAGAAGGCCCACTTCCAGTCCATGGCCACGACCTGGATCTCCAGCGGCTTGACGCTGGCCGGCAGCGGCCGGGCGGCATCGATGCGGTCGAGCGGGCGGTAGGGATCGAGCTTGTGGGTGCTGATCCAGGTCAGCGCGCCCAGGGCGATGATGATCATCAGCGGCACGGTCCAGATCACCAGCTCCAGCGTGGTGGAGTGGTGCCAGTCGGGATCGTACTCGGCCTCGGTGTTGGTCTGCCGGTACTTCCAGGCGAACAGGAAGGTGAGCAGGATCACCGGCACGATGATGATCAGCATCAGCAGCGTCGCGGTGACGACGAGCTGGCCTTGCTGCGCGGCGACGTCGCCCGCCGGATTGAGGACGACGGCCTTGCTGCAGCCGGCGAGGCCGGCAGCCAGGGCGGCCGCGCCGAGCCATGCGGGCCCGCGGAGTTTCATGGTTTTCGACATGCTTGGGGTGGGCGTAACAAAAGCGCGTTTAGGGCAAACGCGGATTACAGGATGGGGCAAATGTAATACTTTGGAGGGCTGTGTCGATTGGACATTTTGTCCAAGGTCAATGCACGCCCTCGCGCCATGCGCTGGCGCGGCCCGTGGGCCGATGAGCGCAAAACCATGGGAGTGTAAGGGTTTGTCCGACCCCGCTTAGGGGAAAAGTCGCCTTGTAGGGGGCCACACCGAAGAGTAGAACCGGAGTTGTGTTCAGCATGCTTCGAGGAGCTTTCATATGAGTGGGTCTGCCGCTACCTATCCTTCCGGGGATTTCCATCACGAGGAATCCCTGTCCCATGCGGACACCCATGAAGAAGCATCGCCCGGCGACATCGCCGTGGGGGTGATCATCGGCCGGTCGTCCGAGTATTTCGATTTCTTCGTCTTCGGGCTGGCCTGTGTGCTGGTCTTCCCTTCCTACCTGTTCCCGTTCCTCTCGCGGCTCGACGGCACGCTGATGTCGTTCGCCATCTTCGCGCTCGCCTTCGTGGTACGCCCGATCGGTACCGCCATCTCGATGGCCGTGCAGCGGCGCTGGGGTCGCGGCACCAAGCTGACCATCGCGCTCTTCCTGCTGGGCGCCTCCACGGCCGGCATGGCCTTCCTGCCGAGCTACAACAACGCGGGCCAGGCCGCCATCATTGCGCTGGTCGTGCTGCGGCTCGGCCAGGGCCTGGCACTCGGCGGTACCTGGGACGGCCTTCCTTCGCTGCTGGCGATGTCGGCCCCCAAGGAACGCCGTGGCTGGTACGCCATGATCGGCCAGCTCGGCGCGCCGGTCGGCTTCGTGCTCGCGGCCAGCCTGTTCGCCTTCCTCTACAGCAATCTCTCGGTGCAGGAGTTCCTGGACTGGGGCTGGCGCTTCCCGTTCTTCGTGGCCTTCGCCATCAACGTGGTGGCGCTGTTCGCCCGGCTGCGGCTGATCGTCGGCCAGTCGTACACCGACCTGCTGCAGCAACGCGAGCTGGCACCCGTGGGCGCGTTCGAGCTCATGCGCAATGAAGGCCGCAACGTGCTGCTGGGCGCCTTCGCCGCACTGGCCAGCTTCGCGCTCTTCCACATGGTGACGGTGTTCCCGCTGTCCTGGATGTCGATGTATTCCGAGCAGTCCATCGTCCACGTGCTGGGCGTGCAGATCGCGGGCGCGTTCTGCGCGGCGCTGGCCATTGTCGTGTCGGGCAGCCTGGCGGACCGGGTGGGCCGGCGCAACACGCTGGGCGTGATGGCCTGCCTGATCGGGCTGTTCAGCCTCGTCACGCCGTGGCTGCTGAGCAGCGGCACGACCGGCAACAACATTTTCATCATCGTGGGCTTCATCCTGCTCGGCCTGTCGTACGGCCAGGCGTCGGGCACGGTCACCGCCAACTTCTCGCCGCGCTTCCGCTACACCGGCGCAGCGCTGTCGGCCGACCTGGCCTGGCTGGTGGGGGCGGCGTTCGCACCGCTGGTGGCGCTGGGCCTGTCGGCCAAGTTCGGGCTGGTCGCCGTGTGCGTCTACCTGCTGTCGGGCGCGGTCTGTACGCTCCTGGCCCTGCGGATCAACCGCTGGATCGAACGCCGCGAGGCCTGAGGCGGTCCCGGGTGCGCCGGCCGGCGCATCCGCTCTCCGTCCGCGGCAGGCGCCGCCCCCGGCGATTCGTGCCCTCACTGCGCGGGCCCCGTTCCAGGACGGGGCCCGTTTTTACGTGGATTGCAGGGAAAACCGGCCTCGGGGAGGAGGACGTCGTGGGAGCGGGGCGCGCCCCGTTTCGAAAGGGCGCCATTCGCCAGCGGATGGACGCGGGACGCGCCGCACGGGGGGCAGCGGGCCATGCTCCGACCGCCATGGCACGCCCATGCCATGCCATGCCATGCGACGGACCTGGCTGATGGCCGAAGAAGGCGGCCGCCTCAATCCTTGGGCTGGAAGCTGATCGCGAGCGAGGAAGGCACGCGGCCGTCCACGTCGCGCGGCAGGGTGTCGGTCTTCTCGAGCGCGCGCACCACGGCATCGTCCCAGGACTTGTTGCCACTGGACTTGGTGATGCGGATGCCGACGATGGTGCCGTCGGGCGAAGCGCGCACTTCCACCTGCGTGCGCAGGTTGTCCGAGATCGCGTCCGGGTAGACGATGTTGGGCCGCACCTTGGCGGCGACCTTGCCGCCGTAGCTGCCCGACGGGCCGGAGCTGCGCTGGGCATTGCCGGTGGCGGTCTCGCCGCCCGAAGCGCCCGCGAGGCCCTGCATGCGGCGGATGTTTTCCTGGCGCAGCGCTTCCAGGCGCTTGGCTTCGGCAGCGTCGGCCTTGCGCTTTTCTTCGGCCTTCCGCTTGTCTTCCGCCTGCTTCTTCTGCAGCTGCTCCTGCCGTTCCTTCTCGGCCTGCTGCTTCTCCAGCTTGTCCTGCTTTTCCTGCTGCTCGCGGCGTTCCTTCTCGCGCTGCTCCTTTTCGCGCTGCTGCTGCTGTTCCTTCTCGCGCTGGGCCTTTTCCTTCTGCTGGCGTTCCTTCTTGTCCTGCTCGGCCTGTTCCTTGCGTTCGCGCTCCTTGCGGTCGCGCTCGGCCTGGAGCTGGCGCTCCTTCTTCTCCTGCTCGAGCCGCTTCTTCTCGCGCTCGATGGCGATGTCCGCTTCGCTCGGAGCGGCGGCGGCCTTCGGTGGCGGCGGGGGAGGCGGGGGTGGCGGCGGCGCCGGTGTGGGCGGCGGAGGCGGCGCGGGTTGCGGTACCGGTACCGGCGGTGGCGGGGCGACCGCGGCCGGGGCGGCCTGCTGGGGCAGGGCGGACCAGATCTCGGCCTCGATGGCGGGCTGGTCGGCGCTGGTCTTCCAGTTCACGCCCCAGGTCAGGGCGCCGATGAGCGCGGCGTGGACCAGGACGGCCAGCGCGACGGCGCGCAGGCGTCCCGGCGGACGCGTGGGGGCGAACTGGTCTCGGTCGTTGTGGGCGTGCATCGCGTTCGGAAAACGGCTCCGGAGGGGGCGCGGCGGGGAAAGAGAAACGGAGGGAGCGGCGACGGCGCGGTGCGCCTAGCCGCCCGACTTGACGGTGAGGCCCACGCGCTGCACGCCCGCGCGCTGCAGCGCATCCATGGCCTTGATGACGGATTCGTAGGTCACGCCCTTGTCGGCGGTGACCAGCACCGGCGTGCCTTCTTCCTGCGTGGCCTGCCATGTCTTGGCGGCGGCGCCGAGTTCCTTGAGCGTCACGGGGCGTTCGAGGTCGCCCGTCTTGAGCTGCAGGCTGCCGTCCTTCTGCACAATCACCTGCCCGAAGGACTTGGGCGGTTTGGCGCCCTTGCCGACGGTTGGCACGTCGATGCGGCTGGGGGTGAGCATGGGCGCGGTCACCATGAAGATGATGAGCAGCACCAGCATCACGTCGATGAAGGGGACCATGTTGATCTCGTTCATCGAGCGGCGGCGGCTGCCGCCGCGCGAGGCCATGGTGGGCATGGGAGGGGTTCCTTGCTGCGGGCGGAGGGGGGCGGCCGGTCAGTGGCCCGAGGCGGAGGCGGGCGCCGGGTGCGCGCCCAGGTTGCGCTGCAGGATGTTCGAGAATTCCTCGATGAAGGTTTCCTGGTGGATGGCCACGCGGTCGATGTCGCGCGCGAATCGGTTGTAGGCGACCACGGCGGGGATGGCGGCGAAGAGGCCGATGGCGGTGGCCACCAGGGCTTCGGCGATGCCGGGCGCCACCGTGGCGAGCGTGACCTGCTCCATGCCGGCGAAGCCGGTGAAGGCGTGCATGATGCCCCAGACGGTGCCGAAGAGGCCCACGTACGGGCTCACTGAGGCGACCGAGCCGAGGAAGGAGAGGCTGGATTCGACCACGTCCATCTCGCGCTGGAAGCTCGCGCGCATGGCGCGGCGCGCGCCGTCGAGCAGCGTGCCCGGATCGGTGATGCGGCGTTCGCGCAGCTTCTGGAATTCGCGCATGCCGCTCGCGAAGATGCGCTCCATCGGGCCGGCGTTCTTGGCGTTCTGCGCGGCGCTCGCATACAGGTCGTTCAGGCTGGTGCCGGACCAGAACTCGCGCTCGAAATCGTCGTTGAGGGAGCGCACGCGCTTGAGCGCGAACAGCTTGCGGAAGATGGCGGCCCAGCTGGCGACGGACACGCCGATCAGCAGCGCCATGACGAGCTGCACCACCCAGCTGGCATTGAGCACCAGGTGCAGGATGGACATGTCTTGCGAATTCATGATGGTGAGAGTTGTTCCAGAAGGTGGCCGGGAATGCGGGCCGGGCGCATCGTCGCGCCGTCGACCCATCCTATGCGGACGGTGCCCTCGCACAGCGGCACCGCGTCCGATTGTGTCACGTGCTCCGTTTTCAGGAGCGCCCGCTGGCGTATTGTCAGCGATGCCTTCCCGCTTTCTTCGAGCACGGCCGTAACAATCAGTTCATCGTCCAGCCGCGCGGGCCGCAGATAGCGCACCCGTGCGTCGGTTACGACGAACATTCCGCCCGTGAGTTCCCGCAGTTGCTGCTGCCCGAGGCCCAGCGAGCGCAGCCACTCGGTGCGCGCGCGCTCGAAGAAGCGCAGGTAGTTGGCGTAGAAGACGATGCCGCCCGCATCCGTGTCTTCCCAGTAGATGCGCACGGGCCATTCGAAGCTCATGGCGACTGCCTGCCGGGGCCGCTTCAGGCCAGCAGGCGGGAGAGCCGGGCGATGGCCTCCTGCAGCTGCGCCATCGAGTTGGCCGTGGAGAAACGCACGAAGGTTTCGGGCGCATGGCTGCCGAAGTCGCGCCCGGGCGTGACGGCGAGGTGGGCGCGCTGCATGACCTCGTGGGCGAAGGCCCAGCTGCCTTCCACGCCCAGGCGCCGCGCGGCGGAGGTGCAGTCGGCCCAGGCGTAGAAGGCGCCGTCCGGGCGCACGGGCACCGGCAGGCCGATCGCTTCGAGCGCGGGAATGAAGTAGTCGCGGCGCGCCTTGAACTCGGCGCGGCGGCGCTCGTACTCGGCGATGCTTTCGGGCTCGAAGCAGGCCAGCGCCGCGTGCTGCGCCACGGTGCTCGGGCAGATGAAGAGGTTCTGCGCGAGGCGCTCGACCACCGGCACCATGGCCTCGGGCACGACCATCCAGCCGAGCCGCCAGCCGGTCATGTGGAAGTACTTGCTGAAGCTGTTGATGCTGACGATGTCGTCGCCGATCGCCAGCGCGGTCTGGCCGAAGGCCTCGTCGTGCGAGAGGCCCAGGTAGATCTCGTCGATGATGGTGGTGCCGCCGCGCGACTGCACTTCGGCATGGATGCGGCGCAGTTCATCGGGCGCGATCGAGGTGCCCGTGGGGTTGGAGGGTGAGGCCAGCAGCACGCCGCGCGTCTTCGGGCCCCAGTGGGCGGCGACCTTGCCGGCGCTGAGCTGGAAGCGCTCCTCGGCGGTGGAGGGCACGAGCACCGCGCGGCCGTCCGCCGCGCTCACGAAATGCCGGTTGCATGGGTAGCTCGGGTCCGGCATGAGGATCTCGTCGCCCTGCTCGATGAGCGCGAGGCAGGCGAGCTGCAGCGCGCCCGAGGCGCCCGCCGTGACCACGATGCGCCGTGCCGGCACCGCCACGCCGAAGCGCTCGGCATACCAGCCGGCGATGCGTTCGCGCAGCGCCTCCAGGCCCAGGGCGTTGGTGTATTGCGTGGTGCCGCCCCGCAGCGCGCGCTCGGCGGCCTCGCGCACCAGCGGCGGCGCGGTGAAGTCCGGCTCGCCGATGTTCAGGAAGATCATCGGCTCCGGGCCCTGCGCCACTTCGCGCGCCAGGACCTGCGCGGCCTTGGCGATCTCCATCACGTAAAACGGTTCGATGCGCTCGGCGCGCGAGGAGAACTTCATGGCGGTGCGGGAGGAATAAAGGGAGCGGGAGGCGGGGCGCCGCGCCGCGCGCCACGGCGCGGCCGGAGCCGGCGGAAGGCGCGTGCGGATCAGTCCGCGGACGGGGCGGCGGCGGGGCCCGCTCCCCGGTCGGCACCCACCTCGGCGGCGCGCAGCGTGGGCGCGAGGCCGTTGAGCACGCCGTTCACGTACTTGTGCCCGTCGGTGCCGCCGAACTCCTTGGCGAGCTCGACGCATTCGTTGATGACCACGCGCCACGGCACGTCCAGGCAGTTCTGGAACTCGTAGACGCCGATCCACATCGTCGCGTGCTCGATCGGGGAGAGCTCCTCCAGCGTGCGGTCGAGCTTCGGCTGGATCAGCGCATCCAGCGCCTCGGCGTTCTCGATGCAGCCGTGCAGCAGCGCGTCGTAGTGCGCCGCATCGGCCTTGTGGAAGCCGGAGAGATCGCGCGTGAACACGTCGATCGCGGTCGCCTCGTTGCGGCCCACGATGTGCTGGTAGAGCGCCTGCAGCGCGAATGCGCGCGAGCGGCTGCGGGCCGATTTGGAGGCGGCCTTGCGTGCGCCGGTGGACGTGGTGCCGGTGCGCACCTGGCGCGGCGGGCGCTTGGCGCCGCCGGGCGCCGGGGTGGAGGGGGAGTCGTCGCTCAAGACAGTTCCTCCAGCAGGTTCGCCATCTCCACGGCCACGCGGGCCGCATCGCGCCCCTTCTCGGTCTGGCGGGCCACGGCCTGCTCCAGGTTCTCGGTGGTCAGGATGGCGTTGGCGATCGGGGTCTGGGTGTCGAGCGAGACGCGCGTCACGCCCGCGCCGGACTCGTTGGCCACCAGCTCGAAGTGGTAGGTCTCGCCGCGGATGATGCAGCCGAGCGCGATCAGCGCGTCGTATTCGTCCTGCTCGGCCAGGGCCTGCAGGGCCAGCGGCACTTCGAGCGCGCCGGGCACGCGCACGTGGCGGATGTTCTTTTCCTGCACGCCCAGGGCGAGCAGTTCTTCGCGGCATGCGGCCGCCAGGGCTTCGGTGATGCCTTCGTTGAAGCGGGCCTGCACGATGCCGATCTGCAGTTTCCTGCCGTCGAGCTTGTCCGCGGTTCCTTTGTCTGCGCCAAACATGGTGTGTCTTATTCCTTGGGGATGTATCCGGTGATCTCGAGGCCGTAGCCGGTCATGCTGGGCAGGCGGCGCTGCTGGCCCATGAGCTGCATGCGGGTGACGCCGCATTCGCGCAGGATCTGCGCGCCCACGCCGTAGGTGCGCAGGTCCATGCGGCCGCGCTCGGGTGCGTGCGAGGCGCGCGCCGTGCCGTCGAACTGGGACAGCAGTTGCTCGGCGCTCTCGCCGCAATTGAGCAGCACGGCCACGCCGCTGCCGTGCTGGGCGATGTGGCGCAGGCTCGCGTCCAGGTCCCAGGAGTGCATGTCGCGGCCCACTTCGAGCGCGTCGAGCACGGACAGCGGCTCGTGCACGCGCACCGGCACGCTGTCGTGCTCGCCCCAGCTGCCGCGCACCAGCGCGATGTGCACCGACTGGCTGGGGCCGTCGCGGAAGGCGTGGGCGATGAATTCGCCCGCGGCCGTCTGCAGCGGGCGCGTGCCCACCTTGGTCACCAGGCTTTCGTGGCGGCTGCGGTATTCGATCAGGTCGGCGATGGTGCCGATCTTCAGGCCGTGCTCGGCGGCGAACTGCTGCAGGTCGGGCAGACGGGCCATGGTGCCGTCGTCCTTCATGACCTCGCAGATGACGGCCGAGGGGCTGCAGCCGGCCATGGCGGCCAGGTCGCAGCCGGCTTCCGTGTGGCCGGCGCGCATGAGCACGCCGCCGTCGACGGCCTGCAGCGGGAAGATGTGGCCCGGCTGCACCAGGTCGGCCGCCTTGGCATTGGGCGCCACGGCGGCCTGCACGGTGCGGGCGCGGTCGGCGGCGGAGATGCCGGTGGTCACGCCCTCGGCGGCCTCGATGGAGGCGGTGAAGGCCGTGCCCATCTTGGTGCCGTTGCGCGCCACCATGGGCGGCAGGCGCAGCAGCTCGCAGCGCTCGCGCGTGAGCGTGAGGCAGATCAGGCCGCGGCCGAAGCGCGCCATGAAGTTGATCGCTTCGGGCGTGACGTGGTCGGCCGCGAGGACCAGGTCACCTTCGTTCTCGCGGTCTTCCTCGTCCACGAGGATGACGATGCGGCCCGCGCGCATTTCGGCCACGATGTCTTCGACCGGTGCGATGGACGCGGGGGGGAGGGGGGTGTTCATGGAGGGCAGGCTTTCGGTGGTCCGCGGGCGGCCCGTGCCGCGGCCCGGGCCGGGCGGCGGGCGCGGCGCGGGAGCGGCGGTGCTCCGGGCAAAGGAGCGATTTTAGTGCAGCCCGCCCACCCCCTGGCCGTAGGGCCGGCCGGCACCCGATGGGCGCGCCGCCGCACCGAGGCACAGCACGGCGGCGAGCAGTGCCAGGCAGAGCAGCCGGACCGCGGCGAGCACGGCGACCACCTGGGCGGAAACCGCCGCGGGCATGGCCAGCAGGGCCAGGTTTTCGCCCAGGTCCGCCGCCACGAGCAGGGCCATGCACCAGTGGGCATGGCGGGGCAGCCAGCCGATCGGCCGGCCGAGCGGTACCGCCTGCGCCACCAGGCGCCGCAACGCCCATGCCACCGGGTAGGCGATCCAGGCGGCGTAGGCGGCGATGAAGGCGGTGTCCCAGGCCAGCGCGGGGCGCAGGGCGCCGCCGCAGGCCGCCGCCGCTTCGCCGCCCCAGGCCGCGGCGATCTGGGCGAACGAGGGCAGCAGCCGCATCCAGGCGGCCGGCCCACCGGGCGCGCACGACTGCTGCTCCGCCAGCACGGCCACGGCGAAGAGCGCGGCCACGGCCAGCGGCAGCACCCAGCCCAGGGTGCGCCAGGGCTGGGTGCGCGGAACGTGCTCCGCCGGCACCGCCGCGGCAACGGGCTGCGCGCTCGCGTCGATCACGTCGTCGGGCCGGCGTTCGCGGGCGTTCATTCCGCCCCAGGCCCAGTAAGGGCAGTCGTACGCCTGATCGTGCATGGGTGTGTGCGGATCGCCGGGGCGCAGCTGGCTGCGGTCCAGCCGCAGGCCCTGCGCGCAGGCTTCCTCGGCCATCCATCGCAGCGTGGTGCGCGACAGGCCGTCGCGGGCGTACGAGCCGCCGATGTCGCTGTGCACGCCGCGGAACCAGCGTTGCGAGAAGCTGCGGTGCGGCAGTTCGCGGGCCGTGAAGTGCGGATCTTGGTAGCGGCGCGGCGTATAGGGCACGCGCGATTCGTGCAGCGACATCGCATGGCGCACGTGCACGAACCGCTTGCTGGCGAAGTCGCTGGAGTTGGTGATCTTCACGCCCCCCAGCAAGCCGCTGCCGATGGCCTCGACGGTGTCCCACACGCCCACGAAGTGGACGAGCGGCGTGCGGCCGCGGGCGAAGTTCTCGATCACGTCGCGCGCGAAATCCTCGCGCTGCCGCGATCCCGACGGGTTGGAACGCCCGGGCGGCGCGAAGTAGGTGCGAACCAGATTGTCGAGCAGGGGCAGGCCGCCCGTGTGGACGAGGCCGTACATGTTGAGCATGCCGGCCACGGCGCGGGCCGTGAAGGCGCCGCGCGAGAAGCCGAGCAGGTAGATGCGGTCGCCTTCGCGGTAGCTGCGGACCAGGAATTCGTAGGCGCCCGCGATGTTGGAGAACGCGCCGCCGCCCAGCGCCAGGCCCCTCAGGCGTTCGCCGTACTCGCGCAGCCGGGCACCGGCCGTCGAGGGAGGAAACAGGTTGGCGGTGCCCACGCCCGGGTCGTAGTACACGATCTGTTCGGGTTCCCGGCCGTCCGGGTCGGGGCCCTTGTGCAGCATGCGCAGCAGCTTGACGACGTTGGTGTCCTGGTCGTTGCCCAGGATGTTGCCCGTGCCGTCGAAGAGCAGCACGAGGTTGCGCCCGGGCATGGCGGCCCAGCGGGCTTCGGCGGCGATGCACTCCAGCAGCACGCCGTCGCGCGTGGGGGTGGCGGTGCCGCCGGCGTGGCGCCGCGGCTCCGCAGGGGTGGCGGTATCGGTCATGGTCCTCTCTCCCTCTTTGTAGTTCCCCGAAGGGTGGACCATTCTGACGACATCGCGGTGCCGCCCGCAAGGGGGCGCCGCCCCACGGACGGGGATCGGCGGCGGTGCTAGATCGCCGGGCCTTCCAGGTGGAGGTCGCCCAGGGGGTAGGCCACGCAGGGCAGTACGCAGCCTTCGGCCTTTTCCTCGGCGCTCAGGCCCGGCCATTCGATCGCATAGCGCACCGCGCCTTCGGCCAGCACGCCGATGCAGGTGCGGCAGGTGCCGTTGCGGCACGAGCTCGGCCAGTCGATGCCGCCCTGTTCCATGGACTGCAGCAGGGTCTGCTCGGGCCAGGCGTCGCACTGCGCGCCGTCGTGTCCGATCCGGGCGATGAAGAAGGGGGGCTTGGGAGCGGCGGAAGAGGTCATCGAAAAGAGCGGGACGGACGAGGAAAAAAGACGGCAACGGGACGGGAGCGCGGTACCGCCGGGCAGGTTGCCCACTGCCCAAAATTCAGGCAGCGAAGAACAATGCCTTATGAATCAAGCACTTGCCACTGCCATACAGCGCTGGTCCCGTGTTATCCACACAGTTGTCCAGCGCGTGGCGGGATAACCGGCCGCTTCGGGGACCGGCGCTGCCCAAAAAACAGGCAGCGCGTGGCATTCCCTGAAAAATCAACGACTTGCGGCGGCCGTACAGGGCCTGTCCCGGGTTATCCACATGATTGTCCAATGCGGGGAGGGATAACCGTATGCGGAGTTCCGGGCGGCCTGCAGGGGCCGGGCCGGCGTCAGACCTCGACCTTCACGCCCTTCCAGAAAGCGAAGCGGCCACGGATTTGCTCCGCTTCGGGGCGGGGATCGGGGTAGGTCCAGGCGGCGTCCGGGTTGAGTTCGCCGTCGACCAGCAGCGAGCGGTAGGCGGCCTGGCCCTTCCAGGGGCAGGTGGTGCGGTGGTTGCTGAAGGTGAAGTACTGCGCCTTCAGCGCGCTTTCGGGAAAGTAGTGGTTGCCCTCGACGAGGACCGTGTCGTCGCTCTCGGCGACGACAACGCCGTTCCAGATGGCTTTCATGGGGTGGACTCGGTAGGTGTATCAGGGATGGACGACAAAAGGGCGGACACGCCCCGAGGGCATGCCCGCACGGCTGCACCATACCCGGTTTTGCGGGCGGGCGGCCGCCGGGCCTCACTGCGCAGGCGATGCGGTTTCCACGGGCCCGCGGGCCGGCAGTTCGATGTGGAACACCGCGCCACCAGCCACGTTGCGCGCGTGGATGCGTCCCTGCAGCGCTTCGACGATCTTGCGGCAGATCGCGAGGCCCAGCCCCGTGCCGCCGAAGCCGTTGCGGGTGGTGCTCGATTGCGCGAAGGCCTCGAAGATGCGATCGAGCTCCGCCTCGGGAATGCCCGGGCCCTGGTCCTCGACTTCGATGTGGATCGTGTCCTGGCAGTCGACGGCCGCGCGCAACTGCACGCAGGAGCCGTCGGGCGAGAATTTGATGGCGTTCGCGAGCACGTTGCGGACCACCTGCTGGAAGCGCTGCGGATCGACCTTGGCGACCAGCGGGGCCGTGGGCAGATCGATCCGCAGGTTCTGCCGGCGCGATGCGACGAGCGGCTCGAGTTCGCGCGCCACCGCGCGGACGTGCCCCCGCAGGTCGGTGCGTTCGAGATGGAAGGTGCCGATGGCGCTTTCGATCTTGGCGACGTCGAGCAGGTCGTTCACGAGGGCGAGCAGCCGGCGGCCGGCCGCGTGGATGTCGGTGAACATCGACCACAGACGGGCATCCTGGGTACGGGCGGTGCCCAGTTCGGCGAAGCCGATGATCGACTGCAGCGGCGTGCGGAGCTCATGGCTCATGTTGGCCACGAATTCCGAGCGGGTGCGGGCGGACTCCTCGGCCGCGTCCCGGGCTTCGCGCGTGGCGCGCTCGGCCTCGCGGAACTCGCTGATGTCCATGAGGATGCTGAGCACGCCGGTCACCTCGCCGCGCTCGACCTCCACGGCCGCCTTGAGCACCCGCGTGGCGCGCCGCACGCCATCGCCGTAGGGCAGGTCCATTTCGAGCGTCCTGCCGCCGCCGCCTTCGGAGATCGCCGCATCGTCGGCCGCCTCGCCGGGATAGAGTTCCAGCTGCCCGCCGACGACGCGGTCGCGGTGCCGCCCCATGGCCTGCTCCCAGGCGCGGTTCACGAGGACCACGCGGTGCTCGCGGTCGGTGAGCATCATCGGTTGCGGGCTGGTTTCGAGGAGCAGGTTCTGGAACACGAGCTGGGCCCGCAGACGCTGGTAGGCCTGCTCGCGCTCGGTGACGTCCACGGCGCTGCCGACGAAGGCGAGCACGGAGCCGTCCGCCGCGCACAGCGGCACGGCGGCCACGTCGAGCACCCGCTCGCCCTGGGGGGCGTGCAGCCGCACCTGGCGCGTGCGGAGGTTGGCGCCGGAATGCGGGTCGAGCATGGCCGCCACGCGCTCGCGGCTGTCGGGGTGGACGAGATCCTGCAGCCGCAGGCCGATCGCGGAAGGGGGCGGGTGGCCGCTGAGCGCGCTCCAGCGTGCATTCACGTACGTGAGCACGCCCTCGCTGTCGGTGCGGAAGATCAGCTCCTGCACGCTGCGCAGCAGCAGGGCGAGGTCGCGTTCGCTGCTCGCGACGCGCTCCTGCGCGACGTCCACGGCGCGGCGGGCGGCCTCGCGGGAGCGCAGGCTGCGCCAGGCGACCCATGTGAGCGCCAGTACCAGCAGCACCATGCAGGCTTCCGTGACCAGGAACGGATAGGCATCCTGCAGCCAGCGCGCGACGGCCGCGCTGCGCGGCTCCTCGACGATCACCACGAGTGGCCGGCTGCGCGAGGCGCGGTAGGCGACGATGCGGTCCGGGCCGAGCACTCCCGGCCCGGTATAGCTGCCGCGCTCGCTCTCGGGCAGCAGGCGGTCGAACACCGGCAGGTCCGAGACGTCGCGCCGGGGCAGGTCGCGCACGAAGATCGACGAGGCGAGGATGTGGCCGTCGTCGGAGGCGATCACCGCGTCGTAGCACAGCGATTCCAGCGCGAGGTACTGGAAGTTGGAGAGCGCGTCGGGGTTCACCAGGGCGACGAGCACGAGCGGCGTGCCGACCTCGTCGTGGAAGCCGTGCATCAGCGGGATGAAGGCCAGACCGAGGGGCGCGGCGGCCGCCGGGGCGTCGCTGCGCAGGCTCTCCAGGCCGCGGCCGGGCAGCAGCGGCCCGATGCCCTGGCTGCCCGCGGCCGGCCAGGGGCCGAGGCGGGTCCGGTCGATGCGCAGCCCCGAGGCGGCAGGGTCCGTGCTGGCCAGCACGTGCCCTTCCGTGTCCAGCACCGAGACGCTGCGCACGAAGGTGAGGGCGGTGAGGGCCTGCTGCATCGGTTCTTCGGCGGCCCGCCGGTCCGTCGCGCCGGCATGCAGCGCCGGCGTCTTCGACAGCGTGGACAGGACCAGCTCCCCGGCCTCGAAGGTGCGCGTGGTCTGGTCTTCGAGCACACGGGCCAGCAACCGGGCCTGGCTCTCGCTGATGGCGAGTGCGCTGCGCAGATCGGCCAGGGTCACCACGAGCGCGCCCACGAGCGCCGCCGCTGCCGCGAGCATGCCTGCGGCAAGCACCACGGTGCTCGCGGACAGGGGCCGCCCGCGCCGGAAGCAGCGCAGCAATCCGGCGCGCCGGAGCGCCTGGGGCCTGGAAGGGCGGCCGCTCATGGTGCCACCAGTGCGCCGAGACCGTAGCGGCGGGCCACGGCGAGCAGCCGGCCGTCGCCCTTGACGCGTGCCACGAAGGTGTCCACCGCGGCCAGCCATTCCTCGTCGCCCGGCCGCACTGCGTAGGCCAGCGGGATGTCGAGGACGGGCGAGGGCGGCAGCACCACCCGCGTCCAGTCGGCGCTCTCGGTGAGCTGCCGGGCGTAGATGTCGTTCGTGAAGAAGACGTCGATGCGGCCCGCGGCCAGTTCGCGCTCGCGGGTCTCGCTCGGCTGCACGGTCACCACGGTGGCGTGGCGCAGCCGTGCCTGGACGGCCGGCAGGATCAGCGAGCCGCTCTGCACGCCTACCGCGACGCCGGGACGGTCGATGTCGCTCCAGTGCCGCACCACCGGGTTGCTCTTGGTCGTGACGGCGTGCACGCTGCTGTGGAGGTAGGGCTGGCTGAACCGGAGATCCTGCATGCGCGGCCGCAGCTTGCCGATGCCGGACATGGCGATGTCGCAGCGCTGCGTGAGCAGATCGTGCACGAACGCGTCGACGCTGGAATCCACGTGGACCACCCGCACGCCGAGATCCTGGGCGAAATAGCGGGACAGCTCGATGTCGATTCCGCTCAACTGGCGCGTGCGTGGGTGGCGGTAGGTCACTCCGTAGTAGGTGGGCCAGATGCAGACCCGCACCTCGCCGGTGGCGCGCACCCGGTCGTGTACGGGCCCCGCGTGCGCGCCGGCGGACACCGCGCAGGCCAGGGCGGCGGCCAGCAGCGGCTGCGCCGCCCGCCATGCTGCGGGGCGGGGGCCGGCACCGTCTGCGTCCGGTCGTCGCATCAGCCCGCCGCCCTGCGCGGGCCGAGCTGCCGCACCCGGTCGGCGATCTGCGCAGGGCTGAAGGGCTTGGCGATGAAATCGTGGGCGCCTGCCCGCATGCCGGCGTCGCGGTCCCGCATGCTGTCGCGGGCGCTCAGCATGATCACCTGGGTATGCGCGAGCCCGGGGCTGCTGCGGATGCGGCGGCACACTTCCAGGCCGTCGATCCCGCCCGGCATCATCACGTCCAGCAGCACGATGTCCGGCCGTTCGGCATGCGCCATGGCGAGCGCCGCGGAGCCGCTTTCCGCCTCGTGCAGAGCCAGCCCCTGGTCCTCCAGCGTCATGCGCAGCAGCCGACGGATGTCCGCGTGGTCGTCGACAATGAGTACGGTTTTCATTCAGTGCGCGCTGGCAGTGGCAAAGTGTGAATCATATTTATTAGATTTGTCGTGTGCAAGTGCTGCTTTCACATACATGTGCAACAGTGGCGCCTGTCGAGCAGCGAGCCGGGCACAATGTCAGCTATGCCGAATTCCGAAGAACCCCTGCAAGACCACTACACGACCCTGGAAACCGCCAAATTGCTAGGCATGGCCGTCCGGTCCATCCAGCTCATGGTGGACCGCGGCGAGCTGGAAGCCTGGAAGACCCCGGGAGGCCACCGGCGCATCTCGCGCGACTCGGTGGAGCGCTGGCTGCGCAG
>DHAE01000028.1:29566-31705 GCA_002397315.1 Comamonadaceae bacterium UBA4962
GGTGGAGCGCTGGCTGCGCAGCCGCGAAGTCGGCGGTGCGTCGCAGGGGAACGCATCGGGCGTCTCGCTGCGCAGCGGCCTCGGGGGGCGGCCGAAGGTGCTGCTCATCGAGGATTCGGTGCACTACCAGAACCTCATCCGGCTGCTGCTGGAGCAGCAGTTCCCGGAAGTCGCGCTGCACGTGGCGAGCGACGGCATCGCCGGCCTCGCGATGTGCGGCAAGCTCGAACCGGACGTGCTGATCGTCGACATCCTGCTGCCTGGGTTGGATGGCGCCGCACTCATCACCAGCCTGCGGTCTCACGCACAGTTCGCCCGCGTGCAGCTCATCGTCGTGACGTCGCTCACGGAGGACGAGCGTGCCCCCTACGCATTCGCGCTGCAGGGCCTGCCCGTCATCCAGAAGCCCGCGCTGGTGGCGGAGCTTCCGTCCGCACTGCGCACCTGCCTGTCGGCCACCGCCCGCGGCTGAACGGTGCCCATGGACACCGGCACCGCCCCGACGAAGCCGGTCATCCTGCTGGTGGAGGACGATCCCTCGGTCGCGCGCTTCGTGGAGATGGCGCTCGACAGGCTGCCCGTCACCGTGCAGGTGCGCCCCTGCGTCGAGTCGGCGCTCGCCTGGTTGCGGGCACACCGTGCGGTGCTCGTGATCACCGACCTGATGATGCCAGGGGAGTCGGGCGCCGACCTGCTGCGCCGGCTGCAGGCCACGCCGGCCCTGGCCGCGGGTGCGCGCGTGGTGGTGCTGAGCGCCGGGCTGGACCAGGCCGTGCGCTCGGAACTGCTCGCCTGCGGTGCCTGGCGCACACTCGACAAGCCCGTGGCCGTGTCGGCACTGGAGGGCTGCGTGCGTGAAGCGCTGGCCGGCTGCCTGCCGGATCCGGCGCCGGAAGCACCCGCTCCATCGGCCGGGATGCACCATGACGAGGCTTCCTCCGACGCGGCACGGCAGGCGATANNAGGAATACTTCTGTGGCGATTCTGCGATGTTTCACCAATACCGTTCGGCGTGCCTGGCGCAATTCCTCCGCGATGCGGAAGAGGGCGACCGGGCCGTCGGGTGCTGCGACCTGCCGGCATTGCGCCGGCTGGGCCACAGCCTCGCGGGTGTCTTGCGCACCCTCGGGCGTCCGGACGACGCATTGGTGGCGCGGCAGGTCGAGCAGGCTGCTCTGCAGGGGCGGTCGGACGCATTGCACGGACTCTGGAACCATCTGAGGGCGCGGCTCACTGCCGCGAGGTGACCAGGGCCCGGCGGCGCGGCCGGCTTTCCATAAGGAGGAATTTCCAGAAATCCCTTTTGGATTCATCTCCTAATCAAAACGTGGAATTGATAAATGCAATCATTCGCTTTGCCGGGTGTTTGTATCATTTTATCGCTCTCCATGGTTTGCACTCCGGCGGAGCAGCTTTTTTCCACTACGAAAAAGTACTCCAACATGACCGTCCTCTCCCGCATCGGAATCGCCAGGCGGCTCTATGCCGTGTCCATCCTTCTCATCGTGGCGCTGGCCGGTGCTGCGGCCATGGCATGGGTACAGCTTGGCAAGGTGGGCAGCCTGGCGCAGGCCACCGACCACACCCGGGTGCCGCAGCTCACCCGCATCGCCACCATCGAGCTGAGCATCACGCAGATCTCCTTGCAGATCCGCCACGTGATGCTGGTGCGGTCGCCCGAGTCGATCAAGGAGACGCTGGCCGATATCGACACGAAGTACCGGCGCATCGCGGACAACGACGCAGCCTTTCTTGCGGACCTGAAGGATCCGAAGGCGCGCGACGAATTCGTCAACGTGTGGCAAAAGCTGGAGCAGGAGTTCAAGCCCATCGCCGACCGCAATCTGCGCCTGGCGGTGGAAGGCCGCACGGACGAGGCGGTGGCGGTGCTCGTGGGCGAAACCATCCCGATGCGCAACCGCCTGCTGGCGTGGCTCGGCAAGGAGCGCGAGCGGCAGACCAACATGCTGCATGCAGAGATTGCCGGCATCCAGCACGAATCCCTCAAGACCCGCACGCAGCTGGTCGTGCTGGTCGCGGCGATTGCGGTCGGCCTGCTGGGCTTTTCCTGGTACATCGCCCATGTGCTGCAGCGCCGCGTGGCCGCTTCGCGCCAGGTGGCCGAACGGGTGCGCGACG
>DHAE01000013.1:0-113568 GCA_002397315.1 Comamonadaceae bacterium UBA4962
CCCGAAGCGCCGGCCGATGTCCACCGCCGTCTCCACGCGGCCGCCGGAGCCGGTGCCCACCGTCACGCGCGACAGCGGCTCGTTGGGCGCGCGCTTGGGCAGCAGGTTGACCGCGCCGCCGATACCGCCGCCCGACGGCGTGGCGCCGGTGAGGAAGGTGGAGGCGCCGCGCATCACCTCGACGCGCTCGAACAGCTCCGTGGCGATGTACTGGCGCGGCAGCAGGCTGTAGAGGCCGTTGTAGGCGGTGTCGTCCGAGCCGAGGACGAAGCCGCGGATGAAATACGCCTCCTGGAAGTTGCCGAAGCCGCGCGCCAGGCGCACGCCGGAGTCGTTCAGCAGCACTTCGCCCACGCTCTTCGCCTGCTTGTGTTGGATCAGCTCGTTCGTGTAGCTGGTGATGCTGAAAGGCGTTTCCATGGAATCCCTCGTGCCCAGGATGCCCGCGCGCCCGCCGCGCGCCACCTGGCCGCCCGGATAGGCCGGCGAGAGGCCTTCGGCGGAGGCATCGGCGCTGGCGTTGACGGTCACGGTGGAGAGGACGGGCGCGTCCGCACCGGCAGGCGCTGGCTGGGCAGGCGGAGTGGATTGGGCCGCGGCCTGCGCGCCGAGCAGGGCGAGGGTGAGCGATGCGGCGGTGGCGATGGGATGGGGGCGGAACATGGCGGCGGCCTGACGGAGGAGGGAAGGGGGAACGGAAGACACGGAAGAAGCGAAAGGGCGGGGGGAGGCCGGTCAGCCGCGCCGGCGCACCAGGCCGAACCACGCCATGACGGCCACGGGCACGCCCAGCGCGACCCACGACCAGACGTCGCCCCAGCCCTCGGACACCAGGGCGCTCACGAGGCCGCTGGCGGTGAGCACACCGAGTGCGATGGGCCAGCCCCAGAGGCGAGCGGGACGGGCGGCCTCGCCGGACTGCTGGAAGACGGGCTCTGTGGCGAAATCGCCATCGGCGGGCGACAGGGCGGCGGACTGCGGTGCAGTACCGGAAGCGGAGGCGGAGGCGGGCATGGGCACTCAGGAGGGATGGGCAGGCCGGAAGGGGTGGGAAGACCGCCGGCACGGCCGCGACAGTGCGCCCCGGGGACGTGGCGTCCGCCGGGGCTCCCCACCAGGGCACTGTGCTTGCGATCTTTTCATTCTAAAAGATATTGCGAATGGTTCGCATTGATTTTCATGGAATCCGCCCAAACGGTGTGCCCGGCCGATGGCGCGCGGTGCTGGCGCAGGGGCCCGCGGCGTGGTTGAATGCGCCCTGCGGCGCCCAGCCCCGCCGGTGCCCCGCTTCGAAGAAAGAAACCCATGCACCCCCTGAAAACCGCCCCCTTGCTGATTGCCGCCCTGGCTGCCTCGTCCTGCGGGGGCGGGGGCGGCGGTGCCTCGGTCGATTACGACTTCAACGCCCGGCCCGGCTATCTCGGCACCGTCAGCCAGGCGACGTACGACGGGGTGGGCGACGATCTGCTGACCGGCGGCCTGGGCCGCTCCGGCCTGCAGGACGATTCCCCACCCGGCTACGACGGCGCCCAGCCCACCGCCGAGGAGCTGCGCCGCAACGCCATCTACGTCAACTACCGCGCGCTCGTGGACACCACCAGCGAGGGCGGTTACGGCACGCTCTACGGCCCGAACGTGGACGTGCAGGGCCGCCCCACCCAGGGCGAGGGCAAGGTGGCGGGCCTGGAGGCCATCGCCTATGCGGACGACGGCACCGGGCGACGCAACGTGACCCTGATGGTGCAGGTGCCGGACGGGTTCGACCGCACGCGCCCCTGCATCGTGACCGCGACCTCGTCCGGATCGCGCGGCATCTACGGCGGCATTCCCACCGGCGAGTGGGGCCTCAAGCGCGGCTGCGCGGTCGCCTATACCGACAAGGGCACGGGCGCGGCCCCGCACGACCTGCAGAACGACACGGTGGCGCTGATCGACGGCACCCGCGCCACGGCCTCGCTCGCCGGCACGCGCGCCGCCTTCAACGCGGGCCTGTCCGCGGCCGATCTCGCGGCCTTCAATGCCGCCACGCCGCAGCGCCTCGCCTTCAAGCATGCGCACTCCGGCCAGAACCCCGAGAAGGACTGGGGCCGCTCCACGCTGCAGGCGGTGGAATTCGCGTTCTACATCCTCAACGAGCGCTTCGGCGACCGTTCCCCCGGCGGGCAGCCGCTGCGCACCTTCCAGCCCGCCAACACCACGGTGATCGCCTCCAGCCTGTCGAACGGCGGCGGCGCGGCGATCGCGGCGGCCGAGCAGGACACGCAGGGCCTGATCGACGGCGTGGCCGTCTCGGAGCCCTCGGTGCAATTGCCGGCGGATGCCGGCGTCACCGTGCGCCGCGGCGGGCGTGCCGTGGCCCTCAACGGCCGGCCCCTGATCGA
This sequence comes from Comamonadaceae bacterium UBA4962, assembly GCA_002397315.1. Lineage (GTDB taxonomy): Bacteria > Pseudomonadota > Gammaproteobacteria > Burkholderiales > Burkholderiaceae_C > Paracidovorax. The sequence continues at coordinate 2,382 of DHAE01000013.1, forward strand.
CTACACCACGCAGGCGCACCTCTACCAGTCGTGCGCGGCGCTCGCGCCTTCGCTGGCTTCCACCCCGTTCGCGGCGGCCTTCGCCATCCGCTTCGCGGACCCGGCATTCCCCGTGGCCGCCAACCGCTGCGCCGGACTGAAGGCCCAGGGTCTGCTCACGGCCACCACCACGGCCGCGCAGGCCGAAGAGGCGCTGGCGCGCCTCGCCGCCTACGGCTGGGAGCCCGAATCCGCCGCGCTGCACGCCTCGCTCGCGGCCTTCGAGGTGGCTCCGTCCATCGCCGTTACCTACGCCAACGCACTGTCGCGCGCGAGCGTGAGGGACCGCCTGTGCGGCTACAGCTTCGCCACCACGTCCGCCATCGGCGCGGTGCAGCCCACGCCCGCCGCGGTGACCAATACCCTGTTCGCCACCGGCAACGGCATTCCGCCCACGGCCGGCGTGCAGCTCGTCAACGACCGCAGCCGCGGCGCGCCGGTGCGCGATCTGTTCTCCTTCAATGCCGCCGGCACCCCCACCTGGAACCTGGAAGGCGCGCTCTGCCTGCGCAGCCTCGTGACGGGCACCGATGCGGCTGCGCAGCGCCTGCAGGCCGGCCTGGACGAAACCCGCCGGAGCGGCAACCTGCAGGGCAAGCCGGCCATCATCGTGCACGGCCGCGACGATGCGCTCATCCCGGTCAACCACACCTCGCGCCCCTATGCCGCCCTGAACCGGCGCGTGGAAGGTTCCGGCAGCCGCCTGAGCTACATCGAGGTGACGAACGCCCAGCATTTCGATGCCTTCATCGGCCTGCCCGCCACGCTGCCGGGCTACGACAGCCGCTACATCCCCCTGCACCTGTACCTCAACCGGGCGCTGGACGCGATGTACGCGCACCTCGTGAACGGCCAGCCGCTGCCGGCCAGCCAGGTGGTGCGCACCGTGCCGCGCGGCGGCACGCCGGGCAGCGCGCCCGCCATCACCGCCGCGAACGTGCCGCCCATCGCGGCGACGCCCGCAGCGGCCGATGCGATCGCCATCACCAGCGGGGCGATCGCCGTGCCGGACTGAGCGCCCGCGCCAAGCCCGCGCGGCGCGCGCGGTTGTTCGCCATCCGCGTTGCCGCCGGAGGGCTAGAGTGGAGGATCACCACCGAGAGGAATGCCCATGTCCGGTCCGTCGTCCCGCCGCAACCGATCCCTGGCACGCCAGGGCACCGAACTCGCCATGGCCGTGCCGCCGGTCGTCGCGCACCGCGTCGCCCGCATGGCGCTGGCGGGGGCGTCCCCCTCGCAGCGCGACCGGCGCGAATTCGGCCGCATGGTCGCAGAGAAGCAGTGGGCCTTCCTGCAGTCGTGGGCCGCCATGGGCATGCAGGCTTTCGCTGCCCAGCAGGCCCTGGCCGCCAGCATGGCGCGGCTCTGGTGGACGCCCTGGACGGCGGCCACCGGCCCGGCAATCGCGCGCCAGTGGCAGGACGCCGCGGCCGGCGTGCTCGGCAAGGGCCTCGCGCCCGTGCATCGCGCCGCCGTCGCGAACGCGCGCCGGCTTGCGCGCACGCCGCTGGCCTGAGGCTGCATTGCTGCCGCCCGCTGCCGCGGTGGCGGGCGTTTCGAGGCGTCGCTACGCCCCTTGGAGCGGCAATCTCAGCGTGAGGAAGAGGGCGCCTGCGTGCCCCGATCCATGCCTGTTTCCCAGCCCGCAAGGTGCTGCTGCGCGATCCGGCTCAGGGCCGTGATCCAGGCGTTGTCCGCATTCAGGCAGGGGATGTAGCGGAACTCCTGGCCCCCTGCATGCAGGAAGGCCTCGCGCGCCTCCTGGTTGATTTCCTCCAGCGTTTCCAGGCAATCGCTGGTGAAGCCGGGGCACATCACGTCCACGCTGCGCGTTCCGCCCTTCGCCATCTCGATCAGCGTCGGCTCGGTGTAGGGCTCGAGCCACTTCGCCTTGCCGAAGCGCGACTGGAAGGTCACCCGGTAGCGTTCGGGCGCCAGGCCCAGCTCCTGCGCCAGCAGCGCCGCCGTCGCCAGGCACTCCTGCTGGTACGGATCGCCCAGGCGCACGGCGCGCTCCGGGATGCCGTGGAAGCTCATCACCAGTTGCTCGGCCGGCCCGCCCTCGCGCTGCCAGTGGGCGCGCACGCTCTGCGCCAACGCGCCGATGTAGTCCGGATGGTCGTGGTAGCTGTTCACGAAGCGCAGCTCCGGCAGGCGGCGCGTGCGCAGCGCGTAGGCGCATACGTCGTCCGACACGCTCGCGGTGGTGGTGCCCGAGTACTGGGGATAGAGCGGCAGCACCAGCACCCGGTCGACTCCCTCTGCCTGCAGCGCCTTGAGCTGCGCGGCGATCGCGGGCTGGCCATAGCGCATGGCGTGGCGCACCTGCACGCGCAGCCCTGCCTCTCCCAGCCAGCCGCGCAGCAGCGTGGCCTGCCGCTCCGTCCACACCGCCAGCGGCGAGCCTTCCGTCATCCAGATGCTCGCGTATTTGGCCGCGGACTTGGCCGGGCGGATGCGCAGGATGATCCCGTGCAGGATGGGCAGCCACGCCACGCGCGGAATCTCCACGATGCGCGGATCGGCGAGGAACTGCGCGAGGTAGCGCCGCAGCGCGGGTGCCGTGGGGGACTCGGGCGTTCCGAGGTTGCACAGCAGGACGGCGGTGCGGGGCGCGGCACGGTCGGTCGGGGATCGGTCGGCGGCAGAGGCGGCAGCGGTTACGGCGGTCATGGCGTCGGAGTTCTGAGGGAAAGGCGGGAAAAGCGGTTGCGCTATTCTCGGCCACCATGCTCGATACCGCCCGCATCCGCGCGATGACCCTTGATCTCGACGATACGCTCTGGCCGGTCTGGCCCGCCATCCGGCGCGCCGAACAGGTGCTGCGCGACTGGCTGAAGGACCGCGCTCCGGCCACCGCGGCCCTGCTGGCCGATGCCGGGACCGCCGCCGTGATCCGCGCCGAGGTGGTGCAGGCCCATGCGCATCTCTCGCACGATCTCAGCGCCATGCGCCGCGAGAGCATCCGGGCCGCGCTGCGGCGCACGGGAGAGGACGAGTCGCTCACCGAGGCCGCGTTCGATCTGTTCTTCGCCGAGCGCCAGCGCGTGGAGCTGTACGACGATGCCATCGCCGCACTCGAATTCCTGGCCGTGCGCCATCCGCTGGTGGCCCTGACCAACGGCAACGCCAACCTCGAACTGATCGGCCTCGGCCACTACTTCCAGGGCAGCGTGACGGCCCGGGAGTTCGGCGTGGCCAAGCCCGATCCGCGCATCTTCCACGAGGCCGCGCAGCGGCTCGCCGTACCGCCCGAAGCCGTGCTGCACGTGGGCGACGATGCCACGCTCGATGCGCACGGCGCGCTGCAGGCCGGCATGCAGGCCGTGTGGATCAACCGCGCGGGCATCGCCTGGCCGCACGAAGGGCCGGAGCCGGCGGTGGTGGAAGACCTCACGGGGCTGTGCCGCCTGCTGGCCTGATGCCGCGGCGGGCTCTCTCAGGCACTGCCGACCAGGGTGCCGTCCGGGCTGTGGATCACCAACTCGCCGGCGCGCTGCCCGGCGGTTCCGAGCGCCGGTCGTAGCGGACCGGCGTACGCTCCAGTCGCGCGCTCGGCCGCACGGCATCGAGCTGGCCGAACCCCGATGCCGAACGCTCCACAAAGGGCGCCAGTGAAGGGCGGGTGGCCTGCAGGCCACCGGCAACACGGCCCATCCCGCGCAGCCAGTGCCCCGTCTGCGCGAGCGACACCTGGACGTGCCAGCTGCCGCCCTCGTGCTGCTGCCGCCACAGGGCCGCTGCCGCGCCGAAGGCCATGAGCCAGCCGCTGGCCTGGTCGAGGATCTGCATGGGCAACGCGCGCGGCGTGCCGTTGCCTGCTGCCTCGCCCTCGGCATGGTTGAAGCCCATGGCCGTCTGCACCAGTGAATCGAAACCCCTCCGATGCGCCCAAGGGCCTTGCCTGCCGTAGGCGGTGAGCGACACGCAGACGATGCCGGGCCGCCGCTGCGCCAGGGCCTTGGGCGAGAAACCGCGCGCTGCGAGCCCCCCGGGGCGGTAGCCCTGGGAGAACACGTGGGCGCCGTCCACCAGCCGGCAGAGGGTGTCCTGCCCGTCGGCGGTGCGCAGGTCGATGAGGGTGGACCGCTTGCCGCGGCTCGTATCCGCGATCGCATCGATGTTGGGCAGGTGCGGGCCGTTGACCAGCATGGCGTCCGCGCCGAGCCCCGCCAGGGCCCGCCCTGCGACCGGGCCGGCCAGCACGCGCGTCAGGTCGAGCGCGCGCACGCCCGACAGAGGCCGCTGCGATCCGTCCAGCGCCGGCAGGGGCAGGGGTGGCGCATCGCCGATGCGTTCGATGGCCATCGGCGGCTGGGCCGCGATCGCCTGGCCCTGGGGCGTGGCGTCCCATTGCGCGAACGTGCGCAGGGCGGTGGCCACGAGCCCGCGCTCCGCCGCCGCCGTCTCGAAATCGATCGCGCGCCAGCCGGCCATCGCCCGTTCCGCATCCTCGCGCGTGGCGGTCTCGGGCGGCAGGCCCAGCAGCCGCAGGGCGCCGTCGCGGTGGTGCCGGAAGTTGGCATGCACCCGCACGTGGCCGTCCGCGCAGCGGTAGAGGCCAGAGAACGCGTCCCAGGTCTCCGGCGTGGTGCCGTCCAGCGCGAACCAGCCGGAACACTCCGCCGCCGCATGCTCCGCGGGCACCGACACGCGCTGGCGCGCGGTGCCGCGCGCATGGCCCAGTTCGCAGGCCGCGAGCGCCGCGGCCGCGATGGCGGACTGTCCCGCCGCTGCCACGGCGAACGACGATGGAAACACCGGGTCGGCGCCAGGAAGATCGAGCCATTCCAGTGCCTGCCGGGGCAGTCCCGCGAGTTGCCAGAGGGAAGCGACGGATTCCTGGGAGGGTGTGGGCATGTCTTTTCAACCGAAGGGAGGATGCCGCGCGGGCACGCGGCAGGGTTGCCGGCCGCGGGAGCGGCCGTCCGGAGTCAGGCGCCGAGGAACCGCCGCAGCACGGCCAGCGTTTCTTCGGGCGCCTCGGTCATCTGGTGGTGGCCCACCGGCAGCATCTCCACGCGCACGTCCAGGCCCGCCGCACGCGCCGCCGCGATCAGGCCCTGCGCCGCGCGGGGCTGCGTCATCTGGTCCTGCGCGCCGAGCGCGAACAGCACCGGGCAGGCGAGCGCGGCCACCGCCGCTTCCGCGCCCGCATAGCGGTCGCAGGCCACGAAGCCGCGGTGGAACACGTTCACGTGCGGATTGCTGCGCAGCACGCGGCGCCCGAGCGCCATGCCCGCGCCGAACACCCAGACCCCCGCGCCGGAAGGCGAGGCGAGGCTGCTGCGCGAGAACACGTTCACCATGCGCAGCGCCTTCTCGGGCTCGTTCAGCGCGGCCTCGATGAGCGCGGGCGACACCTTCATCGGGTAGGCCGTGCCCACCAGCGCCAGATGCGTCGCGGCAGCACCGAGCCGGGCGGCCGCCTCCAGCGCGATCAGCGAACCCCAGCTGTGGCCGACGAGCGCCGCGCGCTCCACGCCCAGCGCGCGCAGCAGCGCCACCACGAAGTCCGCGGCCTCTTCCACGCTCTGCGGCGCATCGCCCGCGCTGCGGCCATGGCCAGGCAGGTCCACCGCGAGCACGTTCCAGCCATGGTGCGCGAGGTGCCGGCTCTGGAAGCCCCACACGCTGTGGTCGTTGAGCACGCCGTGCACCATCACCACCGTGGGCTTGGCGGGGTCGAAGGGCTTGCCGCCCGTGTAGCAATAAGCCGCGTGGCCGTCGACGGTCACCTGCATCACGCACCCGCCTTTCCGCTGCCGGCCTTGTCGCCTGCGCCGGCGCCGGCCTTCTCCGCGGCCCTGAGCGCGCGCTTCAGGTCGTCGATGAGGTCGTCCGCATCCTCCAGCCCGATCGACAGGCGGATCGTGCCCTGCGAGATGCCGGCCTGCGCCAGCGCCTCGTCGTCCATCCGGAAGTGGGTGGTGCTGGCCGGGTGGATCACGAGGCTGCGGCAGTCGCCCACGTTGGCCAGGTGGCTGAACACCTGGAGCGATTCGATGAAGGCCCGGCCCTGGGCGCGGTCCCCCTTCAGGTCGAAGCTGAACACCGAGCCGGCGCCGCGCGGCAGCAGGCGCTGCGCGAGCGCATGGCTGGGGTGCGATGCCAGCATCGGATGGCCCACGCGCGAGACGAACGGATGGCTCGCCAGGAATTCCACCACGCGCTCCGTGTTGCGCACGTGCCGCTCCATGCGCAACGGCAGCGTCTCGATGCCCTGCAGGATCAGCCAGGCCGTGTGCGGGCTCATGCAGGCACCGAAATCGCGCAGCCCCTCGCGGCGCGCGCGCAGCAGGAAGGCGCCCACGGTGGATTCCTCGGAGAACACCATGCCGTGGAAGCCCGCGTAGGGCGCGCACAGTTCCGGAAAGCGCCCGGAGGCCTCCCAGTCGAAGCTCCCGCCGTCCACCAGCACGCCGCCGATCACCGTGCCGTGGCCCGAGAGGAACTTGGTGGCCGAGTGGTAGACCAGGTCGGCGCCATGCTCCAGCGGGCGGATGAGCCAGGGCGAGGTGAGCGTGGAATCCACCAGCAGCGGCACGCCCGCGGCATGCGCGATGTCTGCCACCGCGGGAATGTCGAGCACGTCCAGGCCCGGGTTGCCCACGGTCTCGCCGAAGCACAGCCGCGTCTCGGGCCGGATCGCTGCGCGCCAGCCGTCCAGGTCGCCGGGCCGCACGAAAGTGGTCTCGATGCCGAAGCGCCGCAGCGTGTAGTGCAGCAGGTTCTGCGAGCCGCCGTAGAGCGCCGTGCTCGCCACGATGTGCCCGCCGGCGCCCATCAGCGTGCTCACGGCGAGGTGCAGGGCCGCCTGGCCGCTCGCCACCGCGATGGCTCCCACGCCGCCTTCCAGCGCGGCCACGCGCTGCTCCAGCACCGCGTTCGTCGGGTTGCTGATGCGGCTGTAGACGTGGCCGGGCCGCTCGAGGTTGAAGAGCGACGCGGCGTGGTCGCTGGATTCGAAGACGAACGAGGTCGTCAGATGGATGGGCACGGCGCGCGCGCCGGTGGCCGGATCGGGCACGGCGCCCGCATGCAGCGCCAGCGTGTCGAAGCCGGGGTCGGAGTAGCCGGGCATTCGTTGTCTCCTGTGTGTGATCGCAGCGCAACATTGTGGGCTATATTGCGCAGGAAACACCGATCGGCCCGCCTCCGCGGCGCGGCGCCTCCCTGGAGATCCTCCCATGAAAGTCAGCGACATCCTCCGCGTCAAAGGCAACACGCTCTTCACCGTCACTGCCGACGAGCCCCTGGCGAAAGCCGTCGAGATCATGGCGGAGAAGGACATCGGGTCGCTGGTGGTGATGGACCACGGCGACCTGGTGGGCATGCTCACCTTCCGCGAAGTCATCCAGGCGGTGGTGAAGAACGGCGGCACCGTGGGCACCATGCTCGTGCGCACGGCCATGGACGATGCGCCCCTCACCTGCACGCTCGAAACCGAGATGGACGAGGTGCGCCGCATGATGCTCAACCGCCATGCGCGCTACATGCCGGTCATGGACAAGAAGATGCTGATGGGCGTGGTGAGCTTCTACGACGTGGCCAAGGCCGTGGTGGACAGCCAGAACTTCGAGAACAAGATGCTGAAGGCCTACATCCGCGACTGGCCTGAAGAGAGGGAAGCTACCCCCTGAGGCGCTGCGCGCCTTCCCCCTTCTCTCGTCGCGCTGCGCGCGGCGGGAAGGGGGACGACGCCGGTGGCCCGGCAGAGCCGGTTCCACGGCGTCTGCTGGCGTGGCCTGCTCCGCGGCCATCTGACGGGTGAGGGCGTGTTCGTTCGTGGGCCGCGCCTGTTGGCTGGTGGTTGAGCTGGCTGCCGGGTGCAATGACCTGGGTCGGAATGGCCCGGCTCGGCGGATGGGTCTGGGATAATCCGGCGCCATGAGCGGCAACACACTCGGCACCATCTTCGCAGTCACCAATTTCGGTGAATCCCACGGCCCGGCCATCGGCTGCGTGATCGACGGCTGCCCGCCGGGGATGGAGTTGTCGGAGTCCGACATCCAGGCCGATCTGGATCGCCGCCGGCCCGGCACCAGCCGCCACGTCACCCAGCGCGCCGAGCCCGATGCGGTGGAGATCCTCTCCGGCATCTACGAGGGCCGCACCACGGGCACGCCCATCGCCCTGCTGATCCGCAACACCGACCAGCGCAGCAAGGATTACTCGAACATCGCCCAGAGCTTCCGCCCGGGCCATGCCGACTACACCTACTGGCACAAGTACGGCATCCGCGATCCGCGCGGCGGGGGCCGCTCTTCGGCCCGGCTGACGGCGCCCACCGTGGCGGCCGGCGCCGTCGCCAAGAAGTGGCTGGCGGAAAAATACGGCACGCGCTTTCGCGCCTGCATGACGCAGATCGGCGAGGTGGAGATCCCGTTCGAGAGCTGGGACCACGTGCCCCACAACCCGTTCTTCGCGCCGGTGGCCGATGTCTCGGCGCTGGAGAACTACATGGACGCGCTGCGCAAGGCCGGCGATTCGTGCGGCGCCCGCATCCGTGTGCAGGCCACGGGCGTGCCGGTGGGCCTGGGCGAGCCGCTCTACGACAAGCTCGATGCCGACATCGCCCATGCGCTCATGGGCCTCAATGCCGTGAAGGCGGTGGAGATCGGCGCGGGCTTCGCCAGCGTGGCCCAGCGCGGCACCACGCACGGCGATTCCCTCACGCCCGAGGGCTTCGCCAGCAACAACGCCGGCGGCATCCTGGGCGGCATCAGCAGCGGGCAGGACATCGAGGCGGTGATCGCCATCAAGCCCACCAGTTCCATCATCAGCCCGCGCCAGTCCATCGACATCCACGGCCAGAGCACCGAAGTCATCACCAAGGGCCGCCACGACCCCTGCGTGGGCATCCGCGCCGCGCCGATCGCCGAAGCGCTGCTCGCCATCGTGCTGATGGACCATGCATTGCGACACCGCGCGCAGTGCGGCGACGTGGTGCAGGCCGTGCCGCCGATCCAGGCCTCGTTCCTGTAAGAGCGGCTCACACGACCCTTCTGGCGTCGTTGCCGCATCTTGTCGTACTGCGCGTACTGCCTGCGATGCGGCGCCTCGCCAGAACCGCTTAGCCGGGTCGTGCGAGCCGCTCCAGGGCCGCAGCGGGGCGGGCCCCGCGGTCAGGGTGCGGCGGAAGCCGCCACCGCCGCACCGCTCGCCGCTGGCACGGGCGAAGCCGCAGCCGATGGCGCCGCCTGCGGTGAAGAGGCAGGCCGGGCCGGGCCTGCCGTTGCCGCCGCGCGTTGCGCCGGGGCGCTCACCGCCGCCGCGGCCTGTTCGAGCCAGCCCATCCGCCAGGCCAGCGCACAGAACAGCACCACCGCCACCGCCACCAGCGCCGCGGCCCACGCGGGCTTGCGCGATTCCGGGAACGGGTCGTCCATCAGGCGCCGCGCGCCCGGCGGCACGTGGGCGGTCTGCGACAGCGATCCGCCCAGCCGCGTGTTGATGCGCATGCGGCCGTTGATCGCCCAGCCGCTCGCATCGAGGATCGGCCCCAGGCTGCGCTGGCGCAGCTTGAGCCAGGCGATCAGCATGCTCGGCCCGGAAATCGCCAGCACGATGCCCAGCAGGGCGATCGGGATCCAGGCACCCAGGTCCACGAATTTCGCGAAGATGCCCACAGCCACCGCGCTCAAACTGCCGAGGGCCACGCCGATCGCCGCCACGGTGCCCACGTCCACGCGGCGCTGGCCATCGGTTGCCGGCGTGGTGGCGTTCACCAGCGTCTTGGCCGGGGCGGTGGCGAGGTTGCCGGCCGTGGCGCCCAGCGACTTCTCGACGCGCGAATCGCTCGCGGCCGCGCGCTTGGCCACCTGCTCCTCGATCATGCGCAGGAACTTCTTGTAGGGCGAGAAGAACGCCTGGGCGATGCTCGTGGGGTTCTCGATGATCTTGGTGATCGTCGCGTCCCAGTCGAGGCCCTCGCGGTCGTAGAACACGCCGTTGCGGCCCACGAAGAGAAAGTCCACGTCGCCTGCCGTGAACGCGGCGACGATGCCCATCTTCTGGCCCTTGCGGGTGCAGTCGCAGTAGGCGAGATAGGTCTTGGCCAGACCCGCCAGCTTGGCATGCCGGCCCGCGTCCGGCACCTGCACGGCGAGGTCGCAGCTGCGCGCGTCGAGGTACAGCGTGCCGGCCTGGAAGATGGCGCCCTCGCGCTGGTAGAACGCCGAGAACGACACGAAGTTGTTCAGCAGCTTCAGCAGGTCGCGCTTGAAGCGCAGCAACTTCTCCAGCGCGAACGTGTGGCCGTTGTGCGCCTTCTCGGCTTCGTCCTGCGCGATCAGGTCCATCACCCGCTCGCGCACGCCGCTGTCGTGCAGCTTGCGGATGGTCCCGGCGTCCAGCGCGCCCAGGCGCGTGGCCGGGCGGGCGGAAAGCTGCTTGAGGCAGGGCTGGAGCGCGGAGAGCACGCGCTTCCAGTCGGCCTCCGACAGGCTTTCCGCATCGGTGCCCAGCAGCGGCTGGAGCGCCTTCTCGCGCAGCGCTTCCACGGCGGCCGTCCAGGCGGGATTGACGCCGCGCACGAGCGGCAGGTCGCCATCCTGCGTGAACGGCGCCAGCGGCAGGGCGGCGACCGCCTCCGATCCGGGCGACAGCTCCTGGCGCGCGAGCGCCGCATAGTCGTCGTCCGAGGGGTGCATGGCGGAGCGCACGCGCGGGTCGTAGGCCGCGAGCCGCGCGCGCGTGAAGAAGTCGTCCACCTTGTGGCGCACCGCCTGCACGGCCTGGGCCGCCTGCAGCGTGCGGTCGCCCAGCGGCAGGCCTTCCGGGTGCGCCTGCACGCCGTCGGCCCAGTGCTGCAGCGCCTCCACCTCCTTGAAGAAGGCTTCCGCGGTCTTGCGGTCCACGCCTGCGGGCTGGTCGGCCACGGCGGGCACGCTGCCCTGCGTGGCCATGATGCGCTCCAGCGCCTCGCGCGCCTCGTCGTCGTCTCCGGCGGTGGCGGGCGACACCACGCCGTCGCCGTTGAAGCGCTGCGCGTTCAACTGCTCGCTGCGCGCGATCACGTCGGCCAGGGCGATCGTCGTCTCGTCCCCACGGCCCGCGAAGCCCAGGATGCGGCGGGCCTGCGCCGCCAGCGCCGCGCCGTCCTCGGTGGTTTCGTCCAGTGCGTCGATCGCCAGCGCATCGGCGGGCCGGGCGAGTTCGTCGGGGTCGCGCAACTGGGCGCAGGCCCAGGCGCAGGCGGCGATCAGCTCCGGCGGGCGGATGCGGCCGTCGCCGTCGGTGTCGATCAGGTCCAGCGTGCGGTGGTCGAACTCCACGCCACGCGTGGGGCAGGCCAGTGCCACCCAGAGCTTCTGGTCCAGTTCGGCGAGGTGCGCGATGTCGGCGCCCGTGCGGATGGCCACCTGGTCCACCCCGCCGGCGCGGAAGAATTGCCACGCATGCGCGGAGGCGGAGGAGCGGTTCGCGGGAGACTGCATGGGCATGGGATGAGCGGTAGGCAAGAGGAGGGCGCCGCCGGCACCGGAAGAAGGGGAGGGCTACTTGCGCACTTCGTCCACTAGCGCGCGGAACTCGTCGATGTCCTCGAAGCTGCGGTACACGCTCGCGAAGCGAATGTAGGCCACCTTGTCGAGCTTCTTGAGCTCGCGCATCACCAGCTCGCCGATGCGGCTGGAGAGCACTTCGCGCTGCCCGAGATTGAGCAGTTTTTCCTCGATGCGCTCGATGGCGCTGTCGATCTGCGTGGTGCTCACCGGCCGCTTGCGCAGCGCGATGCTGAACGAGCCGATGAGCTTGCTGCGGTCGTACTCGATGCGCCGGCCGTCCTTCTTCACCACGTTGGGGAAGTTGACTTCCGGACGCTCATAGGTCGTGAAGCGCTTGTCGCAGGCCCCGCACTGCCGGCGCCGCCGCACGAAGTCCCCGTCCTCGGCCACGCGCGTTTCGACGACCTGCGTCTCGGGGTGGCTGCAGAACGGGCACTTCATCGTGGCGCGGGCGGTCTCGGGGCTGCGTGGCGGTCAGCGGTAGACCGGGAAGCGGCTCGTGAGCGCGTGCACCTTCTCGCGCACGGCGGCCAGGTTGGCTTCGTCGTTCGGGTTCTCGAGCACGTCGGCCAGCAGGTTCGCGGTGATGCGCGTTTCTTCTTCCTTGAAGCCGCGCGTCGTGATCGCGGGTGTGCCCACGCGGATGCCGCTGGTCACCATCGGCTTTTCCGGGTCGTTCGGAATGGAGTTCTTGTTGATGGTGATGTGCGCCTGGCCCAGGGCCGCTTCGGCCGCCTTACCGGTGATGCCCTTGGCGCGCAGGTCCACGAGCATGACGTGGCTTTCCGTGCGGCCGCTGATGATGCGCAGGCCGCGCTCGATCAGCGTTTCGGCGAACACCTTGGCGTTCTTCGCGACCTGCTCCTGGTAGGCCTTGAACTCGGGCGTGAGCGCTTCCTTGAAGGCCACGGCCTTGGCGGCGATCACGTGCTCGAGCGGGCCGCCCTGCAGGCCGGGGAAGATGGCGGAGTTGATCGCCTTCTCGTGCTCGGCCTTCATCAGGATGATGCCGCCGCGCGGGCCGCGCAGGCTCTTGTGCGTGGTGGACGTCACCACGTCGGCGTGCGGCACCGGGTTGGGGTACACGCCCGCCACCACGAGGCCGGCGTAGTGGGCGATGTCCACCCACAGGATCGCGCCGATTTCCTTGGCGATCTTCGCGAAGCGCTCGAAATCGATGCGCAGGCTGTAGGCGGAGGCACCGGCGATGATCAGCTTGGGCTTGTGCTCGCGGGCCTTGGCTTCCAGCGCGTCGTAGTCGATCTCTTCCTTCTCGTTCAGGCCGTAGGAGACGATGTTGAACCACTTGCCGCTCATGTTGAGGGGCATGCCGTGCGTGAGGTGGCCGCCTTCGGCCAGGCTCATGCCGAGGATGGTGTCGCCGGGCTTGAGGAAGGCGAGCAGAACGGCCTGGTTGGCCTGCGAGCCGGAATTGGGCTGCACGTTGGCGGCCTCGGCGCCGAAGAGCTTCTTCACGCGGTCGATGGCGAGCTGTTCGACCACGTCGACGTTCTCGCAGCCGCCGTAGTAGCGCTTGCCGGGATAGCCTTCGGCGTACTTGTTGGTGAGCTGCGAGCCCTGGGCGGCCATGACGGCGGGCGAGGCGTAGTTCTCGCTCGCGATCAGCTCGATGTGCTGCTCCTGGCGGACGTTCTCGGCCTGGATGGCGGCCCACACTTCGGGATCGGTTTGCTCGACGAGGATGTTGCGTTGGTACATGGCGTGGCAGTCCTGTGAATGGTGTCCCTTGGAAAACAAGGGCTGCCCAGGCGAACGGCGGAACACAGCGGGCCCTGCAGCCCGTGCGGCACGCTTCCCAGTGGTTCGCAGGACGGAAAAGGGCCTGCCGGATTCCACGTCAGCGGCGGCGCCCGCCCGTGCGGGATGCGCCGCGCCTATCGCCAGTCGCGTACCCCTCGAGTGTACCGGACGGCAGGGGTGGCCGGCATGGCAGGCCTGTGCGCGAGAGGACCGGGCGGGGCGGGGTGCGTCGAGGCAGCCCGCCCGGGGCCGGATCAGGTCGCGGGCGAGAGCAGGGCGACCTTGTCCTCGGCGGCGGCGGGCGTGGCGTCGGCGGTGCCGGACGCCTTGGCGGGCACGGTCTGGGCCGGTGCCTGGGTCGAGAGCATCGGCGGTGCCGCAGGCGCCGCGGGAGCGGGCGTCGGCGTGAAGATGGGCACGTTGCGGCCATTGGCCACCTGGCGCAGGCGCATGTGCTCGGCCATCACCTTGATCGCGTAGCCGCCGTCGTCGGCCAGGTTGGCCGCGCCCACGTAGTAGCGCAGGCCCCCTTCGATGGAGCCGGCGCGCGCGATGCATTCCTGGAGCACCCGCACGCCGACGCGCAGGTTGCTCACCGGATCGAACGCGGCGAAATGTCCGCCGAAGTGGTCGTACTTGTCGGTGTGCACCCGGGTCATCACCTGCATCAGGCCCTGGGCGCCCACGGGGCTTTGCGCGAAGGGATTGAAGCTCGACTCCACGGCCATGATCGCCAGGATCAGCGTGGGATCGAGTTTGGTGCGGCCGCCGATCTCGTAGGCTTCCGACACCAGCGCGGCCAGCGGCTCGGGGGCGACGCGGTACTTCTTGCTCAGCCAGAACGCCACCGACGCCTGTTCCTTGGGCAGCTCCTTCGGGTTCGTCGCCGTGGCGCGTTCGCTGGCCTCGGGCTCGAGCGGCATGCCCACGGTCGCCACCTGGCGCGCCTGCAGCCAGCTGCGCAGCTCTTCCTCGCCGGCCTGCCGGAGGTCCGGCCGGGCGGTCAGCGTGATCGCGCCGAAGGCGACCGCCAGACCGACGAGCGCGAAGCCGCTGTGGGTGATTTCGAGAAAACCGTCGATCACATCGGATGCGAAGGCCTGTACCCCGCCGATCACCGTTCCTGACGCCGTCATAGCTCTTCCTTTCTGAGTCGAGGCCTGTTGCGGAGGTCCCTGCGGGGATCTCCGTGCCAGGCATCTCGCCTGGATGGGTTCGCCATCAAGATCCCCGTCGGACATCTCCGCAGCGGGGCGGAGTGGGGAATCTGGTGCGCCGGATTCGGCAGCGATGGTGAGCGTGTTCAGCCTCGGGTTTTGAAGCTGGCGGATTCTAGGAGGGGGCCAAATGCCAGGTCAATACTAAGAAAGCTATGCTTTAGATCAATTTATTCTAAAAAGTATGGATACAAACACAGTTTTGGGGTGTTTTTAAGACCTTGTAACACCTTCCTCATGACCGTGTCATGACGGGCGGCGCGCCGTGAAAGTCTGCGGCAATCATGCGCGGCGAAGTCATTGCAAATTTCGCTTGGCGGCGCCCTTCGGGATTCGTTAAATTGGAGGCGTCTGACAGTGATCAGGCATCGCCGGACGAAGCGGAAACCACCAGCCAACGGGCATGCAGTGCCCCGGCAGGGCAGGCGGAATCTTCCACGGCAAACCCTTGGAGGCAATACCTTGCCTCCTGCCCCATGGACCTTCAACCTCCATGGTGCAAACGATGGCAAAGACCGTTGCGTCAGCCGTCAAGCCCGGCAGAGCCTTCATGGCCCTGTCGGGCTTTCTTTTTTGCACTCTGTTACATATTTGGCGGCCCTGCGTCTGCTGCAATTCGTGTATGCAATGGAGACCGCGCATGCGCAGCTGGAAGAAGAAACCGGATGGCCTGGGTCGTGGCCGCCTTGCCGCGGGCGTTGCGCTGCGCTGGCTGGCGGCAGCCATGGCAACGGTGCTGGCCGCCTGGGCCCTGGCGTGGATGGCCATGCCGCTCCTCGTGCGCATGGGAGTCGAGCGTTGGGGCAGCCAGGCGATGGGCCGCGCCATCACGGTGGGACAGGTGGAATTCAAACCCTGGACGCTGGAGCTGTTCCTGCACGACGTGGCCCTGGCCGCGGCTTCGCCCGGCGCAGCCTCCCAGGTGGAGATCCGGCGCATCTATATAGATATGGAACTGCAGTCCCTGGTACGCCTGGGACCGGTGCTGGACGCGGTGGAGATGGACGCACCGCGGTTGAGGCTGGTGCGGGAGAAGGATGGCCGTTACGACATCGACGACCTGCTGCAGCGATGGGCCGCGCCCTCCGACAACGCCGGCGAAAGACAAGGCCGCAGCAGCGCCCGTTTCGCGCTCTACAACCTGCGGCTGCGGGATGGCGAAATCGACTTTTCCGATCGCAGCACCGGCCAGTCGCATGCGGTGCGCGGGCTCGACGTCGGCCTGCCGTTCCTGAGCAACCTGCCCGCCGATCGGCAGATCACCGTCACTCCGCGGCTCGCGTTCATGCTGGATGGCAGCACCTTCGAATCCAGTGCCGAGGCCACACCGTTCGCCGAAGACCGGCAGGCGCGCGCGCGGCTGCAGGTGCACGGTCTGGACCTCTCGCCGCTGCGGGCCTATTGGCCGGAAGGCGCCCCCATGCGCCCGCTCGCAGGAAAGCTCGACGCCGACCTGGCGCTGGATTTCGGCCAGGGGGACGTGCCCCGGCTGGCTGTGAGCGGCCGTGCCCGCGTGTCGGCGGCACGCCTCGAAGGGCCGACAGGCGCACCGCCCCTGGCATTCGAGGCGCTCGAAGTGCGGGCGGTGTCGATCGAGCCATTGCTGCGCCGGGCGCACCTGGCCTCGCTGCAGTGGACGTCACCGCGGATCGCGTTGCACCGCAATGCGGATGGCCAGCTGGACTGGGCCACCACCGGCCCGCGCGGCCATGGCGCGGTTGCGGCACCGACCGCGGCATCGGACAAGGCAGTTGCCCCTGCATGGCAGGTGGCGATCGACCGGGCTGCGGTGCAGGGAGGCCGGGTGGCCTGGAGCGACGACAGCACCGGGCACCCGGTCGCGATCGCGCTGGAGGATGTGAATGCCCAGGCCTTCTCCTTCGCCTGGCCCTGGAAGAGCGGCCTGCCGTTCGCCGTGCGGGCGCGGCTGGCGCCGCCGCCTTCCAGGGTGCCGGAAGCCCGGAAGGCCGCCCCGGCCACGCTGGGCCTCGCCGGCACGGCGTGGCCGGACCGGGGGCAGGTAGCCGCCTCGCTGCGCGGGTTGCCGCTGGCTGCGTTCGACGGCTATCTGGCTCCCGTGTTCGCTCCGCAGGTGCGCGGCATGGCCGATGCGGATGCGGGCGTCGCCTGGAACCGTGCGACCGGCGCGGTGGTGGCGAAGATCGCGCGGCTCTCGGTCGACGGCGCCGCGCTGTCGTGCGGGGAGGGCGGCGGTTGCATCGCGCCCCTGGCCATGCCGGCGGGTGGGCCGCAGGGGACATCGCACGGCACCGCCACGAATGCACGGCCGAGCGCGACGCAGGGTGCCTGGGTGCAGGCGGACCGGCTGGAGGTGGAGGACGCTGTGGTGCATCTGGCCGCCCGCACCGCATCCGTGCGGCGCATCGCGGCCAAGGCGCCGAAGCTGCTTGCGGAACGCGATGCCGCGGGCCGGTGGATGTTCGAAGGCTGGCCTGTGCGTGCCGCGGCAGCATCGTCCTCCGCGGCCGGCACGGCGGATGCCTCGCGCACGGCAGCGGTGCGGCCGGCCTCCGCTGCGCCGTGGTCGGTCCGCATGGACGAGTTGGCGGTGGACGACGGGGCCGTGGCGCTGCGCGACGCGGTGCCTTCGGCAACGGCGCCCGTGCAGTTGCAGTGGTCGTCCATCGCGCTGCGGGCCCGCGGCCTGGCCTGGCCTGCCGTGCCTTCCGGTGACGGAAAAGCGGGCGCGGCAGCCGTGCGGCTGTCGCTGTCTGCGGACTGGGACGCCGGGCGGCGCACGCCGGGCCGGCTGTCGTACGACGGCAGCGTCTCTCTGGCACCGGCCGGGGCGCAGGGGCGGCTGCAGGCGCAGCGCCTGCCGCTCCATCTGCTGGAGCCCTATGCGGCGCCCTGGCTGAATGTGCACGTCGCCCGGGCCGAGGCGGGGTTCGATGGCGACGTGCGCTATGCCGCCGGCGCGGCCGGTGCGGTGGCCTCGGCGCGCGGCAATGCAGCCCTCGACGAAGTGCGGGTGCGCGCGATACCGCCTGTTCCCGACGGCCCGGCGACCACTGCCGCACCGCGCGGCGAGGAGCTGCTGCGCTGGCGCAATCTGGCCCTGCAGGGCGTGGACTGGCGCATGGAGCCGGGCAGCCCGGTCCGGGTGGACGTGCGCGAGACGGCACTGCGGGAATTCTTCGCGCGCATCGTGCTGCAGAAGAACGGCCGACTCAATCTGCAGGACCTCGTGCGCGATCCGGCGGCGCCCGCCGGTGCGGAGCAGGCCGCCGCGCGGGAGGCGGCAGCGGGACGGCCGCGTGCAGACGGTGCGTCGGCAGCAGCGGCGGTCCCCACGGCGGCCGCACCGGCCCGAGCGCCTGCCGCCGGGACCGTGACAGGCCGCCCGCGCGAAGCTGGAACTTCCGCAAAGGCAGACCCCGCCGCCGCGTCCAAGCCCGTGCTGCGGTTCGGCCCGGTCGTGCTGTCCGCCGGCTCCGTGCGCTTCACCGACTACTTCATCGAGCCCAACTACTCCGCCGATCTCAGCGAACTCGCCGGCCGTCTCGGCGCTTTCTCGTCCGAGCCCCCGGCGGATGGCGCGGCGCCGGCCATGGCCGAGCTGGAGCTCGCCGGCCGGGTGCAGGGGTCCGCAGCGCTGCAGATCGCGGGCCGGCTCAATCCGCTGGCGAAGCCGCTCGCGCTCGACATCCAGGGCCGCGTGCGCGATCTGGACCTGCCGCCGCTCTCGCCCTATGCCGTCAAATACGTCGGGCACGGCATCGAACGGGGCAAGCTGGGCATGGACGTGCGCTACACGGTGCTGCCCGACGGCCAGCTCACGGCCGGCAACCGCCTCGTGCTGCACCAACTGGTGTTCGGCGAGCCGGTGGAGGGCGCGCCCGCCAGCCTGCCCGTGCGGCTCGCGGCCGCGCTGCTGGCCGACCGCAACGGCGTGATCGATCTCGACCTTCCGATCAGCGGCTCGCTCAACGATCCGCAATTCAGCCTGGGGCCCGTCATCCTGCGTGCCGTGGGCAGCCTGGTGCTGAAGGCCGTGACGTCCCCGTTCTCGCTGCTGGCGAACGCCTTCGGCGGCGGCGCGGCGGAGCAGGGGGCGGTGGCCTTCCCGCCCGGCAGCGCCGAACTGGATGCCGCCGCCCTGGAAGGGCTGGAGAAGGTTGCGCGCTCCCTGCGCGACCGGCCGGCGCTTCGCCTGACCGTGATGGGCCACGCATCGGCCGACGGCGAAGAAGAGGGCTGGAAGCGCGAGCGCCTGAGCGCCCAGGTGCGGCAGGTGGCGCAGCGGCGCGCCGCCGTCCGGGCGGCAAGTGGCGCCGCCGCGCAGAACGGTGGAAACACTTCGGTGGATACGGCTCCCGCCGGGGGCGCAGGAATCGAGGCGCAGGCCGACGCCCTGCGCGAGCTCTACCGGCGCGCCGATTTCCCCAAGCCCCGCAACCTCTTGGGGC
Organism: Comamonadaceae bacterium UBA4962; assembly: GCA_002397315.1. GTDB lineage: Bacteria > Pseudomonadota > Gammaproteobacteria > Burkholderiales > Burkholderiaceae_C > Paracidovorax. The sequence continues at coordinate 21,339 of DHAE01000013.1, forward strand.
TGGCCCGCGACATTCCTCCCGCCGAGATGGAGGCGCTGCTGCTCGCACAGATCCGCATGCCGGCCGGCGCGTTGCGGGATCTGGCCCAGGCGCGTGCCGTGGCCGTGCGCGACCGGCTCGCGCAGGAAGGCATTCCGCTGGAGCGGCTGTTCGTGGCCGCGCCGCGCATCGATGACGCCAAGGCCCCCGCGGCACCGCGGGCCGAACTCTCGCTGGAAGCGCGCTGACCCAATGCAGCAGGGCCCGCGGGCTGCCAGGCTGCGGAACCCGGGAGGCGCGGGACTGTCGTATGCTGGATGGATGTTCGCCTCGCCTTCATCCGATCTGGTCCGGGGCGGTTGCAGCAGGCCTTTCGTGCCCCATATGGACGGTCTGGCGGCCGGAGTTTCCCGGCCGTGCGGACCGTCTCGACGGGCCGATAGGCAAAACCGGGCCAAAATAGCGACTTCGACGACTCGCCGGGCCATGCTCCGGCGTACGGGCGCTGGTGCCGCCGGCACCTGCCCCTCCTGACCAGAACCATGTTTCCTTTTTCTTCTCGCAACAAAATGTCTGACGCCCCCGAAGTGACCCCGGCCCCGGCCAAAGCTTCCGAGCCGCATCCGCTGGACGCGCTGACGGGCGGGGCCTTTTCCGCCGCCACGTCGGGCGAACGCGCTTCGCGCATCCGCGACTGGCTGGCCACCCAGCCCGCTCCCGAGCAGTTGCAGGAAGTGTTCAAGGAGCTGAGCGGCCGCGACAAGGGCGCCGCGCGCGCCGTGCGCGAGCGCCTCGACGAAATCCGCCGCGCCAAGGGCCAGGAAGCGATCGCCGCCGAATGGGCCGACAAGGCGACCGCGCTGCTCGACGCCTCCCGTTTCCACATCGCCGACGCGCTCGCCTGGCAGCGCGACGCCGCCAAGGCCGGCGCACCGCTCTCGCGCGAGCCGCTCGCATCGCTGAAGGCCCGCCTGGCCGAGCGCATGAAGGTCATCGAAGACCTGCAGCACCGCGTGCAGGTGCAGCGCGAAGCGGCCGTGCTGCTCGCCCAGCGCATCGATGTGCTCTCCACCAAGCCGTGGCGCGACGCGCAGGCCGCGCTGGAAGCCCTGCGCGCCGACGTGGAGCGCTGGCAACAGCAGGCCGACGAGCTGTCGGGCGATCCCGCCTGGCCGAGCGTCGAGGCCCGCTTCCCGCCGCAGCTCGAAGCCTCCCGCACCCAATTGCTGGTGGTGTGGGGCGCCTTCCAACCCGCGATCGCGCAGGCCGCCGCCGCCGCCGAGAACCCGGAGGCGCCGCTGCCGCCCGTGCCCGTGTGGGCGGAAGAGCTGCGCGTCGCCCGCGGTGGCGAGCCGCTGGTCGACAGCGCCGCGGCCGGTGCCGCGCCCGCACCGGCCGCGCGCCCGGCCGCGAAGACCGATCCCGCCGTGCGCGAGAAGGCCGAACAGGCCGTGCGTGCCGCGCTCGTGAAGCTGCAGGAAGAAACGGCCCAGGGCCACGGCAAGGCGTCCGCGGGCGCCGCCACCGCCCTGCGCACGGTGCTCAAGCAGCACGGCCGCCACATCGACGGCCCGCTGGAGCAGGAAGTGCACACCGCGCTGGTCGCGGCGGGCGAGCTGCAGGGCTGGCAGCGCTGGAGTGCCGACCAGGTCCGCGAAGAGCTCGTGGCCAAGGCCGAAGCGCTGCTCAAGCGCCCCGAGGGCCAGGCCCTGGGCGGCCGCAAGATCCAGGAGAGCCTGCGCCAGCTGCGCGAGCAGTGGAAGCAGACCGACCAGGGCGGCCAGGCCAACCACGCCCTCTGGAAGAAATTCGACGAAGCCTGCAACGCCGCGCACAAGGTGGTCGAGGCCTGGCTGGAGAAGGTGCGCGCCGACGCGGCGGAGCACAAGGGCCAGCGGCTCGCCCTCATCCAGGAACTGCAGGCCTGGACGGCCGCGCAGGCCGAGGGCGGTGCGCAGCGCGACTGGAAGCAGGTGAACCGCGCGCTGCACCAGTTCTCCGACCGCTGGCGCGAAGGCGGCCACGTGAACGAGAAGGTGTATGCCGAACTGCAGCCGCAGTGGAAGCAGGCGTTCTCCGCCGCGGCCGCCCCGCTGGAAGCGGCCCAGAAGGAAAGCCTGGCGCGCCGCCACGCGATGATCGAAGAAGCCACTGCGCTGGGCGCCGCGCCCGCACTGCGCATCGACGCGGTGAAGGGCCTGCAGCAGCGCTGGCAGGCCGAGGCCCAGTCCGTGCCGCTCGACCGCAAGCACGAGCAGAAGCTCTGGGACGCGTTCCGCAAGCCGATCGACGAGGCGTTCAACCGCAAGTCGGCCGATCGCCAGAAGATGGCGGGCGAGGCGAGCGCGCACGACCGTGCCGTGCTGGAAGCCTCCAAGGCCGTCGAGCAGGCCAATGCCTCCGGCGACGTGCAGCAGATCCGTGCGGCCCTCGCGGCCCTGGAGGCTGCCGTGCGCGGCCAAGCGCAGGCCCAGCAGGAAAGCGCCGCGGCGGCACGCGCGGCCGGCGGCAATGCCACGGGTGGCGATGCCGCTGCTCCGGCCGGTGGCGATGCCGCCGCCGCAGCACCGGCGCCGGCCGAGGCCGCACCCGAAGGCGGCGACGCGACGCAGGCGGACGCCGCTCCGGCGCCGGCCGCAGCGCCCAAGCCCGCGCGGCCCGTGGTGGCCGTGCGCGGCGACGACCGGCCCGGCGCCAAGCGTGACGTGCCCGCGGCGGCTGGCCGTCCGGGACGTCCGGGCGACCGCGACCGCCGGGACGGCCGCCCGGGGCGCGATGGCGGCGACCGCGGTGGCCGATTCGGCGACCGTTTTGGTGACCGGGACATGCAGCCCCGCGGTCCGCGTCTCGGCGATGCGGCGTTCCGCGCGCAGCGCGAAGCGCAGGAGCATGCGCAGGCTGCCCTGCGTCGCTTGGCGGCCCAGGCCCACGGCGAAGCACTGACCCAACTGCTCTCGGCATGGGAAAAGCGCGATGCCGCGCAGCTGCCGTCGGCGCAGGAACTCGGCGCGCGGGTGCCGGCGGGTGTGCGTTCCTCGTGGGCGCAGGCCCTGTCGGCCGGCCCGTCGGGCGATGCGTCCGAAGCGTTGCTGCGCCTGGAAATGGCGGCCGAAGTACCGACGCCCGCGGAGCAACTGAGCGCGCGCCGTGCGCTGCAGCTGCAGTTGCTCACGCGCCGCAACGATCCGCAACCAGCCCAGACCTGGGCGCAGGACACGGCACGCGTGCTCGCCAGCCCGAGCGAACCGGGCAACGCCCGCCGTCTGCAGCAGGCGCTCAAGGCGCTGCTGAAGGGCTGAGACGATCACCCGCAGGCCGGGGCCGATGCCCTGCGCTTGTTCGTGATCTGGCCCTGAACGGGCCGGGGGATTCCAAGAGCCGCATGGTGCGCCCTGCGGCTCTTGTCATTTCGGGGGCGGATGTGAGGCGGGTGCCCGGCAAGGCCGGGGCAGGCCAGCAAGCACGGGATGGGAGGAGGCGGGCCGAACAGGCATCGGCGCGATGCCTGGAACCGCCGCATCGAAACCGCAATGCATGCGGCGTGCAGCGGCCTGGTCGTCCCATGACGAAAAAAAAGCCGCTGTCGAAACAGCGGCTTTTCAAATTTTGGTGCCCAGGAGAGGACTCGAACCTCCACGATGTTACTCGCTAGTACCTGAAACTAGTGCGTCTACCAATTCCGCCACCTGGGCATCTCAGGAATCCTCGAATTATAGCGAGGATTTCGGGCGCTTCAGCCAGATCCGCAAATTTTTCGAAAAAAACCGCGGAGCGGGGTGAGGGGCCGTCGGCAGCCTGACGCAGCCGGATGCAGAAACAAAAAAGCCGCTTCGAAAACGAAGCGGCCGGATTGCCGAAAACCGGTCTGGTTCTCGTTAAACTTGGTGCCCAGGAGAGGACTCGAACCTCCACGATGTTACTCGCTAGTACCTGAAACTAGTGCGTCTACCAATTCCGCCACCTGGGCATTTCAGGAAAGACTCAGATTGTATATCAAAAAAACGAAGACCGATGCAAACGTCGCGCATGCCGATGACGAAATCGAAGGCAGCGTGCAGGGCCACCGCGACGGGCACGGGTTCGTGCAGCGCGATGACGGCGATGCCGACATCTACATCCCCGCGAACGAGATGCGCGCGGTGCTGCACAAGGACCGCGTGCGCGTGCGCATCGCCCGCCACGACCGGCGCGGCCGGCCCGAAGGCCGCATCGTCGAAATCCTCGAGCGGCCCCAGCATCCGATCATCGGCCGCCTGCTGCAGGAAAGCGGCGTCTGGCTGGTCGCGCCGGAAGACAAGCGCTACGGCCAGGACGTCCTGATCCCCAAGGGCGCCACGGGCGACGCCAAGGTGGGGCAGGTGGTCGTGGTGGAACTGACCGAGCCGCCGGCCCTGTTCGGGCAGCCGGTGGGCCGCGTGAAGGAAGTGCTTGGCGAGGTGGACGACCCGGGCATGGAGATCGAGATCGCCGTGCGCAAGTACGGCGTGCCGCACGAGTTCTCGCAGGAGGCGCTGGCCCAGGCCAAGGCGCTGCCGGACAAGGTGCGCGCCCAGGACAAGCGCCAGCGCGTCGACCTGACCGACGTGCCGCTCGTCACCATCGACGGCGAGGACGCGCGCGACTTCGACGATGCCGTCTATTGCGAGCCGGCCAAGGTCGGCCGCACCAAGGGCTGGCGCCTGCTCGTCGCCATCGCCGACGTGAGCCACTACGTGGAGACGGGCAGCCCGATCGACGTGGATGCGTACGACCGCGCCACCAGCGTGTACTTCCCGCGCCGGGTGATCCCGATGCTGCCGGAGAAGCTCTCCAACGGCCTGTGCTCGCTCAACCCCGAGGTGGAGCGCCTGTGCATGGTGTGCGACATGCTCGTCACCGCCAAGGGCGAGGTGCATGCCTACCAGTTCTACCCGGCGGTGATGTTCAGCCACGCGCGCTTCACCTATACGGAAGTGGCGGCGATCCTCGCGAACACGCGCGGCCCCGAGGCGACGAAGCGCCGCGCCCGCGTGCAGGACCTGCTGAACCTGCACGACGTGTACCGCGCGCTGCTGTCGTCGCGGCATGTACGCGGCGCCGTGGATTTCGAGACCACCGAGACGCAGATCGTCTGCGACGAGAACGGCCGCATCGAGAAGATCGTGCCGCGCACGCGCAACGATGCGCACCGCCTGATCGAAGAGGCGATGCTCGCGGCCAACGTGTGCAGCGCCGACTTCATCGCGCAGGGCGGGCAGCCGGGTCTGTTCCGGGTGCACGAGGGGCCCACGCCCGAGAAGCAGGAGATCCTGCGCAATTACCTGAAGGCCATGGGTGTCGGCATGACGATCGGCGACGATCCGCAGCCCGGCGATTTCCAGGCGATCGCGGAGGCGACGAAGGAGCGGCCCGACGCGCAGCAGATCCACACGATGCTGCTGCGCTCGATGCAGCAGGCGATCTACACCCCCGTCAACAGCGGCCACTTCGGCCTGGCGTACGAGGCGTACACGCACTTCACGAGCCCGATCCGGCGCTATCCCGATCTGCTGGTGCACCGCGTCATCAAGGCCATCCTGGGCCAGACCAAGTACCGCCTGCCGGCGCTGCCCCTGCCGGGCGAGGCCCATGCCAAGCTGGCGAAGCGCCTGGCCGCGCGCGTGTCGGCGCCCACCCAGGAGCCGCGCAAGCCGCTGTCCGCCTCCGCCGCCCGCGAGTTGCAGGCCTGGGAGGCCGCCGGCCTGCACTGCAGTGCCAACGAGCGCCGCGCGGACGAGGCCAGCCGTGATGTGGAAGCCTGGCTCAAGTGCAAGTACATGCGCGAGCACCTGGGCGAAGAGTTCAGCGGCCTGGTCACGGCGGCGACCAGCTTCGGCATCTTCGTGACGCTGGACGCGATGTACGTCGAAGGGCTGGTGCACATCACCGAGCTCGGGGGCGAGTACTTCAAGTTCGACGAGGCGCGCCAGGAGCTGCGCGGCGAGCGTACCGGCATCCGCTATGCGATCGGCACGCGGGTGCGGGTGCAGGTGAGCCGCGTGGATCTGGACGGCCGCCGCATCGACTTCCGGCTGGTGCGCGAAGGCGACGAGCTGCAGGCCGCCGCGCGCACCTCGCGCAGCCGCGGCGGGCGCGAGTCGGGCGATGGCATCGCCGCGGGGGATGGCGCGCCGTCGGAATCCCGCGGACGCAAGGCCCGCAGCAAGGGGGCGCAGAACCAGCCGACCCGTTCGCAGGACGTCGTTCCCGCGCTGCCCCGCAAGGCACCCGCCAAGGGCGCCGGGCGCCGTTCAGGTGCGGCGAAACGCGGCAAGTCCCGCCGATAGCGGTAGCGGACGGTAACCGCTGCCTCAGGGCGCAGCGCGCGATCGCCGCGCGGCCCCCCGGGCGGCACGGGCCAACGAAAGAATGGAATGACGACGATGGATTCGACGAACGCGCCGCGCACCGCGGTGGTCACGGGCGCAGGCTCGGGTATCGGCCGCGCGACCGCGCTGGCGCTGCTGGGCGCGGGCTGGTCGGTGGTGCTGGCCGGCCGGCGCGGGGCGCTGCTGGAGGCGGTGGCGCAGGAGAGCGGGGCGGGCCAGCGGGCGCTGGCGGTGCCGACCGACGTGGCCGATCCGCAGGCGGTGGAGCATCTTTTCGATGCCGCCGTGGAGCGCTTCGGCCGGGTGGATCTGCTGTTCAACAATGCGGGCACGGGTGCGCCCGCCGTTCCGCTGGAAGACCTGCCGCTCGAGGAATGGCGGCGGGTGGTGGACATCAACCTGAACGGGATGTTCTATTGCCTGCGGCAGGCTTTCCGGGTGATGAAGTCGCAGAGCCCGCGCGGCGGGCGCATCATCAACAACGGCTCCATCTCGGCCCATGCGCCGCGGCCGAACTCGATCGCGTACACGGCCACCAAACACGCGGTGATGGGACTCACCAAGACCGCCTCGCTGGACGGCCGCAAATACGACATCGCCGTGGGCCAGATCGACGTCGGCAATGCGGGCACGGAACTGGCGCAGCGCATGACCCAGGGCGTGCAGCAGGCCCATGGAGCGATCGCCGCCGAGCCTTTGATGGACGTGGGCATCGTGGCTGGATCGGTCCTCTACATGGCGGATCTTCCGCTGGAGGCCAACGTGCTGTTCCACACCGTGATGGCCACCAAGATGCCTTTCGTCGGTCGCGGCTGAGGCGGCGCACCCCTGCCGTTCATCCCGCCGTGGAGGGCGCCACCGGCGGCGTAGTTCGTTTTCGAATGGGCGGGGCGGTCAGCCTGTGCAGTGCGAAGCCTGGCCGGACCCGGCCATGGAGGACTGCGTGTTCACCATGACCAGATGCGCTGCACGGATGCGCGGGCGCACGACGGCGCGTGCCGTGCCGTCGGTGGCGATGCCATCCTGCACGGAGACGGCAGGCGCAGCGGAATCGCCGGTGGTGGTACGCTCCTGGTACGACGACAGGAAAGGCCATGGTTTGCGGATCATGTCGGGCTCCTCAATGACGCGGGGCTGCCATCCCGGGGCGGGATGGCGTGCGCTCAGTATTCCGTCGCGGCCGGGGCGTTGTTGTAGGACAACGCAGGAGCCCCTTGCGGGTCCGCATCCTTGTGCCGATGGATTCCGGTATACGCGTTCACATAGGCGCGCGCTGATGCCGGCCAGCCGAAATCGCGCTGCATGCCGTTGCGCTGCAGGCGGCGCCACGTGTCGGGCGTGCCCTTCCAGCATGCCAGGGCGCGTGCCACCGCCTCGTCGAAGGCCGCCTGGCTGGTGCCCTGCATCACGAAGCCCGTGCCCTGGCCGCCCGGCGCATCGGCGTCGGTGACCGAATCCGCCAGCCCGCCGGTGGGTGTGACCACGGGGGGCGTGCCGTAGGCCTGGCTGTACATCTGGTTGAGGCCGCAGGGTTCGAAGCGCGAGGGCATGAGGAAGCTGTCGCTGCCCGCTTCGATCTGGTGGGCGAGCGCTTCGTTGAAGCCGACGGTGACGCGAACGTGCAGTGGGTGCTTCTCTGCGAGCGCCCGCAGCGCGGCCTCCAGGGCCCGGTCGCCGCTGCCGAGGATCGCGAGCTGCCCACCCTGGCGCACCAGGCGCTCCGCCCCGGCGATGACCCAGTCGATGCCTTTTTGCTCCGTGAAGCGGCCCACGAGGCCGAACAGCATGCGTTTGTCGTCCTCCGCCAGGCCAAGCGTGCGGCGCAGGGCCGCCTTGCAGGCCGCCTTGCCGGCCAGCCGGTCCGCGGAGAAAGGGGCTTCGATCAGCGGATCGCGCAGCGGATTCCAGACGGCGGTATCGATGCCGTTCAGGATGCCCTGCAGGCGGTCGGCACGGGCGCGCAGCACGCCGTCGAGCCCGAAGCCCAGCTCGGGGGTCTGGATCTCGCGGGCATAGGTGGGGCTGACGGTGGTGATCGCATCCGCGAACTGCAGGCCGGCCTTCATCATGGAGAGTCGGCCCCAGAATTCTGCGCCGTCGTGCACGCCCAGATAGGCGCCGCCGATGCCGAGGCGGCTCGCCCATTCCATGGAGACGACGCCCTGGAAGGCGAGGTTGTGGACGGTGACCATGCTGCCGGCGATGGAGCCGCGGTCCGCCGCGCCGGCTGCATCGCGCCATTGCCGCAGGTAGAGCGGCGCGAGGGCCGTGGGCCAGTCGTTCGCATGCACGATGTCCGCCGTCCAGCCGCAGGGGGACCGCGGCGTGCCGATGAGCGCGGCGACGCGGCTCAGCAGGCCGAAGCGCAGGGCGTTGTCGGGGTGCTCGGTGCCGCTGGCGTCCGAGTACGGCGGGCCGGAACGGGCGTAGAACTCCGGGCAGGCCAGCAGGAGCAGGGGCACGCCCTCGCCGCGGTCCACGCGCAGCAGTTGCGCGGCGGGCCAGGGGCCCTCGGCCGGCACCGGGAACCAGCCGGTGATGCGGCCCTGCAGCGGCATGTCCGCATAGGCGGGCATGAGCAGCATGACCTCGTGGCCCAGCGCCGCGATGGCGGGCGGCAGGGCGGCGCTGACGTCGCCCAGGCCCCCGGTCTTGACCAGCGGGGCGCATTCGGAAGTGGCAAAGAGAACCTTCATGCCACGGATTCTGCGCCCACGAGCACCGCGAACGGCAGCGTGGGGCGGTCCGGCAGCATTTCGCCCAGCACCTCGTCGAGATCCCAGCCCTCGCCGGTGTCGGCGCCGAGGCGGCGGCCGGTCATCCAGTCCTCCCACTGCGCGGTCTTCGCGAGCTGGGGATGGGCGGAGGCGATGGCCACCCGGGTGCCGCGCCAGCCCACGGCGGCGAGACCATAGGGCAGCCGCGAGCACACGACCACGATGGCCTTGCCGTCCCGGATGCGGGCGAAGGCGAAGGCATGCTCGGCGCTCGCGCCTTCGAGCGCGAGCGGCAGGTAGGTGGACTGGAAGAACAGGTCCGGCAGGGCCTGCCGCAGTTGCAGCAGGCGCCAGGTGACGAGCTGCTTCGCGTCCGGCGACGGCACGGGGCCCAGCAGGCGTTCCCAGTCCGCCTGCGAAGGATGGCCGCTCTGGTAGAGCGTCTGCAGGCCCTCCAGTGCTTGCGCGAGCGCGGGGAAGTCCACGGGGCGGCGGTTGTCCGGGTCCACGAGGCTGAAGTTCCACTGCTCGCAGCCCTGGTAGATGTCCGGCACGCCGGGCACGGTGAGCTTCAGCGCGAGCTGGCAGAGGCTGTTGCGGTAGCCGTAGGGCGCGATGGATTGCACGAAGCGCTCGAGCTCGCGCACGAACCGCTCGGTGGACAGCGCGCCGTCGATGTAGCGCGCGACCGCGTTCTCGTAGGCCTCGTTGGGGAACAGCCAGTTGGTCTGCTGCTTGGCCTCGCGCATAGCCTTGACCATGTACTGCTGGATGCGTTCGCGCAGTTCCTGGCGTTCGTCCGGCTGGGTGGCGTGCGTGGGCCAGATGCCGACGAGTGCCTGGTAGAGCGCCCACAGGTCGTGGGCCCGCGGGGCGGTGTCGCCGTCCACCTCGGAGGCGAAGCGCTCGCCCAGCTCCCGCAACTGCAGGGCCGTGTCCTCCCACAGCGCCGGGATTTCCGAGAGCACGTTGAGGCGCGCGCGCAGGTCCTCCGAGCGCTTGCTGTCGTGCGTGGAGGTGGCGAGCAGGTTGTGCGGACGGTAGCGCGCCCGTTGCAGGTTGGCCTGATGGAAGGCGGAAGCGGTGAGCCCGAAGCGCCGCGGCTCGGAGCCCACGTCGTTCAGGGAGACGAGGCGCACGTAGCGGTAGAAGACGGTGTCCTCCAGCGACTTGGCCATGACGGGCGATGTGAACTGCTGCCAGCGCCGCAGGAAACGGGCGCGCAGCGCGGGCGCCGGGCCCTCGTCGCCGAGCAGCACGCCCTGCAGGAAGGCGAGCACGCCGCCTTCGCTGGTGCCCATGCGGCGCCGGGCCGCGGCGACGGCCCAGCCGACGTGCTGGCGGTCCGCGTCGCTCGCGGGCGTGCCGTCCGGCACCAGGTAGGTGCGGTAGACGGGGAAGACCGCCGCCACTTCCGTGAGCGCGTTGCGCAGCTGGTTGCGCGTGAAGTCGAACGTGCGCCGGTCGGCCTGCGCGATGCGGTAGAGCGTGTCGGTGAGCCAGCCGAGGTCGCTGTAGAGCGAGGTGCCGATGATGTGCTTCTTGCACTCGTAGACGGCTTCCTCGAAGTCCTTGGTGTCGCCGGTGAAGCTGGTGTAGACGTCGTCGAAGGCGGACTGCGACGCGGCATCCACGAACAGGCCGTTCACGAGGCTGCTGAAGCGGTAGCCCGTCGCTCCGTGCACCGGCCATTCGGCGGGCAGCGGTTCATGGTCGGCGAGGATCTTTTCCACCACCAGGTAGAGGGCCTTCGGCTCGCGGCCGGCGGCGCGGGCGAGCGCGACGTAGCGGCGCTGCAGCCGGTCGAAGTACTGCGCGGGGTGCGCGAGGCCGTCCGGGTGGTCGATGCGCAGGCCGGTGATGCGGCCTTCCGCCAGCCAGCGGAAGATGCAGGCATGCGCGGCCTCGAACACGCCGGGCTCTTCCATGCGCAATGCCGCGAGCGAGTTCACGTCGAAGAACCGGCGGTAGTTGATGTCGTCGCCGGCCACCCGCCAGTCGGCGAGGCGGTAGGGCTGGTCGCGCAGCAGCGCGTCGAGCGCATCCAGGCTCGCGGGCTCTTCCTTGCGGCCGTTCCAGTGCTGCAGGCAGGCGTCGATCCACTGGCGCAGCCAGGCATGGGCGGCGGCGAGTTCCGCCAGGCGCCGCTGGTGCAGCGGCGCATCGCGCAGGCGCATGGCGCGCTCGGCGTCGTCGGAGGTGTCGCGGTCGGGCAGGCGCCCGAAGGCATCGACCAGCGACTGCACCTGCAGTGCGCTGTCGCCGTCCGATTCCGCGTGGGTGGCGGGGGCCGGCACGGCCGCGAAGATGCGCGCGTAGTGCCGAGGATCGACGGGCAGGCGGTGGTCCCAATAGCGGACGAGAAATTTGCCGGCCTCGGCATCGAAATCCAGGCGCAGTTCGCCCGCTTCGAGCACGCGGCCGTACTGGCCGCCCAGCATGGGCAGCAGCACCCGGCCCTGGAGGCTGTGGGTGGCCGGCTCCCATTCGATGTCGAAGAAGCCCGCATAGGCGGAAGCGCGCCCGTGCTCCATCACATCGTCCCACCAGGGGTTGGGTGCGTCCAGCACGCCCATGTGGTTGGGAACGATGTCCAGCAGCTGGCCGAGCCCGTGCTCCTTCAGCGCATCGCACAGGGCGGCGTGGGTCGTGTCGTCGCCGATCTCCGGATTGAGCTGGGTGGGGTCGACGACGTTGTAGCCGTGCGTGCTGCCCGGCGCGGCCTTCAGGTAGGGCGAGCTGTAGAGGTGGCTGATGCCCAGGGCGTGCAGGTAGGGCACGGCGCGGGTCATCGCCTCGAAGGTGTTGTCCTTGTGGAACTGCACGCGGTAGGTGGCGAGCGGCACGTCGGCGGTGTCGAGCGCCGGCAGCGCCTCGGCTTCCGCCTGGAACGCGGGGCGGCCGCGCTGGGCGCGCATGGCCGAAGCCACGGCGGCGAAGCAGGGGTGCGTGGCGAGCCGGTCCAGCGGCACGGCCAGGCGGCGGCGCCAGTTGGGCTGCATGTCCTCGGTGGTGCCGGGCACGTTCACCTGTTCGAGCTGGCCGATGGCGTCCTCGATCTGCACCGCGGCGAGCCAGCACGGCGTGCGGGCCAGGTAGCCATGCACCGCGGCGATGAATTCCGGAGTGGCCTCGGGCACCGACTGCGCATCGACCGTGGCGCCCTCGGGCAGCAGGCCTTCTTCCTGCAGCGCCATCAGCAGGCGCACGCGGTCCTGCGCGCGTTCGATCAGGCTGCGGGCGTGCGCTTCGGAATCCGGGAGCCAGCCGAGGCGCTTCTGCACCTCGATGTCCTCGCCGCTCCAGTAGCCGCGCAGGGTGGGCAGGTCGTGCGTGCTCACCACGGCCAGGGCCTGGGCGGGCCATTGCGCGGGCGGGCGGAAGGCGCCGCCGTCCAGGCGTTCGAAGATCAGCGGGCGGTACGACAGCACGGCGCGCTGCGCCATCGCCTCGCGCATCCGGGGTGCGACGTTGCCGAGGTCTTCGCCGATCACGAGGCAGCGGTGGCGGTGGCTCTCGATGGCCAGCACCGCGAGCAGGGCTTCCAGCGGATAGGCCACATAGGTGCCGGCACCGTTGTGGATCCAGAAGAGCCGCATGAGCGCCATCACGTGGTCCATGCGCAGCGCGCCCGCGGGATGCATCACGGCATGCAGCAGGCGGCGGATCGGCATGAAGCGGGCGGCGGACAGGGCCACCGGATTGAGCGGCGGCAGGCCCCAGTCCTGGCCCTGCGTGTTGAGCGGGTCCGGCGGGGCGCCGACGTTCATGCCGCGCGCGTACAGGTCCTGCAGCGTCCAGGTTTCCGAGCCGCCATCGCTCGCGCCCACGGCCAGGTCGCAGTAGAGGCCCACGGGCATCAGCGCGCGCGCACGGTCTCCGGCCTGGTCCAGTTGGGTGCGGGCCGTCCACTGCAGCCACATGTGGTAGGCCACCGCTTCGGCATGTTCGGCGGCGAAGGCCTGCACTTCCGCGCCCCGCGGGTCGCGCAGGGCCTCGGGCCAGGCGGGCCAGCCCCAGACGTCGGGCGATCCGCGCGAGAGGTGGCGCTGCAGCGCCTCGTACAGCGCATGCTGGCCGAGGGTGGCGTCGTGCTCCTGCAGGAAGGCCTGGAAGGCGACGCCGCGCGGGCTGAGCGTTTTCCAGTCGCCCTGGCGGAATTCCTCCCACAGCAGCGCCAGCATTTCTTCCTTGGCGGCGGAGACATCGGCGTACTGCACGGTGTCTGCCGCGCGCAAGGCTTCCAGGCGCTGCTGGAAGGCGCCGTCCGCATAGAGTGCCTGCGCAGGCGCGCTGCGCAGGAATTCGGGCATCGCCGTCACGTCGATGAAGAGCGGGTTCAGGGCGAGCCGGCTCGAGGGGCTGTAGGGACTGGCGAGATCGGCCCGGTCCATGCGCAGGGCGTGCAGCGGGCTCAGGCCGATGAAGGCGGCGCCCTGCGCGGCCGCGGTGGCCACGAGTTCGGAGAGATCGGTGAAATCGCCGATGCCCCAGTTGCGCTCGGAGCGCAGTGAATAGAGCTGCACGCACAGGCCCCACCAGCGCTCGCCGTGGCGCAGCGGCTCGGGCGACCAGCACTGCGCGGGAGCGACGATGACAAAGCGCTCGGGAACGGCGTGGGCGCCCGAGCCGGCGAGTGCCGTGGTGCCCGCGTCCGCATCCGCCGCGACGAGGCGGTAGTAGCCGGCCCGCAGGCCGGCCGGCAACTGGGCCACCGGGCCACGGCCTTCGCACACGGTGGCTTCGGCCTCGACCTCGCTGGTGACGAGCCGCCAGGCGGCGGACGCGGTCCAGTCCACCGTGGCCGCTCGTCCTTCCTCGACGAGGACGGGCGGGGGCAGGGCGGAGGCGTCGGCGTGCGGGCCCATGGCGGCGAGCGCGCGTTCCAGCACTTCGGGCGGAACGTCGCGGTTTTCGCCCCAGAAGCTGGCGTAGTTCAGTGCGATGCCGGCCAGGCCGGCGCGGTGGTACAGATCGCCCTGGGCGATCGGGTCGTGGGGGGCGTTCATGCGGTCACTCCGTACAGGGTCCAGCGGGCGGACCACGGCGCCCAGGCGGCGCCGTCCTGCCAGCGGTGTTCGAACACCGCTGTCCCTTCCGGGCCCGTATCGGAAGCATCCTCGTCCGGCACCGCCACAGCCTTGTCGCCCAGGTTCATTCGCATCACGAGCCGTGCTCCGTCGTCATAGGCCCACTCGGCCTGCAGCCCCGTGGCACCCACGCGCCGCGCGGCGTGCCCGCCGGTGCGCAGCCGCTCCAGGCGAGGGGTGATCCATTCGCGCCGAACGGCCAGCGCCGCGCGCAGCAGGGCAAGGCGCTCGCGCCCTGCCGGCGAATCGGCCTGCGCCCAGTCGAGGCGACTGCGCTCGAAGGTGGCGGCATCGCAGGGGTCGGGCAGTTCCCGGCCGGAGCCCGCTTCCAGGCGGAACTCGCGCTGGCGGCCGGCGCGCACCGCCTCGCGCAGCTCGCCCGTCCAGTCGGCGAAGTAGAGGAAGGGCGTCTCCGCCCCGAATTCGTCGCCCATGAACACGAGCGGAATGGCGGGTGTAAGCAGCGTGGCGAGCATCGCCAGTTCGGCCGCGGGCGAAGAAACCAGGTGGCCCAGCCGTTCGCCGAAGGCGCGGTTGCCGACCTGGTCGTGGTTGCCGAAGAAGTTGACCATCGTGGCCAGCGGCTGCGCGGCGGCCGGCATGCGCTCGGTGCGGTGGCCGTCGCCATCGCGCTCGGAGTGGGCGAAGACGTAACCGCCCGCCAGGCTGTGGGCCAGGCCGTCGAACGGCGCGTGCGCGTAGTCGGCGTAGTAGCCCTGGCGCTCGCCGGTGAGGCTCACGTGCAGCACATGGTGGAATTCGTCGTTCCACTGCGCGTCGTAGCGCGCGGCCTCGGGCCCGGGGGCCAGGCGCTCGCCCTCGTTCTTCTCGTTCTCCAGCACGAGGTGCACATGGCGGCCCGTGGTGGCCTCGCGCACGCGCGATGCGATGTCTTCCAGCACATGGGGCGTGCCGTCGTCGATGATGGCGTGCACGGCGTCGAGCCGCAGGCCGTCGATGCTGAACTCCTGCACCCAGTAGAGCGCGTTCTGGATGAAGAACTCGCGCACCGGCCCACTGCCGTCGCCGTCGAAATTGATGGCGGCGCCCCAGGGGCTGTGGTGCGTCTCGGAGAAGAAGCCCGGCGCATAGCTGCCGAGGTAGTTGCCGTCCGGCCCGAAGTGGTTGTAGACCACGTCGAGGAACACCATCAGCCCGAGCGCATGCGCCCGGTCGACGAGGCGTTTCATGTCGTCGGGCGTGCCATAGGCAGGATGGGGCGCGAACGGCAGCACGCCGTCGTAGCCCCAGCCGTGGTGGCCGCCGAAGGTCGCCACCGGCATCAATTCGACGGCGGTGAAGCCCTGGTCCGCGAGCCACTGCAGGCGCTCCGCCGCGGCCGCGAACGTGCCCTCGGGCGTGAAGGTACCCACGTGCAGTTCGTAGAGCACCACGTCCTTCCATGGGCGCCCGGTCCAATCCTTCACCTGCCAGCCGAAGGCCTCCGGATTGGTCACCCGGCTCGGGCCGTGCGGGCCCTCCGGGTTGCTGCGCGAGGCCGGGTCGGGCACCAGCGGGCCATCGTCCGCCTGCCACTGGTAGAGCGTCTCCGGGCCCGCATCCGGCACGACGGCCTCCCAGTAACCGTCCCGGGTGGGCCGGGCCGCGGCTTGCGCGGTGTCGGCCTGGGGCGTGGTGCGGTAGTGGAGGGCGAGCCGTTCGGCAGCCGGTGCCCAGAGGGTGAACCGGACGCCGCCTTCAGGCAGGAGGCAGGCGCCGATCGGCATGTCGTGCCGGTAGGTCATGGATGGACGGTGTGGGAAGTGGCGGTGAGGATGGCCATCGAGTGCGCGGGCAGCACGTACTGCGTGCCGGGCTCAACGGGCAGCGCGTCCGGCGGCGGCACCTCGGCCGTGCGGGTGTCCACGCGCACGGTCCAGATGCGGGGCTGGTCTTCCTTGGGCAGCGTGAAGGTGGCGTCCTCGCCGCTGGCGTTGAACAGCACGACGGCGGCGCCGTGGCCGGCATCCGTTTCCATGAGGGCGGCGACGCAGCGCGACTGCGGATCGTCCCATTCCTCCGGTGTCATCGGCATGCCCCAGACGCTGTGCCAGTGCACGCCGACGCAGTCGGCGCGGCCGGTGCTCGCGGTGGCGGTGCGCAGGGCCGGCAGTTCGGCGCGCAGGGCGATCAGCGCTTCGGTGAAGCGGCGCTGTGCCTCGTTGCGGCCGGCATGCTCCCAGTCGTACCACGAGAGCGGACTGTCCTGGCAGTAGCCGTTGTTGTTGCCGTTCTGGGTGCGCGCGTGCTCGTCGCCGCCCAGCAGCAGCGGCGTGCCGTGCGAGACGAAGAGCGTGGCGAGGAAGTTGCGCATCTGGCGGCCGCGCAGCTCCAGCACGCCGGCATCGTCGGTCTCGCCTTCCGCGCCGCAGTTCCAACTGCGGTTGTGGTTCTCGCCGTCGCGGCTGTCTTCCTGGTTGGCCTCGTTGTGCTTTTCGTTGTAGCTCACGAGGTCGGCCAGGGTGAACCCGTCGTGCACGGTGACGATGTTCACGCTGTCCGTCGCGGGGCGGCGGCGGTGCTCCAGCATGTCGGCGCTGCCGCAGAGGCAGGCCGCGAAGCCGGGCAGGCTGCCGTCGGTGCCGCGCCAGTAGTCGCGCACCACGTCGCGGTAGCGGCCGTTCCATTCCATCCAGCCGTCGGGGAAGCCGCCCACCTGGTAGCCGTCCGGCCCCAGGTCCCACGGCTCGGCGATCAGCTTGACGCGCGAGAGCACCGGGTCCTGCGCCACGGCCGCGAAGAAGGCCGCGCGGTGGGTGAAGGCGCCCGAGACGTCGCGCCCGAGCGAACAGGCCAGGTCGAACCGGAAGCCGTCGACGTGCATTTCGGTGACCCAGTAGCGCAGGCTGTCCATCACCAGCCGCAGGGCGGCCGGGCTGCTCGTGTCCACGGTGTTGCCGGTGCCGGTGTAGTCGACGTAGAAGCGCGGGTCTTCGGGCGAGAGCCGGTAGTAGGCGCCGTTGTCGATGCCCTTGAGGCTCAGCGTGGGGCCGAGGTGGTTGCCTTCGGCCGTGTGGTTGTAGACCACGTCCAGGATCACCTCGATGCCCGCGGCATGCAGCGCGCGGACCATGGACTTGAACTCGTCCGTGCCGCCGTCGGCACTGCTCGCGGCGTAGCGGGGCTCGGGCGCGAAGAACGCGATCGTGTTGTAGCCCCAGTAGTTGGCAAGGCCCGCGTCCACGAGCCGCTTGTCGTCCACGAAGGCCTGCACGGGCAGGAGCTCGATGCTGGTCACGCCGAGCTGCTTGAGGTAGCCCACCGCGGCTTCCGAGCCCAGTCCGGCATAGGTGCCGCGCAGGTGCTCGGGCACGCCCTCGAGCGTCTGGGTGAATCCCTTCACGTGCATCTCGTAGAACACGGTTTCGGCGGGGGGCACGCGCGGGTACGCATCGTCGTCCCAGTCGAAGCGGGAGCGCACCACGATGGATTTGGGCGCGCTCGCTCCGTTGTCCACGCCGCTGATGGCGAAGTCTTCCTCCTCGTGGCCGAGTTCATAGCCGAACTGGTCGTCGGCGCCCATCACGGGGCGGTCGAGCGCACGGGCGTACGGATCGATGAGCAGCTTGGCGGGATTGAAGCGCTGGCCCTTCGACGGATCGTAGGGGCCGTGCACGCGCAGGCCGTAGCGCTGCCCGGGCTTGATGTTCTTGATGTGCCCGTGCCACGTGCCGGCGGTGAAGCCGGGCAGCGCGACGCGGCCGGATTCGTTCTCGCCATCGGAGAACAGGCAGATCTCTACCTTTTCAGCACCCGGGGCGTGTACGGCGAAGTTCACGCCCTGGCGGTCGGCCGAGGCCCCGAGAGGCAGCGGCCGGCCCTGCTCGACCGTGTAGCGGGCCGCGCGCGGGCGGCGGGACGTCATCTGCGGAGCCGCGTCGCCTGCCTTCATGCAGCCACCTTCTTCAGGCCGGAACCTTCGGTCGCGGTCGAGGCCGCGGGCCGTGCGCGGCCGATGCTGGAGGTGGTGGTCTGCAGGCTCTGCGACTTGAAGAACTGCCGGGGCACCACGACGATGCCGCTCTCGGTCACGTGGAAGCGCTTGCGGTCTGCCTCGAGGTCGAAGCCGATGCGTTCGTGCGCCGGGATATCGTTGTCCTGATCGATGATGGCGCGGCGCACCTGGGCGCCGCGGCCGATGCGCGAGCGTTCCATGACGATGCAGTGTTCGAGGCGCGCGTCGCGCTCGACGACCACCGAGCGGCGCAGCATCGCATTGTCCAGCGAGGCGCCGTCCACGATGCTGCCCGAGCCCACCACCGAGCGGTGGATGACGCCGTTCTCGATCTGGGCGGATTCGGCCTGGTCGGGGCTGGCGTAGATGGGCCAGCGGCTGTTGGTCATGCGGAAGCGGGGCGTGGCGCCCAGCGTGTCGAAGTGGGCCTGGTAGTAGGCGTCGATGGTGCCCACGTCGCGCCAGTAGCCGTGCTCTTCGTAGGGCTCGGTGCCGGGGATGGTGTTGGTGTCGAAGTCATAGGCCATCAGGCGGTGCGACTTGAGCATGGCCGGCAGGATGTGCTTGCCGAAATCGCTGTGGCCGGTTTCGTGCGCCTGGCGCAGTGCGTCCAGCAGCACGTCGGCGTTGAACAGGTAGTTGCCCATCGAGGCCAGCGCATGGGTGGAGCTGCCGGGCATGGGGCGCGGCGGCGTCTGCGGCTTTTCGACGAAGTCGACGATGCGGTGGTTGTCGTCCGTCTCCACGATGCCGAACTGGTTGCAGTCGGCGAGCTTCACGGGCAGCGTCGCCACGCTGACGTGGGCGTCGTTCTTCGTGTGGAAGTCGATCATCTGGCGCACGTCCATGCGGTAGATGTGGTCGGCACCGAACACGGCCACGATGTCGGGCTTGAACGTCTCGATCAGGTGGATGTTCTGGTAGACCGAATCGGCCGTGCCCTGGAACCACTCGGGACCGTTGTTCATCTGGGGCGGCACCACGGTGACGAAGTGCTGGGGGATGAAACGGGTCATCGTCCAGGACTGGCGGATGTGCTCGATGAGCGACTGCGACTTGTACTGCACGAGCAGGTAGATCGAGTAGATCTCGGAGTTCACGAGGTTCGAGAGCACGAAATCGACGATGCGATGCTTGCCGTTGAAGGGGACGGCGGGCTTGCAGCGCTCGGCCGTGAGCGGGTGCAGGCGAGAGCCTTCGCCGCCGGCCATGACGATGGCGAGAACATTCTTGGTGCTGGACATGTGGGACTCCCGGGAAGTCAGACGTGGAAGGGGGCGGAACCTGGTTCTGCCATCACGGTCCGGCACCCTGTCGCGCGCGGTCGAGTTCGCCGTGGAAGGCGGACTGAATGCAGGGCGGGGGAGGCGAAATGCGGCATGGCAGGGAATACCCCACCATGTTCTGTTGCGGCGCAACAAACGGTTGCAGGAAGTTTCGACGACGCGGTGTCAGTGCGCGCCTACGTCGACGGCCGCGTCAACGCAGCCGTGCGCCATCGCGACGATCGGATCAGGTGTCCCCGGCGGCGCGCAGGCTGCCGAGCGAGCGCTCGATCAGCATGTCGAAGGCATCGAAGTGGAGGGGCTTGGCGAGAACGTGGTCGAAGCCGGTCAGGGCGGCACGCTCGGCAGCCCCGAGCCCGGTGATGCCGATCGCGAGACAGGCGGGCAGGCCCTGCGCACGCGCGATCTCCTTGAGCTGAGGCACCAGGTCGGCACCCAGGATGTCGGGCAGGTGCTGGTCCACCAGCAGCAGCGCCGCCGCACGCTCCCGCATCGCGGCGAGAGCGTCCGAGCCCGTCCAGGCCATGCGCACGGTGTGCCCGTTGAGTTCCAGCAGATCCCGCAGCAGTTCCGCAGCCTCGTGGTTGTCGTCGACGATGAGAATCTCTGCGTGCATGAAGGAAGGCTGGGCCGTCGCCGCCGGAGCGGCCTAGTTCAGGAACCCGCGATTGTGCCCGAGCGTCCGCCCGGCAGCCGTACCGAGAAAACCACATGGTCGTCTTCATGGGCATAGGCGATCTCCCCGCCGTGCCCCTTCACGATCTCATGGGCGATGTAGAGGCCCAGGCCCATGCCGGACCGGTTGCGCGCATTGCCGGCCGAGGTCGCCTTGAACGGACTGAACAGGTTCTTTGCCACGGCCTCGGGAATGGGCGCCGCCACGTTGCGCACCTCGATGGCCACGCCCCCATCGGGCAGCGCCGTCGCCGAGACGCGCACCGGATGGCCCGGCAGGCCGTGGTGGCGGGCGTTGCTGATGAGGTTCACCACGACCTGCGCGATGCGGTCGGCGTCCACCTCCGCCTCGAGCACGGGCGGCAGTTCGGCCCGCAGGTCGGTTTAGGGATGGGCCGTGCGCGCCTCGTCGATGAGATCGGCCAGCAGCGCGGAGACGTCGCCGCGCGTGACCTGCAGGTCGATCCCCATGCCGCTCTGCAGCCGCGACATGTCCATCACCTGGCTCACGAGGCGCTGCATCCGGCCGCTGGAGGACTGGATGCGCTGGCCCAGACGGCCGGTGCGGCCGTCCGCGTCGCCGCCTTTTTCCAGCACGCGGGCGGCCATGCTGATGGAGTGCAGCGGGTCGCGCAGGTCGTGGCCGAGCATGGCCATGAGCTGGCTGCGCGTGCGGTTGAGTTCGGCGTGGCGGGCGTGCTGGGCGCGCTGCATCTCGTCGAGCACCTGGCCGGCGATGTCGAGTTCCACCATGTCCCACGGCTCGGCTGTGGAGCGCACGGTTTCCTTCCATAGATCGAAGGAGCCGCGCGGCGTGAGGCGGGGGCCCAGCGGTCCGGGGCGAACTTCCTTTTCGGGACGGCCGCCCCAGTGGATCGTTTCGATCTGCTCCCGGCGCAGGAAGAGCACCCAGCCGCCGCGCTCGCGGTCGAACGGCAACGCCAGCAGCCCGCACCAGGGCGCGGCGTCGGTGGCCAGGGTGGGTTCCATCAGCGGCAGGGCGTGCGTCTGGTAGAGCCGGTCGGCGGGAATCTCTCCCTGCACCGCCGCCAGCCAGTCGAGGATGGCTTTCGCCGCGGCTTCCGACACGTCGCCGAAGCGCTGCATCTTGGCGCCGACGGCCACCACCGCGGCCTCGGCCTGGAGGTTGGCGGCCAGTTCCGGAGCGCAGCGGCAGAGCGCCGCGAACTCGTCGTCGGAGTGCACGATGTCCTGGATGAGCTGCGCCCGCAGCGTGGCCGCGGCCTGGTTGCGTCCGTTGTTGGCGGCGAGCAGCGAGTTCTGGATGTTCGACGACAGCACCTGTGCGATCACATCGCAGGCCATGCGCACGCTGTAGGGCACCTGCCGCGGCTGCATGTGGTGGCACGCCAGCAGGCCCCACAACCGGCCGTTGATGACGATCGAGACGCTCATCGAGGCGCCCACGCCCATGTTGGAGAGGTATTCGATGTGGATCGGCGATACGCTGCGCAGCACGCTCGCGCTCATGTCCAGCGGCTCCGCCGTCTGCTGCAGCAGCGCGACCGTGGGTGCGCCCACGTCGGCGATGAGCCGCAGCGTGTTGACCACGTACAGCCGCCGCGCCTGCGCGGGAATGTCGCTCGCGGGGTAGCGTCGTCCGCGGTAGGGATCGAGTCCGGGCACGCAGCTTTCCGCCACCACGTCGCCGCTGCTGTCGTGCCGGAACCGGTAGGCCATCACGCGGTCGAAGCCGGTGAGCGCCTGCAGCTCCTGGGTGGCGAGCTGCAGCAGCTCGTCGATGGCGCGCGGGCGGCGCAGCTTTTCCATGGCGCGGTGCGCCTGCACGGCGAAGACCGCCAGTTCCGCCGGGGTATGGCGGCGGGATTCGAACTCGGCCACCAGCAGCTTGCCGCTGACGTGCAGCACCACGTCGAACACCCGGCCGCCGGCCTCCAGTTCCGCGGGCATGGGCACCTCGGCCTCGCCGCGCAGGGCCTGCAGCCCCTCGCGCACTTTCTCGGAGACGGCGGAGCAGGGCGCCTGCGGCAGCGCGGACAGATCGCTGCCGGGCCACAGCGGGCATCCCAGCAGCGCTTCCACGTTCTCGCTCGCGTAGCGCACGGTGCCCGTCGCGTCGAACGCGACCAGCGCTCCGTGGTCCTGGATGCGCCCCGGAATGTGGATGGGTTCGCGGTCGCAGTTGTCGAGGGTGGGTGCGGTCGTCTGCTGCGCATGGAGCGGCAGGATCATGGCGATGGCTCCATGGCTGGGGCCCGGTGCGTGGTACGGGGCCTGGGAGTGGAAAGGAGGCTGGACAGCTTCATGCAGGGGTGGTTTCCTGCGCATCGTACTGCCGTTGCAGCGCGTCGAATGCCGCCTGCGCACCGGCGCACGCGGCGGCGATGTCCTCGGGGGAGCGGAGCGCGTCGGCGAGCCGCGCCAGGAAGTGTTTCCACCGGGCGGACGTCTCGGTGCCGCTGCCCTGGAGGTAGCGCAGCGGATGGGGGGCCAGCACGGGAGCGAGCCGCCGGTGCAGCCACTGGCCGCCGAGCTGCGAACCCTCCACCACATAGGCCATTCCCCAGGCCACGGCCGCGTTCCGGGCCGGAAAGCGCGCCAGCACGCCGGCGGCGGCCTCGCGGGCGGCATCGCTCGCGGCCGGCAGGCCACCGGACGCGGCGGCTTGCAGATCGCTGCGCAGCGCCTGAAGGCGTTCGGGATCGTCCAGGCGCCAGACATGGGTGCCGTCGTCGATGCGGGCGATCACCGGCGCGAGCGCCTGCAGCCACGCCGCGAGCGCGCGCGCGTGCGCGACGTAGTCCCGCAGCGTGGCGCCGTCGCGCGCCAGGGGAAGGCTGCTGTCGAGCCGGGCGTGCTGGGCACGCGTGGCCTCGCGCAGCGCGGCGAGGCCGTCCACCGCCGGGCCGGGCGGCGCGTCCGCCGGGGCCTCGCCGGCTGCGGAATGGAGGGGGCGCGATGGACTCACTTCGGGGGCTTCGGAGAAAAGGATGAGAAACGGGCGGCGTGCGACGGCCGAGCGGCTCAGTCGGGCTGCGATCCCTGCTGGATCAGCGTGCGCACCCGGTGCGCGAGGGCATCGAGTGTGAAGGGTTTCGTCAGCACGTGCATGCCGCGCTCCAGATGACCGTTGCCCACGGCGGCATTCTCGGCATAGCCGGTGATGAACAGGATCTTCAGGTCGGGCCGCGTGAGGCGGCCGCCGTCGGCCAGTTGCCGTCCGTTCATGCCGCCCGGCAGGCCCACGTCGGTGATGAGCAGGTCGAGATGGGTGCGCGACTGCAACACCTGCAGCGCGGTGGCGCCGTCGCCGGCCTCGAGGGTCTGGTAGCCCATCTCGTGCAGTACCTCCACCACCAGCGAGCGCACGCTCGGCTCGTCGTCCACCACGAGCACCACGCCCGAGCCTTCGCCGGGCTCCACGGGCTGCGCGGCGGGCAGGCTCGATTCCTCTGCCGCCGCCTCGTGGCGCGGCAGGTAGATGCACATGGTGGTGCCCATGCCGGGTTCGGAATAGGCGCGGACCTGGCCGCCGGACTGGCGTGCGAAGCCGTACACCATCGACAGGCCCAGGCCGGTGCCCATGCCGATCGGCTTGGTGGTGAAGAACGGCTCGAAGATCCGGCCCATCACCTCGGGCGTCATGCCGGCACCCGTGTCGGTGACGCAGAGCGACACGTACTGGCCCGGCGGCAGGTCGCGCTCGCGCCCGGCGCGCTCGTCCATCCAGGTGTTGGCGGTCTCGATGGTGAGCCGCCCGCCGCCCGGCATGGCGTCGCGCGAATTGATGCAGAGGTTGAGCAGGGCGCTTTCGAGCTGGTGCGGATCGACGTGGGTGGTCCACAGGCCGACCGCGTTGACGACCTCCAGTTCCGTCTCGGGGCCGATGGTGCGGCGGATGAGCTCTTCCATGCCGCGCACCAGGCGGTTCACGTCGGTGGGCTTGGGGTCGAGCGTCTGGCGGCGCGAGAACGCGAGCATGCGGTGCGTGAGCGAGGCGGCGCGGCGGGCCGCGCCCTGGCCCACGGTGACGTAGCGTGCGAGATCGTCGAAGCGGCCCTGGGCCACGCGCCGGTTCAGCAGTTCGAGGCTGCCGCTGATGGTGGCCAGCAGGTTGTTGAAGTCGTGCGCGAGGCCGCCCGTGAGCTGCCCCACCGCTTCCATCTTCTGCGATTGCCGCAGCGCCTCCTGCACGGCCTCGCGCTCGCGCGATTCGGCCGTGAGGCGCGCCAGCGCATCCTCCAGGTCGCGCGTGCGTTCGGCCACCCGGCTCTCCAGCTCGCGGTTGAGCGTGCGCAGCTCTTCCTCGGCCACGCGCTGGTCGGTCACGTCGTGGCCCTCGGCGAAGATGCCGGTCACGGCGCCCTGTCCGTCCAGCGTCGGCTGGTAGACGAAATTCAGGTAGTGCTCGGTGAGCGGCGCGCCGGGACTGCGCTGCAACTGCACTTTCAGGTTCTTGCCGATGTAGGGCCGGCCGGTGCGGTAGACCTCGTCGAGCAGTTCCCGGATGCCCTGGCCTTCCAGTTCGGGCAGGGCCTCCAGCAAGGTCTTGCCCTCCAGGTCGCGGCGCCCGATGAGCTGCTGGTAGGACTCGTTGACGAATTCGAAGGTGTGTTCGGGCCCGTGCATGACGCACATGAAGCCCGGCGCCTTGCTGAAGAGATCGCGCAGCCGGTCGCGCTCGGCGGTGCGGGATTCGAGCGCCTCGGCCTGCGCGATCGCGGGCGCCACCTGGCCCGCGAGCAGTTGCAGGAATGACCGGATTTCCAGATCGTCCCCGGGGCGCAGCGGGTTGGCGCCGCACACGAAAAAGCCTGCGGAGCGGCCGTCGCCCTGCGGCGGCAACGCCACCACGAAGGCGGTCTGCGGCGGGACCTGCCACGCTCCCGTGGGCGTGTCGGCCGCGGGAGGCAAGGCCACGGGGTAGGCGGTCTCGCCACGGGCGAGGCGCTCGATGTCCCAGGGCTGCCATGCTCCGGGCGCGAGCATTCGCGGCGCAAGCCGGTGGCCTGATTCGATGCCGGCATTGCAGGCGAGCCGCGCCGTGCCGTGGGCGTCGTAGAGGTAGATCAGCGAGAACGGCAGGTCCTTCTGGGCACGGGCCATGGTGGCGCAGGCACCGTCCAGCACCTGCTGGCGCGTGCCGCCCAGGGCCATGGCCGCGCCCAGTTCGTGCAGCAGGGCGAGCCGCCGCTCGCTGATGACCCGGCCGGTCTCCTCGGACACTGCGCAGAAGAGCCCGTTGACGCGCCCGTCGTCGTCGAGCAGCGGACTGTAGGAGAACGTGTGGTACGTCTCTTCGAGCATGCCGGTGCCGGCGCGGTCGATGAGCAGCATCAGCGACGAATCCCAGGTGGATTCGCCCCGCTCGTAGACCGCGTGCATGCGGCCCTTCACGTCGTCCCAGATCTCCGACCACACCTGCGCCGTGGGCCGGCCCAGGGCATGTGGATGCTTCATGCCCAGCGTGGGGCGGTAGGCGTCGTTGTAGAAGAACGCGATGTCCGGGCCCCAGCCCACCCACATCTCGAAGCGGGAGGTCAGCAGAATGCGCAGCGCGGCCTTGAGCCCCTGGGGCCAGCGATCGGGCGGGCCGAGCGGCGTGGATTCCCAGTCATGCTGGCGCATGCGGCGCGCCATCTCGCTGGTGCCGATGAAGACATCGGCATGGCGTTCGGGCTGCAGGGGCAGAAGGGAGGTCATGGAATCGTGGGGCACGGTCTATCGGCCTGCCATCAGGCGGGCGATGGTGGCCATGAGGGCATGGGGTTGCAGCGGCTTGCCGAGGTGCGCGTCGAAACCGGCTTCCAGCGCCTTGTGGGCGTCCTGCGGGCGCGAGAATGCAGTGAGTGCGATCGCGATGGGCTGGCGGCGGCCCGGGGGCGCCGGCATGCTGCGCAGGGTGCGCGCGAGTTCGTAGCCATCGCGTCCGGGCAGCCCGATGTCGCTGACCACCACGTCGGGCCAGCGCTCCTGCAGGGCGCGGACGGCGGCATCGAAGTCCGCCGCCTGCCGCGGCCGGGCACCGCCGTCCGACAGCACCACCGCCAGCATCTCGCTCGCGTCCGGGTGGTCTTCCACGGTGAGGATGTCCAGCCCGCGCAGCGGGCGCTCTTCGATGGCCGGCTCGGGCGGCACCTCGTCCGCGCGCAGCGGCGCGGGCGCGCTTTCCCCTTCGCCTTCGTAGGCCGCGGTGAGCCGCACCGTGATGGTGGAGCCCTGGCCGGAGCCCGCGCTGTGCGCCTCGACTCCGCCGCCGTGCAGCTCTGCGAGCTGCTTGACGATCGAGAGGCCCAGGCCCAGGCCGCCGTGCCGGCGGTTGTCGGGCGAATCGCTCTGCGTGAAGCGATCGAACAGGTGCTCGAGGAACTCCGCGGCGATGCCGCGGCCCCAGTCCTGCACCGACAGGGTGAGCGCGTTGCCCTCGCGGGACAGCACCACCTCGATGCGGCCGTCGTTGTCGGAGAACTTGATGGCGTTCGTGAGCAGGTTCCAGAAGATCTGCTGGAACCGGGTCGGGTCCAGCCAGGCCGGGCCGACGCCGTGGCCCGCGTGCACCTCCACTTTCAGGCGCTTCTCAGCGATGGAGGCCTGCAGCGCGTCGATGGCGGAGCGCACCGACTCCTCGGGCTGCGTCCACTCGCGCTCCAGGTGCAGCTTGCCGCTGTTGATGCGCGAGACGTCCAGGATGTCCGCGATGATGCGCGCTTGCGCCTTGACGTTGCGGTGGATCGAATCCAGTCCCTTGATCAGCTCGGGCGTGCCGCCGCGGCGCTTCAGGATGTGCACCCAGCCGGCGATCGCGTTCAGTGGCGTGCGCAACTCGTGCGACAGCACGGCGATGAAGTCGTCCTTGGTGCGGCTCAGTCGCTCGGCGGTGGCGCGGGCCACCTGTTCGCGCTCCAGGATCTCCTGGCGGCGGCTGTCGAGCTCCACGCGTTCCGAGATGTCGGCGGCGATCGCCATGCGCATGCCCGGCTCCACGTGGGCCGAGATGCTCCACTCCAGGTACACCCACTGGCCGGACGGACGCAGCAGCGGGAATTCTCCCTGCCACGTGGTGGACTGCTCTGATTCCACCGTCTTGTCCCGCACGAAATCCACCCAGTCGGGCGGGGCGAATTCGCTGATCGCGCGCCCGAGCACCTCTTGCGGCGAACGCCCGAGCAGCCGGGCCATGGCCGGATTGATGTCGGTGAAGCGTCCGTCGCGTTCCAGCAGGCCGATGCCGCTCAGCGCCTGGCTGTAGATCGCCCGGAATCGGCGGTCGCTGCGGCGCAGGCTGTCTTCGGCCGTGCGCGCGCGGATGAGTGCCTGCAGGGTGCCCACCAGCACCGCCGGCTCCACGGGATGGGTGAGATAGGCATCGGCCCCGGCATTGAGGCCGCTGACCCGGTCCTCGGCATGCACGTGGGCCGCGGACAGGTGCATCACCGGCAGCTGGGCCGTGGCCTCGCGCGCGCGCAGGTTGCGGCAGACCTCGAATCCGTCGATGTCCGGCAGGTGCACGTCCAGCACCACGGCCGAGATGCCTTCGGCGGCCATCTGCAGCGCCTGCATGCCGCTGTCCGCCTCCAGCGTCTGGAAGCCTGCGGCCCGCACGATGCGCGCGGTCGAGTAGCGGGTGACCGGGTTGTCATCCACCACGAGCACCGTGTGGGTGCCGCGGTCGATGGTGGTGTGGATGGCTCCGACGTCCAGCATGCCGCTCACTCCGCGCTTTCCGTTCCGTCCGCGGCCTGCGGCAGCCGTGCCGGCAGGGTGACGGAAAATACCGAGCCCTCGCCCGGCACGCTCTGCAGATCCACCCGGCCGCCCAGCAGTTCGGCGAGCTGGCGGCTCAGCGCCAGGCCCAGGCCGGTGCCCCGCAGGCGGTTCTGCAGCGGCGAGCCGACCTGCGAGAAGTCCTCGAAGACGCGGGCGTGGAATTCCGGCGCGATGCCGATGCCCGTGTCCGCCACCGAGAACCGCACGCAGTCGCCCTCGCAGGGTTCGACGCTGATGCGCACCTCGCCGCGCGGCGTGAACTTGAGTGCGTTGGAGATGAAATTGCGCAGGATCTGCGAGAGCTTGCGGTCGTCGGTGAAGAGCGGCGGCAGGCCGCGCGGTTCCTCGAACACCAGGTTCAGTTCGGCGTTGGTGACCACCGGTTTGAACATGCCCCGCAGCGCCTGGAAGAGGTCCACCATGTCGAACCACGCCGGCGAGATGTCGACGCGTCCGGCCTCGATCTTCGCGAGGTCGAGCAGGTCGTCCACCATCTCGGAGAACTCCATGGCGGTGGCCTGGATGAAGCCCACCTGGCGGGCCTGCTCCGGGTTCAGCGGGCCGTCCACATGGTCGGCGAGCAGGCGGGCGATGCTGCGGATCGAGCTGATCGGCGTGCGGAACTCGTGGCTCATGTAGGCCAGGAACCGGCTCTTCATCTCCGTGGCGTTGCGCAACTGCTCGGCCTGGGCGTCCAGTTCCGAATAGAGGGCCACCACGCCGCGGTTGGTTTCCTCGAGTTCGGCACGCAGCAGCTCCATTTCCTGCTGGCTGGCGGCGAGTGCGGCCTGCAATGCGGCGACGGTGGGGCTTTCGGCGCCGGCCCCTGTGTCGGGCTGTGCGCCGTGCTGGGATGTCATCGTGCGATTCCTCGGATTGTCAGCGTGTGTGGTGGGTTCAAACGTTCCGCTGCACCACCACGATGGTGGCATCGTCGCGGGGGCGGTGGTGGTCGCGCAGCAGCACGGCCGCCAGCAGGGTCGGGTCCCGGCCGAGCAACGCATGGACCGACCGGGGATGCCAGCGTCCCTCGATGCCGTCGGTATGGACGATCGCGAGCGCATGGTCCGGCGCCAGCGTGGTTGCCTCCTGTGTCCTGCGGATGTGCAGCCCTACCGTGCCGTGCTGCGCGGGCACCGACCGGTCGGCCACGCCGGAGACGAGCCGCGCCGCCACGTTGCCGATGCTGACGCTCTGCACCGCAGCGGTGGCCGCCTCCCAGCGCAGAATGCAGACGGCCGCGCCGCGCAGGCCCAGCAGCGCGCGGTGGGCGCGCTCCGCCATGCCGCCCAATTCACTGAAGGGGGCCTGGGCGAAAACTTCCAGCGCCGCTTCCGATGCACGTGCCGCTTCCGGCCCATGCCCGAGCCCGTCGGCCACGCACAGGGCCACGTGCTCGCCGTGGATGGCGGCGGCCCAGGCGTCCCCGCAGGCGGTCTCGCCGCGCAATGGCAGGCGGATGGCGCCCACGCGCACGCAGGCCCGGGTCGCATTGCCAGGCGGGGCCGCGGGATCCGCCGCGGCGAATCCTTCGTCTTCGTCGAGCGGTCGCTCCACCACCCGCGCCACGCAGACCGTGCCTTCGGGCGTGGAGTGGAGGTCGAATTCGTCGGACAGGCGCCGCACCGCGCCCAGGCCCGTGCCCGGGGATCCGCCGGTGGAGTAGCCGTCCTGCATCACCATCCGCAGGTCCGCGATGCCCGGGCCGTTGTCGATCACGACCACCTCCACGGCATGCCGTCCGGGAATGGCTGCGATCAGGAGGCGTCCGCCGCGCGCGTGGCGGTGCAGGTTGGTGGCCAGTTCGGTCACGACCAGCGACAGCCGCCCCGCATCGGTGGCGTTCCAGCCCAGCCGCGCGCTTTCGTGCGCGGCGAAGCGCCGGGCCTCGCCCACACGGCTCGCGTCGTCGATGGGAAAGGCCGTGTGCGTCCAGCCGTGCAGGACTTCGGCGCGGGCGTGCTCCATCACTTCCATTTCGTGATGGTGACGCAGGTGCCCTGGCCGGGCGCCGAACGGATGTCGAACTCGTTGACGAGACGCCGGCTGCCCGGCAGGCCCAGGCCCATGCCGCCGCCGGAGGTCCAGCCGTCCGTCAGCGCCAACTGCATGTCGGCGATGCCGGGGCCCTCGTCCTCGAAGGCCATCCGCAGGCCGGACCGGCCGTGCTGGTCAAGTACTTCCCAGCGCATGCGGCCACCGCCGCCGTGCACCAGGGTGTTGCGCGAGAGCTCGCTGGCCGCCGTGATGACCTTGGTCTGGTCCACCAGCGAGAAACGCAGGCCCGCGCAGAGGGCGCGCACCGTCTGGCGGCAGGCGACGATGTGCTGCTCGGATTCGATGGGCAGGGTGCCCGTGGGATCAACGGCCAAGAGGGGCCTCCTCGCGGATGCGGCGCAGCAAATCCATGCCGCGCTCCACGTTGAGCGCGGTGCGCACGCCATCCAGCGAGAGGCCCAGTTCCACGAGCGTGATGGCGACGGCGGGCTGCATGCCGACCACCACCGTATGGGCGGAAAGGATGCGCGCGATGCCCGAGATGCTGCTGAGCATCCGGCCGACGAACGAATCCACGATCTCCAGGCCGGAGATGTCGATCATCACACCCGTGGCACCGGTGTCGGCGATGCGGGCGGCGAGGTCTTCCTGCAGGGCGAGGGCGGTGCGGTCCTGCATGTCCACCTGGATGGTGACCAGCAGGGTGTCGCCCATGCGCAGGATCGGTATGCGTTCCATGGAGTGCGTCCTTCCTGCTCAGGCCTGGACGCGGCCGATGCGCCAGCCGGTCTTCTGCAGAGCGAGCGCGAGGGCGTCTGCGAGCGTGGCGCGCGTGTGGATGCCCTGCAGGTCGATGCCCAGGTGCACGATGGTCTGCGCGATCTGCGGGCGGATGCCGCTCACGATGCAGTCCGCGCCCATGAGCCGGATCGCAGCGACGGTCTTGAGCAGATGCTGCGCCACCAGCGTGTCCACGGTGGGCACGCCGGTGATGTCGATGATGGCGATCTCGGATTCGGTGTCGACGATGCGCTGCAGCAGCGTCTCCATCACCACCTGCGTGCGGTTGCTGTCGAGGGTGCCGATCATGGGCACCGCCAACACGCCGTCCCAGAGCTTGATGACCGGCGTGGACAGTTCCAGCAGTTCTTCCTGCTGGCGGCGGATGATGTCCTCACGCGCGAGCTGGAAGGTGTTGACCGTGTGCTGGGCCAGGCGGTCCACCAGCTCGGTCGCGCTCCAGAGGTCCGACCGCAGGGCGTCTGCATCGCCGATGGTCTGCAGCTGGGTGAACAGCGCCTTCTTCAGCGCCAGCACGAACACGCTGGTGTCTCCGGCCGTCTCGCCGCGCGCCGCGCGGGAGCGGGAGAGCGATTCCAGCACACCGTTGAGCGTGTGCCAGGCGCTGCCCGGCTGCGGCGTGCCGCGGGGAGGCGGCGCACTGTGCAAGGCGGCGCGCAGTGCCTGCAGCAGCTCGCGCGCATCGGAGGCGGAATTGGCTGCCGGAACGTTTCCGCCCCTGGCGGCCTCGGCCAGCCATTCTTGGATGAGGGGGTCTTCCTTGGTGTCCAGGATGGCAAGGAGGGCCTCGTACTGCTGAGTCATGGCCGGGGGCGCTTTCGTTGTGTTTCGGATACTGCAAATTCTACGGCGCGGCCCCTGCCCGGCGATGGTGCGCGTGGCCCTTTCGCGGTGCATTCCGACGTGCGATGAGGGCGCTCGCGACAAGGGGGCGAGGCCCGCGCCGACACCGCGACTGCATCGCCGACGAGCGCCCCGGCAACCGTGCGGCGCATTGTGGGGCACCGCGCGACACCTTGGAGTGCCGCAGGGTATTCGCCCGCTGCCCCGCCACGCCCGCGCGGGCTGGTCCCGTTCTTGCATGGCGGGTGCAGGCGCGCTGCGGGTGTCTGGGTGTTTACCCTGTATAGACAGCCTGGCCGCGGGACAAGAATGGGCGGGCCCGCTGCGGCGTCCGGACAGGCGTTCCGGCGGCGGCGCGGCGCGCTTTGGCTTGGGACGATGCATTCATTTTCGAGGAGCTGGACGATGGCTGGAACGATGGCGGGCAAGGTGTCGCGGATCGCGGCGGTGGTGGGGCTGGCGGGCCTGGCGCTCGGGGCGCAGGCGCAGGAGACGAAGCTGGCATTGGGCATGTCGGGCTGGACGGGCTTCGCGCCCCTCACGCTCGCGGACAAGGCAGGCATCTTCAAGAAGAACGGGCTGGACGTGGAACTCAAGATGATTCCGCAGAAGGACCGCCACCTGGCGCTGGCATCCAAGGCCATCCAGTGCGCGGCGACCACGGTGGAAACGCACGTGGCCTGGAACACGAACGGCGTGCCGATCGTGCAGATCTTCCAGATGGACAAGTCGTACGGCGCCGACGGGATCGCGGTGCGCAACGACGTGAAGGGCTTCGCCGACCTGAAGGGCAAGACCGTCGCCGTGAGCGCACCGGGCACCGCGCCGTACTTCGGCCTGGCCTGGATGCTGTCGAAGAACGGCATGACGCTCAAGGACGTGAAGACCGTGTCGCTCGAGCCGCAGCCGGCCGCGCAGGCCTTCGTGTCGGGCCAGAACGATGCTGCGATGACGTACGAGCCGTACCTTTCGACGATCCGCGCCAATCCGCAGGCGGGCAAGATCCTCGCCACCACCATCGACTACCCGATGGTGATGGACACCGTCGGCTGCGCGCCCGAGTGGCTCAAGGCGAACCCGAAGGCCGCGCAGGCGCTCACGCAGTCGTACTTCGACGCGCTGGAGATGATCAAGGCCGACCCGGCCAAGGCCAACGAGATCATGGGCGCCGCCGTCAAGCAGACGGGCGAGGCGTTCGCCAAATCGTCGGCCTACCTGCGCTGGCAGGACAAGGCCGCCAACCAGAAGTTCTTCGCGGGCGAGCTGCAGCAGTTCATGAAGGATGCCGGCGCGATCCTGCTGGAGGCGGGCGTGGTGCGCAAGCAGCCGGAGAACTTCAACGCCATGTTCGACGACAGCTTCATCAAGTGATGCGTCCGCCGCCACTGCCCACGTTTCCGTCAGGAGAGCCTTGCGATGAGCCGAGTGATGGGCGCCATGCCTGCTGATTCCCAACCCGGCGCGCCGGGCGCACCGGCACCCGCGGCCGTGCCTGCCGTGACGCGCCGCCGCCTGCGCCCGCTGGAGCCGGTGGCCCCGCGCACGCGCTGGCTGCTGGGCGCCGCCTTCTTCGCGCTCTTCGTGGCCGTGTGGTCGGTGGCCACGCTCGGCGGCTACGTGTCGCCCACCTTCCTGGCCAGCCCGATCACCATGGTGCAGGAGGGCTGGCTGCTGTTCACGCAGTTCGGCTTCCTGCACGACATCGGCATGACGGTGTGGCGCGTGCTGGGCGGCTTCTTCCTGGCCGCGCTGGTGGCCGTGCCCCTGGGCATCTGCATGGGGGCGCACAAGGGGGTGGAGGCGTTCCTGGAGCCCTTCGTCTCCTTCTGCCGCTACCTGCCCGCATCGGCCTTCATCCCGCTGCTCATCCTCTGGGCGGGCCTGGGCGAACTGCAGAAGCTGCTGGTGATCTTCATCGGCTCGGTGTTCCAGATCATCCTGATGGTCGCCGTCACCGTGGGCAGCGCGCGCAAGGACCTGGTCGAGGCCGCCTACACGCTGGGCGCCACGCCCACGGGCATCGTGCGCCGCGTGCTGATTCCCGGCGCCGCGCCCCACATCGCCGAGACGCTGCGGCTGGTGCTGGGCTGGGCCTGGACCTACGTGATCGTCGCCGAGCTGATCGGCTCGTCCTCCGGCATCGGCCACATGATCACCGACAGCCAGGCGCTGCTCAACACCGGGCAGATCATCTTCGGCATCATCGTGATCGGGATCATCGGCCTGGTGTCGGACTTTCTTTTCAAGGCGGTCAACCGCCGCCTCTTCGCCTGGAGCGTCATCTGATGAGCGAGCTGTCCATACAGGGTGTCTCGCGCACCTTCACCTCGGCCAAGGGCCCGGCCACGCAGGCGCTGCTGCCGGTGGATTTCCACGTGGCCGACAACGATTTCGTCACCATCTTGGGCCCTTCCGGCTGCGGCAAGTCGACCATGCTGCGCATCGTGGCGGGGCTGGACCAGCCCACCGCCGGCCGCGTGCTGCTGGACGGCCAGCCGGTGACGGGGCCGGGCGCCGACCGCGGCATGGTGTTCCAGAGCTACACGCTGTTCCCGTGGCTCACCATCGAGCAGAACATCCGCTTCGGCCTGCGCGAGCGCGGCGTTGCCGATAGCGTGCAGAAGGAGCGGGCGGCGTATTTCATCGCCAAGGTGGGGCTGCGCGGCTTCGAGCAGCACTATCCCAAGCAGCTCTCGGGCGGCATGCAGCAGCGCACGGCCATCGCGCGCGCGCTCGCCAACGACCCGAAGATCCTGCTGATGGACGAGCCCTTCGGTGCGCTCGACAACCAGACCCGTGTGCTCATGCAGGAACTGCTGCTGGGCATCTGGGAGGCCGAGCGCAAGACGGTGATGTTCGTCACCCACGACATCGACGAGGCGATCTTCATGGCCAACCGCGTGGCCGTGTTCAGCGCGCGGCCCGGGCGCATCAAGTCCGAGATCGCGGTCGACCTGCCGCACCCGCGGCACTACACCATCAAGACGTCGCCCGAATTCATGCAGCTCAAAGCGCGGCTGACCGAAGAGATTCGCGCCGAGTCCATGGCCGCCGAGGCGCACTGATGGGAGGCCGGCGACTGCTCCCTGCGCTGATAGAGTCCCGCGCATGACGACGACCGCCCGCAAGCGACACCCCCGACCTGCCGGCGTTCCGGCCGCTGCCGAACCGGCGCTCGCGCTCTACCAGCAGATCAAGGACCACATCGTCCGCCGCATCCAGGACGGCTCCTGGCGCGCTGGCGACCGGCTGCCGTCCGAGAGCGAGCTGGTGCAGCAGTTCGGCATGTCGCGCATGACGGTGAACCGCGCGCTGCGCGAGCTGTCGGAGCAGGGCCGCATCGTACGCGTGGCCGGCGTCGGCAGCTTCGTGGCCGAAGACAAGCCGCAGTCCACGCTGCTGCAGATCGCCAACCTGGCCAGCGAAATCCGCCAGCGCGGCCACGACTACCGCTGCGACGTACTGACGGTGGAGCGCATTTCCGCACCACTGGACGTGGCCGCGGCGCTCGACCTGCGCACCGGCGAATCGGTCTTCCACGCGGTCTGCGTGCACCGCGAGGACGGCATGCCCGTGCAGCTGGAAGACCGCTACGTGAACCCGCGCGCGGTGCCGCAGTTCGGCGCGCAGGACTTCACGCGCATGCAGCCTTCCGAATACCTGGTGCGCAACGTGCCTTTCGACCAGCTGGAACACGTCGTCGATGCGGTGCTGCCCACGCATGAGCAGGCGCGGCTGCTGGACATGGCGGGCGGCGATCCGTGCCTGCTGCTCACGCGCCGCACCTGGTCGCGGGGCGTGCCGGTCACCTTGGTGCGCTGCCTGCACCCGGGCTCGCGCTACCGGCTGGGCAGCCGCATCCGGGCCGACGGCCATCCGCTGGTCGGCTGATCCGGTCGGGGTCGGCCTGTATATACAAGCTGACCGTTTCATGGTTCAATCCGCACCAGCAGCTGTGCACACCAGCCGGTGAATTTTTTGAAGATCAACTTGTATATACAGGAATAGTCCATGAGCGCCATTCCCACCCTCGCACTGCATCCCGGCCAGGTCACGCTGGCCGAATTGCGCGCCATCGCCGCGGGCGGCACGCGGCTGTCGCTGGATGCGTCCGCGCTGCCTGCCATGCAGGCCGCCCAGGCCACGGTGGACCGCATCGTGGAAGAAGACCAGGTGGTCTACGGCATCAACACCGGCTTCGGCAAGCTCGCCAGCACCAAGATTGCGCACGATCGGCTGGCCGAGCTGCAGCGCAACCTCGTGCTCTCGCACAGCGTGGGCACCGGCGATCCGTTGCCGGACGACGTGGTGCGCATGGTGCTGGCCACCAAGGCCGTCAGCCTGGCGCGCGGCCACTCGGGCGTGCGCCCGGCGCTGGTCGACGCGCTGCTGGCGCTGGCGAATGCCGACGTGCTGCCGGTGATTCCCGCCAAGGGCTCGGTGGGTGCTTCCGGCGATCTCGCACCGCTCGCGCACCTGGCCTGCGTGCTGATCGGGGAGGGCGCCGCCAAGGTGGACGGCAAGGTCGTCTCCGGCCGCGAGGCCATGGCCGCGATCGGGCTCGAGCCTTTCGTGCTCGGCCCGAAAGAGGGGCTGGCGTTGCTCAACGGCACGCAGGTTTCCACCGCGCTCGCACTGGCGGGCCTGTTCGCGGCCGAGAGCGTGTTCGCCGCCGGCCTGGTCGCGGGCTGCCTGACGCTGGAGGCGATCAAGGGCTCGGTCAAGCCGTTCGATGCGCGCATCCACGCAGCGCGCGGGCAGGCCGGGCAGATCGCCGTGGCCGCCGCCGTGCGCGCACTGCTGGAAGGCAGCGCCATCGACACCTCGCACCCGAATTGCGGCCGCGTGCAGGACCCGTACTCGATCCGCTGCGTGCCCCAGGTGATGGGGGCCTGCCTCGACAACCTGGCGCATGCCGCCCGCGTGCTGCGCATCGAGGCCAATGCCGCATCGGACAACCCGCTCGTGTTCACCGACACGGGCGAGGTGATCTCCGGCGGCAACTTCCACGCCGAGCCCGTCGCCTTCGCAGCGGACATCATCGCGCTGGCGCTCGCCGAGATCGGCGCCATCTCCGAACGCCGCCTCGCGCTGCTGCTGGACACCGGCCTCTCGGGCCTGCCGGCCTTCCTGATCCGCGACAGCGGCGTCAACTCCGGCTTCATGATCGCGCAGGTGACGGCCGCGGCCCTCGCCGCCGAGAACCAGTGCCTGGCGCACCCGAGCAGCGTGACCAGCCTGCCCACCTCGGCCAACCAGGAGGACCACGTCTCCATGGCCACCTACGCCGCGCGGCGCCTGCTCGACATGGCGCGCAACACCGGCGTGATCGTCGGCATCGAGGCCATGGCCGCCGCGCAGGGCATGGAGTTCGACCGCAGCCTGAACAGCTCGCCGCTGATCGAGGCGCAGTTTGCCGCCGTGCGCACGCGCGTGGCCTTCCTCGAGCAGGACCGCTACCTCGCGCCCGACATCGAAGCCATGCGCCAGTGGGCGCAGCACGGCACCTGGCCGGAGGCACTCTCCGCCATCCTGCCCAGCTTCCAGTGATCCCTTCCCCCATTCATCCATCCACAGCCCGAACGCCCCGAGGAGCGATGCCATGAACGCCAACGACGCCATCCTGTCCGCCGCCACCGCCCAACCCCAGGCCGATCCCCGCCACGACCCGTCGCGCACCATCCGCGCGCCGCGCGGCAGCCAGCTCCATTGCAAGAACTGGCTGGCCGAGGCCGCCTACCGCATGCTGCAGAACAACCTCGATCCGGACGTGGCCGAGAACCCGCAATCGCTGGTGGTGTACGGCGGCATCGGCCGCGCGGCGCGCAACTGGGAGTGCTTCGACCAGATCCTGGCCTCGCTCCAGACCCTGGAGGCGGACGAATCCCTGCTGATCCAATCCGGCAAGCCCGTGGGCGTTTTCAAGACGCACGAGAACGCACCGCGCGTGCTGCTCGCCAATTCCAACCTGGTGCCGAAGTGGGGCACCTGGGAACACTTCAACGAACTGGACCGCAAGGGCCTCTTCATGTACGGCCAGATGACGGCCGGCAGCTGGATCTACATCGGCGCGCAGGGCATCGTGCAGGGCACGTTCGAAACCTTCGTCGAGGCCGGCCGCCAGCATTACGGCAACGACCTCTCGGGCAAGTGGATCCTGACGGCGGGCCTGGGCGGCATGGGCGGCGCGCAACCCTTGGCGGGCGTGCTGGCCGGCGCCTGCGTGCTGGCCGTCGAATGCCAGCAGAGCAGCATCGACTTCCGCCTGCGCACGCGCTACGTGGACAAGCAGGCGAAGGACATCGACGATGCGCTCGCACTGATCGCGCACCACACGGCGCGCAAGGAGGCCGTCTCCATCGCCCTGCTGGGCAATGCCGCCGAGGTGCTGCCCGAGCTGGTCCGGCGCGCGCAGGCCGGCGGACCGAAGCCCGACATCGTCACCGACCAGACCTCCGCGCACGACCTCGTCAACGGCTACCTGCCCGTGGGCTGGACGGTCGCCGAGTGGCGCGCCGCCGCGGCCGAGCCGGCGCAGCACGCCCGCCTGAGGGACGCGGCGGCCCGGGGCTGCGCCGTCCACGTGCAGGCCATGCTCGACTTCCAGGCCATGGGCATTCCCACGGTGGATTACGGCAACAACATCCGCCAGGTGGCGTTCGACCAGGGCGTGAAGAACGCCTTCGATTTCCCCGGCTTCGTGCCCGCTTACATCCGTCCGCTGTTCTGCGAAGGCAAGGGCCCCTTCCGCTGGGTGGCGCTCTCGGGCGACCCGGAAGACATCTACAAGACCGACGCGAAGATCAAGGAGCTGTTCCCCGAGAACAGGCACACCCACCGCTGGCTCGACATGGCCCGCGAGCGCATCGCCTTCCAGGGCCTGCCCGCGCGCATCTGCTGGCTGGGCCTGGGCGAGCGCCACAGGGCGGCGCTGGCCTTCAACGAGATGGTGAAGAGCGGTGAGCTGAAGGCGCCCATCGTGATCGGCCGCGACCACTTGGACACCGGCTCCGTCGCCAGCCCCAACCGCGAGACCGAGGCCATGAAGGACGGGACCGATGCGGTGAGCGACTGGCCGCTGCTGAACGCGCTGCTCAACACCGCGGGCGGCGCCACCTGGGTGAGCCTGCACCACGGCGGCGGCGTGGGCATGGGCTATTCGCAGCATGCGGGCGTGGTGATCGTGGCAGATGGAACCGACGAGGCCGCCGCGCGCCTGGGCCGAGTGCTCTGGAACGACCCGGCCAGCGGCGTGATGCGCCATGCCGATGCGGGCTACGACATCGCCATTGCCACGGCGAAGAAGCACCAGTTGCACCTGCCGATGGTGCGCTGAGAGAGGCTGCGGGAAAAATGGAATGCGGACGCAAACCCCGCGAAAGCGCAAAAAAGGGATGCCCATTCCCAATTTTTGGGAATGCGGGGGTGTGACGCGGGGCCGCTTGCTTTGATACTGCCGGCATGCCCAAGAGTGCTTCGCCCGCCGCCACACCCACCGCCATACCCACCGCAGACCGTGTGCTGCAGGTGCTGGCCGTGCTGGCCCAGCAGGGCAAGGCCTCGTCGGCGCCGGAACTCATGGAGCTCACCGGCCTCGCGCGCAGCACGCTGTACCGGCAGCTCGCGCGGCTCAAGCGCTGGGGCTTCGTGCTCGAAAGCGACGGCTTCTACGCGCCCGGCCCGCTGAGCCTGCAGCTCGCCCTGGGGTTCGATCTGGCCTCGCACCTCGTGCGGCAGGCGCGCCCCGGCATGGTGGAACTCTCGCAGCAGTCGCATGAGAGCGTGGGCCTGATCCTGGCCGTGAACGACCAGGCGATCTGCCTCGACATGGTGGAGAGCCACCATTCGCTGCGCTGCTCGTTCGAGAAGGGGCGCAGCGTGCCCCTGCGCGCGGGTGCCTCGGCCAAGTGCGTGCTGGCCCACCTGCCCGAGGCCGCGCGCGACGCCGTGCTCGA
Source organism: Comamonadaceae bacterium UBA4962 (assembly GCA_002397315.1). Taxonomy (GTDB): domain Bacteria; phylum Pseudomonadota; class Gammaproteobacteria; order Burkholderiales; family Burkholderiaceae_C; genus Paracidovorax. The sequence continues at coordinate 60,734 of DHAE01000013.1, forward strand.
TGCCCAGTGGGGGCCTGGCACGCCCGGCCGCCAGTCCGCCCGCGACGAACTCGATGCCATCCGCACGGCGGGCTTCGCGGTGAGCGAGGGCGAGGTCGACGAGGGCGTGTGGGGCTGCAGCGTGCCGCTTTTCGGCGCTTCGCGCCAGGCCGCCGGCGCGATCACGCTCATGGCGCCGATCCTGCGGGCCCAGGGCCAGGAGCAGACGCTGATCCGCATGGCGGTCGTCGCCGCCGCGCGCATCTCCCGCGAACTGGTGCTGCACTGATTCCTTCCCCGGTGTCCTTCCGTTTTTTCGTTTCCCGAACCTTGAACCGAGACCTGCCCATGATGACCTTAAGCCGCCGCCTCCTTCTGACCAGCATGGCCGCCCTGGCCCTGGGGCATGCCAGCGTGCATGCCCAGGACAACGTGCTGCGCGTGGGCACCGACGCCACCTTCCCGCCCATGGAATTCGTCGAGAACGGCAAGCGCACGGGTTTCGACGTCGAACTCGTCGAGGCCGTCGGCAAGGCCCTGGGCAAGCGCGTCGAGTGGGTGGACATCGACTTCAAGGGCCTGATCCCGGGCCTGATGTCCCGGCGCTTCGACATGGCCGTCTCGGCCATCTACATCACCGACGAGCGCAAGAAGGTGGTCGATTTCACCGAGCCCTACTACGCGGGCGGCCTCGTGGCCATGGTGAAGGACGGCAACACGTCGATCCGGAAGATCGCCGACCTGGACGGCAAGAAAGTCACCGTGCAGGTGGGCACCAAGTCGGTGGCCTTCCTCACGCAGAACCACCCCAAGGTGCAGCGCGTCGAGGTCGAGAAGAACCAGGAGATGTTCAACCTCGTGGACATCGGCCGTGCCGACGCCGCCGTCACCGGCAAGCCCGCCGCCTACCAGTATGTCCGCACGCGTCCCGGCCTGCGCGTGCTCGAAGACCAGCTCACCACCGAGGAATACGGCATGGCCCTGCGCAAGGACACGCCCGAGCTGACCCGCGCGGTGAACGGCGCCATCGCCAGGCTCAAGGCCGACGGCACCTATGCCGCCATCGAGAAGAAGTGGTTCGGCGCCCCGGCGGCCAAGTGAACCCGGCCCGGTGACGACCTGAAGCGATGGAACTCGATTTTTCCCCCGTGTGGGCCGGCTGGCCCCAACTGCTGCAGGGCGCGGCGGTGACCGTGGAGATCACGGCCGCTTCGCTGCTGCTCGGATGCGTGATGGGCCTGCTGGTGGGCATCGGCCGCCTCAACCCGCGCAACCGCATCGTGTACGGCCTGTGCACGGCGTACGTGGCGGTCATCCGCGGCACGCCGCTGCTGGTGCAGCTGTTCATCCTGTTCTTCGGCCTGCCGCAGTTCGGCATCCTGCTGCCGGCCTTCGTGTGCGGCGTGATCGGCCTGGGCATCTACTCGGGCGCCTATGTGTCCGAGATCGTGCGCGGCGCGATCCAGTCGATCGATAAGGGGCAGATGGAGGCCGCGCGCTCCATCGGCATGTCCTCGGGCCAGGCGATGCGCAGCGTGGTGCTGCCGCAGGCGGTGGTGCGCATGATCCCGCCGCTGGGCAACGAATTCATCGCGCTGATCAAGAACTCGGCCCTGGTGTCGCTGCTCACCATCCACGACCTCATGCACGAGGGGCAGAAGATCATCAGCGTGTCGTACCGCTCGCTGGAGGTCTACCTGGCCATCGCGGTGGTGTACTTCGTCCTCACGGGGGCCACCACGCTGGTGCTGCGGCACATCGAACTGCGCCTGCGCGCCGGAGGAATGGTGCAATGACGATGCCCCCCGATTCCCGGAACGCCGAACCCATCGTGCGCATCCGCGGCCTGCGCAAGGCCTACGGCGAGCATGTCGTGCTCGACGGCATCGATTTCGACGTGCAGCCGTCGCAGGTGGTGGTCGTGATCGGCCCCAGCGGCTCGGGCAAGAGCACCTTCCTGCGCTGCTGCAACGGACTCGAGGAACCGCAGGGCGGGCGCATCGACATCTGCGGCCGCACGCTGGTGGACGCCGGCCGCATGCTGCCCGACCGCGACCTCAACGCGCTGCGCGAGGAAGTGGGCATGGTGTTCCAGTCCTTCAACCTGTTCCCGCACCTTTCCGTGATCGACAACGTGACGCTGGGCCCGCGCAAGCTGCACGGCACGGCGCGCGCCGAGGCCGAGGCGCAGGCGCGCGTGCTGCTCGAGAAGGTGGGCCTCGCCCACAAGGCCGACGCCATGCCCGCGAGCCTCTCCGGCGGGCAGAAGCAGCGCGTGGCCATCGCCCGTGCGCTGGCCATGAAGCCGCGCGTGATGCTGTTCGACGAACCCACGTCGGCGCTCGACCCGGAACTGGTGGGCGAGGTGCTGCAGGTCATGAAGGTGCTCGCACGCGAGGGCATGACCATGATGGTCGTCACCCACGAAATGGACTTCGCCCGCGAGGTCGGCGACGTCGTCGTCGTGATGGACGGCGGCGGCATCATCGAATCGGGCCCGCCCGCCACCATCTTCACCAACCCGCGCCAGGAGCGCACGCGCTCGTTCCTGCAGGCCGTGCTCACGCGCACCTGACACCGCGATGGAGACCGCTGCCATGGCATCCGCATTCCGTGAACTCCGCGACGGCCTGCACCAGCGCGTGCAGGAGCGCGTGACGCCCGCCGTGGTGGCCGATTTCTCGCGCGACGGCGCGGTGTGCCTCCGCGGCCTGCTCACGCCGGACGAGGTGGCGCTGCTGCGGGGCGGCATCGACGCCAACGTGGCCGCGCCCAGTCCGCGCGCCAAGGTCGCCAGCCGCCCGGACGATCCGGGACGTTTCTTCGAGGATTTCTGCAACTGGCAGGACATTCCCGCGTTCGGCCGTTTCGTCACCGGGTCGCCCGTGGCGCTGGCCGCGCAGCGGCTGATGCGCTCGCGCGGCGTGCGCCTCTACCATGACCACGTACTGGTCAAGGAGGCCGGCACGCGCCAGCGCACGCCCTGGCACCAAGACCAGCCCTACTACAACATCGACGGCAACCAGAACGTCAGTTGCTGGATTCCGGTGGACCCGGTGCCCCGCGCCAGCACGCTGGAGTTCGTGGCCGGCTCGCACCGGGGCCCGTGGCTCATGCCGCGCAGCTTCATGGACCACCAGGCCAAGTGGTTTCCCGAGGGCAGCCTGCAGGACCTGCCCGACGTGGAGGCCGACCGCTCCGCCTTCGACATCCTGGGCTGGGAGATCGAGCCCGGCGACGTGGTGTGCTTCCACATGCTCACGCTGCATGCGGCCGGCGGCTTCGAGGGACCGGGGCGTCGGCGGGTGTTCTCCGTGCGCTTCCTGGGCGACGACGTGCGCCACGCACCGCGCGCCTGGAAGACCTCGCCGGAGTTTCCCGGTCTGGCCGACGAACTGCCCGCGGGCGCGCCCATGGTGCATCCGCTCTTCCCGCTGCTGGCGGGCGAGGGCGCCTGAGCCATGGCATTGCAACGTTTCGACCTCGCCGCCATCGCACCCATGCCCTGGAAGAACGGTGGCGGCGCCACGCGCGAGATCGTGTGCTGGCCGCCCGGCGCGGGCATGGACGGCTTCGGCTGGCGCGTGAGCGCGGCCACCATCGACCGGGCAGGGCCGTTCTCGGCCTTCCCGGGCATCGACCGGCAGATCATGCTGCTGGGCGGCGACGGCGTGCACCTGAGCGCGGAGGGCATCGACCACCGGCTCGACGAGCCCTGGCGCCCCTGGGCGTTCGACGGTGCGGCCGCGCTCGATTGCACGCCCCTGGGCGGCGCCTCCACGGACTTCAATCTCATGCTGCGCCGCGGAGCGTGGCAGGGCGCCATCGAAGTCGTCTCGGGCAGCGTGCAGCCGGGCTCGACGCCGGGCGGCGTCTGCCTGGTGCTCGCCGGCACGTGGCGTGACGGTGCCGGCGAGAGCTACCGCCCCGGCCACGGCCTGTGGTGGGCAGAGCGTGTGGAAGCGCCGTCGCCGCTCGCTCCCGAGGATGCCCAGGGCGCCGTGCTGGCCTGGATCGGCCTGGTGCCAGACGCCGGAGCGGCCGCCGCACCGGCCCTGCAGGACACTTGATGCAACGGGGCGCCGTGCGCTCCAGAGGGAATCCCATGCAGCCGACACCTTTTTCTTCATTGCCCAGCGCCGACGGTTGCTGGACCGGCCTGCGGCTGGCCGACGGCCTGTTCCTGCCCGACGTGGCCGTGCCCGCGGATGCGCCGGCGTGCGTGGTGGTGCAGGACGGTGTCATCCGCTGGGTCGGGCCGGAGGCCGCCGTGCCGCCGTCCTTCGCCGCGCTGCCCCGGCATGCGGGTGGCGGTGCCCTGGCCACGCCCGGCCTCGTGGATTGCCACACCCATCTCGTCTACGGCGGCCACCGCGCCAACGAATTCGCCAGGCGGCTGGCCGGCGCCAGCTACGAGGAAGTGGCCCGCGCGGGCGGCGGCATCGTCTCGTCGGTAAAGGCGACGCGTGCGGCGTCGGAAGACGAACTCGTCGCGCAGGCGCTGCCGCGGCTGCAGGCGCTGCTGGACGAGGGCGTGTGCGCCGTCGAGATCAAATCCGGCTACGGCCTCGCGCTGGAGCACGAGCGCAAGCAGCTCCGCGCGGCGCGGCGGCTGGGCGAGGCCTGCGGCGTCACCGTGCGCACCACGTTCCTGGGCGCGCATGCGCTGCCGCCGGAATACGCCGGCCGCAGCCAGGACTACATCGACCTCGTCTGCCGCGAGATGCTTCCGGCACTCGCCACGGAAGGGCTGGTGGATGCGGTGGACGTGTTCTGCGAGCGCATCGCCTTCAGCCTGGCCGAAACCGAGCAGGTGTTCCGGGCCGCGCAGGCGCTGGGCCTGCCCGTCAAGCTGCACGCCGAGCAGCTCTCCGACATGGACGGCGCCCGGCTCGCCGCGCGCTACGGGGCGCTGTCGTGCGACCACGTCGAGCACCTCTCCCTGGAGGGCATCGCCGCGATGAAGGCGGCCGGCACGGTGGCCGTGCTGCTGCCCGGTGCCTACTACACCCTGCGCGACACGCACCTGCCGCCCATCCAGGCGCTGCGCGACGCGGGCGTGCCCATGGCCGTCTCCACCGACCACAACCCGGGCACCTCGCCCGCGCTCAGCCTGCGGCTGATGGCCAACATGGCCTGCACGCTGTTCCGGCTCACCGTGCCCGAGGCCCTGGCCGGCATCACCACCCATGGCGCGCGGGCCCTGGGCCTGCAGGACTCGCACGGCCTGATCGCCGCCGGCCGGCCCGCCGATTTCGTGCTCTGGCCGTTCGCCGAGGCGGCCGAACTGGCCTACTGGTTCGGCCACCAGCCGCCGCGGACGATCGTGCGGCAGGGCAGGGTGGTGCGCCATGCCGCCTGAACCCCCATCTTCGAAAGTGCCCGAAATGTCCGACAGCTCCTCCCATTCCGACGGCCGCGCGCTCTTCGCCGATCAGGCCTTGCTGCCCGGCGGCTGGGCGCAGAACGTGCTGCTGCGCTGGAGCGAGGACGGGCGCATCACCCACGTGCAACCCGGCAGCGCACCGCCGCCAGGGGTGGCCCGTGCACCCGGTCCGCTGCTGCCCGGCATGCCGAATCTGCATTCCCACGCCTTCCAGCGCGCGTTCGCCGGCCTGACCGAGTTCCGGGCCGCCAGCGACGATTCGTTCTGGAGCTGGCGCGACCTGATGTACCGCTTCGCCGCGCGCATGTCGCCCGCGGCGCTGGAGGCGATCGCCACCTGGCTCTACGTCGAGATGCTGGAGGCCGGCTACACGGCGGTGTGCGAATTCCACTACCTGCACCATGCCGAGGATGGCCGCCCGTATGCCGACGATGCCGAGATGTCGCTCGCGCTGCTGCGCGCCGCGCGCCGCGCCGGCATCGGCATCACGCTGCTGCCGGTGCTCTACCAGACCGGCGGTTTCGGTGGCCAGCCGCCGCGCCAAGGCCAGCGGCGCTTTCTGCGCAGCACGGACGGCATGCTCGCGCTGCTCGAACGCCTCGCGCCCCAGGTGCATGCGCAGGGCGGCGTGCTGGGCCTGGCGCCGCACTCCCTGCGCGCCGTGCCGCCCGACAGCCTGAACGCGGCGCTGCAGGGGCTGGACGCGATCGCTCCCGGTGCGCCGGTGCACATCCACATCGCCGAGCAGACGCAGGAGGTGGATGACTGCCTCGCCTGGAGCGGCCAGCGCCCGGTGGAGTGGCTGCTGGACCATGCGCCCGTCGATGCCCGCTGGTGCCTGGTCCACGCCACGCACCTGACGGGTGCGGAGGCCGAAGGCGCGGCCCGCACCGGCGCCGTGGCCGGCCTGTGCCCGACGACCGAAGCCAACCTCGGCGACGGCCTGTTCGACCTGCCGCGCTGGCGCGCGGCGGGCGGGATCTGGGGGCTGGGCTCCGACAGCCATGCCTGCGTGAACGCAGCCGAAGAACTCATGCTGCTGGAGTACGGCCAGCGTCTCGCGCTGCACCGCCGCAACGTGCTCGCCACTGAGGCGCAGGCCCAGGTCGCCACCGCCACGCTGCTGCAGGCCGTGCAGGGCGGGGCGCAGGCCGCCGGCCGCCTTGCATCTCCTGGAGCACAGGCGGGCCTGGCACCCGGCGGCATGGCAGACTTCGTGGCGCTCGATCCGGAACACATCGCCCTGCGCGGCCTGCCACCCGAGAGCCAGCTCGCCGCCCACGTGTTCGGCAGCCACCGTACCTCCGCGCTGCACGGCGTCTGGGCGGCCGGCGTGCAGCGCGTCGCCGCGGGCCGGCATGCGCTGCATGGCGAAAGCGCGGCGGCGTTCGCCGCGGTGCGCTCCGGCCTGCTGCATTCCTGAATCCATGAACGAACCCGCTTCCGCTGCGAGAAACTTTCCCATGAACGATACGACGACGGCCACGCCGCTTTTCCATTTCCACGCCGGCACCGCGCCGCTGCTGGTGTCCATGCCGCACGTGGGCACCCACGTGCCGCCCGCCATCGCCCGCCAGCTCACCGAAGAGGCTCGGCAGGTGCCGGACACCGACTGGCACCTCGAACGGCTCTACGCGTTCGCGCGCGGCCTGGGCGCCTCGGTGCTCGCCGCCACGCACTCGCGCTACGTGGTGGATCTGAACCGCCCGCCGGACGGCAGCAGCCTCTACCCCGGCCAGAGCGTGACCGGCCTGTGCCCGGTCGACACCTTCGACGACACGCCCCTCTACGCCGATCCCGCGCAGGTGCCCGACGCCGCGGAAACCGAAGCGCGCCGTCGCGCCTACTGGGACCCGTACCACGCGCAGTTGCGTACCGAACTCGACCGCATCCGCTCGACGCATGGCGTGGCGGTGCTCTGGGACGCCCACTCCATCCGCTCCGTGCTGCCCCGGTTCTTCGACGGCCGCCTGCCCGACTTCAATCTCGGCACGGCCGACGGCGCGAGCTGCGATCCGGCGCTCGCCCGCGAGCTGCTCGCGATCGGCATGGTCGTGCCCGGCCACAGTGCCGTGCTCAACGGCCGCTTCAAGGGCGGCTACATCACGCGGCACTACGGCGATCCGAGCCGCAACGTGCATGCGGTGCAGCTGGAGATGGCCCAGGCCAGCTACATGCAGGAAGCCCTGCCGTTCGACTACCTGCCGGAGATCGCCATGAACGTGCAGCCCCATCTGCGGCGCATGCTCGAAGCATGCCTGGCGTTCGCCAAGGAACGCGCCACGGCGTGAGCGCCGGCGGCTTCGCCGCGGCCGGCGCCCGGCACTGCGCTGCGCCGCATGCCGCGATACAGTCCCACGATGTCCGCACCGAACGATTCACCGCTCCTGCCCGCGCTGGCCATCCTGGGCTCCGTCACCTTCCTGGGCCTGGGCACGTCCTGGGCCAAGCAGTCGCTGTTCCCGCTGGTCGGCGCGCAGGGCACCACCGCCGTGCGCGTGGGTTTCTCGGCGCTCCTGCTGTTGCTGCTCTGGCGCCCCTGGCGCTGGCGGCTCTCGCGCCACGACGCTCTGCGGCTCGCTGCCTACGGTGTCGCCGTGGGCGCGATGAATCTCTGCTTCTACCTGGCGCTGCAGACCATCCCCTTCGGCGTCGCGGTGGCGATCGAATTCTCCGGGCCGCTGGCGGTGGCCGTGCTGTCGTCGCGGCGCCCGCTGGATTTCGTCTGGGTGGTGCTGGCGGTGGCCGGGCTGGCCGTGCTGCTGCCCTGGGAGCCCGGGGCCGGCGCGCTCGATCCGCGGGGCGTGGGCTTCGCGCTCTCGGCCGCCGTGTTCTGGGCGGCCTACATCCTGTTCGGCAAGCGGGTGGGGCACCTGCATGCCGGCCATTCGGTGTCGCTGGGCCTGACCGTCGCGGCGCTGGTGGTGGTGCCCGTGGGCGTGGCGCACGCCGGTGCCGACCTGTGGACGCCCGCGGTGCTGCTCACCGGCATCGGCGTGGCCGCGCTCTCCAGCGCCATTCCCATCTCGCTGGAAATGGTCGCCCTCAAGCGCCTGCCGCAGCAGGCCTTCGGCATCATGATCAGCATGGAGCCGGCCGTCGCCGCACTGCTGGCCCTGGTGCTGCTCGGCGAAGCCCTGAGCCTCGCCCAGTGGCTGGCCATCGGCATGATCATGGCCGCCTCCATGGGCTGTGCCGCCACGGCGCAGCGGCGGGGCACCCGGCCCGCGGCAGCGGCAGGCGCCGAGCGGCGGGCCGCCCGCGCCGACTGATCGGAACTAAAAAAGGCGGCCCGCAGGCCGCCCCTTCCACGCAGTGCGTCACCGCACCTGGTGCGCCATGGTGTCAGACCGCCGCGTCGATGCGCAACTGCACCGCGTTGTTCAGGTAGATCGGCGTCACGCGGTAGCCCGGCACCGACACGGCATCGAACGCGCCGTTCGCGCCGCCATGGCGCAGCACCGTGACCGTCGAGCCCACGGCAGGGCGCATGCCCTGCGCGAACGCCACTTCCAGCGTGCCTGCCAGAGCGGCCGTGCCGTTCACCGCCAGCGTGCCTGCCGTGCCCGATGCCGACGCCAACTGCAGCGACAGCGTGCTGCCCGGGCGTTGGGTGTACGTGCCGTTCACCGCCACCTGCTGGCTGGCCGACGTGCGCAGCGTGCCGCCGCCCAGGTACACCGCACCGTTGCCCAGCGCCGAGCCGCTGCCCGCCTGCAGCGTGCCGGCCACCAGTTCGATGCCACCCGTGAACGCGTTGTTGCCCGCGAGCACGAGCGTGCCGCTGCCGAGCTTCGTCAGCTTGCCGGCGCCGGCGATGTCGTTGCGCCACGTGTCGAGCGCGTGGAAGCCGCCCTGGGCCGCATCCATCGTCACCGCCACGTCGCCGTCGAAACGGCCATAGCCGTCGGCCGCGGCGAACAGGTTCAGGCGGCCCCAGCCTTCGGCATCGTCCATCACCGGGTAGCCCGACGGCACCGCGGTGGTCTTGAGCACCACGCGGCGCTGCGCGGCGGTCAGGTAGGGCAGGCGGGTTTCCAGCAGCACTTCGGCGCCCTTGGGCACCACGGCCGGGCGGGAGGCGTCGGCGATTTGCGGAAAGCCGAAGGTCATGCGCCGCAGGTACTCCGACTTGTTGGTCGCGTAGTCCGCGAAACGGTCCGTGCTGGTGGGCTGCGAGTGTGCGAACTGCCAGAACTCGGCCGGCGTCCTGGCGCCGGCCGCGGCCATCAGCGCGGTGCGGGCCTGCTGGAAGGCGGCCGCCTTGCGCGCCGCATTGGCGCCCGTGGCGATGCTCGCCGTGGCAACGGCCTGCCCGTGCATACGGCCGCTGATCACGTCCAGCGGCGAGTGCATTCCGGCGAGGATGCGGCTTTCGCCCAGCTCCAGGCCGCGTGCCAGCATTTCCTGGAAGCGTTCCGGCACCAGATAGGCCATGGCGATCGAGGTGCGCACCGCTTCGGCGGTATGGCCGCTGGTGAAGCCGCCGTCGGTGGTCGGCGTGGTGCTGCGTGCGGGCATCAGGGCCGGCACCACCTGCACGCTGCTGCTCCAGCGCCACGGCCGGGCGTACTTGTAGAAGCGCTTCGCGGGTTCGGTCGAGCCGTTCTCGCCGATGCCGCCGACGAAGTCCACGGCGGTGCCGAAGCCGGCATTGGCGCTGCCGCCGACGCCCGTGTTGTTGCCGCCGTCGTTGTAGGCCACGGTGGTCGCATCCGCCGGAATCCCGGTGATCGTGGTGGTCTGCTGGGCCGCGGCGCGCCACGCAGCCGTCAGCGGCCCCATGCCGTCGCTCACGCTGTAGGCCTTGCCGCGGCGGTCGTCCAGGTAGGCCTGCAGTTCCTGTGCGGACGTGCGGCGGCCCGTGGCATCCACCACGTACTGGACGTTGCGCGCATGCACCTGGGCATTGAGCACGGTGCCGTCGGTGGCGTCGCCGGGAATGCCCGTCCAGGTGGAGGGGGCGACCGCGGGAAAGGAGCCGTTCGCAGCGGCGCTCACGCCTGCGTCGACCAACAGTGTGGAGGGCTTCCAGATCGCCAGGAAACCCGACAGCACGCGCACGCCCGCGTTCGTTTCCAGCGTGGCGTAGCGCGCATCGCCGCGCTGGTTCGATGCGGCGTTGTCCACGAAGGGCGGCACGCTCTTTTCGTCGGGCACGGGCGCGGTGTCCACGCGTCCCAGGCCGGCCGGCGGTGCGGAAGTGGTGGAAATGGAGGAGCCGCCACCGCCACAGGCGGAAAGCGCGAACGCGGCAGCGAGCGCCAGAATCAGGGGGCGGCGGGAAAGGGTGATCGTCATGGGGACGCGAGGATGGAGTGGAATGCGAGACGGGGCGCGAGGGCCTTCGCCATGGGTGACGCAGGCCTGGGCGGCCTGGGGCGGCGCCACTGTAGAGATTCCAGATGACGGCTCCGTGACGCCGTCTTTGGGCAAGCGCTGCTATCCTCGCTTATGCGTAGGACAGGTTCGGATAATTCCGCCTGCCCGTGCAACGGGTTTCATATTCCGCATTTTTGTTGCAAATTCACGCTAGGATCGCAGGATGGCTGTCGAGTTGTCCTCGCCCCCCTCGTCCGTGCATTCATCGCTTTCCATATCCCGGTTTCCCGAGCGTCCGGACGGTTGGGGTGAGTTCTTCCACATGCCGGTCTTCCGTCCCGGTACCCAGGTGCGGCTGGGGGATCGCCTGGAGACCGTGAGCCACATCACCATCCGTCGGCAGGATATGTGCGTCCACCTCGTGGGCCGCGATGCCCCCGTTGCGCCCGAAAGGCTGGCGCTGCAGCCCACGGTGTTCGCCACCTGTCGTATGCCTTGAGAGCGGGCTCCGGCGCGGGCCAGCCGGCCGGCCGTCGCCCGGTCAGGGCTGGGGGGCAAGCCCCATGGGTTCGCCGAGCCGCACTGCACGCGCGGGCTCCCACGCCTCGGTGAAGCGCAGCGCGCCCGGCTCGAACAGCAGCACCACGGTCGATCCCAGCAGGAAGCGGCCCATCTCCTCGCCCTTGCGCAATTCGATCGCCGGGCCGTCGTCGTACGTCCATTGCCGCAGCGTGGAAGACCGCGGTGGATTGACCGTGCCGTGCCATACGGTCGCCATGCTGCCCACGATCGTGGCGCCCACGAGCACCAGCGCCATCGTCCCCAGCGGCGTGTCGAAGATGCACACCACCCGCTCGTTGCGCGCGAACAGGCCGGGCACGCCGCGCGCCGTGACCGGGTTCACCGAGAAGAGGGAGCCGGGCACGTAGACCATGCGCCGCAGCCGTCCATCGCACGGCATGTGGATGCGGTGGTAGTCGCGCGGGCTCAGGTAGATGGTGGCGAAATCGCCGTTGGCGAACCCGGATGCCAGCGTGGCGTCACCGCCCAGCAGGGCCGTGGTGGAGTAGCGGTGGCCCTTGGCCTGGAAGATCTGGTCGTCCTCGATGCGGCCGAACTGGCTCACGGCCCCGTCCACCGGGCAGACGGCCGGCGCATCGGCGATCGGGCGCGCGCCCGGCCGCAGCGCGCGCGTGAAGAAATCGTTGAAGGTCGCGTAGCTGGTGATGTCCGGGTTCTCGGCCTCGGACATGTCGACGCGGTAGCGGGCCACGAACCGGCGGATCGCAGCCGTCGTGCTGCTGCCGGCGCGTGCCGAGGCGAAGCGCCCGGCCAGGCTGGTGAGGGCCCGCTTGGGCAGCAGGTATTGCGGAAGAACGGCGAGGCGGTCTGGCACGGAGGCTCCTGCGGCGAAAGGGCCGGCCATTCTAGGCGGACAACGGGCGCCGTGGCCTCGACCGGCAGGGGCTTTTGGGCAGGGGCTTTTGTTTTCGCCTTCCGGCCCCACCTGCTTCACCAGGGTGGCTCGCTGAAGGAAGCGGTGAAGCGACCCTGGCCTGTATGACCTATACCGCCATCCCGACCGGGATGTGCCCTGCGCGGTACTCCCCGTCGGGCTTGCCGCCTGTGTCGGTCCGGCAACAGCGCCGCAATGCCACCCGGTCACGGCGCGGTACAATTGACAGGTTTTGCGCCAGGCCTACACCGGCCTGCGCTTCGAGAGACGAGGCGGCCAACGCCCGTCTTCCATGCTCCGCATTGCGGCAGTCACGTGCATTCTGGCACTGTCCGCAAAGCCCCGGCGTAACGAAGCGCATGCGTTTGCATCGCTCGCCGAGGCGGCCCGCCCGGCTTCCCACGGGGAGCCCGGCCCGGAGCCACCGCGCTACCGCTTCCGGATTTTCAAATCAATTTGAACCATGGCTAAAGAAGAACTCATCGAAATGCAGGGCTCCGTGACGGAAGTGCTTCCGGATTCGCGGTTCCGCGTTACGCTCGACAACGGGCACCAGCTGATCGCCTACACCGGCGGCAAGATGCGCAAGCACCACATCCGCATCCTGGCCGGCGACAAGGTCTCGCTCGAGATGTCTCCCTACGACCTCTCCAAGGGCCGCATCACCTTCCGCCATCTGCCCGGCCGCGGCCCCGGCCCGTCGTCCCGCTGAAGCCAAACATGCCAGGCGGCGATTGCAGCAAATAAAGTGCTGAAACGCCGCTGCCAGGGCGGGAGGGCCCTGCACGGCAGGTTAGAATACGAGTTGTCGGAGCGTAGCGCAGCCTGGTAGCGCATCTGCTTTGGGAGCAGAGGGTCGCGAGTTCGAATCCCGCCGCTCCGACCATTGATACCAAGGGGTTGGCTCTGCAAGGAGCCGACCCCTTTCGTCTTTCTGAGCCCCACGCTGCCATGGCCCTTTCTCCAGCGTCCTCTCCCGTACCGCTTCCGCCATTGCCGCGCGCAGGCGCACGCATAGAAGCCGCACGCATCGAAGCCGTCGATGCCCTGCGCGGCCTCGCGATGGTCTGGATGACCGTCTTCCACTTCTGCTTCGATCTCAGCCATTTCGGCTACTGGCCCCAGGACTTCCGCGCCGACCCGTTCTGGACGGTGCAGCGCACCGTGATCGTCAGCCTGTTCCTGTTCTGTGCGGGCCTGGGGCAGGCCATCGCCTGGAGCCGGAACGTGGCATGGCAGCGGTTCTGGCGGCGCTGGGCGCAGATCGCGTTCTGCGCGCTGCTGGTGAGCGCGGGCTCCTACCTCATGTTCCCCAACAGCTTCATCCATTTCGGCGTGCTGCACGGCATGGCGGCGATGTTGGTCATCGTGCGCTGCACGGCAGGGTGGGGCGCCGGGCTGTGGCTGGCAGGTGCGCTGGCGCTGGCCGCCCCCTGGCTGGGCGCCTGGTTGCTCTCGGGGCCGGCGGCGGCCTGGGCGCCTGCCTTCAACGGCGGCGCCCTCAACTGGCTGGGCGTGGTCACGCGCAAGCCGTTCACCGAAGACTACGTGCCGGTGCTGCCCTGGCTGGGCGTGATGTGGTGGGGCATTGCCGCTGGGCAATGGGCCCTGCGCCACCGTGCGGGCTGGCTGGTTGCCGGGTTGCCGAAAGCCGTGCGGCCGCTGGTCCTGCTGGGGCGCTGGAGCCTGAGCTACTACATGCTGCACCAGCCGGTGCTCATCGGCGCATTGCTCGCCGTGGGCTGGATCGTCGGTCGGTGAGGGTCGCCGGCCTGTGACCGGCCGACGATAGGGCTCCGTCTACCCATCGCGGCATCTCCGCACTCTGGCGCCCATGAAAAAACGCGGCACGGAGCCGCGTTTCGATGGTTTGCCCTGAACACAGGGCGAAGGCCGGGGGTACCGCGCCGCGAAGGCCGCCGCACCCCATGCCGATGGGGGATCACTCCACCTTGGCCTTGGCGCGCAGTTCTTCCTGGAACTTGGCCAGCTTCTGCTGCTGCAGCTGTTGCGCGATCTGCGGCTTGACCTCTTCCAGCTTGGGCAGCTTGGCTTCGCGCACGTCGTCCAGGCGGATGACGTGCCAGCCGAATTGCGTCTTGACCGGCGTCTGCGTCATCTTGCCCTTGTCGAGCTTCACGAGGGCTTCGGTGAATTCGGCCACGTAGCTGTTGGGGGAGGCCCAGTCGAGATCGCCGCCGCGTGCGCCGGATCCGGGATCCTTCGACTGCTTCTTGGCGATGTCTTCGAACTTGGCGCCCTTCTTGATCGAGGCGATGATGGCCTTGGCCTGGTCTTCCGTCTCGACTAGGATGTGGCTGGCCTTGTATTCCTTGCCGGTGTTGGCGGCCAGGAACTTGTCGTATTCGGCCTGGATCTCGGCGTCGGTGACCGGGTGGGCCTTCTGGTAGTCGGTGAACAGCTCGCGGATCAGGATGGTCTGGCGGGCCAGCTCCAGCTGGTCCTTGACGTTCTGCGTGCCTTCCAGGCCGCGCTTCTGCGCTTCCTGCAGGAAGATCTCGCGGGCGACGACCTCTTCCTTGATCTGGGCTTCGATTTCGGGCGTGATGGGACGGCCGGAGCGTTCCACCTGCTGCTTCAGGACCTCGATGCGTTCCTTGGGCACGGCCTTGCCGTTCACGACGGCGACGTTCTGCGCGAGGGCAGGCAGGGCTGCGGTGCCGAGCACGGCAGCGGCCACCAGGCCGGACAAGAGCTTTTTCTTCATTGGGAAATCCACAAAAAGGAAAGGGCCGGCTGCACGGTGTGCGCCACATGGGCCCTGGGCGTGGGAATCAGACCGATCAGAGCACTTCGATCGCGATGGCGTGCGCGCCCTGGTCGATAAACTCCTGCAGCGCATCATACACAAGGCGATGGCGGGCAACGCGGCTGCGGCCGGTAAACAAAGGTGACGAGATGCGCACGCGGAAATGGGTGCCGAAACCCGTTCCGTTGGCTCCCACGTGGCCGGCGTGCGCGGCGCTCTCGTCGATCACTTGGAGCTGCGTGGGCGCAAGCACCTCCCGCAGGCGGTGCTCCATGGCCTGCGCCGAAATGGCAATGGGTTCCGTCCCGCCATTCATCGCTGTGCATCCTCAGGGGTTTGCCGGGCAGCCTCGGGCTCCTTCATATAGCGGCTCAGGTAGAGCGCCTGCCCGATCACGAACACGGCCATCAGGCCGATGCCGCCGAAGAGCTTGAAGTTCACCCACGCATCGGTGCTGAAGGTGTAGGCCACCCAGAGGTTGACGACGCCCATCACCAGGAAGAAGGCCGTCCAGCTCCAGTTCATGGCGCGCCAGGCCGCCTCGGGCAGTTCCATCTGGCCGCCCATGAGCGAGCGGATGAGGTTCTTGCGGAAGAACAGCTGGCCCACGACGAGTGCGGCACCCATCAGCCAGTAGAGGACGGTGGGCTTCCACTTGATGAAGGTGTCGCTGTGGGAGAGCAGGGTCGCCCCCCCGAACACCACGATCACCCCGAGGCTGACCCACTGCATGGGCTCCACGCGGCCGTTGCGCACGCGCAGGTAGACGATCTGCGCGATGGTCGCGGCGATCGCCACGGCCGTGGCCGTGTAGATGCCCCAGACCTTGAAGGCCACGAAGAACAGGATGATGGGGAAGAAGTCGATCAGCAGTTTCATAAGGGAAGGGCCGAGGCGGATCCGTCAGGAGCCATCCGCCTCGAAGTCCAGCGAAGCGGAGTTCATGCAGTAGCGCAGGCCGGTGGGTGCCGGCCCGTCCTCGAACACATGGCCGAGGTGCGCCCCGCATTGTGCACATACCGTCTCGGTGCGGACCATCCCATGGCTGCGGTCGACGATCTCTTCGATGGCGCCGGGAATGGCCTGCGAGAAGCTGGGCCAGCCGCAGCCCGCGTCGAACTTGGTGTCCGAATCGAACAGCTTGGCGCCGCAGCACACGCAGTGGTAGCTGCCGTCGGCCCAGTGGGCTTCGTATTTGCCGGTGAACGGGCGCTCGGTGGCCGCGTGCCGGGTCACCTGCCAGGCGCCGGGTTCGGCACCCTTGTCCTTGAGCAGGGCCTGCCATTCGGCATCGGTCTTCTGGATGGGGAAGGTCATGATGAGCAGCTGATTTCGATGGAAGAAGCCCAGTCGGGCGGAAAGCCCGCCCATTCGGCATGGTCGGGGTGTTCGTCGAAGGGACGCGCCAGCACCGCCTGCAGGGCATGCAGCGGGCGGAAGTCCCCGCCCTTCGCGGCGCGGATGGCCAGCTCGCCCAGGTGGTTGCGCAGCACGAAGCGCGGGTTGGTGCGCTGCATCAGGGCCGCGGCCTCCTCCCGATCTTCGCGGGCGAGGCGTTGCGCGTAGCGCGCGGCCCAGGCGTCCCAGCCTGCGCGGTCCAGGAAGAGGTCGCGCACCGGCGCGAAATCCTGTGCGGCCACGGCCTGCGAGAGCCGGTGCCAGAAGATGGTGTAGTCGACCGCGCCCGCCGCCAGCAGCGCGAGCAGGTCGTCCACCAGCGTGGCGTCGCCTTCGGCCGCCGCCGCCAGGCCGAGCTTGTCCCGCATGCGGCGCATGTATTGCGCGGGGAAGAGGGCGCGGTAGGGCTCGAGCGCGGCCTGGGCGAGTTCCGTGTCTTCGATCAGCGGCATGAGCGCCTGGCCCAGGCAGAACAGGTTCCAGTAGGCCACCTGGGGCTGCCGGTTGAAGGCATAGCGGCCCTGGCTGTCGCTGTGGTTGCAGATGTGGCCGGGAACGAAGGCGTCCAGGAACTGGAAGGGCCCGTAGTCGATCGTGAGCCCGAGGATGCTCATGTTGTCGGTGTTCATCACGCCGTGGCAGAAGCCCACGGCCTGCCACTGCGCGAGCAGCGCCGCCGTGCGCTCGCCCACCGCGCGCAGCAGCGCGG
Source organism: Comamonadaceae bacterium UBA4962 (assembly GCA_002397315.1). Classification (GTDB taxonomy): domain Bacteria; phylum Pseudomonadota; class Gammaproteobacteria; order Burkholderiales; family Burkholderiaceae_C; genus Paracidovorax. The sequence continues at coordinate 77,754 of DHAE01000013.1, forward strand.
CATAGGCATTGCCGCCGGAGGCGTCGTCCGCGGTGCGGCATTCCGGGTAGTAGCGGTCGATCACGTAGTCGGCCAGGGCGCGCAGCTCCGCCGCCTGGTCGCGCGCCGCGAAGTGTTCGAAGTGGCCGAAGCGCACGAAGCTCGGCGCGACGCGCGTCACCACCGCGGCGGTCTCGATCTCTTCGCGCGCGACGGGGGCCGGCGAGCCGGTGAGGGCGAGCGCACGCGTGGTAGGGATGCCGAGCGCATGCATGGCCTCGCTGCAGAGGAATTCGCGCACGGAGGAGCGCAGCACCGCGCGGCCGTCGCCCATGCGGGAGTAGGGGGTGCGGCCGGCGCCCTTGAGCTGCACTTCGTGGCCGTTCTCCGTCTCTCCGAGCAGGATGGCGCGGCCGTCGCCCAGTTGCCCGGCCCAGACGCCGAACTGGTGGCCGCTGTAGACGCTGGCGAGCGGCCGCATGCCGCGCAGCACGGCATTGCCCGAGAGCACCTGCACGGCGGCATCGCTGCCCAGCCAGCCGGGCGCCATGCCGATCAGGGCGGCGGTGTCGGCGCTGCCGGCGATCCAGTGGGGATCGGGCAGCGGTGTCGGCACCAGTTCGGTATGAAAGGCGGGCCCGAGCGCGGCGAAGCCCTCGCGCCACGCGAGGCCGGAGGGGGTGTCGGCCGGCGGTGCGGAAACAGCGGTGGCGGCGTTGGTCGTCATCGTGTCCATTGTGTCCCAGGGCCTTTTCCACGGCGGCCCACAGGGGCTTGGCGCCTGCCGTGCGGCGCGCTGTCGCCAGCCGGACAATCGGCGCTTTTACCGGGGTTGACCGGGGGCTCGCCGGCGGGGGCGGCGGTTAGGATCGGCCGTCACATCACCATCCGTAACGGACACACAAGGAGACACCATGCTGGGCCTGATGCAGAGCCAACCCCTGCTGATTTCGACGCTCGTCGAGTTCGCGGAGCGCCACCACGGCGATGCGCAGATCGTCTCGCGGCGCGTGGAAGGCGATATCCACCGCTACACCTACCGCGACATGGCGGCGCGCGCGCGCCAGCTCGCCAACGCGCTCGACGCCGATGGTCTCGCCTTCAGCGACCGCGTGGCCAGCCTGGCCTGGAACGGCTACCGCCACCTGGAGATGTACTACGGCGTGAGCGGTTCGGGCCGCGTGCTGCACACGATCAATCCGCGCCTGCACCCCGAACAGGTCGCCTGGATCGTGAACCATGCGGAAGACCAGGTGCTCTGCTTCGACCTCACGTTCCTGCCCATCGTGCAGGCGGTGCATGCCAAGTGCCCCTCCGTGCGGCGCTGGGTGGCGCTGTGCGATGCCGACCGGCTGCCCGCCGACACGGGCATTCCCGGCCTCACGAGCTACGAAGCCTGGATCGGCGCCGCATCGGCCGACTACGCATGGCCGTCGTTCGACGAGAACTCGGCTTCCAGCCTCTGCTACACGAGCGGTACCACGGGCGATCCGAAGGGGGTCCTCTACAGCCACCGCTCGTCGATCCTGCACGCCTACGCCGCGGCGCTGCCCGACGTCATGGGCCTGTCGGCGAGCGACGCGGTGCTGCCGGTGGTGCCGATGTTCCACGTCAATGCCTGGGGCATTCCGTATTCCGCGCCGCTCACCGGCTGCAAGCTGGTGTTCCCGGGGCCCGCGCTCGACGGCAAATCCGTCTATGACCTCATGGCGGCCGAGGGCGTGACCTTCGCGGCCGGCGTGCCCACCGTGTGGCAGATGCTGCTGCAGCATGCGAAGGCCAACGGCCTGCGTTTCGGCAAGCTGCAACGCACGGTGATCGGCGGCTCCGCCTGCCCGCCAGCGATGATCGAGGCCTTCCAGAACGAATACGGCGTGCGGGTGCTGCATGCCTGGGGCATGACCGAGATGAGCCCGCTCGGCACGCTGTGCTCGCTCAAGAACAAGCACCTGGATCTGCCCGAGGACGAGCGCATGAAGATCCTGCTCAAGCAGGGGCGGGCGATCTACGGGGTGGACATGAAGATCGTCGACGGCGAAGGCCGCGAGCTGCCCTGGGACGGCAAGGCCTATGGCGACCTGCTGGTCAAGGGGCCCTGGATCGTGGACCGCTACTACCGCGCTTCCGGCACCCCGCTCGTGCCCGACGCGCAGGGCCGCGGCTGGTTCCCGACGGGCGACGTGGCGACGATCGACCCGGACGGCTACATGCAGATCACCGACCGCAGCAAGGACGTGATCAAGTCCGGCGGCGAGTGGATCAGCTCGATCGACATCGAGAACATCGCCATGGCCCACCCTGCCGTCGCCATGGCGGCCTGCGTGGGCATGCCGCACCCGAAGTGGGACGAGCGCCCCATCGTGGCCGTGGTGCTGCGCCCGGGCGCGCAGCTCACGCGCGACGAGCTGCTGGCCTTCTACCAGGGCAAGACGGCCAAGTGGCAGGTCCCGGACGATGTGGTGTTCCTGGACGCGATCCCGATCGGGGCCACGGGCAAGATGCTGAAGGCCCGCCTGCGCGAACAGCTCAAGGACTACCGCCTGCCCGGTCTCTGACGGCTACGGCGGCCGCGCCGCAGGACCGGGCGGGGCGTGCGGCGGGCCCGGCCGAGTCGCCTGCGGGATAGGCGCTAGGGTGAATCCCTGAACGCCGCCGCGGACCTCGCCTGTACGCTGCGGCGTGTTCGGTGACCCCTACAACGCAAGGAGACAGGCGATGAGATTTGCTATCAAGTTAGTAGCCGCATCTGCGATCTTGGCAACCGCAGGCGGTGCATTCGCTCAAAAGGGCGAAACCGTGAAGATCGCCTGGCTCGATCCGCTCTCGGGCCTGATGGCGGCGGTGGGCACCAACCAGCTCAAGAGCTTCCAGTTCCTGGCCGACGAATTCAGCAAGAAGAACGCCTCGGGCGTGAAGTTCGAGATCATCGGCATCGACAACAAGCTGAGCCCGCAGGAAACCACCAGCGCGCTGCGCTCCGCGATGGACCAGGGCGCCCGCTACGTGGTGCAGGGCAACGGCTCGGGCCCGGCCCTGGCCATCATGGACGCGCTGGAAAAGCACAACGCGCGCAATCCGGGCAAGGAGGTGGTCTACCTGAACTACGCGGCGGTGGACCCGGACCTCACCAACAGCAAGTGCAGCTACTGGCATTTCCGCCTGGACGCCGACACGTCGATGAAGATGGAGGCCATGACCACCTTCATGAAGGACCAGCCGGCGATCAAGAAGGTCTACCTGATCAACCAGAACTACGCGCACGGCCAGCAGGTCGCCAAGTACGCCAAGGAGAACCTCGCGCGCAAGCGGCCCGACGTGCAGATCGTGGGCGACGACCTGCATCCGCTCGCCCAGGTGCGCGACTTCGCGCCCTACATCGCGAAGATCAAGCAGTCGGGCGCCGACACGGTGATCACCGGCAACTGGGGCTCCGACCTCGCGCTGCTGATCAAGGCGGCCAACGACGCCGGCCTGAACAACGTCAGCTTCTACACCTACTACGGCGGCGTGACCGGCTCGCCGACCGCCATGGGCGCGGCCGCCGCGGGGCGCGTGTACATGGTGTCGTACAACCACCTGAACCTGCCCGGCGACATCGGCCGCGTGGTGACGGAGTACAAGAAGAAGTTCAACGACGACATGTACACGGGCGCCGTGTACCACGCGTTCGCGATGCTCGACGCCGGCTTCGTCAAGGCCAAGAGCACCGACCCGGTGAAGGTGGCGCAGGTGCTCGAAGGCATGAAGTTCAACAGCTTCAACGGCGAGGTGGAGATGCGCAAGTCCGACCACCAGCTGCAGCAGGGCCTGTTCGTCTCCAAGTGGGAGAAGGCGGGCGGCCAGTACCCGAACGACGCCGAGAACACGGGCTACACCTTCGTGCCCGTGAAGTACTACGAGCCCTACGTGGCGAGCACGCCCACCTCGTGCCAGATGAAGCGGCCTTCCTGACCGCCCGGCCCCGCCGCGGGGCCTTCGCATCGGACGGGCCCGGGAGCATCGCTTCCCGGGCCCTGCCTCCGGCCTGTCCGTTCCCCTTCGCCTTCCCGCAGCGCCTCGCGGCCTGATTCCGATGAACCTCGAGTTTTTCGTCATCTCCCTGCTCAACGGCGTGAGCTACGGGCTCCTGCTGTTCATGCTGAGTTCCGGGCTGACGCTGATCTTCAGCATGATGGGTGTGCTCAATTTCGCGCACACCAGCTTCTACATGCTCGGCGCGTACCTCGCCTATTCGATCTCCGGCGTGGTGGGCTTCTGGCCCGCGCTCTTCATCGCGCCGCTGGTCGTGGGGGCACTGGGCGCGGCCTTCGAGCGCTATGCGCTGCGGCGCGTGCACAAGTTCGGCCACGTGCCGGAACTGCTCGTGACCTTCGGCCTCTCGTACCTGATCCTGGAGATCGTGCAGCTCGTCTGGGGCCGCTCCACCGTGCCCTACGGCCTGCCGGCGCAGCTCCAGGGCCCGCTCTTCTCGCTGTACGGCACGCAGTTTCCCAAGTCGCGCTCGTTCGTGATGCTGGTGGCCATGCTCATGCTGGTGGCCGTGTGGCTGGTGCTCACCCGCACGCGCATCGGCCTCGTCATCCAGGCCGCGCTCAAGCAGCCCGAGATGGTGGAGGCGCTGGGCCACAACGTGCCGCGCGTGTTCATGCTGGTGTTCGGCGGCGGCTGCGCGCTGGCCGGGCTGGCCGGCGTGATCGGCGGCAACACCTACGTCACCGAGCCGGCCATGGCGGCCTCGGTCGGCTCGATCATCTTCGTGGTGGTGGTGGTGGGCGGCATGGGTTCGCTCGCCGGCGCCTTCCTCGCCTCGCTGATCATCGGGCTGGTGCAGACCTTCGCGGTGGCGCTCGACTACTCGCTGGCGAGCGCGCTGCGCTCCTTCGGCATGGCGGTGACGGACCAGACCTTCGGCTACCCCGTGCTCAAGCTCACCATTTCGCAGGTCGCGCCGATCCTGCCCTACCTGTTCCTCGTGCTGATCCTGATCTTCCGCCCGAAGGGGCTGCTCGGAACGCGGGAAGACTGACACCATGGCCATGCATCCATCTTCCGGCGTCTACCGTTTCCGGCCGCTCAACATCGGCCGTGCCGTGGTCTGGGGCGCGTTCGGGCTCGCACTCATCGTGGCACCCAAGGTGTTCACGAGCAGCCTGGCGCTCACCATGCTCGCGCAGATCGGCTACCTGATCATCATCTGCCTTTCCTACAACATCCTGCTGGGGCAGGGCGGCATGCTGAGCTTCGGGCATGCCGTCTACACCGGCCTGGGCTCGTTCATGGCGGTGCACGCGATGAACTGGGCGGGCAAGGGCGCGCTGCCCATCCCGCTGGTGCTGATACCGCTCGTGGGCGGGCTGGCGGGCATGTTCTTCGCGGTGCTGCTGGGCTTCGTCACCACGAAGAAATCCGGCACCACCTTCGCGATGATCACGCTCGGCATCGGCGAGCTGGTGGCCTCGATGGCGCTGATGTTCCCCGAGGTGTTCGGGGGCGAGGGCGGCATCACCACCGACCGTGTCTATGGCCAGGGCTTCTTCGGCATCACCTTCGGACCGGCCATCCAGGTGTACTACCTGATCGCGGCCTACTGCTTCGTCTGCACGGCGCTGATGTTCGCCTTCACGGGCACGCCGCTGGGCCGCATGCTGAACGCGGTGCGCGACAATCCGGAGCGGGTCGAGTTCATCGGCTACAACACGCAGCGCGTGCGCTACTACGCCTTCATCATCTCGGGTTTCTTCGCCGGCATCGGCGGGGCGCTGGCGGCGATCAATTTCGAGATCGTTACCGCGGCCGACAGCGTGAGCGTGATGCGCTCGGGCTCCTACCTGCTGTTCACCTTCCTGGGCGGCGCGACGTTCTTCTTCGGGCCCATCATCGGCGCGGTGCTGCTGGTGTTCGCCTCGGTGCTGCTCTCGGAGCTGTCCAAGGCCTGGCTGCTGTACCTGGGCCTCGTCTTCCTCCTCATGGTGATGTATGCGCCGGGCGGCATCGCCAGCCTGATCATGATGAACCTGCGCGTGGCGCGCTACGGGCGGCTGAAGCCGCTGCTGCCGGCCTACCTGGCGGTGGGCGCCTCGGCGCTCGTCGCCGTGGTGGGTGCCGCCGCGATGATCGAGATGACCTATCACCTGCAGCTCAACGCGGCGCTCGGGCCGCAGATCGGATTCCTCGGGGCCACCCTCGACGCGCGCAGCCCGGCGACGTGGACCGGCGCGGTAATCGTCTTCGCGCTGGGCGCCGGCCTGTTCGAAGTCAGCCGGCGCGCCTTCGCGCGCCGCTGGGGGGCCACGCAGGAGGCGATCGAGCGCGACATGCAACTGGGCGCAGCCGCGCAGGGAGGCCGCGCATGATGGCGACGGACAATGGCACCCCGGCGCTGGAACTGCGCGATCTGCGCAAGCGCTTCGGCAAGACCGAGATCATCCGCGGCGCCAACCTGGCGGTGCGTCCGGGCGAGCGCGTCGCCATCATCGGGCCGAACGGCGCGGGCAAGTCCACGCTGTTCAACCTGATCAGCGGCCGCTTCGGGCCCACCAGCGGCGAAGTGCTGCTGAACGGCCAGCGCATCGACGGCCGTGCGCCCTACGAAATCAACCGCATGGGCCTGTCGCGCAGCTTCCAGATCACCAACATCTTCCCGAAGCTGAGCGTGTTCGAGAACCTGCGCTGCGGCGTGCTCTGGAGCCTGGGCTACCGCTACAGCTTCTGGCGCTTCCTCTCGCGGCTGCACGATGCGAACGCGCGGGCGGAAGAGTTGCTGGACCAGATCCACCTGGGTCCGAAGCGCGACACGCTGGCCATGAACCTCACCTACGCCGAGCAGCGCGCGCTGGAGATCGGCATCACCATCGCGGGCGGCGCGAGCGTGATCCTGCTGGACGAGCCCACGGCCGGCATGAGCAAGAGCGAGACGGCGCGCTTCATCCAGCTCATCCGCGAAGTGACGCAGGGCCGCACGCTGCTCACGGTGGAGCACGACATGGGCGTGGTGTTCGGCCTGGCGGACCGCATCGCGGTGGTGGTGTACGGCGAGGTGATCGCCTTCGACACGCCCGAGGCCGTGCGCGCCAATCCGCGCGTGCAGGAGGCCTACCTGGGCTCGGTGATCGCGGCGGAACAAGCGGAGGGGCATTGACATGCTGCACGTACACGACCTGCATGCCTACTACGGCAAGAGCCACGTGCTCCATGGCGTGAGCTTCGATGTGGCGCCCGGCGAGATCGTGGCCCTGCTGGGCCGCAACGGCTCGGGCCGCTCCACCACGGCCAAGGCCATCATGGGCCTGGTGCACTGGGAAGGCGCGCTCGAGTGGAAGGGCCGCAGGCTCGCGGGCAGCAAGCCCTACGAGATCGCGCACATGGGCCTGGGCTACGTGCCCGAGAGCCGCGACGTGTTCCCCAACCTGACGGTGCACCAGAACCTGCTGCTGGGCCAGAAGGGGCGAGGCAAGGGCAGCCGCTGGGGCTTCGACGACATGTACGCGATGTTCCCGCGCCTCAAGGAGCGGCAGCACACCGAAGCCGGCGTGATGTCCGGCGGCGAGCAGCAGATGCTCACGCTCTGCCGTACGCTGATGGGCGACCCGGACCTGATCATCATCGACGAACCCACCGAGGGCCTGGCGCCGAAGATCGTCGAGCTGGTGGGAGAGTACCTGCAAAAGATCCGCGAGCGTGGCGTGTCGGTGCTGCTCATCGAACAGAAGCTCACCATCGCGATGCGTATTTCGGACCGGGCGCTGGTGATGGGCCACGGCAGCATCGTGTTCGACGGCACGCCGGAAGGACTGCGTGCGGACACGGGCGTGCGGCGGGAGTGGCTGGAAGTGTGATCCGCAGCGAGTACCGGCGGTGACAAGGGCTGTCACAAAACGGAAATGTACAGTCATTAACATTTGCTGACACCATTTCCGGCGCCCGGCATGTCCGAATCTCCTGCGTATCTGACAGAGTTCCGCCCCCGTTTCCGTCCCCCCAGCGCTGCGGACCTGTGCACGCCGGTTCCCTGCATGACCGCCGGGCAGACCAACGAAGAGGTCATGGAGGTGTTCGGCCGCCACCGCGACCTCGTCGCCCTTCCCGTCGTGGAGGGCGCGCGCCCGATCGGGCTCATCAACCGCAATATCTTCCTCTCGCAGATGAGCAAGCAGTTCCGCATGGAACTGTATGGCCGCAAGAGCTGCATCGCGTTCATGGACAAGGAGCCGCTCATCGTCGATGCGGCCATGGACATCGACACGCTCACCGTGCGGACGGTGGAGTCCGGCGAGAAGGCGCTCTCCGACGGCTTCATCATCACGCGCGACGGGGCGTTCGCCGGCGTCGGCAACGGGCTTCAGCTGATGCGCGTGGTGGCGGACATGCAGGCGTCCCGCCACCGCCAGATCATGCACAGCATCGAGTACGCCAGCGTGATCCAGCAGTCCACCCTGCGTGCCTCCCGCGACACCCTGGCGCGTGCCTGCGCGCAGGCCGATCTGGTATGGGAGCCGCGCGACGTGGTGGGGGGCGACTTCTACCAGTTCAGCCTGTCCCACGGCGGCTGGTTCGGCGCCGTCGCGGACTGCACGGGCCACGGCGTGCCCGGCGCCTTCATGACGCTCATCGCCTCCACGAGCCTCGGCAAGGCGATCGAGCGGCACGGCCCGCAGGATCCGGCCGGGCTGCTGGGCAGCGTCAACCGCAGCATCAAGCAGGTGCTGGGGCAGGTGGACGGCGAAGATGACACGCCGGGCTCCGACGACGGCATGGATGCAGGCTTTTTCTGGGTCGAGCCTGCTGCGAACCGCCTGGTGTTCGCCGGGGCGCGGCTCTCGCTGTACGTGCTGCGGCCCGGCGCCGATGCGGTGGAGGTGACCGAGGGGCAGCGCAAGGGCGTGGGCTACGTGGACAGCGAACCCGATTACGCCTGGCAGAACCACGCGCTGGAACTGCCTGCGGGCAGCCTCGTTTTCATCACCACCGACGGCCTCACGGACCAGGTGGGCGGCCCCCGGGCCATCGCGCTGGGCAAGCGGCGGCTGCGGGAGCTGCTGCTGCAGTACCGCGACGCTCCGCCCGATGCCCTCAACCGCGCCGTGCTGGAGTGCCTCCGGCAGTGGCAGGGCGAGCACGGCCGCCGCGACGACGTGACCTTCCTGGCCTTCCGCACCTGAAGCGGCTCCACTCCTTCACACCATGTCCTCCTCCATGATTTCGGCCAAGTACGGCCCGTTCTTCAGCGTGGCCCGCGAGCACCAGGTCATCTTCTACTACGTGGGCTACTTCTCGCAGCACATCGTCGCCGCCATGGCCGACGCGGTGAAGCTGCAACTGGAGGTGGCCGGTGTCGCCGGGCCCACGCGGCGCAAGCTGTTCTCGTCCTTCATCGAGATGGCGCAGAACATCATCCACTACTCGTCCGACGCGCTCACCCCCGCGAGCCAACCCGACGGCGAGCTGCGCCACGGCTCGGTGTGCATCCGCCGCGAGGAGGGCGGGCGCTTCCTGCTGCTGTGCGCCAACCCCATCGAAGCGGGCACGGCGGACGATCTGCGCACGAAGCTCGAGCACCTGCGCAGCATGACGCTCGAAGAGATCAAGCAGGCCTACCGCCAGACGCTGCGCGAGGAAACGCCCGCGGGCAGCAAGGGCGCGGGGATGGGGTTCCTCACCATGGCCCGCGACGCGAGCGAGCCCCTGGAATTCGACTTCGATGCCGCCCAGGGCGCGGCGGGCGCCCCCGTCTTCTACCTGAAGGCCGCGATCTGACCCGTCACGGGCCGCCTCCCAGAGACAAGAAACCGCCATGGACCCTCTCTACATCGCACCCACACCCAGCTCTCCCGAGGTGGACTTCCAGTTCGCCACGCATACCCTGCACCTGCGCGGTGAGTCCTATCCCGAAAACGCCGCGGCCTTCTACGGTGACATCATCGCGCGGCTCAAGGAGTACCTGGCGCAGCAGAGCGGCCAGCGCATCGAGGTGCACATCGCCCTCGCGTACTTCAACAGCTCCAGCACCAAGATGCTGTTCAACCTGATCGATGCGCTCAACGAGGCGGCCGAAGCGGGCAACACGGTGGCGCTGCACTGGTACTACGACGAAGACGACGACACCATCCTCGAATTCGGGCAGGAACTGAGCGACGACTTCCCGGACCTGGAATTCACCAACCATCCCGTGAAGCCGGCCTGACGATGGACTCCGTCGCCAATCCCCCGGATCTGTTCGAGTCCGAGAGCAGGGCCCTGCTGGCTGCACGCTCCGCCTACGACGCCGCCTGCGATTCCGCCCATGACGAGCGCGGATGCCGCCAGGCCCTGGGGGACCTGCTGTCCGCCTACGAGCGCCTGCTGCGCGAAACGCGTCGGCTGGTGCGCCGCAGCGATCGCGCCGAGCTGGAAATGAACCAGCTGAACCAGCGGCTGACGGAGCTGGCGGACCAGCTGCACTACCGCGCCACCCACGACCCGCTCACGGGCGTGCTGAACCGCTCGGCGATCATCGACCAGGTGAACGGCCAGTTCGCGCTGGGCGGCCTGGCCCTCATCGTGCTGGACATCGACCACTTCAAGCAGGTGAACGACAGCTTCGGGCATCCGAAGGGCGATCAGGTGATCCGCGGCGTCGTGGACTGCCTGCGGTCCGTGGTGCCTCCGGCGGGGCAGATAGGGCGGGTGGGCGGCGAGGAGTTCACCGTGCTGTTGCCAGGGGACTGCGCGTCCGCGTGCGGCGCCGTGGCCGAGGCCGCCCGCGAGGCCATCGCGCAGTTCGACTTCGGCCTGCCCGACAGCCGCATCATCACCGCCAGCTTCGGCGTGAGCCGGCTGCCCATCGGGGGCGGATTCGACGACGCCTACGGCCTGGCCGACGAGGCGCTGTACGGCGCCAAGCGCAGCGGCCGCAACTGCGTCGTGCATGCGGAACGCACGGCCCATCTGCCCATCCCATGAGCATCCAGGTCGGTTACGACGACCTTGCCGCCGAGGACGCTCTGGCGCCTGCAGACTGTTCGGAACGGCTGCCGCTGCCGTGGCGCGTGCTGATCGCCGACGGGGATCCGGAGGTCCATGCCTTGGCCCGCCAGGTGCTGGAAGGGCGGGCCCTGCTGGGCCGGCCGCTTTCCGTCCTGCATGCGCACGACGGCGAGCAGGCCTGCCGGCTGCTGCTGTCCCAGGCCGACCTGGCCGTGGTCCTGCTGGACGCGGCCTGGGCCGGTGCCGGCGCACCGCGCGATCTGCCGGACTTCATCCGCCATGCGGCAGGGCGGGGCGACGTCCGCATCGTGCTGCGGACTGCCGTGGGCGGGCCCGCTCCCGACGAGGACGCGCTGCTGCGCCACGATATCGGGGATTACCGCGCCAAGTCCGAACTGGAGCACGGCCATCTGCTCCCGGCGATCCTCACGGCGATCCGCTCCTACGAGCAGCGCTGCTCGCTGGAGGCGAGCCGGCGCAGCCTGGAGCTCATCGTGCGCTCCAGCGCCGCGCTCCTCGCCGAGCACGACCTGCGGTCGTTCGCTGCCGGCGTCATCGATCAGTTGGCCGTCCTGCTCGGAACCCGCGCCCGGAACATGGTGTGCGCGCTGCACGGCGGGGCCTCCGATTGCCGCGTGGTGCTGGCGGCCACGGGGCCGTTCGAGGGCTTCGTGGGGCACGCGATGGAAGATCTGCCCGGCTTCCCCGGACGACCCCTGATGGAGCGTGCGCTGAAATTCAGCCAGACCCTGCATGGCGAAGCGGGCGGGCTCGCCCTCTACTTCGGCAACCCCAGCGAGCGGGGCATGGTCGTCTTCGTGGACACCCTCGCGCGGCTCGGCGCCCTGGACCGCCAGTTGCTGGACGTCTTCACCAGCAACATGCGTACGCTGCTGCACAACCGCGACCTGCTGGACCGCCTGCGCCGCTTCGCCTACTACGACCCGCTGGTGCGGCTGCCCAACCGCGCGCACTTCGTCGAAAAGGTGGACGACTGCGTGCGCCGCGGCACCGCGCAGGACCACATCCTCGCGCTGATCGACATCGACGACTTCAGCGCCGCCAACGACGTCATGGGCCACACCTTCGGCGACCGGCTGCTGGAGGCGGTGGCCCGCCGGCTGGCCGATGCGCTGCCCCCCGGCGTGCTGCTGGCGCGCGTGGGCGCCGACACCTTCGGCGTGCTCGGCGAGGCGACGCGGGTGGCGCTGCCGCAACTGCTGCAATGCATGCGCCCGCCGCCCGTGGTGGACGGCGTGCCGCAGAAGGTGTCGCTCACCTGCGGCTACGTGCACCTGCCGTCGCGGGCGCAGGCGGGCGCCGACCTCGTCAAGGACGCCACCATCGCCCTCAAGCGGGCCAAGCGCGACCACCGCGGCCAGCACCTGCAGTACGTGGACCACATGGGCACCGAGGCGCGCGACCGGGCCATGCTGCTGTCCGAACTGCGGGCGGCCATCGACGATGCGCAGCTCTTCCTGGTCTACCAGCCGCAGGTGCGGCTCGACACGGGAGCGCTCGTCGGGCTGGAGGCGCTGCTGCGCTGGCGCACGGGCGACGGGCGGTTCGTTCCGCCGGACGAATTCATTCCGATGGCGGAACATTCGGGGCTCATCGTGCCGCTCGGCCAGTGGGTGCTGTCCACCGCCTGCCGCACCATGCGCACGCTGTTGGATGCCGGCCAGGCGCCGTCACGCATCGCGGTCAACGTGTCGGTCGTGCAGTTGCAGGACCCGGGGTTCCTGGACGCGGTGCGCACGGCGCTCGCCGCGAGCGGCCTGCAGGGCCTGCACCTGGAACTGGAGATCACCGAGTCGGTCGCCGTGGTGCCCACGCAGCTGCTGCAGTCGACGCTCGCGGCGCTGCGCGCGGACGGCGTCAGCATCGCCATCGACGATTTCGGGACCGGCTATTCCTCGCTCAGCTACCTCGAGCAGTTGCCGCTCGACCGCATCAAGATCGACCGCAGCTTCGTGCGGCGCCCCACGGGTGCGCAGGGCGCGCGCATCGCCGAGATGATCGTGAACCTGGGCCAGCAGCTCGGCCTGCGCGTGATGGCCGAGGGCATCGAGGACGACGCCGCCTGGAACACCCTGCTGCGCATGGGGTGCGACGAGGGCCAGGGCTACCACATCGCCCGGCCCATGGACCTGCCCGCGCTGCGCGCCTGGCTGGCGGAGCGGGAAGCTGCCGGTCAGGTGCCCGTGGAGCGCAGCGGCGGCTGATAGGTCGCGAGGCGTTCCTTGAAGAAGGGCTTCACGGCCGCGATGTTGCCCTTCACGGCGACGGTGTCCATGTCCAGGTCGTAGCTCATGCCCAGGGAATCGCCCGCGGGCCAGCCGGGGCCGAAGCACCATTGCGTGCTCGGTATGTGGTTCCGCTGCAGGAGCTGCAGCATGCGCCGCGTGGCCGCCTCGGCGCTGGCATTGCCGGCCGGATAGCCGTGCTCGCCCAGGAAGCCGCGCTTGCCGTTGTCCTGCAGCCACTGCACGAACTGCTCCACCATCTTCTCGCCGGTATCGGGGGCCACGGTCTCCTGCGGATTCTTCCACGCGCCGCCGCCCGATCCCTTGTCGTCCAGGTAGTTGTGCGCTTCGTACACGATGAGCCCGTACGGATCGGGAATGGTCGCGAGGGCGTCCGAGTATTTCTTCCACTCGCGCGCCGTGGCGAATTCGTTGCCGCAGATGAAGACGAAGTGCTTGCGGTCGTAGTCGAAGATGCGGGCCGCCGTGCGGGTGGCGGTGCGCTGCCAGAGGCCCCGCATGTCGAACGCGCTGCCGTCGGCGTTCTTCAGGCCCCCGGTGTAGGGCTCGTTCATCAGGCCCCAGCCGAAGATCGCCGGATGGTCGCGGAAGCGCTGCACGAGGCGCAGCCACAGGTCCGGCAGGCCATCCTCGGTGTAGAGCTTGCAGCCGCGCGTGCCGATGACGCGGTATTCGTAGAGCTTGAGCAACTGGTCGCTGCCGTCGAAGTAGCCCACGTACTCGAACGCGCCCTTGGCATAGGTGCCGTTCCAGACGGCGTCGGCAGAGGGGTCGGCCACCGCCCGTCCATCGGGCCCCAGCAGTTGTCCGTTCTGGATGCGGAAGCCCTGCCGCGCCGCCACCCGCGTGGGAAGGCGCATGTAGTCGTGCAGTTCCAGGATCGCGCGCTTGCCCTGCGCGGCCAGGCGGTCCAGCACCGCGCCCACCTGCTTCACGTAGGTCTCGTTGAGCGGCATGCCCTGGCCGGTGCTGAAGCGCTGCGCGGTGGTCGGCAGCCGGAACAGCGGGCAGTCGCCGGCTGCTGCGATGTGCTGCTCGGTGATGTCGCGGTAGTGCGTGCCGATCTTCGCGTTCTCGACGAAGCTGTTCGAGCCGAGGCCGGACAGGTTCATTCCGGCGAGGGGCAGCGAAGCGGTGGCGGCGTGCCCGGCCGACCAGGACGCCGTCGCGGCCCAGGCGGCGGCACCCAGGCCGCCCTGCAGCAAGGTGCGGCGAGGCATGTCGCCTGCCGTGTGTGCGGCGGTGGGGGCTTCGGGCGGTGTGCGGCGGGGTGGGAGGGCCATGGAATATCCTTTCAACGGTGAGGGAAGGGACGGGGGAATGCGGGCGCGCTGAAGCGCGGCTGCACGGCGCTGGCGGGGCCTGTGGCGCCGCCCCGGCAGGCCTGGCAGGCCGCAGGCCGGTGGGGCCCGACGGGCGTGGGCTCCCGCGCGGACGCCACCTTAACGGCGCCGCCCGGACTCTGCGGTAACCGACTGTGGGGCGTCGTCTTTGCGCCACCGGCGCGGCATGCGCCTGCCGCTCCATCCGCTCTCGTCTGTCCCAGCCGGGACAACCCTGGCTGGCAAGCGCGCCCGGACTCTCTAGAATCAAAAAGCACGACCGTTCTTTTCCATACCAAACCAAGGGACAAGCAATGACCGCTGAATACCAAGTCCACGGCGATGTAGCCGTGATCACCCTGGCCAATCCGCCCGTGAACGGGCTGGGCCACGCCACGCGCAAGGGCATCACCGACGGGTTGGCCCGCGCGAATGCCGATGCGGCCGTGAAGGCCATCGTCGTCACGGGGGCCGGCGGCGCGTTCTCCGGCGGCGCGGACATCAAGGAATTCGGCACGGACAAGGCCATGCAGGAGCCCAACCTGCACTCGGTGATCCGCGCGGTGGAAGGCTCGGCCAAGCCGGTCGTGGCCGCCATCCATACCGTGTGCATGGGCGGTGGTTTGGAACTGGCCCTGGGCTGCCACTACCGCATCGCCGCCCCCGGCTGCAGCATGGCGCTGCCCGAGGTGAAGCTGGGCCTGCTGCCCGGCGCGGGCGGCACCCAGCGCCTGCCGCGCGTCGTGGGCGTGGAGGCCGCGCTCAACATGATCGTGAGCGGCGAGCCCGTGAAGAGCGAGCTGATCGGCGGCATGCCGGGCCAGAAGCTGTTCGACAAGATGGCCTCCTCGGCCGAATCGCTCGCCGAAGAGGCCCTGGCCTTCGCGCGCAGCGTGGCCGACACCCGGCCGCTGCCGCTGGTGCGCAACCTGCCCGCCAAGCACCCGCAGGGCGATGCCTACTTCCAGTTCGCGCGCAACATGGTCAAGGGCATGGCGAAGAACTTCCCCGCGCCGCTCAAGTGCGTGGACGCCGTGGAAGCCGCCACCAAGCGCAAGTTCGAGGACGGCCTGGCCTACGAGCGCGAGCTGTTCGTCAACCTGATGTGGACGCCGGAATCGCGCGCGCTGCGCCACCTGTTCCTGGCCGAGCGCGCTGCGAGCAAGATCCCCGACGTGCCGCCCGACACGCCCAAGCGCGAGATCCGCAAGGTGGGCGTGATCGGCGCCGGCACCATGGGCGGCGGCATCAGCATGAACTTCCTGAACGCCGGCATTCCCGTCACCATCCTGGAGACCAAGCAGGAAGCGCTGGACCGGGGCCTGGCCACCATCCGCAAGAACTACGAGGCGCAGGTCGCCAAGGGCAAGCTCAAGCAGGACAAGTACGAGCAGCGCATGGCCCTGCTCACGCCCACGCTGAGCTATGACGACCTGAAGGACGCCGACCTCGTCATCGAGGCCGTGTTCGAAGAGATGGGCGTCAAGGAAACCGTGTTCAAGAAGCTCGACGAGGTCGCCAAGCCCGGCGCCATCCTCGCTTCCAACACCTCCACGCTCGACGTGGACCAGATCGCCGCCTTCACGAAGCGTCCGCAGGACGTGGTGGGCATGCACTTCTTCAGCCCCGCCAACGTGATGAAGCTGCTGGAGGTGGTGCGCGGCAAGGAAACCGCCAAGGACGTGCTCGCCACCGTGATGGCGCTCGCCAAGAAGATCAAGAAGACGGCCGTGGTCTCGGGCGTCTGCGACGGCTTCATCGGCAACCGCATGATCGAGCGCTACAGCCAGCAGGCCGGCTTCCTGCTGGACGAAGGCGCCACGCCCCAGCAGGTGGACAAGGCCATCGAGAAGTTCGGCTTCGCCATGGGCCCGTTCCGCATGGGCGACCTGGCCGGCAACGACATCGGCTGGGCGATCCGCAAGCGCCGCGCCGTAGAGCGCCCGGACATGAAGTACAGCCGCACGGCCGACAAGCTCTGCGAACTGGGCCGCTACGGCCAGAAAACGGGCGCCGGCTGGTACGACTACAAGCCCGGCAAGCGCGACGCCATCCCGAGCGATCTGGTGAACCAGATGATCGAGGACCACCGCAAGGAACTCGGCATCACGCCGCGCAAGATCAGCGACGAGGAGATCGTGCAGCGCCTGGTCTACGCCCTGGTGAACGAAGGCGCGAAGATCCTGGAAGAGGGCATCGCGAGCAAGTCCGGCGACATCGACATGGTGTACCTCACGGGCTACGGTTTCCCCATCCACCGCGGCGGCCCGATGCACTACGCGAGCGAAGTGGGCCTCTTCAACGTCGCGCAGTCGATGCAGCGCTTCGCGCAGAACCCGCTGGACGATGCCGCCGCGTGGGAGCCCGCGCCGCTGCTCTCCCGACTCGCCGCCGAGGGCAAGGCTTTCGCCTGACCGCCGCCGTCCGCATGTTTGCAAAGAACCAGGAATTCCGCACATGACCTCCGCAGTGATCGTTTCCACCGCCCGCACGCCGCTCGCCAAGAGCTGGAAGGGCTCCTTCAACATGACCCACGGCGCCACGCTCGGCGGCCATGCGGTGCAGCACGCCGTGCAGCGCGCCGGCATCGACGGCTCGGAAGTCGACGACGTCATCATGGGCTGCGCCAACCCCGAAGGCGCGACCGGCGCCAACATCGCGCGCCAGATCGCGCTGCGCGCCGGCCTGCCCGTCACCACCTCGGGCATGACGGTGAACCGCTTCTGCTCCTCGGGCCTGCAGACCATCGCGCTCGCAGCCCAGCGCGTGATCGCGGGCGAGGCCGAGGTGTTCGTGGCCGGCGGCGTCGAAAGCATTTCCTGCGTGCAGCAGGAAATGAACACGCACATGCTGCGCGACCTCGAACTGGCGAAGGCCAAGCCCGAGATCTACTGGAGCATGCTCGAGACCGCCGAGCAGGTCGCCAAGCGCTACCACATCGGCCGCGACGCGATGGACGAGTACGGCGCCGCCAGCCAGCAAAAGGCCTGCGCCGCGCAGGCCGCCGGCAAGTTCGACGACGAGATCGCGCCCATCACCGTCACCGCCGGCGTGGCCGACAAGACCCTGGGCCTGATCACCAAGCAGGTCACGGTGAGCAAGGACGAAGGCACGCGCGAAGGCACGACGAAGGAAGGCATCGCCGGCATCAAGCCCGCGCTGCCGGGCGGCGTGATCTCGGCCGGCAACGCGAGCCAGTTCTCCGATGGCGCGGGTGCCTGCGTCATCACGAGCGAGGACTATGCGAGCCGCAAGGGCCTCAAGCCCCTGGGCCGCTTCCTCGGCTTCGCCGTGGCGGGCTGCGAGCCCGACGAGATGGGCATCGGCCCCGTCTTCGCCGTTCCCAAGGTGCTCAAGAAGCTGGGCCTGACGGTGCAGGACATTGACCTGTGGGAGCTGAACGAAGCCTTCGCCGTGCAGGTGCTGTACTGCCGCGACAAGCTCGGCATCCCGGCCGACCGGCTGAACGTGAACGGCGGCGCGATCGCCCTGGGCCATCCCTACGGCGTGAGCGGCCAGCGCCTCACGGGCCATGCGCTCATCGAAGGCCGCCGCCGCGGCGCCAAGCGCGTCTGCGTCACGATGTGCATCGGTGGCGGCATGGGTGCCGCGGGCGTGTTCGAAGTGTTCTGAGAACGGCGGACACTCCCTCCGTTCGCCCGATCGAGCCCCGTGCCGGCCCCATGCCCGCACGGGGCTCGTGCTTTGCAGCGCCCCCGCGCGGCCGCGTCACGCAGCAGACACTGCGCGCCGTGGCCCGCTTCCATAATTTGCCGCATGACGACGCCCCTCCGCTCCACCCTCGATTTCCTGCTCCACGACTGGCTGCAGGCCGACGCGCTCACGCCGCGCGAGCGCTTCGCCGACCATTCGCGCGAGACCTTCGATGCCGTGCTCGACACCTGCGAGCGCATTGCGCGCGAGAAGTACGCACCGTTCAACCGCCTCGTCGACACCGAAGAGCCGCACACCGTCACCGAGCCCGACGGCACGCTGCGCGTGGTGCTGCCGCAGGCCACCTACGAAGCGCGCCGTGCCTATGCGGAATCGGGCCTGCTCAGCGCCGCGCAGGACTACGACGTGGGCGGCATGCAGCTGCCCTACACCGTGGAGGCGGCGGCCAACAGCTTCTTCGCGCTGGCATCGATCAGCATCGGCTCCAACCTGCTCACGGCCGGCAACGCGAACCTGCTGATGGCGCACGGCACGGCGAAGCAGAAGGAAGTGTTCGCGCTCAACGAATTCAACGGCCGCTGGGCCGGCACCATGTGCCTGTCGGAGCCGCAGGCGGGCTCGTCGCTCTCCGACGTGGCCACGCGCGCCGTGCCGGACGGTGCCGACTTCGAGGGCGACGCGCTCGGCGCCCGCTACCGCCTCACCGGCAACAAGATGTGGATCAGCTCGGGCGACCACGAACTGACCGAGAACATCGTGCACCTCGTGCTCGCCAAGATCCCCGGGCCGGACGGCAAGCTGGTGCCGGGCGTCAAGGGCATCTCGCTGTTCATCGTGCCGAAGCGGCTGGTGGACGAGGGCGGCCAGCTGACCGGCGAACGCAACGACGTGGCGCTGGCGGGTCTCAACCACAAGCTCGGCTGGCGCGGCACCACCAACACGCTGCTCAATTTCGGCGAGGGCCGCTACCCGGTGCGCGGGGGCGCGGGCGCCATCGGCTATCTCGTGGGCAGGCCCGGCGAGGGCCTGCGCTGCATGTTCCACATGATGAACGAGGCGCGCATCGGCATCGGCATGGCGGCCACCATGCTGGGCCTGGCGGGCTACTACGCGAGCCTCGACTATGCCCGCGAGCGCACGCAGGGCCGGCCGATCGTCTCCCACGCGGCCGGCGCTGCGGGGAAGGCCGCCAAGGATGCGTCCGCGCCGCCGGTGCGGCTCATCGAGCATGCCGACATCCGCCGCATGCTGCTCGCGCAGAAGAGCTACGGCGAGGGTGCGCTCGCGCTCAACCTGTACTGCGCGCGCCTCGTGGACGAGCAGCACACCGGCGGCGCGCAGGCCGCCGACGAAGCCCGCCTGCTGCTCGAAGTGCTCACGCCCATCGCCAAGAGCTGGCCGAGCGAGTGGTGCCTGGAGGCGAATTCGCTGGCCATCCAGATCCACGGCGGCTATGGCTACACGCGCGATTTCCCGGTGGAGCAGTACTGGCGCGACAACCGGCTCAACATGATCCACGAAGGCACCCACGGCATCCAGGCGATGGACCTGCTGGGCCGCAAGGTGGTGATGGAAGGCGGCCGCGGGCTGCAATTGCTGGCAGGGCGCGTGAACGCCACCATCCAGCGCGCCATGGAGCACCCCGATCTCGCTACGCACGCCAACGAACTCGCGCGCGCCCTGGCCGAGGTCGGCGCCGCCACCAAGGCGGCCTGGGCCACGGGCGAGCCCGCGGAGGCGCTGGCCAACGCCGTGCCCTACATGCAGGCGGCCGGGCACATGGTGCTCGCATGGATCTGGCTCGATCTGGCCGTGGCGGTGCTGGCCCGCACTCCCGCGGGCGAATCGCCGGCGCAGCCTGCCGATGCGGGGCGCCTGGGCGCCATGCGCTACTTCTTCCGCTACGAGCTGCCGAAGATCGGCGCGTGGTTGAACGTGGTCCGCACGCGGGACATGACCTGCGCAGAAATGCCCGAGGCCGGCTTCTGATCCGGCAGGCGGCGCTGTTCCGATCACGCACGCGACAAGCCCCCGCCGGCCCGCCGCGCACAATGCCCCGCGAACCTTCTTACAGACGACAGGAGACACACCCATGACCCGCACGGTCCAGCAACTTTTCGATCTTTCCGGCAAGACGGCACTCGTGACCGGCGGCTCGCGCGGCCTCGGGCTGCAGATGGCCCTGGCGCTCGGCGAGGCCGGCGCGAAGATCATGCTGACGTCCCGCAAGGCGGCCGATCTGGAGGAGTCCGCCGCCACGCTGCAGGCCGCCGGCATCGACGCGCGCTGGATCGCCGCCGACTGCGGGCAGGAGGCCGACATCCAGCGCCTCGCGCAGGAAACCCTGCAGCGCATGGGCGACGTCGATATCCTCGTGAACAACGCCGGCGCAAGCTGGGGCGCCGCGGCGGAAGACCATCCCACCGCCGCATGGGACAAGGTGATGAACCTCAATGTGCGCGGCTACTTCCTGCTGTCGCAGGCCATCGCCAAGCACAGCATGATCCCGCGCAAGAGCGGCCGCATCATCAACGTGGCCTCCATCGCCGGGCTGGGCGGCAACCCCATCCAGATGAAGACCATCGCCTACAACACCTCCAAGGGCGCGGTGATCAACTTCACGCGCGCGCTGGCGGCGGAGTGGGGCGTGCACGGCATCAACGTGAATGCGATCTGCCCGGGCTTCTTCAAGACCAAGATGGCCTCGGTGCTGATCGAGACGCTGGGCGAGCAGAAGATGGCCGATCACGCGCCGCTGCGCCGCCTGGGCGACGACGAAGACCTCAAGGGCCTGTGCCTGCTCTACGCGTCCGACGCCGGCAAGCACATCACCGGCCAGTGGCTGGCCGTCGACGGCGGCGTGAGCGTGGTGACGGGCGGCTGACGCGGCCCGCGGCGCGGGGGCCTGCACGTCCGATCCGCTCCGCGTTCGCTATGCTGCCGGTTCCCTGTTCCTGATGGAGTCTTGCCCGTGTTGAGTTTCGGTGTCCAAATCCCCTTTGTCAGCCATCTCGGCTTCACCCTGCACCGCATGGAAGGCGGCGAATCCGAGCTGCGCTACACCGCGCAGGCGGAACACCTCAATTCCTTCGCCGTCACGCATGGCGGCGCGACCATGACGCTCATGGACGTGGCCATGGCCACCGCCGCGCGCAGCGAGGTGCCCGACGACATCGGCGTGGTCACCATCGAGATGAAGACCAGCTTCATGTTCGCCGCGCGCGGGCCGCTGGTCGCGCGCGGCAAGCTGCTGCACCGCACGAAGTCGCTCGCGTTCACCGAGGCGAGCATCTACGACGCCGAGGGACGTCTGTGCAGCCACGCCACCGGCACCTTCAAGTACATGGCGCGCCCCGCCCAGCCATCGGCGGCCGTGCCCACCGACTGATCCCCACGCCGCGCGCACCGAGCCCGGCACCTTCGTCTGCAAAGCGGCCCCGGCGCAATCCGCGGGCCCTGCATCCACCCCCGAAAGGAGTTTCCCCATGCCCCGCAATCAGCAGATCCTTCTGGACAACCGCCCCCAGGGCGAAGCCAGCACCGGCAATTTCAAGCTCGTCGCCACCGACACGCCCGAACTGCAGGACGGCCAGGTGCTCGTGCGCCACCACTACCTGAGTCTCGACCCCTACATGCGCGGCCGCATGAACGACAGCAAGAGCTACGCCGCATCGCAGCCGCTGGGCGAGGTGATGATCGGCGGCACGGTGGGCGAAGTGGCCGAGAGCCGGCACCCGAAGTTCGCCGTGGGCGACAAGGTCGTCGGCATGGGCGGCTGGCAGGAGTGGAGCGTGGTGGACGGCAACGCGCCCGGCATGCTGCGCAAGGTGGACACCACCCACGTGCCGCTGTCGCACTACCTCGGCGCCGTGGGCATGCCCGGCGTGACGGCCTGGTACGGCCTCGTCAAGATCATCGAGCCCAAGGCCGGCGAGACCGTGGTGGTCAGCGCGGCCTCGGGTGCCGTGGGCAGCGCGTTCGGCGCGCTCGCCAAGGCGCGCGGCTGCCGCGTGGTGGGCATTGCCGGCGGCCCGGACAAGTGCCGCTACGTGACCGAGGAGCTGGGCTTCGACGCCTGCATCGACCACCGCGAGCATGGCGACCTGAAAGCCATGTCCAAGGCGCTGAAGGAAGCCTGCCCGAACGGCATCGACGGCTACTTCGAGAACGTCGGCGGCTACATCCTCGACGCGGTGCTGCTGCGCGCCAACGCGTTCGCGCGTGTGGCCGTGTGCGGCATGATCGCCGGCTACGACGGCCAGCCGCTGCCGCTGCAGAACCCGGCCCTCATCCTCGTCAACCGCATGAAGGTGCAGGGCTTCATCGTGAGCGAGCACATGGAGATCTGGCCCGAAGCGCTCAAGGAACTCGGCGGCCTCGTCGCCTCCGGCAAGCTGCGCCCGCGCGAGACGGTGGCCGACGGCATCGCCGCCGCGCCCGAGGCGTTCCTCGGCCTGCTCAAGGGCAAGAACTTCGGCAAGCAACTCGTCAAGCTGGTCTGAGCGTGGCGGACCTGCACTGGCACTGGGCGCGCTTCGACGACATGGGCGTGCATGCGCTGCACGACGCCCTCGCGCTGCGCTGCCGCGTGTTCATCCTGGAGCAGGGCCCCTACCAGGACCCGGACGACGCCGACAAATCGTCCTGGCACCTGCTGGGCCGCGCTGCGCCCGGCGGGCCGCTGCTGGCCACGCTGCGCGTCGCCGATCCCGGAGTGAACTACCCCGAGCCGTCCATCGGCCGCGTGGTGACCGCACCGGAAGCCCGCGGCACCGGCGCCGGCCGCGCCCTGGTGCGCGAGGGCCTCGCCCGCTGCGCCGCCGCCTGGCCGGGCAGGGCGGTGCGCATCAGCGCCCAGGCGCATCTGCAGCGCTTCTACGGCGAGGCAGGCTTCAAGACCGTCTCGGACGAATACCTCGAAGACGGCATTCCCCACGTGGAGATGCTGTGGACACCGCCCGCGGCACCGGCGTAGCCTCGGCGTTCCTTTCCCCGCCGCGCTTCCTGCCGCGCCGCCAACCCCTGTCCAGGAGATGCCATGACCGCCTCGTCCGAACCGATCCTGCACCACTACCCCTCGTCGCCGTTCTCGGAAAAGATCCGACTCGCGCTCGGCTTCAAGCAGCTCGCCTGGAAGTCGGTCATCGTGCCGAGCGTCGCGCCCAAGCCCGACGTGGTCGCGCTCACGGGCGGCTACCGGCGCACGCCGTTCCTGCAGATCGGCGCGGACATCTACTGCGACACGGCCCTGATCTGCGACGTGCTGGAGCACATCCAGCCCGAACCCGTGCTCTACCCGCCGGCCCTCAAGGGCGCCGTGCGCGTCTTCGCCCAGTGGGCCGACAGCACGCTGTTCTGGACCGCCATGGCCTACAACCTGCAGCCGCGCGGCGCGGCGGAGCTGTTCGCGAACCTGCCGCCCGCCGCCGCCCAGGCCTTCGGCGCCGACCGCAAGGCCATGAGCGCCGGCATGCAGCGCCTGCGTCCCGCGGACGCCACGGCCGCCTACCGTTCCTACCTGCGGCGCATCGCGCACATGGTGGAGGAGCATGAATTCCTGTTCGGCGCGGAGCCCTGCGTGGCCGACTTCGCCGTCTACCATCCGTTCTGGTTCACTCGGCAGTGCGTGCCGGTGATGGCGGACATCTTCAAGGCCACGCCCGCCGTGCTGGAGTGGATGGACCGCATCGCCGCCATCGGCCACGGCCGCATGGAGAAATTCTCGTCGCAGGACGCGATCACCGTCGCTGCCAACGCCGAGCCGCTGCCGCTCGTGGACGACGTCTTCCAGGATGAGCACGGCATCGCGCTCGGCACCCGCGTGGCCATCGCCGCCGAGAGCTTCGGCCCCGAACCCACCGAAGGCGTGCTCGTGGCCGCTACGCGCACGCGCTACACGGTATCCCGCACCGACCCGCGCGCGGGCCTGCTCCACGTGCATTTCCCGCGCATCGGCTACACGCTCACCACCACGGAGACAAAAGCACCATGATCGAAGACTTCCAGGGCAAGACCGCCGTGCTCACCGGCGCGGGATCGGGATTCGGGCTCGAATGCGCCCGCATCGGCGCACGGCGCGGCATGCGCCTCGTACTGGCGGACGTACAGCAGGACGCGCTCGACCAGGCCGAGGCCGAGATGCGCGCCGCGGGCGCCGACGTGCTCGCCCGCCGCGTGGACGTATCGGACGCCGCGCAGATGGAGCGGCTCGCCGCCGACGTGCGCGAGCGCTTCGGCGCGCCGCACTTCGTCTTCAACAACGCCGGCGTGGGGGCCGGCGGCCTGCTGTGGGAGAACACCGTCGCCGACTGGAACTGGGTGCTCGGCGTCAACCTCATGGGCGTGGTGCACGGCGTGCGCCTCTTCACGCCGATGATGCTCGACGCCGCCCGGCAGGACCCCGCCTGGCGTGGCCACATCGTCAACACGGCCAGCATGGCCGGCCTGCTCACGCCCCCCAACATGGGCATCTACAACGTGAGCAAGCATGCGGTGGTCAGCCTCACCGAAACCCTCTATCAGGATCTGGCCCTGGTCACCGACCAGGTCGGCGCCAGCGTGCTCTGCCCGTACTTCGTGCCCACCGGCATCGGCCGCAGCGAACGCAACCGGCCGGATGCGGTCACCGCACCGCCCACGCGCAGCCAGCTCATCGGCCAGGCCATGACCGACAAGGCTGTCGGCAGCGGCAAGGTCACGGCCGCCGAAGTGGCGCAGATGGTGTTCGACGGCATCGCCGCCAACCGTTTCTACCTCTTCAGCCACCCCCAGGCCCTGGGCAACGTGCAGAGCCGCATGGAGAGCATCGTGGCGGTGCGCAATCCGCCGGATCCGTTCCTGGAGCGGCCCGACATCGGCCAGCGCCTGCGCGAGCAACTGCGCGCGGAGCCCGACACGGCGGGCTGACGGACACCGCGGCGGCGCAGCCGCGTCAGCGCGGCGCGAGCCGGATCGCGCCGTCCAGCCGGATCACCTCGCCGTTCAGCATGTCGTTCTCGAAGATGTGGCGCGCCAGGCGCGCATAGTCCTCCGGCGTGCCGAGCCGGCTGGGGAAGGGCACACCCGCGGCCAGCGCATCCTGCACCTCCTGCGGCATGCCGAACAGCATCGGCGTGCCGAAAATGCCCGGGGCGATCGTCATGTTGCGGATGCCGTTGCGCGCCAGATCGCGCGCGATCGGCAGCGTCATGCCGACGATGCCGCCCTTGGACGCGGAATAGGCCGCCTGGCCGATCTGCCCGTCGTACGCGGCCACGCTGGCCGTGGAGATGAGCACGCCGCGCTCGCCCGTGGCCTCGGGCTCGTTGCGCGACATGGCTTCGGCCGCCAGGCGGATCATGTTGAAGCTGCCGATCAGGTTCACCGTCACGGTCTTGGTGAACAGCGCCAGCGCGTGCGCGCCGTTCTTGCCCACCGTCTTCTCGGCCGGCGCGATGCCCGCGCAATTGACGAGGCCCATCAGCTTGCCCTGCGCCACGGCCTGTGCCACCACTGTCTGGCCATCGGCTTCGCTGGTCACGTCGCAGCGCACGAAGGTGCCGCCGATCTCGCGCGCCACGGCCTCGCCCTTGTCGGCCTGCATGTCCGCGATCACCACGCGCCCGCCCTGTGCGGCCAGCATGCGCGCCGTGCCCTCGCCCAGGCCCGATGCGCCGCCGGTGACGATGAAAACCTTGCCCTGAATCTCCATGGAACTGTCTCCTCTAGGTATGACGTTGACGTAAACGTCAATTATCGGCGAAGAAGCGTGGTTCGCAAACGAACAAAGCCCGGCGGACCGGGCTTGGCTGGCGTGCCCGTTCAGGGCACGGGGGGCGGGGCGCGGCAGGCTTACTTGAAGCCCACGCGGTCCAGCATCTGCTGCACCTTCGGCATGTGTTCGCCCACGGCGCTGATCGGGATCGTCTCGCTCTTGAAGGGCTGGCCGCCCGTCATCTCGCGCAGCGCGGGGTTCTCGGACACCACGCCCTTGGCGGCAGGCCATTCGTTGTTGCCGCTCGCGAAGTAGTTCTGCGCCGCGGGGCTCGCAAGGTACTCGAGGAACTTCACCGCGTTGGCCTGGTTCTTCGAGTAGCGCGCCACGGCGCCACCCGCGATGTTCATGTGCGTGCCCCAGGACTGCTGGTTCGGAAACACCACGGCGACCTTGCCGGCCACGTCCTTGTCCTCCGGCTTGTCGGACCGCATGATGCGCGCCAGGTAGTAGCTGTTGGTGACTGCGATCTCGCATTCGCCCGAGGCCACGGCGCGGATCTGGTCGGTGTCGCCGCCCTTCGGAGGACGCGCGAGGTTGGCCACCACGCCCTTGAGCCAGGCCTCGGCCTTCTGCTCGCCCAGGTGCTCTGTCACCGCGCCGAACAGGCTCAGGTTGTAGGGGTGCGAGCCCGAACGGATGCAGACCTTGCCCTTGTTCTTCGGATCGCCGAGTTCCTCGTAGGTGTCCACGTCGTCCTTGTTCACCTTCGCCTTGTTGTAGACGATGACGCGGGCGCGCGTGGAGAGGCCGAACCACGGAATGCCCCCGTCCGCCGCAGGGCGCGCGCGCAGGTTGGCGGGAATGGCGTCTTCGAGCACCTGCGATTTGACGGGCAGGAACAGCCCGTCCTTCTCGCCGCGGTACAGGCGCGCGGCATCCACCAGCAGGATCACGTCGGCCGGCGAGGCGGAGCCTTCGGCCTTGAGGCGCGCCATGATGCCGGCATCGTCCGCGTCCACGCGGTTGATCTTGATGCCGGTGGCCTTCGTGAACCCGGTGTAGAGCGCTTCGTCGGTGGCGTAGTGGCGTGCCGAGTACAGGTTCACGACCTGGTCCTGTGCGGATGCGGGGCCGGCAGCGGCCAGCAGCCCGGCGGACACGAGGAGCAGGTTCAGGAAGCGGATGCGCATGCGGACGGTCTCTTTCTCTTGTGTGGATGGCAGGCCGGCGGTTCGCCAGGACGAGCGCGGATGATAGAGCAGACGCGAATCATTCTCGATAAAAGCCGGAGCCGGGCCATGGCATTCCGTACCCGCCCGACGATCGCGACCCGCGCGCAGGCAAAGAAAAAGCCGGCGATGCCGGCTTCTTCGGTGGGGCGCCACCTGGCGTGCAGCGGGTGCATCCAGGGTGGTGCAGACGACCGTCCCTCAGCGGGCGGCCGCCGGGCGCATCACTTGACGTGCTTGCCGATCAGGCCGGCCATCTCGAACATCGAGACCTGCGGCTTGCCGAACACTTCCTTCAGCTTCGCGTCGGCGTTGATCATGCGCTTGTTGGCGGCATCCTGCAGGTTGTTGGCCTTGATGTAGACCCACAGCTTGCTGATGATCTCGGTACGGGGCAGCGGGTCGGAGCCGACCACGGCGGCCAGCGCCGCGCTGGGCGTCAGGGCCTTCATGAAGGCGGCGTTGGGCGTACGCTTCTTGGCGGGCGCCGCGGCCTTGTCGGCAGCCGGAGCTTTCTTTGCAGTTGCCATGTTGGTTTTTCCTTGTTGGGAGTGAAATAGCGGTTCACCAGCGAAAACCTGCTGTCCACTGGTTCGGCGAATGCTAATGGCAAAAAAACGTGTTTCCAAGGGAAGCGTGCGTTTTTTTGCCTCCAGTTGTTGCGACACGGCCGTAGCGGCCACTACCGTTTCGAGGTGCGGAAAGTCAGGCCCGCCGGCGGCGCCCCTGGCCGACGAGGATCAGGCCGACCGCCGCCAGTATCACCCCACACGCCCAACCCTCGCTTGCCGACAGCGTCTCGCCCGCCAAAACGCTTCCCAGCGCCAGCGCCACCGCCGGGTTCACGAAGGCATAGCTCGACGCGAGCGCCGGGCTCGCATGGGCCAGCAAGTACATGTAGGCACTGAAGGCGACGAGCGAGCCGAACGCCACCAGGTACAGCCATGCAGCGACCGGTGCCGCGCCCGGCGGCCATGCCGGGCGCTCTCCCAGCGCCAGCGATACGGCCATCAGCACCGCCCCGCCGCACAGCATTTCGCTGGAGAACCCCGCCGCTCCCGGCGCCAGGGGGAAGCGCGTCGTGGACAGCACGGAGCCCAGCGACCAGCAGGCCGTCGATACCAGCGCGCAGGCCATGCTGGCGGGCGAGGCAGAGAAGCTCTCGCCGCGCATCAGCAGCACCACACCCAGCGCCCCGAGGCACACGCCCGCCAGTTCCCACCGGCCGGGCCGCCGGCCCCACAGCAGGCCCCATCCGGTCACCATCAGCGGCACGGATGCCACGCAGGTGGCGATCAGGCCCGAGCCGACACCCTGGCTGGCCGTCGCGATCAGGCCCATGCCGCCGCCCAGCATCAATGCGCCCACGACCAGTGCATTGCGCCACTGCAGCGCGGTGGGAAACCCGCTGCCAGGCCCCTGGCGCCGACCACGCCAGGCCGTCCATGCCGCCAGCACCGCACCTGCCACCAGAAAGCGGGAACCCATCTGGAAAAACGGTGGAAAGCTCTGCAGCGCCACGCGGATGGCGAGGTAGGTCGACCCCCAGACGAAGTAGCAGCACAGCAGCGCAGCGAGAACGCCGGCGGGCAAGCGCGCGGAAGAGGGAAGGGCGGAGGGAGCAGTGGTTTGCATGCCGATATGCTATGAATGCCGGCCTTGGCAGAACATGGCATTTCAACGGTAATGCGGCAGCCCTGCCATGATTTTCATGGCCAAATGAGGCGATGACCGAAAAGCCCGACATCGACGCACACGACGCCCGCATCCTCGCCGCGCTGCAGCAGGACGGGCGCATCACCATGGCGGAACTCGGCCGCCGCGTGCACCTCAGCCAGCCCGCCGTCACCGAGCGCGTGCGCAAGCTCGAAGCCGCGGGCATCATCCTCGGCTACGGGGCGCGGGTGGACCATGCCGCCCTGGGCTATGGCATCCGCGCGATCATCCGGGTCGGGCGCGCGGAGTATGCGCGCGTGGTCCAGCTCGTCGAAAAGACGCCCGAGGTGCTCAATGCCTACAACGTCACGGGGGACGACAGCTGGATCCTGGAGATCGCCGTGATCGACGTGAGCCACCTCGACGCCGTCGTCACCGCCTTCTGCCTGCTGGCGGAAACCTCCACCTGCATCGTCCTGAACGCCGTGCGCGAGGATGCGCCCCTGCTGCCCGCACGGCGCGACAGCATCAAGCCTCCCATCCGCAAGGTGACCGGCCGCTGAGCGCGCGGCTCGCACGGCCCTTCTGGCGTCGTTGCCGCATCCGGCCGTACGCTCATCCCGGCGGGCGTGCGCGCAGCCCGCGCACCGGCAACGTGGCGAGCACCACGCTCGCGATGGCGATCCCGAAGGCCAGCAGTTGCAGCGGCGTGAAGCGTTCGCCCAGCACCAGCACGCCCACGAGCGCGGCGCTCACGGGCAGCAGCACGGTGAACACGCCGCCCTGCGCCGCGGGCACGGCCTTCAGTCCCGTCATCCAGAGCCAGACCGTCCATACGCTCGCCGCCAGCGCATAGAAGACCAGCAGCAGCCACATGCCGGGGCGCACCGCGGTGAAGTCGAACTGCAGCGCCGTGTACACCCCCATCGGCGTGGCCAGCACGAAGCCCCACAGGTTGATCAGCGCGGTGATGCGGCGCGGGCCCAGGGTGCCGGTGAGCTTCTTGCCGATCACGGAATAAGCGGCCTCGCACAGCACGGCGCCGATCAGCAGCAGCTGCCCCAGCCACGCGAGGCCCTGCGGATGCGCGCCCTCGGCGCCGGACGTGCCGCCGTGCGCTCCAGAGCCCGGCTGGGCCACCGCGAACAGCGCGATGCCGGCCACGGCCAGCACGACGGCTGCCCAGGTGCGGCGCGGCACCTGCTCCTTGAGGAAGAACCAGCTCATCACGGCCACCGCCGCCGGAATGCCCGCCATGGTGACACCCGCCGTGACCGCGCTGGTCAGGCCGACGCCGGAAATCATGCACAGCGTGAACAGGAAGTTGCCGAGGAACGACTCCAGGAACACCAGGCGCTTCACCTGGGGCGTCATCGGCGGCTCCGTCGCCGGCTTGCGCAGCCACGGCAGCATGCCGAGCCCGCCGATGCCGAAACGCAGCCAGGCGAGCAGGAAGAGGGGCAGGGCCAGCGACAGTGGCTTGGAGAGCGCGACGTAGCTGCCCACCAGGGTCATGCTGAGCGCGAGGCAGAGATAAGCGACGGGACGGCTGGGCATGCGGACGCACCGCGCCGGCCGATAGACTGCGGCCGACACGGTCAAGAAACGAGGACGACACATCATGCCTGAGCCACTGCGCGCCGATTCCGTGCGCCACGTATTCGTCTATGGAACCCTCCGCCGCGGCGGTGCCAACGACATCACGCGGCTCGTGCCGCCGCCCGTCCCCGTCGGTACCGCAGCGGTGCCCGGCGTGCTCTACGACCTCGGCGCCTACCCCGGCATCGCGCTCACAGGCCCCGACTCGGAAGGGAATGGGCGCGTGCCCGTGCTGGGAGAGGTGTATGCCATCACCCCGGCGCTCGAACGGCGGCTGGACGAGATCGAGGACATCTGGCCCGAACCTTCCGGCGAGTACGTGAAGCGCGAAGTGCAGCTGGAGTTGAAGGAAACCGGTGCGCGGCTCTCCTGCCTGGTGTACGAGATCGCACCGTCCTTCCTGCGCGGGGCGCCTCGCCTGCTGCACGGCGACTGGATGGCGCATCGCCCGGGCTGAGAAGCGCCGCCCCGGCTGGAATTTCGCAGATGAAATCGGCGTTTCACATCTCGAAATTCGCGATTGCTGCGCCGCCGCAAAATTTCTCGATATGAGAAAGCTGTTTTCTCGATGCGAAATCGGCGAGCTAAGTCATTGATATAGCTCAGAAAAATTTATGTCTTATATAAGACATAAGAGCTTGGCAAAGTCTTCTACAAGACCTAAAGTTGTCTCCAAGGGCGGCAAGAAACTGCCCTGCGTTTTCACCCACTTCCCCTGGAGATGACCATGCCCCAAACCTTCAATGAGCAACTGAGCCGTGAACAGCAAATCGCCGCCCTGGAAAAAGACTGGGCCCAGAACCCCCGCTGGAAGGGGATCAAGCGCGGTTACTCCGCCGCCGACGTGGTGCGGCTGCGCGGCTCGTTCCAGGTGGAGCACACGCTGGCACGCCGGGGCGCCGAAAAGCTCTGGAATCTCGTGAACAACGAGCCCTACGTGAACTGCCTCGGCGCGCTCACCGGCGGCCAGGCCATGCAGCAGGTCAAGGCCGGCATCAAGGCGATCTACCTCTCGGGCTGGCAGGTGGCTGCCGACAACAACGAGTACGCCGCCATGTACCCCGACCAGTCGCTCTATCCGGTGGACTCGGTGCCGAAGGTCGTGGAGCGCATCAACAACAGCTTCACCCGTGCCGACGAGATCCAGTGGGCCAAGGGCGTAAACCCCGGCGACGCGGGCTTCGTCGACTACCACGTGCCGATCGTGGCCGATGCGGAAGCCGGTTTCGGCGGCGTGCTGAACGCCTATGAACTGATGAAGGCGATGATCCGCGCCGGCGCCGGCGGCGTCCACTTCGAAGACCAGCTCGCCTCGGTCAAGAAGTGCGGCCACATGGGCGGCAAGGTGCTGGTGCCCACGCAGGAAGCCGTGCAGAAGCTGATCGCCGCCCGCATGGCCGCCGACGTGTACGGCGTGCCCACCCTGGTGATCGCCCGCACCGACGCCGAAGCCGCCGACCTGATCACCAGCGACTACGACGAGAACGACAAGCCGTTCCTGACGGGCGAGCGCACCGCCGAGGGCTTCTACAAGACCCGCAAGGGCATCGACCAGGCCATCAGCCGCGCCGTCGCCTACGCCGACTACGCCGACCTCGTCTGGTGCGAGACCGGCACGCCGGACCTGGAGTTCGCCAAGAAGTTCGCCGAGGCCGTGCATGCCAAGCACCCGGGCAAGCTGCTCGCCTACAACTGCTCGCCGTCCTTCAACTGGAAGAAGAACCTCGACGACGCCACCATCGCCAAGTTCCAGCGCGAGCTGGGCGCCATGGGCTACAAGTACCAGTTCATCACGCTGGCCGGCATCCACAGCATGTGGTTCAACATGTTCGACCTGGCGCAGGACTACGTGAAGCGCGGCATGTCCGCCTATGTCGAGAAGGTGCAGGAGCCCGAATTCGCGGCCCGCGAGCGCGGTTATACCTTCGTGTCGCACCAGCAGGAAGTCGGCACGGGCTACTTCGACGACGTCACCACCGTGATCCAGGGGGGCAAGTCGAGCGTCACGGCGCTCACCGGCTCCACCGAGGAAGAGCAGTTCCACTGATCCGCTGAGCGCACCACCCGGCGGGGAAGGCCTGGAGCCTTCGCGCCGGGTGCGCGTGCCAGCGGTGCCATGGGGCCGCTGCACGGCGGCCGGCCGGGAAGGGGTAGAATGGCGCCATCCATCACCTGCAAGAGCGAGAAAGGCATGACGGTTATGACACCGCGAACTACGGAGACCCCCTCCACCAGCCGCTGAAGGCTGTCCGTTCGCGCCTGCACGTCACTCCCCCTGTCGCCTGCACCCCCGAAAAAAAGCGCGGACATCGTTCCGCGTTTTTTTTCGTCCGCTATTTCTCCTATCCCGCGCATCCACCTGTCTTACCGAGGCACCCGCACATGATCCGGATCACGCTCCCCGACAATTCCCAACGCGAATATCCCGGCCCCGTCACGGTGGCCGACGTGGCCCAGTCCATCGGGCCGGGCCTGGCCAAGATGACCGTGGCGGGCAAGGTGGACGGCCGCCTCGTGGACGCCAGCGACGTGATCGACCACGACGCGCGCCTGCAGATCATCACGCCGCGCGACCAGGACGGCGTCGAGATCATCCGCCACTCCTGCGCCCACCTGGTGGGCCACGCCGTCAAGCAGCTCTACCCGACGGCGAAGATGGTGATCGGCCCCGTGATCGAAGAGGGCTTCTACTACGACATCGCCTACGAGCGCCCGTTCACGCCCGACGACCTCGCGGCGATCGAGCAGCGCATGAAGGAGCTCATCGCCCAGGACTACGACGTCGTCAAGAAGATGACGCCGCGCGCCGAGGTGATCGACGTGTTCCGCGAACGCGGCGAGGATTACAAGCTGCGCCTCGTCGAGGACATGCCCGAAGAGAAGGCCATGGGCCTCTACTACCATCAAGAGTACGTGGACATGTGCCGGGGGCCGCACGTGCCGAACACGCGCTTCCTGAAGGTGTTCAAGCTCACCCGCGTCTCGGGCGCCTACTGGCGCGGCGACGCCAAGAACGAGCAGCTGCAGCGCATCTACGGCACCGCCTGGGCCGACAAGAAGGATCTCGAGGCGTACGTCAAGCGCATCGAGGAAGCCGAGAAGCGCGACCACCGCCGCCTCGGCCGCGAGCTGGACCTGTTCCACATCGACGAGCATTCGCCCGGCACCGTGTTCTGGCACCCGAAGGGCTGGACGATCTGGCAGGGCGTGGAGCAGTACATGCGCCAGGTGTACCGCGACAACGGCTACCAGGAGGTGAAGGGCCCGCAGATCCTCGACAAGCACCTGTGGGAGAAGACCGGCCACTGGGACAAGTACCGCGAGAACATGTTCACGACCGAGAGCGAGAAGCACGACTACGCGCTCAAGCCGATGAACTGCCCCGGCCACATCCTGATCTTCAACCAGGGCGTGAAGAGCTACCGCGACCTGCCGCTGCGCTACGGCGAGTTCGGCCAGTGCCACCGCAACGAACCCACGGGCGGCCTGCACGGCATCATGCGCGTGCGCGCCTTCACGCAGGACGACGGCCACATCTTCTGCACCGAAGACCAGATCCAGCAGGAGTGCATCAACTTCACGGCGCTGCTGCAGAAGGTCTACAAGGATTTCGGCTTCACCGACATCATCTACAAGGTCGCCACGCGCCCCGAGAAGCGCATCGGCTCGGAAGAGAGCTGGGACAAGGCCGAGAACGCGCTCATCGAGAGCCTGAAGGCCTCGGGCTGCGACTACCAGATCGCCGTCGGCGACGGAGCCTTCTACGGCCCGAAGCTCGAGTACACGCTGCGTGACGCGATCGGCCGGCACTGGCAGTGCGGCACGATCCAGGTCGACCCGTCCATGCCCGAGCGCCTGGGGGCCGAGTACGTCGGCGAGGACGGCCAGCGCCACCGGCCGATCGTGCTGCACCGCGCGATCGTGGGCAGCCTGGAACGTTTCATCGGCATCCTGATCGAACAGCATGCCGGCGCACTGCCGGTCTGGCTCGCCCCCGTGCAGGTGGCCGTGCTCAACATTACCGGCGCGCAGGACGATTACTGTCGCGAAATCGCCGAAAAGCTGCAAAAAGCATTGCCGAATCAAGGCCTTAGGGTGGAGCTCGATCTGCGTAACGAAAAGATTACGTATAAAATACGGGAGCATTCGTTGCAAAAGCTGCCGTATATCCTCGTCGCCGGCGACAAGGAGAAGGCGGCCGGCACCGTTGCAGTGCGAGCCCGTGGTAACCGTGACCTGGGGGTGATGCCGCTGGAGGCCTTCATCTCCCTGATCTCGCAGGACATCGCCACCAAAGCGTGATGAACCGTCGGCGAAAGCCGACGACGAACGCCGTGGTGCCCCTCCTGCCGCGGCTTTTCAGCTACATTTTTCGTAGCATCTTGATTGAAGGACATAGCCATCGCTACTGAATTTCGTGATCGTCGCCAGCGCGAGGAGCGCAAGCACCGCCTGAACCGTGAAATCATGGCTCCCGAGGTCCGCCTGTCGGGCCCGGAGAACGAGCCGCTCGGGGTGGTCAGCCTCATGGAAGCCCTCCGCATGGCGGGCGAGCTGGATGTGGACCTGGTGGAGATTGCCGCTACGGCCAACCCTCCCGTGTGCCGCCTTGTGGACTATGGAAAGTTCAAGTACCAAGAGCAGAAGCGCGCGGCGGAGGCCAAGGCCAAGCAGACGGTCATCGAAATCAAGGAAGTCAAGTTCCGTCCGGGCACGGATGATGGCGACTACAACATCAAGCTGCGCAACATCCGCCGCTTCCTCGCGGAAGGCGACAAGTGCAAGATCACGCTGCGCTTCCGCGGTCGGGAAATCACCCACCAGGAAATCGGCCTGGCCCTGCTCAACCGCATCCGCGACGACCTGGGCGACACCATCCTGATCGAGCAGTTCCCGAAGCTCGAAGGTCGGCAGATGATCATGATGATCGCCCCGGGCAAGCGCAAGCCTGCCGCGAAGCCGGCAGCGGAAGGGGCGGCAGCCGCCACCTGAGGGTGGGCCTGCCTTGAAGAATGTTCCCGGAAGCACGCGAGTGCTTTCGGGGCATGGCAAGGGTTTCATGACCCTGCCGCGGCGTCCCACGGGATGCCGCACAAGAAGTGGCTCGGGGCCTGCAAGTTTGCGGATGGGTCCGCAAACGCCTCGCGAGCACGACAAAAAGGAGCATTGAAATGCCCAAAATGAAGACCAAGAGCAGCGCGAAAAAGCGTTTCCGCGTTCGTCCCGGTGGCACCGTCAAGCGCGGTCAAGCCTTCAAACGTCACATCTTGACCAAGAAGACCACCAAGAACAAGCGCCATCTGCGTGGTGCGGTTGCTGTGCACGAGACCAACATGGGCTCGATTTCACAGATGCTGCCCGGCATGGGCGTTTAATTCACTGACGAACAAGGAGTACACACATGCCTCGCGTCAAACGTGGTGTAACGGC
>DHAE01000013.1:113712-126746 GCA_002397315.1 Comamonadaceae bacterium UBA4962
ACCAAGAAGCGCGTGTTCCGCCAACTGTGGATCGCCCGTATCAACGCCGCCTCCCGCGAACTGGGCCTGACCTACAGCCAGTTCACGAACGGCCTGAAGAAGGCAGCCATCGAGATCGACCGCAAGATGCTGGCCGACCTCGCGGTGCACGACAAGGCTGCCTTCGGCAGCATCGTGGAGCAAGTCAAGGCCAAGCTGGCCGCCGCTTGATCTCGCGATCGGCAGCCGTCCTTCCGGAGGGCTGCCTGCGTAACAACAGCAAGGGCTAGGGCTTGAAAAGGCGCTAGCCCTTGTTTATTTCTCAAGACGACAGAGAGTGGGTATGAACGAGCTGGATTCCCTGGTAGATGCCGCACGCCGGTTGTTCGCGGAAGCGGGCACGCCTGCAGACCTTGAAAACGCCAAGGCCCAGTTCCTCGGCAAGGCCGGCAAGGTGACGGAACTCCTGAAGGGGCTGGCCAAGCTGTCCGTCGAGGAGAAGAAGTCGCGCGGCGCCGCGGTGAACGTCGCGAAGCAGGCCATCGAGCAGGCCCTGGGCGACCGTCGCCAAGCGCTGGCGGATGCCGAGCTGCAGGCGCAGCTGCAGGCCGAGGCGCTCGACGTCACGCTGCCCGGCCGCCAGCGGGGGCAGGGCGGACTGCACCCCGTCTCGCTCACGCTCGAGCGCATCGAGGGCATCTTCGGCTCCATGGGTTTCGACGTGGCCGAGGGCCCGGAAATCGAGACCGACTGGTTCAACTTCACCGCGCTCAACACGCCGGAAGACCATCCCGCGCGGTCGATGCACGACACGTTCTACGTCGAGGGCGGCACCGAGGCCGCTCCGCTGCTGTTGCGCACGCACACCAGCCCCATGCAGATCCGCCATGCGGTGCAGCACGTCAAGAAGCACCGCGCACTGCTCGACGCCGGCCAGGCGATGCCCGAGATCCGCGTGATCGCGCCGGGCCGCACCTACCGCGTGGACAGCGATGCCACCCATTCGCCGATGTTCCACCAGTGCGAAGGCCTGTGGATCGGCGAGAACGTCAGCTTCAAGGATCTGAAAGTGGTGTTCACCGCCTTCTGCCGCACGTTCTTCGAGAGCGACGACCTGGTGCTGCGCTTCCGCCCGAGCTTCTTCCCGTTCACCGAGCCGAGCGCCGAGATCGACATCCAGTTCCAGGACGGGCCGCTCGCCGGCCGCTGGCTCGAAGTGGCGGGCTCCGGCCAGGTGCATCCGAACGTGGTGCGCAACATGGGGCTGGATCCGGAAAAGTACATCGGCTTCGCCTTCGGCATGGGCCCCGACCGCCTGACGATGCTGCGATATGGGGTCAACGACCTCCGGCTGTTCTTCGACGGCGACGTCCGCTTCCTGTCGCAGTTCCGGTAAACGCTGCACCTCCCCATTGATTCCGTCGCCGCGGTCCCCTTTCGGGGTGCGCGGCGATGCCGGCCGCCTCTTTTGAACCGACTATGCAATTTCCTGAATCCTGGCTGCGCGAATTCTGCAACCCGCCCCTGACCACGGCAGAGCTGGCCGAAACCCTGACGATGGCGGGCCTCGAGGTGGAGGAGCTCTCCCCGGTGGCGCCCCCGTTCCACGGCGTGGTGGTGGGCGAAATCAAGGAAGCGGTGCAGCACCCGAACGCCGACCGCCTGCGCGTGTGCCAGGTGGACGTCGGCCAGCCCGCGCTGCTGAACATCGTCTGCGGCGCCGCGAACGCGCGCGTGGGCATCAAGGTGCCGTGCGCCACGGTGGGCGCGCTGCTGCCCCCGGGCGAGGACGGCAAGCCCTTCGCCATCAAGGTCGGCAAGCTGCGCGGCGTGGAGAGCCAGGGCATGCTGTGCTCGGCCCGCGAGCTCAAGCTCTCCGAAGACCACGAAGGCCTGTTCGAACTGCCCGCCGATGCGCCGCTGGGCCAGGACATCCGCGAATACCTCGCGCTCGACGACACGCTGTTCACGCTCAAGCTCACGCCCAACCTGGCGCATGCGCTGAGCGTGTACGGCGTCGCGCGCGAAGTGGCGGCCCTGACCGGCGCGCCGCTGCGCGAGCCCGCGTTCCCCCCGGTGGGCACGGGCATCGGCGACGTGCTGCCGGTGAAGATCGGCGCGACGGACCTCTGCGGCCGGTTCTCGGGCCGGATCGTGCGCCACATCAACGCGAAGGCGACGACGCCGCGCTGGATGCTCGACCGGCTCGCGCGCTGCGGTCAGCGCGGCGTGTCGCCGCTGGTGGACATCTCCAACTACGTGATGTTCGAGCTGGGCCGCCCGTCGCACATCTTCGATCTGGAGAAGATCCACGGCGGCCTGGACGTGCGCTGGGCGCGCGAGGGCGAATCGCTCAAGCTGCTCAATGGCAACACCGTGGCGCTCGACGGCCAGGTCGGCGTGATCGCCGACGACAGCCAGGTGGAGTCGCTCGCGGGCATCATGGGGGGCGATGCCACGGCGGTGTCGGACGACACGCGCCACGTCTACATCGAGGCCGCCTTCTGGTGGCCCAAGGCCGTCGCCGGCCGGTCGCGCCGCTTCAATTTCTCGACCGATGCGGGCCACCGTTTTGAGCGCGGCGTGGACCCGGAAGGCACCGTGGAGCACATCGAGCGCATCACGCAACTGGTGCTGGAGATCTGCGGCACGCCCGAGACCGTGTGCGGCCCCGTCGACGACCAGCGCGTGAACGTGCCGGTGCCGCAGCCCGTGACGCTGCGGGTGGACCGCGCAGCCAAGGTGATCGGCATGCCGCTGTCGCTGCAGCAGTGCGCGGATGCGCTGCGCAAGCTGGGCCTGCCCGCCGAGGCCGGGGAGGGCCGCTTGACGGTGGTGCCGCCCTCCTACCGTTTCGACATCGCGATCGAGGAAGACCTGATCGAGGAAGTGGTGCGCATGGTGGGCTACAACCAGTTGCCCGAGACGCCGCCGCTCGCGCCCATCACGCCCAAACTGCGCCGCGAAGCGCGCCGCAGCCAGTTCGCGGTGCGCCGCGAACTGGCGGCCCTGGGTTACCAGGAAACGATCAACTTCAGCTTCGTCGAGGAACGCTGGGAGCGCGAACTGGCCGGCAACGCCGATCCGATCCGTCTGCTGAACCCGATCGCCAGCCAGATGGGCGTGATGCGCTCCTCGCTGCTGGGCTCGCTCCTGCAGGTGCTGAAGTTCAACCTCGACCGCAAGGCGCCGCGCGTGCGCGTGTTCGAACTGGGCCGGGTGTTCCTGCGCGATGCCGGCATCGCCGATTCCGACACCACGGTGGCCGGCTTCCGCCAGCCGATGCGCGTGGCCGGCGCAGCCTACGGCGCGGCCGATGCGCTGCAGTGGGGCCGCAAGGAAGAGGCGGTCGACTTCTTCGACGTCAAGGGCGACGTCGAAGCGCTGCTCGCTCCGCGCCGCGCGGTGTTCGCGCCCGCCACGCACCCGGCGATGCATCCCGGCCGCTGCGCGGAAGTGCTGCTGGATGGCCGCAGCATCGGTTTCGTGGGCGAGCTGCATCCGCAGTGGCGCCAGCAGTGGGATCTGCCGCAGGCTCCCGTACTGTTCGAACTGGAGCTGGACGCCGTGCTGGAGCGCGACGTGCCGCGCTTCGCGCCGGTGGGCCGGCAGCAGATGGTGGACCGCGACATCGCCGTGGTGGTGTCCGAGCAGACGACCCATGCCGACGTCATGCGCGTGGCCCAGGCCGCGCTGCCCGCCGAGCGCCTGCGCTCCGCGGTGCTGTTCGACGTGTTCCGGCCCAAGCGCGGCAAGGACGACGCCGATGCGGTGGTCGGCGGCTTCGCGCCCGGCGAGAAGAGTTTTGCGGTGCGGCTGACCTTCGGCGACGGCACGGCGACGCTCACCGAGGCGGAGATCGAC
Source organism: Comamonadaceae bacterium UBA4962 (assembly GCA_002397315.1). GTDB lineage: Bacteria > Pseudomonadota > Gammaproteobacteria > Burkholderiales > Burkholderiaceae_C > Paracidovorax. The sequence goes on from DHAE01000013.1 coordinate 117,556, forward strand.
GAGTCGGTGCAGGCGGTGCTGCAGCAGCTGCAGCAGCAACTGGGAGCGAGGCTGCGGTGATGACTTTGACCAATACTTCCAAGGGTGCGGAGATGATGGAACTCGCCGTGGAGAGCCTGGAGACGCCCGCGCTCACCAAGGCGCAGCTCGCCGAATTGCTGTTCGACCAGATCGGCCTGAACAAGCGCGAGTCCAAGGACATGATCGACGCGTTCTTCGATCTGATCGCGCAGCGGCTGGTGGATGGGCAGGACGTGAAGATCTCCGGTTTCGGTAACTTCCAGATCCGCACCAAGGCGCCGCGCCCGGGGCGCAACCCGCGCACCGGCGAGGCGATCCCGATCCAGGCGCGGCGCGTGGTCACCTTCCACGCCAGCAGCAAGCTCAAGGAGCAGATCCAGACCGGAGGAACGGCAGCTTCCTGAAAGGAAGGGATGCGATGATGCGGGCGGCCGCACCATCGCCTGCCGATCGTCCTGGACGCGTCCGGCACCGCTGGCGCGCTCGACAACCCCGCAGTACGCTTTCGGCCGTCTGCATTTTTCCTGGTCCGTCCCATGGCCACGCCGCTTCCTCCCATTCCCGCCAAAAGGTACTTCACGATCGGTGAGGTCGCGGAGCTCTGCGGCGTCAAGCCGCACGTGCTGCGGTACTGGGAGCAGGAGTTCACGCAGCTGCGGCCGATGAAGCGCCGCGGCAACCGGCGCTATTACCAGCACCATGAGGTGTTGATGATCCGTCGCATTCGGGAGCTGTTGTATGAGCAGGGGTTCACGATCAGCGGGGCGCGCAACCGGCTGCAGGAGACGGGTGGCGGCCAACAGGCCCGGGAAGCGGAACTGCAGGACGAGGACGCTCAGGATGCCGAGGGTCCGGCCGTGATCGCGCTGGACGCCCTCCGCGAAGAATTATTGAAAATTCGTGCACTTTTGTCCGAGCACTGATTTTTTGCCCCTATAATCTAAGTCTTGTCGGCGTGTAGCGCAGCCTGGTAGCGCACTTGCATGGGGTGCAAGGGGTCGCGAGTTCGAATCCCGCCACGCCGACCATTATGTGAAAAACCCAGCTTCGAAAGAAGCTGGGTTTTTTTTCGTCCTGCGCCATTTCTCGGCATGCAAACGGCGCAAGGCCGGCCAGCCGTGCGGGTTGCTCAGCCCGACGGCGTGCCGGCTGCAAAACAAAAGCCCGGTGCGCGGGCACCGGGCTCTCGTGCGGCCCACGGGTCATGGGGCCACGGTGCATGCGTCCCGCCTGTTGCCAGGCAGGTGCCGCCGGATCAGATCCGTCCCATGAGCAGCAGGACCAGAAGGATCACGACCACCAGGCCTACGCCACCGCTCGGGCCGTAGCCCCAGGAGCGGCTGTGGCCCCAGGTCGGCAGCACGCCGATCAGGATGAGGATCAGGATGATGAGCAGGATGAGGGAGATCGACATGGTGTTGCCCTTTTCGTGTTGGAAGAGATGGACGGATTGTTCAGGTGCCCTCTGGCCTGTGCGGCAGGCCGGAAGCGCTGGCGCGCGTAGGAAGAAGGCGACGCGGCGGCTGGCGTTGCGGGGCGGCGCGCTCCTTCGTGCCGAAGGGGGCTGCTTCGCCATGCCCATGGTGGCTTCCCGCGATGATGCCCACACTGCGCCAGGTCCATCGCACGATCTTCCCGAGGCATCGCCATGAATCTTCCGCTCGCTCTTCGTTCGCCGTCCCCGCCTGGAAGCAGCACTCCGCCGGCGGAGCCACGTGGTCCGGCGGGCGGCGCCGCGCCGCCGGCCGCGGGGTCCGGCAAGACACTGGACGGGCCGGAGCCGCTGGCGGCGCGCGAGGGGGCGCGGTCCCGTGGCGATGCCGCACCGCTGCCGCCGCGGACCGCCCCGCCGCAGGCTCAGCGCATGGCGCCCCATGCGCCGGCAGAGGGAGGGGCGTCGCGCGACACCATCGCGGCCCAGCACCAGCAGATGGCGAACCAACAGGCGTTGTCGGATGCCTCGATGGGTGCCCGCACCCAGGTTCGGGACAACGGGTCCGAGCAGGAACATGTGAAAGGCCTGGCGCGCACGATCACGGGCTTGGCGAAGGCGCACGCAGCGCTGGTGCGATGACGCGGCGTGGAGACGTCGCGCTGGGTCGCCCCCCGGAGCAGGCGCGCGGGCTGCACAATAGGCCATGGCAACAGAGAAACAGAAGATGCTGGCCGGCGAGCTCTACCACGCCGGCGACCCCGAGCTGCAGGCCGACATGGCCGCCGCGCAGCGCTGGATGGCCCGCTACAACGATACCGCGGCGCGCGTCGGGCTCGACAGGGCCGCGCGCCACCGCCTGCTGGCCGAGGGGCTGGGTACGGCGGGGGAGGGCGCCGTGGTGCGTCCGCCGTTCCACTGCGACTACGGCTACAACATCCACCTGGGCGCGGGCGTGTTCCTGAACTTCAACTGCGTCATCCTGGACGTGGTGGAGGTGCACATCGGCGACGGCACGCAGATCGGCCCCAGCGTGCAGATCCTGACCGCGGACCATCCACGCGATGCGCAGACCCGCGCGACGGGCGCGGAATTCGGCCGCCCCGTGCGCATCGGGCGCGACGTGTGGATCGGCGGCGGAGCCATCCTGCTGCCCGGGGTGACGGTGGGCGACGGCGCCTTGATCGGCGCGGGCAGCGTGGTCACGCGCGACGTGCCGGCGGGGGCCACGGTCGTCGGCAATCCCGCCCGCGTGCTGCCTGCGCGCTGAGCGCCCGCGCCCGGCGGGGCGCAGCGCAGGGCAGGGTTCAGTCGGCGGCCACTTCTTCCGGCGCGCCGAGGAAGCCGCCGCTCTGGTGCGCCCAGAGCCGCGCATACACGCCGCCCTGCGCCAGCAGTTCGGCATGCGACCCCTGTTCCACGATGCGGCCCGCATCGAGCACGATGAGGCGGTCGAGCGCGGCGATGGTGGACAGCCGGTGGGCGATGGCAATCACCGTCTTGCCGCGCATGAGCGTGTCCAGGCTCTGCTGGATGGCCGCCTCCACTTCGGAGTCGAGCGCGCTGGTGGCTTCGTCGAGCAGCAGGATCGGGGCGTCCTTGAGCATCACCCGGGCGATCGCCACGCGCTGGCGCTGGCCGCCCGACAGCTTGACGCCGCGCTCGCCCACCTGCGCTTCGTAGCCGCTGCGGCCCTGCAGATCGGTGAGGTGTGCAATGAAGTCAGACGCCTCGGCGCGCTCGGCGGCCGTTTCCATCTCGGCATCCGTGGCGTCGGGCCGGCCGTACAGAATGTTGTCGCGCATCGAGCGGTGCAGCAGCGAAGTGTCCTGCGTCACCATGCCGATCGCCTGGCGCAGGCTGTCCTGCGTGGCGAGCGCGATGTCCTGCCCGTCGATGAGCACCCGGCCGGACTGCACGTCGTGAAAGCGCAGCAGCAGGTTCACCAGCGTGGACTTGCCTGCGCCGGAGCGCCCGATGAGGCCGATGCGCTCGCCGGGGCGGATGGTGAGGTGCAGGTTGTCGATCACCGGCCGGCCGGGCTGGTAGCCGAAGGTCACGCCCTCGAAAGTCACCTCGCCGCGCGTCACGGCCAGCGGTTTGGCGTTCGGCGCGTCCACCACCGTGCGGGGGCGCGTGAGCGTGTTGATGCCGTCCTGGATGGTCCCCACGCTCTCGAACAGCGTGGTCACTTCCCACATCACCCAGTGGGCGTGGCCGGACACGCGCAGCGCCATCGCGGTGACGGCCGCCACGGCCCCCGCGCCGACCTGGCCCTGCGACCACAGCCACAGGGCCGTGCCGCAGGCGCCGGAGATCATCGCCACCACGAGGACTTGGTTGACGATCTCGAAGGCGCTGACGAGGCGCATCTGCGCGTAGCCCGTCTTCTTGAACGCATCCATCGCCGCACGGGCGAATTCGGCTTCGCGCCGCGTGTGCGAGAACAGTTTGACGGTGGCGATGTTGGTGTAGGCGTCGGTGATGCGCCCGGTCATCACCGAGCGGGCGTCCGCCTGCGCCTTGCCGATCTTGCCCAGGCGCGGCACGAAGTACCAGCAAGCGATGGCGTAGCACAGCACCCAGAGCGCGAACGGCGCGAGCAGCCGGGCGTCGAACCCCGCAGCCAGCGCGAGGATCGTGATGAGGTAGACGCCCATGCCGATCACCACGTCGGTGGTCGTGAAGATCATGTCGCGCACGGCTAGCGCCGTCTGCATGATCTTGGTGGTGATGCGGCCTGCGAATTCGTCGGCGTAGAACGACATGCTCTGGCCGAGCATCAGCCGGTGGAAGTTCCAGCGCAGCCGCAACGGGAAATTGATGGCCAGTGCCTGGTGCTTCACGCTGGTCTGCAGGGCCACCAGCACGATGCTCGCCAGCATCAGCCCGGCGATGGTCCACAGGGCCGTGCGGTGCTCGGTCCAGAAGCCGCCGGGCGAGGTGCCGGAGAGCCAGTCCACCACGTGACCGAGCACGGAGAACAGGAAGGCTTCGTAGATGGCGATCGCGGCCGAGAGGCCCGTCATGGCCAGCACGTGCGTGCGCAGGCCGCGGGTGCCGGCCCACACGAAGGCCATGAAGCCCTTGGGCGGCAGGGTGGGCTCTTCAGGGGGATAGGGGGGGATGCGGTTTTCGAAATACTGGAACACGGGGTGGTCTCGCTCCTGGTGAGTCGCAATGGTAGGCGGGGTCGGCGACACGCGTGCGGCTGGGGCCAATCCAAGGCGCTGTAGGCCGGAACCCCGATTTCGCGCCGTGTACCCCACGATGCAGCGGCCTACGGTCGGGTTGCCTAGAATCCGCGTCCGGCAGCAGGAGCCCCTTTCTGCGCACGCCGAACCACTACAGCGCACCGCGGCGCCCCTGCAGGCCGTCCGCGCGCAAGAAAGGAAAGTGCTTTCCATGAACATGGCCCATCCCGGCTGGACCTGGGGCGTGATCGCCCTGGCCACCGCCGCCGTCATTCTGCGGCCCGCGCGCATTCCCGAGGCCGTGTGGGCCATGGGGGGCGCGTTGGTGCTCGCGGTGGCCGGCCTGCTGCCCTGGCGGGAGGCCTGGACGGGCGTGCTGCGCGGGCACGACGTCTACCTGTTCCTGGCAGGAATGATGCTGTTGTCGGAAATGGCGCGCCGCGAGGGCGTGTTCGACTGGCTCGCGGCCGGGGCGGCCCGCCGCGCCCGGGGTTCCGGCGAACGGCTTTTCGCCTGGGTGTTCGGTGTGGGCGTGTTGGTCACGGCCCTGCTCTCCAACGATGCCACGGCGGTGGTGCTCACCCCCGCGGTGATCGCGGTGGCGCGGGCGGCCGGCGCCACGCCGCTGCCCTACCTCTTCATCTGCGCGTTCGTGGCGAACGCCGCGAGCTTCGTGCTGCCGATCTCCAACCCGGCGAACCTGGTGCTGTGGGGGGGCGGACGGATGCCGTCGCTGCCGCACTGGATCGCGATGTTCGGTCTGCCGTCGGTGGCGGCCATCGGGATGACCTACCTGGTGCTGCGCTGGCGCTTCCGCGGGGAGATCGACCGGCCGGTGGCCGTGGAAGTTCGGGCGCATCCCCTGGGCATGGGCGGGCGCCTGGCCGCTGCGGGGCTCGGGATGTCGGCCCTGGTGCTGATGGGCTGCGCATGGTGGCGCGTTCCGCTGGGCGCCCCCACACTGGGCGCGGCGCTGCTGACGCTGGTGCTGCTGCGCATCGGCTGCGGCCATGCCTTGGTGCCGGTGCTGCGGTCCGTGTCCTGGGGCGTGTTGCCGCTGGTGGCGGGGCTGTTCGTGTTCGTGCAGGCCCTGGAGGTGACGGGCGTGGTGGGCCGCCTGGCGCACCTTCTGGCACAGAGCGCTGCCGCCGCGCCGCTGGCCGCCGGGCCGGCCGTGGGCGCTTTGCTGGGCGTGGCCACCAACCTGGTCAACAACCTGCCCGCCGGCCTGCTCGCGGGGGCGGCGCTGCAGTCCGCGCAGGTGGCCGAGCCCGTGCGCGCCGCAGCGCTCATCGGCATCGACCTCGGCCCCAACCTCTCCATCACCGGCTCCCTGGCGACGCTGCTGTGGCTGGCAGCGCTGCGTCGCGCGGGCATCGAGGTCGGGGCCGGACAGTTCCTCCGGGTAGGAGCCTGGGTGATGCCGCCGGCCCTGGCGGCCGCGCTTCTCGTATCGATGGGGATGTCGGCGCTGACGGGTTGACGGCGGCACGGCGATACGCCGGGCCGGGGCCGATACGTCATGCCACTCCCTCGAGCCCTGAGAAGGCAAGGCGTTGGCTATGGAGTCTGGGTAAGTGATCGTTACAAAAAAACGCAAATCGCCGGGGTTGGGCGAAACGTCGCGCGGTTGACGCTATCCTCAGCGTTTCACCGCCCCTGCCGCCGTGTGTCGGCACCGCGCGCCTTCCGCCCCTTCCGCCATGTCCTATTCTTCCGCCCAGCGACCGCGCTTCCGGTCCTCCTGGCCGCAGGTGGCTGCGGTGGCCGCGGGGCTGGCCGTCGGTGCGTTGCTGTGGCAGTGGCAGCAGGCCTCCGTGGAGGCCATCGCGCGGGACCGGTTCGTGCGCAAGGCCGCGGAGGCCACCCAGGCGCTGCAGGCGCGGGTCGACAACTACCTGGGCCTGCTCACCGGGGTGCGCAGCATGTTTCTCGCCAACCCCGATCTGCGCCGCGCGGATTTCGAGAACGCGTTGCGCGAGCTTCGGCTGGGGACGCACTACGCCGGAATCTTCAATATCTCCTTCGCTCGGCATGTGGTGCGAGCCGATCTGGCGGCGTTCGAGCGGCGCGTCGCGGCGGATCCGTCCCTCGGCCCCAGGGGCCTGCCCGGGTTCGTCGTGCGTCCCGAGGGGGACCGGCCGGAATACTTCATCGCCGACTACGTGTGGCCCCGATCCGGCAACGAGGCGGTAATCGGCCTGGACGTGGGGGCGACGCCAGCGACGATGGAGTCCGTGCGCTACAGCCGCGACAGCGGTACCGCCATCGCTTCCGCGCCCTTCGACCTGTTCCAGGTGGCCGAGCACCGCACGGCGTTCAGCCTGCGCCTGCCGGTGTTCCTGGATGCGGACAACGCGGGGCGCCAGTACATCGGCTCGGTGGCCGCATCGGTTCGCTTCCACGATCTCGTGCGCGCGCTGCGCGACGAAGGCCGCCTGGGCGGGTTGCTGATGGGCGTGGACGACCTGGGCTCGGTGCGGGGGCTGCAGCCCGTTCGAACCTGGACGCTGCTGCCGCTGCACGCCGGCTCCGCGGCGCCGGGCCGGCAGGACTACGAGCGCGAACTGCAGATCCATGACCGGCGCTGGAAAGTCACCTTCCTGTCCGAAGGCTCTTTCCTTTCACCGGCCGAGCGGGCCCTGCCGTGGGCCGTGGCCGCGGGCGGGGCGCTGGCGACCTGGCTGATTGCGCTGCTGGTGGGTGCATTCCGGCGCAGATGGCGCAGGCGACGGACGGACGACTCCTTCCGGGCACTCTTCGACCAGGCCGCCATGGGGGTGGCGCAGGTGGACACCGCGACCCGCCGCTTCGTGCGGGCGAACGACTGCTTCTGCGAGATCCTGGGCTACACGCCCCACGAACTGTCGGGCCTCACGGTGCGCGACGTGACCCACCAGGACGACATGGCGGAGACCGAAGCGGTGATCGATCGCGTGGCGGCCGGCGAGCACATGGAGCAGCGTTACGAGAAGCGCTACATCCACAAGGACGGGCGCCTGGTCTGGGTGGAGCTGCGGCTCGCGCCGATGCGGGGCGATGACGTGCCGCCGGGACAGCACATCGCGGTGGTGCAGGACATCACCGAGCGCAAGCGCATGGAAGAGGCGCAGCGCACCAGCGAGGCGCGCCTGCGGCAGATCCTGTACCGCCTGCCGGTGGGCCTGTGCCTCGTCTCGCCCGACGGGACGCTGGGCTTCCGCAACGAGCGCTTCGATCAGATCTGCCGCCATGCGGACGGCGCGGCCCCCACCCTGCGGGACTGGTGGAGCCTCGTGCTGCCCGAGCCGGCACAGCGGGACCATGCCGTGGCGCAGTGGGAGGCCGCCCGCGAGGCGGCGCGCAGCGGCGACGGCACGATCGCGCCACGCGAATACGCGATCACCTGTGGCGATGGGTCGGTGCGCGCGGTCGATATGGCGGGCGTGCTGCTCGACGGCACCTGCCTCGTCACGCTGGTGGACTTGAGCCAGCACAAGGCCGCCCAGGAAGAGATCCATTACCTCGCCTACTACGATCCGCTCACCCAGTTGCCGAACCGCCGTCTGCTCGTAGACCGGCTGCAGCAGGCGCTGGCCGACAGCGTGCGGCGGGGCCGCTGTGGCGCCGTGCTGATGCTGGATCTGGACAACTTCAAGACGCTCAACGAAACCCAGGGGCACGAGCGTGGCGACATGCTGCTGCGCCAGGTGGCGCAGCGGCTGTGCGGTTGCGTGCAGGGCGAAGACACCGTGGCGCGGCACGGCGGCGACGAATTCGTGGTCGTACTGGAAGATCTGGGCCAGAGCCCGGAGGGTGCCGCCGCGCGGGCCGAGGAGGCGGGGCAGAAGATCCTGTCCGCGATGCGGCACCCGTTCCTGCTGGAGGGCGAGCCGCGCCACACCACGCTCAGCATGGGCGTGACCATCTTCCAGGGAGCACGCGAAACGGTGGACGAGCTGCTGCAGCGCACCGACCTCGCCATGTACCAGGCCAAGGCCAGCGGCCGCAACACGCTGCGCTTCTACGATCCGCAGATGCAGGCCTCGGTGGCCGCGCGCGCGGCGCTGGAATCGGACCTGCGCGACGGCCTGGGCCGGGGGGAGTTCGAGCTGTTCTACCAGCCGCAGGTGGACCATGGCCGCATCGTCGGCGCCGAGGCGCTGCTGCGCTGGCGGCATCCGGTGCGCGGGTTCGTCTCGCCGGGGGAGTTCATCCCGCTGGCGGAAGAGACCGGCCTCATCCTGCCCCTGGGGGAGTGGGTGCTGGGCGCCGCCTGCGAACGCCTGGCGCGCTGGGCCCGCGATCCGGTGCTGGCGCAGCTGGACCTGTCCGTGAACGTGAGCGCCCGGCAGTTCCGCCAGGGCGGCTTCGTGGGCCAGGTGCTGGCCGCGCTGACGGGCTCGGGCGCCGAAGGCCGGCGCCTGAAGCTCGAGATGACCGAAAGCCTGTTGCTGCAGGACCTGGAGGACACGATCGACAAGATGCAGCAGTTGCGGGCTTATGGCGTCTGCTTCTCGCTCGACGATTTCGGCACCGGTTACTCGTCGCTGGCCTACCTCAAG
>DHAE01000018.1 GCA_002397315.1 Comamonadaceae bacterium UBA4962
TCGGACTTGAACACGCCGCCGTTGAACAGCACGGCCGTGGGGTGCAGGAAGGTCGCGCCCTCGGGCTGGGCGAAGCCCGGCAGCTGCGCGGTGGCGCCGACCTGGCGGCCGAGCAGCGCGGCGAGGTGGCGGGTGACGGCGGCGTCCTGCGCGTAGGGCAGGCCGATCTGCGTGAGGCCGGCACGCGGGCGGGCGATGGGCCGGGCGCTGCTCTCGACGGCGGGGAAGAAGCCTTCGAGCAGGATGGTGGAGAGCAGCTCGCGCTGCAGCTCGGTGCGGATCGAGCCGCCGATGAGTTTGGAGCCGCGGCTGGGCACGACCAGGGGCACGCTCTGCAGGCCGGGGTCGCTCAGCAGTTGCTCCTTGGCGAGGCGGCACGCATAGGTGAGCGCGCGCATCTGCCAGGGGTCGAGCTGCTTGCCTTCGGCGGCCAGGCCGCGCGCCACGCCGTGGGCGAGGGCCAGGTCCATGTTGTCGCCGCCGAGCAGGATGTGTTCGCCCACGGCCACACGGTTCAGTTGCAGGTTGCCGGCGTCTTCGGTGACGGCGATGAGCGAGAAGTCGCTGGTGCCGCCGCCCACGTCGACGACGAGGATCACGTCGCCCACCTGCACCTGCTTGCGCCAGTCGCCCGCGCTGCCGGCGATCCAGCTGTAGAGCGCGGCCTGGGGTTCTTCCAGCAGCGTGATGCCGTGGTAGCCGGCGGCCTGGGCGGCCTCGGCCGTGAGTTCGCGCGCGGCCGGATCGAACGATGCGGGGATGGTGACGGTGACGGACTGCTGGTCGAACGGCGCCTCGGGATGGCGGTGGTTCCAGGCGTCGCGCAGGTGCTGCAGGTAGTGGGTGCTGGCGGCCAGCGGCGAGATGCGCTCGACCTCGGGCGGTGCGTCGGCCGGCAGGATGCCGGCGCGGCGGTCCACACCCGCATGGCCCAGCCAGCTCTTGGCGCTGGAGACGAGGCGGATGGGGGTGAGCGCGCCGTGGCTGCGCGCCCATTCGCCGGTGATGCGGCCGGGCGCGGCGTTCCAGGGCAGGGCCAGGTCGCCCGGCGCGAATTCGCTGTCGTGCGGCACGTAGAGGAAGGAGGGCAGCAGGGAATAGTCCTGCACCGCGCCGGGGCCGCTTTGCTGGGCGACGGGCAGGATCTCGGGCGCCGCGCCTTCGCTCTGCAGATCGACCCAGGAGAGCGCGCTGTGCGTGGTGCCGAGGTCGATGCCGATGGCGTATTTCGCGCCGCTCACAGCTCGACCTCCGCGGGCGCGATCACGCGCGTGTCGTGCCCTTCGGTGAGGGCGGGAAGGCGCACGGCGGTGGCGCGCCAGCCCTTGTGCTGCAGCGTGCCGGTGAACGGCGGCTGGCCGACCACGTTGCCGGTGACGCGCACGGCGGCGGCGTCGAAGCCGGCGGGCAGCGTCAGGCGGCTGCCTTCGGCTTCGGTGCGCACGGGTTCGAGATCGAACGTGTCCTGCAGCACCTTGCGGGCGCCGCCGTGCAGCAGGCGCGCGGCACCGCCCACGTCGGCATCGGAATAGGCGCCGATGTCTTCCTGCAGGAAATCGACGAAGCGCGCTTCGCGCTGCAGCAGGGCCAGCAGTTGCAGGGCGGCATCGATGTCGGCGGTGGCGCGCACGAGAGCGGGCGCCGGCACCGGGGCGGGCGGCGGCGGTGCCTTCACGGGCGCGGGTGCAGGGGCCGGAGCAGGCGGCGGCACTTCGCTGGCCAGCGGCGCGCCGCTGCGCAGCGCCTGCACGCGCGCGGCCAGGCGGCCGTCGCCCAGCAGGGCGAAGAAGCTGCCGATGGCCAGGGAGAGGCGGGAGAGGAAGGGGAGTTCTTGGGGTTCGGTCATGGGTCGGTGGTGGCGCCATGGGGGCGCGACAGGCAGCGGGTGGGCCGGACGGGCGCCGGGCCGGGTAGCCGCTATTGTCTTCAATGCGGGAAGGCGATCGGAAAACCGGATTTTTCTCCGGTGTCCACTCCCGTGATCAGGGCGCGATGGGCGCTGCCGCCCCGCAGGGCTCCGCTGCCGGGGCGCGAACAGCACAATGCGTCCATGCCCCGGACTTCAGCGTTCGCCATGCTGCCGTCGCTGTCCTGGTGGCCGCCGGGTTGGCGGCCGGCTGTGGGCGTGGGCCGCCTGAACCGCCCCCGGGACGTCAGGCCCCCGAACCGCCCAGGGCCGGATGGGGGAACGTCGGCAGCGCGGCCGCCGCGGTGGGCGTGCACGGTGCCATGCCCGCCTGCGCCGCGCCGATCCGGAAGAACGCGACCGATTCGACGAGTTTCTCCGCCTGGCTTTTCAGGCTGCCCGCAGCGGCGGCCGATTCCTCCACCAGCGCGGCGTTCTGCTGGGTGACCTGGTCCATCTGCACGACGGCCTCGCCCACCTGGGAGACGCCCTGGCTCTGTTCGCTGCTGGCGGTGCTGATCTCCGCGACGATGTCCGTCACGCGCCGGATGGAACCCACGACGTCCGACATCGTCGCGCCCGCGCGGTCCACCAGCACGGTGCCCTGGCCGACGCGTTCGACGCTGGTGGAAATCAGTGCCTTGATCTCCTTGGCCGCGGAGGCGCTGCGCTGGGCGAGGCTGCGCACTTCGCTGGCCACCACCGCGAAACCGCGGCCCTGCTCGCCGGCGCGGGCCGCTTCCACGGCGGCGTTCAGCGCCAGGATGTTGGTCTGGAAGGCGATGCCGTCGATCGTGCCGATGATGTCCGCGATCTGGCGGGAGCTTTCTTCGATGCCCTTCATGGTCTCGACCACCTGGCCCACCGCCTCGCCGCCCTGGGCGGCCACGCGCGAGGCGTGGATCGCCAGTTCGTTGGCCTGGCCGGCGTTGTCCGCATTGCGCCGCACCGTGGCGCTGAGTTGCTCCATAGAGGCGGCGGTTTCCTCCAGGGCGGAGGCCTGCTGCTCGGTGCGCGCGGAGAGGTCGTGGTTGCCCTGCGCGATCTGCGTGCTGGCGGCGGCCACGGTCTCGGCGCTGCCGCGCACGCTGCCGACCACGTGCGCGAGGCTGTCGCGCATCTCGGCCAGGCGGCGCACCAACTGGCCGACTTCGTCCCGGCCTGCGGTGTCGATGTGCACGGCGAGGTTGCCCGCGGCCACTTCCGACAGCACATCGCCGGCCCTGTGCAGCGAGCCGCGCAGGCGACGGACGAGGGCGCCGCCCATGACCAGCGCGAGCAGGACGCAGGCGGCGATGGCCACCAGCATCACGATGCGCAGGTTCGCGTGGAGGGCGTTGGCCGTGTCGTTCTCGTGGCGGGCGCCATCGAGCTGCGCGTCGATCAACTGGCCGATGACCTCCTGCAGCGGATCGATGGCGGGGTACATCTCGCGGGCCGCGTAGTCCGCGAGCTGCTGCCGGTCGCCCGAGCGCATGAGCGCCGACAGGCGGGCCGTGGCGGCGTCGGCCGCGGCGAGGCGCGGCCGCATCTTTTCCATCAGCCGCTGCTCCTCGGGCAGCAGCCGGGTCCTGCCGAAGGCGTCGAGGTTCGTGCGGATGGCGCGGGAGGCCGTGTCGATCTGCTCCGCGCCGGCCGGGCCGGTGAGCGATCCGTCCCGCACCTTGTGGGCGGCGTCCACGACGTTGACGGCATACATGTCGGAGACGGTCTTGAGGTACTTCAGGGGCAGCACGCGGTCTTCGTACACCGCATGGAGTCCGTCGTTGGAGCGGCCCATGCCGTAGAGCCCGAGGGTGCCGAGAACGGCGAGGGCCGCGCAAAGCACGGCGAGAAGAGCGATGAGGCGCGTGGTGAGTTTCATGGGGGCAGAGCGCCTGGAATAGCGGAAGGCGCGGAGTCTGCCACAGGGTGAAATGTCACTCATTTCCATTGAGTATCCGGCAGACGCTTGTTACAAAAGCACAGGGTGCTCAACAAATACAAATAATTCGCATTCCACATTTTCTTTGTATCATCGCTTTCCATGCGCCGGAACCGTTTCCGGCCTTTCCAGGAAAGCCATGTCCATGTCCCTGCCGTTGTCCGAACCCTCCCTGGCCGATGTGTTCGTTGCCCACCGCGCGCAGCTGTGGCGCGTGGCGCGGCAGATCGTGAACACCGAAGACCTGGCGGACGACGTGGTGCAGGACGCCTATCTGAAGCTGGCGGAGGGGCCGAGCGACCGGGTGGCGGAGCGGCCGATCGGCTACTGCTGCCAGGTGGTGCGCAACCTGGCGCTGGACTACTGCCGCCGCCACCGCGTGGAGGCGAGCTACCGCACGTTCGACGTCGACGTCGAGGCGGTCGACGTGCCCTGCCACCGCTCCCCGGACCGCCGCATGTGCGAGCAGCAGGTGATCCATGCGATCGACGAGGTGCTCTCGCAGTTGCCGCCGCGCACGCGCATGGTGTTCGAGCTCTACCGCATCGAGGGATTGACGCAGCGGCAGATCGCGGAGCGCCTCGGATGCGCGCTGGGGCTGGTCAACGGTTTGATCGCCGATGCGGCGCGGGCGGTGGCGGGCTGCCGCGCGCACCTGCTGCCGGCGCCCTGACGACGCACTGCGCCGGCTGCCTGCAATAACCCGCGGCCGGCGTCGGACGGGCCGGTGGGCCCGCGGGGCGATGCGCTAGGCTCGGCGCATGACTGCACCGTATGACGAGGATCCCGTCTGGGAAGCGGCCTGGGCGTGGGTCCAGCGCGAGTTCGACCAGGACACCTTCGATGCGGCGGCACGCGCCGAGATGACGGCGTGGCTGCTGGCCGATCCCCTGCACCGCGCGCGCTACGACGAGGCCGCGCGGCTGTGGCTGCTGGCGGGCATGGTGCCGCGCCGCACGGGCGGCTAGCGCTGCGCCCGCATTCCTCCCGCATCCCCCGGTCGCGCAGGGTGCGATGAACACTTCGGCCCGCCAACCGTCTTGTGAAGGCAGGCCCGCTCCACGCACCTTCCTTCCCTCGCGGTCGCGAAGGGCGTCGGCGGCGGCCCGATGTTCAACCGCACAAGGGATGCACCGATGTCTACGAGCTGCTTCGACCGCGAGGACGAAACCTTCATCGTCCTGATCAACCACGAGGAACAGTATTCGATCTGGCCCCACTGGAAGGCCGTACCCGAGGGCTGGCGGGTGGTGGAGGGCGTGCAGGGCGACAAGAAGACCGTCGTCGCCTACGTGGACGGTGCCTGGACGGACATGCGGCCGAAATCGCTGCGCGACTGGATGGCGCAGCAGGACGCGGTCGCGCCCGCCGGTGGCTCTGCCGCTGCGGCGGCCTGACCGGGATGGTGGACCCGGTGGTTCCGGCGGATTGGGTGCTGCTGTGCCTGCCCTGCGCGGGCGCGAGCGCCACGATGTACCTGCGCTGGCAGCGCAGCCTGCCCGCGGGGCTGCGGGTGGTGCCCGTGGAACTGCCCGGCCGCGGCGCGCGCATGGGCGAGCCGTTCGCGGCGTCGTACGACAGCCTCGTCGGGCCGCTGGCGCAGACCTGCCTGCGGGCGGCCGGCGGCGCCCGGTTCGCGCTCTTCGGACACAGCATGGGCGCATTGCTCGCCTACGGCGTGGCCTGCCGGCTGCAGGCGGAGCATGGCGTGCGGCCCGCGGCGCTGGCGGTGTCGGCCTGCGCCGCACCGGCGGTGCGCACCGGCGATCGCTATGCGGAGCCGCTGGACGATGCGCGGCTGACCGCGGACCTGCGCACGCAGGGCGGCACGCCCGAGGCGGTGTTCGCGGAGCCTGAACTGCTGCGCCTCACGCTGGACGTGCTGCGGGCCGACTACCGGCTGTGCCACGGCTTTCGCCGGAGCGCGGTCGCCGCGCCGCTGGCGTGCCCGGTGCATGTCTTCGGCGGCGTGCGCGACCGCATCACGGAGCAGGAATTGCAGGCCTGGTCGCAGGAAACGCGGGGTGGCATGACGCTGGACCGGTTCGAAGGCGGGCACTTCTTCCTGCGCGAAGGCGAGGCGGATTTTCTGCGGGTGCTGGTTGCGCGGCTGCTGCAGGCCGGGGCCGTGCACAGATCGCCGGAGCCCGCAGCGTCCGCGGTTTAAAGCACACACGCTGGCCTGGCCCCGCGCCGCCATTTTCTTTGTTGTCGATCTTCCGGCAGCCGATGCGTGGCATGCGGCGGGCCGGCGGCGCCCTGCGCGCACGAGGAGTTTCCATGCATGACTTGCCGACACCCTTCCGGCCTTTGCAGACCGGCGTGAGGCCACGGCCCGTGCGGCCTGCCCACTTCGTCGAGCGGCTGCGCACGCTGGTGGAAAGCCGGCCGGATGCGCCCTGGCTGACCGTGGTCGACGAGGTGGCCGGGGTGCGCCGCGAGGTGGCGCTCACCTATGCCGAATTCGCCCGCCGTGTGCACGCCCTGGCCGCGCGGCTGCAGCAGCAGTTCGTTCCGGGCGACCGCGCGCTGGTGCTGCAGGACAACGACGAGCACTACGCCGTCAGCATGCTCGCCTGCTTCCACTGCGGCGTGGTCGCGGTGCCGGTGTTTCCGCCGGAATCGCAGCGGCCGCAGCACCTGGCGCGCCTGCAGGGCATCGCGCGGGACTGCGGCGCGGCCTGCGTGCTCACCACCGGGCCCTGGGAGGCGCTGGTGCGCACCGGCTTCCCGGGGCTGGAGGTGATCGCGGGCGATGCGGTGGACCTCGCGCTCGCCCCCGCCTGGCAGCCGCACGCCCCCGCCGACGGCGACCTGGCCTTCCTGCAGTACACCTCCGGCTCCACGGGCGACCCCAAGGGGGTGATGGTGACGCACGGCAACCTCGTGGCCAACGAGCGCGCGATCCAGGAAGGCATGGAGGTGGGGCCCGCGGATTGCTTCGTCACCTGGGCGCCGCTGTTCCACGACATGGGGTTGATCGGCGGGCTGTTGCAGCCGCTCTACAGCGGGGCCTCCCTGGTGCTGGTGTCGCCGCGCTACTTCCTGGAGCGGCCCGCGCGCTGGCTGGAGCTGGTGTCGCGCTACCGCGGCACAGTCAGCGGTGGGCCGGATTTCGCGTACCGGCTGTGCGTGGAGCGGGTGAGCGGGTCGCAGGCCCTGGGACTGGATCTTTCCCGCTGGCGCGTGGCCTACAGCGGCGCGGAACCCGTGCGGGCCGACACCATGGCGGCCTTCACCGAACGCTTCGCGGCGCAGGGGTTCGCCGCGGGCGCGGTGCATGCGTGCTATGGCCTGGCCGAAGCCACGCTCTACGTCACGGGCGTGCGGCCGGGATCGGGCCTGTGGGCACGCCACTTCTCCGCGCAGGCCCTGGCCGTGGGCGCCGCGACGCCCGGCGACGCGGGCGACGGCACCGCGCTGGTGGGGTGCGGCAGCCCGGCGAGCGGCCACGCGGTGCAGATCATGGACGTGGCCTCGCTCGCACCCGCCGATGCGGGCTGCGTGGGCGAGATCTGGGCGAGCGGACCCAGCGTGGCGGCCGGCTACTGGGGCAAGCCGGAGGCGACGGCCGCCACCTTCGTGGAGCACGGCGGGCGGCGCTGGCTGCGCACGGGCGATCTGGGCTTCTTGCACGGCGGCCAGCTCGTGGTGACCGGGCGCACCAAGGACCTGATCATCCTGCGCGGCCACAACGTCTATCCCCAGGACGTGGAGCGGGCGATCGAGGCCGAGGTGGAGGCCGTGCGCAAGGGCCGCGTGGCGGTGTTCGCGGTGCAGGGGGCGCAGGGCGAGGGCATCGGCGCGGCGGTGGAGGTATCGCGCGGCATGCAGAAATCGGTGCCGCCGCGCGCGCTGGTGGAGGCCCTGAGCGCCGCCGTGAGCGAGGCGGTGGGCGAGCCGCTGTCGGCCGTGCTGCTGCTGCAGCCCGGCACGCTGCCCAAGACCACCAGCGGCAAGCTGCAGCGCAGCGCCTGCCGTGTGGCCTGGACGGAGCGCACCGCCGATGCCTACGCCATCTACGAATGGGGCGGCTTCGTGCGCGGCGGGCAGGAGGCGGCGGCGCCTTCGCGCGGTGCACCCGACGCGCTCGATGGCCTCGAATCCGCGGTGGCGGCCATCTGGCAGGACGTGCTGCGCACCGGCGCGCAGCCGCCTCTGGCCCGCGATGACCATTTCTTCGTGCTGGGCGGCAATTCGCTCGCGGCCACTCAGGCGGCGGCGCGCATCGCGCAGCGCTTCGGCGTGGCGTTCGCGCCGCGCGTGCTGTTCGACCATCCGCGCCTGGGGGCCTGCGCGCAGGCCTTGCGCGAAGCGCTGGCGGCCGGCAACGGGGCTGCGCCGAGCGCGGTGGAGCCGCTGCCGCAGGCCCTGCGCGGCGCGCCCCGGCCGCTGTCGCATGCACAGGCACGCCAGTGGTTCCTCTGGAAGCTCGCGCCGCAGGACGCGGCCTACCACGTGGGCGCAGCGCTGTGGCTCGACGGCCCGCTCGATGCGGCGGCGGCGCAGGCTGCGCTGCAGGACGTGGTGCATCGGCAGGCGTCGCTGCGCACCGTGTTCCGCGAAGGTGCGGACGGCGTGCCCTGCCAGCAGGTGCTGGACGCGCTGCAGGCGCTTGCGCTCGACGTGGCGGACCTCGGGCGCACCGCCTGCGCGGAACGGGTCGACGCCGTGCGCGACCGGCTGGACGGCCTGCAGGCCCGGCCGTTCGATCTGGCCGGAGGCGGCGTGCCCTGGCGCGCGGCGCTGCTGCGCGTGGACGACCGCACCCACGTGCTCGCGGTGGTGATGCACCACATCCTCTCGGACGGGGCTTCGATGCAGCGGTGGGCGGCGGAATGGCTCGAAGCCTACGGCGCGCGCCGCCAGGGCCTGGCCGCCCGTGGCGTGCCGGCGCTGCAGTACATCGACTACGCGGCCTGGGCGCAGGCCCGGCTGGACGCGGGCGAGGAAGCGCGCCAATGGGCCTGGTGGCAGGAGCGCCTGGCGGGCTGGAACGCATCGCCCTGCGACGTCCGGCCGGACCACCCCCGCCCGGCGCGCGCCCGCTACACCGCGCGCCGCCATGCCGTGGAAGTGCCCGCAGAGGTGGTGCAGGGGCTGCACGCGCTGCGGGCCCGGGAGGGTGCGACCCCATTCATGGTGCTGCTGGCGGCGCTGCAGGTGCTGCTGTCGCGCTACACCGGACAGCCGCGCGTGCGCGTCGGTGCGGCGGTGGCGCAGCGCGGCGTGCCGGGGGTGGAGGGGCTGATCGGCCTGTTCGTGAACACCCTGGTGCTGCCCGCCACGGTGGACGTCCGCGCCCCCCTGCAGGCCGCGCTGCGCGAGGCCCGCGAGCTGGTGCTGGGCGCGCAGGCGCACCAGGAGCTGCCCTTCGATCGCTTGATGGAAAGGCTGCGGCCGGAGCGTGGCTCGGGTGTGAATCCGCTGTTCCAGGTGATGCTGAACCACCTCGCGGAGGACGACCGGCTGCTGCAGGCGGTGCCGGGGCTGGCCGTGCGGGCCGAGCCGCTGCAGGGTCCGCAGGCGCAGTTCGAAATGGTGCTGGAAGCGCGCGAACGCGCGGACGGTGCGCTGTCGCTCGGCTGGGTGTTCGCGCAGGAACTGTTCGAGCCCGCCACCATCGAGCGGCTGTCCGGCCATTTCCTGTCCGTGCTGGCGGCGATGGCGGAACGGCCGGAGCAGCCCGCGGGCGAGGTCGAACTGCGGCTGCCTGCCGAGCGCGCGCAGATCGATGGCTGGAGCCGCAATGCGCACCGCGAAAACCCGGCGGTGCCGGTGTTCCAGCAACTGGAGGCGCATGCCGCGCGCCAGCCGCAGGCGACGGCGCTGCTGTTCGGCGGCGTTGCCATCGGCTATGCGGAGCTGAACGCGCGCGCCAACCGCCTCGCGCACCATTTGCTGCGCGCAGGGCTGCGGCCGCAGTCGATCGTGGGCATCTGCATGGAGCGCTCGGTGGAGATGGTCGTAGCAATGCTCGCGGCGATGAAGGCCGGGGGCGCCTACCTGCCGCTGGACCCGGAGCTGCCCGCCGGCCGGCTTGGCGACATGCTGGCGCACAGCGGTGCCGGGTGGGTGCTGTCGCATGCGGCAACTGCCGGGCGGGTGCCCGCGCTGCCGGGCGTGCGGACGATCGATGTGGAGGGCCTGCGGCTCCGGGAAGAGGGCGGGCCCGGCGATGCGCAGAACCCCGGCATCGCCGTGCACGGTGAGCAGCTCGCCTACGTCATCTACACCTCGGGCTCCACGGGGCGGCCGAAGGGCGTGGCCGTGCGCCATGCCGCGCTGCACACCTGCATGGCCTGGATGCAGTCCACCTACGGCCTGGCCACGTCCGACACGGTGCTGCACAAGGCACCGTTCGGTTTCGACGTGTCGTGCTGGGAGATCTTCTGGCCGCTCACGACGGGCGCGCGCCTGCTGGTGGCGCCGCCGGGAGCGCACCGCGATCCGGAGCGCATCGTGCAGCTGATCGAGCGCCACCAGGTCACCACGCTGAACTTCGTGCCCTCGATGCTGCGGGCCTTCCTGGACCATCCCGGCATCGAGCACCGCACGCGGCTGCGGCACGTGATCTGCGGCGGCGAGGCGATGCCCGAGGCCCTGCAGCGCGAGGCATTGCGCCGCCTGCCGGGCGCCACGCTGCAGAACCTCTACGGGCCCACGGAAACGACGATCCACGTCACCCGCTGGACCTGCCGCGACGAGGCCGGGCCGGTGCCGATCGGCCGCCCCATCAGCGCGACCGAGGCCTGGGTGCTCGATGCCGAGCTGCAGCCGGTGCCGCAAGGCGTGGCCGGCGAGCTCTACATCGGCGGCGAGCTGCTGGCGCGCGGCTACCTCGGCCAGCCGGGGCTGACGGCGGAGCGCTTCGTGGCGCATCCGCTGGCGGCGGGCGCGCGCCTCTACCGCACCGGCGACTGGGTGCGCTGGAACGCCGAGGGGCAGATCGAGTACCTCGGGCGTATCGATCACCAGGTGAAGCTGCGCGGCCTGCGCATCGAACTGGGTGAGATCGAAGCGGCGCTGCGCGCGCAGCCTGGCGTGAAGGATGCGGTGGCCGTGGTGCGCGGCGCGGCCGGTGCCGAATCGCTGGTGGCCTATGTGGCCCCTGCGGCGCCTGGGGCCGGGGGACTTGGCGCGGACGTGGCCGGGCTGCGCGCGGCCCTGGCGGAGCGCCTGCCGGGCTATATGGTGCCGCGGGCGATCGTGGCGATGGAGGCCTTGCCGCTCAATGCCAACGGCAAGGTGGACCGGGCCGCGCTGCCCGAGCCCGTGACGGGCTCCCGCCAAGGCACCGCGCCCGCCGCGCCGCAGGGCAGCACGGCACACCGGTTGGCGGCACTGTGGAGCGAACTGCTGGGCGTGCCTTCCGTGGGCCTGCAGGACAATTTCTTCGACCTGGGCGGCCACTCGCTGCTGCTGGTGCGTTCGCACCGGCGGCTGGAGGACGAATGGGGCTGCCGGCTCGCGCTGGTGGATTTGTTCCAGCATCCCACGGTGGAATCGCTCGCGCGCCGCATCGACCAGGCCGCGGCCATTGCGGAGGGCGATGGCGTGCAGGCGCCGCCCCGTCCCGCCGCGCAGCCATCGGACGACCGTGCACGCCAGCAACGTGCGGCGCTGCTGCAGCGCCGCGCCCAGCTCCAAGGAGCCCGCGAATGAACGCGCCCCTCGATCCGTCCCTCGTCGCTCCACAGGCCCCGAGCGGCCTGGAGATCGCGATCGTCGGCATGGCGGGGCGCTTTCCCGGCGCGCCGGATGTCGACACCTTCTGGCAGCGCATCCGCGACGGCGTGGAATCGGTGAAGACCTATTCGGATGCGGAGCTCGAAGCCCTGGGCGTGCCCGAAGCGCTGCGCAGCGACCCGGACTACGTGAAGGCCGGCGTGCCGCTCGACGGGCACGACCTGTTCGACGCGGAGTTCTTCGGCTTCACGCCGCGCGAGGCGGAGCAGCTCGACCCGCAGCAGCGGCTGTTCCTGGAGAGCGCCTGGACGTGCCTGGAGCATGCCGGCTGCGATCCGGCGCAGTGGACGGGCAAGGTCGGCGTGGTTGCGGGCGAGGGCCCCGGCGTGTACCTGATGCGCCATCTGCTGCCCTCCGCCGGGCTCGACGCCGGCTCGGGCATCGCCGACGTGCTGGGCCTGATGGGCGCCAACGCGCCCAGCTCGCTGTGCGCCCGCGTGGCCTACAAGCTGGACCTGCGCGGCCCGGCGGTGAGCGTGCAGACGGCCTGCTCCACGTCGCTGATGGCGGTGCACATGGCCTGCCAGTCGCTGCTGGGCCACGAGTGCGACATGGCGCTGGCGGGCGGCGTGTGGCTGAACCTGCTGCAGCAGGGCGGCTACCGCCATCAGGCCGGCGCGATCCTGTCGCCCGACGGGCACTGCCGCGCGTTCGATGCCGACGCGGCGGGCACGGTGATCGGCAGCGGCGTGGGCGTGGTCGCGCTCAAGCGGCTGGAGGATGCGCTGCGCGATGGCGACACGGTGCATGCCGTCATCAAGGGCAGCGCGGCCAATAACGACGGTGCGGCCAAGGTCGGCTTCACCGCACCCAGCGTGGACGGGCAGGCCGACGTGATCCGCACGGCGCAGCTCATCGCGGGCGTATCGGCGGACACGATCGGCTACGTGGAGGCGCACGGCACCGGCACGGCCCTGGGCGATCCCATCGAGATCGCCGCGCTCACGCAGGCGTTCCGGGCGGACACCCAGCGCCGCGGCTTCTGCGCGGTCGGCTCCGCCAAGACCAATATCGGCCACCTGGATGCGGCCGCGGGCGTGGCGGGGCTCATCAAGGCCGCCATGGCGCTGAAGCACGCGGTGCTGCCGCCCAGCCTGCACTGCCGGCAGCCGAATCCGCGCATCGATTTCGCGGCCAGCCCGTTCTACGTGAACACGGAGACTGCTCCCTGGCCGCGGGGTGCGTTTCCTCGGCGCGCGGGCGTGAGTTCGTTCGGTATCGGGGGCACGAACGTGCACGTGGTGTTGGAGGAGGCCTCCGCGTCACTGGCGACCGCCGGCGAAGGTCCGCGGGACCTGGCCGGCCCCGCGATGCAAGGCGGGGCAGAACAGGACTGGGAGGTGCTGCCGCTGTCCGCG
This sequence comes from Comamonadaceae bacterium UBA4962, assembly GCA_002397315.1. Classification (GTDB taxonomy): domain Bacteria; phylum Pseudomonadota; class Gammaproteobacteria; order Burkholderiales; family Burkholderiaceae_C; genus Paracidovorax. The sequence continues at coordinate 12,938 of DHAE01000018.1, forward strand.
CGGTCCGAGGCCGCGCTGCAGGTGCAACGCCAGCAACTGGCCCTGCATCTGCGCGGCGCGCCGGAGCCGCTCGCGGACGTCGCCCACACGCTGCAGTGCGGCCGCCGGGCGTGGTCCTGGCGGACGGCCGTGGCGGCGCACGAAGCCGGCCTGGCGGCGCAGCGGCTGGAAGCTCCGCTGCCCGCGCCGGTGCATGTGGCCGCAGAGGTGCCCGACGTGGTGTTCCTGTTCCCCGGGTCGGGTGCGCAGCATGTCGGCATGGCGCAGGCGCTCGACCGCCGCAGCGCGGTGTTCCGGCAGGCGCTGGATGCATGCGCCGAAGTGCTGCGGCAGGAAACGGGGGCGGACCTGCGGGCGCTGATCCATCCGATGCCGGGGCAGGAGACGGATGCCGCCGAACGGCTCACCCGCGTCGAATGGATGCAGCCCGCGCTGTTCGCCGTGGAGTACGCGATCGCGCAATGGTGGATGTCGTGCGGCGTGCGGCCCGCGCTGATGCTGGGCCACAGCCTGGGCGAATACGTGGCGGCCTGCCTGGCGGGCGTGTTCTCGCCCGAGGACGCGATGCGCATCGTGATCTGGCGCAGCCGGCTCATGGCGGACCTGCCCGAAGGCGCGATGACGGCGGTGCCGCTGCCCGAGCCGGAGATCGCGCCGCTGCTGGCGCTCGGCTGCGACCTGGCCGCTGTGAACGGCGACGGGCTCTGCGTGCTGTCCGGCCCTCCTGCGGCCGTCGGCGCGGCGGAGGAGGCGCTGCGCGCACAGGGCCATGCACCGCGCCGGCTGCACGTCGCCGTGCCCATGCATTCGCGCGGGGTCGAGCCGATCGTGCAAGAGCTGGAGCGGCGCGTCGCCACCGTGCCGCGCCATGCGCCGCGCATTCCTTTCCTCTCGAACATCACCGGCCGCCCGATCACGGCGGAGGAGGCCATGAGCCCGGCGTATTGGAGCCGCCATCTGCGCAGCACCGTGCGCTTCCGCGAAGGGCTGGACGCGGTGTTCGCGCAGCCCGGCCGCGTGGTGCTGGAGGCGGGGCCCGGCGAATCCATGGCGGGCCTGGCGCGGCGGCATGCGCAGGCGGCGTCGGCCGCCGGCATCTGGGCCAGCCTGGCCCATCCGCAGCAGCGCGACCGCGACGGACAGTGCATCGCGCAGGCCCTGGCGGGGCTGTGGATGGCAGGGGTGGCTATCGACTGGCCCGCCACGCGGGACGGTGCGCGCCGCCGACGCGTGCCCTTGCCCACCTATCCCTTCCAGCGGCAGCGCTTCTGGGTGGAAGCTGGTGCGCTGGCGCACCAGCGCGAGAAACTGCCCGCATCGCCGCAGAGCATCTACTACCTGCCCGTGTGGCAACGCAGCGCTGCGGCGCCGCAGGCGGCCGGGCCTGGCCCGGGCGATACCGTGCTGCTGCTCGGCGGTACGGGGCTGCCTCTGGCGGAACGCCTTGCGCAGCACCTGTCCGCACGCGGCGCGCAGGTCGTACAGGTAAGGGAGGCCGACACCTTCCGCCGCGATGGCGAGCAGGCCTTCGCGCTGCGGCCGGACGAGCGCGCCGACCATGCAGCGCTGTGGCGCGAGGTCGGGCCCGTCTCGCAGGCCTTCCACTTCTGGGGGGTGGGCGATGCGCGCGGCGCCGCCGAGGGGGCCGCCTGGGAGCGCGGCTATTTCAGCCTGATGGCGATGGCCCAGGGGCATGACGATGCGGGCCGGAGCGAACCGCTGTCGCTCACGGTGGTGATCGACCGCGCGGAAGAGGTGGCGGGCAGCGAACCGCTGGAGCCCGGCAAGGCGGCGGTGGCCGCCCTGGCGCGCGTCGTCGGGCAGGAGATGCCCCGCATCGCCTGCCGCGTGGTGGACGTGCTCGTGCCGAATGCAGGAAGCATCGCCGAGGCGCACCTGGCCGAGGCGCTGGTGGATGAGCCGGGCCGCCCGCAGGACGGTTTCTGCGTGGCCTGGCGCGGTGCGCAGCGCTGGGTGAAAACCTGGGAGCCGGCCCCGCCGCCTGCCGCCTGCGCACAGCGCCTGCGTCAGGGCAGCGTGGTGCTGATCACGGGAGGGCTCGGTGGCGTGGGCCTGGCCCTGGCGCGGCACCTGGGCCGGCGCCATGGCGCGCGGCTGGTGCTGCTGGGGCGCACGCCGCTGCCGCCGCGCGATGCGTGGGACGGCCTGCTCGCGCGGCCCGACCTGCCTGCCGCGCAGCGCCGCAGGCTGCTGCAGTTGCAGGCCATGGATGCGGATGGCGTGGAATGGATGGCCGTGGCGGCCGACGCCACCGACCCCGCGCAGTGGCGTGGTGCGCTGCAGGCCGTGCATGCACGCTTCGGCGGTGTGAACGGGGTGGTGCATGCCGTGATGGAGCCCGGCGGCGGCATGCTGGCCACCCGCACACGGGCCGAAGTGCAGGCCGCCTTCGCACCGAAACTGCAGGGCACGCGGGCGATGCTGGAAGCCCTGCGCGGCGAGCCGCTGGACTTCATGCTGCTGTGCTCTTCCGTCGCGAGCTGCGTCGGCGGGCTGGGCCGCAGCGACTATGCCGCGGCGAACGCCTGGCTGGACGCTTTCGCCATCGCCTGCCGGCGCGAGTACCCGTGGCCGGTGTTCTCGGTCGGCTGGGATGCGTGGCGGGATGTGGGCATAGGCGCGGACATGGATGTGCCCGAGGGCATGGGCCTGGACGCGCGCACGGGCACCGAGGTGTTCGACCGCATCGTCGACGGCCCGGCGCAGCCGCACACGGTGGTGTCGGTCACGCCGCTCGCGCAGCGGCTGCATGCGCTGGACCGGCTGGTGGACGCGCTGGAGGTCGCGCCGCAGTCGCCATCACCCGTGCAGGGCGCCACGCATGCGCGGCCGGTGCTGTCCACCCCCTACCGCGCGCCGGAGGGCGAGCTGGAAGCGCACCTGGCATCGCTGTGGACCGAAGCCCTGGGCATCGGCGGCATCGGTGCCGACGACAACCTCTTCGAGCTGGGCGGCGACTCGCTGCTGGCGATCCGCCTGCTGGCGCGCGTGCGCAAGGCCTACGGCGTGGACATCCACCCGGCCACGTTCTTCAAGGCGCCGAGCGTCGCCGACCTGGCGCAGCACGTGGAGCTGCGGCTGATCGAGGACATCGAGCGCGACGCGGCAGCTACGGGCGCCGCCATTCCTTCTTCCGTTTCCCTGCAGGCCGATTGACATGAGCGACAGCCCCCATCTTTCCGAGCGCCGCGCGCGCCTGTCCCCCGAACAGCAGGCCCTGCTGCGCCAGCGGCTGCGCGGGCAGCCCTCCGCCTCCGATTCGCTGCCACGCAGCGGTGTGGCGGAGGGCGCCCAGGCACCGATGTCCTGGGCCCAGCAGGGCCAGTGGTTCCTCTGGCGCATGGAGCCCGGCAACACCGCCTACCACGTGGGGGGCGCACTGGACTTCGACGGGCCGCTGGATGCCGCTGCCCTGCATGCGGCGCTGCAGGCCCTGGTACGGCGCCACGCGGGCCTGCGCACGGTCTTCGGCGAAGGTGACGACGGCACGCCCTGGCAGCGGGTGGAGCCTGCGCGGGACATCCCGCTGCCCTGCACCGATCTCTCGGCGCTCGCGCCGGCCGAGCGCGAGGCCCGGCTGGAGGCGCTGGCGCGCGACGTGTGCGCGACGCCGTTCGATCTGCGCCGCGGCCCGCTGCTGCGCTGCGCACTCGCGCGGCAGGGCCCGCAGTGGCACCGCCTGCTGTTCATGGTGCACCACATCGCCTCCGACGCCTGGACGGTGGAGCGCATCCTCGACGAGTGGGCGCGCGGCTATGCCGATGCGCTGCAGGGCCGCGCGCCGCTCGATTCCCCACCGGCGCTGCGCTACGTGGATTTCGCGGTCTGGCAGCGGCAGTGGCTGCAGGGGCCGGAAGCCGCGCGGCACCGGGATTACTGGAGGCGGCAGCTTGCGGAGGATGCCCCGGTATTGCGGATCGGACGGGGCACTGCCGTGGCGGCCTCCGCGCACGAAGCACCGGCGCGGGAATCCCTGGCGGCGCAGCACCTGCTCGATGTACCCGCGCCGCTGGCCCAGGCCCTGCGCCAGCGCGCCCGCACGCACGGCACCACGCTCTTCTGCGTGCTGCTGGCGGCCTTCCATGCCGTGCTGTTCCGCCATGCCGGGCATGCGGTGCAGCGCGTCGGCGTGCCCGTGGCAGGGCGCAACCGGCCGGAGACCGCCGACGTGGCCGGCGTGTTCATCAACACGGTGGTGATGCAGGCGCGGATCGCGCCGCAGATGCCGCTCTCGGCGCTGCTCGCACAGGTGCACGCCACCGCGCTCGAAGCCCGTGAGCACGAAGACCTGCCGTTCGAGCATGTCGCCCAGGTGCTGCGGCCCGAGCGCGGCGCGGAAGGCAACGGGCTGTTCCAGTGCATGTTCAACCACCTGGGAGAAGGCGGCCGGCCATTGCAGGGCTGGCCGGGCTTGGCGGTGCGCCGCGTCGATCCGGGACTGCGCGCCGCACCCTTCGGGCTCACGCTGGAAACCATGGAAGACGCCGGAGGCGCGCTGCGCGCCGCCTTCCGCTACGACGCGGCACGGTTCAGCGCGCAGGCCATGGCGGACATCGCCGGCCACTACGGGCGCATGCTGGACGCGCTGGCCCACCATCCCGAGCAGCCGGTTGGCGAGGTCGCCATGCTGGCCGATGCGGAGCGCGAGCGTCTGCGGGCCTGGTCGGTGAATGGCGATCCCGCGGTGCCGGATCTGCCCGTGCACAGGATGTTCGAGCGCCAGGCGGCCCAGACGCCCGATGCGCCCGCCCTGGTGTGCGGCGACCGCGCCTGGACGTATGCGCAGCTCGATGCGCGCACGAACCGCCTGGCCGCTCGCCTGCGCGCCCACGGCGTGGGCCCGGAGACGCTGGTGGGCGTGGCGCTCGCCCGCGGCACGGACATGGTGGAGTCACTGCTCGCGGTGCTGAAGGCCGGCGGTGCCTACGTACCGCTCGATCCCGAACTGCCCGCGGACCGTATCGCCTACCTGCTCGGCGACAGCGCGCCCGCGCTGGTGCTGACCGATGCCGCCCACCGGGCCTGCCTGCCCGGGGCGATGGCACAGCCCGTGGTTCTGCTGCCGCTGGAGGAAGTGCCGGAGGGCGAGGGCGAGGGCGAGGGCGAGGGCGCGGCAGCCGCGCTCGCGCCCGTGGCCCTGCACCGCGAACACCTGGCCTACGTGATCTACACCTCCGGCTCCACCGGCCGGCCCAAGGGCGCAGCCAACCGCCATGGTGCGCTGTCGAACCGGATCGCCTGGATGCAGCGGGCCTACGGGCTCGGCCCGGGGGACACGGTGCTGCAGAAGACGCCCTTCGGCTTCGACGTGTCGGTCTGGGAATTCTTCTGGCCGCTGGCCGTGGGCGCGCGGCTGGCGGTGGCACCGCCCGGAGCACACCGCGAGCCCGCGCAACTGCAGGCGCTCATCCGCAGGCATGCGGTGACGACGCTGCACTTCGTGCCCTCCATGCTGCAGGCCCTGCTCGCGCAACTGGACGTGGCGGCCTGCGCCAGCCTGCGGCGCATCGTGTGCAGTGGAGAGGCCCTGCCCGCGGAGGCGCGCCGCCAGGTGCTGGAGCGGCTGCCCTGCGTGGCACTGCACAACCTCTACGGCCCGACCGAGGCCGCGATCGACGTCACGCACTGGACCTGCCATGCGGAGGAGCGCGGCCCCGTGCCCATCGGCCGGCCCATCGCCGGATTGCGCACCCATGTGCTCGATGCGGCGCTGCAGCCCGTGCCCGCAGGCGCGGCGGGCGAACTCTTCCTGGGCGGCATCGGGCTCGCGCGCGGCTATGCCGGCCGCCCGGGCCTCACGGCGGAGCGCTTCGTGGCCGACCCGTTCGATACGGGCGCGCGGCTCTACCGCACGGGCGACCTCGTGCGCTGGCGCGAAGACGGCGCGCTGGAGTACCTGGGGCGGTTGGACCACCAGGTGAAGATCCGCGGCCAGCGCATCGAACTGGGCGAGATCGAGGCGCGCCTGCTGGCCTGCCCCGGCGTGCGCGAGGCCGTGGCGGTGGCCCTGCCGACCCCCGCGGGCATGGCGCTCGCGGCGTACTGCAGCCCGCATGCGGGCGCCGACCTCGACGGCGACGCGCTGCGCGCGCGGCTCGCCAGCGAACTGCCCGAGGCCATGGTGCCCACGCGCATCGCGGTGCTGCCCACCCTGCCGCTGAACGCCAACGGCAAGGTGGACCGCAAGGCACTGCCCGCGCTGCAACCCGATGCTGTGGCCACCTACGCCGCCCCGCAGGGTGCGGTGGAGGAAAGCCTGGCGCGCATGTGGTGCGAACTGCTGGCGCTGCCGCGCGCGGGCCGCACGGACCACTTCTTCGCGCTGGGCGGGCACTCCCTGATGGCGATGCAGCTCGTGGCGCGCGTGCGTGCGGGCCTGCAGGCCGAGATTTCGGTGCGGGACGTCTTCCTGCACCCCGTGCTGGCGGACCTGGCGCGGTGCGTGGACACCGCGCGACCGCAGCGCCCCGTGGCCGACGCGCTCTCGCGCCTCGATGCTTTCCTCGACGATATGGAGATGGCCGGATGAGCGACATGGATGCAGTTTCCCCGCAGGCCCGGATGGCCCGGCGCTTCCTGCGGCTGACCGATGCGCAGCGCCGCGCCGCTTACGCGAAGATGCAGGCCGAGGGCCTGACCATGGACCAGTTCCCGATCCTGCCGCGCGAGGGGGCGGGCGGCGAGGGCGATGCCGGCCAGGCCCCGCTGTCGTACGCGCAGATGCGCCAGTGGTTCCTGTGTCAGATGGAGCCGCAGGGCTCGGCCTACCACATCACCGGTGCATTCGTGCTGCGGGGCGACCTCGACGTGCCCGCGCTGGAGGCCGCGTGGCGCGACGTGATCGGCCTGCATCCGGCACTGCGCACTTTGTTCCGCGCCGACGCCGAAGGGCATCCGCGTCAACAGGTAATGCCATCCGTGGCGTTCGCGGTGCACCGCATCGACCTCGCGGACCTGCCCGAACCCGAGCGCCACGCCCGCGCCGAAGCCGCCGCCCGCACCTGCTGCGAGACGCCCTTCGATCTCGGCGAAGGCCCGCTGCTGCGGGTGGCGCTGCTGCGCATGGGCGCGGCGGAGCACCGGCTGGTGGTCGCCATGCACCACATCGTGTCCGACGGATGGTCGCTGCGCGTGCTGGTCGAATCCTTCGCCGAGCGCTACCGCGCACGCCGTGCGGGCGAGGGCGAGGGCGGAGCAGAGCGCGGCGCGGAGGTCGCCCCCGCGCAGCCCGCGGGCACGGTGCAATACACCGACTACGCCCTCTGGCAGCGCCACTGGATGGAGGCCGGCGAAAAGGACCGCCAGCTCGCGGTCTGGCGCGCCCGGCTGGGGGGCGAGCAGCCCGTGCTGCAGCTTCCCGCGGAGCACCCGCGACGCGCCGATGGCCGCTACCGCGCGGCCGTGCATGCGTGGAGTCTTCCTGCGGAGCGCGTGCGGGCACTGCGCACCGCTGCGCAGGCGCGCGGCCTCACTCCGTTCATGGCGCTGCTCGCGGCCTTCCAGGCGGCCCTCTACCGCTGGAGCGGGCAGCAGGACGTGCGCGTGGGCGTACCGATCGCCAACCGCGGGCGCATCGAAACCGAAGGCCTCGTGGGCCTGTTCGTGAACACCCAGGTGCTGCGCCTGCAGCTCGATGGCCGCATGCCGCTGTCCGCTGCGATAGACGCCGTGCGCGACGCGGCCCTGGAGGCGCAGGCCCACCAGGATCTGCCGTTCGACCAGCTCGTCGAAGCCCTGCAGCCCGGCCGCAGCCTGGCGGCGCCGCCGCTCTTCCAGGTGATGTTCAACTACCAGCAGCACGACCACCGTGCGCTCGATCGCCTGCCGGGGCTGGCGCTGGAGCGCTGGGACATCCCGGGCCAGACGGCGCAGTTCGAGCTGATCCTCGGTGCGGTGGAAGACGGGCAGGGCGGCCTGCGGCTGGAGTTCCACTATGCGCGCGAGCTGTTCGGTGCCGGCACGGTGCGCCGCATGGCGGGCCACTACGAGGCCCTGCTCGCGGCCGTGCAGCAGGTGCTGGAAGACACGGCGGACCCGTGCGTGGGCGACGTGGCCCTGCTGGCCGACGGCGAGGCGCGCGAGCTGCGCGCATGGGGCGAATGCCCGCGCAGCGAACCCCATGCCGAGCCCGTGCACCGCCGGTTCGAACGCATGACACTGCAGCAACCCGATGCGGTGGCCGTGGACGCGGGCGATGTGGCCTGGAGCTACCGCGCGCTGGACCGCCGTGCCAACCACCTCGCGCACCGCCTTGCCGCCCTGGGCGCGGGACCGGAGCGCCGCATCGGCATCGCCCTGCCGCGCTCGCCTGAACTGGTGGCCGGCCTTTTGGCCATCCTCAAGACCGGCGCGGCCTTCGTGCCGATGGACCCGGCCTATCCGGCCGACCGCCTGGCCCACATCGCGCGCGACAGCGGCATGGCGCTGCTGCTCACCGAACGTGCCCTGGCCGGGCGCATCGCGGTGCCGCCGGGGGTGCCCTGCATCGCCTGCGACGACGAGCCCGGTGCCTGCGATGCCGGTCCCTCGGCGCCGGTCGGCCCGCGCCAACTGGCCTACGTGATCTACACCTCCGGCTCCACCGGCCTGCCCAAGGGCGTGCTCGTGGAGCACGGGCCGTTCGCGGCGCACTGCGTGGACACGGCCGCCTGCTACGAGATGGGGCCGGGCACGCGCGAGCTGCACTTCCTCTCGTTCGCCTTCGACGGCGCGCACGAGCGGCTCTTCACCGCGCTCGGCTGCGGCGCCGCCGTCGTGCTGCGGGACGATGCGCTCTGGACGGCCGAAGACACCCTGCAGGCCCTGCGCACCCGCGGCATCACGCATGCCGGCTTCCCGCCCGCCTATCTGGCGCAGGTGGCCGACTGGGCCGCACGCGAGGGTGGCGTGGCGCCGGCATGGAGCTGATCTCCTTCGGCGGCGAGGCGATGCCGCGCGGCGGCTTCGACGCCGTGCGCCGGCACCTGCGGCCGCGCCTGCTCATCAACGGCTACGGGCCCACCGAAGCGGTCGTCACGCCGATGCTCTGGAAGGTGGACGCGCTGGCGTCCTTCACCGAGGCCTATGCGCCCATCGGCCAGCCGATGCCGGGCCGCACGGCCTACGTGCTGGATGCCGACCTGCAGCCCGTGCCGCGCCACGTGCCCGGCGAGCTGTACCTGGGCGGGACGTGCCTGGCGCGCGGCTACGGCGGCCGGCCGGGGCTCACGGCGGAGCGCTTCGTGGCCGATCCGTTCGGGGCCGGCGGGGGCCGCCTCTACCGCACGGGCGACCGGGTGCGCTGGCGCGAGGACGGCCAGCTCGAATACCTGGGCCGCACGGACCACCAGGTGAAGGTGCGGGGCTTCCGCATCGAGCCCGGCGAGATCGAGGCCGCGCTGCGGGCCGCGCCCGGCGTGGGCGAAGCCGTGGTGGTGGCCCGCGAAACCGCGCAGGGCACGCGGCTCGCCGCCTATGTGGCCCCGGGCGCGGGCTCGTTGCCCGGTGCCGCGCCGGACGAGGCCGCGCTGCGCGCGCACCTGGAGCGCAGCCTGCCGGATTACATGGTGCCCTCGGCCATCGTCGTGCTGGAGCGCCTGCCCACGGGCCCGGGCGGCAAGGTGGACCGCAAGGCGCTGCCCGAGCCGGCCGAGGCCGTGCCTGCGCAGGCGGGCGGGGCGCCGCGCGGCGAGGCCGAGGAGGCGATCGGCCGCGTCTGGTGCGAAGTGCTGGGCCGTACCGGCGTGGGCCGCGACGACAACTTCTTCGAACTGGGCGGCGATTCGATCCTGAGCCTGCAGATCGTGGCCCGGCTGCGGCTGGCCGGCTGGCGCGCCACGCCGCGCCAGCTGTTCGAGCGGCAGACCATCGCCCGGCTCGCGGCCGTCGTGGAGCGGCTGCCCTCCAGCGGCGAGGCGCGCCCTGCGGGCCCGGCGCAGGGCGAAGTACCGTTGCTGCCGTTCCAGCGCGATTTCTTCGCCATGCCGATGCCGGCCCGCCACCACTGGAACCAGGCCGTGCTGCTGCGCAGCCCCGGGCCTTTGCAGGCACACGCCCTGCGCGGTGCGCTGCGCGCCGTGGTGGAGCGGCATGATGCGTTGCGCCTGCGCTTCATGCGGCAGACAGGCGCCGAGGGCACTGAGGGCACTGAGGGCGCTGCAGGCGCTGCGGGCGAGGTGTGGACGCAGCGCTTTGCGGACGCTGCCGCGGCCTCGCCCGAATGGGACGACGTGCTGTGGGTGCGCGCCGCCGACGGCCCCGCACAGCTCAGTGCGCTGTGCGAGCAGGCGCAATGCAGCCTCGACCTGGAGCACGGCCCGCTGCTGCGTGCCGTGGCCGTCGCCTTGCCGGGCGGGGATGCACGGCTGCTGCTCGTCATCCACCACCTCGTCGTGGACGGGGTGTCGTGGCGCATCCTGCTGGACGATCTGCAGCAGGCCTATGCCCGGTGCCTCGCGGGCACCCCGGCCGCGCTGCCGCCGGCCTCCAGCGGCATCGCCGCATGGGCGGCCGTGCTGCAGCGCTATGGGCAGGACCATGCCGACGAACTCGCGCACTGGGCCGCGCTGGCCGGTTGCCCTTCGCAACTCCCCTGCGCACGCCCCGAAGGCCCGCGCACGGTGGCCCACCAGCAGACCGTGTCCTTCCGGCTGGACCGTGCCGCCACCGAGGCTTTCCTCGCCCAGGCGCCCGCCGCCTACCGCACCCAGGCCAACGATCTGCTGCTCACGGCCCTGGCGCGCGCGCTGTGCCGCTGGAGCGGCCAGGAGCGCATGCTGGTGGACATCGAAGGCCATGGCCGCGAAGACCTCGATCCCGCGGTGGACCTGTCGCGCACCGTGGGCTGGTTCACCTCGCTCTATCCGGTGGCGCTGGATGCGCGCGGTCCGCTGGGCGACGCCGTGCGCCGCGTGAAGGAAGCCCTGCGGGCCGTGCCGCGACGCGGCGTGGGCCACGGCGCGCTGCGCCACTTCGGCACGCCGGCCCAGCGCGAAGCCCTGCAGGCCTTGCCGCGCGCGCAGGTGGTGTTCAACTACCTCGGCCAGTTCGACGGCCGCCCGCAGGACGGTGCCGCGGGCGGCTGGTCGCTCGCGCCCGAACCCTCCGGCCCCGGCGTGGATGCCGGCGCCCCGCTGCTGCACGAGTTCACCGTCAACGGCCGCGTGCTCGCGGGCGAGCTGTCGGTAGACGTGCTCTTCAGCGGCGCGCGCCACGATGCCGCCACCGTGCGCGGCTGGATGGCCGAATGCGAGCACGAGCTGTGCGCGCTGATCGATCACTGCGCGCAGGCGCCGCAGGGCGCCACGCCCTCGGACTTCCCGCTGGCCGGGCTGGACCAGACCGGACTGGACGCGCTCGCGCTGGACTGGGCGCGGGTGGACGACCTGTACCCGCTGTCGCCGCTGCAGGCGGGCCTGGCCTTCCAGTGCCTGCTCGATCCGGCATCGCCCGCCTACACCAACCAGCTGCGGCTGGATTTCGAGGACCTGGACGCACCACGGCTGCGCGCGGCCTGGGCCGCGGTGTTCGACCGGCACGACGTGCTGCGCAGCGGCGTGCTCGCGCAGGGAGGCCAGCCGCTGCAGTGGGTGGAGCGTGCACCCGCGCTGCCGTGGCACGAAGAGGACGCACGCGGTGCCGTCGAGGGCCTGCAGGCGCGGCTGGACGCCCGGGCTGCCGGGGAACTCGCGCGCGGCTTCGATCTGGCGGCACCGCCCCTCGCGCGCTTCGTGCTGCTGCGCACCGGGCCGCGCCACCACCATTTCATCTGGACGCTGCACCATGTGCTGCTGGACGGCTGGAGCACGTCGCGCGTGCTGGCCGAGGTGCTGGCCCACTACGGCGGCGCGGCCCGGCCCGTGCCGCCGCAGCGCTACGCGGCCTACATCGGCTGGCTGCAGTCGCGCGATGCCACGGCCGACGAGGCCTGGTGGCGTGCCGCGCTGCAGGGCGTGGAGGAGCCGACGCGCCTCGCCGAAGCCCTGCGCCTGTCCCTTGCGGCCACGGGCGCGGACAGATCGGCCGGGCCCGGCTGCGCACTGCGCAGCTTCGATGCCGCGGCCACGCGGCGGCTGCAGGACTTCTGCCAGCGCGAACGCGTCACGCTCAACACGCTGGTGCAGGCGGCCTGGGCACTGCTGCTGCAGCGGCATACGGGGCAGGGCACCGTGGTCTTCGGGACCACCGTATCCGGCCGGCCCGCCGAGTTGCCCGACGCGGAGCGCATGGTCGGCCTGTTCATCAACACCCTGCCGATGGCCTGCACGCCCGTGCCGGGCCAGCCGGTGGGCGACTGGCTGCGGGCCCTGCAGGCGCAGGCCCTGGGGCTGCGCGAGCACGAGCACACGCCGCTCTACGACGTGCAGCGCTGGGCCGGCGCGGAGGGCAGCACGGGTCTGTTCGACACGCTGCTGGTCTTCGAGAACTACCCCGTGGACGAGGCCCTGGGCCGGGAACTGCCCGGCGGCCTGCGGGCCCGCGTGGCCGCGCAGCGGGAGGAAACGCATTACCCCGTCACCGTGATGGCCCTGCTGGAGCCCGTGCTGAACCTGCAGTTGCGGCACGACCCGTCGCGGCTCTCGCACGACGCCGGCGAGGCGCTGGCCGACCGGCTCGCGCACTTGCTGGAGGCACTGGCGCAGGACGCCGCCGCACCCGTGGGCAGCGTGCGCATGCTCGGCAGCACGGAGCGTGCCGCGCTGCAGGCGTGGGCCGTCGATGGCGAGCGGCTGGACGCATCGGAGCCGGTGCACCGCCAGTTCGAAGCGACCGCGCGCCGCCACCCGGACGCGCCCGCGCTGGTCTATGGCGACATCTGCCTCAGCTACGCCGAACTCGATCGCCGCGCGGACCGGCTCGCCTGCCGGCTGCGCGCGCACGGCGTGGGGCCGGAGGCGCTGGTGGGCGTCGCGCTGCACCGCGGCGTGGAGATGGTGGTGGCGCTGCTCGGCGCTATGAAGGCCGGCGCGGCCTACGTCCCGCTGGACCCGGAGCTGCCGCGGGAGCGCATCGCCTTCATGGTGCAGGATTGCGCACCGGTGCTGGCCCTGGCCGGCGCCGACACCATGCCGCTGCTGCCCGCGGATCTGCCGGTGCTGCAACTGCCGCTCGATGACGCAGCGCACGAAGCGGAAGAGGCCGAACAGGGCCCCGGCGAACGCCATGCTGGGTGGCGCCCGGAACTGCATCCGGAAAGCCTCGCCTACGTGATCTACACCTCCGGCTCCACCGGCCGCCCCAAGGGCGCGGCCAACCGCCACGGCGCACTCGCCAACCGCATCGCCTGGATGCAGCAGGCCTACCGCATCGGCCCGGGCGACACGGTGCTGCAGAAGACGCCGTTCGGCTTCGACGTGTCGGTGTGGGAATTCTTCTGGCCGCTGGCCGTGGGCGCGCGCCTGGCGATGGCCCCGCCAGGCGCGCACCGCGAACCGCGGCAACTGCAGGCGCTGATCCAGCGGCACGCGGTGACCACGATCCACTTCGTGCCCTCGATGCTGCAGGCCTTCCTCGCCCATGCGGACCTGGGCGCCTGCACGGGCCTGCGGCACATCGTCTGCTCCGGCGAGGCGCTGCCCGAGCCGCCCGTGCGGCAGGTGTTCGAGCGGCTTGGCCCGGTGGGCCTGCACAACCTCTATGGGCCGACCGAGGCGGCGATCGACGTCACCCACTGGACGTGCGCGCCGCACGACACCGGCCCGGTGCCCATCGGGCGGCCGATCGCGGGCCTGCACACGCATGTGCTGGATGCGGCCATGGAGCCCGTGCCCGCAGGCGTGGCCGGCGAGCTGTACCTGGGCGGCGCGGGGCTGGCCCGCGGCTATGCCGGCCGGCCCGGGCTGACGGCCGAGCGCTTCGTTGCCGATCCGTTCGGGGGCGGCGGCCGCCTCTACCGCACGGGCGACCTGGTGCGCTGGCGCGAGGACGGCGCGCTGGAATACCTGGGCCGTCTGGACCACCAGGTGAAGATCCGCGGCCTGCGCATCGAACTCGGCGAGATCGAGGCCGCGCTGCTGGAGCAGCCGGGCGTGCGCGAGGCCGTGGTGGTGGCCGCGCCCGCGGTGCCGGGCGGCGCGCCGTCGCTGGCGGCCTGGTGCAGTGCGCATCCGGGCGCGGCGCTGGAGCCGGAAGCGCTGCGCGCCGCGCTGGCGCGCCGCCTGCCGGAGCACATGGTGCCCGCGCGCATCGCCGTGCTGGAGGCGCTACCGCTCAACGCCAACGGCAAGGTGGACCGCAAGGCGCTGCCCGCGCTGCAGGTCCCGCAGGCGCTGCACCACGAGCCGCCGCAGGGCGAGACCGAGGCCGCGCTGGCCCGCATCTGGGCCGCGGTGCTGCAGCAGGAGGCTTCGCGCTTCGGCCGGCAGGACCACTTCTTCCAGTGCGGCGGCGATTCCCTCGCGCTGCTCTCGGTGCAGGCGCAGGTGCACCGCCAATGGGGCCTGCAACTGCCGCTGCGGGCGCTTTTCGAGAACCCCGCGCTCGCCGCGATGGCGGCCCGGGTGGACGCGGAGCGCCAGCCAGCCGCCGAAGGCGAGGTGGCCGACGTGCTGCGCATGGCCGCGCTGCTGGACGCACTGGAGGCATGACATCCATGGATCTGGACAAACACCGCATCGCGGAGCGCTTCGCGCAACTGCCGCCCGACAGGCAGCGCATCTTCCTGCAGGCTCTGCAGGGCCAGGGCGTGGACTTCGCCCGCCTGCCGATCGTCCCGCTGAAGGACCGATCCAAGGCGATGGCTTCGCACGCACAGTGGCGGCAGTGGTTCCTCTGGCAGATGGACCGGGGCAGCGCGGCCTACCACCTCATGGGGGCGCTGCGGCTGGAGGGCACGGTGGACGGGCCGGCGCTCGCGGGCAGCATCGACGGCCTGCTTGCGCGGCACGAATCCCTGCGCACCGTCTTCCAGGCCACGGAGGACGGGCTCTGCGTGCCGCGCATCCTGCCCGCCGCGCCGGGCGGCTGGGCGTTCCTGCGCGCGGACGTTTCGGCCAGCGGGCCGGAAGCCGCGCAGAAGCAGGCCGATGCCGAGGCCCGGCGGATCACCGCGCTGCCCTTCGACCTGGAGCACGGACCGCTGCTGCGCGTGGGCCTCATCCGCATGGGGCCTGCCACCCATCTGCTGGTGGTGGCGATGCACCACATCGTCTCCGATGGCTGGTCGATGCGCATTTTCGTGGAAGACCTGATGGCGCTCTACGGTGCCCGGCTGCGCGGCGAGCCGGCCCCGCTGGCGCCGCTTCCGCTCGCCTATGCCGACTACGCCACCTGGCAGCGCCACTGGCTGGACGCGGGCGAGCGCGACCGGCAACTGGCCTACTGGACCGAGCGGCTGGGCGGTGCCACGCCCGTGCTGGAACTGCCCGCCGACCGCCCGCGCCGCCCGGGTGCGCGCGTGGCCGCGGCGCGCCACGCCACGCAACTGCCCGCCGAGGTGGTGCGCCACTTGCGGGATCGCGCCCACGCCACCGGCACGACGCTGTTCACCGTGCTGCTGGCGGGCTTCCAGGTGCTGCTGCACCGCCTCACCGGCGAGAGCGACATCCGCGTCGGCGTGCCCGTGGCCAACCGCCACCGGCCGGAGATCGACCGGGTCATCGGGCTGTGCGTGAACACCCAGGTACAGCGCAACCGCGTGGACGGCCGGGCGCCGCTCGCCGCCGTGCTCGCCGCCGCCCGCGAATCCGTGCTGGGCGCGCAGGCCTGCCCGGACCTGCCTTTCGAGCAGCAGGTGGAAGCGCTCTGCCCGGAACGCGCGGCCGGCGTGAACCCGCTCTTCCAGGCCATGTTCGACCATGCGCCGGCCCGCGCCGTGGACATTTCCCGGCTGCCCGGCCTCGTTGCCCGCGAGCATGCGCTGGACGTGCCCGAGGCGCAGTTCGACCTGGTGCTGGGCACGCGCGAAGCGCCGGACGGTCGCCTGCACGTGCAGTTCGTGGTCCCCGAAGACCGCTTCCTGCCGGACACCATGGCGCGCTTCGCGCAGGCCTACGCGGCGATCCTGCGGGCATTGTCCCAAAACCCGCAATGCGCCGTGGGCGACGTGCCCATCCTGACCGCGCAGGACGCGGCGGCCCTGCGGCGCTGGAGCGCCAACCCCTGCGAGGAACCGCAGGGTGAGCCCGTGCACGCGGCCATCGCCCGCCAGGCGCGCGAGCGGCCCCGCGCGGTGGCCCTGCTCTTCGGCGACGACGTGCTGGAATACGCCGAGCTCGATGCCCGCGCCAACCGCCTCGCCCACCGCCTGCGCGCGCTCGGCGTGGGCCGGGATGCGCGGGTGGGCATCTGCATGGCGCGCAGCATCGGCATGGTGGTCGCCTGGCTGGCCGTGCTGAAGGCGGGCGGCGCCTATCTGCCGCTCGACCCCGACTACCCGGCCCGGCGCCTCGCCTACATGGTGGAGGACAGCGGCGTGCGCTGGGTGCTGGAGCACGGCGCCACGCGCGGCCTGCTGCCGGAGGCCGACGGCGTGCTCCGGGTGGACCTCGACGCGCTCGATCTCTCCGCGGAGCCGTCCACCGCCCCGGCCGTGCCCGTGCATGGCGAGAACCTCGCCTATGTGATCTACACCTCCGGCTCCACCGGCCGGCCCAAGGGCGCGGCCATCCGGCATGCGGCCCTCGCCAGCTGCATGGCCTGGATGCAGCGCACCTACGCGCTCGTGCCGCACGAAGCGGTGCTGCACAAGGCACCGTTCGGTTTCGACGTCTCGGTCTGGGAAATGTTCTGGCCGCTCACCGTCGGTGCGCGGCTCGTGGTGGCCCGCCCCGGCGACCAGCGCGATCCCGAGCGCATCGCCGAGCTGATCGAGCGCCACGGGGTGACCACGCTGAACTTCGTGCCGTCGATGCTGCAGGCCTTCCTCGCGCACCCCGGCATCGAGGAGCGCACCGGGCTGCGCCACATCATCTGCGGCGGCGAGGCGATGCCCGTGCAGACGCAGCGCGAGGCACTGCGGCGGCTGCGGGGCGCGACGCTGCAGAACCTGTACGGAC
This sequence comes from Comamonadaceae bacterium UBA4962, assembly GCA_002397315.1. GTDB lineage: Bacteria > Pseudomonadota > Gammaproteobacteria > Burkholderiales > Burkholderiaceae_C > Paracidovorax. Next base: position 29,932 of record DHAE01000018.1, read on the forward strand.
CGACCGAAACCACCATCCACGTCACGCAGTGGACCTGCCGCGACGACGGCCGCAACGCCGTGCCGATCGGCCACCCGGTGAGCGGCACGCAGGCCCACGTGCTCGATGCCCAGCTCCATCCCGTGCCCATCGGCGTGCCGGGCGAGCTCTACATCGGCGGCATCGGCCTGGCCCGCGGTTACCTGAACCGCCCGGGGCTGACGGCCGAGCGCTTCGTGGCCGATCCGCAGGGTGGGCGCGGCGGGCGCCTCTACCGCACGGGCGACCTCGTGCGCTGGAGCGCGCAGGGCCACATCGAATACCTGGGCCGCATCGACCACCAGGTGAAGATCCGCGGACTGCGCATGGAGCTGGGCGAGATCGAGGCGCAGATCGGCGCCCACCCCGCGGTGCGCGAAGCCGTGGTGGTGGCGCACGGCCACGGCGCGGGTGCGCGGCTGGTGGCCTACTTGGTGCCGCGCGAAGGCTGCACGGTCGAACCGGCGGCACTGCGGCGCGGCCTGGAAGCGGCGCTGCCCGACTACATGGTGCCGCGCGAGGTGGTGGTGATGGAGGCGCTGCCCCTGAGCGCGAACGGCAAGGTCGACCGGCAGGCCCTGCCCGCACCGCAGGCACCGCCCTGCACCGCCGCACACCGCCTGCCGGACGACCCGGTGGCGCGTGCGCTGGCCGGCCTGTGGCAGGAGGTGCTGCAGGTGCCTGCGGTGGGCGGGCAGGACAACTTCTTCGAGCGGGGCGGCGATTCGCTGCTCAGCCTGCAACTCCTGGCCCGCATCCGCAAGGCGTTTCCCGGTGCGGACCGTTTCGGCCTGGCCGACGTGATGCAGTCCGCGGACCTGCTCGACATGGCGCAGCGGCTGCGCGTGCAGCCTGAAGCGCCCGCGCACGATGCCGTCTGCCTGCAGCCGGAGGGCGACGGCGTGCCGCTCTTCTGCCTGCCGGGGCTGCTCGTCGCCACGCGCGAATTCCAGCCGCTCGCGCAGGCGCTGGCCGGCAGCCGGCCGGTTTTCGGCTTCGTGAGCCACGTCCACACGCGCCACCGCTGGCAGGGCTTCGACGTTCCCGCGCTGGCGGCGCGCTATGCGGACTTCATCGCGGCGCACGCGCCCGAGGGGCGCTGTGCGCTGCTGGGCTGGTCCATTGGCGGAGAACTCGCCTGGGAGGTGGCGCGCCAGTTGCGAACCCGGTCCGAAGGCCCGGTGCAGGTCATGCACTGCACCATGGTGGACGTGTTCGAGGGCGAGCCGTTGGTCCCCACGCGCGTGCTGCCTCCCGAGGAACGCGAGCGCGCGGACGAGGCCCTGGCACGGTGGCTGGAGCGGTCGGCGATGCGCGCGCACTGGGATGCGCTGCTCGCGCGCATGTCGGCGGCGGAGCGGGCCTGGGTGGCCGAGCGCATGCTGGAGGGCGCCGAGGCCTTCCCGCTGGATTTCACCGAGGGCGGCGAGGCCGGCACCTCGCGCGAAGTGCAGCTCTGGTCCACGCTGGACAGCCGCATGCGGCAGGCGCGCATGCACTTCGGCGTGCAGGACCTGGCGGTGCATGCCGTGCAGGCCGAGGCTTCGCTGCACCGCACCCCGGCGCTGCGCGACTGGCGGGCCCATGCGCGCGTGGTGGCGCACGACGTGATCGAGGGGGCCGACCACCTCTCCGTGATCCGCCACCCGGTGTTCTGCGAGCGCCTGCGCACGCGGCTCGACGCGCTGGAGCCGGCCGCCCTGCTGTGATCCGTGCTGTAGTGGCCTGCCGGTGCTCCGCACGCAAAAAAGCCGGGCGCATCGCGTCCGGCTTCGTGTTTGGGAAAGGCACCTGCCGGGCCCTGCCCGCCCGGCGTGCCGGTCAGAACCGGTAGGTGGCGGTGGCGATCACCGAACGCGGCGCGCCGTAGTAGCACGTCGTGCCGCCGCAATTGGTGAGTGCGTTCTTGTCCGTCAGGTTGCGCAGGTTGAGCGCCAGGCTCCATTGCTGGAAGTCGTAGCCCACCATGGCGTCGTAGAACGTGTTGGAGGGCACGCGCGCCGGCGCGGCCTCGTTCTCGCCGCGCGTGCTGCCGCTGTACCGCGCGCCCAGGCCCACGCGGATGCCATTGGCGAAGCGGTAATCGGCCCACAGCGAAAGGCGGTTGCGCGGCACGGCCGAGGCCTGCCGGCCGATCTCCGCCGGGTTCGCGCTCTCGGTCACGATGGCCCGGTCCATGTAGGCGTAGGAGGCCGTGAGGTTCAGGCGCGGCAGCAGTTCGGCGTTCGCCTCCAGCTCCAGCCCGCGCACGGAAATCTCCCCGCGCTGCTGCGGCAGGAAGGTGGCCGCGTCGTAGGTGATGTAGTTCCGCCGGCGCAGGTCGAACACCGCCGCGCTATAGCTCTGCTTGCGGCCTTCGGGCTGCCAGCGCACGCCGGCCTCGTACTGCCGTGCCGTCTCGGCGCCGAAGGGCTTGCCGTTGGTCGGGTCGATGGTGTTGGTGGGCAGGAACGACTGCGTGTAGCTCGCGTAGGGCGCCCAGCCGCCATCCATCAGATAGACCACGCCGGCCCGGCCGGTGAACTTGCTGTCGTCGAAGGCGAAGTCCATGCCGCTCGCGCGGTCGCGCAGCTTGCCCTTGGAGTCGTCGTAGCGGCCGCCGAGGTTGAACACCCAGCGGTCGCGCCACTTGATCTGGTCCTGCACGTACAGGCCGGTCTGCGTGAGCGTGCTGATGCCGTCGAAATAGGGCGCGGCGAGTTCGATGCCGCCCCCGCCGTAGACCGGCGCGGCGGTGTCCAGCACGGGCGCGGTGCCGCCGCTGCGGCTCACCTGGTCCACGCGCGTGCGCTGGTAGTCCAGCCCGAACACGATCTGGTGCTGCCAGTCGCCCGAGCGCACCTCGGCCTGCACCTGGTTGTCCACGGTGAACGAGGAGATGCTCTCCTTGCTCGAGAACGGCGAGCGCGACAGCCAGCGGAAGTTGGCCGGATCGCGCGGATCGGCGGCGTTGCGCGTCACGAACGTGCCCGGGTTGAGCTGGCGGTAGTCCAGGTCCAGGTGCGCCGCGCGCAGGTTCTGCCGCACCGTCCAGGTGCCGTCGATGCGGTGCTCGAACTGGTAGCCGATCATCTGCTGCTCATGGTCGAAGCGGTTGTACTGAGGATCGCTCAGGTACAGGTCGGGCGACAGGCGCGTGCCGATGGCCGTGGGCAGCAGCGATCCGTAGGCCGGCTGCGTGCGCGTGTAGGCCCCGGCCCGCGTGCGGCTGAACTGCGACAGCAGCGTGAAGCGCGTGTCGGCATTCGGCTTCCAGGTGAGCGAAGGCGCCAGGTAGTAGTAGTCGTCCGGCATGCCGCCCGCGGGCAGCTCGGCATCGCGCACCACGCCCGTCAGGCGGTAGAGCAGGCTGCCGTCGGCGTTCAGCGGGCCCGAAAAGTCGCCCGCGACCTGCCGGCGCTGGTGGTTGCCGATCTGCACCTGCAGCTCGCGCACCGGCTCCGCGGTCGGGCGCTTGCTCACCACGTTCACCACGCCGCCCGGGTTGCCCTGGCCGTAAAGCACCGACGCAGGGCCGCGCAGCACCTCGATGCGCTCGGCGCCGTAGTTGTCGGTCTTCCACACCCCGAAATTGCCGCTGTTGCGCAGCGGCAGCCCGTCCAGATAGAAGCCCGGGCTGTAGGCATCGAAGCCGCGCACGGTGATCCAGTCGTAGCGCGAATCCGCGCCGTAGGGCGCGATGCCCACGCCGGGCGTGTAGGCGATCGCATCCTTCAGCGTCAGCGCGCCCATCGCCTCGATGCGGTCGGCCGTCACCACCGAGAGCGACTGCGGCGTCTCGATGATCGGCGTATCTGTCTTGCTGCCGGTGGCGCTGCGCTTGGCGACGTAGCCGGTGACGCGGCCGGTGCCGCTCTCTTCGGTCTCGCCCTTCACCGTCACCGGGGGCAGGGGGGCCTGGGCCGACGGGGCCTGCTGGGCCCAGGCGGAGGTGCCGCACAGCGTGGCGGCGGACGCTCCGAAGGCCGTGGCGATGGCGGTGTGCAGCAGCCTCTGGCGCGCGGCGGCCGGGACGGATGGATGGCGCATGGAAAGAACCCCTCTGTGCATGGAATGTGGAAGGAACCGTGGAATGTGCGAATTCGAATTGTAATGAGAATGTTTCTTATTCACAAATACGTAAGCGCCTGATGGCGCACCGGTTCACGCACGGGGCATCCACAGACCGTCGTAGAAGTAGTGTTCCCGCAGCAGCATCACGAGCTGCGCGCGCTTGTGCGGCAGATCGAACTCCTTGACCTTGGCATAGCCCGATTTGTCGAGGTTGCGGATCTGCTGGTGGTGGTCGATGCGCGGCTCGCCCATCGCGCGCTGCGTGCGCGGATCGCACAGAAAAATGTAGTGCGAGATCGCCGTCAGCCACGCCGTGGCGAAGGCCTTGCCGCGGAACGCGGGATCGCCCACCAGCACGTGCCAGCCGCGGTCGTAGTCGTGCACGTCGTAGAACGGCGCGATGCGGCTCTCCCGCGCCCAGTAGATCTCGAAGTACGCGAACGGCTCGCCGTCCAGGCTCGCGATCATCGAATACATGTGCGGGTCGTGCGCGATCGCCTCCAGGTAGCTACGGTGCTGCGCGAGATCGCCCTGTTCCTCCCAGATGACGGCCACGTCGGGGTCGTTCATCCAGCGGTGGAAAAGCGGCAGATCGGCCTCGCGGTCGATCGCGCGGAACGAGAACGTGCGCCCCAGCCAGGGCACGAAGCGCTGGTAGAGCACGCCCGTGGGCTTCGGGGGGCGCACGGGGTGGTACTTGCCGTCCGTGAGCGCGAAGCGCTGCGCCATGGCCGGCGGCGCCGCGGGCATCCACAGCCCGGGCTGCTGCCAGAGCATGTCGCTGCAGGCGCGCCAGCCGCCGCCCTGGCGGGGCAGCAGCACGCCGCGGGCCGCCAGCTCCTGCACTGTGTGCGGGGCCACGTGCGCCTCTGCGAACGCGATCTCGCGCGATCCCGGGTCGGCGGCGAACACCGCATCGAGCGCCGCCAGCGCGTGGGCGGTAGCGCCCGGCTCCGCGCTGCCGTCGCCGGCCGTGGCGGGGGCCTGGGTGAGCGTCAGCGCATGCCCGCCGTCCACCGGGCCCAGCCGCCAGACCGAGCGGGTGCCGTGCGCGGCATCCTGCACGGTGAAGGTGCCGTCGTCGGCATGTACCGTGTGCGGCCGGCCCTGCGCGTAGGAGATGAAGGGGCGGGCCGTAGTGTCCGCATCTGCGCCGCTGGCGGATTCGGCATGGGGATCAGCGAATTTCATAGAACTCCTCGGTCGTCTCAGGCACGGCAGCGGCGGGTGTGCGGGCGGATGCGCCGTGCGGTGCGCCGAAGGGCGCGATGTGCGGCGCCAGCAGCATCAGCCCCTGGTGCAGCGCGGGGAACAGGCTCTGGCGGAAGTTGTTCCAGCGCAGCTCCAGGATGGTGTCGCGGGGGTCGATCGCGGTGCCCAGCACGTCGTAGATGACCTCGCCCGAGTCGATGCCGTTGTCCACGTAGTGCAAAGAGGCGCCGGTGTGCGACACGGTGGGCGCGGGCTCGGCCGCCATGCGCTGCCAGTCCGTCACCCGCTCGCCGCGCGCGCCGTGCAGCGCGTCCAGCGTCGCGCAGGCGCCCCGGCGCCGGTAGGGCGACTCGGTGCGCGTGATGCCCGGGTGGATGTTGACGATGCGGCGGTGGAACGGCGCGCCGGGCCGCACCAGCGCGTCCAGGATCACCAGCAGCCCGTCGAGCACCACCACGTCGGCGCGCAGCTCCCGCAGTTGCGCTAGCAGCGCGTCCTCGAAGGCCTGCTTGCCCGCAGGCCGCTGCGGCGCGCCGAGCGGCAGGCGCCGGTACTCCGAGGGCACGGCGTGCAGCAGATCCTCCAGCCGGCGGCCCTGCGCCGTGAGGCCCGGCGGGAAGATCCACGGCCGGCCCGGCTCGGGGAAAAAACCGTAGTCGCGCAGCGCGGCCTGGTCGCGGGGCGATTGCGGATCGTCGTCGAAGACGATGCCCTCCAGCGCATAGGCGTCGCCCAGCGGCGTGGTGTCCAGCGCATGGGCCAGGTATTCGAGTGGAGACCGCATGTAGCGCTGGCCGCCCCGGTAGTCGATAGGCCGGCCCGCGCGGTCGGCGGCGGCATTGCGCAGGGACAGGATGTAGACGAGCTTGGCCTGTGGCATGGGTTGGGATGGAGCGGTTTGGGGGAAAGGAAAAGGAGACGGAAAAGGGGAACGCGAACGGGAAGAAAAGCCGGGCGCCGCGCGGTCAAGGCGCCGCGGAGGCTCGCGGCAGGCCCGGGCCTGCCTGCGGTGGGACCTCAGGCTTCGGCTGCGCCGGCCGGTGCCGCGGGTCCAGCGGGCAGCGCCCGCAGTAGCCGTCGCCGGGCAGCAGGTGGTAGAGGCAGCACTCGCGGTGCAGCGGCACGTCGCCCCAGCCACCGTCCGCGCGTGCGATGCGGACGTGGCGCGGCGCGCGGTACAGCGGGTTGGCGCGCGGCGGCTGCGATGCCCAGTGCGGGGAATGGAGCAATTGCGCGGCGTCGTGCGCGGTGCGCGGCTGCCGCGGCGCGAGCGCCGCCGCCTGCTCCAGCACTGCTTCCAGATGGCGCGCGGCATTGCTCCAGGGCACCTTGGCGGGCAGCCGCGTGTGGCGCTCCATCGCAGCGAAGAGCGGCGCGCAATGCTCCATCACCAGCGGCCCGTAGCGCGCCGCCGTGCCGGCCTCCGGCATCGCCTGTCCCAGGCCGCGCAGATGGAAGTCCCGCACCAGGCCCTGGTCGTCGAAACGTATCCACAGGTCCTGCAGCGCCACGGGGAACACGTGCCCCAGCACGCTCGCGGCCGCGGCCACGGGGGGCACCAGCGCGGCGAGGTAGCGCAGCGTCCAGGTCGATGCCAGCGGGCGCAGATCCCGCCGCGCGCCCGCGTCCAGCTGCCACACGCGGCTGCCGTAGCGGTGCAGCAGGTCGCCGAGCGTGCCGGCATCGCACAGGGCGGTCGCCGGCAGCGCATCGGCGGGCGGCGGGCCGCTGCACTGCAGGCGCTCGCCGAAGGGCGCGAGTTCGCCCTGGAACAGGGGCTCCAGCAGGGGAATCACGAGGGCGCCTCCAGGCATGCGGAGGGCGCCGATGGGGGCAAGGGTGCATGAGCGCATGGGGGCATGCCTGCAAGACGGTCCTGCGCCGCGCATGTTCACGCCGCGCTGCCTGCTCAGTGCCCGCGCCAAGCCGGCCGTGAACATTCCGGCCGCCGTTTGCGTCTTGCATGCAGCGGCCCCGGAGGCCCGCCGTACCGGGCTGCCTGCCATGGCCCGTGCGCAGGGCCGCCGTGGCGCCGATCCGTTTCCCCCGTTTCCTTCGCCAGCCCGTCACCGGGCAGAAAAGAGATTGCGTGCATGACCTCCACCCCCGCACCGACCGGCCGAGCCTCTGAGGTGGCGCACCTGCTGCGGCCGTTCCTTCCCTGGATCGCGCTCTCCACCGTCTGCGGCCTCGCCTCCGGCGCCGCCACGGTGCTGCTGCTGCGCACCGTGAACGACACGCTGAACCAGGAGGCCGGCCTGTCCGGCGGGCTGCTCTGGACCTTCGTCGCGCTCTGCGTGGCGGCGCTGGGCGGGCGCCTGGTCTCCGACGTCTCCACCAACTTCGTGGGCCAGCGGCTGGTGGCGCAGGTGCGCATCAGCCTGGCGCGCAAGATCCTCTCGGCCCCGATCGACGCCCTGGAGCGCTACCGCACGCACCGCCTCATGCCCGTGCTCTCGCAGGACGTGGACATGATCAGCGACGCCGCCTTCGTGCTGTCCTCCGCGCTGATCGGCTCGGCCATCGCCTTGGGCTGCCTTGCCTATCTGGCCTGGCTGTCACCCGCGCTGTTCGCACTCGTGCTGGTGGCGCTGGTGGTGGGCGCCACGCTGCAGATCGCCGCTCAGACCCGTGCCGAGAAGGGTTTCTGGAAAGCGCGCGAGCACGAGGACCGGTTGCACAAGGCCTACCGCGCCATCAGCGAAGGCGCCAAGGAGCTGCGCATGCACCGCGAGCGCCGCAACCGCATGCTGGGCGAGCAGGTGGAGCGCATCGTGGCGCAGATCCGCGACGTGAACGGCCGCGCCATCAACACCTACGTCATCGCCGCGGCCTTCGGCGCGGCACTGTTCTTCCTCATCATCGCGCTCATCATGGGCTGGGCCGCGTTCCGTCCCACCGAGCCGGCCGTGCTGAGCGGCTTCGTGCTGGTGCTGCTGTTCCTCAAGGGCCCGATCGACCAGATCGCCATGACGCTGCCGCACGTCGGCCGCGCCAAGGTGGCCTTCCTGCGCATCGCCGACCTGTCCGCGCGATTCGCCACACCCGAGCCGCACCTGCACCAGGACCGCCCCGCGCCGGCGCCCGTGCTGCACGAAGGCATCGCCCTGCAGGGCGTGCGCTACGCCTTCGACGCACCGGCCGACGGCGGCGCGCCGTTCGTGCTCGGCCCCATCGACCTGGAACTGCGCCGCGGCGAGATGGTCTTCATCGTCGGCGACAACGGCTCGGGCAAGACCACGCTCATCAAGCTGCTGCTGGGCCTCTATGCGCCCCACGAGGGCGAGGTGCTGATCGACGGCGTGCCCGTCACCGCCGAGTCGCGCGACGACTACCGCCAGCTCTTCACCACCGTGCTCTCGGACTTCTACCTCTTCGAAGATCTGGCCGGCGCCGGCCCGGCCGGAGAGGGCGGGGCGGGCATGTCCGCGCTGCCCGAGGCCGCGCGCCCCTACCTGGAGCGCCTGGAAATCGCGCACAAGGTGAGCATCCAGGACGGCGCCTTCAGCACCGTGGACCTGTCCACCGGCCAGCGCAAGCGCCTGGCGCTGGTGCACGCCTACCTCGAAGGCCGTCCCGTGATGGTGTTCGACGAATGGGCCGCCGACCAGGACCCGGCCTTCCGCCACCTCTTCTACACCGAACTGCTGCCCGAACTGCGCGCCAGGGGGCACCTGCTGGTCGTCATCTCGCACGACGACCGCTACTTCCACCTGGCCGACCGCGTGGTCCACATGCGCGCCGGCCGGATCGCCGAGACCCATGTGCGCGCGGACCGCGAAGCCCTCGCCGCCTGACGCCACGGCCGTTCCTTTTTCCACCAGGAGTTGTCATCCCATGCAGCACACCCATGACCTGATCGGCATCGGCTTCGGGCCGTCCAACGTGGCGCTCGCCATCGCGCTCCAAGAGCACCGCGGCGCGCACGCCCGCGCGCCCCAGGCGTTCTTCATCGAACGCCAGCCGGCCTTCGCCTGGCATCCGCACATGCTGCTCGGCCAGTCGCACATGCAGATCTCCTTCCTCAAGGACCTCGCCACGCTGCGCAACCCGCAGAGCCGCTTCACCTTCCTGAACTACCTGCACGAGCAGGGCCGCCTGCCGGACTTCATCAACTTGAAGAGCTTCTACCCGAGCCGCCACGAGTTCAACGACTACCTGGGCTGGGCGGCCCGCCAGTTCGACGGCTGCTGCGCCTACGGCGAAGAGGTGTTCGAGGTGCTGCCCGAGCCGGGCCCCGGCGGCACCGTGGAGCGGCTGCGGGTGCGCTCGCGCAACGCGGCCGGCCGCGTGCAGGAGCGGCTGGCGCGCCACCTGATCGTCGGCGTGGGCGGCACCGCGCGCATCCCCGAGGTGTTCCGCGGGCTGCAGGGCGAGCCGCGCGTCTTCCATTCGAGCACCTACCTGCGCGACATCGCGCGCCAGGGCGACGCGCGCAGCATCGCGATCATCGGCGCGGGCCAGAGCGCGGCGGAAATCTTCATGGACCTGCAGGGCCGCGCCCACGCGCCCGAGGTGGACTGGGTGATGCGTGCGCGCGCCATCCGCCCGGCGGACGACAGCCCCTTCGTCAACGAGATCTTCAACGCCGAATACACCGACTACATGTTCGGCCGCTCCGGTACCGAACGCGAGGCCCTGCTGCGCGAATACGCCCACACCAACTACGCCGTGGCCGATCTGGAACTGATCCAGCAGGTCTTCAAGGTGTTCTACGAGCAGCGCGTGGCGGGCGGCCGGCGCCTGCGCATGCTGCGCCAGCACGAAGTGCGCGCCGCGCGCGCCGACGACTCGGGCGTGTTCTTCACGCTGTTCGACTGCGAACGCGGCGAGGAGCAGACCGTGCGGTACGACGCCGCCGTGCTCGCCACCGGCTACGAGCGCGCCGCGCACCGCGACGTGCTCGCGCCCCTGGCCGAATACCTGGGTGATTTCACCGTCGACCGCGACTACCGGGTGCGCACCGCGCCGCACTTCAAGCCCGCGATCTTCCTGCAGGGCGCCTGCGAATCCAGCCACGGCCTGAGCGACACCCTGCTGTCTGTCACCGCCGTGCGCACCGGCGAGATCCGGGAGGCGCTCGCCGCGGTGCTGCCGCCGGCCCACGAACCCCTGCGCACGCGCGGCGTGCCGGGCCACGGCCATGCGCCCGAAACGGCGGTCCGCCAAGACGCCGAGGAGGCCGCCCAGCTGCGCGTGGCCTGAGCCGGGCATGGCGGACCACGGCCCGGTTCCGTTGCGCCTCGCGCCCCTGCCGCCCGGCGTGCCCGGCGGCATCCAGGTCTGGCACCTCCCGCTGTGCCTGGAACGTCCCCCGCCCGACCGCGACTGGGCGCTGCTATCGCCCGCGGAAGTGGAGCGTGCCGCACGACTGCGCCAGCCGGCCGACCGCGTGCGCGCCGTCTGCACGCGGGCGGCCCTGCGCCGGTTGCTGGCGGAGCGGCTCGGTAGGGCGGCATCGCAAGTGCCTCTGGGCACGGGGCTGCATGGGCGGCCACGGCTGGAGGCCGATACCGAAGTGGGAGGGCAGGGGCAAGAGCCGGGATCAGGGAGCGCCCGGTGCCGGACGGAAGGCCCCCTGCCTGATTTCAACGTCTCGCATTCCGGGGCCTGCGCGCTCATCGCCCTGGCGGGGGGTGGCCTGTCGGTGGGCGTGGACGTGGAGCGCTGCGATGCCTTCGGCGCGCATGGCCTGGCAGACCCTGCGGCGCTCGAATCGCTGGTGTTCTCCGCCCGCGAGCGAGCCGCGCCACTGGCCGCTCGGCCGGATTTCCCCACCGTCTGGACCGTGAAGGAAGCGGTCCTCAAATGCCTGGGGCTCGGCGTGGCCGAGCACCTGCCGCACGTCTGCGTTGAGAGGCGTGAGGCCGGTGGGGCGCGGGGCAGCGTCGCGAGCGGCGTCGAGGTGGTACTGGAAGGGCCGCTGCCGGGCTCGGCCGTATGGGCCTGCGTGCTCGCAGCGCCACCCGGCTACGCCGCCGCCCTGGCCTGGGCTGGAGCGGGCGCCGGCACTCCTCGCTGACCAGGCACACCGTTTGCCGGATTCCGGACAGGAGCCTCCCACTCCGGGCCCGCCGGCCGCGACAGCGGGCTTCGCAGAAGTCCCGCCCACCCGGCAGGACGGCCTGCACGCCACCGTGCCCGCCGTGCCGGAGAAGGGAGGCGCATCGGCAAATTTGCAGCAAGGAGCGACCATGCCCGCCACGAATTCCCGCACCCCCTGGCCTTTCCCGACGGCCGACGCCCATCCCTCACCCGCGCCTGGCGCCAGCAAGGGCAGCGCAACCTCTGGACTGCAGGTGCAGGCCGTCGAGGAAGACACGCTGGACAGCGCCGTCGAGGAAACCTTCCCTGCAAGCGACCCCATCTCCGTCGTCAGCACCAAGACCGTCTCTGCCGAGGAGGGGCCGGCGGACGACCCGAAGGCGAAACGTTGAGACCCATCCCGACGCAGACGCAGACACAGGCACCCACACAGACGTCGGCACCGGCACTGGCACCGGCGATCGCCATGCGGCCCGGCCCGGCCGCGCGGATCCGATGAGCCCGCAACAACCCGCGGCCCTGCTGCCCTTCGGCATCCTGCTGGCGCTGTGGATCGCCGCCGGCACGGTGGACTGGTGGTGCCACCGGCGCACCCGCATCGAAGCGACCCCCAAGGGCCTCATGGAATCGGCCTTTCACTGGGCGCTGTTCCTGCAGATGGGCGCCGCCGTCCTCGCGGCCCTGCTGTTCGAGCCCACGGCCGGGCTCGTGGCGTTCCTGCTGGCGATGTGGCTGCTGCACGAGGCCGCCACGTGGCTGGAACTGCGCATGGTCGCGCCCGTGCGCACCATCACCCCGCTGGAACAGATGGTTCACAGCTTCATGGAGATCCTGCCGCTGGCGGGCATCCTGTTGCTCTGCCAGCCGGAGTTGGAGTCCTGGCTTTCCACCCTGGACGACGCGGAGCGCACACTCGACTGGCGCTGGATTCCCCGGGAGGCGTTGCCGCCGGCACCCGTGCTCGCAGGCTATGCGCTGGCGATCGCGGTGTGCAATGCTCTGCTGCTGGCGGAGGAAAGCTGGCGGTGCTGGCGCCACGCCCCGCGCCGGGGCGCGCAGCCTGCCACCTGACGGCGAGGGGGGGCCGCCGCCGCTTCGTGCGCCGCCTCAGTCCTGTGCGGCGGCCGCCTGCACCAGCGCCTGCAGCGCCGCCTCCACATCGGTGGCCTCCACGCCCTCCACCGGCGCCAGCTGCCCCGCCAGCGCAGCGAGTGCCGCTTCCGGTTCCTTCTGCAGCCGCGCAATGGCCTGGCCCGCGTCGCGCGGGGCGTCGAAGCCGGTGCTCTGCAGCAGCAGGCGCCCGTCGGCCGCGACGAGCTTGAAGTAGAACTTGCCGTCCGCCTCGCGGTACTGCTTGAAGGAGGGCAGGGCGGCACCCTTGCCGCTGCCGGCCGCACGCGCCGTGGAGGGCGACGCTGCAGCCACCGCCCCACCGCGCAGGCTGCGCAGGCCCACGGCGCTGCGCAGTTCGCGCAGGAAGGGGGTGGTCAGCGAGCGGGCACGTTGCGCGCCTGCGAGCAGCGTGTCCTCGATGCGGCCCGGGTCGGCGATCAGCGCCTCGTAGCGCTCGCGCATCGGCGCGATCACGCCGTCCACGCGCTCGAACAGGATCTGCTTGGCATCGCCCCAGGCGATGCCCTGTTCGAACTGCCGGCGCAGGGCCTGCGCTTCCGCTTCGGTGGCGAAGGCCTGGTAGATCTGGAACAGCGCCGAGCCCTCGGTTTCCTTCGGCTCGCCCGGCGCGCGCGAATCGGTCTGGATGCCGTTGATCAGCCGGCGCAGTTGCTCGCGCGGCGTGAAGAGCGGGATCGTGTTGTCGTAGCTCTTGCTCATCTTGCGGCCGTCCAACCCGGGCAGCGTGGCCACGTGCTCGTCGATCGCGGCCTCGGGCGCCACGAAGTGCTCGCCGTAGAGGTGGTTGAAGCTCGCGGCGATGTCGCGCGCCATCTCGATGTGCTGCACCTGGTCGCGGCCCACCGGCACCTTGTGCGCCTTGAAGGCCAGGATGTCGGCGGCCATGAGCACCGGGTACATGAAGAGACCCGCGGTCACGCCGTCGTCCAGCTCGCGGCCGGCGGCCTCGTTCTTGTCCTGCGACGCCTTGTAGGCATGGGCGCGGTTGAGCAGCCCCTTGCCCGTCACGCACGACAGCAGCCAGTTCAGCTCGGGAATCTCGGGGATGTCGGACTGGCGGTAGAACGTGACGTGTTCCGGGTCCAGGCCCGCCGCCAGCCAGCTCGCGGCGATCTCCAGCGTGGAGCGCTGGATGCGCGCGGGGTCTTCGCACTTGATCAGCGCGTGGTAGTCCGCCAGGAAGTAGAAGCTCTGCACGCCGGGCCGCAGGCTGGCCGCCACCGAGGGGCGGATCGAGCCGACGAAATTGCCCAGGTGGGGCGTGCCCGTGGTCGTGATGCCGGTGAGAAAGCGCGTGGTGCTCATGGTGGGTAAGCGGCCCGAAGGCCCTGAGAAACGAGGGAAGAAAAACGGAAGGGACGGCGGCCTCCGCGGGCCGCCGCGCTGCCCGGGCGTTGCCGGGTCAGCCCAGCAGGGCGGTGAGCGGCGTGATCAGCAGGTTGATCAGCGAGTAGCCCAGCGACATCAGCGGCCGCAGCCACACCGTGCCCACGATGCCCGCGACCACGAGCGCCAGCACGATGAAGAACCCATAGGGCTCGATGCGCGAGAGCCACTGCGCCTGCCGCCACGGCAGCACGCCCATGAGGATGCGGCCGCCGTCCAGCGGCGGCAGCGGAAACAGGTTGAAGGCCCACATCACGAGGTTCACCAGCACGCCGGCGCGCGCCATGTCGATGAAGAAGCGCTCGTCCACGCCGGAGCCCACGAGCGCCACCAGCAGCACCGCCCAGAAGATCGCCTGCAGGAAGTTGGAGGCCGGGCCGGCGAGCGCCACCCAGATCATGTCCCGCTTCGGATTGCGCAGGTGCCCGAAGTTCACCGGCACCGGCTTCGCATAGCCGAAGAGGAAGGCGCCCGAGGTGGCGAAGTACAGCAGCAGCGGCATCAGGATCGTGCCGACCGGGTCGATGTGCCGCAGCGGATTGAGCGTGATGCGGCCCATCATCAGCGCGGTGTTGTCCCCGAAGTGGCGCGCGGCATAGCCGTGGGCGGCTTCGTGCACGGTGATGGCGAACAGCACCGGCAGGGCGTAGATCAGTACGGTTTGGATGAGGTTGGAGAAGTCCACCGGCGCATTGTCTCAGAGGCCGTGTTGTCCGCCCCCGACGCGGCAGGGGAACCCCTGGGGCCGCGGGGCGTACGCACGCAGTAGGATGGGTCAAATGTTGCTGAATGCAACTGGCGGGCGGCTTTCCGGCGATCCGCGGCATGGCATGGCGCACCGGCGCAGGAGACAAACAATGGCATGGGATGGTTTGAGAACCGGGACGCGGCTCGTCCTGGCGTTCGGCGCGGTCGCGCTGCTGGTGGCGGTGCTCATGGGCGTGGGGCTGGCCGACATCTCCGGCGCGCAGGATGCGCACGGTGCCGTGCTGCAGGCCGCGGCGGGCCTGCCGGATGCCGCCCAGCGCGCGCCGATCGAGCGGGCGGTGGCGGTGGCGCAGGCGGAACTCTCGAGCATGCGTGCCTGGCTGATCGGCCTGGGCTGCGCGGTGTTCGCGGTGGCCGGCCTGGCGTTCGTGCTGCTGCGCAGCGGCATCGTCGCGCCGCTCGATCAGGCCATCCTGATCGCGGAAACCGTCGCCGCCGGCGATCTGAGCCAGGAATTCAGCAGCGACCTGAAGGGCGATTTCGGGCGCCTGCTCGGCGCGCTGGGCACCATGGAGGACACGCTCACCGAGCTGGTGTCCCGCATCCAGCAGTCCACGCACGCCATCGGCGCGAGTGCGGGCGAGATCAACGCGGGCAACGGCGACCTGGAGCGCCGCACCGGCGAGCAGGTCGCGTCGCTCGCCGAAACCGCCGCGAGCATGGAAGAGCTCACCGCCACGGTCCGGCAGAACGCGGAGCGGGCACGCTCGGCCAGCGACCTCGCGGTGGCGGCGTCCGACACCGCCGGGCGCGGCGGCGCCGTGGTGGGCCAGGTGGTGCAGACCATGCAGACCATCAGCGGCAGCTCCCACAAGATCGTGGACATCATTCAGGTGATCGAGGGCATCGCGTTCCAGACCAACATCCTGGCGCTCAATGCGGCCGTCGAGGCTGCGCGCGCGGGCGAGCAGGGCCGGGGCTTCGCCGTGGTGGCGGCCGAGGTGCGCAGCCTCGCGCAGCGCAGCGCCGTGGCCGCGCGCGAGATCAAGGGACTCATCGATGCGTCGGTCGAGCAGGTGCGCAGCGGCGCCGGGCTGGTGGACCAGGCCGGCCGCACCATGGAGCAGATCGTCGGCTCGGTGGGGCAGGTGAGCGCGCTGCTGGGCGAGATCTCGCATGCGCTGCACGAACAGAGCGACGGCATCGCGCACGTGAACCAGTCCGTCGCGCAGATGGACGGCACCACCCAGCAGAACGCCGCGCTGGTGCAGCAGGCCGCGCGCGCGGCAGCGGCCCTCGACGAGCGCGCGCAGGACCTGCAGCGCGCCGTGGGGGCGTTCAAGCTCGATTGAGCGTTGCGCGGGGCTCGGGGCCTACAGGCCCAGTGCCGCGAGCGGGCCGCGCCCCTCGCGCACCACGCGCGGCTCGCCGCCGGTGGCCATGTCGGTCAGGTCCACCACGGTGGTGGGCTCCTGCGGACAGGCGCCCGCGTCCACCACGGCGTCGATCTGGTGCTCGAAGCGTGCGCGGATCTCCGACGGATCGTTCATGGGCTCCGTCTCGCCCGGCGGGATCAGCGTGGTCGCGAGCAGCGGCGCGCCGTGCAGTTCCAGCAGCAGTTGCAGGCCCTTGCGGTCGGGCACGCGCAGGCCGATGGTCTTGCGCTGCGGATGGCTCACGCGGCGCGGCACTTCCTTGGTCGCGTCGAGGATGAAGGTATACGGGCCGGGGGTGGCCTGCTTCACCAGGCGGTACTGCCGGTTGTCCACGCGGGCGTAGTTCGACACTTCCGACAGGTCGCGGCAGAGCAGCGTCAGGTGGTGCTTCTCGTCCACCTGACGGATGCGGCGCAGCCGGTCCACGGCATCCTTGTCGTCGAGCTGGCAGACGAGCGCGTAGCTCGAGTCGGTGGGCACCGCGAGCACCGCACCGCGGGCCAGCAGCGCCGCGGCCTGCTTGAGCAGCCGGGGCTGCGGGTTGTCGGGGTGGACTTCGAAATACTGGGCCATGGGAACTCGGGTGAAAGAAAGCGCGGGCCGGTCAGTGCGCGCGCCGCACGCGGTCGGCGAGCAGCTCCCACACGGGCGTGAGGGCACCGGGCAGCGGCGGCAGCGTTCCCAGGTCGGTGTGCGATTCGTCCGGGCTGTGGAAATCGCTGCCGCGCGAAGCCGCCAGGCCGAACTCCTTCGCCATGCCGGCATAGGTGACGTATTCCGCCGCCGTGTGGCTGCCGGTGACGACTTCCACGCCTTGCCCGCCGTGCTGGCGGAATTCGGAGAAGAGCGCGAACTCTTCGGTGGCGGAGAACTTGTAGCGTGCGGGATGCGCGATCACGGCCATGCCGCCGGCCTGCGTGATCCAGCGCACCGCATCGCCCAATGAGGCCCAGCGGTGCGGCACGTAGCCGGGCTTGCCCTCGGTGAGGAAGCGGCGGAACACCTCGGGGGTGTCGCGGCACACGCCCGTCTCCACCAGGAAGCGCGCGAAGTGCGTGCGCGAGATCAGTTCGGGGTTGCCGACGTAGTGCAGCGCGCCTTCGTAGGCATCGCGGATGCCGACCTGGGCGAGCTGCCGCGCCATCTCCTGCGCGCGCTCGCCGCGGCCGCCGCGCGTGGCGGCCAGCCCCTCGACCAGCCCGGCGTCGTCCGGGTCGAACCCCAGCCCGACGATGTGCACCGTGGCCCCGATGAAGGTCACCGAGATCTCCACGCCCGTGAGGTAGTCCATGCCCTGCGCGGCCGCGGCGGCCATGGCGCGGTGCTGCCCGCCCACTTCGTCGTGGTCGGTCAGCGCCCACAGCTCGACGCCGTTGGCATGCGCCCGCTGCGCGAGCGCTTCGGGCGTGAGCGTGCCGTCGGACACCACGGAATGGCAATGGAGGTCGGCGTTCAGCAGGATGGACACGGGGACATTGTAGGACCGCGCTTCGGAACCTGCCTGTGCGAAAGCCGCGCGAACGGCTGTCGGCGGCACGGCAGTCGTGCCGCGCCGGGCGGCCTCAGGTCTGCGCGCCTTCCACCAGGAACTGCACCCGCCGCTCGCCCTTCCATTCGTTCACGTCGAGCCGGAACGCCAGCAGCACGCGCGCGGGCAGCGGGTCGGTGTGGCCGAACCAGATGCCGTCCACCGGGCGGCCCTGGTGCAGCAGCTTGAGCGACAAGTGGTTCTTGCCTTCGCCCACCAGCCGCTGGCTGACGATCTCCACCTCTTCGCTGAACGTGGGCGGCGCGAAGCCCTGGCCCCAGACCTCGCGGTGCAGCGTGTCCACCAGTTCGGCTCGGCAGTATTCCGGCGACAGCGGCCCGTCGGTGTCGAGCCGGCGCGTGAGCGTGGCGGCGTCCAGCCACTCCTGCGCCACCTGGGCGAAGGCGCGCTCGAACACCGGGAACTGGTCCTTCGCCACCGTGCAGCCGGCCGCCATCGCATGGCCGCCGAATTTCAGGATCGCGCCCGGATGGCGCTTGGCCACCAGGTCGAGCGCATCGCGCAGGTGGAAGCCCGGAATCGAGCGGCCCGAGCCCTTGATCTCGTCCTCCTTGCCCGGCGCGCTGCTGGTGGCGAACACGAAGGTCGGCCGGTGCAGCCGGTCCTTGATGCGCGAGGCCACGATGCCGACCACGCCCTCGTGGAAGTCCGGGTCCCACACGCTCACGGCGGCTGGCGGCTCGTCGTTCTCGCCGAACAGGCTCTCGGCCATCAGCAGCGCCTGCTCGCGCATGCCGCCTTCGATCTCGCGCCGCTCGCGGTTGATCGCATCGAGCGTGCGCGCGAGTTCCGCTGCGCGGCCACGGTCGTCGGTCAGCAGGCATTCGATGCCCAGCGTCATGTCCGCGAGGCGCCCGGCCGCGTTGATCCGCGGGCCGAGCGCGAAACCGAAGTCGAAGGTGGTGGCCACGTCCGCCTTCCGGCCGGCGGCATCGAACAGCGCCGCGATCCCGGCCGGCATGTGGCCCGCGCGGATGCGCTTGAGCCCCTGCGCCACCAGGCGGCGGTTGTTCGCGTCCAGCCGCACCACGTCCGCGACCGTGCCCAGCGCCACCAGGGGCAGCAGCGGCTCCAGCTTCGGCTGGCTGGCCTTGTCGAACACGCCGCGCTCGCGCAGCTCCGCGCGCAGCGCCATCAGCACGTAGAACATCACGCCCACGCCGGCGATCGACTTGCTCTCGAACGCGCAGCCGGGCTGGTTGGGGTTCACGATCGCATCGGCGGGCGGCAGCGCGGGGCCGGGCAGGTGGTGGTCGGTGACCAGCACGTCCAGGCCCAGTGCCTTGGCCTCGGCCACGCCTTCCACGCTGGCGATGCCGTTGTCCACCGTCACCAGCAGGTCGGCGCCGCGTTCGTGCACGCGGCGGGAAATCGCGGCGCTCAGCCCGTAGCCGTCCGCGACGCGGTCGGGCACCAGGTAGTCCACGTGGCGCGCGCCCAGCAGCCGCAGCCCGCGCACCGCCACGGCGCAGGCGGTGGCGCCGTCGCAGTCGTAGTCGGCGACGACCACGATGCGCCGGTCGGCCGCGATCGCATCGGCGAGCAGCACCGCCGCCTCGCGCGTGCCGAGCAGGCTGGGCGGCGGCAGCAGCCGCGCGAGCGCGTCGTCGAGTTCGTCGTGCGCCTTCACGCCACGCGCGGCGTAGAGCCGCGCGAGCAGCGGATGCACGCCGGCCTGCTCCAGCGCCCAGACGGCGCGCGGGGGAATGTCCCGGGCGACGATCTTCATAGCTGCTCCTGCAGCGCGGCGAAGCGCATGGGCCGCAGCCGGCGGCGCAGGCGGTCCAGCAGGCCCGCGGGCGCCGTGTCCCACGCCATCGCGCTGCGCTCGCCGCACAGCGTCAGCCGCGCCGCGCCGCCGCGCTCCACATGGGCGGCGAGGCGGGCCACGGGGCCGGCGTCCAGCGCCTTCCACGCTTCGGCCCAGGCGCGCCAGTCCTCGTGCAGCGCGGCGTCGCGCAGGGCCTGCGGCACCTCGGGCATGGCCGCCGCGGGCAGGGCGCCTTCGGGCAGCCGGCCCGCGCCGTGCACCCAGAACGCGTTCACCGGCGGCAGGCCGCGCGCGGCGCGCGCGTCGTTGAAGGGATGGGTGTAGAGCAGCATCTGCATCTCGCTGTGCAGGCGGTGCAGCAGCCGCGCGCGGGCCGCATCGGGCATCCAGGCGCGCACGTCGCGCTGCACCACGCGGTCCAGCGAGGCGGTGGCGAGGCCGTCGAACAGCGCCGAGCGTGCCCGCCAGCGCGTGGGCGCGTCGTACGTGAGTTCGATGCCGTCCTCGGCGAACCAGGGCGCGAGGATGCCCAACAGTTCGCGCGATGCGGCCTCGTCCAGGCGCAGGGCGGCCGGATCCGCCAGCAGTACCTGGTCGGAGCCCACGCGCCACTGGCAGGGCGTCACCCAGGCCCAGGCCGCCGCACCGGCCGGTGCCTGCCCGGGCCCGGAGCCGTGCTCCCAGGCCGCCCACGGCGTGGTGCCGTCGCGGCCGGCGGGCAGGCCCAGGTGCCGTGCCAGCGCGCGCTCGTGGGGCGGTGTGAAGTCGGATTCTTCGCCGGCATCGGTGCCGGCGGGCGACAGGCGCGGCAGCAGCCGGTCGAGGTGGGGCAGGGACAGGCCTTCGAGCGCCTGCCTGCATCCCGGCGTCGTGCTGGCCGCCAGGGGGATGAGCAAATGGTGGATCTCCGACATGGAGGGTATTGTCCGGGATGCCACAATCGCCGCCGTCCCGGTGCCGCCAATCCCGTCGCGGCGCGGGGCCGCTTTCTCCCCACCATGCAACTTCCCTACGAACTGGCCCTGGGCTGGCGCTACACCCGGGCCGGACGCGCCACGCGGCGCAACGGCTTCATCTCGTTCATCTCCGGCGTCTCGATGCTGGGCATCGCCCTCGGCGTGGCCGCGCTCATCATCGTGCTCAGCGTGATGAACGGCTTCCAGAAGGAAGTGCGCGACCGCATGCTGAGCGTCGTCTCCCACGTCGAGATCTTCGCGCCCCAGGGCGCCGCGCTGCCCGATCCGGCGCTCACCATGGCTGAGGCCCGCAAAAACCCCGAAGTGGTGGGTGCCGCCCCCTTCGTCGGCTCGCAGGCGCTGATCGCCCGGGGCGAGGACATGAAGGGCGCCCTGGTGCGCGGCATCGACCCGGCCCGCGAGGGCGAGGTGACCGATCTGGCGGCCAAGAACGCCGATGCCGTCAACACGCTGACCCCGGGCAGCTTCCACGTCGTGCTGGGCGTGGAACTGGCACGCGCGCTCGGCGTGCGGGTGGGCGACGCGGTCACGCTGATCGCGCCGGGCGGCCAGGTCACCCCGGCCGGCGTAGTGCCGCGCCTCAAGCAGATGACCGTCTCGGGCATCTTTGAATCCGGCCACTACGAATACGACTCCGCCCTGGTGCTGCTGCACCATGCGGACGCCGAACGCATCTTCCGCCTCGAAGGCCCCACCGGCATCCGCCTCAAGCTGCGCGACCTGCACCAGGCGCCCGAGGTCACGCAGGAACTCGCCCGCACCCTCTCGGGCGACCTGCTGATCCGCGACTGGACGCAGCAGAACCGCACCTGGTTCGCGGCCGTGCAGCTCGAAAAGCGCATGATGTTCATCATCCTCACGCTGATCGTCGCGGTGGCGGCCTTCAACCTGGTCTCCACCCTGGTGATGACCGTGACCGACAAGCGCGCCGACATCGCCATCCTGCGCACCCTGGGCGCGAGCCCGCGCAGCATCATGGCGGTGTTCGTGGTGCAGGGCGCCCTGGTGGGCGTGATCGGCACCGCCTGCGGGCTGGCGCTCGGCCTGCTCGTGGCCTTCAACATCGACGTCATCGTGCCGGCCATCGAGCATGCCCTGCACGCGAGCTTCCTGCCGAAAGACATCTACCTCATCAGCAAGATGCCCAGCGACCCGCAGACCAGCGACATCGCGCCCATCGCGATCATCTCCCTCGTCCTGGCCTTCGCGGCCACCCTGTACCCGAGCTGGCGCGCCAGCCGCGTGAACCCTGCGGAGGCGCTGCGTTATGAATAGTCAGGAACACTCCCCTGAGCCGCTTCGCGGCTTCCCCCCGCTCTCGCCGTGCTGCGCACGCCGGGCGGGTGGACGCAGCCCTCGCTGCGGGGCGGCCCTTGCTTGGCTGCCACTGGACTGGGCCATGCCGGTTTCATGGGCTGTGGGTAGCGCTTTGCGCGCTGGAGAATCGAGATGAACGCGCGGAACAACGAAGTGGTGCTCCAGGCGCGCGGCCTCACCAAGCGCTTCACCGAAGGCCGGCTCGACGTCACCGTGCTCAAGGGCGTGGACCTGGCGGTGCACGTGGGCGAAACCCTGGCCATCGTGGGCGCCTCGGGCTCGGGCAAGAGCACGCTGCTGCACCTGCTCGGCGGGCTGGATGCGCCCACCTCCGGCAGCGTTCAACTGCAGGGCGCGGCGTTCGACACGCTCTCGCCCCAGCAGCAGGGCCGCCTGCGCAACACCCACCTGGGCTTCATCTACCAGTTCCACCACCTGCTGCCCGAGTTCAGCGCGCGCGACAACGTCGCCATGCCGCTGCGCATCCGCCGCGAGCCCTATGCCGACTGCCTCGCGACGGCGGACGCCATGCTGGAGTCCGTGGGCCTGTCCGGCCGCGTGCACCACCGGCCGGCCGAACTCTCGGGCGGCGAGCGCCAGCGCGTGGCCATCGCGCGCGCCCTGGTCACCCGGCCCGCCTGCGTGCTGGCCGACGAGCCCACCGGCAACCTCGACCGCGGCACCGCCGACGGCGTGTTCCAGCTCATGCTGCGGCTCGCGCGCGAGCAGGGCACGGCCTTCGTCATGGTCACCCACGACGAGGCGCTGGCCGCGCGCTGCGACCGCGTGGTGCGGCTGGTGTCCGGCGCGCTGGCGGTGGCCTGATACGGCCCGGCAGACCGATCCATCCGGCATCCGAGGACGCAGCAGGCAAACACCATGGAACGCAGCGCCACGCCATCCGTTTTCAATCCCGATCGGGCCGCACCCACCGAAGGCCTCCCGCTGCTCGCGATCACCCAGGGCGACCCGGCCGGCATCGGCCCGGAGATCGTCGCCAAGGCGTTCCGCGACGCGCCCGAGGCGATGCAGGGCTGCTTCGTGGTGGGCGAGGTGGAGACGCTGCGCCGTGCCGCGCGCTGCATCGCCCGGCCGGGCGAGCCTTCGCTGCCACTGGCACTGCTGGAATCGCCCGAAGACGCCCGTGCCGCGCCGCCGCGCTGCCTGCCCGTGCTGCCCCTGCCGGGCCTGCCCGGGCCGGTGCCGTTCGGCGCGGTGAATGCCGAGGCCGGACGGGCCGCGGCCGACTGCGTGGTCTGGGCCGCGCGCGCCGCGCTGCGCGGCGAGATCGCAGGCCTCGTCACCGCCCCGCTGCACAAGGAGGCGCTTTCGGCCGCCGGCGTGCACTTCCCCGGCCATACCGAACTGCTGCAGGCCGAGGCGGCCCGCCATGCCGGCGTGCCCATCGCCGACATGCCCGTGCGCATGATGCTCGCGAGCGACGAGCTGCGCACCGTGCTGGTCAGCATCCACGTCGCGCTGCGCGACGCCATCGACGCGGTCACGCAGCACAACGTCCTGCGCACGCTGGAGATCACGCATGCCGCGCTGCGGCGCAGCCTGGGCCGCGATCCGCGCATCGGCGTGGCGGGCCTCAATCCGCACGCGGGCGAGGGCGGGCTGTTCGGCCGCGAGGAGATCGAGGCGATCGCGCCGGCCGTCGCCGCAGCGCGCGCGCGCGGCATCGACGCGCACGGCCCCTTCGCGCCCGATACCGTCTTCATGCGTGCGCGCAGCACGCCGCAGCGCGCGGGCGAATTCGACGTGGTGCTGGCCATGTACCACGACCAGGGCCTGATTCCCGTCAAGTACCTCGGAGTGGACAAGGGCGTGAACGTCACCCTCGGCCTGCCGCTGGTGCGCACCAGCCCGGACCACGGCACGGCCTTCGACATCGCGGGGCAGGGCATTGCCGATGCCTCGAGCCTCGTCGAGGCCGTGCGCATGGCGCGCAGCCTGGCGGCAGCCCCGGTGCGCGCCGCCCCGCTCAGCGCTTGAGGCTGTCGCGGATCTCGCGCAGCAGCACGATGTCCTCGGGCGCAGCCGCCGGCGGTGCGGGCGGCGTCTCGCGCTTGAGCCGGTTGATTTGCTTGACCATCATGAAAATGATGAACGCGAGAATCAGGAAATTCACCGCGACGGTAATGAAACTGCCGTAGGCCAGCACGGGCACGCCCGCCTTGCGCAGCGCCTCCAGCGTGGCCGGCGTGCCGGGCGGCACACTGCCGAGCACCAGGAAGAGGTTGGAGAAATCCAGCCGGCCGAATACCAGCCCGACGATGGGCATGATGACGTCATTGACCAGCGAGTCGACGATCTTCCCGAAGGCCCCGCCGATGATCACGCCCACGGCGAGGTCTATCACATTTCCCTTCACCGCGAACTCTCGGAACTCCTTGGCAATACCCATTTCGCTTCTCCTTGATATAGCTGAAAACCCTTGCAGTATTGCCGAGCCAGAGGGGTGATAACCCCTGGAATTAACCTTACTTGCGCCGCTACAATTTGTGATTGCTCTCCCCAGCGACGACCTATTGAGGACCCCCATGAGTGAAACCCCAATCGACTCCAGCAAGCGGACGTGGCTCATCGCGTCGGGTTGCGCTGGTGCGGTGGGCGGCGTGGCGACGGCCGTGCCGTTCGTGAGCACTTTCCAGCCTTCCGAGAAAGCCAAGGCCGCCGGGGCCGCCGTCGAGGTCGACATCTCCGGCCTCAAGATCGGCGAGAAGGTCACCGTGGAGTGGCGCGGCAAACCGGTCTGGATCATCAAGCGCTCGCCCGAGCAGCTCGCGGCCCTGCCGGGGCTCGATCCCCAGCTCGCCGACCCGAAATCCGAACGCAAGCCGTCCGAGCTCACGCCCGAATACGCGCGCAACGAGAACCGCTCCATCAAGCCCGAGATCCTCGTGGCCGTGGGCATCTGCACCCACCTCGGCTGCTCGCCGAGCGACAAGTTCGTGCCCGGCGCGCAGCCCTCGCTGCCCGACGACTGGAAGGGCGGCTTCCTGTGCCCCTGCCACGGCTCCACCTTCGACATGGCCGGCCGCGTCTTCAAGAACAAGCCCGCGCCCGACAACCTCGAGGTGCCTCCCCACATGTACCTGTCGGAGACCAGACTCCTGATCGGTGAAGACAAGAAGGCCTGAGGGAGACGCACATGGCATACCGCGAATTCAAGGACATCTCCCCCAACGCCTCGGCCGGCGCCAAGGTCACGAACTGGTTCGAGAACCGCTTCCCCACGGCCTTCGACGCCTACCGCGTGCACATGTCGGAGTACTACGCTCCGAAGAACTTCAACTTCTGGTACATCTTCGGCTCGCTCGCGCTGCTGGTGCTCGTGATCCAGATCGTCACCGGCATCTTCCTGGTGATGCACTACAAGCCCGACGCCGCCAAGGCCTTCGAGTCGGTCGAGTACATCATGCGCGACGTGCCCTGGGGCTGGCTGATCCGCTACATGCACTCCACGGGCGCCTCGGCGTTCTTCGTCGTGGTGTACCTGCACATGTTCCGCGGCCTGATCTACGGCTCCTACCGCAAGCCGCGCGAGCTGGTCTGGATCTTCGGCTGCGCGATCTTCCTCGCGCTCATGGCCGAGGCCTTCATGGGCTACCTGCTGCCCTGGGGCCAGATGTCCTACTGGGGCGCCCAGGTGATCGTGAACCTGTTCGCCGCCATCCCGTTCGTGGGCCCCGACCTCGCCCTGCTGATCCGCGGCGACTACGTGGTGGGCGACGCCACGCTCAACCGCTTCTTCAGCTTCCACGTGATCGCCGTGCCGCTCGTGCTGCTGGGCCTGGTGGTCGCCCACCTGCTGGCCCTGCACGACGTGGGCTCCAACAATCCCGACGGCATCGAGATCAAGGGCCCGAACGCCCCGAAGGACGAGCACGGCCATCCGCTGGACGGCATCCCGTTCCACCCGTACTACACGGTGCACGACATCTTCGGCGTCTGCGTGTTCCTGTTCATCTTCTCGGCCGTGGTGTTCTTCGCGCCCGAGTTCGGCGGCTACTTCCTGGAATACAACAATTTCATCCCGGCCGATCCGCTCAAGACCCCCGCGCACATCGCGCCCGTCTGGTACTTCACGCCCTTCTATTCGATGCTGCGCGCCATCACCAGCGAGATGATGTACGCCCTCATCGCCTGCGTGGTGCTGGCCGCCGGCTTCGGCGTGGTCAAGGGGCGCATGCCGAACTTCATCAAGGTGGCCATCGCGGTCGTGGCCGTGGGCGCCGTCGCGCTCATGCTGTCGATCGACGCCAAGTTCTGGGGCGTGGTGGTGATGGGCGGCGCCGTGATCATCCTGTTCTTCCTGCCATGGCTCGACCACAGCCCCGTGAAGTCCATCCGCTACCGTCCGGGCTGGCACAAGTACCTCTACGGCATCTTCGTGATCAACTTCGTGGTGCTGGCCTACCTGGGCGTGCAGCCGCCGTCCCCGATCGGCGAACGCGTCTCGCAGGTGGGAACGCTCTTCTACTTCGGCTTCTTCCTGCTCATGCCCTGGTGGAGCCGCCTCGGCGAGCCCAAGCCGGTGCCCGACCGCGTGACCTTCGCCGCGCACTGAAGCGGGCCGGAACGACGACCATGAAAAAAATCATCCTCACGCTGATCGCCTCCTTCGGCCTCGCCCTGGGCGCGCACGCCGCGGAAGGCGGCATCGCCTGGGACAAGGCCCCGGTGCGCACGAACGACGCCGCCTCGCTGCAGAACGGCGCCAAGATCTTCGTCAACTACTGCCTGAGCTGCCATTCCGCCGCCTTCATGCGCTACAACCGCCTGAAGGACATCGGCCTGACCGACCAGCAGATCAAGGACAACCTGCTCTTCACCACCGACAAGGTGGGCGAGACCATGAGGGCCACGATCGATCCGCGGCAGGCCAAGGACTGGTTCGGCGCCAACCCGCCCGACCTCACCGTGATCGCCCGCTCACGTGCCGGCCACAACGGCACCGGGGCCGATTACCTCTACACCTTCCTGCGCACGTTCTACCGCGACGACACCAAGGCCACGGGCTGGAACAACCTCGCGTTCCCGAGCGTCGGCATGCCCCACGCGCTGTGGCAGTTGCAGGGCGAGCGCCGCCCGGTGTTCGAGGAACACGAGAGCCACGGACACAAAACCCAGGTCTTCAAGGGGTGGGAGCAGCTGACTCCGGGTACCATGTCGCCCCTCCAGTACGACGAGACCGTGGGTGATCTCGTCAACTACCTGCAGTGGATGGGCGAGCCGGCGCAAAATACGCGGGTTCGCGTCGGGGTCTGGGTGCTGATCTTCCTCGGCGTCTTCACGGTGATCGCCTGGCGGCTCAACGCGGCGTTCTGGAAGGACGTCAGGTAAGCTCGCCGCCATCCCCCGCATCGCGCCGCCTTCGTGCGGCGCATTTCGCTTTCCGGAGTGGACGCGTGAGCGCCCACTCTTTTTGATTTTTAGGAGCCTCCCACCATGATGGTGCTTTATTCGGGTACGACCTGTCCCTTCTCCCATCGCTGCCGCTTCGTCCTGTTCGAAAAAGGCATGGATTTCGAGATCCGCGATGTGGACCTGTACAACAAGCCCGAAGACATCAGCGTGATGAACCCCTACGGCCAGGTGCCCATCCTGGTCGAGCGCGACCTCATCCTGTACGAGTCGAACATCATCAACGAGTACATCGACGAGCGCTTCCCGCATCCCCAGCTGATGCCCGGCGACCCGGTCGACCGCGCCCGCGTGCGCCTGTTCCTGCTCAACTTCGAGAAGGAACTGTTCGTCCACGTGAACGTGCTCGAATCGCGCGCCACCAAGGGCAACGAGAAGGCGCTCGAGAAGGCCCGCTCGCACATCCGCGACCGCCTCACGCAGCTCGCCCCCGTGTTCCTCAAGAACAAGTACATGCTCGGCGAGAATTTCTCGATGCTCGACGTGGCGATCGCGCCGCTGCTCTGGCGGCTCGACTACTATGGCATCGAGCTGTCGAAGAACGCCGCACCGCTGCTGAAGTACGCCGAGCGCATCTTCTCGCGTCCGGCCTATATCGAGGCGCTGACCCCGTCCGAAAAGGTCATGCGCAAATAAGAACAGCCCACACGGCCCTTCTGGCGTCGTTGCCGCATCTTGTCGTACTGCGCGTACTGCCTGCGATGCGGCGCCTCGCCAGAACCGCTTCGCTGGGCCGTGTGAGCCGTTCCAAGTACGGCGGCGGGAGAGTCCGCCGCCGGGGGCGCACGCCGCGCCCCGCCTCTCCGATGCCTTTTTGCGAAACGCCGACATGATGAACGCCCAGGACTCCACTTCCACGCGCCCCTACCTGGTGCGCGCCCTGTACGAGTGGTGCACCGACAATGGCTTCACGCCCTACATCGCGGTGCGCGTGGACGACTCCGTCCAGGTGCCGCGCGAGTACGTGAAGGACGGCGAGATCGTGCTGAACATCAGCTACGACGCCACCAGCGCCCTGCAGTTGGGCAACGACTTCATCGAGTTCAAGGCCCGGTTCGGCGGCAAGCCGCGCGACATCATGGTGCCCGTGGGCCGCGTGATCGCGATCTACGCGCGCGAGAACGGGCAGGGCATGGCGTTCCCGCCGCCGGTGGACGTGCTGGCCGCGGGCGGGCTGTCGGCCGGCACCGTGCCGGGCCTGCTGGATGCCGGCGCAGGTGCCTCCGCCACGCCCGTGGCCGATGGCCCCGGGGCCTCCGGCGACGACGGCCAGGACCGCGTGGTGCAGCTGGTGCCCACCGAAGGGGCCCATGGCCCGTCCGACGAGCCCCCGCGCGGGCCGGCGCCCGCAGGCGGCGGACGCCCGTCGCTCAAGCGCGTCAAGTAATCCCGCGCACCCGCCCGCCCGTGCCGGCCATCGGTGCCGGGCAGGCACGCGCACGTTAGAATGCGCGCTTCGCCGATTTAGCTCAGTTGGTAGAGCAACCGCCTTGTAAGCGGTAGGTCGTCAGTTCGATCCCGACAATCGGCACCATCTTTTCCCGGCCTTTCGCCGTCCGCCAGCCCCCGGGCCTCAGGTTTGGATTTTCAGGCGAATGGCGGTAACCTCCCACCCCCGGCTGCGCAGATGCGCCTGCAGTGCAGGCAGCAACTGGCGCACCTTGGCCGCGGCCGCATTGCTGCGCACCAGCAGGCACCAGGTCGTGCCCTCGATCGGCCCCGGCCGGATGGCCGGCCGCAGCAACGGGGGAATCAGGGGCTCGACGGCCCGCAGCCGTTCGGTCGAATCGCGCGTCAGGCTTGCCAGGCGGGCCAGCGTGGGGGATTCCTCGGTGGCCTGGAGCAGCGAGACGGCGTGATGACGGCGGTTCATGGGCAATGCGCCGCGCGGCGCGGAGAAACGAAGTGCAGTTGATTATCACGGACGCCTGGATGGCGCGCAGCCGCGCCATCCATCTCTCGGGAGCGCGGCTGGCGGCCGCGGGCCTGCTGCTCTCGGTGGTGGTGATGCTCCTGGCGGTGCTGCTCTACCACTGGGTGTTCCTCAAGGGCGCGCGCGAAGGCTGGCCGGTGATCGGCTCGCTGGTGCGGGTGGTGGCGCACGACGAGATCGCCGAGCGCGACCGGTTCATGCGCGCCAACCTCGACGCCATGGCCCGCAAGGTCGGCGAGATGCAGGCCCGCATGCTGCAGCTCGAATCGCTCGGGGAGCGCGTCTCCGGCCTCGCCGGCATGTCGCCCGCGGAATTCGCCCGGCCGCCGGGACAGGGCGGGGCGCTGGTCTCCAGCCGGCCGATGGCGATGGACGAGCTGCAGCGCACGCTCGATGCCCTCTCCGAACTCACCGATCGCCGCGTCGATCTGCTCACCGTGGTCGAGTCGCGGCTGTTCGACCAGCACATCCGCAAGAACATGGTGCCCACCCAGGAGCCCGTGCTCGGCAAGACGGCCGGCTCGGCATTCGGCTGGCGCATCGATCCCTTCACCGGCCAGTCGGCCCTGCACACCGGCCTCGACTTCCAGGCAGACACGGGCACGCCCATCCTGGCCGCCGCGGGCGGCGTGGTGGTGGCGCAGGAATTCCACCCCGCCTATGGCAACATGGTCGAGATCGACCACGGCAACCAACTGGTCACGCGGTACGCCCATGCGTCGCGCACGCTCGTCAAGCGCGGCGATCTCGTGCGCCGCGGCCAGAAGATCGCCGAGGTCGGCACCACCGGGCGCTCCACGGGCGCGCACCTGCATTTCGAGGTGCTCGTGCAGGGCGTTCCGCAGGATCCGCAGAAATTCCTGCACGCCGGCGCGACCGGCGCCACCCCCGGGCAGCGGGTGGCCGCGAAGGGCACCGCGCCTCGCAGGTAAAATCGCGCGCTCCGGAATCGCTGCCCCTGGTTGCACAACTTGCAAGCGGTGGCGGTGGCCCCATCTGAACCCACTTCATCACTAGGGATTCGGATCGTTCCGCCCGCCCGAGCGGGCCGCGATCCTGTTCGCATGGCCTCCAACTTCCTCACCAAACTATTCGGCAGCCGCAACGACCGGCTCCTCAAGCAATACCGCAAGACGGTGGCCCGCATCAATGCGATGGAGCCGGATTACGAGAAGCTGAGCGACGATGCCCTGCGCGCCAAGACGGTGGAGTTCCAGGGCCGCGTCGCCCGGGGCGAATCCCTGGACGACCTGCTGCCCGAAGCCTTCGCCGTCGTGCGCGAGGCCTCCAAGCGCGTGATGAAGATGCGCCACTTCGACGTGCAGCTGCTGGGCGGCATGGCGCTGCACCACGGCAAGATCTCCGAAATGCGCACCGGCGAGGGCAAGACCCTCACCGCCACGCTGCCGGTGTACCTGAACGCCCTCGGCGGCAAGGGCGTGCACGTGGTGACCGTGAACGACTACCTGGCCAACCGCGATGCGCGCTGGATGTCCCGGCTCTACAACTTCCTCGGTCTCACGGTGGGCATCAACCTGCCCCAGATGCCGCGCGAAGAGAAGCAGGCCGCCTACGCCGCCGACATCACCTACGGCACGAACAACGAGTACGGCTTCGACTACCTGCGCGACAACATGGTCTACGAGGCGCGCGACCGCGTGCAGCGCGTGCTGAACTACGCGATCGTCGACGAAGTGGACTCGATCCTGATCGACGAGGCGCGCACGCCGCTCATCATCAGCGGTCAGGCGGAAGACCACACGGCGATGTACATCGCCATGAACAAGGTCGTGCCGCTGCTGGTCCGCCAGGAGGGCGAGGCCGACCCGCGCACCGGCGAGGGCGTGACCAAGCCCGGCGACTTCACCATCGACGAGAAGTCGCACCAGGTGTTCCTCACCGAGCAGGGCCACGAGACGGCCGAGCGCGTGCTCGCCGCGCAGGGCCTGATCCCCGAAGGCGCGTCGCTCTACGACCCGTCGAACATCACGCTCATGCACCACCTGTATGCGGCGCTGCGGGCCAACCACCTCTACCACCGCGACCAGCACTACGTGGTGCAGAACGGCGAGATCGTCATCGTCGACGAGTTCACCGGCCGCCTCATGTCCGGCCGCCGCTGGAGCGAGGGCCTGCACCAGGCCGTGGAGGCCAAGGAAGGCGTGGAGATCCAGGCCGAGAACCAGACGCTGGCCTCCATCACGTTCCAGAACTACTTCCGCCTCTACGGCAAGCTCTCGGGCATGACCGGCACGGCCGACACCGAGGCCTACGAATTCCAGGAGATCTACGGCCTCGAGACCGTGGTGATCCCGCCCAACCGCCCCAGCAAGCGCGACGACCAGCTCGACCGCGTCTACAAGACCACGCGCGAGAAGTACGACGCCGCCATCCAGGACATCCGCGAGTGCCACGAGCGCGGCCAGCCCGTGCTGGTGGGCACCACCTCGATCGAGAACTCCGAGATCATCGACGACCTGCTGAACAAGGCCGGGCTGCCCCACCAGGTGCTCAACGCCAAGCAGCACGCCCGCGAGGCCGACATCGTGGCCCAGGCCGGCCGCGCCGGCATGATCACCATCGCCACCAACATGGCCGGCCGCGGCACCGACATCGTGCTGGGCGGCAACATCGAGAAGGAAGTGGCGGCGATCGAGGCCGACGAGTCTCTCGACGAGGCCACGAAGGAATCCCGCATCGCGGCGCTGCGCGCGCAGTGGGCCGTGGACAACGAGAAGGTCAAGGCCCTGGGCGGCCTGCGGATCATCGCCACCGAGCGCCACGAGTCCCGCCGCATCGACAACCAGCTGCGTGGCCGTTCGGGCCGCCAGGGCGATCCGGGCTCCTCGCGCTTCTACCTGAGCCTCGACGATTCGCTCATGCGCATCTTCGCGGGCGACCGCGTGCGCTCCATCATGGAACGCCTCAAGATGCCCGACGGCGAGGCGATCGAGGCCGGCATCGTCACGCGCAGCATC
Organism: Comamonadaceae bacterium UBA4962; assembly: GCA_002397315.1. Lineage (GTDB taxonomy): Bacteria > Pseudomonadota > Gammaproteobacteria > Burkholderiales > Burkholderiaceae_C > Paracidovorax. Next base: position 61,882 of record DHAE01000018.1, read on the forward strand.
GAGTCCGCGCAGCGCAAGGTCGAGGCGCGCAACTTCGACGTGCGCAAGCAGCTGCTCGAATACGATGACGTCGCCAACGACCAGCGCAAGGTGATCTACCAGCAGCGCAACGAGATCCTCGACGCTGCCGACCTGGCCGACGTGATCTCCGGCATGCGCGAATCCTGCCTGACCGACGTGGTGCGCCAGTACGTGCCCGCGGAATCGGTGGAAGAGCAGTGGGACCTGCCCGCCCTCGAGAAGGTGCTGGCCGACGAATGGCACATCCGCATCCCGCTGCAGCAGGAGGTGGAGAGCGCCCAGGCCATCACCGACGACGAGATCCTCGAGAAGGTGCTCGCCGCCGGCACGGCCGCCTTCCAGGCCAAGGTCGACGTCGTGGGTGCGGAGAGCTTCCACCAGTTCGAGCGCGCCGTGCTGCTGCAAAGCTTCGACTCCAACTGGCGCGACCACCTCTCCGCGCTCGACTACCTGCGCCAGGGCATCCACCTGCGCGGCTATGCGCAGAAACAGCCCAAGCAGGAATACAAGCGCGAGGCCTTCGAGCTGTTCCGCCAGCTCATCGACCAGGTCAAGAACGAGGTCACGCGCATCCTGCTGACCGTGCAGGTGCAGTCGCCCGCCGAGCTCGGCGAGGCCGCCGAGGCCCTGGAAAGCCGCGCCGAGCAGATCTCCAACGTGACCTACACCGCGCCCACCGAAACCGGCGAGCCCCAGACCCTGTCCGGCCCCAGCATGGCGGCCGCGGGCGACGAAGGCTTCAACCTGCCGGAGGGCGTGCGCGTGGGCCGCAACGACCCGTGCCCGTGCGGCAGCGGCAAGAAGTACAAGCAGTGCCACGGCAAGCTGGCATGATGCCGTCCTGACCGGTCCGGCCCACCGACCGGATCCCTTTCGCTCTCGCCGCAGGGGCCGCCGCAGGCGGCCCCTGCCACGTTTCCACCGTCCCTTTTTGCTGCTTTCCAAGGAATTCCGCATGCCCGTGAACCTCTCCGCCCCCGTTGCCGCCGACCTGCATCCGGTCGCCGGCGTCCGCATCGGCGTCACCGAAGCCGGCGTCCGCAAGGCAGGGCGCAAGGACGTGACCGTGTTCCTGCTGGACGAGGGCGCCACCGTGGCGGGCGTCTTCACCCAGAACCGTTTCTGCGCCGCGCCGGTGCAGGTCTGCCGCGAGCACCTCGCGCAGGGCGGCTCCGTGCGCGCCATCGTCGTCAACACCGGCAACGCCAATGCCGGTACCGGCGCCGACGGCCTGGCGCGGGCGCGCGCCACCTGCGAGGCGCTGGCCGGCCAGCTCGGCGTGCCGGCGGCGCAGGTGCTGCCGTTCTCGACCGGCGTCATCATGGAGCCGCTGCCCGTGGACCGCATCGTCGCGGGCCTGCCCGCCGCGATCGCCGACGCGCAGCCCGCGCACTGGGCCCGCGCCGCCGAAGGCATCATGACCACCGACACGCTGCCCAAGGCCTTCAGCACCCAGGTGCGCATCGGCGGCGCCACGGTCACGGTGACGGGCATCTCCAAGGGCGCGGGCATGATCCGTCCCAACATGGCGACCATGCTGGGCTTCCTGGCCACCGACGCCTGCATCGCCCCCGAGCTGGTGCAGCCGCTGGTGCGCGAGCTGGCCGATGCGTCGTTCAACCGCATCACCATCGACGGCGACACCTCCACCAACGACTCGTTCGTGCTGATGGCCACGCACCGCGCCGGCAATCCGGTGGTCGGTTCGCTCGACAGCGCCGATGGACAGGCCCTGGGCGCCGCGCTGCGCGAAGTGGCACAGAAGCTCGCCCAGGCCATCGTGCGCGACGGCGAGGGCGCCACCAAGTTCATCGCCATCCGCGTGGAGGGTGGCCGCACCGCCGAGGAGTGCCGCAAGGTGGGCTACGCCATCGCCCACTCCCCGCTCGTGAAGACCGCCTTCTTCGCCAGCGACCCGAACCTGGGCCGCATCCTGGCCGCCGTCGGCTACGCCGGCATCGACGACCTCGACCAGACCCGCATCGACCTTCACCTCGACGACGTGCACGTGGCCGTGCAGGGCGGCCGCCATCCCGAGTACCGCGAAGAGGACGGCCAGCGCGTGATGAAGCAGAGCGAGATCACGGTGCGCGTGGGGCTCGGCCGCGGCGATGCCTCCGACACCGTCTGGACCTGCGACCTGAGCCACGACTACGTGACCATCAACGCCGACTACCGCTCCTGATCCCGGTTCATCCCATGAACGATCGCTTCGACCACCTTCTGCAGCGCGCCGAGCAGCTCATCGACCGCATCGAGTCGGTGCTGCCCCGGCCGCTTTCCGCCCCGGACTGGAACGCCTCCGTGGCCTGGCGCTACCGCCGCCGCGGCGGCGGCCATGGCGCGCTGGAGCCCGTGCGGCACGTCGCCGGCATCGCGCTGGACGACCTCAAGGAAATCGACGCGCAGAAGGAAAAGATCCAGCGCAACACGCTGCAGTTCGTGCAGGGCCGCCCGGCCAACAACGTGCTGCTCACGGGCGCGCGCGGCACCGGCAAGTCCTCCCTCATCAAGGCCTGCCTGCAGACCTACGCGGACCAGGGACTGCGGCTCATCGAGGTCGACAAGGCGGACCTGACCGACCTGCCAGACATCGTGGACGTGGTGGCCGGCCGGCCCGAGAAATTCATCATCTACTGCGACGACCTGAGCTTCGAAGAGGGCGAATCGGGCTACAAGGCCCTGAAGTCGATCCTGGACGGCTCCGTGGCCGCCTCGGCGCCGAACGTGCTGGTGTACGCCACCAGCAACCGCCGGCACCTGCTGCCCGAGTACATGAAGGAAAACCTGAGCTACACGCACACGGCGGACGGCGAGGTGCATCCGGGCGAGGTGGTGGAGGAGAAGATCTCCCTGTCCGAGCGCTTCGGCCTCTGGGTGAGCTTCTACCCGTTCAGCCAGGAGGAATACCTCGCGATCGTGGCGCAGTGGCTCTCCGCGCTGGGCGTGCCGGCCGCGGCGATCGAGGCCGCACGGCCGGCCGCCCTCGTGTGGGCGCTGGAGCGCGGCTCGCGCAGCGGGCGCGTGGCCTACCAGTTCGCCCGCGACCATGCGGGGCGCTCCCATGGCTGAGCCGCAGTCCACCGCCGCGCCGGCCTCCCCGCAGCGCGCCCACACCGAGGTGGCGGTGGGCATCCTGTTTCGCGAAGACGGCGCCATGCTGCTGTCCACGCGCCCGGCCGGCAAGCCGTACGCGGGCTACTGGGAGTTCCCGGGCGGCAAGCTGGAGGCGGGCGAGACCGTCGAGCAGGCGCTGCGGCGCGAGCTCATCGAGGAACTCGGCGTGACCATCGGCCCGGCCGCGGTCTGGAAGGTGACCGAGCACGACTATCCCCATGCCCTGGTGCGCCTGCACTGGTGCAAGGTGCACGCCTGGACGGGCGAGTTCGAAATGCGCGAGGGCCAGTCCATGGCCTGGCAGCAGTGGCCGCTGGACGTGTCGCCGGTGCTGCCCGGGGCCTACCCGGTGCTGCAGTGGCTGGCGGAAGAGCGCGGCCTGCCGTTCGATCCGGAGCTGCTGCCCAAAGCCTAGAGGCCCCCAGAGCGGCCAACACGGCCCAGCGAAGCGGTTCTGGCGAGGTGCCGCATCGCAGGCAGTATGCGTAGTACGACAGGATGCGGCAACGACGCCAGAAGGGCCGTGTCCGCTGTTCAGTGCTCCGGTGGGCGCTGGAGATGGTCTCCGAAGGCATCCTCATCGGGCGGCGCCTCGGTGGGCATGCGGAAATCCTCCGCGGCCCATGCGCCCAGGTCGATCTGCCGGCAGCGCTCGCTGCAAAAGGGCCTAAAGCGGTTCTCCGGCGCGTAGAGGCTCCGGCCCCCGCAGGTGGGGCAGTCCACCCAGAGCGTGCGGGCAACCGCGGCAGGCACGGGGCCGGCCGCCGGGCGGGAGTCGTCGTCGCGGCGCGAGGAAGTCATGGTCGTCCCATCCTGCCGGTCATGCGCACAGCGTGAGCTCGAAGGCGGCGTCTTCCTGAACCGGCTGCAGCTTGCCGTCCGCATCCTGGCGCATCAGCCGCACCGACACGATCAGCCGGTTGCCGCTGATCTCGGGCACCATGTTCCAGGCCGGGTCGATGCGCAGCCGCAGCAGCTGGAACGTGCGGCCCTGGGGCAGGGTCTGCTGGAACTGGCCCTGGGTGGCCGCCACCTTCTGCGGCATGCCGGAATCGCGCAGCAGCTTGAGCAGCACGTAGAGCGATTCGGCCAGCGGGGCGAGGTGGTTCGCCCAGCCTTCGAGGTCGTGCTGGCGCTTCTCGGGGCTGTGGTGCTGCCACGCGTAGTAGGCCGGCAGATCGAAGCCGCAGGTGCCGCCGGGAATGCCCACCCGGCTGCGGATGCTCATCAGCCACTCGTTCTCGGTCAGGGGCTGGCCCGCCTTGCCGGTCTGTGCGTTCAACGCCGAAAAACAGCGGTCGATCTGTGCGATCACGCCGTCCAGCACCGCTTCGGAGATCGAGGGATTGCCGCGGTAGCCGTCGAGCTGGTGCCGCTGCTTCTCCAGGTCCTTGAGCACGTCCGTCTTCAGGTCGGCGCGGGCCGCGACGTCCATGATCTCGAACAGGGTGACGAGCGCGAAATGGTGGTCCAGCGGGTGGGGCCGGGGGATCAACTCGCCCAGGCGGCGGAACAGGTGTTCCAGCCGCAGGTACGTTCTGAGGCGTTCGTTGAAAGGGTATTCGTAAAGAATCACGCTGCGGGGTTCCTGGGAGCGCGCGGCTGGTGGCGCTTCCAGCATCGCGCGTCCGATATCTCCTGCATCATAGCCCGAAGCCGTCGGCGATTCGCCGGACCTCCGACCGCAGGGTATCCAAAGGTATTCCGTCGTTGTACAGCACCATGTCCGCCAGCGCGCGGCGCGCGGCGCGCGGCGCCTGCGCGGCGATGATGGCCTCCACCGTCTCGCGCGGCAGTCCGCTGCGGGCCTGCACGCGCGCCACCTGCGTGGCCTCGGAGCAGTCCACCACCAGGATGCGGTCGAGTTGCGGAGGCCAGCGGTCCGATTCGGCCAGCAGGGGGATGTCGAAGACGATGACCCGCGCACCCGCCGCGGCGGCCTGGGCGGCAGCGGCCTGGATGGCGTGGCCGACCAGCGGGTGCACGATCGCCTCCAGCCGCTGCCGCGCCCCGGCGTCACGGAACGCCAGTTCGCGCATGCGCGCCCGGTCCATCGCCCCGTCCGCGCCGATCATCGCGTCGCCGAAGGCCTCCCGGATGGCCGGCACTGCGATGCCGCCCGCGGCCGTGGCCTCGCGGGCGATCTTGTCCGCATCCACCAGGGCCGCGCCGAACGATGCGAGCCCCTGGCCGACCGTCGACTTGCCGCTGCCGATGCCGCCCGTCAGGCCCAGGCGCAGCGGGGCGCGGCGCGGCGCTGCGCCCATCACAGGCCCAGCGCGCCCAGGATGGAACGCATCACGCTCTCGGGCCCGAACAGCATGGCCACCAGCCCCGCGCCCGCCAGGAAGGGCCCGAAGGGGATGTAGCCGCCTTCGCGCAGACCCTTGGAGAATTTCATGCCGATGCCCACCAGCGCACCGATCACGGACGACATGAGGATGATCGGCACCAGGGCCTGCCAGCCGAACCAGGCGCCGAGTGCGGCGAACAACTTGAAATCCCCGTAACCCATGCCTTCCTTGCCTGTGACCAGCTTGAAGGCCCAGTACACGGCCCAGAGCGACAGGTAGCCCGCCGCCGCGCCCGCCACCGAGGCGAAGAGCGGCACCTGGATCCACTGGAAGGCCGAGGCCAGCACGCCGGCCCACAGCAGCGGCAGCGTGATGTCGTCCGGCAGCAGGGTGGTGTCCCAGTCGATGCAGGCCAGCGCGATCAGCGCCGCCGAGAACGCGCACCAGGCCACCGCCGTCGGCGTGGCGCCCCAATGCCGGGCGCAGAACCAGAACAGCAGGCCCGTGGCGAGTTCCACCACCGGATAGCGTGGGCTGATGCGCGCCTTGCAGCCGGCGCACTTGCCGCCCAGCCACAGGTAGCTCAGCACGGGAATGTTCTCGTGCCAGCGCACTTCGCGCCCGCACGACGGGCAGCGCGAGCGCGGTGTCCAGAGATTGAACGGTTCTGCCGGCGGTGCCGCTGCCGCCTGCACCGCGGCACCCGTGCCCGCGGCCACGGCCGCCGTGGCCGCCGCATCGCGCTGCGACTGCAGGTAGTCGTCGCATTCGGCCGCCCACTGGCGCTCCATCATGCGTGGCAGGCGGTGGATGACGACGTTCAGGAAACTGCCGATCAGCAGACCGACGAGGCCGAACAGCGCGGCCTCCGCCCAGGGCTCGAAACCCATCAGACCACCTGTCCCAGCTTGAAGATGGGCAGGTACATCGACACCACGATGCCGCCGATGATGGTTCCCAGGAAGACGATGATGATCGGCTCCATCAGGCTGGAGAGCCCGGCCACCATCTCGTCGACTTCCTCTTCGTAGAAATCGGCGGCCTTGCCCAGCATGTGGTCGATCGATCCCGACTCCTCGCCGATGGCGCACATCTGGATCACCATGGAGGGGAACACGTTGGCGTTGCCCATGGCCGCCGTCAGGCTCGTGCCCGTCGAGACTTCCTGCTGGATGCGCTCCGTCGCCATCGCGTAGACCGAGTTGCCGGATGCGCCGCCCACCGAATCGAGCGCCTCCACCAGCGGCACGCCCGCGGCGAACATGGTGGAGAGCGTGCGCGTCCAGCGCGCCACGCAGGACTTGTCGATCAGCGCGCCGAACACCGGCACGCGCAGAAGGAGCCGGTCCATGAACATCTGCATCTTCTCGTTGCGGCGCCATGCCTGCATGAAGAAGTAGACGCCCCCGCCGATCACCCCGAAGATCAGCCACCACCACTGCACGAAGATCTCGCTCACGGCCATCACGAACAGCGTGGGCGCCGGAAGATCCGCGCCGAAGGAGGTGAACACCTCCTTGAAGGCCGGAATCACGAAGATCATGATCACCGTCACCACGACGAAGGCCACGATGATCACGGCCGTCGGGTACATGAGCGCGGAGCGGATCTTCGACTTGATCGCCTCGGTCTTCTCCATGTAGAGCGCCAGCCGGTCGAGCAGCGCCTCCAGGATACCGGCCGCTTCCCCGGCTTCCACCAGGTTGCAGTACAGGCTGTCGAAGTACATCGGGTACTTGCGGAACGCCGCGTTCAGCGAGGTGCCGGTCTCCACGTCGGCGCGGATGTCGTTGAGCAGCCGCGTCACGCTCGCGTTGGTGTTGCCGCGTCCCACGATGTCGAAGGCCTGCAGCAGCGGCACGCCCGCCTTCATCATCGTGGCCATCTGCCGCGTGAACAGGGCGATGTCCTTCGGCTTGATCTTCTTGCCGCCGCGCAGGCGGCGCTTCTTGATCTTGGTGGGCAGCACCCCCTGGCGCCGCAGCGTCGCCTGGACCTGGTTCTCGCCCAGGGCGCGGACCTCGCCGCGCACGATCTTGCCGTGGCGGTCCTTGCCTTCCCATTCGAAGACGAAGTCCTTGATGTCCCTCGATGCAGCGGTTGCCATGCGGGCCCCTTGGTGATGGATTGCAGCGTTGTTATTCGTTCGTCACGGCCAGCACCTCTTCGAGCGAGGTCAGCCCCAGCCGCGCCTTGTGGAGCCCGGACTCGCGCAGCGACCGCACCCCTTCGATCTTCGCCTGCTCCGCGATCTCCAGCGCGCTGCCGTCGCGCAGGATGATGCGCTGGATCTCTTCGGACACGGGCATCACCTGGTAAATGCCGACCCGGCCCTTGTAGCCGTTGTTGCAGGCCGGGCAGCCGACGGGGCGGTAGGTCACCCAGGTGCCGTCGATGTCTTCTTCCTTGTAGCCGGCTTCCAGCAGGGTTTCGTGGGGAATGTCCGCGGGCGCCTTGCAGGCGGGGCACAGGCGCCGTGCGAGGCGCTGCGCCGTGATGAGGATCACGCTCGATGCGATGTTGAAGGGCGCGATGCCCATGTTGCGCATGCGGGTCAGCGTGGTGGGCGCGTCGTTGGTGTGCAGCGTGGACAGCACCAGGTGGCCCGTCTGGGCGGCCTTGATCGAGATGTCCGCGGTTTCCAGGTCGCGGATTTCCCCCACCATGATGATGTCGGGATCCTGCCGCAGGAACGACTTCAGGGCCGTGGCGAACGTCAGCCCGGCCTTCTCGTTCACGTTGACCTGGTTCACGCCCGGCAGGTTGATTTCCGACGGATCTTCCGCCGTCGCGATGTTCACCCCCGGCTTGTTCAGCAGGTTCAGGCAGGTGTAGAGCGACACGGTCTTGCCCGAGCCCGTCGGGCCCGTGACCAGGATCATGCCGTACGGCCGGCCGATCGCATGCAGCAGGCGCTCCTTCTCCTCGGGCTCGTAGCCGAGCGCGTCGATCCCGAGCTTGGCGCTGCTGGGGTCGAGGATACGGATCACGATCTTCTCGCCGAAGAGCGTGGGCAGGGTGCTCACCCGGAAGTCGATGACCCGGTCCGGCCCCACCTTGAGTTTCATGCGGCCGTCCTGCGGCACGCGTTTTTCCGAGATGTCCAGGCGGGAGATCACCTTGATGCGCGAGGCGAGCTTCTCCTTGATGGCCACGGGCGGCGAGGCGATCTCGCGCAGCTCGCCGTCGATGCGGAAGCGCACGCGGTACTGGTGCTCGTAGGGCTCGAAGTGCAGGTCGGACGCGCGCATGTTGAACGCGTCCAGCAGCATCTTGTGCAGGAACTTGACGATGGGCGCGTCTTCGACGTCGTTGGCACCGGATTCGGCCGGGTCCGGCGCTTCCTGCACCGTGGCTTCGTCGAACTCGAAATCGCCGCCGCCCGACATGCTCTCCATGGATTCGGACACCGACTTCGTCGTGGCCTCCACCAGCTGGTTCAGCTTGTCGTACTCGGCGATGATCCAGTCCACGCCCATCTGCGTGGTGAACTTGATCTTCTCGGCGGCTTCCTGGTCGGTCGGATCGGCGGTGGCGACGATCAGCCGGTTGTTGCGCTTGTTGAGCGCGACTACCCGGTAGGCCTGGCAGATCTTGGCGTCGAGCAGGTCCTTGGGAAGGCGCTGCAGCTCGATCGCGTCGAGGTCCAGCAGCGGTGCGCCGAAGACCGCGGACACCGTGTGCGCGACTTCCGCCGCCGACACGGCACCGGAATTCGTCAGCTCCGCGATGAAGCTCGTCTTGCTGGCGCGGGACTTGCGGAAAACGTCTTCCGCGGCCTGCTGGCTCAATTTGCCCGCGGACATCAGCGCCCGGCCCAGCCCGGGCAAGGCGATCACGTTGCCCTCTCGCTGGGCGTTATCGACAGCGGCCATGTAACCAATGGAATCGTGTGGATGGAAAGGAAACCATCCTATCATCGCCTTGGGGCAACGAACTACAGGGGGAGGAGAGGGTGCAAGGAAACCACGTTGCCATGCGTGGACCTTGGAAAAAATGGTCGGGGTGAGAGGATTCGAACCTCCGGCCTCTACGTCCCGAACGTAGCGCTCTACCAGGCTAAGCTACACCCCGATGGTCAGGCAGGCAATGCGTTCGTCGTGCTAAACGCGCCTGTCTAATAGCTGAGACGCCAATTGTAGCAAACCTTCGGTGTACTTATTCGAAGGAAGTGCAGATAGTGCGTGGATCGCTGCCTGCGCCTGCGCGGCGGCGGCGGCGCGGGTCGCCTCCAGGGCGCCGGTTTCGCGCACGATGGCCAGGATCGCGGGCAGTTCGTCGAGCGATCCGTGCTCGATGGCGGATTCGATCAGTTGCCGCTGCGCCGCGCTGCCGCGCTGCATGGCGATGATGAGGGGCAGGGTGACCTTGCCCTCCCGCAGATCGTCGCCGAGGTTCTTGCCCATCTCGGCGCTGTCGCCGTCGTAGTCGAGCACGTCGTCGATCACCTGGAAGGCGGTGCCCAGCCGGTTGCCGTATTCCGCGCAGGCCGCCTCGACCTCCGCGGGGGCATCGGCCAGCACGGCCGCCAGGCGCGCGCTCGCCTCGAACAGCTTGGCCGTCTTGGAGCGGATCACCCCCAGGTAGCCCTGCTCGTCCAGCGTCGCGTCGTGCGTGTTCATGAGCTGCTGGACTTCGCCCTCGGCGATGATATTGGTGGCCTCCGAGAGGATCTGCATGACGCGCATGTCGTCCGCGTCCACCATCATCTGGAAGGCGCGCGAGTGCAGGAAGTCGCCCACCAGCACGCTCGCGGGGTTGCCGAAGTTCTCGTTGGCGGTGGGCCGGCCGCGCCGCAGGGTGGATTCGTCCACCACATCGTCGTGCAGCAGCGTGGCGGTGTGGATGAATTCGACCACCGCCGCGAGGTTGAAGCGCTGCGCGCCCCGATAATCCAGCGCGCCCGACATCAGCAGCAGCAGCGCGGGACGCAATCGCTTGCCGCCCGCGGAGATGATGTAGCGGGCGATCTCGCCGATGAGGGATACGGAGGACTGCAGTCGGACGGCGATCACCTTGTCCACCTCATGCATGTCGTCTGCGATGAGTGCAAGGATGGCCGAGGTGTGGGGCTGGGCGGACAAGGCGAGGTCGGGCTGCGAGGGTGAAAGGGTCATTATAGGAAGGGCGCCGCGCGCTCCGGAGCTCTTGGGGTGGGCGCGGCGTGTCGCTCCGCACGGGGCCGTTGGCCTGCCTCGGTGCTACTAGGCAGAAGGCCGCATCCGTGCTAAAGTGCGTGGTTCCGCGAAAAAATTCTTTTTCTCGGAGCTTCACTTCCCAAGAGGTTTACATGTACGCGGTCATAAAAACCGGCGGCAAGCAGTATCGCGTTGCTTCCGGCGAAAAAATCAAAGTAGAACAGATTGCTGCGGACGTAGGCCAGGAAATCGTGATCGACCAGGTTCTGGCAGTCGGCAACGGCGCTGAACTCAAGGTCGGCACGCCCCTGGTGTCCGGCGCAACGGTCACGGCCACGGTCGTGTCCCATGGCAAGCACGACAAGGTCCGCATCTTCAAGATGCGCCGTCGCAAGCACTATCAGAAACGCCAAGGCCATCGCCAGCAGTTCACCGAACTGCAAATCGGTGCGATCGCCGCTTAAGGAGCAGACACCATGGCACAGAAAAAAGGCGGCGGCTCTACGCGAAACGGGCGCGATTCCAAGCCCAAGATGCTCGGCGTGAAGGCGTTCGGCGGTGAACTGATCAGCGCCGGCTCCATCATCGTGCGCCAGCGCGGCACGCGCTTCCACCCCGGCACCAACGTCGGCGTGGGCAAGGACCACACGCTGTTCGCCCTGGTGGACGGCCACGTGTCGTTCGGTACCAAGGGTGCGATGTCCAAGCACACCGTCAACGTGACGCCCGCCTGAGCGGTTTCGTCCCGGTGATGCAGTGAAGCCCCGACCTGTCGGGGCTTCGTCGTTTTTGAGCTTCCGCCGCACGGGCCGCGGGGGCTCCCGCCCGGGGCGGCAACCCCGTTTTTTGTAAACTCCCCTCATGAAGTTCGTCGACGAAGCCTTTATTGACGTGGCCGCCGGAGATGGCGGCAACGGCTGTGTATCGTTCCGGCACGAGAAGTACAAGGAATTCGGCGGACCCAACGGGGGGGACGGCGGGCGCGGCGGGCACGTTTTCGCCGTGGCCGATCCGAGCCTGAACACGCTCGTGGATTACCGCTATTCCCGCCGGCACGAGGCCAAGCGCGGCGAGCACGGCATGGGCTCCGACATGTTCGGCGCGGCCGGGGACGACATCACCCTGAAGATGCCGGTCGGCACGATCATCTCGGATGCCGACACCGGCGAGGTGCTGTTCGAACTGCTCCAGCCCGGCGAGACGATCACGATCGCCAAGGGCGGCGACGGCGGCTTCGGCAACATGCGCTTCAAGAGCGCGATCAACCGCGCGCCCCGCCAGAAGACGCCCGGTTGGCCCGGCGAGCGCCGCAACCTCAAGCTCGAACTCAAGGTGCTCGCGGACGTGGGCCTGCTGGGCATGCCGAACGCGGGCAAGTCCACCTTCATCGCGGCCGTCTCGAACGCCCGGCCCAAGATCGCCGACTACCCGTTCACGACGCTGCACCCCAATCTGGGCGTGGTGCGGGTCGGGCCCGAGCAGAGTTTCGTGATCGCGGACATCCCCGGGCTGATCGAGGGCGCCTCGGAAGGCGCCGGCCTGGGCCACCAGTTCCTGCGCCACCTGCAGCGCACCCGCCTGCTGCTGCACGTGGTGGACGTGGCGCCGTTCGACGAGGGCGTGGACCCGGTCGCACAGGCCACCGCGATCGTCGGCGAGCTGCGCAAGTACGACGCCGAGCTCTACGAGAAGCCGCGCTGGCTGGTGCTCAACAAGCTCGACATGGTGCCGGCCGACGAGCGGGCCGCGCGCGTCAAGGATTTCGTGAAGCGCTTCCGCTGGAAGGGGCCGGTGTTCGAGATTTCGGCGCTCACCCGCGAGGGTTGCGAACCGCTGATCCAGGCGATCTACCAGCATGTGCGCGCCCAGCAGCAGGCCGAGCAGGTACCGGAAGTGGTCGATCCGCGCTTCGCGAACGACGCGGCTCCGGAATAGATGGGCAGGGCCGCCATCCCCGGTGGGTGGCGGGGTGGGGGCCGCAGCGGCGGCCGGCGCTAGCTAAAAAGACGGGGATTCATGGTTTCGAGCATATTGCGAGATGCGCGCCGCATCGTGATCAAGGTGGGCTCCAGCCTGGTGACGAACGAGGGCCGGGGGCTGGACGAGACGGCCATCACCGAGTGGAGCCGGCAGATGGCCGCGCTGGTGGGTGGCTCCGGCGGGCCGCGGCGCGAGGTCATCATGGTGTCCAGCGGCGCGATCGCCGAGGGCATGAAGCGCCTGGGCTGGTCCACGCGCCCGCACGAAATCCACGAGCTGCAGGCGGCCGCGGCCGTCGGGCAGATGGGCCTGGCGCAGATGTACGAAACCAAGCTGCGCGAACAGGGCTTGGGCAGCGCGCAGGTGCTGCTCACGCACGCCGACCTGGCGGACCGCGAGCGCTACCTGAATGCACGCTCCACGCTGCTCACGCTGCTGCGGCTGGGCGTGGTGCCCGTCATCAACGAGAACGACACGGTGGTCACCGACGAGATCAAGTTCGGTGACAACGACACGCTGGGCGCCCTGGTGGCGAACCTCGTGGAGGCCGATGCGCTGGTCATCCTGACGGATCAGAAGGGCCTCTACACCGCCGACCCACGGCGCGATCCGCTCGCGCAGTTCGTGCACGAGGCGGCGGCCGGCGATCCGTCGCTCGAGGCGATGGCGGGCGGCGTGGGCACCAGCATCGGCCGCGGCGGCATGATCACCAAGATCATCGCCGCCAAGCGGGCCGCGGGCTCGGGCGCATCGACGGTGATCGCCTGGGGGCGCGAGCCGGACGTGCTGCTGCGGCTGTGCGCCGGCGAAGCGATCGGCACGCTGCTGGTGGCGCAGACGGCCAAGAAGCAGGCCCGCAAGCAGTGGATGGCGGACCACCTCCAGCTGCGCGGCGCGGTGACCGTGGACCTGGGCGCGGCGGCCAAGCTGCGGCAGGAGGGCAAGAGCCTGCTGCCGATCGGCATGGTGGCGGTCGAGGGCGAGTTCTCGCGGGGCGACGTGATCGCCGTGCGCGACGCGGCGGGCGCGGAGATCGCCCGGGGCCTCGCCAACTACGCGAGTGCCGAGGCGCGGCTGCTGTGCCGCAAGCCCTCGTCGGAATTCGAGCGGCTGCTGGGCTACAGCGCCGAGCCGGAAATGGTGCACCGCGACAACCTGGTGCTGTCCGGCGTCTGAGTGCGGCGCGCGGACCAGAATGCAAAAAGGCGACCGGTCGGGTCGCCTTTGTGCGTGGTGCCATGGGTGGCCGGAGGGAGTCCCCGGGCGATGTCGAGCGGTCCGCTTTCAGCCGGCCGGCTTGTGCCCGAGCTGCATGCCGCCGTCCAGTCCGGTCGGCAACGTGTCACCCGCGGTGCGCGGATCCGGATCGAAGCTGGCACCCGGAGGCAGTTCCATGCCCGGGTGGAGCAGCAGCGATGCCGAGCGGTGCTGCAGCGTGGCCGCGGGAGCGATGCCCTCGGCCACGCCGTCGCGGTTGCGCATGCCGCTGCGCAGGTAGCGGTTGCGCTGTTCGTTGCGCGGCAGGAAGCGGGCGAGTTCGGTCAGCGCCATTTCATAGACGCCGCGCTTGAATTCGACCACCACGTCCAACGGCACCCAGTAGTCGTTCCAGCGCCAGGCATCGAACTCGGGGTGGTTGGTCGCCCGGAGGTTCAAGTCCCAGTCGTGGCCGACGAGCTGGAGCAGAAACCAGATCTGCTTCTGGCCTTTGTAGTGGCCGCGGGCATCCCGTCGGATGTAACGGTCCGGCACCTCGTAGCGCAACCAGTCCCTCGTGCGGGCCACCACGCGGACGTGGCACGGCTGCAGCCCCACCTCCTCGTGCAGTTCGCGGAACATGGCCTGTTCAGGAGTCTCCCCCCGATCGATGCCGCCCTGCGGGAACTGCCAGCTGTGGGTGCGAATCCGCTTGCCCCAGAACACCTGGTTCCTCTGGTTGAGCAGGATGATGCCGACGTTGGGCCGAAAACCGTCCCGGTCGAGCATAATCTAACCCCAATTTTTAAAACTGTATCCATTATGCACGGGCCCCGATGCGCGGCAAGCGTCCCGATGCTGATGGTGGTTTCGTTCGTGCAATGAAAGCGTCCCAATTTTTCGTTTCCACCCTCAAAGAGGCTCCGGCCGACGCCGAAGTGGTGAGCCACAAGCTCATGACGCGTGCCGGGCTCATCAAGAAGCTGGGCGCGGGCATCTACAACTACATGCCCATGGGCCTGCGCGTGATCCGCAAGGTGGAGGCCATCGTGCGCGAGGAGATGAACCGCGCCGGCGCCGTCGAAGTCACGATGCCCGTGGTGCAGCCCGCCGAGTTCTGGCAGGAAACCGGCCGCTTCGACAAGATGGGCCCCGAGCTGCTGCGCATCCAGGACCGCCACGGCCGTGACTTCGTCGTCCAGCCGACCAGCGAGGAGGTGGTCACCGACATCGCGCGCCAGGAACTGCGCAGCTACAAGCAGCTGCCCAAGAACTTCTATCAAGTGCAGACCAAGTTCCGCGACGAGCGCCGCCCCCGCTTCGGGCTGATGCGCGGCCGCGAGTTCATCATGAAGGATGCGTATTCGTTCGACCGCGACCAGGCGGCGGCGAAGGCCAGCTACCAGGTGATGGCCCAGGCCTACCGCCGCATCTTCGACCGCTTCGGCCTGACCTACCGCGCGGTGGCCGCCGACAGCGGCGCGATCGGCGGCGACCTGAGCGAGGAGTTCCAGGTGATCGCCGCCACGGGCGAAGACGCCATCGTCTACTGCCCCCAGAGCGATTACGCGGCCAACATGGAAAAGGCCGAGGCGCTGCCTCCGCAAGGCACGCGCTCCGCGGCGTCGCAGGCGCTCGCCAAGACGCCCACGCCCGGCAAGAGCACCTGCGCGGACGTCGCGCAACTGCTCGGCGTGCCGCTGCAGTCGACCGTGAAATCCCTGGTGCTGGCGACCGACCGCACCAACGAGGCCGGCGAGATCACCGGCAGCCAGGTCTGGCTGTTGCTGCTGCGCGGCGACCACGACATGAACGAGATCAAGGTCGGCAAGGTGCCCGGCCTGGATGCGGGCTTCCGCTTCGCCACCGTCGGCGAGATCGAGGACCATTTCGGCTGCAAGCCCGGCTACCTGGGCCCGCTGAACCTGCGCCAGCCCGTGAAGCTGGTGGTGGACCGCGAGGTGGCGGTGATGGCCGACTGGATCTGCGGCGCGAACGAGGTCGACTTCCACATGACCGGCGTGAACTGGGGCCGCGACCTGCCCGAGCCGGAGGTGGTGGCCGATCTGCGCAACGTGGTGGCCGGCGACCCGTCGCCGGACGGCAAGGGAACGCTCGCCATCGAACGCGGCATCGAGGTGGGCCACGTGTTCTACCTGGGCACCAAGTACAGCCGCGCGATGAACGCGACCTTCCTCGGCGAGGACGGCAAGCCGGCCTTCTTCGAGATGGGCTGCTATGGCATCGGCATTACCCGCCTGCCCGCGGCGGCCATCGAGCAGAACCACGACGAGCGTGGCATCATCTGGCCGGACGCGATCGCGCCGTTCACGGTGGTGGTGTGCCCGATCGGCATGGACCGCAGCGACGAGGTGCGCGCGGCGGCCGAGACGCTGCACGCCGACCTGCTCGCAGCCGGCGTGGACGTGATCCTGGACGACCGCGGCGAGCGCCCGGGCGCGATGTTCGCCGACTGGGAGCTCATCGGCGTGCCGCACCGCGTGGTGCTGTCCGACCGCGGCCTCAAGGAAGGCCAGGTCGAGTACCAGCACCGCCGTGACGCCGCCGCGACCAAGGTGGCAGCGGCCGAAATCTTTGCCTTCATCAAGGATCGAATCAAGGTATGAACAGGGGTGGTGGGGAGCGGGGCGGGACGCCCGGCAGGGGCCTGTCCCGACGGGCGTGCGTGTTGGCCGGAGCCTCTTCAGGACTGACCGGCTGGCTCGGCATGCCCGCGGCCGCCCATGCGGGAGGGCAGTTGGAAGAGCCGCTCATGGATTCGGTGCGCACCGCGCTCACGTCCGCGATTTCCAACCAGGCGCCGCCCGAGCCCGATTTCTCGACCACGGAGGCGCGCCTGCACTACCTGCGCTGGCTCGGCACCATGAGCGACCGCCTGCGCCGCCGCAAGCCCGACTGGGAAGTGCGCCGCGACTTCCTGCAGACGGTGTGGTACGAATCCAAGCGCGCGGGCCTCGACGTCTCGCTCGTGCTCGGGCTCGTGCAGGTGGAGAGCGCATTCCGCAAGTACGCCGTCTCCAGCGTCGGCGCGCGCGGCTACATGCAGGTCATGCCGTTCTGGACGCGCGTGATCGGCGACGGCGACGCGAGCAAGCTGTTCCACATGCAGACCAACCTGCGCTTCGGCTGCGTGATCCTGCGCCATTACCTGGACCGCGAGCGTGGCGACCTGTTCATGACGCTCGGGCGCTACAACGGCAGCCGCGGGCGCTCGCCGTACCCGGATGCGGTGTTCGCTGCGCAGCGCAACTGGCTCTTCGAGGACCGCGTGCGGTCCGCCTGAGCGGGGTGTTTTTCCGGCGCCCCGGGTTCAGCGGTCCGATGCCGGCGCCGCCGGCACGGGCCCCGCGGGGTTGGCACCATTCTCCTGCAGGCGCGAGACCATGATCTGGTCGATGCGGTAGCTGTCCACGTCGAGCACCTCGAACTTGTAGCCGCCCCAGTTCACGCTGTCCGTGCGCCGTGGCACGCGGCGCAGCATCACCATCAGGAACCCCGCCAGCGTTTCGTATTCGCCCGCGTGCGGCAGTTCGTCGAGGTGCAGCGCGCGCAGCACGTCGCCCACGGGCGTCACGCCGTCGATGAGCCAGGAGTTCTCGTCGCGGCGAACGATCTGCTCTTCGTCGTCGGGGCCGATCAGGTCGCCCATCACGGTGCTCATCACGTCGTTCAGCGTGACGACGCCCACCACCAGGCTGTATTCGTTCACGATCACGGCGAAGTCCTCGTGCACCTGGCGGAACTGGTCCAGCACCTCGGCGAGCGAGAGGCGGTCGGGCACGATGAGCACCTTGTGGACCAGGCCCTCGTCCTGCAGGGAGATCGGCTGGTTGTTGAGCACGCGCTGGAACAGGTCCTTGGCATCGACGTAGCCGACGACGTGGTCGATGTCGCCCTCGCACACCGGATAGGTGGAGAACGGTTCGGCCGCAATGCGCGCGCGGATGAGCTGGTCGGGATCGTCGCGCAGGAAGAACGCGATGCGGTCGCGCTGCGACATGGCGCTGCTCACGGGGCGCGAGTCGAGTTCGAACACGTTCTCGATCACCTGCTGCTCGCGGGCCGCCAGCACGCCGGCCCGGGTGCCGGCCTCCATCATGGCCAGGATGTCGTCGGAGGTGATGCGGTCGTCGCGCAGGGACGAGAGGCCGAGCAGCCGGAACAGCAGGTCGGCGGCGCGGCTGTAGAGCCAGACCACGGGCCGCAGCACGGCCATCAGGACCGCCATGGGTCGGGCGACGACCACGGCCAGACGCTCCGAATTGACCATGCCCAGGCGCTTGGGGAACAGGTCGGCGAACAGGATGAACAGCGACGTGATGGTGACGAACGAGGCGATGAAGCCGAAGGTTTCGGCACGCGCGTCGCTGAGCCAGAGTTGGAGCAGGGCCGTGAAGTGCGGGCTGAGCGCGCCTTCACCGACGATGCCGCCGAGGATGGCCACCGCGTTCTGCCCGACCTGCACCACGGTGAAATAGTCGCCCGGCTGCTCCTGCATGCGCATGACGCTCTCGGCGCGCGCCTCGCCCTCGTCGGCGAGCTGGCGCAGGCGCAGGCGACGGGAGGCCGCCAGCGAGATTTCGGCCACGGAGAAGAACGCGCTGGCCACGATCAGGAGGCCGATGAGGAAGAAGCTTTGCGACAGGGTCATGGGACGGGCGGGCGCCGCCATGGAGTCGTCGTGAAAAAGGCCGTGCGCCAGCGCGTCGAGTGTACGCGGGCCGTGCACCGCCAGCGTACGGCCGGGTGCAGCCCGGCCGCTCACTGTCTACTTGGAGCGGTTCACGGAGCCCAGCGAAGCGTTTCTGGCGAGGCGTCGCATCGCAGGCAGTACGGTGTAGTACGACAAGATGCGGCAACGACGCCAGAAGGGTTCTGTGAGCCGCTCCTACTGAACGAAACCCATGCGCGGCTTGGTCGACCCGCTGCGCGGCAGGTCGGCCACCTCGACGGTGGAGCGGTGCTGCAGCCGCGCGTTGCCGAAGGCGGTCATGAGCGCGCGGCGCATTTCCCGCGGAGGCATCTGGGCCAGCACGTCCAGCACGTCGGCCGGCGGCTCGGGATCGACGAGGCGGCCCCAGTCGTGCCCGGCGCGGATGCCGCGGTACAGGTTGGCCGCGATCGTGCGCGCCTGCTCCGCCGAGGGGGCCTGCACCTCGAACACGTTCATGCGGTTCAGGATCGGCGCGGGAATGCCGCGCTCGTCGTTGGCGGTGGTGATCCAGATGACCTGGCTCGCGTCGATCGCGATTTCCGCGAATTCGTCGGTGAAGCTCTGGGCAGTGTCATGCTCCAGCAGGCCGTAGAGCGCGCCCAGCGGGTCGTACTGCGCATCGGCGCTCGCCTTGTCGATTTCGTCGACCACGATGACGGGGTTGGCGTATTCGCCGTCCACCAGCGCCTCGAAGACCTTGCCGGGCCGCGCACCCTTCCACTGCGAGGACGAGCCCGAGAGCAGCCAGCCGGCGGTCATCGAGCTCATGGGCACGAGGTTCATGCCGGTGCCGAGCAGTTCGGCCAACTGGCGTGCGAAGTGTGTCTTGCCGATGCCGGGCGGGCCGATCAGCAGCATGGGCGTCACCTCCAGGCCGTCGCGGCTGTCCTGCGCCAGGGCGACGTGCCGCTTCACGTCGTCGAGCGCATCGGAGAAGTTGGGCAGTTGCTCGTAGAGGCCGGCCATGTCGGGCACGCCCGATGGCTTGACCTGGAAGCGCTCGGGGCCCCGTTCGAGCATGCGCTCGTAGACTGCGCGCAGGGTCTCGTACTCACGCTGGCTGCCGGCGTCCTGCAGACGGGCGAGGCGGCGCTCCACGTCGCCGGGCCGGAACACGTTGCGCAACTGGGCCACCGGCAGGCCCATCGAAGGCGATTGCGGGACAAGGCTGTGTGTCGTCGTCATGGCGCGCTCCTGGTTCGTTGGAGGGTGAGGGCACGCAACCATTCAAGCACACAACATGCCGGCCTCCAACGGTGGAAAAACCCCGTCAACCGGTGGCAGTTGTCCGACAGCGACAGCGACAGCGACAGCCCCTGCCACGGCAGGGCGCCCTCCGCCCGTGCCGCCGGACGTGAAAAAGCCGCCCGCGCACGAAGCGTCCGGGCGGCCGGGCCAGGGTAGGCCGGGGTGGCCGGAGGTCAGGCCTGGGACTGGCCGCCCAGCACCTGCTGGAGTTCACCGGATTCGTACATCTCCATCATGATGTCGGAGCCGCCGATGAATTCGCCCTTCACGTAGAGCTGCGGGATCGTGGGCCAGTTGCTGTATTCCTTGATGCCCTGGCGGATTTCCGGATCTTCCAGGACGTTCACCGTGGCCAGGCCCTTCGGTTCGACGCCGCAGGCCTTGAGGATCTGGATCGCGCGGCCGGAGAAGCCGCACATCGGGAAGCTGGCGTTCCCTTTCATGAAAAGCACCACGTCGTTGGATTTGACGAGGCTGTCGATGCGTTGCTGGGTGTCGCTCATGGTGTGCTCCTGGTGGGGGCCGCGCGTGCGGCGATGGATGGGATTATTTCACTGCGGCCCCGGTTCGGGAGGCATGCACCATGTGGAGGCATGCGCCGCGGTTTCCAGAGGGGATGTCGGGATGGCGTCAGTATGGCCTGCGCCCGCCCGTGCAGCGTGCGTGGCCGGCCAGATCGGCGCGGCTCTGCACGTCGGTGAAGCCCCCGGCCCGCAGCAATGCCTGCACGGCACCGGCCTGGTTCCAGCCGTGCTCCAGCAGCAGCCAGCCGTCCGGCACCAGCCGCGCAGGCGCCTGCGCCACGATGGTGCGGATGTCGTCCAGGCCGTCGTGCCCGCTCGCCAGGGCCTCGCGTGGCTCGTGCACCAGCGCGGCCAGGTGCGGGTCGGCGTCTTCGATGTAGGGTGGGTTGGACACGATGGCGTCGAACGGGCCGGCGATGCCCTGCAGCCAGCGGGAGCGCACGAAGGCGACCGGCAGCCCGAGCCGCCGCGCATTGGCCTGGGCGACCTGCAGCGCCTCGGCACTGGCGTCGAGCGCCAGCACCCGCGCATCGGGACGCTCGTGCTGCAGCGCCAGGGCGATCGCGCCGCTGCCCGTGCCCAGGTCCGCCACGCGCGGGGCGGGCACCGGGCGCAGTACGTCCAGCGCCCAGTCCACCAGCGTCTCGGTGTCGGGGCGCGGATCGAGTACGCGCGCATCCACCTGCAGGGTCAGGCCGTAGAACGCCTTGCGGCCCGTGAGGTAGGCCACCGGCTCGCCGGCCCGGCGGCGAGCGCAGAGGCCGTCGAACGCGGCCCGGGCATCGGCGGGCAGGGCGTCGGTGTCGTGCGCCAGCAGCCAGGCGCGGCCGGCGTCGTGGCGGCCGAGCACGTGCAGCAGCAGCATCTGCGCGTCGATGCGCGCCAGGCCCGCGGCCTGCGCATGCGCCAGCGCCGCGGCGAGGGTGGAGCCCGGCCCCGCGGCGGTCACGCGCCGGCTTCCAGGTCGGCCAGCAATTCGGCCTCGCGCGCATGGCGCAGCGCCTCCAGCACTTCGCCGAGGTCGCCTTCCATGATGGCGAGCAGTTTGTAGAGCGTGAGGTTGATGCGGTGGTCGGTGAGCCGGCCCTGCGGGAAGTTGTAGGTGCGGATGCGGTCGGAGCGGTCGCCCGAGCCCACCAGGCCCTTGCGCAGCGCGGCCTCTTTCGCGGCGCGCTCGCTGCGCTCCTTTTCCTGGATGCGTGCCTGCAGCACCTGCAGCGCCTTGGCCTTGTTGCTGTGCTGGCTGCGGCCGTCCTGGCATTCGGCCACGATGCCGGTGGGCAGGTGGACCACGCGCACGGCGGAGTCGGTCTTGTTGATGTGCTGGCCGCCGGCACCGCTCGCGCGGAAGGTGTCGATCCGCAGGTCGGCCGGGTTCAGGGTGACGGCCTGCTGCTCGTCGGGCTCGGGCATCACGGCCACCGTGCAGGCGCTGGTGTGGATGCGGCCCTGGGTCTCGGTGGCGGGCACGCGCTGCACGCGGTGGCCGCCGGATTCGAAGCGCAGCGCGCCGTACACGCCGTCGCCTTCCACGCGCAGCACCACTTCCTTGTAGCCGCCGATCTCGTTGTCGCTGGCGCTCAGGATCTCCACCTTCCAGCCGGCCGTGGCCGCGTAGCGCGTGTACATGCGGGCCAGATCGCCCGCGAACAGCGCGGATTCGTCGCCGCCCGTGCCGGCGCGGATTTCCAGGAAGGCGTTGCGCGCGTCGTCCGGGTCGCGGGGCAGCAGCAGGCGCTGCAGTTCGTCCTCCAACTGCACCAGCTCGGCCTCGGCGGCGGTGATTTCCTCGCGCGCCATGTCGGCCATGTCGGGGTCGTCCAGCATCCCGCGGGCGCCGGCCAGGTCGGCCTCGCGCTGGCGGTAGCGCGCATAGCGGCCCGCCACCTGCGTCACCTCGGCATGCTCGCGCGAGATGGTGCGGTACTGGGCCATGTCGGACATGATGTCCTCGCGCGACAGCAGGAAGTCGAGCTCTTCGAGGCGCTGGGCGTAGCGCTCCAGCTGGCTTCTGAGGGAGGGTTTCATTCGTGGGAAAAGAGGAAGAGGGGGCGGCTGCGTTCGATCGATCGCTTGATCCGTCTTCGCAGCGGGGGCATCCGGTCGCGGATGCGGAAGGCCGTCGGGGCCCGGGGGGAGGAAGGCGCGGCGGGCGCCGCTACAGGCCGCTCTTGGACTGCGAGCGCAGGAAGAGGCGCGAGACGGTCTGCGCCGTCTGGGCGCGCGTGTCGGCATCGCCCGCGCGCAGTTCGGCCAGGGTGCCGTGCAGCATCTTCTGCGTGAGGCCGCGCGAGAGCGCCTCCAGCACGGCGTCCAGGTCCTCGCCCTTGGCGAGCATCTTCTTGGCGCGCGCGATCTCCAGCGCACGCCACTCGTCCGTCTGCGCGTTGATCTGCTGGATCAGGGGCACCACGCCGCCGGCCGGGCTGCGCTGGTCCATCCAGTGCATGAAGCTCTGCACGCCCGCGTCGATGATCGCCTCGGCCTGCGCGACGGCGGCCTGGCGGCTCGCCTGCGCGGTCTGCACCACGCTCGCGAGGTCGTCCACGGTGTAGAGGTACACGTCTTCCAGCGCCTTCACCTCGGGCTCGATGTCGCGCGGCACGGCCAGGTCGACCATGAAGATCGGGCGGTGTCGGCGCTTTTTCAGCGCGCGCTCGACGGCGCCCAGGCCGATGATCGGCAGGCTGCTGGCCGTGCAGCTCACCACTGCGTCGAACTCGTGCAGGCGGTCGGGCAGGTCGGCCAGGCGCATGACCTCGCCGCCGAAACGCGTGGCGAGCTTTTCGCCGCGCTCCAGCGTGCGGTTGGCGATCGCGAGGCTCTTGGGGTTCTTGGCCGCGAAGTGGGTGGCGGCCAATTCGATCATCTCGCCCGCGCCCACGAAGAGGATGCGGATCTCGGTCAGGTCTTCGAACAGCTGCCCGGCCAGGCGCACGGCGGCGGCGGCCATGCTGATGCTGTGGGCGCCGATCTCGGTGCTGGTGCGCACTTCCTTGGCGACGGCGAAGCTGCGCTGGAAGAGCTGGTTGAGCGTGGTGCCCAGCGCGCCGGCCGTTTCGGCCGCGCGCACCGCATCCTTCATCTGGCCGAGGATCTGCGCTTCGCCCAGCACCATCGAATCGAGTCCGCTCGCCACGCGGAACGCATGGCGCGCCACGAGGCCTTCTTCCAGCGTGTAGGAGTGCGAACGCAGCAGCGACGGGCTCACGCCGCCGCTCTGGGCCAGCCAGTCGAGCGTATGGTCGAGCGCGGGCTGGTGGCCGGCGCAGTAGATCTCGGTGCGGTTGCAGGTGGAGAGGATCGCGGTTTCCACCTGCGGATGGCGCGTGGCGCCGCCCAGCGACTGGCGCAGGCCCTGCAGCGTGGGCGCGATCTGGTCGATGGCGAACGCAAAACGACCGCGCAGATCGAGCGGCGCGGTCGTGTGGTTGATGCCGAGGGCCCAGACTGCCATGCACGGATTATAAAATTTCCCACCCACCCGCGTGCTCCCCGCAGCACAAGGGCCTTGATCTGCGTCATGCCTTTGCGCTATGAGCCCGACCGCTGCTGCCCTCCACCTGCTGAATTTCATGGCGCCTGCGCTCGGCGTGGCGCTGCTGCTGGCCTGCGCGGCTGCGGTTTTCTTTCGGGGGGCGCCCCGCATCGTCGGGTTCTGGGGGCAGGTGGGGCTGGGCTTCGCCGTGGGGCTGGCGGTGTGTGCCGCAGGGCTGGTGCTGGGAGGGCGGGATGGGAAGATGCTGACCTACGCGGCGCTGGTGGTGGCCTGCGGGACGGTGCAGTGGGTGCTGGTGCGAGGGTGGCGGTAGCGGCGTTTCCGCCGTGCTTTCCTGGTCAGCGGGCAGCCGTCCGATGCGGATCAAGGCTGGGCCATTGATTGCTGCTGCTGCGAGCGGGTGCCTGCGCCTTCCGCTCCCGCTCTGCTCACCTCGAGCCCCCATATGACAAACCGCAGTCGCGGGACAAACCGCAATCGCGGCAAAGCAGCCACAGGGTATTGCCCCGTGCTTTCCCGCCCCTTTCTTCCTAAGCTCCTGTCTCCATAACACCAACGTCCCGGAGACTCCCCCCATGCGCTTGCGCACCTGGCTCACCGCCGCCGCCCTGGCCTGTACTTCCTTCGCCGTCCTCGCCCAGCCCGCCTTCCCGTCCAAGCCGATCCGCATCGTCGTGGGCTTCCCCGCCGGCGGCCCGCTGGACCAGCATGCGCGGCTGCTGACCGACAAGCTGCAGGCCGTGCTGGGCCAGCCCGTCGTGGTGGACTACAAGGCCGGCGCGGGCGGCACGGTGGGCGCGCAGGACGTGATGAAGGCGCCGCCGGACGGCCACACGCTGATGCTGGCCAACACGGGCGTGATGGTCATCAACCCGGCGCTCTACAGCAAGCTGCCGTACGCCACGCTCAAGGACTTCACGCCCATCGCGCGCACGGCGATGCAGCCGCTGGCGCTGCTGGTGAACCCGAAGCTGCCGGCGCAGAACCTGCAGGAGTTCATCGCCTATGCCAAGGCGCGGCCGGGGCAGGTGAACTTCGGTTCGGCAGGCAACGGGGGCATCAGCCATCTGGTGCCGGAGATGTTCAAGACGGCGACGGGGCTGTTCATGGTGCACATCCCGTACCGCGGCAGCGCGCCGGCCTTCACCGACCTGATGGGCGGGCAGGTGCAGTTCATGGCCGAGAGCATTCCGCAGGCGGCTGCCTACCACAAGCAGGGCAAAGTGCGTGCGCTGGCCGTCACCAGCCGCGAGCGCAATCCGGCGCTGCCCGACGTGCCCACGGTGATCGAGAGCGGGTTGAAGAACTTCGAGGTGGTGGGTTTCTACGGCTTCCTGGCGCCGGCCGGCACGCCGAAGGACGTGGTGGCCAAGCTCAGCGATGCGTTCGGCCAGGTCATGCAGTCGCCCGACGTGAAGAACCGCATGGTGGCGCAGGGCGCCGATCCGGCCTTCCTGGGCGCCGATGCGTTCGCCAGTTTCCTGGCGGCGGAGATGCCGCGCTGGGCGACGGCGGTGCAGCAGTCCGGCGCCAAGCTGGATTGACTACGCAGCGTTCGGCGCGGATCCGCCTGCCGAACCCTTGGACTGCGAAGGGGCCACGGTGAGCGCATCCACCGGATCGCTCGGCGCGGTGTGGCGCGGCGCCATGGCCGTGGTCGTCGTCGTGGGCGGCGAGAGGGCGAGCCCGGCCTGCCGCAGCGTCTCCAGGATGGAGAACAGCAGGTCGCTCTTCACGCCGCCCGTGTTGCGCGGGTTGACCACGTGGCCGATGGCGAGGAAGGTGAGCGTGCCGTCCACGATGCCTTCGAGCTGGACGATGGGCGCGGGTGCGTCGAGCACGTCCGGGTGCGAGGTGAAGGCGTCGAGGATCAGTTGCCGCATGCGCTGCGCGTCGGTGTCGAGCGGGGCCGGCAGGCGCAGCAGCACGCGGCCCTGGGCGCCGCCCCAGGTCATGTTGCGCACGGTCTTGGTGATGAACTCCGAGTTGGGCACGATCACGGTGGAGTGGTCGCCGAGCTGGATTTCGGTGGCGCGCACGTTGATGCGGCGGATGTCGCCCTCGGTGTCGCCGAGCTTCACCCAGTCGCCCACCTTCACCGGGCGTTCGGCCAGCAGGATCAGGCCGGAGATGAAGTTCTGCACGATGGCCTGCAGCCCGAAGCCGATGCCCACCGAGAGCGCGCTCGCCACCCAGGCGATGCGCTCCACGCTGATGCCCAGCGCCGCGAGCGCGGCCGCGATCACCATCACGCCGCCGAAGTAGCCGAGCAGGGTGGTGATGGAACTGCGCATGCCCGGCTCCAGCGTGGTGCTGGGGAAGTACCGGTCGCTCAGCCAGCGCTTGATCATGCGGATGCCGACGAAGCCCGCGGCGATCACGCCCAGTGCCGTCAGCAGCGCCTGCGGCGCCAGCGAGAAGTTGCCCAGGTTCAGGCCCTGGTCGAGCGCGCTGCCGCGGCGGAACAGCTCATCGGGCCCGGTGCCGAACGGCGCCAGCAGGGCCACGATCAGGTAGAAGAACAGCACGACGCGCAGCGCGCCGGAGACGATCACCGCGGCCTGGTCGAGCAGGCGCGGGTCGATGCCCATGCCGGTGTGCAGGCGCTGGCCGAAACCACTGCGCGACGACAGCACGGCGTCGCTGACATCGTCCACGAGCTGGTAGAGCAGGTAGGCGGTGGCGAAGACGACGCCGCTCCAGACCATCTGGCGCGCGAGCGCCCCGGCCAGCGCGATGAAACCGAAGGCCACCAGCAGCAGAACGGCGAGCGAGGCGATGCCCGCCAGCGCGACCAGCAGGCCCACCCAGAGTGGGCGAGCGGGGGGCGGCGCGGGCGCCGCGGGCGCGTCGCCGCTGCCTGCCGCCGCATCGGAGGCCGGGGCGGTGGCCGCCGCCGGGGCGTTGAGCTGGCGCACGGCCGAGGCGACGATGGCCGCCACGAGCAGGGCGAAGCAGGCCTGGGCGGTCACGTCCGCGGCCAGGCTGGCGCTGACGGCGGCGTTGATCTCGGTCACCATGCCGCCGAGGGCCGCGACGATCGCGATGCACCAGGGATAGGGGCTCAGCCGGCGGGCGAGGTCGTCGGGCAGCGAAGGCAGGCGCCAGGAACTGCGTTTGCGCGACAGCAGCGCATGCCCCAGGCCGATGGTGAAGGCCGCGAACACCGCGAGGCCCACGGTGGTATGGCCCAGGTCCTGCAGCCGCTCGCCGAGGTTGTCGCCGGTGTCCAGCCCGCTCAGCAGCCACTGCGCCGCCAGGCCGGTGAAGGCCACGTTCGCCAGCACCGAAGCCGTGGCGAGCAGGGAGCGCCGCAGGCGGCCGGCGGGCAGCTTGGCGGGCGCGATGCGCACCAGCAGGCGCTCGCCGGCCCAGTTGCCGCCCACCAGCAGCACCAGCGCGCCCAGCAGGCTGATGAGGAAGGCCCGGCGCCGCTCGGGCTCCAGCGCGCGCCGCACGGCCTGGCGGGCTTCGATGGCGAGCACGGAGAGGCGCTGGGTGTCGGTGGCCCAGGCCGCCCGCACGTTGCGCCAGAAGGCGGCACCCAGGGGGGAATCGGCGCGCGCGGTGAGTTCGGCCTGGAACTGCTGGCGGCGCTGGCGCAGCAGGTCGGCGCCGAGCTGCTCGGCATCGACGGCGATCAGCCGGGCGAGCTTGAGGTCCGCATCGACGGTACCCCGCTGCTTGGCGAGTGCGCTGCGCTGCTCGGCGACGTCGGGCGCATCGGCGGGGGCGCCTTTTTCGGGCGCGGGGCCGAGGCCCGCGAGCCGGCTGTCGAGATCGGCCAGTTCGCTCGTGCGGCGGGCCACCACCTGTTCGGCCGTGGCGCCGACGGCATAGGCTTCGTTGACGAGCCGGCGGCCGTCGTCGTCTTCGCCGAGCTTGCGCGGGATCGCCTCCAGGCGCTTGCGCAGGTCGTCCACGGAGGGCAGCGGCACGTCGGGATCGTCGGCAGCCGCCGCAGCCGCTGCGGCGGCCGATGCCGCGGCGGCACGCGAGGCGGCGGCGCTGGCGCCGGCCGCTGGGGCCGAAGCGCTGCCCTGAGGCGGCGCGGCCCATGCCGATGGGGCGGCGAGCGGCCCGGTCAGCAGCAGCGCGGCCAGCAGGAGCGCGGTGCCGGCGGCGTGCGGAATGAGAGGCCGAAGGCCCTGGAGGGCGCGCCGCAGAAGGCGCGGGAGGCGATGAAAAGGAATGGTCGAGTCCATGGCAGGACCGGGAAGGGTATCACCGCGCGGCCGAGTGCCCGCAGAGTCCGCTCCGCAGCGGCTACCCGTGGGCCAGCGCCCGCACCGGGGTGGCGGCCGGCAAGGGGTCGACCGGTCCGGAGTCGTGCGGCAGGCGGAAGACGGCCACCGCGTCCACGAGACTCTGCGCCTGCTGGCGCATCTGGCTGGCGGCGGCGGCCATTTCTTCCACCAGCGCGGCGTTCTGCTGGGTGGTCTGGTCGATGCTGCCCACGGCGCTGCTGATCTGGGCCACGCCGGTGCTTTGTTCGCTGCTGGCAGCGGTGATGTCGCCGACGATGCCGGTGACGCTGCGGATTGCGCCCACGATCTCGCCCATCGTGGTGCCGGCGGCATCCACCAGCGCAGTGCCGCTCTGCACGCGTCCCACGCTGTCGCCGATCAGCCCCTTGATCTCGCGGGCCGCCTCGGCGCTGCGGCCCGCCAGGCTGCGCACCTCGCTGGCCACCACCGCGAAACCGCGGCCCTGGTCGCCCGCACGGGCGGCTTCCACGGCGGCATTCAGCGCCAGGATGTTGGTC
>DHAE01000017.1 GCA_002397315.1 Comamonadaceae bacterium UBA4962
GTGGTGCCGCTGCTGGGCTCGCTCGTCACCGAACCGGCGGCGATGACCATCGCGGCCCTCATGCTTTCGGGCCAGCTGTTCCGCAAGGACGTGCCCGAGGGCGCGAAGTATTTCGCCCTGGGCGTGCTGTTCGTGAACGTCTCGATCGGGGGCACGCTCACCTCCTACGCCGCACCGCCGGTCCTGATGGTGGCAGCCACCTGGGGCTGGGACTCGTGGTTCATGCTGACCCACTTCGGATGGAAGTCCGCCCTGGCGGTGGTCGCCAACGCCACGCTCGCCGCCTTCGTGCTGCGCAGGCACCTCGTCCGCCCTCCGGGCCGGGAACACGGCGAGGCAGCGGCGGCGCCCGTGCCCTGGCCGCTCGTGGCGGTGCACGTGGCGCTGCTGGCCGCGGTGATCGCCGCCGCGCACCACCCGGTCATCTTCCTCGGCCTGTTCCTGCTGTTCCTCGGCATCGCGCAGGCCTACCGGCAGCACCAGAACCGCCTGATCCTGAAGGAAGCGCTGCTCGTCGGCTTCTTCCTCGCGGGCCTCGTGGTGCTGGGCGGCATGCAGCAGTGGTGGCTGCGGCCCATCGTCGAAGGGCTGGAGCCGGTGGTGCTGTTCTTCGGGGCGCTGGGCCTCACGGCCATCACCGACAACGCCGCCCTGACCTACCTCGGCTCCCTCATCGAAGGGATGACGGACCCCGCCAAGTACATGCTGGTGGCGGGCGCCGTGGCCGGCGGCGGGCTCACCGTCATTGCCAACGCGCCCAACCCTGCCGGGGTCTCGCTGCTCAAGGGCGGGTTCCGGGATGAAACCGTCAGCGTGGGGGCCCTGCTGCTGGGCGCCCTCGTACCCACCGCGATAGCCGCCTCGGCGCTGCTCTTCCTCTAGCCCCACCCGTTTTTTCAACCGCATGCCGGCAACGGCAGGGCGCAGCCTTGCCATTTTTCAACCTGAAAGGAGACAGCGAGTGAAATTGAGAGACATCCACGACGTGATCGGAGGTGCCGCCATGGGCGTCATCGGCCTGGGTTTCGCGGTCTATGGCCACGTGCACTACGCGATGGGCACGTCGGCACGCATGGGCCCGGGCTACTTCCCGATCGTCCTGGGATGGCTGCTGGCCGTGCTGGGCCTGCTGGTGGCCCTGCCGGCGTTCTGGCGCCAGGGCACGCCCATCGTGGTGCAGTGGAAGAACCTGGCCTTCTCGGTGGCCAGCCTGCTGGTCTTCGCGGTACTGCTGCGCACCGGAGGCATCATCCTGGCCGCATTCACCGCCTCCCTCGTGGCCCTGGTGCCCGCCCGGATGCGCCTGCGCACGCGGTTCACCGTCTCGGCGGCGGTCGCGCTCATCACCGTGCTGATCTTCGTCGTCGGGCTGCAGATGGTCCTGCCGACCTGGCCCTGGAGCATCTGAGGAGACACCCATGGAATTGCTCGACAACCTGTGGCTGGGACTGCGGGTCGCATCGGAACCCAGCACCCTCGCATACTGCTTCTTCGGGGTGTTCCTCGGCACGCTGGTGGGCGTGCTGCCGGGCATCGGCGCGCTCGCGGCGATCTCGCTGCTGCTGCCGATCACCTACCACATCCCCCCACGGCGGCGATCATCATGCTGGCCGGCGTCTACTACGGCGCCCAGTACGGGGGCTCCACCGCGGCGATCCTGCTGAACCTGCCCGGCACACCGTCCTCCGCGGTAACCTGCCTGGACGGCTACCCGATGGCCAAGAAGGGACGCTCCGGCCTCGCGCTGTTCGTCACCACCATCGCCTCGCTGGTCGGCGCGATGTCGGGGCTGATCCTGCTCGTGCTGTTCTCTCCGATGATCGCCGAGGTGGGCCTGAAGTTCGGGCCCGCCGAGTTCTTCTCGATGATGGTCCTGGGCCTCGTGGCCGCCTCGTCGATGAGCGGGGGATCCGCCGCCAAGGGCCTGGCCATGGTGGTGTTCGGCATCCTGCTGGGCATGGTGGGCACCGACGTCAACACGGGCGTCGCGCGCTACAGCTTCGACATTCCCGAGCTGATGGACGGCATCAACCTCGTCGCGCTGGCCATGGGCCTGTTCGGCGTGGCGGAGGTCGTGCGCTGCATCAACTCCACCGACACCGAGAAGCAGCCGGAGAACATCACCATGCGCTCCATGATGCCCACCCGGCAGGAGCTGAAGGAAACCGTCAAGCCCATGATGCGCGGCTCCGCCCTGGGCGCGGCGCTGGGCGCGCTGCCCGGCGTGGGGCCGTCCATCGCGGCCTTCATGTCGTACGCCGTCGAAAAGCGCGTCGCCAGGGACCCCAGCCGTTTCGGCCAGGGCGCCATCGAAGGCATCTCCGCGCCGGAATCGGCGAACAACGCCGCGGCGCAGACCGCCTTCGTGCCCTCGCTGTCGCTGGGCATTCCGGGCGACGCGGTGATGGCCGTGATGCTGGGCGCGCTCATCATCCACGGCATCAACCCCGGGCCGATGCTGATGACGGAACAGCCGGAGCTCTTCTGGGGCCTGATCGTCAGCTTCGCGATCGGCAACATCATGCTGGTGCTGCTCAACATCCCCACCATCGGCTTGTGGGTGGCGCTGCTGCGCATCCCGTTCTCGTGGATGTACCCGGCCATCCTGGTGTTCGTCGCGCTGGGCGTGTACAGCGTGAACAACAACACCTTCGACATCTACATGGTCGCCCTGCTGGGCATCGTCGGCTACGCGCTCATGGTGCTGCGCTTCGAGCCCGCGCCGCTGCTGCTCGGCTACATCCTGGGCCCCATGGTCGAGGAGCACCTGCGGCGCGCCATGCTGCTGTCGCGCGGCGATCCGTCGGTGTTCTTCACCCGGCCGATCAGCGCCACCCTGCTGGCCCTGGCCGGCGCGCTGCTCGCGTGGGCCATCTGGGGCACCGTGAAGAAGACGCTGAAGGCCCGGGAAGCGCTCCGGCTCGCCGAAGCCCGGGCGTGACCTGGCGTGCGCCCCGGCATCATCCGGGGCGCCATTCCTCCGACAAAAACTCCACCAGTGCCCGCACCCTTGCCGGCACGAACCGCTGGCTCGGCAGCACCGCGTACACCGTGTACGCCTGCCCCAGCCACCCGGGCAGCAGCTCCACCAGTTGCCCGCTGTCCAGATGGGCCTGCACGTCCAGCCGCGACTTGTAGACGACGCCGCCGCCGGCCAGGGCCCAGGCGTGGGCCAGGGCGCCGTCGTCCACGCTGCGGTCGGCGCGCAGGGTGATGCCGACGGTCTCGGGCGGGTGGCCCGGCGCGCGCTCGAAGGTCCAGCGCACCTCGCGGCGGCCCGCGATCGCCATGGCGATGCAGCGGTGCGCCGCCAGTTCCGAGGGGTGCTGCGGGGTGCCGTGGCGCGCGAGGTAGTCCGGTGCCGCGCAGGCGATACGGCGGGTGTGGTGCAGCGCGCGGGCCACGAGCTGCGAATCGGGCAGCTCGGCGCTGTAGCGCAGCGCGAGGTCCACCGCATCGCGCCGCACATCGTGCAGGCGGTCGCTGGCCGAGAGCGCCAGTTGCACGCCCGGGTGCCGCTCCATGAACCGGTCGAGGCGCGGCAGCAGCACGCGCGACAGATCGGTGGGCGCGGCCAGGCGCACGGTGCCGCGCAGCGCGCCGGTCTCGCTCTGCGCCAGGCCGGCCCCTTCGTCCAGCAGCTCCAGCGCGCGTTCGGCGTACTCCAGCAGCGTGCCGCCCTGGGCGGTGATGCGCAGCGCGCGCGTGGAGCGCTCGAACAGGCGCACGCCCACCTGCGCCTCCAGGCGCTTGAGCATGGCGCTGGCGGCCGCAGGCGTCACCTCCAGCGCGCGCGCCGCGGCAGTGAGCGAGCCCCCGCGCGCGGCTTCCACCAGCACGCGCAGGTCGGAGAGATTTTCAAATTTCATTTGCAGGTGATAGCGATTTCAGGCGGCTTATCAACCACATTTTGAATCATCAGAATCACGACGACCCTTCCGTTGCGCCTTGATGCCCGACCGATCCCCGGGCGATCCGCGCCCGGCCGTTGCCACCTCCCCCAGAAAGGACTCCCCCATGAAAGCCGTCGGCTATTTCGCCCCCCATGCCCTCGATGCCGCCACCGGCCAGGGCCTGCAGGATTTTTCCGATCTGCCCGCGCCCGTGCCGCGTCCGCACGACCTGCTGGTGCGCGTGCGCGCCGTTTCCGTGAACCCGGTGGACACCAAGGTGCGCGCGAGCGCCGCGCCCGCCGAGGCCGGCCAGCCCAAGGTGCTGGGCTGGGATGCGGTCGGCACCGTGGAGGCGATGGGTTCCGAAGTGCGCGGCTTCGCCGTGGGCGACCGCGTGTTCTATGCCGGCGCCATCGACCGTCCCGGCACGAATGCCGAACTGCATGCGGTGGATGCGCGCATCGCCGCCCATGCGCCGGACATCTGGACCGACGCCGAAGCCGCCGCCGTGCCGCTCACCGCCATCACCGCCTGGGAGCTGCTGTTCGACCGCCTGGGCTTCGAGCGCCATCCCGGGGCCGCGGCCGGCCCGGTAGCGGCGGCGGCGGATGCGCCCGTGCTGCTGGTGGTGGGCGGCGCGGGCGGCGTGGGCTCGATGCTCATCCAGATCGCGCGCCAGCTCACCGGCCTGCGAGTGGTCGCCACCGCCTCGCGCCCGGAGACCCGCCAGTGGTGCCTGGACCTGGGCGCGCATGCGGTCATCGACCACCGCGAGCCCTTCGCGCCGCAGCTCGCGGCCCTGGGCATCGAGGCCGTCGATGCGGTGGCCAGCCTCACCCACACGCCGCAGTACCTCGCGCAGTACGTGGAATGCCTGCGCCCGCAGGGCCGCATCGCGGTGATCGACGACATGCCCTCGCTCGACGTGATGCCGCTCAAGCGCAAGAGCATCTCGCTGCACTGGGAGATGATGTTCACGCGCCCGATGTTCGGCACGCCCGACATGGCCGCGCAGGGCCGGCTGCTGGCCGAGGTGGCGGAACTCGCCCGCGCCGGCCGCCTGCGCAGCACGCTCACCGACACCCTGGGCCCGCTCTCGGCCGCCACGCTGCGCGAGGCGCACGCCCGCATCGAGAGCGGCCGGACCATCGGGAAGCTGGTCGTAACCTCCTGAGTCGCTTCGCGCCATCCCCCAGGGGACGCCGCCAGTGGCCCGGCAAAGCCGGTTCCATGGCGTCCGCTGGCATGGCCTGCTCCGCGGCCTTCGGACAGGGCTGGCCGTGGGACGTCCAGCGGCGTGCAGGAGGACGGCGCTACCATCGCCGGATGACCCACGACGAAGCCCTCTCCGCGCCCACCCGCGACCTGTTCCGTGAAGACGCCTACCTGCGCGAATGCCGCGCCACCGTGGCCGCGGTGCTGCCCGATGGCGGCATCGTGCTCGACCGCACGGTGTTCTATCCCCTGGGCGGCGGGCAGGCGGGCGATGCCGGGGTGCTGGTGCGGGCCGATGGGCGCGAGGTGCCGATCGCCGACACGCGCAAGGGCAAGGATGCCGAAGGCAAGCCCACGACCGCCATCGTGCACGTGCCGGCGCCCGGCGCCGAGCCGCCCGCCGTGGGCGAGGAAGTCACCGCGCGCATCGACTGGGAGCGCCGCCACCGGCTGATGCGCTTCCACACCACCACCCACCTGCTGTGCCATCTGGTGGCGCAGCCCGTGAACGGCTGCTCGGTCACGCCCGACGCCGCCCGGCTGGATTTCCACATGGACGGCCCGCTGGATGCCGCCGCGCTGAACGCCGGCATCGCCCGGCTCGTGGCCGAGGCGCACCCGGTGGCGATCGGCGCCATCACCGATGCCGAGCTGGACGCGCAGCCCGACCTCGTCAAGAGCATGAGCGTGCAGCCGCCGCGCGGCAGCGGCCAGGTGCGCACCGTGCGCGTGGGCACCGACGGCCAGACGCAGATCGACCTGCAGCCCTGCGGCGGCACCCACGTCGCCAACACCGCCGAGATCGGCGCGGTGGTCGTCACCAAGATCGAGAAGAAGGGCGCGATGGCCCGGCGCGTGGTGCTCGGCTTCGCGGCCTGAGCGCCACCGCTGCCCACTGCCCTTCCCGGAACCAAAGCCGCCCGCGCCGCTCCCACACCGCGCCATGCCCGTCCGCCTCCTGCAGCGCCTGCTGCCGTCCTTCGCCCTCCTGGCCGCCTGCGCCCTGGGAGCGCCGGCTTCCGCCCAGCTGCTGTCCGAGCCCGCTGCCGGCCTCCCCGGCGGCACGCCGGCCGGCAGCAGCACCGTCACCACCCCGCACGTGCGCGCCGAACTGGTGGCGCATGCGCCCGACGGCGTGGGGCCGGGCAAGCCGCTCTGGCTGGGCCTCGCGATCGCGCACCAGCCCGGCTGGCACACCTACTGGAAGAACCCCGGCGACTCCGGCCTGCCCACGCAGATCGAGTGGCGCCAACTGCCGCCCGGCATCGACGCGGGCGAGATCGCCTGGCCCGTACCGCGCAAGATTCCCATCGGCACGCTGGCCAACTACGGCTACGAAGGCAACCTGCTGCTGCCCGTGCCCATGACCGTCTCGGGCGCGTTCTCGCCCGGGCCGCTCGCGCGCAACGCCACCTTCGCGCTGCACGCCTCGTGGCTGGTCTGCCGCAAGGAATGCATTCCCGAAGAAGGCACCTTCACGCTGCAACTGCCGATCGCCAGCACCACGGCCATGCAGGCGCAGGATTTCGAGGCGGCACGGCAGGCCCATCCGCAACCGCTCTCCCCGCCGGCCACCGCGGCGGCCGGCGGCACCCGCAGCCATGCGCGCGTGGAGCGCGGCATGCTGGTGCTCACCGTGGCCGGCCTGCCCGAATCGGTGCGCGGCAAGCCGCTCGACTTCTTCCCCGAGACACCCGGCATCATCGAAACCGCCGCCGACGGCACGCAGGACTGGCAGGGCGACGTCTGGACCGCGCGCGTGCCGATTTCCGCGCAGCGCAGCGAAGGCCCCATGCCGCTGCCGATCGTGCTGGCGCAGGACGGCCGCGGCTGGCGCGCCGAGCTGCCGGTGGAGGGCGGCTGGCCCCGGCCGGCGTCCCTCGCCACCGTGTCGCCCGCGCTGGAAGCCGCGCTGCGAGCGAACGAGCAGCAGGCCGCCACGGCCACCACGACGCCCGCTGCCCCTGCCACCCCGGCGCCGGCCGGCGTGCTGGCGGCCGCGCTGCTGGGCGCCCTGCTCGGCGGGCTGGTGCTCAACCTCATGCCCTGCGTGTTCCCGATCCTCGCCATCAAGGTGGCCGGCTTCGCGCGCCATGGGCAGGACCGGCGCGCCCATCGGCTGGGCGGCATCGCCTACACGGCCGGCGTGGTGCTTTCCTTCCTGGCTTTGGGCGGCGCCATGCTGGCGCTGCGCGCGGCCGGCGAGGCCGTGGGCTGGGGCTTCCAGCTGCAGTCGCCCGCCGTGGTGGCGGCGCTTGCCGCGCTGTTCACGCTGATCGGCCTCAACCTCTCGGGCCTGTTCGAGTTCGGCCGCATGCTGCCGTCCTCCCTCGCGGGCCTGCAGGCGCGCCATCCGGTGGCCGACGCGTTCCTGACCGGCGTGCTGGCCGTGGCCGTGGCATCCCCCTGCACCGCGCCCTTCATGGGCGCCTCGGTCGGCCTCACGGCCACGCTGCCGGCCGCGCAGGCGCTGGCGGTGTTCGCCGCGCTCGGCATCGGCCTGGCACTGCCCTACCTCGCCGCGAGCTGGCTGCCCGCCGTCGCCCGCGCGCTGCCCCGGCCCGGCGCCTGGATGGACACGCTGCGCCGCTTCCTTGCCTTCCCGATGTTCGCCACCGTGGTCTGGCTGGTCTGGGTGCTGGGCCAGCAGAGCGGCATCGACGGCGCGGCGGCGCTGCTCGCGCTGCTCGTGGCACTCGGCATGGTCGTGTGGGCCTTCACGCTCGCGGGCCGCGCCCGCATGGCGATGGCGCCGCTCTCGCTCGTGGTGTTCGCGGCCCTGGCCGTGGCGGCCGTGCCGAAGATCGTCGAGATGGCTCCGCCCGCTCTGGCCACCGCAGCCCCTGGCGCGGCAGGGACTGCCCCGAACACCGCGGCCTGGCAGGCCTGGCGCCCGGGCCTCGCCGAAGAACTGCTCGCGCAGGGCCGCCCCGTGTTCGTGGACTACACCGCCGCCTGGTGCGTCACCTGCCAGTTCAACAAGAAGACCACCCTCGCCAGCGACGCCGTGCTGCGCGAATTCGCGGGCCGCAACGTGGCCCTGCTGCGCGCCGACTGGACGCGCCGCGACCCCGCCATCACCGCCGCGCTGGCGCAACTGGGACGCAGCGGCGTGCCGGTGTACGTGCTGCAGGCGCCGGGCCGGCAGCCGGTGGTGTTTTCGGAGATCCTGGGCGAGAGGGAGCTGCGCACGGCGCTGGCGGCGCTCTGACGCCGGCAGCGCCAGGGCCTGTTCTGACGGGGGCGGCGCGGCAGCCGGGCCGCTGTGCTACGTGGCGACGGCATCGGCGACATGCGCGCCGCGCGGCGCCGCCTCCGTCCGCCCCACCTGCGCCATGCACGCATCCACCCACTCCGCCACCTGCTGCCCCGTGGGCGTGCCCGCCCCCATCAGCAGGCGGTAGATGATCGGCGCCACCAGCGTGTCCAGCACGCAGTCCACCGACGGCGCCGCCTGCCCGCGCGAGCGCGCACGCTCCACCAGCAGGGTGATCTGCCCGGCGGTGATCTGCAGGCACTGGCAGGGCGCCGAGCCGTCGCCATAGCCGCTGGCGGTGAGCACGTCCTTCAGCACCTGGCGGCCCAGCTCGGACGACATCTCCTCCAGGAACTGCTCGCCCCAGGCCAGCAGGTCGCCGCGCACGCTGCCGGTGTCCGGCGGATCGGCCTCGTCGCGGAGGCGCTCGATCGACACGTCCGCCAGCAGTTCGACCAGATCGCCCCAGCGGCGGTAGATGGTGGACGGCGTCACGCCCGCCCGCGCCGCGATCTGCGGAATGGTGAGCGCTTCGCGGCCGTGCAGCGCCGTCAGGTCGCGCACGGCCTGGTGCACGGCGGCCTGCACGCGGGCGCTGCGCCCGCCGGGGCGCAATCGGGTGGTGGCTGCGGACGTCGTCATGAACGCCCATTCTAGAAGAGCGGCGCGGGTAGCCCACGGCGTAAAGCAAAGACTTTGCTTTAGTGCGACAATCCGCTAACGCAAATTTTTAGCGTTAAAGCCATGCCCACCACCCTCACCCCTGCTTCTTCTGCTCCGCCCCTGGCCTGGCCGGTGCGCCGGCTCGGGCCCGACGCCGCGCTGTGGCTCGCGGTGTCCGTGCTGATGATGTTCCTCGCCGCCTCCAGCGCGCCGTCGCCGCTGTACGCCATCTACCGCGAGATGTGGGGCTTCTCCGCGTTCAGCCTGACGGTGATCTTCTCCAGCTATGCGTTCGCGCTGCTCGCCGCGCTGCTGTGCTTCGGCGCGCTGTCGGACCACGTGGGCCGGCGCAGCGTCATCGTCGCGGCGCTGGCGCTGGAGTTCGTTGCGGTGCTGGCTTTCTGGCGGGCCGAGTCGGTGGCCTGGCTGCTGGCGGCGCGCGTGCTGCAGGGCGTGGCCACGGGCATGGCCACCAGCGCGCTCAGCGCCCTGCTGGTGGACCTGCACCCCGTGCGCGGCCCGCTCATGAACAGCGTGGCACCCATGGTCGGCATGGCGATCGGCGCGCTCGGCACCAGTGTGCTGGTGCAGTACCTGCCCTCGCCCACGCACCTGGTGTTCGAACTGCTGCTGGTGGTGATCGCGCTGCAGTGCGCCGCCGCGTTCTGGCTG
Organism: Comamonadaceae bacterium UBA4962; assembly: GCA_002397315.1. Classification (GTDB taxonomy): domain Bacteria; phylum Pseudomonadota; class Gammaproteobacteria; order Burkholderiales; family Burkholderiaceae_C; genus Paracidovorax. The sequence goes on from DHAE01000017.1 coordinate 9,700, forward strand.
CCCGAGACGGTGGCGCGCCGCCCCGGCGCCTGGCGCTCGCTGGTACCGAGCATGCACGTGCCCCAGGCCGCGCGGGCACCGCTGCTGCGCATCCTGCCGCTCAGCACCGCCGGCTGGGCGCTCGGCGGCTTCTACCTCTCGCTCGGCCCGTCGCTGGGCAGGCTGGTCACGCACAGCGCCTCGCCGCTCGTGGGCGGCCTGCTGATCACCGCGCTCGTGCTGCCCGGCGCCCTGGCGATCGGCGCCGTGCGGCAGCGCCCGCCGCGCGGCGTGCTGCAGGGCAGCGCCGCGGCGCTCGCACTGGGCCTCGCCGTCACGCTCGCGGGCGTGGCCGGGCACAGCCCGGCGGCGTTTTTCGGGGGCACGCTGGTGGCGGGCCTGGGCTTCGGCGCGGGCTTCAACGCCGCCGTGCGCTGCCTCGTGCCCATGGCCTCGGCGCAGGAACGGGCCGGCCTGATGGCCAGCTTCTTCGTGCTGAGCTACCTCGCCTTCAGCCTGCCCGCCATCGCGGCCGGCATGCTCACGGGGATGTACGGACTGCAGGCCACGGCACTCGGGTACGGCGCGCTGCTGATCGCGCTGGCTACCGTGTCGGCGTTCAGCGCGCGGCGCGCCTGACTGCGGGGCGAAAAGGCACGCTTCAGACCAGAAAGCTACGCCCTCGGCTCGTTGCCACACCGAGGCATCGTGATCTCGCGCGACAAAGCCGTTGCCGATGGCAGCGTTGGCGCTGCAGCGTGGCTTGCACGTGTTAGGCTGTCGCTCATCCATAAAAACCAAGCTCCAAAGGAGACGAGGGATGAGGGAAGAGGGACCCACGAAGGCGGAGGCCAGCGCCTTGCTCGGCGACGTGCAGGCGCGTTACCAGGGCTGGCAGCACGCGCAGAAGCTCATGGCGCCGCTGCTGGCGCCAGATTTTTCTCCATTCGATGCCCAGCGCAACCATGAGATAGACATCTCCCGGCATCTGGCCCTGCTGCTGGACCCAGAAGGCACCCATGGCCAAGGTCGGTTGTTTTGGGACGGCTTCGTGGCGTTGGTGCTCAAGCAGCAGAGCGCGCTGCAACAGCCTCTGAAGCAGCAGGGGAGCGCGGCCTGCGAAGAAGCGCCTTCTTTGTCGGACCTGCGAACAGCCCACATGCCCGTCGCGGCCACTTGGCTTGCAGGGCCCTCCGTCAAATATGTCCAACGGGAACACTACACGCGCAACGGCCGCTACATCGATCTTTTCGTGCAACTCCAAGGCGGATGCATAGGCATCGAAAACAAGCCCTGGCGACACTCGCGCGATGGCAGGCAACAGTTGGCCAACTACACGGACTATCTCCAGGGCTTGCACGGTTCCTGGATGCTGATCTACCTAGGCCACCAAGCGCCAGACCCATCGAGCCTGTCAGAAAAGAAGCGCGAAAAACTCATCCGCAACGGACGTTTTGCCTATCTGCTCTGGCCCGAGGTGCTGGATTGGCTGCGCGACAGCCTTTCGCGAATTCAGGCCCATCAGGTGCGGTGGTTCGTCGAAGAACTCTGCAACTACCTCCAGCGCCGTATGGGCAGCGATTTACCGGAAGCCGCCATGAACCACATTGCCGAAGCCTTCACAGCGACTCCTCAAGCACTCGATAGCGCTTTCCAAATTCGCAACAGCCTGGCCGAGTGGCAGAACCAGCGATTGGAACAGTTGCGCCAGCAATTGAAGGCTGCGATCAAGGAAGAATATTCTTTCTACTGGAAGGTGACACCAACGTTTAAGGAGTCTTACTTCTCATTGGAGGTCGGCTGGGGACCGAACCTATACCTTTACTTTGAATGGGGAAACCTCGCCAGCAATCCAGGCGATTTTTACTGGGGACTCCACTTTGACAAATCAATGCCCGAAGCATTCGTTCAAACACTGCGGCATCTCATAAAACAGCAGTTGAATGTCGAGATCGAAGAAAGGGAGGATACGTGGCCATGCTGCGTTTATATACACAAAGATCCCCTCTTTGTTCCCAAAGAGCAACAGGAGAAGCATGCCAGCAAGGTACTACATCCTTGGTTGACGTTGGGCGCGCGGGAAGATGACTTCGTAACGCTGGTCATGAAGCGACATCAAGTCATATCTGAATTGATGAACCACGCGGACCTACAGCCATTCCGCAGGAAGTTGGCCACCGGAGGCAGCCGCACGCCCGCTGTCTGAGAAAGGGAGCACGCTACTCCCGCACTAGCCGCATCCCCACCAGCGTGTACCGCGTCTCCGGACTGTTCCAGTTGCGGTACGTGCAGCGCGCGTACAGCGGCCACGTGTGCCACGAGCCGCCGCGCCGCACGCGCACGGTGCCGGTGGCCGGGCCCTGCGGATCGTCGCGCGCCGACCGCGCGTAGGCATCGTCGGCATGCCAGTCGGACACCCATTCCCACACGTTGCCGGACATGTCGTGCAGCCCGAAGGCGTTGGCCGGGTAGCTCGCCACCGGCGCGGTGAACGCATGCCCGTCGTGGCCCGGCACGGCCTGGGACTGCCAGCGCGGCCAGTAGGGCGCGGCATCCTGGTCGAACGTGTTGGCGTGGCGCGCGAGCGCCGCAGGGTCGTCCCCGTGGCCGTAGCGCGCGGCCTGGCCGGCGCGGCAGGCGTACTCCCATTCGGCCTCGGTCGGCAACCGGTAGCGGTGGCCCTCGGTGGCGCTCAGCCAGGCGGCCAGGGCGTGCGCGTCGTGCCAGGTGACGTTCACCACGGGATGGTAGTCGCCCTGCGCGAAGCCCGGATCGCGCCATGAATAGCGCGGATCGCGTCCCTCGAAGGCATCGCCGCGCGCGCTTTTGTCGGGATCGTAGGCGGGGTTGTAGCCGTAGCCGCCCGTGCCGTCGGCATCGGATTCGGCGCGGTAGCCCGAGGCCTGCACGGACCGCCGGAACTGCCCCACCGTGACCTCCGTCTGCCCCAGGTAGAACGCACGGGTGATGCGCACGCTGTGCATCGGCGCCTCGTCGGCCAGGGACGCAAGACGGCTCGCCTCCATGCCCGGGTAGTCGCGCGCCAGGCGCTCCACCGGCTCGTCGCTGCCCATGCGGAAGCTGCCTGCGGGAATGCGCACGAAGGGCATGCCCAGGGAATTCGTCCACACCGCGGGAGCGGGCGACGGTGCCGGCGCCGGCCCCGGCCCCGCAGCCCGGGCCGCGGGCGACAGCGCAAGCAGCGACAGCAGGGCGATGGAAGTGGCGGCAGCGGTGGCCGGCCCGGATGGTGACCACTGCGACGGCCGCAGCGGGAGCGGCATCGGCGACGCCACAGGCTGCAAGGCAGGCGAAGGCGAAGGCAACGGCAGACGCGGACGGCGGATGGCTAGCGGCATGCGGGCTCTCCAGCAACGGGCGGGCGAAACGCGGCGACGAATGGCGCCTACGGAAGAACTTTCAGTGTAGGCATGTCCGGCCGCTCCTTACCGCATCCGTTGCGCGCGGTGCCACACCGGCACCAGCCACAGCGCCTGCACCGCCGCATACCCCACCACCGCAAAAGCCAGCGCCAGCAACGGCAGTCCCACGGCCAGCGGCGCGCCCAATGCGTGCATCCACGTGGCCATGGCCTGCACGCCGCCCGATGCCGACCAGCCCTCCCAGGCCGGCAGCCGCTGCTCGCCCGGCAGCACCCAGGCGCCCACGTGGAACGCCAGGGCATAGAGCGGCAGCGTGGTGAGGGGATTGGTGTAGAGCGTGGCCGCGGCCCCCGCCACCGCGTTGCCGCGCAATGCGGCGCAGGTGGCGACCGCGGCCGGGATCTGCAGCGGCCCGGGGATCAGCCCGCAGAACAGCCCCGCCGCCGCGCCGCGCGCCAGGGCTTCGCGCCGCAGGCAGAGCAGCTGGCGCCGCTCCAGCCAGGGGCGCAGCCGTGCGAGCGAGGGCCGGTCCATCAGCGCGCGGGTCGCCGGCTCCTGCCGGCGCAGCCAGCGGCGCACGCCGGTCATCGCGCGTGCCAGGGGCTGCGCCACCCGCCCGGCCAGCGCCCCGGCGGTGCTCACAGCGCCACCGTCACCGCGGTGGCGGCGCCCCAGGCGCCGGTCAGGGCGGCCAGCAGACCCACGTCGCGGCGCTCGTTGCCGCCGCGCCAGGTCAGGAACGTGGTCAGCGCGAACGCGGCCAGCAGGGTGGCCATCACGGCCTCGATCATCGTCAGATCCATGGTCTCGGTCTTTCGTCCGGATCAGGCCGCGCTCAGGCGCCCTTGCCCGGCAGGGCGGTGGGCGGGGTGCCATCGCTGCCACCACCGTCCTTGCCGCGCGACGTCCAGAGCGAGGCCACGATCGAGCCGGCGATCAGCGCGCCCGTCACCAGCAGCGCATAGCCGATCGGGATCTTGTAGAGGTCGATCAGCAGCATCTTCGCGCCGATGAACACCAGCACCATCGCCAGGCCGTAGGCCAGCAGGTGGAAGCGGTCCGCCAGATCGGCCAGCAGGAAATAGAGCGCCCGCAGGCCCAGGATCGCGAAGATGTTGGCCGTGAGCACGATGAACGGGTCGCTCGTGATCGCGAAGATCGCCGGGATGCTGTCCACCGCGAAGATCACGTCCGTCACGCCGATCATGATCAGCACCACGAACAGCGGGGTGAACAGCTTCACGCCATTCACTACCGTGGTCATCTTCTCGCCGTCGAACGTATCCGACATGCGGATGCGCTTGCGCAGGAATTTCAGCACCGGGTTGGTGGAGATGTCCGGCTCCTGCCCCGCGGCGATCCACATCTTCACGCCCGTGATCACCAGGAACGCGCCGAACACGTACAGCAGCCAGTGGAACGTGGCCAGCAGCCAGGCGCCCGCCAGGATCAGCACCGTGCGCAGCACGATCGCGCCGATGATGCCGATGATCAGCGCCCGCTTCTGGTACTCCGCCGGCACGGCGAAGTAGCTGAAGATCATCAGGAAGACGAAGATGTTGTCCACCGACAGGCTCTTCTCCACCAGATAGCCGGTGATGAACTGCATCGACACCGTGTTGGCCACCTCCCGGCCCTGCGAGCCGTCCAGGTACCACCAGAGGATCGCGACGAACACGAACGCGAGCGAGAACCACAGCAGGCTCCAGCTCAGCGCCTCCTTCATGGTCACCTTGTGCGCTCCCTGGCGCTCCATGACCAGCAGATCGATGGCGATCGCCACGACCACGAACAGGCCGAAGCCGGCCCACATCCAGGGGGTTCCGATGGTTTCCACCATGGCGTCAGCCCTCCCGGCGCACGCGGCGCGTCGTGGCCGTGGTCAGCGGCAAGGAAGACAACGACAACGAAAAAGCGCCGGGCCCGGCTGGCTCGGCGCCCGGCGGTGCGGCATGCGGCACCAGGGGCAGTCGGTAGGTGGTCATCATGGCGGTCAGTCAGGTGGAATCGAAAGGGAAGGGAATGCGAACCCGCACTGTCGGGGCTGCAGGCGCGGAAAGGAAGATAGCCCGGCCGTAAGATCACTTCGGTTTTTCCGAACTGTTTCGCTTCGTTGTCCTACAAAACATGAGCCAGAGCTTCAACTACCGGCACCTCTACTACTTCTGGGTGGTCGCCAAGGAAGGCGGCGTGGCCCGCGCCGCCGAGCGGCTCGACATGGCCGTGCAGACCATCAGCGCCCAGGTGCGCTCGCTGGAGAAAGACCTCGGGACCGCCCTGCTGCGCGCGGAGGGCCGCAACCTCGTGCTCACCGACGCGGGCGTGGCCGCCATGCACGAGGCCGACCAGATCTTCGCGCTGGGCGAGCAGTTGCAGCACCGCGTGGCCGAAGCCGCCACCGGCCGCGTGCTGCGGCTGAACCTGGGGATTTCGGACGGCATCGCCAAGGTGGCCGTGCACCGCCTGCTCACCCCGGTGCTGGACGCGCCCCACCTGCGCCTGCTGTGCCACGAGGGCGAATTCCAGCCCCTGCTTGGCGAACTCGCCCTGCACAAGCTCGACGCCGTGCTCGCCGACCGCCCCGCCCCGCCCAACCCGGCCCTGAAAACCACCAGCCAGCTCCTGGGCACCAGCCCCATCGCCTGGTATGCCCCCCACCAGTGGGCCGAGGCGGCCGCCCAAAATTTCCCCCAGAGCCTCGCCGTCGTGCCCGTGCTGCTACCGACCGAACACGCCGCCGCCCGCGCCCGCATCGACCACTGGCTGGAGCGGGAACGCATCCGGCCGCGGATCGCGGGGGAATTCGAGGACAGCGCCCTGCTCGCCACCTTTGCGAGCACGGGCATGGGCGTGATGCCCGCGCCGGAGTCGATGGGGGAGCACCTGGGGCGTACGCACGGGCTGGTGGCGGTGGGGACGACCGCGGACGTGCAGGAGCAGTTTCACCTGATCTTCAGTGCGAGGAAGGTGATGCATCCGTTGGTGGTGCGGTTGGTGGAGGGGGGGACGCTGGATTGAGAGGGATGCAGAGGACGGGACAGCCGAATCAGAAGCGGCTCGCCTCCGGCACTTTCGCCAGCAGGTGCGGCCACCGCGCGCGATAACTCGCCACCTTCGCGGCGAACAGCTCGGGGTACGGAGTCAGGGGATTGGGTGACAGCGTGCCGGCATAGACGCCATCCACCCCGTACGGAGCGTGGCACTCGCCAGGCCGAACGCCCACGCACGATTCGAGCACGAGAAAGCGCCGGATTCCGTCCTCGGACGAAGTGAGCGGCGGGCAGGGGCGCCCGAAGTGCCGGGGGTACCAGAGGTGCACGCGCGCCTGGTTCGCGACTTCGACGGTGATGCCCAGGTCGGACAGCACGGAGTCCGCATGGGCCTGCGCGGCTTTTTCACCCGACTCGCTCAGATCCCTGTCGTCGAAGTAGAAGAGGTCGTAATCCTTGATGTCGGCACCCGCGGGGCGGTGGGACTGCAGGTTCCAAATGGTCTGGAACAGGCACCCGGCGACGAGCCATGCGTTGGGGAGCGCGGGCGCCAGGGCATTCCATCGCGCGAGGATGGTGGCGTTGACTGCGTTGGATTTGATGTCGTGCAGGAATTCGGGGGCCATGACGCCTCTCAGCGATTGCATTCTTTCCTGGAAGTCGGGATGCGGCTGTGCACCAACCAGTTCCAACATCGTGCCGCGCCAGTCCATGGATGAGGCCCATCTTCCAGCCGACCAGGGGCCAGTTGTCGGAGAAGCGTTCGCCGAATCAGGTCACTTGTCGCCAAACGGCCACAACCGGCCGAAATCGAACGAAAGCTGACGGTGGTGCCGGATGGACAGCAAATACACCGCCTCGTCTTCATCCGTCGCCACGTACAACATCAGGTAATCACCATGCAGGTATTCCCGCAGCGCACCGGCCGCGCCCATCGGCAGCGCGGCAAGCTGGGCCAGGGCCTCGGCCGATTGCGGTGGGTTGCCCAGGTAGCGCCTGCCTATGCGGGGAAAGCGCGCAAGGTTGGGAATGACGATGGAACGCAGTTCCACCAGCAGATCGTCGAAGGCATAGGCGGCGTCTGCTTCCGTCAAGAATGCTTCCAGGGCGTCCAGCCGCTCCAAAAAGCTGGCAGTCAGCTCGACCCGGTAGCTCGCCTCAGCCACGCTTTTTGGCGGCCTTGCTGGCAGTCAGGGCGGCGCGGCGCTGCTGAATTTGGGCGATGGCGGTATCCGCGCTGCAGGTGCGTCCTGCCTCGATGTCGGCCAGGCCGCGCCTGGCATCGTCGATCAGCAGCAGGTGGATGTGCTCGCGCTCCAGGCGATGGTAGTAGTCGAGCCGGTCGGCGTCGATCAGTGCGACGTAGCTTTCGCCGTTCTTGGTGATGATCTTCTCGGCACCCGCCTTGGCCTGGTCGGCCAGCTCGGACAGGCGGGAGCGTGCCTGGGTGAACGGTACGACATCGCTTGCGGAAAAACCCATGGTGCACCTCGGCTGGGGAGTCAGCAGAATTCTGTACAGTTTAACCCCAGTGGTCTGGCAAAGTGGGCCTACCGCGCCGGCATATCCTTCTCCGTGTAGCAGAGGCTCACCGTCGCATCCCCCGGAATCGCCGGCATGGTCGCCTCCCACGCTTCCCAGGCCTGCACCATCTCCGCCAGCCTCCCCGGCTGCAGCGGCGCCAGGTTCGCCCGCTCGCGCTCGTCCTGCGCGAGGTTGAAGAGGTAATCCACACCGTCCACCCGCAGGTATTTCCAGTCGCCGTGCCGCATGGCGCGCTGGCCGCGGTGGTTCATGCGCCAGAACAGCGGGCGGTCGGCGGTCCAGGCCGCGTCGTGCAGCAGGGGAGCGAGGGTCTGGCCGTCCCACGGGTAATCGGGGTGCGGCTGCGCGCCGCCCAGCTCCAGCATCGTGGCGCTCCAATCCATCGTCAGGCAGGGCTGGGCGCTGGTGCCGCCGGGGGCGATGGCGGCGGGCCAGTGGGCGATCCAGGGCACGCGGATGCCGCCTTCGGTCAGGTCCATCTTGCCGCCGACCAGGGGCCAGTTGTCGGAGAAGCGTTCGCCGCCGTTGTCGCTGGTGAAGACGACGAGGGTGTCGCGCTCCAGGCCGTGGGCGCGGAGCGTGTCCATGATGCGGCCGATGCCTTCGTCCATGTGGTGGACCATGCGGCGGTAGGTTTCCACGTTGCCGCCGGCCAGGTGGTAGATCGCCTGCTTGCTCTCGCGCAATTCGTGGGCCAGGGCCTCGTCGTCGCGGGTTTCCCAGGGCCAGTGGGGGGCGGTGTAGTGCACGCTCAGGAAGAACGGCGTGCCCTGTTTTGCGCCATCCGCCATGCGCGCGATGTAGTCCACCGCGTGGTCGGTGATGAGGTCGGTGAGGTAGCCCTCCTGGGCTTTTTCCTCTTCGCCGAACCAGAGGTCGTGCGTGCCGTTGGCGCCGCAGTGGGTGAAGTAGTCCACGCCGCCGGACATGGGGCCGAAGAATTCCTCGTAGCCCGATTTCAACGGGCTGAAATGCGGCGGGTAGCCCAGGTGCCATTTGCCCATGAGGGCGGTGCGGTAGCTGGCGTCCTTCAGCAGCGAGGGCAGCGTGGGGTGCGCGGGCGGCAGGCCCAGGCGGTCGTTGCCGCGGGTGGCGGTGCGGATCGGTTCCTCGGCCGCGCCGCGCAGGCGGTACTGGTAGCGCGCCGTCATGAGCGCGAAGCGCGTGGGCGAGCAGACGGGCGAGTTGGAGTAGCCCTGGGTGAGCTTCAGGCCGTTGGCGGCGAGTGCGTCCAGCACGGGCGATACCGGGCCGAAGGCGGCATCGCGGCCTCCGTAGCACCCCAGGTCGGCATAGCCGAGGTCGTCGGCGACGATGAAGACGATGTGGGGCCGCGGCGCGGTGCGGTCTGTGGGGGTGTTCAACGGCATGGCGCTCACGGGCGATAGCCCGAGTTGCGGATCACGGGCTCCCACTGCCTGCGGTAGGCGGCGATGCTCTCGCGCGTCTGCGCGGGCGTGCTCACCACCGGGTCGAGGTGGTTGGCCTTGAACTGCTTGATGACCTCCTTGTCCTGCATCGCCTTGTGGACGGCGGCGGCATAGCGGTCCACCTGCGCGGCGGGCATGGAGCGGGGCGCGAACAGCGTGTTCCAGCCGGAGGCCGCCAGGTCCACACCGGACTGCCGCAGCGTGGGCACCTGGGGCAGATCCGGCAGACGCTGTTCGCTGGAGACGGCCAGCAGGCGCAGCTTGCCGGCCTCGAACTGGGGCTGCAGGGCATCGAGCGTGTCCACGGCGACGGGAATCTGGCCGCCGATCAGGTCGGTGAGCAGCGGTGCCGATCCGCGGTAGCCCACGGCCTCGGCGGCCACGCCGGCCTTCTGGCCCAGCATGAGCGCGAAGAAGTGCGGCAGGCTGCCGGTGGCGGGTACGCCGATGTTGGCAGAGCGCGGGTTGGCGCGCATCCAGGCCAGCAGGTGCTGCAGTTCGCGCACGGGCACGGCGGCGCCCACCGCCACGCCGAAGACGTAGTTGTTCACCTCGCTCACGGGCACGAAGTCCTGCTCGGGCTGGTAGCCGAGGTCGCTCACCACCAGCGGCGAGACGACCATCACCGCGGGGTTGGCGAGCAGCAGCAGCGGCGGGTTGGCGGGCGCGTTCTTCACGTACTGGGCGGAGACGCGGCCGCCCGCGCCCACCTTGTTCTCGACGATGACGGGCATGCCCAGCTCGTGCTGCAGCCGGTCGGCCACGATGCGGGCGACGCGGTCGCTCGATCCGCCGGCGGCGTAGCCCACGACGATGCGCAGGGGTGTTTCCTGCGCCAGCGCGGCGCCCGCGCCCAACGAGGCGGCGGTGCCCAGCAGGGCCGGGCGGGCCAGGGTGTTCAAGAGGAATTCGCGGCGTCGTGCCATGGCAGTGCTCCATCAGCGGGGGATGCGCCGCACTGTACGCACTGGCCCGACAATTGTTTTAATCAACCCCGATGAGGAGATTCCCGCATGGCCGCGTCCCGACCCGTGCCTGGCCCCGTCACCGCTCCGCTCGCGCCTTCCGTGCCCGTACCCGCCCCCCTGCCCGGTGCCGGCCCCCATCCGCTGGCCGAGCCGGCGCAGCCCGGTGACCTGCTGCTCTACCGGCTGGTGAAGCTCGCGGCGTCGTCGGGCCGGCTGATCACGCGGCTGTGCGAGCGCACGCACGGCATCACGCGGCGCGAGTGGGGCGTGCTGATGTGGCTGGCGCAGGAGCCGGGGCTGCCGCCCTCGGTGCTGGCGCAGCGGCTGGAGCTGGACCGGGCGCGGGTGTCGCGGGCCGTGACCTCGCTGCAGGCCAAGGGACTGGTGCGCAAGAGCGCCGCGCCGGCGGGCCAGCCGGCCTCGGCCCTGCACCTGACGGAGGCCGGCACCCGGCTGCATGCCGCGCTGTGGCCGCAGGTGCGGGCCATCAACCAGCAACTGGCGCGCAGCCTGGAGGCCGACCACCTGGAGCAACTGGCGCGCGGGCTCGCGCTGCTGCAGGAAGAGGCCGCGCGGCTGGAGCGGCAGGCGCCGGAAGCACCGCCGTTCCCTCCACGCAGCGGGGGCGCACGCCACCGGGAGCCCGCGGGCAGCCCTCCGGCGTCTTGACCTGGGGCAAGACAGCGGCACGCGCCAAGGCCCCGCGCCGGACGCGCCTGCGACAATGGCCGGATGACTTTCGCCCCGCTCCAGAACGACACCTTCCTGCGCGCCTGCCGCCGCCAGGCCACCGACTACACGCCCCTGTGGCTGATGCGCCAGGCCGGCCGCTACCTGCCGGAATACAAGGCGACGCGCGCGCGGGCGGGCAGTTTCATGGGGCTGGCGACGAACGTGGATTACGCCACCGAGGTGACGCTGCAGCCCCTGGAGCGTTTTCCGCTGGATGCGGCGATCCTGTTCTCCGACATCCTGACGGTGCCCGACGCGATGGGCCTGGGCCTGTCGTTCGCCGAGGGCGAGGGCCCGCGCTTCGCCCGGGTGGTGCGCGACGAGGCCGCTGTGGCCGAACTCGCCGTGCCCGACATGGACAAGCTGCGCTACGTGTTCGATGCGGTGACCTCCATCCGCCGCTCGCTCGGCGGCCGGGTGCCGCTGATCGGGTTCTCCGGCAGCCCCTGGACGCTGGCCTGCTACATGGTGGAGGGCAAGGGCAGCGACGACTACCGGCTGGTGAAGACGCTGATGTATTCCCGCCCGGACCTGATGCACCGCATCCTGGCGATCAATGCCGATGCCGTGGCCGCCTATCTGAATGCGCAGATCGACGCGGGCGCGCAGGCGGTGATGGTGTTCGACAGCTGGGGCGGCGTGCTGGCGGACGGCGCCTTCCAGGAATTCAGCCTGGCCTATACCCGGCGCGTGCTGGCGCAACTGAAGCGCACCGGGGTGGACGGCACCGACGTGCCGCGCATCGTGTTCACCAAGGGCGGCGCGCTCTGGCTGGAAGACATGAACGGCCTCGATTGCGAGGTGCTGGGCCTGGACTGGACGGCCAACCTGGCACGCGCCCGCGCCCTGGTGGGCGGCGCCGTGGGCGGCCCGGGCAAGGCGCTGCAGGGCAACATCGACCCGAACGTGCTGTTCGCCCCGCCGGAGACCGTCGCCGCGCAGGCGCGCGCCGTGCTGGACGCCTTCGGCAGGCCGCACACCGACCGCGGCACGACCGGCCCGACGCACATCTTCAACCTGGGCCACGGCATCAGCCAGCACACGCCGCCGGAGCACGTCGCCGCGCTGGTGGAGGCCGTGCACACCTACTCGCGGACGCTGCGGGGGGGCTGAGAACCGGGCCCGACCCAGCCGCGTGGCGGTGCCGGGGCTCGGCAGTAGCCCACGGATACGGCCGGGTCGTCCGGGCGCCACTTATTCACACCGCGGCACACGCTGCAATGCAGCATTCGTCGGCTGGAGCGCTGGCGGCGGTGCTCCGAAGATTTTTGCAGCGCGCCGCTAAGTCGTTGATTCATATGGATGCGCGGCATGTGCCGAAAAACCGGGCATTGCGCCAGAACCCTGTGCCATCAAGGACCTGCGCGGTGTGCACAGGGGATATCAACAAAGTTATCCACAGAAATCCGGGGTTTTCCCAAAAAGTCCGGAAAATCAAGCACTTGCCGAGCAAACCGCACGCCGCACTGCACCCGAAAGGCCTGCCTAGCACATTCCAGGGCGCGGCGGAACTCTTGACAAGAGGACTTATGCACACTCTGGAAGGGGCAGACCTGTAACAATCCACAGGCATCCGCTAGCGAAGGAACATGAGATAGGTGGCTCAAACTCCTTGATTCGTAAGGATTTTTTCCGATGCTGCCCCGTTGCCATGCCACCCGGGCAGGCACGGTCATGCACCGCCTGCCCCCTGGCTGTCCACGGATGCCCACAAAGTTATCCACAGATCGGCCAAAAACGTCTTCCGTCCGGCTTCCCGCACCTTGTTCCCGCTTGGGGCAGACTCCGGCGCTGCCGCCGATACTCGCACCGTGCCTTCTTCCGATTCCTCTCTGCCCGCCCCGTCCGCTGCCCTTCCCTCCGATCCCGTGATCGTGTCGGTGGCGGTGCAGACGCCTGCGCACAGCACGGTGGGCGATCCGCTGAGCTATGCGAGCCCGGTGCCGATCGCGCCGGGCACCCTGGTGCGCGTGCCGCTGGGTTCGCGCGAGGTGCTGGGCGTGGTGTGGGACCCGCCGTCGGATGCCGCGCCGCTGCCCGCAGGCGCGGCCGTGCGGCCCGTGGCGGGTGTGCTGGACGGCCTGGCGCCGCTGGATGCGTCGTGGCGCCGCCTGGTGGCGTTCGCGGCCCGCTATTACCAGCGCGCGGTGGGCGAGGTGGCGCTGGCCGCGCTGCCGCCGCAGTTGCGCGACCTCACGCCGGTGCAGCTCGCGCGGCGGCTGAAGCGCACCCCTGCCGCATCCCCGCCCGCCCCGCCCATGGCCGCCGAGGCCGCGCCGCCGTATGCGGGTGAACCCCACGACCTGAGCCCCGAACAGCAGGCAGCGACGGAGCGCATCGCGGCCGAGCCCGGCCCGTTCCTGCTCTACGGCAGCACGGGCAGCGGCAAGACCGAGGTGTACCTGCGCTGCGTACAACAGGCCCTGGCCGCCGACCCCGCCGCGCAGGCGCTGGTGATGGTGCCGGAGATCAACCTCACGCCGCAGCTGGAGGCGCGCTTCCTCGCGCGCTTCGCACCGGTCTACGGCGCGGACAGCGTCGTCTCGCTGCACAGCGGCATGACGAATCCGCAGCGGCTGAAAAGCTGGCTGGCCGCGCATTCCGGCCAGGCGCGCATCGTGCTCGGCACGCGCATGGCGGTGTTCGCGAGCCTGCCGGGCCTGGCGCTGATCGTGGTGGACGAGGAGCACGACGCGAGCTACAAGCAGCAGGAAGGCGCGCGCTATTCCGCACGCGACCTGGCGATCTGGCGCGGGCGCGAACAGGGCGCGAAAGTGATCCTCGGCTCGGCGACGCCATCGCTGGAGAGCTGGCACGCGAGCCGCCCGCCCGCCGAGGGCGATCCGGGCGGGCGGTACCTGCGGCTGCACATGCCCAGCCGCATCGGCGCGGGCGCGCTGCCGCGCGTGCGGCTGGTGGACATGGCGCAGCAGCCGCGCGGCGCGGTGTTCTCGCCGCCGCTCGTGGCCGCCATCACCGAACGCGTGGAGCGCGGCGAGCAGTGCCTGGTGCTGCTGAACCGCCGCGGCTTCGCCCCGGTGCTGCACTGCACCGAATGCGGCTGGAAGAGCGACTGCCCGCACTGCAGCGCCCACCAGGTGTTCCACAAGATCGACCGCACGCTGCGCTGCCACCACTGTGGGTTCGCGCAGCGCGTGCCCTACGCCTGCCCGGGCTGCGGCAACCCGGACATCGCGCCGATCGGCCGCGGCACCGAGCAGCTCGAGGAACAGCTCGCCCAACTGCTGCGCAACGTCATCACGCCGGAGCGCCGAGCCGCGCGCGTGGCGCGCATCGATGCCGACACCACCAAGGCCAAGGGTGCGCTGGAGGAACAGCTCGCCCAGGTGCACGCCGGCGAGGTGGACGTGCTGGTGGGCACGCAGATGGTGGCCAAGGGACACGATTTCCGGCGCATCACGCTGGTGGCGGCGGTGCAGCCGGACGGCGCATTGTTCTCCAGCGACTTCCGGGCGCCCGAGCGCCTGTTCGCGCTGCTGATGCAGGCCGCGGGCCGCGCGGGCCGCGATGCGGCGTACGTGGCGGCCCAGGGCGGCCCCTGCGAGATGTGGGTGCAGACCTACCACGCGGACCATGCCGTGTACGCGGCGCTGCGCCGGCACGATTACCCGGCCTTCGCCGGGCGGCAGCTCGAAGAGCGCGCCGAGGCCGCGATGCCGCCGTTCGCGTTCCAGGCGCTGGTGCGCGCCGACGCGCGCACGCAGGAGGTGGCGCAGGGCTTCCTGAACGCGTGCGCCGAGGCGGCGCGGGAGGCCGGGTTGCCGGGGCTGGAGCACGTGACGATCTTTCCGCCGGTGCCGCTGGCGATCCAGCGCGTGGCCGACGTGGAGCGCGCGCAGATGCTGCTGGAGAGCCCGAGCCGCGCGGCGCTGCAGCGCTTCCTCGCGGCCTGGCAGCCGCTGCTGCACGCCTGCCGCTCGGACCCGGCGCACCGGGGGCTGGTGCGCTGGCTGGTGGACGTGGACCCGCTGGCGATCTGACGCGCGCCGCGCTCAACGCCCGTCCGGACGCGGGCGCGGCCCCTCCCGCCAGGCGACCAGGGCCTCGCGCTGCTCGAGCAGCCGCTGCACGCGTTCCAGCCGCGCCTGCATGCGCTGCAGCCGGGGCACGTCCATGCCTTCAGCCGCCAGGATGGCATGCGGATGGCTCGCGGTCAGCCGGCGCAGCGCGCCCGCGGCCTGGGCCACCGCAGCGTGCTCGATGATGCCCCGCGGACTGAAATCCAGCAGCTCTTCGACGCTGGCGCGCGCGGCCTCCATGGACCGGCGCAACCGGAGGTCGGGCGCTGGCGCGCGCGGGGCCCGGCCGGCTTCCAGATCGGCGGCAGCGCCCCCGCGCGGCGGCCGCACGGGGGCGGCGAAGGTGCGCAGCGAAGGACTCAGCGCCTGGTGCAGGTCGCTGTCCAGGCCGCGCATTTCGGCGCGGGCCTCGCGCCAGAGCCGCTCCTGCGTCTGGTCGCGGCGGCGGTCCAGCCGGGCGGCCAGCTCGCCGCTGATGTCGCCCATGAGCGCTTTCCAGCCGCTCCATCCGAGTTCGCTGAAAAAGCTCTGCCCGGCCTGCTGCATCACGTTGCCCAGGGAACCCGTCGCCTCGTCGCTGCCCGGCACGCCGTAGCGGCCGCGCACGATCGAGGCGACCTGCAGGCCCGCGGCGGCGGCCACGGGCCCGATCACCACATTGCCGCCAATGCTCCGCACGAAGAAATCGCGCGCGGCATGCAGCGCCCCGGAACCCGTGCGCACCGCCTCGCCCAGCAACGGCAGCGCCTCCTGCGCCACGTTCCAGGCATAGGCGGGCAGCCGCTTCGCATCGCTCCAGCGCAGCGCGGGCTGGGCGGGGTCGGGCACCGCGAGGTGGAACAGGTTCACCGGCTGCGTTCCACCGACCAGGTCGGACACGGCGACCTGCCCGGTGCGCGGCAGTGCCTTGGTGGCATCCAGCACCGCCTTGTTGACGGCCGACGCCGTGCCCGAAGCCATGGCGCCCAGGCCCATCGCACTGCCCGGCAGGGCCAGCGTCTCGGCATCGCTCGCCCAGCGCCGCAACGCGTTGGCGGTGGCCGTCAGCACCGGTTTGAAGAGCGCCGCCTCGGCCTTGCCGTCCATGAGCTTCTGGCGCGTTTCGGCCAGCTTGCGGTCGTCGTGCGCCGCGCCGCGCAGGGCATTGCGGGTCGGCCGGTCGACGCTCTCCGTCGTCGCCCGGTGCCCCACCTCCGAATCCCGGACGGGCCGCCAGAAGCGCTTCTCGCCCTCGGCCGTCACCTCCAGTTGCACGGGCGCGGGATCGGGAACGAGCACTTTCGGATCCACGGCCCTGAAGGCCGGCATGTTCGCCAGGCGCGCGCGGCGGTCCATGGCCGGAAGCAGGATGGATTCGGTCACGTAGTTGGCGACGCCGGCCATCAGGCCGCCCAGCGCGGCCGGCCGGATCTTCGAGGTGCGCTCGTTGTCCCGGCGGCCCTGCAGGACCGCGACCGCGCCCCCGGACGGCGTGCGGGTGGAAGAGGTGAGGAAGCCCTTGAGGCTCTCGTAGGCGATCGCCACCGAGGCCCGCGGCAGCCCGGTGGCCTCCATCGGTTCGCGGAAGCGGTAGGCGCCCGCCGCGCCGTAGGCCCGGTGCCGCTCCAGCAGGCGGTCGCCGGCCCATTCGACGTACTCGGCCTCCATCTGCGCCTGCACGTCGGCGCGGCCGCGCACGTCGCGGGCCAGGGGCATGGCGGCCAGATGCTCCGCGACCTGCCGGCGGAAACGTTCCGCCGTCACCGCCGGAGCACCGGTGCTGCCCTGCGCGGCCGCCTCGCGGGCCACGCCGCGGGGCTCCACCGTGTCGAGGTCCGACGACAGCGAGGAGTCGCTGCGTTCCAGCAGCAGCGCAGAGCCGGCCGCTTCGACGCGCCCCGAAGGACCGGAACCGTACCCGTCGTCCGGCAGTTCCATGCGCGCCGAAAAGAAGACCGGCTCGGCGACCGCGTCGCGCGCCGGCGCCGGGGCATCGGGCAGTGAGGCGGAGGCGGAGCGGAAGGACGCGGTGGGCGCGCGCGGCGCCCCGTCCGGCACCGCGGATGGCAGCGCCGCACGCCGCTGCGACGCGGTGCCATCTCCTCCGCCGGGGCGGGACCGCCGCCCCGATGTGGCGAGCCGTGCGAGTTCCTGCGGCGGCTCGGGCAGGTGCGACGACGCCCCGCTGGCGGCCGGGTGCGCGCGGCGCGCGGCATCCTGCGCGGCCGGGTACCGGTCCGAACGCTCGGGGCCGCGCAGCAGCGCCTGGCCGGAAGCCGGAATCATGGTGCCGCCCCGGCACCCAGGTTGGCAGCGGCAGGGCCGTCCGGACCGTCCGGCACGGGCGCGGTGTCCTGCGCGGGCACCAGCACGTCCAGCGCGGCGCGCGCCAGCACGTGGCCACGGTCCAGGTCGGCCGCCACCCGCGCGGCATCGCGCTGCGCCTGCAGGGGGCGCAGCGCCAGCAGCCCGCCGCCTTCCATCAGGCCCAGGTGCCATCCCTCGCCGCCCAGCAGCTGTTCCTGCACGCCCAGCAGCCGCAGCACGTCCTGCCCGCCCAGTTCGGCCGCCGCCAGCGGCAGCAGCACCTCGGGATAGCCGAACCAGCCGCCATCGGCGACGCCCGCATGGACGCGGCACAGCAGGCCCGACGGTCCCGCGAAGGCTTCTCCCGCCTCCAGGGCCTGCAGCGCGTCCGGCGGCATTCCGAGCTGCAGGCCGATCTGCGCGAGGAACGGGCGGACGGCGCCGGGCAGGGGGGATGGGGGGGGCGCGGCGCGGGAAGGCGTGGGCATGGGAGCGGCTCCTGGAATGCGGTCATCGGCCCCGCGAATACGCGGTGCCCGGAGCCACTGTCGGGAAGTCACGTAACGCTTCGATGACCGCTGCGAAGCGGCCGCAGGGCATGCGAAGCCCTGGGGTGCGGCGCACCGCAGCCCGGCGTGCGGGCCGTCAGGCCAGCAGGGCCACCGCGGCCGAGAAGCTCAGGAACGCCAGCGCCGTGGACAGCAAAATGATGCGCGCGATGCGCCCCGTGTGCGCACCGAAGCGCTCCGCCAGCAGCGAGACGTTGCTCGCGGCCGGCAGCGCCGCCGCGAGCACCAGCGCGGTGTGCGCGGGCGCCGCCAGCGGCAGGCCGGCCGCGGTCGCCCCGTGGCCCGCGCCCCAGACGAGCAGCGGGTGTGCCACCAGCTTGGCGAGCGCCGCGCCCAGGCCGTCGCGCGGGAGCAGCGCCTCGTGCGGGTGCGCGGCCATGCCGGCGCGCGCCAGCACCGCGCCGATCGCGAAGAGCGCCACGGGCGCGGCGGCGTCGGCCAGCAGGGCCACGGTGCGGTCCAGCGGCCCGGGAAGCGCGATCTGCAGGCCCGACGCCAGCGCGCCCAGCGCGATCGACCAGGGCATCGGGTTGGAGGCCATGCCGCGCAGTGCCCGGCCGAACGCCGCCCGCGCGGCCCGCGCGCGCCCCGCGTCCGCGGTGCCGGGCGCTGCGCCGCCATCCAGCCGCGACAGACCCACGCAGACAGCGGTCGTCACCACCATGTCCAGCAGCATCGTGAGGATGACCGGTCCCGCCGCGGCCGGCCCGAGCAGCGCCACGAGCAGCGGCACCCCCATGAACCCGGTGTTGGGGAACGCCGTCGCGAGCGCACCGAAGGCCGCGTCGTTCCAGCCCAGGCGCCGGCGCGTCAGCGCGATCGACGCAGCCACCAGCGACAGCCCGCAGGCCAGGTACACGCCGGCGGCGGCCGGGTCCAGCAGTTCGGCGATGGGCGTGCGCGCGCCGAAACGGAACAGCATGCACGGCAGCGCGAAGAACAGCACGAAGGTATTGAGCCCCGGGATCGCCGCCAGCGGCAGCAGCCCGCCCCGCGTGGCGAGGTAGCCGCACAGCACCAGGGCGAAGAACGGAAAGGTGACGGCCAGGACGGAGAGCACGCGGCATTCTCGCAGCCCGGGATGGCACAGCGGGGCCGCCGGGTCCGTGGCGCCACGGCGACCCGGCTGTAGGACGCCGCCGCATCGCCGGCCGGGTTTCCGGACCGCCCGTTATCATCGGCACCCGCCTTACCCTGGCCCGGGCCGCTTTTTGCCGTCCGCCGGTGGAACGCGCCCCCCTGCCCGCCCCCTTTCGCGCCTCCCTTTTTTCGCCCTGCTCGCCGCATGTCCGCCGGTCTCAATCTCGCCCAGCTCCAGGCCGTCCACTACACGGAAGGGCCCTGCCTCGTGCTGGCCGGCGCCGGCTCGGGCAAGACGCGCGTGATCACGATGAAGATCGGCCGGCTGATCGAAACCGGGCTGGAGCCGCGCCGCATCGCCGCCATCACCTTCACGAACAAGGCCGCGGCGGAAATGCGCGAGCGCGCGCAGCACCTGATCGGACGCGCGGCCAAGGACGTGCTGGTCTGCACCTTCCACGCCCTGGGCGTGCGCATGGTGCGCGAAGACGGGCATGTGCTCGGCCTGAAGCCCCAGTTCAGCATCCTCGACGCCGACGACGTCACCGGCATCATCAAGGACGCGGCCGGCGGCACCACCGACATCGCCACCGCGCGCCAGTGGCAGTGGACCATCAGCGCCTGGAAGAACGCCGGCCTCGACAGCGCCCAGGCGCTTGCCCAGGCCAAGGACGACAACGAGCGCAGCATCGCCGTGATCATGCAGCGCTACGAAGAGCGCCTGACGGCCTACCAGAGCGTGGATTTCGACGACCTGATCGGCATGCCGCTGCGCCTGCTGCGCGATTTCCCCGAGGTGCGTGCCAAGTGGCAGAAGGCACTCGGGCACGTGCTGGTCGACGAGTACCAGGACACCAACGCCACGCAGTACGAGCTGCTCAAGCTGCTGGTGGGCGAGCGCGGCCGCTTCACCGCCGTGGGCGACGACGACCAGTCCATCTACGGCTGGCGCGGCGCCACGCTGGACAACCTCAAGAAGCTGCCGGTCGACTACCCGCAGCTCAAGGTCATCAAGCTGGAGCAGAACTACCGCTCCACCAGCGCCATCCTGCGCGCGGCCAACAACGTCATCCAGCCCAACCCGAAGCTCTTCCCGAAGACGCTGTTCTCCGAACTGGGCGAAGGCGAGCCGGTGCGCGTGGTGGACGCCGACAACGAGGAGCACGAGGCCGAGCGCGCCGTGGCCCGCATCCAGAGCCTGCGCGCCACCCTGAACCCGCAGCCCGCCTGGAAGAGCTTCGCGATCCTCTACCGCGCCAACCACCAGGCCAAGCCGTTCGAGAAGGCCCTGCGCAAGGCCAACGTGCCCTACAAGGTCTCTGGCGGCACCAGCTTCTTCGACCGCGCGGAGATCAAGGACCTGTGCGCCTGGTTCCGCCTGTGGATCAACAACGACGACGACCCGGCCTTCCTGCGTGCCATCACCACGCCCAAGCGCGGCATCGGCCACACCACGCTGGCCAAGCTCGGCGAGTTCTCGACGCAGCACAAGGTGAGCATGTTCGGCGCGCTCTTCAACCACATGCTCGAAGCCGTGCTGCCGCGCAAGGCGCACGAGAGCGTGATGGAGTTCGGCCGCTACATCAACTACCTGGAATACAAGGCGCGGCACACCCATGGCGCCGAGGATGCGCGCACCTTCATGACCGACTGGCTGAAGGAGATCGGCTACGAGCAGTACCTCTACGACAGCGAGGACAGCGAGACCGTGGCCGGCGCGCGCTGGACCAATGTGCTCGAATTCTGCGACTGGATGAGCCAGCGCGCGGGCGGGCAGATCGAGGACACCGCCGGCGCCGTGGTGGCGAAGGAAACCAAGAGCCTGCTGGAAGTGGCGCAGACCATCGCGCTGCTGTCCACCATCAGCGAGCGCGAGAAGGACGAGGACCTCGTCACGCTCTCGACCCTGCACGCCTCCAAGGGTCTGGAGTGGCCGCACGTGATGCTGGTGGGCGTGACCGAGGGCATGCTGCCCTTCAAGCTCGACGACGACGAGGGCCGCCAGCAGAAGGTGAGCGACGACACCCTGCAGCGCCTGCAGGAAGAGCGCCGCCTGATGTACGTGGGCATCACCCGCGCGCAGCGCAGCCTGGCCGTGAGCTGGACGAAGCGCCGCAAGAAGGGCCGCGAGATGGTCGCCGCGCAGCCCAGCCGCTTCATCGCCGAGATGGGCCTGGACAAGAACACCGCCCGCGAAGACCCGCGCGAGAAGCTGCGCGCGCTGCGCGCCGAATTCGCCGCCCGCAAGGGGCAGCCTGCACCCACCCCCCCATGACGCCCGAGAACGATTCCCGACGCGCCGCCCCCCTGCGCCGCGCTGCCTGCCGGGCAGCGGCCCTGGCGGCCTGCATCGCCGCCGCGGCCTGCGCGCCCGCGCAGTACCGCCCCGCAGCAGCGCCGAAGGCCGCAGATTCCACTGGCGCCGCATCGGCCGCCGCCGTGCCTCCGCGCCCCTCCACCCCCGGCTGCCCGGACGCGGAAGACACCACGCACCGCCAGTTGATCGGCACCTGGAGCGCGGAACTGGAAGGCGGCGGCACCGCGCGCGTGGCGCTGCGGCCCCACCCGGAACTCGCGCAGAGCGTGCGCGGCACGGTGGAGCGCGACGGCACGACGGCCCAGGCCGCGGGCGACGTGGACGACGGCGACCTCACGCTCGAGGAATCGCTGAACGGCAAGAACATCAGCGCCACCTGGATCGGCCGGGTGGTGGACGGCAGTTGCGGCAAGGAGATCCGCGGAACATGGACCAACGCACAAGACAACCGACCCCTTCCGTTCGTGCTGCGCAAGCAGGCGCGCACGCCATGACGCGCCCGTCCCGCCCTGGCGGCCCGGTGCGCCTCGGCGCGCTGGCGATCGCGCTCTGCGCGCCCGCGGGCGCCGCCTTCGCCCAGCAGCCCCCGGCACCGGCCTCCGGCGCCGCGGGCGCAGCGTGGCAGCGCTGCACCGCCATGGCCAGCGGCGAGGCACGCCTGGCGTGTTTCGACCAGTGGGCGGGCCAGCAGGCCTGGCGCCAGGGGCCCGCCACGGCCGCGGCGCCCGCGCCGGCCCCGGGCAAGGCCCAGCCGGCAACGGCGACCGCGGCGGCCTCCACGCCCGCCGGCGGCAACGCGCCGCCGACGCCCGTGGACACCACGCTGCCGGCCACGCGCGTCATCGACGTGGCCCAGGTGGAAGGCTGCCGCGACGAGCAGTACAGCACGCTCTCGCGCTTCTGGGAGCTGGAATCGGGCAGCGACTGCGGCACCTTCCGCTTCCGCGGCTACCGGCCGATCTCGATCTCGGTCGTGGCCTCCGACACGGTGAACCGCCGGCCCTCCTCGCCCGCGCTCGACCACACCGCGGCCACCGCCGTCGACTACCGCACCACCGAAACCCGCATCCAGCTCTCGGTGCGCACCAAGCTCGCGCAGGGCCTGCTCACGCAGGGCCACCCGACGCTCAAGGATTCGCTCTGGGTCGGCTACACGCAGCAGTCGTACTGGCAGCTCTTCACCCCGGACATCTCCCGCCCGTTCCGCGCCACCGACCACGAGCCGGAGGTGATGTACGTCTACCCCACCGACGCCAAGCTGCCCTTCGGCTGGCGCTGGCGCTACAGCGGCATCGGGCTGGTGCACCAGTCCAACGGCCAGAACCTGCCGCTCTCGCGGAGCTGGAACCGCGCCTACCTCATGACCGGCATGGAACTCGACAACCGCTGGACGGTGAATGCCCGCGTCTGGAAGCGCCTGAAGGAAAGCTCGGGCGACGACGACAATCCGGACATCGTCGAGTACATGGGCCGCGGCGAGCTGCAGGTCGGCTGGAACTACGACCGCGACAACAACCTGTCGCTCACGGCCCGCAATTCGTTCGGCTCCACCCAGCGCGGCTCCGTGCGGCTGGAGTGGATGCGCGCGGTCGGCAACGACCTGGGCGGCAGCAAGAGCAACCTGCGGTTCCACACCGCGCTCTTCAGCGGCTACGGCGACACCATCACCGACTACAACCGCAAGCGCACGGTGTTCAGCGTGGGCCTGAGCCTCGTGGATTTCTGATTTCCCGCGCCGGGCCACCGGCCCGCGCAGGAAATGGGGCCGGAGCGGATGCTGCCGGCCTTTTTTTTGCGCCATCACAACCCGTTACCGTTTGCCACCGATTGCGGCTTGAAGCCCATGGGGCCCGCCGTGAGAATGGCACGCGCGGCGCAATGCCTTTTCCCCCTGCACAGTCCTGGCCTCCGGCCTGCGTTTCCGCCGCTTCCCGAGCCCCGGCAGCACCCAGGGCCTTCCAGGCCCTCGCTTGGCGCGAATAAGAGCGGTGTTTCCGGCTTTTTCCGCGCGATCGTCCCACCGGGGCCGCTCGACAATGCCCGCACGGAGGTCGTCACCATGGACATGCAATACCAACTCAAATCCGGCGCGTACTACCTGTACGACATGCGCGAGGCCCCGAGCGCCGCCACGGGCGAGCGCCGCTTCAAGCTCAAGACCGACACCGTGGCGATCGCGTTCGACCAGCACACGGGCGAGGTGCACCAGCACGGCACGCCTTCGCGCATCACCTCGTGGGCCAACCACACGCGCCGGCGCCTGCGCGCCTCGGGCGCGGTGCAGGCCGCCAACGACATCGTCGTCGTCTCGGGCCCGCTGCCGGTGGACGAGCTCAACAAGTGCCTGTGGATCTCGGGCTACTGCCGCCGCATGTTCTCGCGCCTGTCGAGCCTGCCGCACGGCAAGCTGCAGCGCAGCGGCAGCGCGCAATCGGATTCGTTCAGGCGCGCCGCCTGACCCCTCCCTCAGCTCACACCGGATCGGGCTCGCCTTCGGGCAGATCCGCAGGCTGCGTCGTGGCGGGCACATCGGCATGCTTGACGATGGTCACCGGCACCGGGCTCGCATGCACCAGCGCCTGCGAGACGGAGCCCAGCAGCGCGCTGGCGATGGCGCCCTGGCCGCGCGCGCCGATCACGATCAGGGCGCACTGCTTGCGCTCGGCGATGTCGGCCAGGGTGGGCGCCACGTCGCCCACGCCCACTTCGGATTCGCAGGGCACGCCGGCCGCATCCACCAGCGCGCGCGCCGGGGCCATCAAATGCAGGCCGGCCTCCAGGCTGGCGGCGGCGATGAGGTCGGGGTCGCGCGAGACCACCATCTCGTAGAGGGTCGCCGGCTCCTGCACGTGCGCGAGCACCACGGTGGCCGCAAGGCCCTGGCGCACCAGCGCGAGCGTGTGGCGCACTGCATCGAGCGAGAGGTCGGAGCCATCGACGGCGACGAGGATCTTGAGCATGTTCTGAACTTCCTTTCTTCGGGGATCGGTGGTGCGGACCAGTGTAGTGGCGCCCCGCGCCGGGCCGTCTGGGACAATCGCCCGATCATGCTCCAATTCGAACTTCTCGCGACCGATCCCGACAGCCACGCACGGCGCGGCACGCTCACGCTCAACCACGGCGTGGTGCAGACCCCCATCTTCATGCCCGTGGGCACCTACGGCACCGTCAAGGGCGTGATGCCGCGCAGCCTGCACGAGATGGGCGCGCAGATCATCCTGGGCAACACCTTCCACCTCTGGATGCGGCCGGGCCTGGACGTGATGCAGAGCTTCGGCGGCCTGCACGGCTTCGAGCAGTGGAACAAGCCGATCCTCACCGACTCGGGCGGCTTCCAGGTCTGGTCGCTCGGCGCGATGCGCAAGATCACCGAGGAAGGCGTGACCTTCGCGAGCCCCGTGAACGGCGACAAGCTGTTCATGTCGCCCGAGGTGAGCATGCAGATCCAGACCACGCTCAACTCCGACATCGTCATGCAGCTCGACGAGTGCACGCCGTACGAGACGAAGGGCCACAAGACCACCGAGGCCGAGGCCCGCAAGTCGATGGAGATGAGCCTGCGCTGGGCGCGCCGCAGCCAGGACGAATTCCACCGCCTGAACAACCCCAACGCGCTCTTCGGCATCGTGCAGGGCGGCATGTACAAGGACCTGCGCCAGGAGTCGCTGGAGCGGCTCGTGGAGATGGATTTCCCCGGCTACGCCGTGGGCGGCGTGAGCGTGGGCGAGCCCAAGGACGAGATGCTGGACATCATGGCCCACACGCCGCACCGGCTGCCGGCCCACAAGCCGCGCTACCTGATGGGCGTGGGCACGCCCGAGGACCTGGTGCAGGGCGTGGCCGACGGCGTGGACATGTTCGACTGCGTGATGCCCACGCGCAACGCGCGCAACGGCACCATCTTCACGCGCCACGGCGACCTGAAGATCCGCAACGCGCGCCACAAGGCCGACCACCAGCCGCTCGACCCGACCTGCACCTGCCACGCCTGCGCGGGCACCGAGGGCGTGGCCTGGGCCGACGGAGGCCGCGGCGGTTTCAGCCGCGCCTACCTGCACCACCTCGACCGCTGCGGCGAAATGCTCGGCCCCATGCTGACCACCGTGCACAACCTGCACTACTACCTGAACCTGATGCGCGAGATCCGCGAATCGCTGGATGCCGGCCGCTTCGGCGAATTCCGGCGCCGCTTCGCGGCCGACCGCGCACGCGGCGTCTGACGCTCGGTGGCCGGCGCGGCAGGGCGTGGGGCGGCGGCCTACGCCGCCCGGCCGGGCCAGCGCCTACGATGCGGCCCATGCTGACCGTCCACCACCTCGAAACCTCCCGCTCCCAGCGCGTGCTCTGGCTCCTCGAAGAGCTGGGCGTGGCCTACGACCTGCGCCGCTACCAGCGCGATCCGCGCACCCGCCTCGCGCCGCCCGAGCTCAAGCGCATCCACCCGCTCGGCAAATCGCCGGTGATAGAGGACGGGGGCGAGGTGGTCGCCGAATCCGGCGCGATCATCGAGCACATCGCCGAACGCTACGGCGCCCAGGCCACGGGCGAGCTGGCCCACCTCGTGCCCCAGGCGGGCACGCCCGAGCACCGGCAGTGCCGCTTCTGGATGCACTACGCCGAAGGCTCGCTCATGAACTGGCTGGTGATGAAGCTGGTCTTCAAGACCATTCCGCTGCAGCCCATGCCGTTCTTCGCGCGGCCCGTGGCCTACGCGATCTGCGGCAAGGCGCAGAAGAAGCTGGTCGATCCGAACCTGCTCACGGCCCTCGCCTTCATGGAAGACCATCTCACGCGCCACGAATGGTTCGCGGGCGATGCGATCACCATCGCCGACTTCCAGATGAGCTTCGCGGTGGAGGCGGCGATCTCGCGCGCCAGCGGGGCGGTGGAGTTCACCGCCCTGAAGGCGTACCGCGACCGCATCAATGCGCGGCCGGCGTACCAGCGGGCGATCGCACAGGGCGGCCCCGTGGTGATGGGCTGAGGGCCGAAGGCCCATCCGCCGGGGATGGGGGCGGGGCCCCGCCCGTCAGATGATGGGCACGCCGCCCGTCACCGCCACCGTCGCGCCCGAGATGAAGCTCGCCTGGTCGGACGCGAGCATCACATAGGCCGGCGCCACCTCGGCGGGCTGGCCGGGGCGCTGCAGCGGCACCTGCTTGCCGAATTCGCGGGCGCGCTCGATCGGCATCGTGGACGGGATCAGCGGCGTCCAGATCGGGCCCGGGGCCACGCAGTTCACGCGGATGCCCTTGTCGGCCAGCAGCTGCGCGAGGCCGCCCGTGAAGTTCTGCAGCGCGCCCTTAGTGGAGGCATACGCCAGCAGTGTCTTGTTGGGCTTGTCCGCGTTCACCGAGACGGTGTTGATGATCGCGCTGCCCGGCGGCATGTGCTTGGAGGCGGCCTTGCTCAGGTAGAACGTGGCGTACACGTTGGTGCGGAAGGTGCGGTCGAATTCCTCGGCCGAGATCTCGTCGATGCTCTCGTGCGCCATCTGGTAGGCGGCGTTGTTGACGAGGATGTCGATGCCGCCGAGGTCTTTCAGTGCACGGTCGATGATCGCGTTGCAGTGCGCCTCTTCGCGGATGTCGCCCGGCATGCCGACCGCGCGGCGGCCTTCGGCAGTGACGATGTCGAGCGTCTTGCGCGCGTCGGCCTCTTCCTCGGGCAGGTAGGCGATGAGCACGTCCGCGCCTTCGCGCGCGAAGGCCAGCGCCACCGCGCGGCCGATGCCGCTGTCGCCGCCCGTGATCACGGCGCGGCGCCCCTGGAGCTTGCCCGATCCTTTGTACGACGTGGCACCGTAGTCGGGCTGCGGATGCATGTCGGTTTCGGCGCCGGGCGGCGTGAGCGGCTGCTGGTCGTTGAAGGGCGGACGGGGGCCGGCGGTGCGGGGATCGAGTGGCATGGGTGCTCCTGCGGATGGATCGTGGAAAGACCCGCCAGTGTGGAAAGGCGGGCCCCGTCGAGCCCGTAGGAAAAGTGTCTGCCTGCCTGTCGGCCGTGCGTCGGCGCGGCGGGCTATGCCCGGGCCGGGGACGGCGCACTGCCCTGCGGCAGGCGGAAGTGCGACACGGCATCGACCAGTTCGCGCGCCTGCGCGCTCATGCTCGCGGAGGCGGCGGCCATCTCTTCCACCATGGCCGCGTTCTGCTGCGTGACCTGGTCCATCTGCGACACCGCGTCGCTGATCTGGGCCGTGCCCAGGGTCTGCTCGCCGCTCGCGGCGCTGACCTCGCCCATGAGGGCCGTCGCGCGCCGCACCGATTCCACCACCTGCCCCATGGTGTTTTCCGCCTTCGCCACCAGGTCCGAGCCCTGCTGCACGCGCGCGACGCTGTTGTCGATCAGCCCCTTGATCTGCTGCGCCGCCCCGGCGGCCCGGCCCGCCAGCCCGCGCACCTCGCCGGCCACGACCGCGAAACCGCGTCCCAGTTCTCCGGCCCGCGCGGCCTCCACCGCGGCATTGAGCGCCAGCAGGTTCGTCTGGAAGGCGATCCCGTCGATGACGGCGATGATGCCGGCGATCTGCCGGGCACTGTCGTCCACGTCCCGCATGGTCCGCACCACCTGCTGCATCACCGTGCCGCCCGCGCCCGCCGCCGATGCGGCCTGCTGCGCGAACGCATTGGCCTGCGCCAGGTGGTCCGCGTTCTCGCGGACGGTGGCGCTCAGTTGCTCCATGGAGGCGGCCGTCTGCTGCAGCGCGCTGGCCTGCTCCTCGGTGCGCGAGGACAGGTCCGCGTTGCCCGTGGAAATCTGCCGGGAGGCGCTGGCCACGCCGTGGGAGCACTGGTGCACCTTGCGCACCATCCGGGCCAGGTTGTCCTGCATGGAACGCAGCTGGGCCATGAGGCTGGTGCGGTCGCCCGCGGCCAGATGGATGGACGCGTCCAGGTTGCCACGCGCCACCTCGCGCGCCAGTTCGGCGGCCGTGTCCGGCTCGGCGCCGAGCGCGCGCGTGATGCCGCGGGTGATGAGGTACCCTGCCCCCGCGGCCCCCAGCACGCACAGGGCCACCACGGCCAGCACGATGCGGAGATTGCGGGCGTACCCCGCCTCGCTGGCGGCGTACTGCCGCCGCGTCTCGGAGAGCTGCAGCTCGATGAGCTTGCCGAGCACGTCCTGCAGCGGCTCGACGGCCGGATACAGCTCCCGGGCGGCGAAGGCCCGCACCCCCTCGGGATCGCCCGCCCGCACCAGGCCGAGCAGGCGGTCCGAGGCCGCGTCGGCCCGCGCCCGGAGCGGCGTGAACGCCTGCACGAGGGCTTCTTCCCGGGGAATCAGCCGGGTGGCCACGTAGGCGCTCCACTGCGCCTGGATCTGCTGCCGGGCGTGGAGCACGGACCGTTCGGCCTGCGCCGGAGTCAGCGCGCCGTCGCGCACCTTGTGCGCCGTGTCCACGATGTCCACCGCATAGGCATCGGAGACGAGCTTGAGCTGCTGCAAGGGCACGACCCGGTCGCGGTACACCGTGTCCAGCCCCTCCTGCGCAGCGCGCATTCCCAGCATGCCGAGCGCGCCGACGGCGGCCATGCACAGGCAGAGCGCCGCCAGCAGACAGGACATCTTGGTGGCGATTCGCATTCGGCGGAAGCTCATGGTCGCGCTTTCGTGGAGCCCCTGGGGGGGCGGGGTCGAGACGGAAGCGCGACAATAACCGCTCAAATGTTAAATTTGTTAACAATTTATCGCTGTTGCCGTTTGCATGTAACTTTCGCGGATGTCTCCTACATTTCTATGGAGATGGCCCGATCCGCCACGGGGCGATGCGGCCCCTACGGATTTTTCTGAGAGGACGTGTTTGCCTTCGTCCAAAAATTCAACGATAGTTGAACTATGGAAGAAAATACCGCCATCCGATCCCTCCTGGCCCTGGCGCAGACCGTGCGCCTTCGGGCTTTCCGCGCGCTGGTCGTGGCGGGACCGGAGGGTACGACCCCAGGTGCCCTGAGCCAGGCGTTGGATGTGCCCGCTACCAGCCTGTCGTTCCATCTCAAGGAGCTGGCCAACGCGGGCCTGGTGACCCAGGAGCGGCAGGGGCGCAACCTCATCTACCGTGCCGCCTTCGACCAGATGAACGGTCTCATGGTCTACCTCACCGAAAACTGTTGCCGTGGCGCGCCATGCGCGGTGGTTGACGGGCCATCCGCCTGCGAATGCTGACCAGCCTTCACGCGTCCCGCTGATCCCTCACCCTGCATTTGCCCACCACGCAGGCGCAGCCGTGTCCCGTACTGTTTCCTGAACGCCCCATGCTTCCCGCCGTCCTGATCTTCATCGCCACGCTCGTTCTCGTCATCTGGCAGCCGCGCGGCCTGGGCATTGGCTGGAGTGCTTCGCTGGGAGCGGTCGCAGCGCTGCTCTGCGGCGTGGTGCATCTCGCGGACATCGCGGTGGTGTGGGGAATCGTGTGGAATGCCACGGCCACCTTCGTGGCGGTGATCCTCATCAGCCTGCTGCTCGATGAAGCGGGCTTCTTCGAATGGGCGGCGCTGCACGTGGCGCGCTGGGGTGGTGGCCAGGGGCGGCGGCTGTTCGTGCTCATCGTGCTGCTGGGTGCTGCCGTGGCGGCGCTGTTCGCCAACGATGGCGCTGCGCTGATCCTGACCCCCATCGTCATGGCCATGCTGGTGGCGCTGGGCTTCTCGCCCGCGGCCACGCTGGCCTTCGTGATGGCCGCCGGCTTCATTGCCGACACGGCGAGCCTGCCGCTGATCGTCTCCAACCTGGTCAACATCGTTTTGGCCGACTATTTCAACATCGGCTTCAACCGCTATGCATCGGTGATGGTGCCGGTGAACATCGCCGCAGTGCTGTCGAGCCTGGCCATGCTGCTCTTGGTCTTCGGGCGCGATGTTCCGGCACGCTACGAGGTATCGCGGCTCAAGGTGCCCGGCGATGCCATCCGCGATCCGCGCACGTTCCGGGCGGGCTGGGTGGTGCTGTGCCTGCTGCTGGTGGGCTTTTTCGGGCTGGAGCCGCTGGGTGTGCCGGTCAGCGCCGTGGCAGCCGCGGGCGCTGCCCTGCTGCTGGTGGTGGCGCGGTGCGGCGAAGCGATCGACACCCGGCAGGTGCTGCGTGGTGCCCCCTGGCACATCGTCGTCTTCTCGCTGGGCATGTACCTCGTGGTCTATGGGTTGCGCAATGCAGGGCTCACGGACCAGCTCGCCGCCCTGCTGGACCGGCTCTCGGCCATGGGCATCTGGGGTGCAGCCCTGGGCACCGGCTTCCTCTCTGCAGGACTTTCCTCGGTGATGAACAACATGCCCACGGTGCTGATCGGTGCGCTGGCCATCGATGCCTCGCAGGCCGGCGGCGCGGTGAAGGAGGCCATGGTCTATGCCAACGTGATCGGCTGCGACCTGGGCCCCAAGATCACGCCCATCGGCAGCCTGGCCACGCTGCTGTGGCTGCACGTGCTCGCCAGGAAGGGCACCCGCATTGCCTGGGGCTACTACTTCAAGGTGGGCACCGCCATGACCCTGCCCGTGCTGGCCATCACCCTGGCGGCCCTGGCCATCCGCCTGGGCGCAGGCTGAGGCCCATGCGCCCGGTCCTTCTTTTCCATCCGCGAGGATTCCTCCATGAGCGACATCACGATCTACCACAACCCCGACTGCGGCACCTCGCGCAACGTGCTCGCGCTCATCCGCAACAGCGGCGTCGAGCCGATGGTCATCGAGTACCTGAAGACCCCGCCCGACCGGGCCACGCTGGAGCGCCTGATCGCCGCCATGGGCATACCCGTGCGCGACGTGCTGCGCGAGAAGGGCACGCCCTATGCGGAACTGGGCCTGGCCGACCCGAAGTGGAGCGATGCACAGCTCATCGACTGCATGCTGCGGCACCCCATCCTCATCAACCGGCCCATCGTGGCGACGCCCCTGGGCACGCGCCTGTGCCGCCCCTCGGAAGCGGTGCTGGACATCCTGCCGAACCCGCAGCAAGGTGCGTTCTCCAAGGAAGACGGCGAGGCAGTCATCGATGCGAAAGGCCAGCGTGTCCGGCGATCCTGACCTTCCGCACATCGATCCGGAACTGCTGGATCCGATCGACCTGGAGCGCCTGTGGCCCACGGAGCGCGCGGCACACCCGCCGCGCATCCTGTTGCTGTACGGATCGCTCCGGGAGCGTTCCTTCAGCCGCCTGTTGACCGAGGAGGCCGCGCGTCTTCTGCGTGCCCTGGGGGCCGAACCGCGCATCTTCGATCCCGCCGGGCTTCCCCTGCCGGATGGTGCGCCGGAAGGCCACCCGAAGGTGCGGGAGCTGCGCGAGCTGGTGCAGTGGTCCGAAGGCATGGTGTGGACCTCGCCCGAGCGGCACGGCGCGATGACCGGCATCATGAAGATCCAGATCGACTGGATTCCGCTTGCCCTGGGCTCGGTGCGGCCCACGCAGGGCAAGACGCTGGCGGTGATGGAGGTATCGGGCGGGTCGCAATCCTTCAATGCCGTCAACCAGCTGCGGGTGCTGGGCCGGTGGATGCGGATGCTCACCATCCCGAACCAGTCCTCCGTCGCCAAGGCCTTCCAGGAGTTCGACGACGCGGGCCGCATGAAACCGTCCCCCTACTACGAGCGCGTGGTGGACGTGATGGAGGAACTGGTGAAGTTCACGCTGCTGACGCGCGATTGCGGGCCCTACCTGGTGGACCGCTACAGCGAACGCCGCGAAAGCGCGGAGGCGCTGTCCGCGCGCGTGGCCTCCCGGAGCATCTGACACCGGGGGCGGGTCCGCTCCGCGGGGCGCGCAGGTGCGTTCGGAAACACCACACTCAGTGAACAGTCAGGACAACGGTGCGTGCGCCAGTGCGCTGCAGGTGGTGGATTCCACAGGCGCACTGCTTCGAGATGCGTCGCGCCTCGACATCAGGCACTGCCGTGGGGCGCCCGCTCCATGAGCAGGCGCAATCCCACCTGCCGGCAGGTGACCGCGTCCGCGCCCTGGCCCACGGTGAGCATGCGCCCCAGGCCGCTGCCCGGGCGCCGGCCGGCCGTGGCGGGCGCTGCCGGCGTTGCATCCTCGCGGCCGATCAGCGCGCTGGCATCGGCGGACACCAGCGACACCAGGCTGTCCACCAGGAAGCCGCGCAGCCGCTCCCCCTGCCGCACCACCAGCACCCGCGACTGCGCCGTGGGCTCGGCCGCGGCGCAGCCCAGCAGGCTGCGCAAAGAGAACACCTCCAGGGGCCGCCCCCTGCGCTCCACCAAGCCGCACATGCCGCCGCCGGCCGCATCCAGCCGCACGGCCGGCGCGGCGTAGTCGAGTATTTCCTCCACCTCGGCGAGCGGCGTGGCGCAGGCGCCCCCGGCCCGGTAGATGAGGTAGGTCGTGCGGTCGCCGCCGGCGCGCACCGCGTCCGCGTCCGCTTCCACTGCCGCGGCGGCGTGCGCTCCGGGAGCGACGGCCGGCCGGCTGTCCAGGAACGCGGCGACGAGCGGGTGCTCCAGCAGTCCCTCCACCCGCATCACGGCCGCGATGCCATGCGACGAGGTGCGCAGGGTGCCGGCGTAGCAGCCGGGGTTCAGGCTCGCCCCGGCGCCCAGCGGCACCGTGGCGTCGGGCACCGCCATGTCCATGCCCAGCAGGGCATCGACCTGCACGCCGATGCGCCGGTCCCCGCGCTGCAGCACCATCAGCAGGGGCTTGGGCGCATTCGGCGGGGACACCGGGGCGCTGGCGGCCGGGGCGGGGCCGGTGCCCAGCAACCGCTGCAGATCGACCACCGGTACTTCGCTGCCGCGCCATGCCACGAGCCCGCGCAGCGCGCCGCCAGCGGCGAAGAACGCGCGCATGGACGGCATCGGCAGGATGTCGGGTACGTCGGCGAAATCGAAGGCCAGCACCAGGCCTCCGAGGGAGGCCAGCGTGTGCCGGCGCATCGCCGCGGCGGGCTGCGCCGGGGTGGCGCGGGCGGCATCGTCCACCACCGGGGCCACCGCGGGCAGCACGCCCGGCGTGCGCTCCAGCAGGGCCGGCACCTGCAGCACCGGCAATGCCCGCGGCTCCGGCTCCTGCGTGACGACCCAGTGGCCGAACAGGCTGCCCTGCGTCCCGCCCAGGGGCGTGACGGCCGAAGGCGGCACGCGCAGCACGCCGGCGATGCTGTCCACGCCGATGCCCAGGCGCCGGCCTCCATGCGCGACCACGGCCACCTGGCGGCGGCGTCCTGCGGCGAGGGGTGCGGCAGTGGCCTGGGCCACCGCGGCACCGTCCGGTGCATCGCCCGCAGGCAGGGGCGCGGGCACCGGCTGGGGCGCGGCCGCGGGGGCCATCAGCCGCTGCAGGTCCAGCACCGGAACCAGTTGCCCCCGCAGCAGGAACATGCCCGCCATCAGCGCGGACGGCTCGGGCATCGCCATCAGCCGCTGCGGCATGTCCACCGCCTCCACCAGGTCGCCGGAGGCGATGGCGATGTCCTGTCCCGCGGTGCGGACGATGCCGAAATGCAGCACCGCCGCGCCCGCGCTCATGCGTTCACCCGCGCGGCAGGCGCTGCGCTGTTCGCCGTGTCGGCGCGGGTGCGCATCGAGACCCGGGTCAGTTCTTCCAGCAACTGGGCGACGTTGCGCGTGGCGGCGGTCTGCGCCTCGGTCGCGGTGTGGATGCCGGCGATGGAGGCGGTCGTCTGGTCCACGCCCTGCACGATGCGCTCGAAGTTCTCCGCCGCCTGCGAGGAGATGTCGCCGCCCTGGCGCACGCGCCCCACCGACTCGGCGATCAGCTTGGTGATCTCGCGCGTCGCCTGCGACGACTTCTCGGCCAGCTTGCGCACCTCGTCGGCCACGACCGAGAAACCCAGTCCGTGGGCGCCCGCGCGTGCCGCCTCGATGGCGGCGTTGAAGGCCAGCAGGTTGGTCTGGTTGGCGATGTCGCCGATCACCTGCACGATGGCGTTGATGTCGTCGGACGATTCCTGGATGGCCTTGGTGGCCTCCAGCGATCGCATCAGCGTCTGGCTGCCGCGCCGCGCCTCCGCCTGCGTCACGGCGGCCAGTTCGGTGGAGTGGCGGGTGGTGCGCGCGATCTCGCCGATGGTCTCGGTCAGTTGCTGGATCGACCGCCCCATCTCGCCCACGCGGCTTTGCACCAGTTGCTCGCGCTCGACCTGCTCGCTCACGTCGACGGCGTACTTGATGATCTTCACCGGGTTGCCGTCGGGCCCGATGATGGGGTTGTAGGTCGCCTGGATCCACACCGGATAGCCATGCTTGCTGATGCGCTTGTACAGGCCCGAATAGAACTCGCCGCGGCTGAGCTTCGCCCAGAAGTCGCGGTACTCCGCCGAGCGCACGAACTCGGGCTCGCAGAACATCTTGTGGTGTTGCCCCACGATCTCGCGCAGGGTGTAGCCCAGCGCGTCGAGGAAGTTGGCATTGGCGTGCAGCACGTTGCCTTCCAGGTCGAACTCGATCACGGCCTGGGCACGGGACATGGCGTTGACCTTGCCCTCGTATTCGGCGTTGCGCATCTTCTCGGCGGTGATGTCGGTGGCGTACTTGACGACCTTCACCTGCCGGCCCTCGCCGTCGAAGATCGGGTTGTACGACGCCTGCAGCCAGACCTCGCGGCCATCCTTCGCCAGGCGGCGGTACACGCCGGCTTCGAACTCTCCGTCGCCCAGCTTGCGCCAGAAATCCCGGTACGCCGGGCTCTCGGCGTGCTCGCGCATGCAGAAGCTGCGGTGGTGCATGCCGCGCACCTCCTCCTGCGTGTAGCCCATCGTTTCGAGGAACAGCGGGCTGGCCGCCAGCACCGTGCCGTCGAGAGCGAACTCGACCACCGCGGTGGAGCGGCCGATGGCTTCCACCCGGCCCGCGTTCTCGGTATGGCGCTGCTTGGCCTCGGTGATGTCGGTGGCGTACTTGACCACCTTCACGGGGCGACCGTCCTCGTCGAGGACGGGGTTGTACGAGGCCTGGATCCAGACGTCCCGCCCGTCCTTGCGGATGCGGCGGTACTCGCTGCTCTGGAATTCGCCCGCTGCCAGGCGCTCCCAGAACTCGCGGTAGTCGAGGCTGCGCACGTGCTCGGCGTCGCAGAAGATGCGGTGGTGCACCCCGGCGATTTCCTCGGCGCCGTAGCCGAAAATGTCCAGGAAGTTCTGGTTGGCCTTCAGGACGTGGCCCTTCAGATCGAATTCGATGATGGCCATCGAGCGGTCGATGGCATTCAGGTGGCCCTGGTGCTCCCGCAGGACGGCCCGCTGGTCCGAGACGTCCTCCAGCAGCAGTAGGGCCTGCCTCACCGCGCCGTCCTCGCCGCGCAGCACGAAGGCCTGGGTGCGGGTCGCGCAGTTGCGCTTCCAGCTGCCGAAGTGGCTGCCGATGGCGGTCTGCACCGCGTCCGGCGCCTCCGAGGACAGGCAGGCATCCAGCCATTCGGCCGCGCGCGGAAAGCAGCTACGGTAATGGTGGCCCAGCACGTCCTGCTCGGCATGCTGGCCCATCTCCAGGAAGGCCGGGTGCACCGCCGCCACATGGCCCCGGGCGTCCAGTTCGATGAAAGGGTGCGACGCCCGGACGGCCTGGGCGAAGGCGATGAGCAGGTCGCTGGAAGCAGGAGCAGAAGCAGGTTGCTGGGACATGGACGATCTCTGGAAAACGTGCGAATTTGATGCGGCTTGCACGGATTATTCAAGAAATCATCATTTTTTGCTGGCACAACCCTTTGAATTCCACTATCCCTTCATTTGTTTTTATCACTTCATCATGCCATCTGCGGGACCTGGGATGGCGTCCCCGGTGCCGGCCCGATCCGCCGGTCGCGCCGGCACCTGGGCACTGCCGGTGCCGCACGCATGGCAAAAGCGCGCGAAGGCACTCTTGCGCGTGCGGCAGTTCCCGCAGCGGTCGAACAGGCAGATGCCACAGTGCGGGCAGAAATCGATGGCCTCGTTCTTGAGGTCCACGGGCCGCTCGCATCCGGGGCATACGCCCTTGGACAGCCGCGCCAGCGCCACGTCGTAGCTCAGTTCCTCGCGCCGTTGGGCGTCGGGCAGGGCCTCGGCCTGGCGCTGCCGCTCCAGGTAGCGGTTGAGCGCCAGGATGGCGTAACGGCCCACGAGCACCGTCGCCACGATGCCGACCGCATAGCGCACGTAGCCGCCATAGCTCGGCAGGTAGGGCACCAGCTCGACGAAGAACACGAACACCGCGAAGAAGATGAAACCCCAGACGAAGGGCCACCAGGTGCTCTGGCGCTTCTTCGCGAACAGCCAGCCCGCGGCCACCAGCAGCGGCAGCGTGAGCGCCAGCCGGTAGAGGAACACGCGCAGCTCCAGCTTGCGCTGCGCCACCCGCATCCGCTCGTAGCCCCCTGCTTCCATCTGCTGCAGCCGCTCGCGCGCGGCCTCGGCCGTCTGGCGCGCGTCGAGCGCCGCCTGCTGCTGGGCCTCCACCGCCTGCTGCGTCTCGCGCTCGCGCGCCTTGAGCGCGTCCAGCGCCTGCGTGCGCTGCACCACCTCGGGGTTGTGCTCGGACTGCTGCGTCGCACTGCGCGTCGCGATCCAGTTGTCGAAGCTCTCGCGTGCGGTCTGGCTTTCGCTGCGCGCCTTGCTGCGCTGCAGCCGCGCCTGCTCCAGCGCCGCCTGCGCCCGGCGCTCCGCCCCTTCGGACGACTCCACCTCGGTGCGCAGCGCCAGGGCCGCGGGACGGTCGAGGAAGTCGTCGAGCTGCAGCGGCGCTTCCACGCGCGGCAGATCGCCCACCAGCGTGCCGCCGAGCCCGATCAGGAAACTCGCGAACACCACCGCCACCAGCCACAGGCCGCGGCGGAACCATTTCTCGGACAGGCGCAGGGATTTCGCCATGACTGAACTCCTTCTTTATTTCTTGCTTGCTGACTTGCTTGTTTGTTCGCTCGCTCGGCTCTTCAGTGGGCTCCGCGGCACGCGCGGCGGAGCCCCGTCCACGCCGACTATGGGCCCGATCCGCGCCCGCCGTCCAGCGACAGCATCACCGGCGCGGCGCCCAGCCCCGCCCGCCCCATCCAGCCGAAGGCCGAATCCACCGTGACCGTGGCGATGCGGCCGGCGTACCGGTCGCGGTCGGGATGGTCGTCGAAGGCCACGTTCGCCGCCGTGGCGCGCGCGCCCAGCCGCGTGAGCGGGCCGACGCGCAGCACGGCGGGCTCGTAGCCCCGGGAGCGCAGCCAGGCCTGCGCTTCGCCGCGCGTGCGCACGGCGGCGGGCTCCATCGCCGCCGCCAGCGTCTCCAGCGCCCATTGGTTGGACTGCTGGTAGCGCGTGCCCCACGCATAGCCCACCATGCTATAGGTGGGTTGGTGCATCGCCAGCGTGCGCGGCCGGTCGGCCAGCACCGCGGCCAGCCGCGCCTGCGCCTCGGGTGACGGCACCAGCCATGCGGCCTCGTGGCGCCAGAGGTCGTCCAGGAAGAACTGGCCCAGGCCCTGGCGGTGGACGTGGCCCTCGGCGGTACCGCAGGCGTTGAGCTTGTGCGCCACGCGCCAGTGGCCCTCGGGCGTGCGGTAGGCCCAGCCCATGTGCGAATAGTGCACGCCGTATTTCGACAGGTCCTGGCCCGCGCGGGCCAGCAGCACCACCTGTGCACCGGAGCGCCGGTGCTCAGCGTCGAGCGCCCGCGCAGTGCGCTCGGCCAGTTGCATGCCGCGCTCGATGACCTGCGGCGTGGGCCGGCGCGCCTCGCAGGAGCGCCCCGCATGGGCCGTGCCGGCCGCGAGCGCCGCGGCCAGGGCGAACCCGGCCGCCGCCATGGCGACGCCCCTCACAGCCGCTCGTCGTGCAGCAGCGCACGACCCAGCGCGTTGGGCACGAAGGCCAGTACCTCGCCCGCGGCCGACAGGATCACGCCCGTGCCGATGACGCTGCAGGCGACCACGGTGCCCACGCCCGCGGCGATCCCGGAGGCGGCGCGGCCCGTGACTTCCACGCTCACGCGGGCGCCGTCCGAGGCGCGCTCCAGCACGTAGACCGTGCCGGCCGCCGAAGCCTCCACGGCGCGCACGGTGAGCACCGCGCCGGCCACCGACAGCGCCGCGGGCAGCGCGACCGCCGCGCCGACCGCCGTGGAACCCACGGAAGCCGCACCGACGACCGACGCCACCGGCAGCATCGAGAGCGTGAGGGACGCTTCGCTCTGCGCCCGTGCCGGCGCCGGCGCAACTGCGGCGAGAGCGATGGCGATGGCCATGGCGGCGGCACCGGACTGCGCCATGCCCGCGAGCCGGCGGCCCCATCCAGACGGGAGGGTGCGGGCGGGGTGCGAAGGTACGGGCCCGCGGTACGGGAAATGCGACATGGCAACGGTCTCCAGGCTCAGTTCACGGCTCGGTCCGGGCGCACTCCGGCCATCGGCGCCTCCTGCAGCGCAGCAGGGGACGTCTCCGTGCCGGCGGCCTGCATCGCATCGCGGCGGCCCGCCAGCCGGGCTTCGGCCAGATCGGCCTCGTGGCGGTCGCGCAGCATCTTCGCCAGCGTGAACGCGGTGGTCAGCAGGTACAGCCAGCTCACGCCCAAAAAGGCCTTGTAGGGGGGCGAGATGTCCATGTCGAGCAGGCCCCAGCCGGTCAGCCCTACCGCCACGGCGAAGCCGCCCCAGACCACCAGCTTGAAGAGCGGCGTATCGCCCGCCCCGCGCCGCGTGGCGGCCTGGTTGTCGCGCACGAACTTGGCGAGCATGAAGACCGCCGAGAGGCAGAACACGTAGCCCATCACCATGAAGATCTGCTGCAGCCGCTCGCCCGGCAGCCAGGCCAGCCCGACCGCGCAGCACGATGCGGCGATGCCGAACGACACCCAGACCTGCAGTTGCCAGGCGGACGTGTCGCGCTGGACGAGGGGGGTGGAAGACAACGGGGAAGGCGAAGGACGCGGCATGGAAGCGGGGGCTTGCGGCCCGTGGTGGAACATGGGCCGCATCATGGGTGCGGGGCCGGCACGTGTTTCCGCAAAGCTACGGGGTGGCGGCATATCGCCCGACCAGTACCGCCAGACGATACTTTTCCTGCACGGGGGGCCTGCATGGCGTTCACGGGACACGCGCCATCGGTTAGGCTGCGGCCTTCCGAACGCCCACGCACCCAGGAGGAGCCCCATGCCCGCCCCGAACTTCGCCCGCGCCGCAGGCGCCCTACTGCTCTGCGGCTGCGGATTCGCCGCCCCGGCCCTGGCCGGCGTGGTGCCCGGCACCGGCGGCGCCCCCTCGAGCACCCAGTTGGGCGCGACGGACGCGGTCGGGCTGCAGCCCGCCCCCAACCAGCTCGGCCACGTGCTGCTGGTGCCCTACTTCACCGCGCAGCAGGGCCAGATGACCGTGCTGCACCTGGTGAACACGGACCTCTCCAACGGCAAGGCGATCAAGCTGCGCGTGCGCGGCGCCGCCAACGGCGACAGCCTGCTGTCCATGACGCTGCTGCTGTCGCCCGGCGACATGTGGACCGGCGCGATCACCGCCGGGGCCGACGGCCGTGCGCAGATCGCCACCGCGGACGGCTCCTGCACCGCCCCCCAGCTCGCGGCCGGCGTGCCGCAGCCCTTCGGCACCGACCGGCTCGACCCGGCCCTGGGCGCGGCCGACCGGGCCAACCAGACCCGCGAAGGCACGATCGAGGCCATCGTCGCCGCCGACATCCCCTCCGCGGCGGTGTACGGCACGAGCGGCCAGGAGCGTTCGGCGCTCTTCACGGCGATCCGGCAGACGTCGGACGTGGCGCCCTGCACGGGCCCGGCCATCGACGCCGCCCTGCAGCAGGACGCCGGCGACGAGGCCACGGCCGCCGCCCGCGGTTTCGCCGCGCCGTCGGGCGGCGTGGGCGGCACCTGGTACGTCATCGACGTGCCCGGCGCGACCACCTTCTCGTCCGCGATGACCACGCTGCAGGCCGTGAACGCGGCCGGCCAGCCGGGGCGCGGCAACTTCGTGCTGTTCCCGCCCACCGACCAGGCGATCGTCCAGCCCGAGCGCTTCACGGCCGATCCGCTGCTGGTGTCGGCGGGTTTCGCCGCGCGCCAGAAGGACATCGACGGCGTCACCAGCGTGCCGACCACGGCCGCGGTGATCACCGCCCGCGCGTACGACCTGCCCGACCTCTCCACGCCCTACCACCTGCCCGCCTCGGAGGCGAATGCCCGCCGCACGGCCGCCGAACTGTCGGAGCTGCTGAACGCCCGCGAGGTGCGCAACCAGTACGCGCTGGAGCCCTCGATCTCCGCGCAGACCGACTGGGTGTTCGCCATGCCCACCAAGCGCTACAGCGTGGCGATGGATTACGCGGCCGGCGCGCGCACGTTCTCGGTGGTGCCGCCGGCCGGCACGGGCGACCAGTTCTTCCATTCGGACAACACCGCCGTGTCCGGCAACCAGGTGTGCAGCGCCAACGCCGGCTGGTCGTTCCTGGTGTTCTCGCGCGATGCCACGGTATCCACCAACGGCGCGGCGATCCCCTCGACCCTGCCCCTGGTGCCGCGCCTGTGCGGCGCGGTGTCGGTGGCGGCGTTCAACGGTATCTCGCCGCTGTCCACCTCGGTGGCGCGCTCCCCGCTGCGCAACGGCTTCCAGTCCGGCTGGGCCACGCTGCAGGTCAGCGATCCTTCCGGGCTGCCCGTGATCGGCGCGGCATTCACCAAGCTGAGCAACCCCAGCGTCGCCCCCGGCCTGTCGGGCCGCTACGGTCTGATCTACCCCCACATGATCCGCCAGCCGTGAGTGCGGCCCATGGCCGGACTGCGAGAAATGCGGTCTGTGGTCGCCGAATCCGTCGGACAAATTCGCCAATTTGATCCAAAAGTGGGGGAATTGGAATAGTTTCGACAAATTTCCCGGCATTTGACCAACAATTGGTTACTTCTGAACCGCGGCGGTACAACGCCGCCCCGTCAACGGAAGTACTCCATGATTTCTTTTCGGCACATGAAGCTGGGCACCCTGCTCGGCCTGGGTTTCGCCCTCGTCATTCTTCTGGGCGTGTTGCAGGCCGGCATCGCCCGGCTCCGGCTGGATTCGGTCAGCCATGACATCGACTCGCTCACCTCCGACCGCATCGGCAAGGTGCTCCTCGTGCAAGAGGTCCGCGACAACGTGAACCTCGTGGCGCGCGCGCTGCGCAACATGGCGCTGCTGGACGAAGCGCCGCAGATCGCGGAGGAAAAGCGCCGCATCGACGGCGCCACCGCGCGCAACACGGAAATCTTCGCGCAGCTGGAAAAGAGCATCGCCACGCCGAACGGACGCACGCTGCTGGCCAAGCTCCTGCAGGTTCGTGTGCCCTATACCGCCTCGGTGAGCAAGGCGGCCGAACTCGCGCAACAGAACGACAAAACGGCCGCGCGGACCCTGCTCCTGCAGGAGGTGCGCACCCTGCAGGGCCAGTACTTCGGCGCGCTCGACGAGCTGAGTGCCTACCAGCAACGGCTGATGGCGGATACGGGTGCGGAAGCGAAAAGGGAAGCCGGCAGCGCCGCATCGCTGGTCCTGCTGCTGGCGCTGCTGTCGGCGGCGCTGGGCGCGCTGGTGGCCTGGGCCATCACGCGGCGCGTGAAGGGC
>DHAE01000024.1 GCA_002397315.1 Comamonadaceae bacterium UBA4962
CTTCGCGATGCTCATGTTGCCCGCCGCCGCACGGGTGCTGGCTTCCGCGGGAAGTTCATAACACGCTCTAAGAACAATACATCGAATGGTTGTGGCTTCTAACTCGGATTGATAGCCCGCCAACTCAGAGAATTTTTTTCCTTCAAGCTCTTTGAATGCGCTCATGCCCTCAAGTGCAAACTCGTCTTTGAAAAATTTTTGGATTGTTGTAAGGCGCTGCACGCCATCAATTACAAAGTGCGTGCCATCTTCCTTTTCGGCGAAGTAGCAGGCGGGCAAGGGAATTCTCATAAGACATGATTCGATGAACCGTGATGCACGTTCCCAGCCTTCCCTGTCCCATTTGTACTTGCGCTGAAACTCAGGATCGAGCCTTAGCTTAGGGGGGGTTATTTGAATACGAGAAAAAAGGGTTTCAAAGGGGTAGTCAATTGGAAATAAGTTGAGGGTTTTCTCTGCTGGTTCTTGCTTTGTCATTTTTGCGTTTTCAAGATATCAACAATGGTACTAATTTGTTACTAGGTAATTGGCATAATGCCAGCCATGCCCAACTTTGAGCTAAGCCGCCCGCTCTAGCGGGTCGGCTTGCGCAAGTTTTTATGCGTTTACTCTTTGTTTTGAGATATCCATGGTTGAGACTTGCCGGCGAAAGCTCCGAGAGCTTTCTGTGTTTGGCTATTGATCTCTGACACGGCAGCGAGCGGCGCTGCATCTGTTTTCTTGAGAATAACTGTTACCGTATTTTCTTGCTCTTGGACAATGCAGCCCTCGGTGACTACAGTTTTTGTGTTGCTCTCGAGATTATGCTTAAAATAATTGCCGTTGTGTAGGGTGGCCTCCTTGATTCCCATCTTCTCGAAA
This sequence comes from Comamonadaceae bacterium UBA4962, assembly GCA_002397315.1. Classification (GTDB taxonomy): domain Bacteria; phylum Pseudomonadota; class Gammaproteobacteria; order Burkholderiales; family Burkholderiaceae_C; genus Paracidovorax. The sequence continues at coordinate 862 of DHAE01000024.1, forward strand.
AGTTGGCCGACTTTTTGGGCGTCTTCAACGGCTTTATTAATATCTATGCCAGTCAAGCTCGTTGCAGACTCAATTGTCGAAATTTCATTTTCCATTGATGCTCCACATGGTGAGTGATGATACCTAACTAGATTTGTACGACGCTTATCCTACCTACCGCAGTCAGCCAACACAACACTCCTCGTTGGATACCCAGGCAAAACCTAGCGCCAGCCCGTTTAGGCAAACCTGCAATTTCCCCGAACAAACCCTTTTCCGGTTCCAGCGCCCGAATCGCTCGTTGAAGCTCTTCAGCACAAGCTGCTGGAGCGAATGCGCGTCTACTTCGCACGCGGCGTTACAGCATTCGCACCGAACCAGCTTATATCGGCTGGGCGTGGCGATCCATTTCACTTCCTTTCACGGCAAACGCCATCCGCAGGATAGGGGCGCGGTCGAGGCGTTCCTGAGCCACTTGGGAGGAAAGACAGATACCAGCGTCCACGCAGAACCACGCCAAGGCGGCGATCCTGTAATTGCACAGACAAGTCCAAGCGGCTGCAGCGTCTGCAGGTGGTGCTTGTGCCGGCCGAGGCCCGCTTTGCGTGGGCTGGATGAAGCCGAAGTCGCCGTAGTTGTTCCAGGCGTGGATGGTGCCTTCGAACGATCGGCATCAGATGAGCGCCTTGCGTTCGGCATTGGCTTTGCACCAATGCAGGATTTCATGGCTTTGCCTTGTGCTGCTCCAGTCAAGCAATGCGCCTGGAGATGTGCGGCCCGCACGTCACCCTGGTCGGGCCTGTCGGTGAAGAGGACAGCGAAAAGCATGGGGCGACGCGCCCCTGGCCAGTCACATCGCGAAGATCTTCCCCGGATTCAAAATATTCTTCGGATCCAGCGCCTGCTTGATCGCCCGCATCATTCCCACGGCCCCGGGCCCGGTCTCGTCCAGCAGGAACCCCATCTTGTGGATGCCCACGCCGTGCTCGCCGGTGCAGGTGCCGCCCATGGCCAGCGCCCGGGCGACGAGCTGGTGGTTCAGCCGTTCGGCCACCATGCGCTCGTCGTCGCTGTTGGGGTCGATCAGGTAGCCGAAGTGGAAGTTGCCGTCGCCCACGTGGCCGACGAGGAAGTACGGGATGCCGCTGGCGTCGGCCTCGGTCACGGAGTCGAGCAGGCAGTCGGCCAGGCGGCTGATGGGCACGCAGGTGTCGGTGCTGATCGCGCGGCAGCCGGGGCGGCTCTGCACGGCCGCGAAATACGCGTTGTGCCGCGCGGTCCACAGGCGCGTGCGCTCTTCGGGCGTAGTGGCCCATTCGAAGGCGTTGCCGTTCCAGTCCTGCGCGATGGTCTGCACGGTTTCGGCCTGTTCCTGCACGCCGGCGGGCGAGCCGTGGAACTCCATCAGCAGCATCGGTTCCTCGCGCAGGCCGAGCTTGCTGTGGGCGTTCACCATGCGCACGGTGTGCGCGTCGATCAGCTCCACGCGCGCGATCGGCACGCCGAGCTGGATGGTCTGGATGACGGTGCGAACGGCGGCCTCGATGCTCGGGAAGGAGCAGATGGCGGCGCTCACGGCTTCGGGCAGGGGGTAGAGGCGCAGCGTGACTTCGGTGATCACGCCGAGCGTGCCTTCGCTGCCCACCAGCAGGCGCGTCAGGTCGTAGCCGGCGGCGCTTTTCTTGGCGCGGGTCCCGGTGCGGATGGCCTCGCCCGTAGCCGTCACCACTTCGAGCGCGAGCACGTTCTCGCGCATGGTGCCGTAGCGCACGGCGTTGGTGCCGCTGGCGCGCGTGGCGGCCATGCCGCCGATGCTGGCGTCCGCGCCCGGGTCGATCGGGAAGAACAGGCCGGTGTCCTTGATCGCCTCGTTGAGCTGCTTGCGCGTGATGCCGGGCTGCACGGTGACGGTGAGGTCGTCGGCGTCCACGCTCAGCAGGCGGTTCATGCGCGAGACGTCGATGCTGATGCCGCCCTGGATGGCGAGCAGGTGGCCTTCGAGCGACGAGCCCGCGCCGTACGGAATCACGGGCACGTCGTGCTGCGCGGCGAGGCGCACGGCATCGGCCACGTCCTGCGTGCTTTCGGCGAAGACCACGGCCGAGGGCGGCGGCGCCTGCATCGATCCTTCGTCGCGCCCGTGCTGCTCGCGCACGGCCTGCGCGAGGGAGCACTGGGCGCCGAAGCGCGCGACGAGCGCGTCCATGAATTCCTGCGGCACGGGGCGCAGGCGGATCTCGGGCAGCAGGTGGGCGGTGGCGGTGGGGGCGTTCATGGCGTTGTCTCCTGGGGGAACCATTCTAGGGACCTGTCTGCCGATGCCGTGTCCCCCCTGGAAGGGAAGGGGCGGTTCAGGGAAACCGCTGTGGTGTGGCCAGATAGTGCAGACACATCCCGGCGGCCATCAAGAAAACGCACAGGAATACCCACGGCGCATGCCTCCAGCCCGCAGTGCGCTGCACCAGCGAGGCATTGCGACACCGGAGTGCGAGTATCGGATATGCCAGAGCGCTACAGACCAGCCACAGCATGCACCACCCACCGAGCCGAGCCCAGCCGACCTGCAGCCTCGCGCCAGAAATGACCACCGCGAAGAATGCGACATAGGCCCATGAAGCCATTACCGCGACGGCTTTCGTTTTCGAAAGTCCCCCATCCGGTGCGCGTGACAGCAGTTGGTGAAGCAGGAAGCACTCGCAAACGATCAACGGTGGAACGAAGAGAAGGGCGAATGCCGCAGAAAATTCACCGAGCATGCCGATGGCCAGGTAGGACAGCGGCGTGAGCAGCAGCCCTGTGACGAGCGCGGCCAAGCCATAGGTGCCTGCGTGCCGAAGCGCTGGGGCGGTAACGCTGTTCTTCATAGGGTGGGGATTTCGTAGGTGCGCTTCACGACCACTCTCGTGATCAAGGGTTGGCCGCACATCACGATGGCGAGCGACGAGGGCGTATTTTCACTGCGGGCCCTTGCAAGTTAGACAAGCGCCTTTTCGAAAGTCCGCGCCTGTAGAAAGCCGCGCGCGTTCACGCTGACGCCGCTGGCTGCGCCTGCGGCGTGACATGGTCCGCGAAGCGTTGTGCCGCGGCGGGCAGGTCGGCGAAGCGGCGTGCGTAGAGGTTGAGTTCGCGGTCGGCCCAGGCATCGCCGAGCGCGACGGCACGCAGCGTGGTGGCTTCGCCGAGCGCGCGGAAGGCGCCCTCGGGCATCACGCCCAGGCCCAGGCCGCTCTCGACCATGCGGCACATCGCGCTCAGGCTGTCCACTTCCATGCGCCGGCCGAGCACGCGCCGCGTGGCGCGCGCCTCCTGCGCGAGCGCCTGCTGCACGGTGCTGCTGTCGCGCAGGCCGATCTGCGGGTAGGCGAGCGCGCGTTCGTAGGCCACGGTGCGCAGGCGCGCGAGCGCGTGGCCGCGCGGCACCACCAGCACGAGGCGCTCGCGGCGGTAGGGCCGGGCCTCCAGGCCCAGCACCTCGTCGCTGGCGCCGCAGATGCCGATGTCGGCCGTGCCCTCGCGCACGGCCTGCGCCACGGCGCGGCTGGCGGCCTGGCGCAGGTCGATGCGGATGTCCGGATGGCGCTGCATGAAACCCGCGATCTCCGCCGGCAGGAACTGCTCCACCACCGAGGCGCTGGCGCACACGGTGACGTGGCCGCGCACGCCCTGCGCGAACTCGCCGAGGTCCGCATGCAGGTGCTCCACCGCGAGCAGGATGGCGTGCGCATGCTGCAGCAGTTGCCGGCCCGCGGGCGTGGGCCGCGCGCCGCGTGCATGGCGCGCGAGCAGCGGGGCCTGCGCCAGCGCTTCCAGTTCGGCGATGCGCTTGCTCACGGCGGAGGCGGCCATCTGGCCGCGCTCGGCGGCGCGCGCGATGCTGCCGGTCTCGCACACGAGCATGAAGAGATCGAGCGAGCCCAGGTCGAGCTGGCGCAGGAAGTTGCGGGGGGAGAGCAGGCGGGCCATGGGAGCGGGGTCGGCGGGAAGAGGGCGGAGCGTGATGGGGCGTGGCCGTGCCGCATGCGGCGGAAAGGGCGCGGCACGAGCCATCGCGTTTGGGAACGGCTGGCGGAGATTTTTGCACTTCTCCCAGCCCGAGAGGCTGCCTAGGATGCATCGCTTGGCTTTTGTCAGGCTCGCAATGATTTTTTCTCCCGCCGATGCGGCGCGCGTGGCGCGCGCCCTGGTCGCCACCGATGCCGTGCGCATCGCGGGCGGTACGCCGTTCTTCTACACCTCCGGCTGGGCCAGCCCGGTCTATGTGGATGCGCACGCGCTGCTGTGCGACGTGGCCTGGCGCACGGAGCTGATGGAGGCCGCCGCGCGCGCGGTGGCGCCGCTGGTGGCCAGGCAGGGCATCGGCGCGGTGGTGGGCTCGGAGAGTTCCGGCATCGCCTTCGCGGCGTGGCTGGCCGACCGGCTCGGCCTGCCCATGCTGTACCTGCGCAAGCGGCCCATCGGCTGGGGCGTGCAGGCGCAATTGCAGGGCCGTCTGCCGCACCGCAAAGACGGGCTGCCCGCGCGCGTGCTGCTGGTGGACGACGTGACCACCGACGGCCGCTCCAAGATGGCCGCCGCGCAGGCGCTGCGGCAGGTGGGCGTGGACGTGGGCGATGCGCTGGTGTTGTTCGACTACGCCATCTACCCGGACACGCCGCAGCGCCTGGCGCAGCAGCAGTTGCAATTGCACGCGCTGGCCTCGTGGGCGCAGCTCCACGTGGCTTTGCTGGAAGCGGGGCGCCTGAGTGCCGCGCAGGCGCAGACGCTGGCGGAGTTCACCGCCTCGCCCACGCAGTGGTCGCTGGCCCATGGCGGCACGGGTGCGAGCCCGGTAGGGGGCGCGGCATGAGCGCGGTGATGGAAACCCTGGACACCCGCGCGTGGCGCCGCCAGGCCGAGGCCTTGCTCGGCGAGGTGGCGGACGCCACCCGCGACGGCCCCGGCATCACGCGCGAGAGCTACGGTCCCGGCGAAGACACGGCCCTGCAATTGCTGGAGCGCCATGCCGCCGCGATGGGCCTGGCGTGTGAATACGACCGCGCGCGCAATCTGTGGATGCGCCTGCCCGAGGACGAACGCGCCGATCCCGTGGTGGTGATCGGCTCGCATGTGGATTCGGTGCCGCAGGGCGGCAACTACGACGGCCTGGCCGGCGTGGTGGCGGGCATGCTGGTGCTGTCGTCGCTGCGCGGGCGGCATGCGGAGGCGCCGCCGGTGCGCGTGCTGGCCCTGCGCGGCGAGGAAAGCGCCTGGTACGGCCGCGCCTACATGGGCTCGATGGCGCTGCTGGGGCGCCTGCCCGCCGCGGCGCTGCAGTTGCCGCACCGCACGGGGGCCGCCGCCGGCTCGCTGGGCGACGCGATGGCGCGCTGCGGCGCGGACGTGGCCGCCATCGCCCAGGGCACGCCGCTGCTGCCGTGCGCCGTGGCCGCCTACCTGGAACTGCACATCGAGCAGGGCCCGGTGATGGTGGCGCGCGGCTGGCCGGTGGCGGCGGTGACGGGCATCCGCGGCAACGTGCGCCACAACCGTGTGCGCTGCATCGGCGAGACGGGCCACTCCGGCGCGGTGCCGCGCTGGCTGCGCAAGGACGCGGTGCTGGCCGTGGCGCAGCTGCTGTCGCGGATGGACGAGCACTGGCGCGTGCTGCTGCAGATGGGCATGGACCTGGTGATGACCAGCGGCATCTGCACCACGCCCGCGCAGTCGCACGCGGTGTCGGTGATTCCGGGCGAGGTGCAGTTCAGCTTCGAGGCGCGCAGCCAGGATGCCGCCACGCTGGAGCGCTTTCATGCGCTGATGCAGGACGAATGCCGCGCGATCGCGGCCGAGCGGGGCGTGCGCTTCGAGTTCGACGACCGCCTCACCACGGCCCCCGCGACGATGGACGAGGGCTGGATCCGGCGCTTCGAGGCCGTGGCCGCCCGCGCGGGGCAGACGCTGGAGCGCATCCCCAGCGGCGCGGGCCACGATGCGGCGGTGTTCGCCGCCGCGGGCATTCCGGCGGCGATGCTGTTCGTGCGCAATGCCCATGGCTCGCACAACCCGCAGGAGGCGATGGACATCGGCGACTTCCTCCTGGGCACCGAGTGGCTCGCGGAAGGTTTGCGCGGCACCTGACCGGGCAGGGCGGCGCCAACTTGGTGCCGATCCGCGTGCATCGGTGCCGTGGCTGAACCAGAGTTGTGCGCCGATCTTGCATACCAGCGGGCACGCTTCGTGCTGGTATGCAAGCCATGGCGATTTCCTCCACCGACATCAGCGAACGCATCATCGAAGCGGTGATGGCGCAGAAGCTCGCACCCGGCGCGCGCCTGGGCGAGCAGCAGCTGGCCATGCTGTTCGACTGCAGCCGCACCATCGTGCGCGAGGCGCTCACCCGGCTGTCGGTGCGCGGCATCGTCACCGTGAGCGCGCGGCGCGGCTGGTACGTGGTGGAGCCCTCGCAGGAGGATGCGCGCGAGGCCTTCGAGGCGCGGCGCGTGATCGAGCTGGGCCTGATCCGCGGCGCGAAGCCGCTGGGCAAGCCCGCGCTGCAGTCGCTGCGTGCGCACCTGGCGCGCGAGAAGGCCGCCGTGCGCGGCAGCGACGTGGGCGCGCGCAGCTTCCTGCTGGGCGACTTCCACGTGTGCCTGGCCGAATGCCTGGGCAACCACCTGCTGGCCGACACCCTGCGCGATTTCACGGCGCGCACCACGCTCATCGCCATGCTCTACCAGTCGTCGCACGATGCCGCCCAGTCGTGCGAGGACCACGTGCGCATCGTCGCGGCGCTGGAGGCGGGCGACACCGCCCGCGCCGAGGCGCTGATGGCCGAACACATCGGCACCGTGCAGAACCACCTGCGGCTGCCCGCCCATGCCGATCCGCTGGCGCAGTTGCGCGGCGCGCTCGCGCCCGTGGTGCCGGAGGCGGCGGCGCGCCCACGCCCGCGCGCGCAGGCACGTGCATTGCATTCCGACGAGGCCGGCATCGCCGCCGTCACCGCCCCTGTTCCGCGCGCGAAGCGCCGGCCCGCCGCGCTGTCGCCGCCGCCGCCGTCCCTGGCTGCTGCTTCCTCATCTTCATCCTCCCCGTCCGGCAACGACGACGACCCCTCCCCGACCTACCTAGGAGCGCTTCTATGACCCCCACCCGCCGCCACCTCACCCTCGCCCTGGCCGCCGCCGCCCTGCTGGGCGGCACGGCCGTCCATGCGCAGAACGTGCTGGAGAAGATCCAGCAGACGAAGACGATCAAGATCGCGGTGCCCACCGACTACCCGCCCTACGGCTTCGTGGGCCTGGACCTCAAGCCGCAGGGCCTGGACGTCGCCATGGCGGAACTCATCGCCAAGGGGATGGGCGCCAAGCTGCAGATGGTGCCGGTGACCAGCGCCAACCGCATTCCCTATCTGCAGACCAAGCAGGTGGACCTGGTGATCTCCACGCTGGGCAAGAACCCGGAGCGCCTGAAGGTGATCGATTTCACGCACGCCTATGCGCCGTTCTTCCAGGGCGTGTATGCGCCCAAGGACATGCAGGTCAAGTCGTTCGACGACCTCGCCGGCAAGACCATCGCCGTCGCCAAGGGCGCGATGGAGGAGCAGGAGCTGGCGAAGGTCGGCCCCGCGTCCATGCAGTTCAAGCGCTATGAGGACCAGGCCGCCTCCACCGCCGCCTTCGTGGCCGGCCAGACGCAGGTAATCGCCACCAGCGTCTCCAACGCCGGCCTGATGATGCAGAAGAACCCGCAACTGAATGCCGAATACAAGCTGCTGATCAAGGACAGCCCGAATTTCGTGGGCGTGGCCAAGGGCGAGGACGCGCTGCGCGCCAAGGTGAACGAGATCATCCTGGCCGCGAAGAAGGACGGCACGCTGGATGCGATGTCGAAGAAGTGGCTGGGGCGGCCGGCGGGCGATCTGCCGCTGACGGAGTGAACACCCCCCTGAGGCGCTGCGCGCCTTCACCCCCTCTCTCATGCTGCGCATGGGAGGGGGGACGACGCCAGCGGCCCGGCGGAGCCGGTTCCGCGGCGTCTGCTGGCTTGGCCTGCTCCGCGGCCATTTGATGGGTGGCGCCGTGACAGTTTCATAGGGCGTGCGCGGTGTTCGGCGCACGGATGATGGATATGCAAGTTCAACTCGATTTCGGGGCCGTGCTGGTGCAGTGGCCCTTCCTGCTGCGCGGCGTGCTGTGGACGCTGGGCCTGACGGCCGTGTCGATGGCGATCGGCATGGTGGTGGGCATCGGCTGCGCCTGGGCGCGCGCGAGCGGGCCGCTGGCGCTGCGCGTGGTGGTGGGCACGTACGTGGAGCTGATCCGCAACACGCCCTTCATCGTGCAGCTGTTCTTCATCTTCTTCGGCTTGCCGTCGATGGGCATCAAGCTGAGCCCGGAGGTGGCGTCGGTGATCGCCATGGTGCTGAACCTGGGCGCCTACGCGACGGAGATCATCCGCGCCGGCATCGAGGCCACGCCGCGCGGGCAGATCGAGGCCGCGCAGAGCCTGGCGCTGAGCCGCGTGCAGGTGTTCACGCGCGTGGTGCTGCCGCCCTCGCTCAAGCGCGTGTGGCCCGCCATGGTGAGCCAGATCATCATCGTGATGCTGGGCTCGGCCGTCTGCGGCCAGATCTCGACCGAGGAGCTGAGCTACTCGGCCAACGTGATCCAGGCGCAGAACTTCCGCACCTTCGAGGCCTACATCGTCGCCACCGGCATCTACCTGCTGCTGGCCATCGGGCTGCGGCGCGCGCTCAACTGGGCGGGGCCGCGCTTCGTCTTCGGGAAGTGAAGGGATAAGTCACCATGGTCGATTTCACTTTCTGGGACATCTTCCGCAACCTGCTGCTGGCTGCGCGCTGGACGGTGGCGCTGTCGCTCATCGCCTTCGTCGGCGGCGGCCTCGTGGGCGCGCTGCTGCTGGTGGCGCGCCTGACGCGCATCGGCTGGATCGACCGGATGGTCGGCGCCTACGTGCAGGTCTTCCAGGGCACGCCGCTGCTGATGCAGCTGTTCCTCGCGTATTTCGGGATCGGGCTGTTCGGCATCGACGTGTCGGCGTGGGTGTCGGTCACGCTGGCGCTCACGCTCTACACCAGCGCCTTCCTCACCGAGATCTGGCGCGGCTGCGTCGCCGCCATCCCGAGGGGGCAGTGGGAGGCCGCGCAGAGCCTCGCGCTCACCTTCGGCGAGCAGTTGCGCCACGTGGTGGTGCCGCAGGCGCTGCGCATCGCGATCGCGCCCACGGTGGGTTTCATGGTGCAGGTGATCAAGGGCACCGCGCTGGCGTCGGTGGTGGGCTTCGTCGAACTCACGCGCGCCGGCAACATGATCTCCAACGTCACCTACCAGCCGTTCACGGTGTTCGCCTGCGTGGCGCTGATGTACTTCGCGCTGTGCTACCCCATCAGTCTCTATGCCAAGTTCCTGGAAAGGAAAGTCCATGCAAGCCGCCGCTGAAACCGCCGCCCCCATCGTCAACGTCACGGCGCTGCGCAAGTCCTACGGCACCAACGAGGTGCTCAAAGGCATCGACCTGAAGGTCGCGCGCGGCGAGGTCATCGCCATCATCGGCAAGAGCGGCTCCGGCAAGAGCACGCTGCTGCGCTGCATCAACGGACTGGAGGAGTTCCAGGACGGCGCGCTCACCGTGGACGGCAAGCCGCTGCTGCACGACAGCCCCATGGCCATGCGCGAGCTGCGCCAGCGCGTGGGCATGATCTTCCAGGGCTTTAACCTGTTCCCGCATCTCTCGGTGGGGCGCAACATCATGCTCGCGCCCACGCTGGTCAAGAAGAAGGACAAGGTCGATGCCGCCGAGCACGCGCGCCGGCTGCTGCTGCGCGTGGGCCTGGCCGAGAAGTTCGACGCCATGCCCGACCAGCTCTCCGGCGGCCAGCAGCAGCGCGTGGCCATCGCCCGCGCCCTGGCCATGGAGCCCGCCGTGCTGCTGTGCGACGAGATCACCAGCGCGCTCGATCCGGAACTGGTGGGCGAGGTGCTGCGCGTGGTGGAAGGCCTGGCGGCCGAGGGCATGACGCTGCTGATGGTCACGCACGAGATGGCGTTCGCGCGCAAGGTGAGCGACCGCGTGATCTTCATGCACCAGGGCCGCGTGCACGAGATGGGCCCGCCGGCCGAGGTGTTCGGCAACCCGCGCACGCCGGAGCTGCAGCAGTTCCTGTCGTCGCTGCACGACTGACGGTCACTGGGGCTCCGTGAGGTAGCGCTGCAGGGTGCCGCCCAATGCACGCACCGCCGCCGATCGATCGAGCCCTTCCGCTGAAAACTCCAGCACGTAGCGGACGAACGCGAACCCCAGCATCTGCGAGGCGATGAGGGTGGCCCGCAGGTCCGGCCCTTCGTCGGGCGGCACCAGAACACGGACGGCCGCGCGCAGTTGCGTCTCGAAGATCTCCTGCATGCGGGCCCGCGCGTCGGGGTGCGTCGCGGCGGCCCGCAGCAGCGACACGAGTTGCCGTCCTGCGGGGCCGTCTTCCCACACGGCGAAGAAATGCGCCGCGAGCCGCGTGCCGAGTTCGCCGCGCGGGGCCGTGCCGAGGTCCGGCAGGCGCAGGTCGAACTCCGAGGCGGCCAGGAACAGCGCCTCCTTGCTCCGGTAGTAGCGGATGACCAGCGCGACGTTCGCCCGGGCATGGGCCGCCACGGCACGCAGCGTGGTGCCGTCGTAGCCCTCCTGGGCGAACAGGCAGCGGGCCGATTCGAGGATGCGGTCTCGGGTGGCTTGCGAACGGGTCACGGGATCGTCCTGGAATACGCATGTGGGTTTTTGTAAACGCCAGTTTACTTGCGGCCTGGGTGAGTCCACAATGCAAACGCGTGTTTACTTCTGGAGGCCCCTATGGACGCAGCGCCGAATGCACCGATCTCCACCGACGTGCTCATCGTGGGCGCCGGCCCCGCGGGCCTGGCCCTGCGGCGTGCGCTGGACCGGCTGGGCATCGCCTCGTTGCTGGTCGACCGGCATGCGGCCGGGCTGAACACCTCGCGCGCCGCCGTCATCCATGCACGCACGCTGGAAGTGCTCGAACCGCTCGGGGTGGTGCCCGCCTTGCTGGCCGAGGGCCTGAAGACGCCGGATTTCTGCGTGCGCGAAGGCGGCGACCTGCTGCTGCGCATCGGCTTCGCGGGGTTGCCCTCGCCCCATTCCTACGCGCTGATGTGCCCGCAGAACGTGACCGAGGCCGTGCTCGCGGCGGGGCTGGGCGGCCAGAACGCCACGGTATGGCGTCCGGCACGGCTGGTGTCGTTCACGGAAGTGCCCGGGGGCATCGCGGCGGATCTGGACTGCTTCGAGGCAGGCCCGCGGCAAGTGCAGGCCCGCTGGATCGTGGGATGCGACGGCGCCCGCAGCGACGTGCGCGCGGGCGCCGGCATCGCCTTCGAGGGGGGCGACTATGCGGAGCGCTTCGTGCTGGCCGACGTGCGCATGGACTGGCCGCTGCCCCGCAGCGAGGTCAGCCTGTTCTTTTCGCCCGAGGGTTTGATGGTGGTGGCCCCCCTGCCCGGCGGCACCGACCGCTACCGCGTGGTGGCCACGGTGGACGATCCGGACCCGGACGTGACGCCGGCGCATGTGCAAACCCTGCTCGGCACCCGCGGTCCCCGGCCCGGCACGGCCCCCGCGATCGGGGAGCTGCTGTGGGGATCGTCGTTCCACGTGCAGCACCGGCTGGCGGCGCAGGTGTGGAAGGGACATGCGCTGCTGTGCGGTGATGCCGCCCACGTGCACAGCCCGGCGGGCGGGCAGGGAATGAACACGGGCATCCAGGATGCCGTCGAACTGGCCGCCCCGCTGCACCGGGCCTTGCGCGGTGGCGACACCGGCGGGCTGGCGGCCTGGGCTGAGCGGCGCCACGCGATCGCGCGCGAGGTGGTCCGCACGACCGATGCGCTCACGCGGCTGGCGACGGCGTCCTCGCCGCTGGCGCGCGCGGCGCGGGGCGCCCTGCTCGGACTGGTGGACCACCTTCCCTTCGTGCGGCGCCGGCTCGCGGTGCGGCTGGCCGAACTGGACCGCTGACCGGGGGAACTCCAGACGCACCGAAGCCCGCATGCCTCCTGTCATGCGGGCCGGGTCGTTGCAAGATACAGCTGGAGTTCCCGTGGTAGTTGCGCAATCACAGAACGTCAGCCAGACGTGGGGCGCGGGCGGCGCGTCAGGATTTCGCGCCCGCCTCGAATTCGGTGCGCGACAGGGCTCCGTCGCGGTTGGTGTCCAGCGCCTTGAAGCGCTGGCTGATGGCGGGCAGGCGGGCGGCTTCCTGCGCGCTCAGCTGCCCGTCGTGGTTGGCATCGGCGCGGTCGAACGACGCACCGGCGGACGTGGCCGACGTGGCGGTCGGCGTGCCGCCGAACACGGCGCCGCCGCCCGCGGAGGCGGACAGGCCCTGGGCGCCGTTGCCGCCGGAGCGCGAGGGCGCGGCGTGCAGGCCGGTCGACGTGCCGGCGGACGGAGAGGTCTGCGCATGCGCCGCGGCGCCTCCCATGGCCATGGCCGCGAACAGCAGCACGCTGCGGGCGTCGAAGGAGAGGGCGGATCGTCGTTGCTGCGTAGCTGGCATGGATGTCAGGCTCCGTAGAAGTTGAACAGGCCTTCATTGCACCGCATCGCGCGCCGACCGGCCAGCGCTTTTGCCCGCTGTTGCCCGAGTACACAATCGGGCCTTGGTGTAACGGAGAATCGGACAACTTCTCCCCAATTCCCCCGGAAGGTCCCCATGGGCAACCGATTGACACAAATCGCCACGCGCACCGGAGACGACGGCAGCACCGGCCTCGGCGACAACACGCGCGTCTCCAAGCACAGCGCGCGGCCGCACGCCATGGGCGACGTGGACGAACTCAACTCCCACATCGGCCTGCTGCTCTGCGAGCCGCTGCCCGATGGCGTGCGCACGCTGCTGGGCGACGTGCAGCACCAACTGTTCAACCTGGGCGGCGAACTCTCCATTCCGGGTTTCGAGCTGCTCAAGGACGATGCCCTGGCGCAGCTCGACGAGGCCCTGGCGCACTACAACGGCACCCTGCCGCGGCTCGCGGAATTCATCCTGCCCGCAGGCTCGCGCGCCGCCGCGCAGGCGCACATCTGCCGCACCGTGGCGCGCCGCGCGGAGCGCTCCGTCGTGGCGCTGGGCGAAGCCGAACCCGGCGCCTTGCGTGCCGCCCCGCGGCGCTACCTGAACCGGCTGTCGGACCTGTTCTTCGTGCTCGCGCGCGTGCTCAACCGCATGGACGGTGGCGACGACGTGTACTGGAAGAGCGACCGCATGGCGCGGCGCGCGGAGTAGGCATCGGGCGTTCCTGAAAGACCGCGACGGGGCCGGCACGTCGGTCTGGCCACCGCGTTCACGGGGCCGCGTCCCCGGCTCGCTTCCGCGCGGCGCCCCTGCCCGGAACACGGCGCCGTCGGGTAATGGATGGGCTTGTTTTCCTACAGTCCAGCCATAGTGCCTGCCTTAAGTTTCCCTGTGAAACCACAAGGAAAACCATGGCACGCATCGAATGGGCCGGGCCGTCGCGGAATGCACGGCACCGGCGCTGCCGCAGGGAGGAGCCCGCGGAGATCCTGCAACGCGCGGCATGGCGGCCGTCCCAGGGCGTACGCACGCCAGGGGCCCGTCCATGATCGGCGTGGTCGTTCCCGCGCACGACGAGGAAGCGTGCCTGGGCGAGTGCCTGGACGCGCTGCGCATGGCCGCCCTCCATCCCGCACTGCAGGGTGAGCACGTGGACATCGTGGTGGCGCTCGATGCCTGTTCCGACCGTTCCGCCGACATCGCCGCGCGCTACGGCGTGCGCACCCTCTCGCTCACGCGCCGCAACGTGGGCGCCGCGCGTGCGGCCGGGGCGCGGGCCGCGCTGGATGCGGGCGCCCGCTGGCTCGGGTTCACCGATGCCGACAGCACCGTGGCGCACGACTGGCTCGCCTCCCAGCTCGGGCTGGCCAGCGAGGCGGTGTGCGGCACCGTGGAAGTGCGCGAATGGGGCAGCTACTCCGACGATCTCCAGCAGCGCTACCGCATCGCCTACCACGACGTGCCGGGCCACCGCCACATCCACGGCGCCAACCTGGGCGTGGCGTCCGGCGCCTACCTGCGCGCCGGGGGCTTCCAGGAACTGTGCACGGGCGAGGACGTGGCCCTGGTGCGCGCCCTGGAGGCGACGGGCGCCTCCATCGCCTGGACCAACCTGCCGCGCGTGGTGACCAGCGCGCGCCGCCAGTACCGCGCGCCGGACGGCTTCGGCGCGCACCTCGCGGGCCTGGCGGGCATGGCCGCGGCCGCCACCTGGGCCGCCGCGGGAGGCATGGCATGAACGTGCGCGATCCGAACCATGGCGCCGCACCGCTCGCGATGCTGCGCACCGTGCTGGAAGGCAGCGGCACGCTCGCCCCGGCGGACCGCCTGCAGGCGCTGGTGGACGCGGGCTGCGCCGACCTGCCGGCGCCCGGTGCCGGCGACACCGCGGCCCGCTGGCGGGCGCTCGCCGAAGTGGCGGCGCACGACCTTTCGCTCGTGAAACGCTACGAAGGCCATACCGATGCGCTCGCGATCCTGCGCGAACTCGGGGCGCCCGAGGGGATTGCCGGCAGCACCGCCGCATCGACCTGGGGCACCTGGGCCGCGGAGGCGCCCGGCGCGCGCGTGGCGGTGCACCCGGGACCGGACGGCACGCCGCGCCTGCGCGGCACCAAGGCCTGGTGTTCGGGCGCACGGGACGTATCGCACGGCCTGCTGACCGCATGGGCGCCGGACGGCGCAGGGCCGCTGCTGATGGCGGTGGACATGCGCCAGCCGGGCGTGGGTTTCTCCGGCGAGCACTGGCATGCCGTCGGCATGGCCGCCAGCGCCAGCGTGGACGTGCTGTTCCAGGACGTGCCGGCCGTGCCCGTGGGCGCGGCGGGTGACTACCTGCGCCGGCCCGGCTTCTGGCACGGCGGGGCGGGCGTGGCGGCGTGCTGGCACGGTGGCGCGGAGGCCCTGGCGCACGTGCTGCACACGGCCATCTTCCAGGCGCCCGCTGCACAGCGCACGCCGTTCCGGCTCGCGGCGCTGGGCCGGGTGGACCGGGCGCTGGCCGGCTCCGCGGCGCTGCTGCGCGAGACGGCGCAATGGATCGACGCGCATCCGCAGCAGGATGCGCGGCTGCACGCGCTGCGCGTGCGCCAGGCCGCGGAAGCCTGCGCCCGCTGCGTGCTCGACGAGGTCGGCCGGGCGCTGGGCGCCACGCCGTTGTGCCGTGATCCCGCCTTCGCGCGCATGGCGGCGGATCTGCCGGTCTTCATCCGCCAGAGCCACGCGGACCGCGACGATGCCGCGATCGGCGAATGCCTGGCGGATCGGCAGGAGGCCCCATGGTCGATCTGATGGAAGCCGAACACCGCGTGGCCGATCGCCAGATCGACATCGGCCGCCCGCGCTGCGCGCCGCACGCCTGGCAACAGTGGCTGTCCGATCGAGGCCCCGCCTGCCTGCCCGCGGGCGCCATCGTCGGCGCGGACCAGCGCCTCGTGGTGCTGGCCCCGCATCCCGACGACGAGCTGCTGGCCTGCGGCATGCTGCTGCACGCCCATGCGCGCCGCGGCGGCGAGGTGCTCATCGTCGGGGTGACCGATGGCGAGGCCAGCCACCAGGGCACGCCCGGCTGGTCGGCACCCGAGACCGCCGCCATGCGCCGCCGCGAGCGCATGGAGGGCCTGGACGCGCTCGGTGCAGGCACGGCCGACCTGCTGCTGCTCGGCCTGCCGGATGGCGGCGTGGGGGACTGCGGCGCTGCGCTGGAGCGGTCGCTGCGCACGCTGCTGCGGCCGGACGATGCGGTGGTGAGCACCTGGCGGCTCGACGGCCACCCGGACCACGAGGCCTGCGGACGTGCCGCGGCCGGGGCGGTGCGCGCGGCCGGCGCGCTGCTGTGGGAAGCGCCGGTGTGGATGTGGCACTGGGCGGACCCGGTGGAGTCGCCGGTGCCCTGGCACCGGCTGTGCGCGTTCCAGTCCACCGCCGGGGCGCTGGCGGCCAAGCAGGCGGCCCTTGCGCGCCATCGCTCGCAGCTCTCCGACCGGGGTCCCGGCCTCGCGCCGGTGCTCGACGGCGCCATCCTGGAGCGGGCCTGCTGGCCGCTCGAATACTTCTTCCTTCCGAGCACATGATCCTGTTGGCCGATCCCCCCGTTCCCGCCTCGTCTCCCACGGCCGCGCTCGCCGAGGCGCAGGCGTATGCCGAGGCCCAGGCCCAGGCCCAGGCCCAGGCCGTGCCGCCGCGGCATTTCGAGGCCCTGTACGCCGGCAGCGACGATCCCTGGCACTTCGACGGCAGCTGGTACGAGGCGCGCAAGCGCCGCCTGCTGCTGGCGGCGTTGCCGCACGAGCGCTATGCCCGGGCGTTCGAGCCCGGCTGCGCCACAGGGCTGCTCACGGCCGAACTCGCGCCCCGCTGCGGCGAGCTGCTGGCCACCGATGGCGCCGAGCGTGCGCTGGAGGTCGCCGGGCGCCGCCTGCAGGGCCATGCCCACGTGGCGCTGCGGCGCATGTGGGTGCCGGACGAATGGCCCGAAGGCGCGTTCGACCTCATCGTGCTCAGCGAATTCGTGTACTACCTCGCGCCCGCCGACATCGACCGCCTGGCGCGGCGCGTGCGCGCATCGCTCGCCCCGGGCGGCGTGGTGGCGGCCTGCCACTGGCGCCGGCCCATCGCGGGCTGCGCGCTGGCCGGCGACGCGGCCCATCTGCGGCTCGAGATGGAGATGAGCCTGCGCCGCGTGGTGGACGCGACGGATGCGGATTTCCGCCTGGGCGTGTGGGCCGCCAGCGCGGATTCCGTCGCCTGCCGCGAAGGCCGGGCCGACTGATCAGCGCGGCGCCAGGATCGCCATCGTGAGGCGCGAGACGCAGGTGAGGTCGCCGGCCTCGTTGGCCATGTCGATCTGCCACACGTGGGTGGTGCGGCCGATGTGCACGGGCCGGGCGGTGCCGGTCACCCAGCCCTCGGTGGCGGAGCGCAGGTGGTTGGCGTTGATGTCCAGGCCCACCGCGCGGCAGCCCTCGGGCGAGGCGTAGAACGCACCCACCGATCCCAGCGTCTCGGCCAGCACCACGCTCACGCCGCCGTGCAGCAGCCCGAACGGCTGCTTGGTGCGCTCGTCCACCGGCACGCGGGCGCGCAGGAAATCCTCGCCGATCTCGGTGAACTCGATGCCCAGGTGGGTCACCGCGTTCGGCGTGGCCGGATGGTTCAGGCTGTGCAGGTCGATGGGCTGCTTCCAGATCGGCATGGGGGTGTCTCCTTCGGGTGCGATCCGGCGATTATGGAAGGCGCGGGCGTTCCCTGCAGGCCCGCGCGGGACAGGGCCTCGGTCAAATACGCATGGTGCCGGTGCGCACGTACCGCTCGTGCCACGACAGCGCCTCGCCCAGCAGGTGCGGCGTATGCAGGCCGCAGCCGCTCGCGCGGGCCCGTGCCACGTAGTCGCGCAGGGCGGGGCGGAAGTCGGGGTGCGCGCAGCGTTCGATCACCACCTTCGAGCGCTGCGAGGGCGACAGGCCGCGCAGGTCGGCCAGGCCCTGTTCGGTGACGAGGATCTGCACGTCGTGCTCGGTGTGGTCCACGTGCGAGGCCATGGGCACGATGCACGAGATGCTGCCGCCCTTGGCGAGCGAGGGCGTCATGAAGATCGAGAGGTACGCATTGCGCGCGTAGTCGCCCGAGCCGCCGATGCCGTTCATGATCGACGAGCCCATCACGTGCGTGGAGTTCACGTTGCCGTAGATGTCGGCCTCGATCATGCCGTTCATCGAAATCAGCCCCAGCCGGCGGATCAGCTCGGGGTGGTTGCTGATCTCCTGCGGGCGCAGCACGATGCGGTCGCGGTAGAAGCCGATGTGGCGCGTGAACTCCTCGGTGGCCGCGGGGCTCAGCGACAGGGCGGTGGCCGAGGCGCTCTCCAGCGTGCCCGAGCGCAGCATGTCCAGCATGCCGTCCTGCAGCACTTCGGTGTAGGCCGTGAGGTGCTGGAACGGGCCGGCGTCCAGCCCCGCCAGCACGGCGTTGGCGATGTTGCCCACGCCCGACTGCAGCGGCAGCAGCGTGGGAGGCAGGCGGCCGTGCCGTACCTCGTGCTGCAGGAATTCGATGATGTGGCCCGCGATGCGCTGTGAGATGTCGTCGGGCGGGCTGAAGACGGAGTTGCGGTCGGGCGAATGGGTGGACACCACGGCCACCACCTTGGCCGGATCGCAGCGCAGGTAGGGCTCGCCGATGCGGTCGCCGGGGTGCACCAGCGGGATCGGCACGCGGTTGGGCGGCAGGTCGGTGCCGTAGTAGATGTCGTGCATGCCGTCCAGGCCCTCGGGCTGCCAGGCGTTCACTTCCAGGATGATCCTGTCGGCCTGGTCGAGCCAGGTCTTGTTGTTGCCCACGGACGAGGACGGAATCAGCCGCCCGTCGGGCAGCACGCCGGCCACTTCGATCACGGCCACGTCGAGCCGGCCCCAGAAGCCGAACCACACGTAGGGCGCCACGTGCGAGAGGTGGGCATCCACGTACTGCATCTTGCCGGCGTTGATCTGCGCGCGGCAGGTCGGGTCGGACTGGTAGGGCATGCGCATGTTCACGCCGCCCACCTTGGCGAGCGCGCCGTCGAGCTCCGGCGCGGTGGAGGCGCCCGTCCACAGGCCGATGCTGAAGGGCTCGCCCGCGGCGTGCAGCGTCTCGATGCGGGCGGCGAGCGCGGGCGGAATCGCCTTGGGGTAGCCGGCGCCGGTGAATCCGCTCATGCCGACGCGCGCGCCGTTCGGGATCAGGGCGGCGGCCTGCTCGGCCGTCATGAGCTTGTCCCGCAGGACGGGACATTGGATGCGGGAGGTGTCGGAAGAAGACATGGAAAGGATGCGGGCACGGGGCCGCGTGGAAAAGCCGGAAGGAGGAGGTCGCGGGGGGCCGGGGGAGGCGAATCCAAAAATCTTAGCGCCCCGTCAAGGCCGGGCCGCTGCCCGGGCGGTGCCTACGCTGCCCGGGGCACCGCAGCGTGACGCGGCCGACACTGCGCGGGCCCGCCGGCCGTGCCGTACCATGCACCCCCGATGCCCGAGCCCAGCCTCTGCCCCTCCTGCCGCCAGCCCGCCGAGAACCACCGCTTCGCCGCGCGCGACGGCGCGGACCTGCACATCGACCTGTGCTTCGCCTGCCAGGGATTGTGGTTCGATCCGCAGGAGAACACGCGGCTCGCTCCGGGCGCGGTGCTGGCGCTGTTCGAGCTGCTGCACCGGCACCGCGGCGACGCGCACCGCCCGCTCGCCGAGCGCATGCAGTGCCCGCGCTGCACGAAGGCGCTGGAGCCGGGTTTCGATCTGGGCCAGGGCGGACGCTACCGCACCTACCGCTGTGCGGCGCGCCACGGCCGTTTCAGCACCTTCGGCGCCTTCATGGTGGAGAAGGGCTTCGTGCGCCACCTCTCGCCGCTGGAGATCGGTGCGCTGGCCGAGCGCGTGGGCACCATCGCGTGCACGGCCTGCGGCGGCGCGGTGGACATCCGCAACGACCACGCCTGCCCCTATTGCCGCTCGGCCCTGTCGCTGCTCGACCCCCAGGCCGTGGACAAGGCGCTCGACCGCCACGCCCGCGCCGCGCGGTCGGCGGCCGAGCCCGCCCGGCCCGAGGCGCTGGCCGACGCGCTCATCGCGATGGAACGCGAGCGCGAGCGCGAGCGCCGGGAGCGCCAGCGCGAGTCCTTCACGTCCTCCAGCTCCGAGGGGTTCGACCTGCTGTCGGCCGGTGTGGAGCTGGTCTGGTCGCTGCTGAAGCGCTGACCGGGGCAGGGGTCAGCGGCTGCGCCGCAGGTTCAGCAGCGCGTAGAGGAGGATCGCCCCGAAGGTCGCGGTACCGATGCCGCCCAGCGCGAAATCGCCGAACTTCAGCGTGAAGTCGCCCGTGCCGATGATCAGCGTGATCGCCGCCACGATGAGGTTCTTGTTGTCGGAGAAGTCCACGCGGTTGTCCACCCAGATCTTGGCGCCGGCCACGGCGATGAGGCCGAACACCACGATCGAGACGCCGCCCATCACCGGCAGCGGAATCGCCTGGATCAGCGCCCCGAACTTCGGCGAGAAGCCCAGCACCAGCGCGATCAGGCCGGCCACGAGGAACACGGCGGTGGAGTAGATCTTGGTGGCGGCCATCACGCCGATGTTCTCGGCGTAGGTGGTCACGCCCGTGCCGCCCACCGCGCCGCTCGCCATGGTGGCGATACCGTCGCCGATGAAGGCGCGGCCCATGTAGCGGTCGAGGTTGCGGCCGGTCATGGCGGTGACGGCCTTCACGTGGCCGAGGTTCTCGGCCACCAGGATGACGGCCACGGGCGCGATCAGCAGCATGGCCGGCGCGCTGAACACAGGTGCGGCGAAGCGCGGCAGGCCCAGCCAGGGCGCGGCCAGCACGCCGGAGAGGTCCATCGGCTTGCCCAGCCCCAGGCCGTTGGTGAGCAGCGCGTACAGCACGCTGGCGGCGATCAGGCCCACGAGGATCAGCAGCCGCTGCAGCATGCCGCGCGTGAGCACGGCGACCAGGCCCACGCACACGAAGGTGGCGGCCTGCATCCAGCTCTCGAAATTGCTGGCGGCCATGTTCTTGATGGGCACCTGCGCGAGGTTGAGGCCGATCACCGCCACCACCGCGCCCGTCACCACGGGCGGCATGCAGCGCTCGATCCAGCCGGTGCCCACGGCCTGCACGACGGCGCCGATCACGGTGTAGAGCAGGCCGCAGGCGATGATGCCGCCCAGCGCCACGGCCATGTTGGCGTTCGGGCCCGGGCCGACGTAGCCGCTGGCGGCGATCACCACGCCGATGAAGGCGAAGCTCGAACCCAGGTAGCTCGGCACGCGGCCGCCCGTGACCAGGAAGAAGATCAGCGTGCCCAGGCCGCTCATCAGGATCGCGACGTTCGGATCGAATCCCATGAGGATGGGGGCAAGCACGGTGGCGCCGAACATGGCGATCACGTGCTGCACGCCCATGGCGGCGGTCTGTCCCCAGGGCAGGCGCTCGTCGGGGGCGACCACGGCGCCCTCGGCGGGCGACGCCAGCCGCCAGCGGGTGAAGTACGAAGAAGAGGGGGTAGGCACGGCGATGGACTCCTTGGGCGTTGCGTGGGGGCGTGGGCGTTCCGTTCGGGCACGGCAGGGCCGCGCCCGCGCGGTGGATGGAAACAATGGTGTGGGTGGGAAGCGTCGCGAGTGTAGGCGCTGGCGCCCCCCGCCCACGCGAGAGTAGGAATGGGACGACCCGTGCCGCGGAATGCCTGCGGTAAGGTGGGCCGTCCTTCCTCCGCCACCTTCCGTCCCACCGGGCCACGCAGCGTGCCACCGCCTTCCTCTTCCCCTCCGTCCGCCGTGCCGGCCGGTGCGCCCCGGGCCACCGCCGGCCCGCGGCCGGACCGCCCGCGCCCTGCGTCCCGCCCTGGCTGGGGCCGGGCCCTGCGGTGGACGCTGGGCGGCGTGGCGGCCGTGGGCGCCCTCGTGGTGGCCGCAGGTGCCGCGCTCTGGTGGTGGCTGCCCTCCGACGAGGAACTCGCGCGGCGCGCGGGCGACGGCGCCGGCGACCTGCTGGGCGTGCCTGTCGTGGTGGACCGCCTCGAATGGCACCTGCTGCCCGCGCCCCAGGTGGTGCTGCACGGCGTGCACACCGAGCAGGAAGCCCCCGTCTCGGCGGACCGCATCGTGGCCGATGCGCGCTGGTCCGACCTGCTGCGCCTGCGGCTGGCCCTCTCGCGGCTGCGGCTGGAGGGCGCGGCCGTTCCGCAGCTGTCGCTCTCGCAGTTCAAGGTGCGCAATGCCCAGGACGACGGCCCGGCCGGCTTCGGCCCCTTCACGCTCGCCGAGGTGCCGGTGGAGCGCGCAGAGTGGCAGGGCGTGCGCTGGATCGGGCGGCAGGGGCGCGATCTGGCCTACGGCGGCTCCGCGGATTTCGGGCCCGCATGGCGGCCCGTGCGCGGCCTGCTGGAGCGCGAGGGCGCCTCGACGCCCACGCGCCTGGCCATCGAACGCGAAGGCAGCGAGGACCGCTGGCGCGCCGACGTCACGGCCGGCGGGCGTACCGAGCGCGGCGAACTGCGGCTGCAGGAGTTCGGCGAGCGCTACCGGGTGACCGGCTCGCTCGATTTTTCCGGCGTGGACGTGGTGGGGCTGCTGGGGGCTTTCGAACGCCGCTCCATCGTGTCGGGCCGCGCGAGCGGCCACACCGACCTGATCGCCGAGGGCGACGACCCCGCCGCGGCGCTGCGGGCGCTCCACACGCGCACGTCCTTCACGGTGGCCCGGGCGAAGCTGCTGACCTTCGACCTGGAGGCTGCCATCCGCAGCGCGGGCAGCGACAAGGGCGGCACGACCCAGCTCGACAGCCTGACGGGCGTCGTGCGCACCGAGGCCGACCCCGGCGGCACCATCGTGCGCTACGGCGACCTGAAGGCGACCTCCGGCGTCCTCACCGCCACCGGCGACGCCGTGGTGCAGAACCAGCGCGTGAGCGGCCACGTGGCGGTCGACCTGGTGGACGGCATCGTGGGCGTGCCGCTCGAATTCGGCGGCACGGTGAAGGACCCCACGCTCAGCCTGCCGCCGGCCGCGCTGGCAGGTGCCGCCGTGGGCACCGTGGTCGCCCCGGGCGTGGGCACCATGCTGGGCGCGCGCATCGGCGAGACCGTGCGGCGCATCTTCGGCGGCGGGGAAGAAAAGCAGGAGCCGCCCGCGCCGCGCCGGCTGCCGCCGGTGCACCGCGATCCCGACTGACGGAGGGGCCGCAGGCCGGACCATTTGCCACTCCCGGGCTGCGATGGCGGCAGCCGCCGCGCCGGGCGCTCTTGCATGTGCAGGTAGTGCGCCAGAAATCGTGCCACAGCCTGGGCGCCATGCCGCGAGAAAGGCAATGACTGATGACATTGCGAGGCGCTTTAGATCCGCTCACAGAACCCAGCGAAGGGGGTTCTGGCGAGGCGCCGTATCGCAGGCATTACGAGTAGTAAAACAAGATGAGGCAACGACGCCAGAAGGGTTCTGTTAGCGGCTTTTATCACGCCCTTTATCGAACCGGCCAGCATGACCGCATCCAGGAAGGAGTGGTGACACTGTTC
This sequence comes from Comamonadaceae bacterium UBA4962, assembly GCA_002397315.1. Lineage (GTDB taxonomy): Bacteria > Pseudomonadota > Gammaproteobacteria > Burkholderiales > Burkholderiaceae_C > Paracidovorax. The sequence continues at coordinate 23,964 of DHAE01000024.1, forward strand.
TTTTATGCAAGCGATAAACAGACGCTTTGAGAAATACGCAAGTCGTTGATCTGACTGGCAGTCTTGCGGGTGGGTAGACGTGGAGTTGGGGGTGTATGAATTCACCCGCCCTTTGTTTTCTGGCAAATTTCCCTGAGAGGTCCGATGACAGCCCCGATGCTGATGCCATCAGCGAGCTGGACTCCCCATTCAGCCAGATATTCGAACAAGGAGGGATGATGTCTGCCGATATCGCTGCAACGTTCTACACCATGGGCTACGGTCAAGAACTCGCCAAGTCCATGGACAGCAATCAAGCCGATATTTTGGTTCTCACGTTCCCACAGTATTTCAGCATACTGGAAGACAAGACCAGGAATAATCCGAGGCTTGAAGGTGCCATAAGAGCCATTCTGGCGGATACGTCCTTTGGAAATTATTGGCGGGGCACATTCAGCCCCAATGCTTCTCAGCCTTGGGTGGGGCCAGCGGCGCAAAGCGCCAACGATGTACTGGCAATCACCAAAACATTGAATGCTATTGGAATGGCTGGAATAACAAGCTATGTCAAAAATACTGCCACTGGTTCGTACATTATTATCAAGGGTTATGCGGCCCACCGCAGTGGTGCACTGACTGGTACAAGGTACTTGGCCACCAATCCGTTGATGATGAAATTTGGCCTGGGAGTTCAGAGCTTGAAGGGTATTGCGATCGGTGGTTTCATTCTTGCTGTTACTGTCTCCACCGGGATTGAAATAATAGATTTCGTTTTCAATAGTGAAAAGACTATGTATGATCTGGTTGGAGGTATAGGGGTTGAGGCAGTCAAGGGTGGGCTAGCCGGACTGGCAGCGTATTCTCTAGGGCTGTATGTTGGCTCCGCGACCGTCATCGCAATATCTCCGCTCATAGCAATGGCTTTTGCGGCTTTGTTTTTTGGTGTTCTTGTAAACTATATTGACGAACATTATAAAATCAAGAGTAAAGTTATTTCCGCTCTGAAAAATCTGCCTGGAAAATACAAGTCAAGGATTGTATAGGGTCAATGAAGATTCCAAGTCTTGGATTGGTGTTATTAAAGGTGAAGTTAATTCTGCTGAGCGTAAATTAAGTCAAGAACTGGTTGATTGGCTTTGCCCTATATGTAGGAGGTATTGATTTGCTAGAGCATAATAAGATCTATGATTTGCAGCAAGTCCAGAAGTCACTGTGGTTTGGTCTTCCCACCACTATTTTAATTTTGCTTGCATGTTATTTCATAGCGATGCCAGAGGTGATGCAAACTATTAAAGACATAAGAGATAGATCTGCTATTGTTAGAGTGGCGGTGGCCGGATTTGGTTTATTCATCATGGTTCCGATGATTTTTTTTCTGGTACCTTTGTCTCTGTTAAAGGCAGTGCCCGTTCACGGAAAGATAACTTTCATCATGGAAAGGTTGTTGAATATTAATATTTTTATTGCTGGTGCTTTTGTGGTGGTTGGAATGCCATTATTAACATTGGCTCAGTATTATTACATGCCTAAGCTCGGATACTCGAAGTGCAACGAACTTCAGGGCCACCCCACCATGTGGCTCAACGACTGGGTTAGAAATCCTGAATGGTGTGTTCGCGGCAAGGACAGAGCGTGGGTGCTGGAGCAAGCCCAAAGGCAGACAGAAGTCCAGGGCCAGAGCCCGGGCCCGCGACGGCTCCGGTAGGCGTCGTATCGCAGGCAGTGCCGGTATGAGGACAAAGGCAGTAACGCTGCGATAGCGTTCCTGCAAGCCGACCCAAAGCAAAAGGGCGCCCGAAGGCGCCCTTTCTTTTGCTGCGTGCGATCAGGCGCGGCAGATCAGAACGCCGTCCAGTCGTCGTCCGCGTTGCTGTGCACGGCGGGCTTGGCGGCCGGCTTCGGCACCGGGGGCAATGCCGGGGCCTTGGCGGGGGCTGCGTTCGTGGGCGCTGCGGCGGGGCGAGGGGCCGCCGGCGCAGGCTTGGCGGGGGTGCTGCCCGCCAGTTTTGCTGGCGTCGCCTTGCCCGCGATCGCGCCGGCCGGCGCCGCTGCCCGCGCGGGGGCGCGTGCCGGAACGGCGCGAGGCAGGGGCGCGGGCGCGGGGATGGGCGCCGCGGGCGCCATCGTGGCGGCACGCTCGGCCATGCCGGAGAGCCGGAACACGCCCACCGCCTCGGTGAGGCGCACGGCCTGCTGCTGCAGGCTGCCGGCGGCGGCTGCCGATTCCTCCACCAGCGCGGCGTTCTGCTGCGTGGCCTGGTCGAGCTGCGACACGGCCGCGTTCACCTGGCCGATGCCTTCGCTCTGCTCGCGCGTGGCGGCGTCGATCTCGGCGATCAGGTCGCTCACGCGCTGCACCTGCTGCACGATGTCGGACATGGTCGTGCCGGCCTCGTCCACCAGGCGCGTGCCGGTACCCACCTTCTCCACGCTCTGCCCGATGAGGGCCTTGATCTCCTTGGCGGCCTCCGCGCTGCGGCCCGCGAGCGCACGCACCTCGCCGGCCACCACCGCGAAGCCGCGGCCCTGTTCGCCCGCGCGGGCGGCTTCCACGGCGGCATTCAGCGCCAGGATGTTGGTC
>DHAE01000006.1 GCA_002397315.1 Comamonadaceae bacterium UBA4962
GTCGAGCAGCGCAGCGCGCCGCTGGCCGAGCCGGAACAGATCCTGCGCAACCACACGCCGGGTGCGCTGGCGCTGGTGCGTGACCAGGTGCCGGCCACGCCGGGCGAGTACTACCCGCTGGACGGCGACACCTCGCTGAATCACTACAGCTACCAGGCGGCGCGGCGCGCGGCCGGCGCCGCGGTGCGCCTCAGGCCGCGCCCTGCACGGGCCGCGGCATCCCGGCGCGCGTGTCCTCGGCGAGCGCTTCGATCTTCACGATGGCCAGCGACAGGTTGTCGCCGCCGCCACGCGCGCGCATGCGTGCCTTCTCGATCAGGAATTCGCTGGCCTCGCGCGGCGAGAGCGAATCCACGATCGCGCCGAGCTCCGCCGGGGAGAAGTAATGCCAGATACCGTCGCTGCAGGCCAGCAGGATGTCTCCGGGAAGCAGCTGCGCGATGGAGTGGATGGCCACCGGCGGATCGCTCTCGGTGCCGAGGCAGCCCACGAGGATGTTCGATTGGGGGTGGACGTTCGCTTCGGCCTCGGTGATCTCGCCGCGGTCGACCAGCGCCTGCACGTAGGAGTGGTCGCTGGTGCGGTGCACCAGCCGTGTTCCCTGGAAATGGTAGATGCGCGAATCGCCGGCATGCGCCCAGTGGCAGTCGCCGCGCGGGTTGATCAGGAAGGCGGCCACGGTGCTGTGCGGCTCCTGCTCGGCCGAGATCGCCGTGAGCCGGATCACGAGGTGGGCTTCTTCCACCATGTGCCGGAGCATGGCCACCGGGTCGTCGCTGTCGGGCGCATAGCGGTCGAAGAGCTGGCGCGCGGTCAGCATGACCTGGTCGGAGGCCTTGCGCCCGCCGCTGCGGCCGCCCATGCCGTCCGCCACCACGCCCAGCACGCAGCCGTTGTGCCGGGGATGCGCGATCAGCAGGACCTGGTCCTGCTGGTACTCGCGGTCGCCCCTGTGGATACCGGTCGACGCGACCAGGCGAAACGGTTGGGTCATGGCGGTATCGGACAAACGGGGAAAGGCCTGCAGGTGGCCGCAGTCGGGCGGGGGCCCTATTATCGAGGGATGGACAGCAGTTTCGGGGAAGTGTCTCGCGCCCGCAGCCACCGCGGGGCCCACGCATGAGCGCCGGCGCCGGGCATCCCACCACGCTGCTGCAGGCGGTGGCGGCATCCTTTGCGGAGGACGGGCCGCTGGCACTGGCGCAGGACCGTTTCCAGCCGCGTCCGGGGCAGGCCGCCATGGCCGCGGCCGTCGCCGAGACCATCGAGCAGGGCGGGGCACTCGTGGTCGAGGCAGGCACCGGCGTGGGCAAGACCTTTGCGTACCTGGTGCCCGCGCTGCTGAGCGGTGAACGCGTGCTGATCTCCACCGCCACCAAGGCGCTGCAGGACCAGCTCCACGGCCGCGATCTGCCGAAGCTGCTGCAGGCACTCGCCCTGCCGGCCCGCGTGGCGCTGCTGAAAGGGCGTGGCAGCTACCTCTGCCTGCACCGGCTGGAACTGGCGCGGCAGCATCCCTCGGCGGAGGATTCCGCCGTCGCGCGGATGCTCGCCCGCGTGGAGGTCTGGTCGCAGGCCACGGCCACGGGCGATCTCACGGAACTGCCGGGCTGGGACGAGCGCTCGGCCGCCACGCCGCTGTTCACCTCCACGCGCGACAACTGCCTGGGATCGGCCTGCCCGCGCTTCCGCGGCTGCCACGTCTACCAGGCGCGGCGCGAGGCGATGGCGGCCGACGTGGTGGTCATCAACCACCACCTGTTCTTCGCGGACCACGCCATCCGCGGCACCGGCGTGGCCGAGCTGCTGCCGAGCACCCGCGTGGTGGTGTTCGACGAGGCGCACCAGCTGAGCGACACGGGGGTGCAGTTCCTGGGGAGCCAGATGGCATCGTCGCAGTGGCTCGATCTGGCGCGCGACGTGCTGGCGGCAGGGCTGCAGCTGGCGCGGGGCCTGGCGGACTGGCAGGGCGTCGCCGCCGCGCTGGAGCATGCCGCGCGCGACTGGCGCATGGCCGTGGGAGCACGCACGCCGGGCACCCGGCTGCGCTGGGCCGCCGATGTACCGGACGGAGTCGACGCCGGGGGCTGGAGCCAGGCGCTGCAGGACCTGTCGGCGGCCTGCCGCCAGGCGCTGGCCGCCCTCGACACGGTGAGCGAGATCGCGCCGGATTTCGTGCGCCTGCACGAGCGCTGCGTGGCGCTGATGGAGCGGCTCGGCCTGTTCCTGGACCCGGCGCCGGGCAGCGCCGTGCGCTGGGTGGAGGCCGGCACGCACCACGTGCGCGCCGCGCAGGCGCCGCTCGACATCGCCGTTCCGTTGCGCGGCTTGTGGTTTCCGGAAAGCGCCAGCGCGGGCAGTGACAACACCGACGGCACGGGCCCCGCCCTGCAGTATGCCGATACCGACCAGGATCTGCCCTGGAGCGACGAAGCCGCAGCGGACACGACCGCATCGCAGGTGGCCGAGCCGCCCGTGCCGCCGCTGGTGCCGCCCCTCTGGCCGGAACGCCCGGGCGGAACGGACGGAGACGGCGGGCGGACCGGGCCGGACGGGCGCGAGGGGCTGCAGCGTTCGGATGCCGGCCTGCCCGAACGCCCGCGCGCCTGGATCTTCACCTCCGCCACCCTGGGCGACGACGCCTCGCTGCGATGGTTCACCGAGGCCTGCGGCCTGGAGGGCGCGCGCGTGCTGCAGGTGCCGAGCCCCTTCGACTATGCGGCGCAGGCCGGGCTCTACGTGCCGCGCCACCTGCCCGCGCCGTCCGACCCGGGGCACGGGGCGGCCGTGGCACGGTGGGCAGGCGATGCGGCGCGCGTGCTGGGCGGGCGCACACTGGTGCTGACCACCACGCTGCGCGCGCTGCGCACCATCGGCGACGCGCTGAAGGCGCGCTTCGCGGACGGCTCGGGCATCGAGGTGCTGGTGCAGGGCGAATGGCCGAAACGCCGGCTGATGGAGCGCTTCCGCGAGGGCGACGGCGACGGCATGCGGCCGGGCTGCGTGCTGGTGGCCTCGGCCACCTTCTGGGAGGGTTTCGACGTGCCGGGCGATGCGCTGCAGCTCGTGGTGATCGACAAGCTGCCGTTCCCGCCGCCGGGCGATCCCGTGGTGGAGGCACGCTCGCAGCGGCTGGAGCAGGAAGGGCGGAGCGCCTTCCGGCATTTCGCGCTGCCGGAGGCGGCGATCGCGCTCAAGCAGGGGGCCGGGCGGTTGATCCGCCACGAGCAGGACCGGGGCCTGCTGGCGGTGGCGGACCTGCGCCTGGCGACGATGGGCTACGGCAAGCGGCTGCTGGCCGCGCTGCCGCCCATGCGGCGGATTCAGGACGAGGGGGAGTGGGCGGAGGCGCTGCGGGAGCTGGCCGCCGTCACCACAGCTTCCACCACGGATCGTCCTTCGCCTTGAAGCCGTTGCGCATGTAGCTGCTCTGCGGGTACGAGGCGGCCATCACGCGCTCGGTGTCGTCGCGCAGCTGGGTCATGCCGAGCGCGTCGTACGACTTGATCAGGATGTAGAGCGCTTCTTCCAGCGCCGGCACGTCCTTGTAGTCGGCGAGCGCGATCTGCGCGCGGTTGATGGCGGCCACGTAGGCGCCGCGCTGGTAGTAGTAGCGGGCCACGTGCACCTCGTACTGCGCGAGCGAATTGACGATGTACGTCATGCGCTGCTGCGCGTCGCGGGCGTAGCGCGAATCGGGGAAGCGGGTGACGAGTTCGCGGAAGGATTCGAACGAATCCTTGGCGGCCTTCTGGTCGCGCTCCGACAGGTCCTGGCGCGACAGCCACGAGAACAGGCCCAGGTTGTCGTTGAAGTTGACCAGGCCCTTCAGGTAGAGGGCGTAGTCGTAGGCCGGGCTCGCGGGGTGCAGCTTCATGAAGCGGTCGAGCGTGGCGATGGCCTGGGCCTTCTCGCCGCCCTTGTACTGGGCGTAGGCCTTCTCGAGCTGCGCCTGCTGGGCGAGCGGGGTGCCGGCGGCGCGGCCTTCGAGCTTCTCGAACAGCGGCACGGCCTTGTCGTAGGCGTTGCTGCCCATCTCGTCGCGCGCTTCGGAATAGATGCGGTTGGGGCTCCAGCCGGCGGTCTTGTCTTCGGTGGTGGTGGAGCAGCCCGCGAGCACGCCTGCGGCGAGCAGGGCGGTCAACAGCGGCAGGGAAAAACGCGGCATGGCAGCGGCTTTCTGACAATCGGTGAAAGGAGGTCGGGCGGGCCCGCGCGCGGCGGCGCCGGCCGGCGGACCCATCGAACATTGTACCGGCCGCCCGACACCCGGTCGGACCGCCCGGGAAGGGGCGCGTTCCTACAATACCGCCCATGTTTGTCCATTTGCGCCTGCACACCGAGTTTTCCGTCGTCGACGGCACCGCCCGCATCGACGAAGTGGCCAAGGCGGCGGCCCGGGATGGCCAGCCAGCGCTGGCCATCACCGACCTCCACAACCTCTTCGGCGCCATCAAGTTCTACAAGGAAGCGCGCGGCAAGGGCGTCAAGCCCGTGCTGGGCGCCGAGGTCAGCCTGGAGCCCGAATCCGGCAGCGGCGGCCCGTCGCGCATCCTGCTGCTGGCGCAGGGCCGGCAGGGGTACCTGAATCTCTGCGAACTGCTCGCCCGCGCCTGGACGCGCAACGTCGTGAAGAACGTGCCGCTGTGCACCTGGGAGTGGCTGGAAGAGCTGGGCGGCGACCTGATCGCCCTCTCCGGCGCCCACACCGGCCCCGTGGGCCAGGCGTTCACCCGCGGCGATGGCGAAGGTGCCTCCCGTGCCGCGCTGCGCCTGGCCGGGCTGTTCCCGCACCGCTTCTACCTGGAACTGCAGCGCGCCGGACGACCGGAGGACGAGGCCCAGGTGGTGGCCGCCGTGCAACTGGCCGCCCGCCTGCAACTGCCGGTGGTGGCCACGCAGCCCACGCAGTTCCTGACGGCCGACGACTACGAGGCCCACGAGGCCCGCGTCTGCATCGCCGAGGGCGAGATCCTCGCGAACCCGCGCCGCGTGCGCCGCTTCACGCGCGAGCAGTATTTCAAGTCGAGCGCCCAGATGGAGGCGCTGTTCGCCGACGTGCCGACGGCCATCGCCAACACGCTGGAGATCGCCAAGCGCTGCAACCTGTCGCTGGTGCTCGGCAAGCCGCGCCTGCCGGACTTCCCCACGCCCAACGGCATGCCGATCGACGAGTACTTCCGGTACGCGTCGTTCGAGGGCCTGGAAGAGCGCTTGAAACACCTCTTCCGCAACGAGGCGAAGCGCGACAAGCAGCGTCCGCGCTACGTGGAGCGGCTGGAGTTCGAGCTGGCCACCATCCTGAAGATGGGTTTCCCGGGCTACTTCCTCATCGTGGGCGACTTCATCCAGTGGGCCAAGGAAAACGGCTGCCCGGTGGGCCCGGGCCGGGGCTCCGGCGCCGGCTCGCTCGTGGCCTATGCGCTCAAGATCACCGACCTGGATCCGCTGCAGTACAACCTGCTGTTCGAGCGTTTCCTGAACCCCGAGCGGGTCTCGATGCCCGACTTCGACATCGACTTCTGCCAGTCCAACCGCGACCGGGTGATCGACTACGTGAAGGACAAGTACGGCAAGAATGCCGTGAGCCAGATCGCCACCTTCGGCACCATGGCGGCCAAGGCGGCGATCCGCGACGTGGGCCGTGTCATGGACATGAGCTACACCTTCTGCGACGGCATCTCCAAGCTGGTGCCCGGCAAGCCGGGCATGTCGTACACGCTGGCCTATCCGCCCGAGGTGAAGAAGGAGGGCGACAAGAACAACTACGCGTTGGAGTTGGAGCCGATGCTCTACGAGCGCGTGCGCAAGGAAGAGGACGTCAAGACCGTCATCGAGATGGCGCAGAAGCTCGAGGGCATGACCCGGAACATCGGCATGCACGCCGGGGGGGTGCTGATCGCCCCGGGCAAGCTCACCGATTTCTGCCCTCTCTACCAGCAGCCGGGCAGCGAGTCGGCCGTGAGCCAGTACGACAAGGACGACGTGGAGGCGATCGGCCTCGTGAAGTTCGACTTTCTGGGCCTGGCGACGCTGACGATCCTGGAGATCGCCCGCGAGTTCATCATGAAGCGCCACAAGGGCCAGGAGAACTTCGCTTTCGAGAACATCCCGCTCGACGACGCGCCCACGTACCGGCTGTTCTCCGACGGCAAGACGGAAGCGGTGTTCCAGTTCGAATCGCGCGGCATGCAGGGCATGCTGAAGGAAGCGCGCCCGAGCCGGCTGGAAGACCTGATCGCCCTAAACGCGCTCTACCGTCCGGGCCCGATGGACCTGATCCCCACCTTCGTGAACCGCAAGCACGGCAAGGAGCCGGTGGAGTACCCGCATCCGCTGGTCGAGCCCGTGCTGGCCGAGACCTACGGGATCATGGTGTACCAAGAGCAGGTGATGCAGACCGCCCAGGTGCTGGGGGGCTACAGCCTCGGCGGCGCCGACATGCTGCGCCGGGCCATGGGCAAGAAGAAGGCCGAGGAGATGGCCGAGCACCGCGAAATCTTCCGCAAGGGCGCGGCCGAGAAGGGCATCGGCCAGGACAAGGCCGACGAGGTGTTCGACCTGATGGAGAAGTTCGCGGGCTACGGCTTCAACAAGTCGCACGCCGCCGCGTATTCCCTGCTGGCCTACCACACCGGCTGGCTCAAGGTGCACTACACGGCCGAGTTCTTCTGCGCCAACATGACGGTGGAAATGGACGACACCGACAAGCTGAAGGTGCTGTACGAAGACGCCATGAAGATGGGGCTCACGTTCGAGCCGCCGGACGTGAACCGCGGCATGTACCGCTTCGAGCCGGTGACCGACAAGGTGATCCGCTACGGGCTGGGCGCCATCAAGGGCACGGGCCAGCAGGCCATCGAGGCCATCATCGCGGCCCGCGAAGGCCGCGGCGTGGGGCCGCGCGGCGACACGAAGGGACCGTTCGCGAGCCTGTTCGATTTCTGCGCGCGCGTGGACCGCACCCGCCTGAACAAGCGCACGCTGGAGGCGCTCATCAAGGCCGGCGCCTTCGATGCGATGGAAATGAACCGGGCTTCGCTCGCGGCTTCCATCGACCGGGCGTTCGACTTCGCCAATGCGCTGATCGCCAACGCCAACCAGGGCGGGCTCTTCGACATGATGGGCGACGACTCCCACGGATCGAGCACGCAGGATCCCGACCTCGTGGAGATGGTGCCCTGGGGCGTGAAGGAACGGCTCACGCAGGAGAAGACGGCCATCGGCTTCTACCTCTCGGGCCACCTGTTCGACGAGGTGGAGAAAGAGGTGCGGCGCTTCGTGCGCACGCCGATCGAAGAGCTGTCGGACAGCCGCGAGCCGCAGATCATGGCGGGCATAGTGAGCGACTTCCGGGTGATCAACGGCCAGCGCGGGCGCCTCGCGCTCTTCAAGCTGGACGACAAGTCGGCCACCATCGAGGCCTCTGCCGACGAGAACGTGGTCAACGCCCACCGCGATCTGCTCAAGGACGACGAATTCGTGGTGCTGCTGGGCCGCCTGCAGCTCGACCACTTCAGCGGCGGGCTGCGCGTGAAGGTGATGCAGGGCTGGGATCTGGCCGGCGCGCGCGCCAAGTTCGGCCGCTACCTGCAGGTGGCCGTGGGCGACTGCGCTCCGGACGTGCAGCGGCTGGTGCGGGAGTTCCCGCCGAAGCGCCAGGAAACGCCCGAAGGCGAGGTGCTGGTGCACGGCCTGCGCGTGCGCATGGGCGTGCGCTGCCAGGCCGAGGGACAGCAGGCCGTGGCCGAGCTGCAACTGGGCGAGGGCAGCCGGTTCTTCCCCTCCGATGCGGCGCTGGCGGCCTGGAGCGCGGAGGCCGGAAGCGGGATGGTCAACGTGGTGTACGACGCCGGCTGACGGTGGCGGCGGCCCCGGCCAGGGGGCGCCATCTTGAAATTCCGGTGTCCGCCGGCAATTGGGACGGTGCGTCTCCCGCCGGCGGATGGGCCGCCCCTGCCGCACCGCGTGCGAAACCGCGTCGCAAGACCGGAATTTGCACCCCGGCAATGGGCTTTTTCGCTCTGGGGCAAACTGCTCCGGACGCTCTAGAATGGTCCGCATGGCAACAAAACCACCCTCAATCAACCCGGTGCCTCCCACGGGAGCGCCGTCGCGGGACGATGGCGGTTCGGTCGTGCTCGAACGACGCACGCAGAAGACCCAGCCGCCCCAGATGTACCAGGTGGTGATGCTCAACGACGACTACACGCCCATGGAGTTCGTGATCGTCGTACTGCAGGAGTTCTTCAGCAAGGACCGGGAAGCGGCCACCCAGATCATGCTGAAGATCCACCTGGACGGCAAAGGCGTCTGCGGCGTGTACTCACGCGACGTGGCGGCCACCAAGGTCGAACAGGTGCGTGAGGCCGCGCACAAGGCGGGACACCCGCTGCAATGCCTGAGCGAGCCGGTTGAATAACCGCCCCCGGGTCCCGATCTACCGTTATCCCTTCCCCGCAAGCACAAAGGAGTTCACATGATTGCCCAGGAACTGGAAGTCAGCTTGCACATGGCCTTCGTCGAGGCCCGCCAGCAGCGCCACGAGTTCATCACCGTGGAGCATCTGTTGCTTGCACTGCTTGATAACCCCAGCGCAGCGGAAGTGCTGCGCGCATGCTCCGCCAACGTCGAGGACCTTCGCTCGTCGCTGGCCAACTTCATCAAGGACAACACCCCGCAGGTGGCGGGCACGGACGAGGTGGACACGCAACCCACGCTGGGATTCCAGCGGGTGATCCAGCGCGCCATCATGCACGTGCAGTCCACCGGCAACGGCAAGAAGGAGGTCACCGGCGCGAACGTGCTGGTCGCGATCTTCGGCGAGAAGGATTCGCATGCCGTCTACTACCTGCACCAGCAGGGCGTGACCCGCCTGGACGTGGTCAACTTCATCGCCCACGGCATCAAGAAGGGCGAGCCGCCGGAGCCCGCCAAGGCCGAGAACCCCGCCGAATCGGAAGAGGGTGGCAACGGTGGCGAGCGCAGCGAGAAGGCCTCGCCGCTGGAGCAGTACACGCAGAACCTGAACGTCGCCGCCAAGGAAGGCAAGATCGATCCGCTGATCGGCCGCCACTACGAGGTCGAGCGCACGATCCAGATCCTCTGCCGCCGCCGCAAGAACAACCCGCTGCTGGTGGGCGAGGCGGGCGTGGGCAAGACCGCGATCGCCGAGGGCCTCGCCTGGCGCGTGACGCAGAACGACGTGCCCGAGATCCTCGCCGAGGCGACGGTGTACTCGCTCGACATGGGCGCGCTGCTGGCCGGCACCAAGTACCGCGGCGATTTCGAGCAGCGCCTGAAGGGCGTGCTCAAGTCGCTCAAGGACAAGCCCAACGCGATCCTGTTCATCGACGAGATCCACACGCTGATCGGCGCCGGCGCGGCCTCGGGCGGCACGCTGGACGCGTCGAACCTGCTCAAGCCGGCGCTCTCGAGCGGCCAGCTCAAGTGCATTGGCGCGACCACGTTCAGCGAGTACCGCGGCATCTTCGAGAAGGACGCGGCCCTGTCGCGGCGCTTCCAGAAGGTCGACGTGGTCGAGCCGACGGTGGCCGAGACGGTGGACATCCTCAAGGGCCTCAAGAGCCGCTTCGAGGAGCACCACAGCGTGAAGTACGCCACCGCGGCCCTGCAGGCGGCGGCGGAACTGTCGGCCAAGTACATCAACGACCGCCATCTGCCCGACAAGGCGATCGACGTGATCGACGAGGCCGGCGCGGCCCAGCGCATCCAGGTGGCCAGCAAGCGCAAGAAGACCATCGGCAAGGCCGAGATCGAGGAAATCGTGGCGAAGATCGCGCGCATTCCGCCCGCGAACGTCTCCAACGACGACCGCAGCAAGCTGCAGACCATCGAGCGCGACCTGAAGAGCGTGGTGTTCGGCCAGGACAAGGCGCTGGAAGTGCTCGCCTCCGCGGTCAAGATGGCCCGCTCGGGCCTGGGCAAGGGCGACAAGCCGATCGGCTCGTTCCTCTTCAGCGGCCCGACCGGCGTCGGCAAGACCGAGGCGGCCAAGCAACTGGCCTACATCCTGGGCATCGAGCTGATCCGCTTCGACATGTCCGAGTACATGGAGCGCCACGCCGTGAGCCGCCTGATCGGCGCGCCCCCGGGCTACGTGGGTTTCGACCAGGGTGGCCTGCTGACCGAGGCGATCACGAAGAAGCCGCACGCGGTGCTGCTGCTCGACGAGATCGAGAAGGCGCATCCGGACATCTTCAACGTGCTGCTGCAGGTGATGGACCACGGCACGCTGACGGACAACAACGGACGCAAGGCCGACTTCCGCAACGTCATCATCATCATGACGACGAACGCTGGTGCCGAGACCATGAACAAGGCCACCATCGGGTTCACGAATCCGCGGCAGGCCGGCGACGAGATGGCCGACATCAAGCGCCTGTTCACGCCCGAGTTCCGCAACCGCCTGGACGCGATCGTCAACTTCAAGCCGCTCGATGAGCAGATCATCCTGCGCGTGGTCGACAAGTTCCTGCTGCAGCTCGAAACCCAGCTGGCCGAGAAGAAGGTGGAGGTCACCTTCACCGACACGCTGCGCAAGCACCTCGCCAAGAAGGGCTTCGATCCGCTCATGGGCGCACGGCCGATGCAGCGCCTCATCCAGGACACGATCCGCCGGGCGCTGGCCGACGAACTGCTGTTCGGCCGCCTGACCGACGGTGGCCGCCTGACGGTCGACATCGAGGTCAAGACGGACGACAAGGGCACCGAGACGCCGGAAGTGCTGCTGGACATCCAGCCCCTGCCGAAGAAGGATCGCTCGGCCAAGTCGGAGCCGGCGGAGCCGGAAGAGGCCACGGCGGACTGAAGTTCTTCATCCGCCACGTGCCGGTGCCCTGCGCGGCACCGCGCCCAGCCCGCAGATCCCTTGGGGACTGCGGGCTTTTTCTTGGCGGTCCCGGCGACCCGGGGCCACGGTTTCTCAGCGCGAGGAGGACAAATCCGGTGCCGATGCCGATGCCGATGCCGATGCGGCATCCGTCTCGCGCCGGAAGAAAGCGACAACGGCCGTGTTGAAGCGTTCGTGGAACGTGGCACGGTCGAACCCGGGGCCGTCCCGGCAGATCTCCGGGGCCTGGCGCGCCATGCCGTCGGAGCAGGGTGCCAGGAAGGCGAAATGCGCAGCGCCGCGGGCCACGTGCCAGTCGGGCGCGGTGGGCAGGCCATGCCGAACCGCCGCCACGCCGTCCGGGGTCACCCCGTCGCCACCGAGTTCGGACGCCCAGAGCTGCACGGGAATGCGCACGTTCCGCAGCCCCCGGGCGTCGAACACGCTCAGCGGGTCCACGACCACGGCGGCCCGGATCCTCGGGTCGGGCAGAGAGGCTGGCGGCACTGCGCCGTCGGCGATCTCGCGGCACAGTGGCACGGGGGAGCCCGCCGGGCACAGGTCACGCCGCAGCGTCCAGTCAGGATTCGCACCAGCCAGCACCAGCGCCGTGTAGCCACCGCGCGAGAAGCCGAAGGCGCCCACCCACTCCGATGCCAGCGCCGCGCGGCCCGGCCAGCGGCCCAACATATAGTCCACGAGGCGGCGCAGGTCTTCCGGCCGCGTGGCGAAGACCGAAAGCCGCCCCTGCCTGCTCAGGTCCTGGAAGTTGTCGCCTGGGTGGTGGACCGCTGCCACGACGAACCCCGCGTCGGCGAGCGCTTGTGCCGTGTCGTGGTGGCTGAGTGCGGAGCCCCCCGAGCCATGGGACATGGCGATGAGCCGCAGGTGCTTGCCGTCCACGGGGCAGTCCCGTACGCCCTGGAGAACCAGGGGCGGCAGCGTGATGGACCTGGCTGGTTGGTCGCAAGGCGACCAGACGACGCCCCGCAGCGCGGGGCCCTGCGCATCGGCGGGTACGTCGATGAAGGCCAGGCCTGCAGCATGGACCGCCGGTGCCAGCAGGCTCCACAGACCCGCGAGCAGGACCGGGACGACGCCCTTCACGACCGGGCGTGCTCGAAAGCGAGGCAGCGGGGGCCGCATCAGGGCGCCTGCAGACGCTGCAGCAGCTCCAGCGTGGGATACCCGTCGGCCGCCTGCCCGATGCTCTGCTGGTAGCGGCGCAGGCCGGCGCGCGTGGCCGGGCCCATGACGCCGTCCGCAGTGCCGGCCGCGAAGCCGCGCGCGTTCAGCGCGTTCTGCAGGTCGCGCGTCTGGGTGCGCGTGAGCGGCTGCAGATCGCGCGGCCAGGGCGCGGTGACGCCGGGGCCGCCGGCGAGCTGGCGCGCGAGCAGGCCCACGCCCAGGGCGTAGTTGGTGGAGTTGTTGTAGCGCAGCAGCACGCGGAAATTCGGCCCCACCAGGAAGGCCGGGCCGCGCACGCCGGCGGGCACGAGGATGGAGGCGCCGTCCAGCGCGGGCAGGGGCTGGCCGTCGATCGGCTGCACGCCCTCGGCCGCCCACTGGGTGGACGGGTGGCGCACGGTGAGTTCCGCGCGCTCGTAGTCGAAGCCCGGTGGCAGGCGCACTTCCACGCCCCAGGGCTGGCCGGGCTGCCAGCCCATGCGCGAGAGGAAGTTGGCGGTGGAGGCGGCGACGTCCGGCACGCTGCCCCAGATGTCGCGGTGGCCGTCGCCGTCGGCGTCCACCGCGTAGCCCAGGAACACCGAGGGCAGGAACTGCGTGTGGCCCATGGCGCCGGCCCAGGAGCCGATCATGCGGTCGGCGGCGATGTCGCCCTGGTCGATGATGCGCAGCGCGGCCAGCAGCTCGCCACGCGCCCAGTCGCGGCGGCGGCCTTCGTAGGCGAGGGTGGCCAGCGCATCGACGGTGCGGAAGCTGCCGAAGTTGGAGCCGTAGTTGCTCTCCATGCCCCAGATGGCGGCGATGACCTCGGCGGGCACGCCATAGCGGGCCGATGCGGCGTCGAGCGCGCCGCGCTGCTCGGCGAGCACGGCGCGGCCGCGCTGGATGCGCGCGTCGGAAACGGCGCTGTCCAGGTAGGCCCAGGGCGTGCGCGTGAACTCGGGCTGGGAGCGGTCCAGCTCGATCACCCGGGGCAACCATTCTGCGCCGTCCAGCGCGGCGGCGACGGTGGCCGGGCGGATGCCGGCCTGCAGGGCCTCCTGGCGGAACGTGGCGAGCCACTGCGCGAACCCGGCCTTCTCGGCCTCTGCGGAGGCCTGCGCCGCCGTATCTGCCGGCGTGGGGGCCTGCGTGGGGGCCTGCGTGCCCGGGGCCGGCACGGCCGGCGTGGCAGGCGCCGCAGCGGTGGGCGCGCTGCCGGCAGGCATGCCCGTGGAGACCACGCCGGGCGAGGTGGGTGCAGTGGGCCGGGGCGCGGCACAGCCGGCCAGCAGGGCGCCGAGCAGGCCGGCTCCGGCGAGGGGCCACCAGGGCCGCGGCGGCGCGGCGGCGGTGCACGAGGACGAACGGAGGGCGGAGGCGGGCGTCGTGTTTCTGCGTTGCATCCCCCCATTGTCACGCGGCATGGCCGGGCCGGCATACTCGGGGGCATGCACACGTTTTTCTGGCACGACTACGAAACCTTCGGCGCGGACCCGCGGCGCGACCGGCCGGCGCAGTTCGCGGGCATCCGCACGGACGCTGACCTGAACGAGATCGGCGAGCCGGTGATGGTCTACTGCCGCCCGGCGCCGGACTACCTGCCCGATCCCGAGTCGTGCCTGCTCACCGGCATCACGCCGCAGCTATGCCTGGAGCGCGGCCTGCCGGAGCACGAGTTCGCCGCGCGCATCGAGGCGGAACTGGCCCGGCCCGGCACAATCGGCGTGGGCTACAACACGATCCGCTTCGACGACGAGATCACGCGCTTCATGTTCTGGCGCAACCTGATCGATCCCTATGCCCGGGAGTGGCAGAACGACTGCGGCCGCTGGGATCTGCTGGACGTGGTGCGCCTCACCTACGCGCTGCGCCCCGACGGCATCGAATGGCCGCGCAAGGAGGACGGATCGCCGAGCCTGAAGCTCGAACACCTGTCGCGTGCCAACGGGCTGGTGCACGAGGCCGCGCACGATGCGCTGTCGGACGTGCGCGCCACGATCGCGCTGGCGCGGCTGATCCGCGAGCGCCAGCCGCGGCTGTTCGAGTTCGCGCTCGGCCTGCGCCGCAAGGACCGCGTGGCCGCGGAGCTGCGCCTGCCGGCCACCGCCGATACGGCACGGCCCTTCCTGCACGTGTCGGGCATGTTCCCCGTCGACCGGGGCTGCCTGGGCATCCTGTGGCCGCTGGCCAGCCACCCGACCAACCGCAACGAGCTGATCGCGTGGGATCTGGCGCACGATCCGTCCGAGCTGGCCGGCCTGGACGCCGCGCGCATCCGCGAGCGGATGTTCACGCGCACGGCCGATCTGCCCGAAGGCGTGGTGCGGCTGCCCGTCAAGAGCGTGCACCTGAACAAGTCGCCGATGGTGGTGGGCAACGTCAACACCCTCACACCGGCCATGGCGCAGCGCTGGGGTATCGATATGGAGCGTGCCGCCGCCCATGCGGAGATCGCGCGGGCGCTGCCGGACATGAGCGCGATCTGGTCGGAGGTGTTCGCGCGGCCGAAGGAAGCGCCGGCCGACGTGGACCAGGATCTGTACGGCGGCTTCGTCGGCAACGAGGACCGGCGGCGGCTGGAGCGGCTGCGCGCGCTGCCGCCGCAGGAACTGGCGCTGGCACGGCCGGGCTTCGACGACGAGCGCCTGGAGGAACTGGCGTGGCGGTACCGAGCGCGCAATTTCCCCGAGACGCTGGACGGGGCGGACCGCGAGCGCTGGGAGGCGCTGCGCGTGGCGCGCCTCATGGAAGGCGAGGGCGGTGGCCTGACCTTCGACGCGCTGTTCGCGCGGCTGGACACGCTGGGCGAGACGGCGGACGAGCGCGGCGAGGCCATCCTGGGAGCACTGTACGAATATGCAGAAAGCATCGCTCCCGATTTCTGACGTGCCGGCGGGCGCTGGCGCTATGGCGTCCGAGCCCGTGCCCGTGCCCTTGACCGCATCGGCCGGCGGGCTGGATGCCTTGCTGGCCTGGGCGCGTGCCTGCCCGCGGCTCTTCGTGCTGACCGGCGCGGGCTGCAGCACGGCTTCCGGCATTCCCGACTACCGCGACGAGGGCGGCGCCTGGAAGCGTCCTCCGCCGGTCACCTACCAGGCCTTCATGGGCGACGAGGCGGTGCGCCGCCGCTACTGGGCGCGCAGCATGATCGGCTGGCGCGTCATGGGCGGCGCCGCGCCGGGTACCGCGCACCGCGCCCTGGCAGCGCTGGATGCGATGGGCCGCGTGGAAATGCTGCTCACGCAGAACGTGGACGGTCTGCACGGGGCCGCGGGCCAGCAGCGGGTGATCGACCTGCATGGGCGCATCGACACGGTGCGCTGCATGGCCTGCGAGGCGCGCATGCCGCGGGCCAGCCTGCAGTCCTGGCTGGAGGACCGCAACCCGGCCTGGGCCCCGCTGACGGCCACTGCGGCACCGGACGGCGACGCGGACCTGGACGGGCGCGACTTCGCCACGTTCGCGCTGCCGTCCTGCCCGCACTGCGGCGGCGGGCCGCTGAAGCCGGACGTGGTGTTCTTCGGCGAGAGCGTGCCGCGCGAACGCGTGGAGGCGGCGCGCGCGGCGCTCGCACGCTCCGACGGCCTGCTCGTGGCCGGATCGTCGCTGATGGTGTATTCGGGCTTCCGCTTCGTGCAGGCGGCCGCGGATGCCGGGCTGCCGGTGGCCGCCGTGAACCGTGGCGTGACGCGCGCCGACGGCTTGATCGCGGTCAAGGTCGAGGACGACGTGGGCGCCGTGCTGGAGACGCTGGCGAACGCGCTGGCGGGCGAGCCGGCGGCTGCCCCGGGCGTGCCGGCGCGCACATGACCCAGGGGCGCAGGCGGTTTTGCGGGACGGCGCCCGCCGATGGTGCTATGGTGCCCGGATAACGCCGCGGGCCGCGCCCTGAACGCGAGCCCGCGCCACCGAGGAGACCATCCATGCAGAGCTCCCTTCACGGTGCGGGGCCGGCGCAGCATGCCGCCTTCGTGCCCATGCCTCCGGCCCGCGTGATCGCCGAAGCGCACGAGCGCTCCCGTTCCTTCGGGCTGCACCGGCACGTGTCCGCCGATCTCCAGCCCCTGGCGGCCGATGCGCTGGCCTGGACCGTCGCCCGCAACGAGGCGCTCTGCGCGCATGCCGTGCCGGTGATGGAGACGCTTTCCGCCCAGATCGCCGGCACCCAGAGCATGGTGCTGCTCACCGACGCGCAGGGCATCGTGCTGCACGCGCTCGGCGACGAGGAATTCCTGGGCCGCGCCCAGCGCGTGGCACTGCGGCCCGGCGGCACCTGGTCCGAACAGAGCAAGGGCACGAACGCCATCGGCACGGCGCTGGCGCTGGGCGACGCGGTGCAGGTGAACGGCGACGAGCACTTCCTGGCGGCGAACCAGTTCCTCACCTGTTCCTGCGCGCCCATCTGCGATCCGCAGGGGCAGGTGATCGGTGCGCTCGACGTGAGCGGCGACCGGCACCAGCAGAGCGCCCACACGCTGGCACTGGTACGCATGTCGGCACGCATGGTGGAGAACCACCTCTTCGGCAAGGTCTACGAGGATGCGGTGCGGCTGCGCTTCCATGCCCGCCCGGAGTTCCTCGGCACGCTGGTGGAGGGCCTGGCGGCATTCACGCCCGAAGGGCGCTTCCTCGCGGCGAACCGCAGCGGCCAGTTCCAACTGGGCCTGTCGTCGAATGCCATGCAGGCGCAGACCTTCCCGTCGCTCTTCGGCATGCCGATGAGCGCGCTGCTGGCCCATGCGCGCAGCGCCACGCCGCAGCCGCTGCGGCTGGCACTGCCGGGCGGCTTCGTGGTCAATGCCCTGGTGGAGTTCCGGCCCAGGGGGGCCTCGGCGCTGGGCTGGATGCCCGATGCGGCCGGGGCGGCGGACGGGGTCTCGGGCCGCGGCCCGCTGCCGACCCCCGACCGTCGGGAGCCCGAACGGGCACGGGGGCAGGAGCTGGGCCGGGAGCCCGGAGCCGGGCAGGCCGCGCCGCTTCCGTGGGCGCGGCCAGCGGGCGCGGTGCCGGGTGGACGCATGTCGGGCCTGCGCTATCTGGACACGGGCGACGCGCACCTCGCGCAGGTGCTCGACCGCGTCTCGCGCGTGCTGGGCAGCGACGTGCCGATGCTGATCCTCGGCGAGACGGGCACGGGCAAGGAGCTGTTGGCGCAGGCGATCCACCAGGACGGGCCCCGCGCGCGCGGGCCGTTCGTGGCGGTGAATTGCGCATCGATACCGGAGACGCTGATCGAGGCCGAGCTGTTCGGCTACGAGGAGGGCGCCTTCACGGGGGCGCGACGCAAGGGCAGCGTGGGCAAGATCGTCCAGGCGCACGGCGGCACGCTGTTCCTGGACGAGATCGGTGACATGCCGCTGGCCATGCAGGCCCGGCTGCTGCGCGTGCTGCAGGAGCGGACCGTGGCGCCGCTGGGATCGGCACGGCAGATCCCGGTGGACGTGCACGTGCTGTGCGCCACCCACCGCAACCTGCGCGACATGATGGCCCGGGGGCTGTTCCGCGAGGATTTGTACTACCGGCTCAATGGCCTCGTGGTGCGGCTGCCGGCGTTGCGGGAGCGCACCGACCTGCGTGTCATCGTGCAGCGGCTGCTGCAGGCGCAGGACCGGGAGCGCGCCACCGGTGTCCCTGCCGCGAGGGCATCCGCGTCCGACGGATGGCCGCGGCCTCGCGGCGCGGCACCGCTGCGCGTCTCGGCCCGTGCCATGGAACTGTTCCTCGCGCACCGCTGGCCCGGCAACCTGCGCCAACTCTCTAACGCGCTGCGCACGGCGGCGCTGATGGCGGGCGATGCAGGCGAGATCGACATCGATCACCTGCCTGAAGACCTGTTCGATGAGGCGGACGCTTCCGTCTCGGCGGCACCGCTGCCCGGCGGCGGCGGGGACTCGGGCGATGCGATGGCCTCGTCGCACGTGCGGCGCGAGGCGGCAGTGCCCGCCGCTGTGGCCGCGGCAGCGCCGGCACCATCTGCCGTGCGGTCGTGGGACGAGACGGTGGAGGACGCGCTGCGGCATGCGCTGTCCGTGCATTGCGGCAACGTCTCTGCCGTGGCGCGCGCGCTGGGCGTGTCGCGCAATACCGTGTACCGGCGGCTCAAGGCAATGAACGGGACACCCTCCGCACACTGAGGCCGGGGTCGCCCTGCGGGTAGCGACAGGCCGGGCGCTGCGCGCGGGCCCGGTACAGCATGGCGGGCCTGCTAAGGCTGTTCCTCATCGGTCGAACGCCGGGCCTGGCCCTGCGCCGACCTCGTCGCCAAGAAGGACCGCAACCCCACCCAGCCGACAGGGCAGGCCCAGAGGAAGGACAGCACCCATACCACCCAGCGCGAATCGGGGTCAGGAGTGCCCAGGGACGCGGGGATGAAGAAATGGGCGGCGCCCGCGATGGGCGCGACGGCCACCCACCAGACCGCCGCCACCGCACTCCGCTGCAGTGCCATGCCGGCCAAGGGCAGGAAGCAGAGCACCGCTGGGCAGAACAGCAGCCAGGTGATCAGGGCGCCAGCGTCTTTGTCCAGATAGGGCAGCCCACTCTGCGACACGGTGATGGCGATGCCCCAGGTGAGCAATGCGACAGCAAGGCCTGCCAGCCCGAGAACGATGCGCATGGGACCAGAGGAGTTTTGAAAGCGTCCAGCATGCCACGCCTTCGCCGTGGTGCAAGGGGCTATCGCGCCTCAACTCCCGCCGCGCCGCGGTGGCCCCAGCGCCTCGATGGCCGCCCACTCCTCATCGCCGTAGAGCCGCGAGCGCGTGAGGAACCGCAGCCCGGTGGGCCGCTCCAGAGAGAACATGCCGCCATTGCCCGGCACGGCATCGATGATCAGGTGCGTGTGTTCCCAGTAGGCGAACTGCGATTCGCTCATGTAGAACGGCGTGCCCGCGATCTCGCCGAGCAGCACGTCGGAATCGCCGAGCATGAATTCGCCGCGGGCAAAACACATCGGCGCGCTGCCGTCGCAGCAGCCGCCGGACTGGTGGAACATGAGCGGCCCGTGCTGCGCCTGCAGCCGCTCGATCAGGGCGATGGCCTCGGGCGTGGCCGAGACGCGGGTGGCGGCACCGGCATCGGAATCGGCCGGAGCGGGGGAACTGGCGGAAACGGGGGGCGCGGTCGTCGTCGTCATGCGGTGTCTCCTGTCATGGGATCGGCGCTTCCGGCAGTGTGCCCGAAGCGCGGCGCCGGCGCACACCCGGTGGCGGTGCACGCCCTGCAGCCGGAGCGCAGGGCGTGGCCCGGCCCGCGTCGGTCAGTGCGCCGCCATGTCCAGCACGATGCGGCCCTGGATCTGGCCCTTGTGCATGCGCGCGAACACGTCGTTGATGTTCTCCAGCTTCTCGGTCGCCACGGTGGCCTTGACCTGGCCGCGGGCCGCGAAATCCAGCGATTCCTGCAGGTCCAGGCGCGTGCCGACGATGGAGCCGCGCACGGTGATGCCGCGCAGCACCATGTCGAAGATCGGCAATGGGAAGTTGCCGGGCGGCAGGCCGTTGAGCGACACGGTGCCGCCGCGCCGCACCATGCCGAGCGCCTGCTCGAAGGCCTTGGGCGATACGGCGGTGACCAGCGCACCGTGGGCGCCGCCGATCTCCTTCTGCAGGTAGGCGGCCGGGTCGGTGTTCTTCGCGTTCACCGTGACGCTCGCGCCCAGCTTTTTCGCGAGTTCGAGCTTGTCGTCCTCCACGTCCACGGCCGCGACGTTCATGCCCATGGCCTTGGCATACTGCACCGCCATGTGGCCCAGGCCGCCGATGCCGGAGATGACCACCCAGTCGCCGGGCTTGGCATCCGTCATTTTCAGGCCCTTGTACACCGTCACGCCCGCGCACAGCACCGGGGCGATGTCGACGAAGCCCACATCCTTGGGCAGATGGCCCACGAAGTTCGGGTCGGCCAGCGCGTAGTCGGCGAAGCCGCCGTTGACCGAGTAGCCGGTGTTGCTCTGCGATTCGCACAGCGTCTCCCAGCCGCCCAGGCAGTGGGTGCAGCAGCCGCACGCCGAATGCAGCCAGGGCACCCCCACGCGGTCGCCCTCCTTGACGCGCTTCACGTTCCTGCCGATGGCCGCGACGAAGCCCACGCCTTCATGGCCGGGAATGAACGGCGGGTTCGGCTTGACGGGCCAGTCGCCCTCGGCGGCGTGCAGGTCGGTATGGCACACGCCCGAGGCCTCGATCTTCACGAGGATCTGGTCGTCGGCGGGCGTCGGCACGGGGGCCTCTTCGATGGTCAGCGGCTTGCCGAACTCGCGCACGACGGCGGCTTTCATGGTCTTGGGAAGCATGGAACGGGAGTCCTTTCTTGTGTGGGAAGGGTCGGAACCTTGGGCAGGGTCCCGACGGGGAGGGCTGGCTTCCACCATATGCCGCCCTCCCTCGGTCGCTGCTGATGCAGGTCAAGCCGTCAGAAGAAGCCCAGCTTGTCGGGGCTGTAGCTCACGAGCAGGTTCTTGGTCTGCTGGTAGTGGTCGAGCATCATCTTGTGGTTCTCGCGGCCGATGCCGGACTGCTTGTAGCCGCCGAAGGCCGCGTGCGCGGGGTAGGCGTGGTAGCAGTTGGTCCACACGCGGCCGGCCTGGATGCCGCGGCCCATGCGGAAGGCGCGCGCGCCGTCGCGGCTCCACACGCCGGCGCCCAGGCCGTAGAGCGTGTCGTTGGCGATCTCCAGCGCTTCCTCCTCGGTCTTGAAGGTGGCGACGGACACCACCGGGCCGAAGATCTCCTCCTGGAAGATGCGCATCTTGTTGTGGCCCTTGAAGACCGTGGGCTTGACGTAGTAGCCGCCGGCCAGCGAGCCTTCCAGCGCATTGCGCTCGCCGCCGATCAGGCATTCCGCGCCTTCCTGCCGGCCCAGGTCGAGGTACGAGAGGATCTTCTCCAACTGTTCCTGCGAGGCCTGCGCGCCGATCATCGTGCCCTTGTCGAGCGGGTGGCCCTGCTTAATCGCGGCCACGCGCTTCAGGGCGCGTTCCATGAACTTGTCATAGATCGATTCCTGGATGAGCGCGCGGCTCGGGCAGGTGCAGACCTCGCCCTGGTTGAGCGCGAACATCGCGAAGCCTTCCAGCGCCTTGTCGAAGAAGGCGTCGTCGGCGCTCATCACGTCTTCGAAGAAGATGTTCGGGCTCTTGCCGCCCAGCTCCAGCGTCACCGGGATGATGTTCTGGCTGGCGTACTGCATGATGAGCCGGCCCGTGGTGGTCTCGCCGGTGAAGGCGATCTTCGCGATGCGCGGGCTGCTGGCCAGCGGCTTGCCGGCCTCCAGCCCGAAGCCGTTCACCACGTTCAGCACGCCGGCGGGCAGCAGGTCGCCGATCATTTCCAGCAGCACGAGGATGGATGCGGGCGTCTGCTCGGCGGGCTTGAGCACCACGCAGTTGCCGGCGGCCAGGGCCGGCGCGAGCTTCCAGACGGCCATCAGGATCGGGAAGTTCCAGGGAATGATCTGGCCGACGACGCCCAGCGGCTCGTGGAAATGGTAGGCCACGGTGGTGTGGTCGATCTCGCTGATGCCGCCTTCCTGCGCGCGCACCGCGCCCGCGAAGTAGCGGAAGTGGTCGATCGCCAGGGGAATGTCGGCCGCCATGGTCTCGCGCAGCGGCTTGCCGTTGTCGATCGTCTCGGCCACGGCGAGCGTGAGCAGGTTCGCTTCCATGCGGTCGGCGATCTTCAGCAGGATGTTGGCGCGGTCGGTGGTCGAGGTCTTGCCCCACGCGGCACGGGCCTTGTGCGCGGCGTCCAGCGCGGCGTTGATGTCCTTGTCGTTGGAACGCGGCACCGAGGTGAACGGCTGGCCGTCGATCGGCGAGCTGTTCTCGAAGTACTGGCCGTCGATCGGTGCGATCCAGGCGCCGCCGATGTAGTTGCCGTACTGCTTCTTGTAGGGGTTGGCGATGCCGAGGTTGGCGATTTCTGCCATGTCCATGGTGTCTGTCTCCTGGTGGTGGATGTGTTCCGTGGGCTGCACCACGCAGCCCCGGTGCCATCCATTGCGCAATCGCCATGCCAGGGCGCTCCACGCCACCAGCGGCCGCATCGGGCCTGCGGAAGGTGTTCCATGTGTTCCGTTATGGAACACCCGTGGCGCACCGCCTGTGCCATGGCGCAACACATCGCGCGGCCGGGTTGGCCCGCTGCCGCAGCCCGGCCGTGAAGGAGGCCCGCGAAACCGCACGCCGGCACGGCCGCCGCTCTTGGTGTATAACCGCGCCTCCCCGGGCCCCGGGGCGGTGCCCGCGCGCCCGTCCGCCCCCACCCCTTCCATCCCGCGCATGACCGATCACTACGCCGCCCTCGGGCTGGGCGCCCACGCGACCCTGGCCGACGTCAAGAAGGCCTTCCGCCAGAAGGCCGCCTTCTACCATCCCGACCGCAATCCCTCGCCGGATGCGGCCGAGCGCTTCCGCGCGGTGCAGAAGGCCTACGAGGTGCTGTCGGACGACGCGGCGCGCCAGGCCTACGACGACAACCGCCGCCGCAACCTGCTCGACGACCCGCTGCAGACGGCGCGGGAGATCTGGCAATCCTATTTCAAGAATCTGCTCTCCTCGTGAAACTCTCTCCCTTCTTCCATGACCTGCGCTCGGCCTACCAGGCCGAGCTGGACGACCTCGCCCAGGATTCCGAGGGCAAGGACGTGCTGCGCAAGCGCCTCGCCCAGAAGCGCGGCGAGATCGCCTTCCTGGCGCAGATGATCGATTTCAGCCCCGAGATGGTCGCCGTCGCCTTCCACCAGGGCTTCCGCTTCCACCGGCCTGCGGTGCTGGAGCCGCTGCTGGCGCGCGCCGGGGACGACCTGCCCGAATGGTCCGCCCTGGGCGGCGCCGCGGCACTCGAATCCTGGGCCCAGCCGCTGGCCGACGTGGTGCTGGCCGAGCCCTCGGGCGCGCGCTTTCTCACCATGGCCGCGCTGCTGGAGTTCCAGCGGCTGCATGCGCGCCATGCGGCCGCCGCGGGGGACGCGCCGGCGGCCGATGGCGCCGACGCGGACGGCGAGGGGGACGACCCCGCCGATGCCGGCGACGACGACTCCGCACGCTGGAGCGCGGACGACGCCTCGGAGCCGCGCACGCATTCCGACCGCGAAGAGGCCGGCGCCGACTGGCTCGCCGACCTGGGCTTCGACCGCAAGGACTGACGCCGCCGTCCCCTTCGCCCACGCCTGTCTTCCCACCTTCTTTTGCCGAACCGTTTCCGTTCCGCTGCCTGCCCATGTCACGACACCTCGCCCTCATCACCCAGACCCAGGCCCTGATCGCCGCCGGCGACATCGTGGGCGCGGAATCCGCCCTCTCCGAGCTGGCCGACACCCAGGGCGACGGCGCGCTGGTGGAAGTGCTGGGCGAGCTCGCGCCCAAGGACGTGCTCGCCGTGATGCGCGAGTACGACGAATCCAAGGCCTCGGTGGTGAACATGCTGGTGACGCCGGAGCAGTTCGCGCGCGCGCTGGTGCTGGAGAAGCAGTACAAGGACGCCACCCACACCCACCTGCGCAGCATGGTGAACGCGGTGGTGTTCCGCGGCGACGTGGAGCCGGTGGAGTTCATCACCGCCATCGGCGACCTGGAAGGCGGCAGCGAGGCCCTGGCCCACTATTTCGCGGAGAAGTGGAGCCGGCTGGAGGCGTTCGCGCGCACCGGCCTCTTCGACGCCGCAGAAGACTACGGTTCCTCGCTCACCGAAGACCAGCTCTTCAACGTGGCCTACGCCCCGCCGAAGGTGGACCAGGACGAGGTGGCCGACCGCGACTGGATGCAACTCGCCTGGCTGCTGCGCTACCAGTGCCCGGACCTGTTCATCGAAACGCTGCTGGTGCTGCGTGCCAAGGCCCAGGCCTACGACGAAGGGCTGGGCGACGACGAATCCGGCACGGACGAGGACGACGACGGCAAGTTCGAGACGAGCGAGACCGACCGCGGCAAGGCCACGCCGGCCGCGCGCGCCTCCGACGAAGAGTCGGCGATCTGAGACCGATGCGAGGCGCGCTGCGATGACGTCTTCCATTCCCGATTCCGCACCGGCCGGGCAGGGCGCCTCGTCGGCGCTCTCGCTGCACGACGCGCGTGCGTTCTTCGAGAAGGCGCTGCTGCACGGTATCCGCCACGGCATCGTGCCGCCCGAAAAAGTGGAGGCCATCGGCGCCGACGCGCCCAAGGGCATGGTGCAGATCGCCCGCTATTTCGGCACCGAGTTCCTGCGGCCCGACCTGGAGCGGGCGCGCGAGCGCATGGTGAATCTCGTCAGCCTCGATCTGCTGGAAGAAAGCGGCGGCGATCTGGGCCGTGCCGCGCAGATGCTGCGCGAGCACACTTTCCTGTCGCGCTCCAAGGCGGGATCGGACCGGCTCCGCCGGCTGATCGCGCTGCCGCAGAGCAGCAACTTCGGCTTCCTGTCCACCACGGGCGAGCCGGACGTACAGCAGCTCTCGGTGTGGTCGCTGCGCAGCCATGCCGAATACCGCGCCGAACTGGAGCGCCGCACCGGCATCGCCTCCGCGATCGCCACCGCACGCTGGTTCGCCGAGCGGCTGGACGTGGACGAATCCGCCCTGGAAGAGACGGGCGCCGAGGCCGAGGCCGTGGTGCGCATGGGCCTGCTCTGGCACTGGATGCATCCGGCCGCCGAGGCCTGGCCGCATGCCGTGTCGTTCGAAAAACGCCTGTCGGCGATGCGCCGCAAGGGCATCCCGCCGCCGCCCCGCCTGCCGCTGCCGGGCGGCATGCCCGCCGAGGTGGCGGCCGTGGTGGAGGCGCAGGCACCGGCCGTGCTGGCCGATGCCGTTCGCGTCCTCGATGAATCCGTGGCGACCCGCACCCTGCTGCGGCCCATGGGCAGCTTCCGCGCCCGCTACTTCCTGCAGGACGATCCGCTCGCGGAGGTGGACGACTACCACCACGGCCTGGACGCGCTGCTGGAGGCCGGCGGCGAAGAAGAGGGTGAGCCTGCCGCGCCCGCGAGCCGCACCTGGGAGCGCGTCACGCAGGGCCACGAGGATGAGCACTCGCTGCTCACGCTGTTCCTGTGCCTCGCGGCCGGCGTGCCGCGCAAGACCGTGCTGACCGAAAAGGCCGCCGCGAGCCTGGTGCGCCGCGTGCGCAAACACGGCTGGCAGCCGGAGCTGGCGGAGGAATTCATCCGCGACCATGCGGCAGGCGCGCGCCGCGCCAGCTACCTCGCGCTCTGGAAGTCGTTCGTGGACGAGTCGGGCCGCACGCTGCTCGACCCGCGGGACGAACGCCTGGAGGAAGCCCGCGCGCTGCTGCGGCGCGAGTGCCACGTGGCGGACGGCGCGGAGTGAGCGTGGCGCCGGCACCGGATGCCGGGGCGGCGGAAGCCTTCTGGCGCGACCCGGCGCTGCCCTTCGTCGAAAGCCGCCGCGCCTGCCGCAGCCGCGCCTGCTACCGGCCCCACCTGCACCCGACGTTCTCGATCGGCGCGGTGGACGGCGGACGCAGCGTGTTCACGGGCGCGGAGGGCGGGGCCGTCCCGCTGCGTGCAGGTATGCTGGTGTTCGTACCGGCCGGGCGTGTGCATGCCTGCAACCCGGCGCCGGGCTCCGCGTGGAGCTACCAGATGCTGCACCTGGATGCGGCATGGCTCCAGGCGGTGCGCAGCGAGGCCGCCGCAACCGTGCCGGAGGACGGCGGCCCGGTGCGCATCGTCGACGACCCGGCCTGCCATGCGCGCTTCGCACGCTTGAACGCCCTGCTGTTTTCCCCGGTCGCGCCGCAGGACAAGGAGGCGGCGCTGATCGAATTCATCGGCGACAGCGACGCGGTGCACGGCCTGCGCATCCCGGCGCCTGCCGCCGGCCCCGGCCTGCAGGAGCGGCTGCGCCCGGCGATGGAACGCCTGCGCGACGCGCCCGCCGACAGCGCGCCGCTCGATGAACTGGCCCGGCTGGCCGGCATGGGCCGCTACCAGCTGATCCGGGCGTTCAAGGCCTCCACCGGCATGACGCCCCATGCGTGGCAGATGAACCTGCGGATCAATTGCGCCCGGGTGCGCCTGCAGAGCGGGGACAGCCTCGCGGACGTGGCCCATGGCCTGGGTTTCGCCGACCAGGCCCACTTCCAGCGGATGTTCAAGGCGCATGCGGGTGTGACCCCCGGACGGTTCCGCGCCTAGGAGGCCTCCGGCCGCGGGCCCGTGCGCGCAATTTCATTCAATACGGCGCAGGTGGTGGCCGGCACAGTGGCGGTCTCCCACAGCCCGCCTGCCACCCGCATGGAACAGTTTCTCCTGATCGCCGCCGCGCATTTCCTCGCCCTGCTGTCGCCGGGGCCGGACTTCTTCCTGATCGCCC
Organism: Comamonadaceae bacterium UBA4962; assembly: GCA_002397315.1. Lineage (GTDB taxonomy): Bacteria > Pseudomonadota > Gammaproteobacteria > Burkholderiales > Burkholderiaceae_C > Paracidovorax. The sequence continues at coordinate 26,336 of DHAE01000006.1, forward strand.
GGACCTCGCTGTCGGCCGGATGGAGGACGGCCAGCGGGGCCTGCGTGGGCATCGCGCTCGCCAACGGCGTGTTCATCGTGGCGGCTTTCGCAGGGCTCTCCGTACTGCGCGCTGGCAGCCCCTGGTTCAGCGGTATCCAACTGGCCGGTGCTGCCTACCTGCTCTACCTGGGCGTGCTGTTCATGCGCCATGCGGGCCGCAGCCGTCTGGACGTCTCCGCTGCCGGGACCGCAGGCGCTTTCGCGGCAGGGCACGGGGCCTGGCGGCGGGCCGCAGGCATGGGGTTTGTCTCGGCCGCGCTCAACCCGAAGAACGCGCTGTTCTATGGAAGCCTGGCAGCCATGCTGGCCGGGCCACAGGCCACTCCGGGATGGAAGGCGTTCTACGGCGCGTGGATGTTCTGCGCCGTGCTGCTGTGGGATCTGGCGGTCGCCGTCGCGATCGGCAACCGGGCCGTGCTGCGCCGCTTCGCGCGGGCGCTGCCCTGGCTGGAGCGGGCGTCGGGTGCCATCCTCGTCCTGGCCGGCTGCCTCGTGCTCGCAATGCTCGCGCGCGCGGGATGAAAATGAAAAGGCCGCCCCGGTGGTGCCAGGGCGGCTTGTCATCGGCCCATGGGCCGTGATGGCGTCAGAGGTCGCTGAACTGCGCTTGCGCGACCGCGGGCAGGTGGCTCTTGATGAAGTTCTGGATCACGCTGCAGGGCAGCAGGAACGGCCGCTGCGTGATCGTGATCGTGCAGGTCTGGCCGCTCACCATGAAGGTGCCCGCCACGGTGCCGAGCGGGGTGCCCACGGTGAAGGCGCCACCGCTGGGGCCGCCGGTGATCGTGCCGCCGTGGTCATGGATCATGGTGGCGATCTTGACGAACAGCTCCTGGGCGCTGCCGGTGAAATCGACGCTGAAGGGAGGGCAGGATGCCATGGGGTGCTCCTTCTTGCAGGTGGTGAGGGTGCCCGGGCTCAGCAGCAGCCGAACTTGTAGGTGTAGATCGCGTGGCCGTTGAGGTAGATGGTGATCTTCGCGCCGCACGGGAATCGGCCGCAGGTGTCGACGCAGGCCTTCAGTTGGGCGCCGAATGGCACGGGAATGGGGAGCGTGAAGCACTTCTTGCCGAGGATCGGGATCTGCACGCAGACCTGGTGGCTGGCGGGGTCGTACGATGCGTTCAGGCAGACCTGGAGGCGCAGCGCATCGACATCCGCCAGCTGGGCCCGCAGGTTGTCGAAGTTGTCCGCCGACGCCGTGTCGGCAAAGCCGGCCACCGCGAAATTCGGCACGTGGTCGTCGCTGTGGGATGCCTTGGTTTGATTGCAATTGCAGTCGGACATGGTTCTTCCTCTCTGATGTGAGTTGCTTGTAGAAGGCCGGGGCCGCGCAACTTCCTTCGCCCCCGGCCGGTGATGCCTTCCGCCTGCGGACGGAAATCGCTCGATGCGGTCTTTCTCGTCCGTCGTTGAAGGCAGGCGGATTTTTGGAGCGGACACCGCTTTCAGGCTTTAACCGCGTCTTGATCTTTCTGAAGCGTTCTTAATCGCCTGCCATGCGCGGGCGCGCCGCTGGACTGCCGGGCCGCGGGCATGGCGGTGCCGGAAGCGGCCGGTGCATGACCCATGCTTTTGTTTATGGCGAATGGTTTTATTTTTTATGCGAACCCTGGCATCCGAGGGTTTTGCGGCCCGGGCGCCACGCGTTCGCTTTGATTGCATCCGATTACATCGACACACCGCGATCCACCGCCCGGAGTAGAGTCCATTGCAGCGGGGGAGGGCCCGCCGACGCAGAGCCCATCCATAAAAAATATATGTCGCCTGAATTCGCTTTTGACCACTTCGTATTGAAAGTGCGCGAGCGGCAATTGCTCGCCCATGGGTGCCCCGTGGCATTGGGCGCCCGCGCTTTCGACGTGCTGTGCGCGCTGGTGCACCGCGCCGGCACGCTCGTCACCAAATCCGAACTTTTCCGGCAGGTCTGGCCCGGCGTGGTGGTGGAGGAGAACAACCTGCAGGTGCATGTCTCCGCCCTGCGCAAGCTCGTGGGCGCGGACCGCATCGTCACCATTCCGGGCCAGGGGTACCGTTTCGTGGGCCAGGTGGCGGGGCCGCCGGAGCAGTCGCCGGAGCGCGAGCCCGGAGCGGGGCCGATGCCGGAGTTCGACGGCCGGTCCATTGCCGTGCTGCCCTTCGGCGGGGGCACCGAGGCGCTGCAGCGGCACTTCGCCGACGGCATGGCCGAAGACGTGATCCACCGGCTGTCGCGCTCCCGCTGGCTCGGCGTGATCGCCCGCAACGCGACGCTGCGCTATGGCGACACCCTGCCGCCGAATGCCGTGATCGCCCGTGAACTGGGCGTGCGCTATCTGGTGTCGGGCCAGGCGCGCTTCCATGCGGAGCGGGTGCGCGTGACGGCCGAGCTGATCGACGCACCGCGCAACGAGACCATCTGGACCGAGAGCTACGAGCGGCCGGCGGACGACCTGGCCGCGGCGCAGTCGGGGATCGCCGCGGCCATCGCGGGCGCCGTCGAGCCGGTCCACCTGCGGCGCGAGGAGTGCCTGCACGGCGCCTCGGTACCGCAGCAAGGCCAGTACTGGCCGCTGCTCATGCGCGCACGCTGGCACTTCTGGCGATCCGGGCGCGACCACCTGCGGCAGGCCGAACACTATGCCGCACAGGCGTTGCAGGCGCGCCCCGACGACGCGCCGAGCCTGGCGCTGCTGGCTTTCGTGCGCATCGCCCGCGTGTGGGCGGGGCGGTCGGCGTGCGTGCGCATGGATGCATCGGAAGCGCGCCGGCTGGCACTGCGAGCGGTGGCGAGCGACGGGACCGACGCCTTCGCGCATTTCACGCTCGGTACCGCGCTGTCGTTCTCCGGCCAGTTCGCGCAGGCGATGTCCGAGCAGGCGCTGGCGCTGTCGCTCTGCCCGCAACTCGCCGCCGCCACCGGCGAGCTGGGGCGGCTGCTGGCGTTCAGCGGCCGCACGGGCGAGGCCGACGACTGCGCCCGGCAGGCCTGCGAGGCGAGCCCGCTCGATCCGCAGACGAGCCTCTGGATCCGCACGCGGGCACTCGCGCGGTTCGTGGAGGGCGACTACCGCGGCGCCGAGTCCTTCGCGCTGCAGGCGCTCGCGCAGCGTCCGGACTGGCTGTTCAACCACTACCTGCTGGCTGCGTGCCAGACCGCCGCGGGCCATGGGGCCGACGGGCGCCGCACGCTGGAGCAGGCACGTCGGTTCGGCCCGTATCCGGCCGAGGCCCTCAAGGCCTGCCACCCTTTCGCCGACGCCGAGCGGATGGCGCATTACACGGACTGCCTGCGCCGGGCCGGCTGGAAGGGGTAACTGAAAGACCGGTCCGGGGCAGCCCGGAGAGGGCGGCCGGGAAATGGCTGCCCGGACGCGGTGACCCTTCGCGTCAGCGTCAGTGCAGGAAATCCACCCGCGACGGCCGGCCCGGCAGCGACAGGTCGGCCGTGGGTGCCGGGCTGCCTGCCACACGCTGGCCGCGCCGCCACACGCCCAGGCGCGTGGCGCGCAGGCGGATCGCTTCCGAGGGCGTGCGGGCATGCAGCAGCACGAAATCCGCGTGGCAGCCCGCGGCGAGCCCGTAGCCCTGCAGTCCCAGCAGGCGTGCGGGGTTTTCCGTCACCGCGGCAAAGCACTGCCGCATCGCGTCCTGACCGGTCATCTGCGCCACGTGCAGCCCCATGTGCGCGGCCTCCAGCATGTCGGCGCTGCCGCCCCCGTACCACGGGTCCATCACGCAGTCATGGCCGAATGCCACCGTCAGCCCGGCCGCGAGCAGCTCGGGCACGCGGGTCATGCCACGGCGCTTGGGGTAGGTGTCGTGCCGGCCCTGCAGGGTGATGTTGATGAGCGGGTTCGCCACCACGCCCAGCTGCGCCTCGGCCATCAGCGGGATGAGCTTGCTCACGTAGTAGTTGTCCATGCTGTGCATCGACGTGAGGTGCGAGCCGGTCACGCGGCCGTGCAGGCCCAGGCGGTGGGTTTCATGCGCCAGCGTTTCCACGTGGCGCGACAGCGGGTCGTCGCTCTCGTCGCAGTGCATGTCCACGCGCAAGCCGCGTTCGGCGGCGAGTTCGCAGAGCAGCCGCACGCTCTCGGCGCCCTGCGCCATGGTGCGCTCGAAGTGGGGAATGCCGCCGACCACGTCCACGCCGAGGTCCAGCGCGCGGCGCAGGTTGTCGAGTCCGCCGGGCGCGCGCAGCACGCCGTCCTGCGGGAACGCCACCAGTTGCAGGTCGAGGTAGGGCGCGACGCGGCGCTTCACTTCCAGCAGCGCCTCCACGGGCAGCAGGCTCGGGTCGCTGGTGTCCACGTGGCTGCGGATGGCCAGCAGCCCACGCGCCACGGCCCAGTCGCAGTACGCCAGGGCGCGCTCCACGATGGCCTCCTGCGTGAGCAGCGGCTTGAGCTCGCCCCAGAGCGCGATGCCCTCCAGCAGCGTGCCGCTGGCGTTCACGCGCGGCAGGCCATAGGAGAGCGCGGCATCGAGGTGAAAATGCGCGTCCACGAACGGCGGGCTCAGCAGCATGCCGGCGGCGTCCACGGTGGCGTGGGCGGGCGCGCGCAAGCCTTGGGTGACTTCGGCGATGCGGCCGTCCTGCACCGCCACCGACATGGAGGTGCGGCCGTCGGGCAGGGTGGCGTCGTGGATCAGCAGGTCGAGCATTGGGGCACCGGGGTTCGTGGATCGGGAGTCATGGGGAAGGCGGCAGAGACATCGTCTGCCGATTGCATATTCTGGGCCAGTCGCCAGCGTGTCGTGGCCTCAAGGCCAGCGCACCGCCACGTTCCAGCCCGAGGCCGACAGCAGCGGCTTCAGCACGGCCTCGGTGTTCGTCCGTGCTTCCCGCGATGTCTCGGGCGTAGCGCAGGCCTGTTCGACATCCTGCTGCGCGACGCGCAACGCGGCTTCGATCGCCTGGGTGCGGTGCTCCGATCCGGGCACGAGCGGTTCGAGGCCGCTGCCGTGCAGGGCATAGAAGTAGGAGCCGCCTTCGTCACGGGTGCCATGGTTCACGCGGGCCGAGACGGTGCGCGGCGCGGGCAGCGCCAGCACGGCGGTGCGTGCGGAGGTGTCCACCTGCTCGTAGCGGGCAGCGCGCAGGTCGGTGCCCACCAGGCAGTCGCCGCGTGCCACCAGCAGCACGCGGGTCTCGCCGATCGGCAGTTCCCAGCGGGTCCAGGGGATGCCCTGCGTCATCGCGCGGTGGAATTCGATCACGTTGGCATAGCGCACGCGCACCGAGACGAGCTCGCCCAGGGATTCGACCGCGGCCAGCGGCGGGGCGAGCGGAACCGGGGCGGGGGCCTGCTGGCGGCCCACGGTCCAGGCGGCCGCGGCCGCGACGGCGGCCACGAGCAGAAGGGTGGAAAAGGGGACACGTCGCATGCCCCATTGTGGCCGTGCGGCCGTGAAGCGGGCCGTCACAAGGTTTTCCAGGCCATGCTGCTTCGCAGGGGCATGCGGCCTCGCAGGGCGGGTCGATGCATGACTGACGGAGAGTGAGGGCAGCGCGTTTTCAGGCCTCTTGCAGGGACACGCGCCACACCGTGCGCGTGAGCCGGTAGAGCACATGCGGGCGCACCGCATGGCCCTCGGGCACGGACGGGTGCTCGAACGCCTCGGAGGGCGACCCGTGCATGCCCAGGCGCTCCATCACCGCCTGGGAGCGACGATTGCGCTGCGCGGTAAAGGCGACGATCTCCTCCAGCCCCAGCGCCTCGAAGCCCACCCGCAGCGCCAGCCGCGCCCCTTCCGTGGCCAGCCCACGGCCCCAGAAGGGCCGTGCGAGCCGCCAGCCGATCTCCACGCAAGGCGCGAAGGGCAGCGGTGCCGTGGGCCGGTGCAGGCCGATGAAGCCCATGAACGTTCCGCCGGAAGTGCCCGCGCCGTCCAGGCCTTCCAGCAGTTCGGCCGCCCAGAATCCCCAGCCTTGCCGATCGATCAGCGCTTCGATGCGGTCGGCCATGGCATCGCTCTGCGCCCGGTCCAGTGGCGCCGGGAAATGCTCCATGACCACGGGGTCGGCATTGAGCGCAGCGAACGGCGCGCGATCCGCGGGCGTCCACTGGCGCAGGCGCAGCCGGGGCGAGCGCAGCAGCGCCGGGTCGATGGGGGCAGGGCCGCCCGGCATGGGGCTCGAATCGGCAGGGTCTGGCATGGCTTTCGGCATCCGCTGATGGTAGTGTGCCGCATGCCTGCAGGCGATGGAGGCCTGCCGTGCGCGGGCCCTCGGCGTTCGTTTTCCAGCGCACGTGGCTCAGCGCTCGCCCTTGCGGTACGGCTTCATCAGCGCCTGCGGATAGGCCGCCTTGCGGGCCACCAGCACCAGCGCCAGGATGGAGAGCAAATAGGGCAGCATCAGGTAGACCTGGTACGGCAGCCACGCGTCGCCCGACTGCTGCAGGCGCAGTTGCAGCGCGTCGAAGAACGCGAACAGCAGCGCGCCCAGCAGCGCCTTGCCGGGCCGCCACGAGGCGAACACGACGAGGGCCACGCAGATCCAGCCGCGGCCGTTGACCATGTTGAAAAAGAACGCATTGAACGCCGACAGCGTGAGGAAGCTGCCGGCCACGCCCATCAGTGCCGAGCCCGCCACGATCGCGCCCGTGCGCGTGGCCGCCACGGAAATCCCCTGGCCTTCGGCCGCCTGCGGGTTCTCGCCCACCATGCGCACCGCGAGGCCCAGCGGTGTGCGGTAGAGCGCCCAGGCCAGGAGCGGCGCCAGCAGCAGGGCCAGCAGCGTGAGCGGTGTCTGCCCGGACAGGATCGGCACGCCCAGCCACTCCATGGGCGCGAACGGGGTGATGGTGGGCGGCGTGTTCACCTTCGGGAAGCCCACGCGGTAGCCGTAATAGCTGAGCGCGGTCGCCAGCAGCGTGATGCCCAGCCCCGAGACGTGCTGCGACAGCGCCAGCCCCACGGTGAGCCAGGCGTGCAGCAGCCCGAACACCGCGCCCGTGAGCGCCGCCACCGCCACGCCCGCCCACAGCCCATGCCCCGCGTATACGGTGAGCCAGCCGGTGAAGGCGCCCGCGACCATGATGCCTTCGATGCCCAGGTTCAGCACGCCCGCTCGCTCGCACAGCAGCACGCCCAGCGTGCCGAGGATGAGGGGCGTGGCCACGCGCAGCGTCGCGATCCAGAAGGCCGGGTTGGCCAGGATGTCGAGCAGCTCGGTCATTTCCAGCGGACCCGGTATTGCGCCAGCAACCCGGCCACCAGCACCGCGATCAGCGAGGCGGCCACGATCACGTCGGCGATGTAGGTGGGCACGCCGATGGCGCGGCTCATGCTGTCCGCGCCCACCAGCACACCGGCCACGAAGACGGCCGCCGCCACCACGCCCAGCGGATGCAGGCCAGCCAGCATGGCGATCACGATGCCGCTGTAGCCGTAGCCCGGCGACATATCGAGCGTCACATAGCTGGTGCGGCCCGCGACCTCGATCGCGCCGGCCAGGCCCGCGAGCCCCCCCGAGAGCAGCGCCACCAGCACCACGGTGCGCGTGACCGGCACCCCCGCGAACGCCGCGGCGCGCGGGTTGGCGCCGGCCGCGCGGATGTGGAAACCCGGCACCGTGCGCGCCAGCAGCGCCCACAGCACCACCGCCAGGCCCACGGCGATCAGCAGGCCGGTGTGCAGGCGCGACCCCGCCACCAGCCGCGAGAGTTCCAGATCGCCCTGCAGCGCCACGCTCTGCGGCCAGCCCAGCGCCAGCGGGTCCTTCATCGGGCCGTCGAGCAGGGCCGACACCAGCAGCAGCATCACGAAATTGAGCAACAGCGTGGTCACCACCTCGTCCACGCCCAGGCGCGCCTTCATCAATGCAGGGCCCAGCAGCAGCGCGGCACCGGCCAGGGCCGCCGCCAGCATCATGAGCGGGAACAGCACCCAGGGCGACCATTCCAGGCCCGTGCCGCCGTGCATGCCGCCCACCGCCACCGCGGCGATCGCCCCGGCATAGAGCTGCCCTTCGGCGCCGATGTTGAAGAGGCGCGCGCGGAAGGCCACGGCCGCGGCGAGGCCCGTCAGGATCAGCGGCGTGGCGCGCGTGAGCGTTTCCGTGAGCGCGAACACCGAGCCGAACGCGCCCTGCGCCAGCAGCGCATAGGTCGGGCCCACGGGCGCCCCGGCCCACAGCACCAGCAGCGCGGAGACGAGCAGGGTGAAGGCCACGGCGCCGATGGGCGCGGCCACGTAGGCTGCGGCGGAAGTGCGGTGGCGTTTTTCGAGTCTCATGGGGTCTTCGATGCGTGGCCCGGGCCGGGGCTTTCACCGGCCATCGCCAGGCCGATGGCCTCGCGCGTCCAGCCTTCAGCAGGCAGCGCTTCGGTCAGGTGACCGCCATGCATCACGGCCACGCGGTCGCCCAACTGCAGCACCTCGTCGAGGTCGTCGGAGATGAGCAGCACGGCCGCGCCCGCGTCGCGCGCGGCGATGAGCTGCTGCTGCACGAAGGTGACGGCGCCGATATCCAGTCCCCACGTGGGCTGGTGGGCGACGATGAGCCGCGGAGGCTGCGGATGGTGCGTATCGGGCGACAGCAACGCCCGCCCGAGGATCAGCTTCTGCATGTTGCCGCCCGACAGCGAACGCGCCGGCACGTCGGGCCCGCCGCCGCGCACGTCGAAGGTCTCGGCCACGCGGCGCGCATGCTGGCGGGCCGCGCGGCGTTTGACCCAGCCGGCGGTGAACCAGGGGCGGGAGAACCAGCGGCTGTCCAGGCGTTCGGAGACGGCGTTCTCCCACACCGGCAGGTCACCCACCACGCCCACGGCATGGCGGTCTTCGGGGATGCGCGCCACGCCCTGGGCGACGAGGCGCTGGGGCCGTGCAGGCAGCGGCAGGCCCTGCAGCACGGCCGCGCCTCGCGTGGGCATACGCACGCCGCAGAGAACGTCGGCCAGCGCCACCTGCCCGTTGCCCGAGACGCCCGCGATGGCGGTGATCTCGCCTGCGCGCAGCACGAGATGCACGCCGTGCAGCGCATCGCGTCCGCCCGCGGTGTGCACATCCTGCAGCGTGCAGACGGCCTCGCCCACCCGAAGCGCAGGCCGGCGCTCGGCGCGCTCGACGGCATGGCCCACCATCCACTGCGCGAGCTGGGCCTGCGTCGTGCCCTGCGCCGGGGCCTCGGCCACCAGCCGGCCCTGGCGCAGCACGGCCACGCGGTGCGATACCCGCAGCACCTCGCCGAGCTTGTGGCTGATGAAGATGATCGACAGGCCCTCGGCCACCATCTGCGCCAGCGTGTCGAAGAGCGCCTCGCTCTCCTGCGGCGTGAGCACGGCCGTGGGCTCGTCCAGGATCAGGATGCGCGCGCCGCGGTAGAGCGCCTTGAGGATCTCCACGCGCTGGCGCTCGCCCACCGAGAGATCGCCCACGCGGGCCTCCGGCACCACGGGCAGGCCGAAGCGCCGCGACACTTCCAGCAGCCGCGCGCGTGCGGCGCCGCGGCGCGAGAACGGCTGCCACAGCGGCTCGCTGCCCAGCAGGACGTTGTCCAGCACGCTCAGGTTGTCGGCCAGCGTGAAATGCTGGTGCACCATCCCGATGCCCGCCGCCAGCGCCGCGCGCGGCTGGCCCGGCGGCAGCGGGCGGCCGAACGCCTCGATGCTGCCGGTATCCGCCACGTAGTGCCCGAACAGGATCGACATCAGCGTGGACTTGCCCGCGCCGTTCTCGCCCAGCAGCGCCAGCACCTCGCCACGCGCGAGCGTGAGCGAGATGCCGTCGTTGGCCACCAGGCTGCCGAAGCGCTTGGTGATGCCTGCAAGGCGCAGCACGGTGTCCGGCGCGGCGGCCGGTGGCGGTGCGGGCATGGGAGAGAAGGGGCCCCGCCTTACTTCGCCGTGGACTTCGGCTGGCTGTCGTCCACCTTCACGGTGAATTTACCGGCCAGGATCTCGGCCTCGCGCGCCTTCACCTTGGCCACCACCTCGGCCGGCACCTTCTTCTCGAACGTGCCCAGGGGCGCGAGCGACGAGCCCTTGTGCTTCATCATCGAGTACGGGCCGTAGTCCTCGGCGGTGAACTTGCCGGCCTTCACCAGACCAATGGCGCGGTCCACGCTGGGCTCCATGTGCCACAGGGCGGAGGCGACCACGGTGTCGGGGTACTGGGGCTGCGTGTCGATAACGTTCCCGATGGCGAGCTTGCCCTTTTCCTTGGCCGCGTCGCTCACGCCGAAGCGTTCGGCATAAAGGACGTCCGCGCCCTTGTCGATCATCGCGAAGGTGGCTTCCTTGGCTTTCGGGGGATCGAACCAGCTGTTGATGAAGGTGACGGTGAACTCCACCTTCGGATTCACTTCCTTCGCGCCGGCCATGAAGGCGTGCATCAGGCGGTTCACTTCAGGAATCGGGAAGCCGCCCACCATGCCGATCTTGTTCGTCTTCGTCATGCCGCCCGCGATCATGCCGGTCAGGTAGGCAGGCTCCTGGATGTAGTTGTCGAACACGCTGAAATTCGGCGCCTGCGGCTTGCCCGACGAGCCCATCACGAAAGCCGTCTTGGGGAAGTCCTTGGCCACCTTGCGGGCCGCGGACTCCACGCCGAACACCTCGCCGAAGATCAGCTGGTTGCCGCCGTTGGCGTACTCGCGCATCACGCGCTCGTAGTCGGCGTTGGCCACGTTCTCGCTGCTCTTGTATTCGATCTCGCCGCGCGCCTCGGCCGCCTTCAGCGCCTTGTGGATGCGGCTCACCCACTGCTGTTCGTAGGGCACCGTGTAGATGCCCGCCACCTTCAGCTTGGCTTGGGCGAACGCCGCTACGGGCGCGAGGCCCAGGGTGGCCGAAATGGCCAGGGAGGTGCAGAGCAGGCGGCCGGTGAAGAGGCGGCGGGTGGTCATCGCGGTGTCCTTGGATCGAAAGAAAACGACGTAACGGGAGCTTGCCGCAGTCAAGCAGGATGCATGCCATCTACGCGCTGCGGCAGGTCCCTCATTTGGTGCCGAAAATCCGGTCCCCCGCATCCCCCAGCCCCGGCAGGATGTAGCCGTGGTCGTTGAGTTCGCGGTCGATCGCGGCGGTGAAGATCGGCACGTCGGGGTGCGCCTTCTGCAGCGTGGCGACGCCTTCGGGCGCGGCCAGCAGGCACATGAACTTCACCGAACGGGGCTTCAGTTCCTTGAGCTTGGCGACGGCGGCGGCAGCCGAATTGCCGGTGGCGAGCATCGGGTCCACCACGATGATGTCGCGCTCTTCCATTTCGGAGGGCATCTTGAAGTAGTACTCGACAGGCTGCAGCGTCTGCGGGTCGCGGTAGAGGCCGATGTGGCCGACGCGGGCGCCCGGCACCACGGTCAGCATGCCGTCGAGGAAGCCGTTGCCCGCGCGCAGGATGGAGACGAGCACGAGCTTCTTCCCGTCGATGACCTTGCCGGTCATGGTCTCGAGCGGGGTCTCGACCTCGATGTCGGACAGCGGCATGTCGCGCGTGATCTCGTAGGCCATCAGGGTGCTCAGCTCGCCCAGCAGGCGGCGGAAGCTGTTGGTGCTGGCGTCCTTGCGGCGCATCAGGGTCAGCTTGTGCTGCACCAGGGGGTGGGTGATGACGTGGACGTTGCCGGAAGGGTTCTCGGTGCTCATGGACGTGGGGAAAGGGAGAGAAAAGGAGACAACCGGTCAGTCTGCCAGAAACCGCGCATACCGCGGCAGATCGACGTTGCCGCCGCTCACCACGATGCCCACGCGCGCACCGCGCAGGTCGATGCCGCCGTGGTGCGCGCCGGCCAGCGCGAGTGCGCCGGTGGGCTCGACCACGAGCTTCATGCGCTCGGCGAAGAACCGCAGGGCCTGGGCGAGCTGGGCGTCGGACACGGTGACGACTTCGTGCACCCGCCGCTGGATGATCGGGAAGGTGATCTCTCCGGGGGCCTGGGTCTGCGCGCCGTCGGCGATGGTGCGGGGCGTCTCGATGCGCACGATGTGCCCGGCGCGCAGCGACTGCTGCACGTCGTTGCCGGCCTCGGGCTCCACGCCGATCACCTTGCAGCCGGGCGCGAGCTGCTCGGCCGCCAGCAGGCAGCCCGAGAGCAGCCCGCCGCCGCCCAGGCAGACGAACAGGTAGTCGAGCTGGGGCACGTCCTCCAGCAGTTCCTGCGCCACCGTGCCCTGGCCGGCGATGACGTGGGGGTGGTCGAACGGCGGCACGAGCACCATGCCGCGCTCGTCGGCCAGGCGCCGGCTGATGGCCTCGCGGTCTTCGCGGAAACGGTCGTAGGTGACCACCTGGGCGCCGTATTCGCGCGTGGCGGCCATCTTGGAGGCCGGTGCGTCCTCCGGCATGACGATCACGGCGGGCATGTCGAGCAGGCGGGCCGAGAGCGCGATCGCCTGCGCATGGTTGCCGGAGGAAAAAGCCAGCACGCCGCGCTCGCGCTGGGCGGCGTCCAACTGCACCAGGGTGTTGTACGCTCCGCGGAATTTGAAGGCCCCCATGCGCTGGAGGTTCTCGCACTTGAAGAAGAGCTGTGCGCCCAGGGCCTCGTCGGCGGTGCTGGAGCGCAGCACCGGCGTGCGGTGCGCGATGCCGGCCAGGCGCCGGGCCGCGGCGGCGACGTCGTCGTAGGTGGGCAGGGCGGGGCGGAGCGGTTCCATGGGGCGTCCTCGCGAAGCGTGTGCGGCATCCAACGAAAAGGGGTTGCCGCATCATAGACCCGGCCAGGCGTTCGGGACGCGCCCGGGCCGAGTCGCAGGCCGCGGCGGCCCGTCCCCGTCAGCCCAGTTCGCTGAATCGCTGCACCGGCGCCAGATCGGGAAAGTCGCCCGCGCGCCGTTCGCGCATCGCTCCCACGGCCTCGCCGACGTGGCGGTTGCTCCACACGGCGCCCTGCAGCCAGCCCATCTGGCGCAGGCTGTCATCCACCGAATGGTCGCGCGCGTAGTGCACCGCCTGCTTGGTACCCCAGATGGCGACGGGCGGCTTGGCGGCGATCTCGCGCGCGCAGGCCAGGGCGGCCTCCAGCATCGCCTCCTGCGTGGCGAACACCTCGTTCACCAGCCCGCAGGCCAGGGCACGGGAAGCGGGCAGGCGCCGGCCGGTGTAGGCCAGTTCCTTGACGATGCCCAGCGGGATCAGCTTGGGCAGGCGCTGCAGCGTGCCCACGTCGGCCACCATGCCGATGTTGATCTCCTGGATGCAGAAGAACGCGTCCTCGGTCGCGTAGCGGATGCAGGCCGCCGTGACCATGTCGACCGCGCCGCCGATGCAGCCGCCGTGGATGGCCGCGATCACCGGAATGCGCAGCGATTCGATGCGCGTGAAGGTGGCCTGCATGTCGGTGAGCAGGTCGAAGATGGCCGCGCGGCCTTCGGGGCTCTGGTCGTCCATCGCGACGGCACCGCCGAAGGTCTCCAGCGACATGCCCGCCGAGAAATGCTTGCCGGTGCTGCTGATGACCAGTGCGCGCGCATCGCCCGCGCGGTGCAGCCGCGCGAGCACCGCATCCAGCTCGCGCCAGAAGGTGGGATGCATGGTATTGAGCGCCTCCGGACGGTCGAGCACCAGGTGCGCGACGTGGTCCGAGACGGTCAGGCGGAAGCAGGTGAGGGCGGCGGTGTCGGTCATGCGGCGCACTCTAGGCGCGATGCCGCGGCGCCGGCCGTCACCTGCGCGACGGGCGGCGCGCCGCGCCGCATCCACGGGCGCCGCCAGCCTGTTCAGCGGCGCACGGTGCCGGCGTCCTGCCCGAACAGGATCTTCTTCGCGTCCTCGTCCACCGTGGGTGCGGTGTTGATCGACTTCGCGACGTCGTAGGCTCGCACGGTGGCGGGGCGCTCGGCGATGCGCGCGAACCAGCGCGCGAGGTGCGGGAAATCCTTCAGGTCCTGGCGCTGCTTCTCGTGCGGCACGATCCAGGGGTAGCAGGCCATGTCGGCGATCGAATAGCTGCCGGCGATGTACTCGCGGCCGTCCGCCAGGTGCTTGTCGAGCACGCCGTAGAGCCGGGCGGTCTCCTTCACGTAGCGGTCGATGGCGTAGGGCACGGGCTCCGGCGCGTATTGCGTGAAGTGGTGGTTCTGCCCGGCCATGGGCCCGAGGCCGCCCATCTGCCAGAACAGCCACTGAACGGCTTCCGTGCGGCCGCGCAGGTCCTGCGGGATGAACCGGCCGCTCTTGTCCGCCAGGTAGAGCAGGATGGCGCCGGACTCGAACACGGACACCGGCTCGCCGCCGCCGGCCGGGTCGTGGTCCACGATGGCCGGGATGCGGTTGTTGGGCGCGATGCGCAGGAATTCGGGCTGGAACTGCTCGCCGCGGCCGATGTTCACGGGCAGCACGCGGTAGGGCAGGCCGGCCTCTTCGAGGAACATCGTGATCTTGTGGCCGTTGGGGGTGGTCCAGTAGTGCAGATCGATCATCGGAAGACTCCAGGCAAAGGGGGGCGGGAGGGCCGGGGGCGTGGCCGGTGCGGATCCATGCGTGCCCCGGGGCGACGGGCCACTGTAGCGGGCGCTGGCCTGCCCCGCAGCGCGCCACCGCCAAGACCCCGCAGCGGTTGCGCGCCGGCGGGCCGGCGTCAGCGCTTGCGGCCGCCGAACACGCTGCCGAGCACGCCCCGCAGGATCTCCTTGCCGAGCGACGTGCCCATGGTGCGCACGGCCGAGCGGGCCATCGTCTGCACCAGCCCGTCCTTCTTGCCGCCGCGCGGGCCGGTGGAGCCGAACAGCACGTCGTTCAGGCCCCCGAGCAGGCCGCCGCCCTCACCGGCGCCCGCCGGCCCCGCGTTGCCTGTTCCGGCCGCACCGGGCGCCGGCGCGGCCGCGCTGTCCGCCCGTCCGCGCAGCTTCTCGTAGGCCGATTCGCGGTCCACGGCCTTCTCGTACACGCCGGCCACGAGCGACTGCGCGATCAGCGCCTGGCGCTGCTGCGGGGTGATCGGGCCGATCTGGCTGGCCGGCGGCAGCACGAAGACGCGTTCCGTCACGCCGGGGCGGCCCTTGGCGTCGAGCAGGCTCACCAGGGCCTCGCCCACCGCCAGTTCGGTGATGGCGGCCTCGATGTCCAGCCCGGGCTGCGGGCGCATCGTGGTGGCCGTGGCCTTCACGGCCTTCTGGTCGCGCGGGGTAAAGGCCCGCAGCGCGTGCTGTACCCGGTTGCCGAGCTGGGCCAGCACGCTGTCGGGAATGTCGAGGGGGTTCTGGGTGACGAAGTACACGCCCACGCCCTTGGAGCGAACCAGGCGCACCACCAGTTCGATGCGCTCGATCAGCACCTTGGGCGCCTCGTTGAAGAGCAGGTGGGCCTCGTCGAAGAAGAACACCAGCTTCGGCTGGTCCGGGTCGCCGATCTCGGGTAGCTGCTCGAAGAGTTCGGACAGCATCCAGAGCAGGAAGGTGGCGTAGAGGCGCGGCGACTGCATCAGTTGGTCGGCGGCGAGGATGTTCACCACCCCGCGCCCGTCCACCGTCTGCATCAGATCCTGGATGTCGAGCATCGGTTCGCCGAAGAACCGGTCGCCGCCCTGGGCCTCGATCTGCAGCAGCCCACGCTGGATGGCGCCCACGCTGGCGGCGCTGATGTTGCCGTAGTCGGTGGTGAATTCCTTCGCGTGCTCGCCCACGTGCGCGAGCATGGCGCGCAGGTCCTTCAGGTCGAGCAGCAGCAGGCCGCTGTCGTCGGCGATCTTGAAGACGATGTTGAGCACGCCCAGCTGCGTCTCGTTCAGGCCGAGCATGCGGCCGAGCAGCAGCGGTCCCATGTCGGAGATCGTGGCGCGCACCGGGTGGCCCTGCTCGCCGAACACGTCCCAGAGCGTGGTGGGGCAGGCCAGCGGCTCCGGCAGGGGCAGGCCGCGCTCGGCCAGGGTGGCGGCCATCTTCCCGCCGATGCGGCCGGGCTGGCTGATGCCGGTCAGGTCGCCCTTCACGTCGGCCATGAACACCGGCACGCCGATGCGGGAAAAACCCTCCGCCAGCGTCTGCAGGGTGACCGTCTTGCCGGTGCCCGTGGCCCCCGTGATGAGCCCGTGGCGGTTGGCCAGCGCGGGCAGCAGATGGCATTCGGTGGTGTCGCGCTTCGCAATCAGGATCGGTTCGGCCATGGCGGTGGGGAGTCAAAAGTAAAATCGCATCCGACCGGTAGATTAATCGATAGACACAACAGCAAGGACTCCCTGTGGCAGGACACAGCAAATGGGCCAATATCCAGCACCGCAAGGGGCGGCAGGATGAGAAGCGCGGCAAGATCTGGACCCGGATCATTCGCGAAATCACCGTCGCCGCGCGCGCCGGCGGGGGCGATGTCTCGGCCAACCCGCGCCTGCGGCTGGCCATCGACAAGGCCAAGGCCGCCAACATGCCGGCCGACCGCATCAAGTACAACATCGACAAGGCCACCGGCAACGCCGAAGGCCTGACCTACGAGGAAATCCGCTACGAAGGCTACGGCATCGGCGGCGCGGCCATCATCGTGGACACGATGACCGACAACCGCGTGCGCACCGTGGCCGAAGTGCGCCATGCGTTCAGCAAGTACGGCGGCAACATGGGCACGGAAGGCTCGGTGGCCTTCCAGTTCAAGCACGTGGGCCAGCTCATCTTCGCGCCGGGCACGAGCGAGGACAAGGTGATGGAAGTCGCGCTGGAGGCCGGCGCCGAAGACGTGGTGACCGACGAGGACGGCGCCATCGAGGTGCTCACCGCGCCGGGCGATTTCGAGGCGGTGAAGAACGCGCTCGAAGCCGCGGGCCTCGTGCCCGACGCCGCCGACGTGACCATGCGCCCCGACGTCACCATCGACCTGGCCGGCGAAGATGCCGAACGCATGCAGAAGCTCCTGGACGTGATCGAAGACCTCGACGACGTCCAGGAGGTCTACCACAACGCCGCACTCTGACCGACGAGGTACCCGGACACCCCATGAAAGTTCTTGTCATCGGAGGCGGCGGCCGTGAACACGCAATGGCCTGGAAGCTCGCGCAGTCTCCCAAGGTCACCAAGGTCTACGTGGCGCCCGGCAACGGCGGCACGGCCCTCAACCCCAAGCTCGAAAACGTGCCCCTGACCGACGTGCGCGCGCTGCGCGCCTGGGCGCAGGAGCAGAAGATCCAGCTCTCCGTGGTCGGCCCCGAGGCGCCGCTCGCCGCTGGCGTGGTGGACGAGTTCCGCGCGCACGGCATGCGCATCTTCGGCCCCACGAAGGCCGCCGCGCAGCTGGAGAGCTCCAAGGCGTTTTCCAAGGCGTTCATGCGCCGCCACGGCATTCCCACGGCCGACTACGACACCTTCACCGACCCGGCCCTGGCCCATGCCTTCATCGACCGCCTGGGCGCGCCGATCGTGGTCAAGGCCGACGGCCTGGCCGCCGGCAAGGGCGTGGTCGTGGCGATGACCGCGCAGGAGGCCCACGACGCGGTGGACTTCATGCTCGTGGACAACAAGTACGGCGTGAGCCACAACGAAGGCGGCGCGCGGGTCGTGATCGAGCAGTTCCTCGAAGGCGAGGAGGCGAGCTTCATCGTGCTGTGCGATGGCAAGAACGTCGCCGCGCTGGCCACCAGCCAGGACCACAAGCGCCTGAAGGACGGCGACCAGGGCCCGAACACGGGCGGCATGGGCGCGTATTCGCCCGCGCCGGTGGTCACGGCCGACGTGCACGCGCGCGCCATGCGCGAGATCATCCTGCCGACCATCCGCGGCATGGAGAAGGACGGCATTCCGTACACGGGCTTCCTGTACGCGGGCCTGATGATCGACGCCAAGGGCCACCCGAAGACGCTGGAGTTCAACTGCCGCATGGGCGACCCCGAGACCCAGCCGATCCTCATGCGCCTCAAGAGCGATCTCGTGGACGTGCTGGCCGCGGGCGTGGACGGCAAGCTCGACCAGGTCGAGCTGCAGTGGGACCGCCGCCCCGCGCTGGGCGTGGTCATGGCCGCGCACGGCTATCCCGAGAGCCCGCGCAAGGGCGACGCCATCACCGGCCTGCCGGCCGATGCCGACGACGCGGTGGTGTTCCATGCGGGCACCGAGCTGCAGGACGGCGTGGTGCGCACGACGGGCGGCCGCGTGCTGTGCGTGACGGTGCTGGCCGACAGCGTGAAGCTGGCGCAGCAGCGCGCCTACGACGTGGCGCGCGGCGTCCACTTCGACGGCGCGCAGTACCGGCGCGACATCGGCCACCGGGCGGTGAAGAGCTGATGGCGACGGCACCGGGACCGGGCCGCGCCGCGGGCATTCCCGCACCGCCGGCCGATGCGGCCGACCGCGTGCGCGCCTACCTGCTCGACCTGCAATCGCGCATCACCAACGCGATCGAGAGCGTCGAGGGGCAGGGCGGTGCGCGCTTCCTCACGGATGCCTGGAGCAAGGGCCCGGGCGAGCCGCTGCAGGGCGACGGCGTCACGCGCATCCTGGAAGCTGGCCGCGTGTTCGAGCGCGCGGGCTGCGGCTTCTCGCACGTGCGCGGCGCCTCGCTGCCGCCCTCGGCCACGCAGCACCGGCCCGAACTGGCCGGCGCGCCGTTCGAGGCCATGGGCGTGTCGCTGGTGTTCCACCCGCTCAACCCGTACATCCCCACGGTGCACATGAACGTGCGCATGATCGCCGCGGCGCGCGAGGGACAGCCGCCCGTGTGCTGGTTCGGCGGCGGCATGGACCTCACGCCCTATTACGGCTTCGAGGAAGACGCGGTGCACTTCCACCGGAGCTGCCGCGATGCGGTCTACCCGTTCGGCGAAGGCCTCTACCTGCGCTTCAAGCGCTGGTGCGACGAGTACTTCTACCTCAAGCACCGCGACGAGCAGCGCGGCATCGGCGGCATCTTCTTCGACGACTTCTCCGAACTCGGCTTCGAGCGCAGCCTGGCGATGATGCAGTCGGTGGGCGATGCCTTTCTGGGCGCCTACCTGCCGATCGTGCAGCGGCGCCAGAACATCTACTACGGCGACCGCGAGCGCTCGTTCCAGTGCTACCGGCGCGGCCGCTACGTCGAGTTCAACCTCGTCTGGGACCGCGGCACGCATTTCGGGCTGCAGTCCGGCGGGCGCACCGAGTCGATCCTGCTCTCGATGCCGCCCCTTGCGGGCTGGGCCTACCAGCGGCAGGACCCGCCGGGCACCCCCGAGGCCGAGCTGTCGCGGCGTTTCCTCGTGCGGCGCGACTGGCTCTGAGCCCGGCCGCAACGGACGATTCGGGCCGGAAAGCTATAATTTCAATAGCTGTCCGGCTCCGTCGCACCCCGTTGCCGGGCCCTGAAGCCGTCCATGCACGCCGCACGGCCCCCCGCGTCCGCGCACCGCGCCATTGGCCCCCGCGCGGGTTGCGCGCTATATTGCCCCTCACACCCCATTTTTTCCCGTCCCTGATGACCACCTCCACCCGTTCGGAATCCGCCGCCAAGAAAGACGTCACCAAGCTCCAGCGCGCCATCGTCGATGGCCTGGAAGACGTCAAGGCGCAAGACATCCAGGTGTTCGACACCGAGAAGCTGTCGCCGCTCTTCGAGCGGGTCATCGTGGCGTCGGGCACCTCCAACCGGCAGACCAAGGCGCTGGCCGCCAGCGTGCGCGATGCCGTGCGCGAAGCGGGCTTTCCCAAGCCGCGCACCGAGGGCGAGGACAACGGCGAGTGGATCATCGTGGACTGCGGCGCCGCCGTGGCCCACATCATGCAGCCGGCCATCCGCCAGTACTACCGCCTGGAAGAGATCTGGGGCGAGACGCCGGTGCGCCTGAAGCTGGGCGCCGCCAAGCCCGTGAAGGCCGCCGAATCCGGCGATGCCGCACCGGCCAAGAAGAAGGCTGCGCCGCGCAAGAAGGCCGCGGCCGCCGAAGCGGAAGTGCCGGCACGCAAGCCGGGCCGCAGCAAGGCCGCCGCCGCCGCGGCAGCCGCGCCCGCTCCCGCGAAGAAATCCGCCGGCAAGGCGGCGCCCGTGAAGGCCGCATCCGCCAAGGCCGCGGCGGCCAAGACGCCTGCCAAGACCGCCGCGAAAACCGCCGCCAAGGCCACGGCCAAGACCGCTGCCGGCAAGTCGCCCGCAGCCAAGTCCGCCGCACCGAAGGTGAAGACGGTGGTGGTGAAGCCGGTGGCCCGCAAGCCCGCGGCCAAGTCCGCCGCCGCGAAGAAGGCCCCCTCGGCACGTCCCGCCGCACCGCGCAAGGCCGCCGCCGCGAAGAAGGCCCCGGCCCGCAAGAAGGCCGGCTGAGTGGGCCGTCAGGCAGGCCGGCGTGCCGTCCGAGGCCGGGACACGTGCCGTGCGCCGGCAGAGCATCCGCGGGGCATTGACCGATGAAACTCCTCATCGTGGCCGTGGGCCAGCGCGTGCCCGACTGGGCGCAGACCGCCTACGACGACTATGCCAAGCGGTTCCCGCCGGAGTTGAAGGTCGAGCTCAAGGCCGTCAAGACCGAGCCGCGCGGCTCCAAGACGCTGGAGACGCTGTACGCCGCCGAGCGCGAACGCATCGAGGCCGCCATTCCGCGCGGCACGCGCACCGTGGCGCTCGACGAGCGCGGCACCTCGCTCACCACCAAGGCCCTGGCCGTCCGCCTCAAGGACTGGCAACTGGGTGGCGACGACGTCGCGCTGGTCATCGGCGGCCCGGATGGGCTCGACCCGGCCTTCCGCCAGGCCGCGCACGAACGCATCCGCCTGTCCGACCTCACGCTGCCGCATGCGATGGTGCGGGTGCTGCTGATCGAGCAGCTGTACCGTGCGTGGTCGGTGAACGCCGGGCATCCCTACCACCGCGAGTAGGGGCAGATCGGCCACGGCATCCGCTATCCTGCCGCCGTGAAACCGACCTCATCCCCTTCCTCCTCATCCTCTTCTCCCTCGTCCGCGCCGTTCTCCTTCGTGTACCTGGCCTCGCAGAGCCCGCGCCGCCGGCAACTGCTCGACCAGATCGGCGTGCGCCACGTCCTGCTGCTGCCCAACGCCGACGGCGATGCCGTCACCGAGGATGCCGAAGCCATCGAAGTGCCCCGGCCCGGCGAGGCGCCCGCGCGCTACGTGCAGCGGGTGACGGGCCTCAAGCTGGATGCGGCCGTGGCGCGGCATGCGCGGCGCGGCCTGGAGCCCGCGCCGATCCTGTGCTCCGACACCACCGTGGCGCTGGGCCGGGACATCCTCGGCAAGCCCGATGACGAGGCGCATGCGCGGCAGATGCTCGCGCGGCTCTCCGGCCGCACGCACCGCGTCCTCACCGCGGTGGCCGTGCAGGTGCCGGGCGGTGCCCGCCACGCGGCGCTGTCGGTATCGCAAGTGGCATTCGCGGCGATGACCGAGGCGCAGATCGCCGCCTATGCCGCCAGCGGCGACCCGCTCGGCAAGGCCGGCGCCTATGGCATCCAGGGACCGGCGGCGCGCTACGTGGCGCGCATTTCCGGCAGCTACACCGGCATCATGGGCCTGCCGCTGCACGAGACGGCGCTGCTGCTGCGCGAGGCCGGCCTGCCGGACTGACGGAGGCGGGATCGGGATACGCGGCGGCGGCCCGGCGGGGGCCGGGCCGTTGAGGCATCATCGGTTCCCGAGCCTCCTTAGAGCGGCTAACACGACCCTTCTGGCGTTGTTGCCGCATCTTGTCGTACTGCTCGTACTGCCTGCGATGCGGCGCCTAGCCAGAACCGCTTCGCTGGGTTGTGTTAGCCGCTCTTAGTCCCTCTCGCCCGTCACTCCCTTCGCGATCCGCGCCGCCCGCCATGCAACAAGACATCCTCATCAATTGGTCCCCCCAGGAAACCCGCGTCGCCGTCGTCGAGCATGGCGCCGTGCAGGAGCTGCACGTGGAGCGCACGCTGGAGCAGGGGCTGGTGGGCAACGTCTACCTGGGCAAAGTCTCGCGCGTGCTGCCGGGCATGCAGTCGGCGTTCATCGACATTGGCCTGGAGCGCGCGGCCTTCCTGCACGTGGCCGACGTGTGGCACCGGCAGGAAGGCGGCGAGGCGCCGATGTTCGCGCGCAAGGGCGAACCGCCCGTGCCCATCGAGAAGCAGGTGTTCGAGGGCCAGTCGCTGATGGTGCAGGTCATCAAGGACCCGATCGGCACCAAGGGCGCGCGCCTTTCCACGCAGATCAGCATCGCGGGCCGGTTGCTGGTGTTCCTGCCGCAGGACGACCATGTCGGCGTGTCGCAGAAGATCCCGGCCGCCGAGCGTGACGCGCTGCGCGCGCGCCTGCAGGCGCTGGTGGGCGACAAGGCCACGGGCGGGGGAGGGGGCTTCATCCTGCGCACCAACGGCGAGGATTCTTCCGATGCGGAACTGGCCGAGGACATCGCCTACCTGCGCAAGACCTGGGGGCGCATCAAGGATGCCGCGCTGCGCCAGCCGCCGGCCTCGCTGCTGCACCAGGACCTGAACCTGCTGCAGCGCGTGCTGCGCGACCTCGTCGGCGACGAGACCACCAGCATCCGCATCGACTCGCGCGAGCAGTTCGCGCTGCTGCAGTCCTTCGGCCGCGAATTCACCCCGGCCGCCGTGCCCAAGCTGCAACTCTACAAGGGCGAGCGGCCGATCTTCGACCTCTACGGCATCGACGAGGAAATCGCGCGCGCGCTCGGCCGGCGCGTGGACCTCAAATCCGGCGGCTACCTCATCGTGGACCAGACCGAGGCGCTCACCACCATCGACGTGAACACCGGCGGCTACGTCGGCGCGCGCAACTTCGACGACACGATCTTCAAGACCAACCTGGAAGCCGCCCAGGCCATCGCCCGCCAACTGCGGCTGCGCAACCTGGGCGGCATCATCATCGCGGACTTCATCGACATGGCGCGCGAAGACCACCAGCAGGCCGTGCTCTCGGAATTCAGAAAGCAGCTCGCCCGCGACCGCGTCAAGACCATGACCGGCGGCTTCTCCCAACTCGGCCTCGTCGAGATGACGCGCAAGCGCACCCGCGAATCGCTCGCCCACATGCTCTGCGAGCCCTGCGTGCACTGCCAGGGATCGGGACAGATCAAGACCGCCCGCAGCGTCTGCTACGACATCCTGCGCGAGATCCTGCGCGAGGCCCGCCAGTTCAACCCGCGCGAGTTCCGGGTGGTGGCTTCGGCGAAGGTGGTGGAGCTGTTCCTGGACGAGGAGAGCCAGCACCTGGCGGGGCTGTCGGATTTCATCGGCAAGCCGATTTCGCTGCAGGCGGAGGGGGGGCTGGGGCAAGAGCAGTACGACATCGTGCTGCTGTGAGGATTCAGGGCCTGGCGTTGGGGCAGCCGGGAATCCGGGCTGCGTTTGTGCACTCCGGCGGAATGTCTTTGAAGATGACATCTCTGCCCACATAGACCTTTTGGGCTTGCACGGGCGGATCGAGTTGCCATTCGATATCGCCATTCATCCAGAGGTCGACCACGTCGCTCTGGTCCAGCAAGGTCTTGGGCTCGTCGATCGCAACGGACACCTTGCCAAGCCCATGGGACGTCACGAGGCCTGACACCGCGATCTTGAGCGAGGCCTCGCCCATAGCACCGTAAAAGTCGTCCATGGGATCGCCAAATCGGCCGACATTCAGGAAGTTCACTTGGCAGTCGTGATCCAGAACCTTGGCAGGCTGTGCCAGATCTCCGAAACGCCAGGGCCGAGTTTGTGCCGCCATCTGCCGTGTGACCTTTCTCTGCAACTGCTCAAGTCCGGCAACGCTGTTCCATTGGTTCTGCAAACGAGACATTGCAGCCTTAACGCGTGCAAAGCCTAATGCCCATTGCATGGTGACCGTGCCTTCATCCAATTGCGTGGGATCCAAATCGATCAGACGGCGCTGACCGCTTTTGATGGTGTTCGGCATCTCGGATGCCGTGCTTCTGAACCACCGCTCCATCAACGTCGCCGCCACCGGCCACCCCAGACGCGAGCGCATCGCGCCTGGAATGTCATCCAGCCGAAACCGCCTCACCTTCGGCGGCAGCTTGGCTTCCAAATGCGCACGCAGGCGCTCCGTATCGACACGGACGATGTCGTTCATGTGGCCCCTTCCCCCTGGTGTTTTTCTTCGGGGCGGATTCTGGAGGAAAGCGCCTCCAATGCCACAGAACCGGGCTACCTCCTGGTTACCAAGCGCAACTGTCGAGCTGGTTCCTCATTTTTATGAAGAGTCCAGCTATCGAGATGATCGAGTAGGAACTGTCCGTGCCGAGGCTCAGGCCCGGTGCGCGTCCGACGCAGCTTCCCCCACCTGCGCCGGAAACGAGAACGCGAACTCGGTGCCATGGTCGCGGCTGGACTGCACGACCACCTGCCCCCCATGCGCCTGCGCGATCGCGCGCACGATGAACAGGCCCAGACCGACGCTGCGTGCCGAGGTGTCGCCTTCTTCCACGCCGCGCACCATCGGCTCGAACAGGCGGCCGAGGGTGTGGGAGGGAATCGGCTCCCCGCAGTTGTGCACGGTCAGCCGCGCGATGCCCGATGCATCCACCGACGACGCCACGGTGACGGGGGTACCCGGCGTGCCGTAGGCCATGGCGTTGCCCACCAGGTTGCCCACGAGCTGGGCGATGCGGTCGGGGTCGGCGCTCGCCGCGCCGTCGCCGTGGGCCGTGTGGTCGATGGTGCGGCCGGGAAAGGCCTCGGCCAGTTCCTCGACGATCCGGGCGGCCAACTGGTGCAGGTCCACCGGCTGGCGGGAGACCTTCAGGCCCGATCCCAGGCGCACGACGGTGAAGTCGAGCAGGTCGGCGATCAGGCGCCGGGCGCGCTGTCCGGCGCGGGCGATGTTGCCGAGCATGCGCCGCGACGGATCCGACGGATCGGCGGCCTGGCGCGTGAGTTTCTCGGCGGCGAGCAGGATGGTGGCGAGCGGGTTGCGCAGGTCGTGGCTGACGATGCCCACCATCTGTTCCGCGAACACGGCGCGGTCTTCGGCGAGCGCGCGGCCGTGTTCGGCTTCGGTGACGTCGCTGAAGATGCCCACGAATTCCATCAGCGAGCCGTCCTCGGCGCGGAAGCCCTGGCCCGACGACACGATCACGCGGCGCTGCCCCGCTGCGTCGACGAGGCGGTGCTTGAACTGGTAGGGGCCGCCGCTTTGCAGAGCATGATCGAGTGCGGCGCGGTCGGCCGCGCGGTCCTCGGGCACGAGGTGGGCCGCGAACTCCTCCTCGCCCACGGGCTGCTCCGGGTCCAGGCCCAGGAGGGTGGCGACGTCCGCGCCGAAGCGCCGCCGGCCGGTGGCCGGGTCCAGGTCCCAGACGTGGATGGCACCCGACTGCATGGCCTGCCGCAGCCGCGATTGCGAGGCCTGCAGCACCTGCTGCGCCTGCCGCTCCTTCGCCGCCATCTCGTCCGCGCGCTTGCGGGCGGCCAGCAGTTCGCGCTCGTATTTGTTGCGCTCTTCGGCCACCATCACGGCGACCTCGTCGTAGGTGCCTTCGGGCGTGATCCGGCGGTTCGCGTTCAGCAGGACGGGGAAGGTGCTGCCATCCTTGCGGCGCATGTCCAGCTTGACCTCGGAGATCGAGCCCTGCATCTCCAGCATCGGCTGCCAGTGGGTCTGGTGGAACATGCGCCCGCCCACGTTGAACAGTTCCTGCAGTTTCCTGCAGCCGATCAGTTCCTCGGCCGGCAGGCCCGTCCAGCGGCACAGGGTCTGGTTCGCGCGGAGGATCAGGCCCGTGGTGCTGGTCACCAGCAGGCCGCAGGGCATCTGGTCGAACAGCGTCTCGGGGGCGGGCAAGTTGGGCAGGGAGGGGCCGGGCACGCCTAGTACCCGATCGCCGCGAGGAATTCGTCCATCGTGGCGCTGCTCGCGCTGGGTGCGCTCAAATGCGGGCAGTGCCCCACGTTGTCGACCAGGCGCAGCGTGCTGCGCGGCAGGTGGCGGTGCATGTATTCGCCGACCGACAGCGGGGCGATGAAATCCTCGGTGGACTGGAGGATCAGCACGGGCTCCTGCAGCTTCGGCAGATCGGCGCGGTTGTCCGAGAGGAAGGTGGCTCGCGCGAAGTTCCTCGCCATGATCGGGTCGGTGCGGCAGAAGCTCTGGTTGAGCTCTTCGGCCAGTTCGGGGCGGTCGGGCGCGCCCATGATGACCGGCGCCATGTTGCTCGCCCAGCCCAGGTAGTTGGATTCGAGGGTGTCGAGCAGCGAGTCGACGTCGTCGCGGGTGAAGCCGCCAACGTAGTCGCCGTCATTGATGTAGCACGGCGAGGGCCCGATCATGACGTGGCCCGCGATCATGCCGGGCGCATGCAGGCCGGCCAGCATGCCGATCATCGCGCTCACCGAGTGCCCCACGAAGATCACCGGGCCTTCGGTGAAGGCGTCGATGATTTCCAGCACGTCGCTGGCGTAGCCCGCCAGCGAGCCGTATTTGGCGGGGTCGTAGGCGCCGAGATCGGACAGGCCGTTGCCGACCATGTCGAAGGTGACGACCTGGAACCGCGACGCGTATTGCGGCGCGAGCAGGCGCCACATGTTCTGGTCGCAGCCGAACCCGTGGGCGAACACCAGGCTCGCGGTGCCGCAGCCCCGGATTTTCACGTTGTTTCTGCGCCCGACCGAGACCGACATGGGAACTCCTGGTGATGCGGGCACGCGAAAGGAAAGCATGGCGCGCGACCGCTGGGATTATGGGTCATGTGCCGCGTGTCCGATTTTGCATTGCGGAAGTAGCCCTTCGGCGGCACGGTCATGCGGGACTGCGCGTTTCCCCCAGGAGCCAACGACACTCAGATAGTTGACAACTAAACAATCTATTTCTAAAGTGATTTCCCAAGCCCTCACGGCCCTGGAGACCAGCGCATGAAGATCGTTTGCATCGGCGGCGGCCCGGCGGGCCTGTATTTCGCGCTGCTCATGAAGCAGCAGAACCCCGCCCACGACGTCACCGTGGTGGAGCGCAACAAGCCCTACGACACCTTCGGCTGGGGCGTGGTGTTCTCCGACGCCACCATGGACCACATGCGCACGTGGGACCGCGAGACGGCCGACGAGATCCAGGAGGCGTTCAACCACTGGGACGACATCGAGCTGCGTTTCAAGGGCCGCACGATCCGCTCCGGCGGGCACGGCTTCGTGGGCATCGGGCGCAAGAAACTGCTCAACATCCTGCAGGCGCGCTGCGAGCGCCTGGGGGTGCAGCTCGTGTTCGAAACCGATGCCG
Source organism: Comamonadaceae bacterium UBA4962 (assembly GCA_002397315.1). Classification (GTDB taxonomy): domain Bacteria; phylum Pseudomonadota; class Gammaproteobacteria; order Burkholderiales; family Burkholderiaceae_C; genus Paracidovorax. Next base: position 53,409 of record DHAE01000006.1, read on the forward strand.
CGTCGGACGAGGACTATCCTGACGCGGACCTCGTCATCGCGAGCGACGGCGTCAATTCGCGCATCCGCGGCCGCTATGCGGACGTGTTCCGCCCCGACATCGTCACGCGGCCCAACCGCTATATCTGGCTGGGTACGCACAAGCTGTTCGATGCCTTCACGTTCGATTTCCAGCGCACCGAGCACGGCTGGTTCCAGGCGCACATCTACAAGTTCGACGACCGCACCACGACGTTCATCGTCGAATGCCCCGAGGCCGTGTGGAAGGCCCATGGGCTGGACCAGGCCAGCCAGGAGGAGTCCATCGCCTTCTGCGAGAAAGTATTCGCCGACACGCTGGAGGGCGCACCGTTGATGAGCAATGCGCGGCACCTGCGCGGCTCGGCGTGGCTCAATTTCCAGCGCGTGGTGTGCGGGCAATGGTGGCTGCGCAACCGCTGCGGCAGCCATGTCGTGCTGATGGGCGACGCGGTGCACACGGCGCATTTCGCGATCGGCTCGGGCACCAAGCTCGCGATCGAGGACGCGATCGAACTCGCGCGCCAGTTCCAGCGGACCGGCGGCGATAAGGCGGACATTCCCGCGGTGCTGGCGGCCTACCAGGAGGCGCGCCGGGTGGAAACGCTGCGCATCCAGAACGCGGCGTGGAACGCGATGGAATGGTTCGAGGTGTGCGGCGAGCGCTACTGCGACCAGCTGGAGCCCGAGCAGTTCATGTATTCGATGCTCACGCGCAGCCAGCGCATCAGCCACGAAAACCTGCGGCTGCGCGACGCGGGCTGGCTCGAAGGCTACGAGCGCTGGTTCGCGCGCCGCGCGGGCATCGAGGTGCCTGACGGCCGCCGTCCGCCGCCGCCGATGTTCACGCCGCTCACCGTGCGCGGCGTGGCGCTCAAGAACCGCATCGTGGTCTCGCCCATGGCGCAGTATTCGGCGGAAGACGGCCTCGTGGGCGACTACCACCTGGTGCACCTGGGCGCGCGCGCCATGGGCGGTGCGGGCCTCGTGTTCGCCGAGATGGCCTGCGTGAGCGCCGAGGGCCGCATCACCCCGGGGTGCCCGGGCCTCTACCGGCCCGAGCACACGGCGGCCTTCCGCCGCATCGCCGACTGGATCCATGCGAACAGCGATGCGAAGTTCGGCATCCAGATCGGCCATGCGGGCGCCAAGGCCTCCACGCGCCGGGCCTGGGAAGGCATCGACCAGCCGCTGCCGGAAGGCAACTGGCCGATCCTGTCCGCTTCGCCGCAGCGGTACCTGGAGGGCGTGAGCCAGCAGGCGCGTGCGATGACGCGCGCCGACATGGACGCGGTGCGCGATCAGTTCGTGCAGGCCGCGCGCGCCGCCCATGCCGCGGGCGCCGACTGGCTGGAGTTGCATTGCGCGCACGGCTACCTGCTGTCGAGCTTCCTCTCGCCGCTCACCAACCAGCGCGACGACGCCTACGGCGGCCCGCTGGAGAACCGGCTGCGCTATCCGCTGGAAGTGTTCGCCGCCGTGCGTGCCGCCTGGCCGCAGGACAAGCCGCTCTCGGTGCGCATTTCCGCCCACGACTGGGTGGAGGGCGGCACCACGCCGCAGGACGCGGTGGAGATCGCCCGGGCGTTCAAGGCGGCGGGCGCGGACATGATCGATTGCTCGTCGGGCCAGGTGAGCAAGCGCGAGAAGCCGGTCTACGGCCGCATGTTCCAGACGCCGTTCGCCGACCGCATCCGGCAGGAGGCGGGCATCGCCACCATCGCCGTCGGCGCGATCAGCGAGGCGGACCATGCCAACAGCATCCTGGCCGCCGGCCGCGCCGACCTGTGTGCCGTCGCGCGGCCGCACCTGGCCAACCCGGCCTGGACCCTGACCGAGGCGGCGCGCATCGGCTACACCGCGGTGGAGTGGCCGCGGCAGTACCGCTCGGGCAAGCAGCAGCTGGAGGCGCATTTCGAGCGCGAAAAATCCCTGGCGGCGGCCACGGGCGGGAAGGGCTGACGCGATGGAACGGTCGCCTTCCTCTTCATCGTCCCGCTCTCCGCGGCACGCCCTGGTGACCGGTGGCACGCGCGGCATCGGCGCGGCCATCGCCCGGCGGCTCGTGGCGGATGGCCTGCATGTGACGGTGCTCGGCCGTGATGCGGAGACTGCGCGGGCCTTCGCGGCCACCGATGCAGCGCATCTGCACGGCGTGGCCGCCGACGTGGCCGATGCGCGGCAGGTGGCAGAGGCGCTGGCATCCGCCCGCGAGCGGTTCGGCCGGGTGCAGGTGCTGGTGAACAACGCCGGCCAGGCGGAAAGCGCGCCGTTCCTCAAGACCGATGCGCGGCTGTGGCAGCGCATGCTGGACGTGAACCTGACCGGCACGATGGTGTGCACGCAGGCCGCGCTGCCGGGCATGCTGGAGGCCGGCTGGGGCCGCGTCGTGAACGTGGCGAGCACGGCCGGGCAGGTGGGCTATGCCTACGTGGCGGCCTACTGCGCGGCCAAGCACGGCGTGATCGGCCTCACGCGGGCGCTGGCGCTGGAGCTGGCCGCCAACGGCGTCACCGTGAACGCCGTCTGCCCGGGCTACACCGATACCGACATCGTGCGCGAGAGCATCGACCGCATCGTCGCCAAGACCGGCCGCAGCATCGAGGCGGCGCGCGATGGCTTCGTGCGTGCCAACCCGCAGGGCCGCCTCGTGGCGCCCGAGGAGGTCGCCGATGCGGTGGCCTGGCTGTGCACCGAGGCGGCGCGGTCCGTGAACGGACAGTCCGTCTCCGTGAGCGGCGGGGAGGTCATGTGAGCGCGCGCGCGAAAAAGACGAGTCCCGCCGTGGCCACCCGCCAGCAGAGCTTCCGCCTCGTGCAGGCCCTGGGCGACGAGCACATCGGCCTGGAGGCCCGCGCCCAGGCCGGCGACCACCTCGACATCAAGATCTGGCTGCGCCTGCTGGCCTGCAGCACGCAGATCGAGCAGCAGATCCGGCAGTGGCTGCGCGCGCGCTTCGACACCACGCTGCCGCGCTTCGACTACCTCGCCCAGCTGGACCGCCATCCGGACGGGCTGCGCATGAACGTGCTGTCGCGCTACCTGATGGTGACGGGCGGCAACGTCACGGGCCTCACGGACCAGCTTGTCAAGGAAGGGCTGGTGGAGCGCACCGAAGAGCCGGAGGACCGCCGCTCCTGGCGCGTGCGCCTGACGGACAAGGGCCGCGCGGATTTCGCGGCCATGGCGGCCGAGCACGAGCGCTGGCTCGGCGGGCTGTTCGAGGGACTGCCCCCGGCCAGCAAGGACGCGCTCTACGAACACCTCGGCCACCTGCGGGTGCATCTGGTGCAGCACCAGATCGCGGGCGGCACGGCCCCTTCCGAACCGGCCGGGCCGCCTGGCGGTATGAGCGGGTCTCCGCTTGCCGCCGCCCCGGCAGGCCCCGCACAACCTTCTTCGAAACGCAGCAGGAAACCCCTTCCATGAACGCATCCCGCATCAACCCCCGGCTGCTGGCCGGCAACCGGCGCCCGCTCGCCGGCTACCAGGCCGAACACTTCCTCTGGAACGTGCAGGAAGGCGTGGCCACGATCACGCTGAACCGGCCCGAGCGCAAAAACCCGCTCACCTTCGACAGCTACGCCGAACTGCGCGACCTGTTCCACGGACTGCGGCTTGCCGACGACGTGCGGGCGGTGGTGCTGGTGGGCGCGGGCGGCAATTTCTGCTCGGGCGGCGACGTGCACGAGATCATCGGCCCGCTGGTCGCGCTGGAGGCGCCCGAGCTGCTGATGTTCACCCGCATGACGGGCGAACTGGTCAAGGCCATGCGCACCTGCCCGCAGCCGATCGTGGCGGCGGTGGACGGCGTGTGCGCCGGCGCGGGCGCGATCATGGCGATGGCTTCCGACCTGCGCCTGGGCACGGCGCGCAGCAAGACGGCTTTCCTCTTCAACCGCGTGGGGCTGGCCGGCTGCGACATGGGCGCCTGCGCGATGCTGCCGCGCATCGTGGGGCAGGGCCGCGCGAGCGAGCTGCTCTACACCGGCCGCAGCCTGGGCGGGGAGGAGGGCGAGCGCTGGGGCTTCTTCAACCGCCTGTGCGAATCCGACGCACTGCTGCCCGAAGCGCAGGCGCTCGCCACGCAACTGGCCGAGGGACCGGCCTTCGCCAACGGCATCACCAAGACCATGCTGCACCAGGAGTGGGCCATGACCATCGAGCAGGCCATCGAGGCCGAGGCGCAGGCGCAGGCCATCTGCATGCTGACGGAAGACTTCTCCCGGGCCTACCACGCGTTCGTCGCAAAACAGAAACCGCGTTTCGAGGGCAACTGACATGGCGGACGTAACCTATCTCGACTGGCCGTTCTTCGAGCCGCGGCATGCGCAGCTGACGCGCGATCTGGATGCCTGGGCACAGGCCCATCTGCAGGCGCAGCACGGCCCCGACGTGGACGCCGAATGCCGCGCACTGGTGCGTGCGCTCGGCGCTGGCGGCTGGCTGCGCCACGCCGTGGGCGAATCCGGCGCCGCGATCGATACGCGCACGCTGTGCCTGATCCGCGAGACGCTGGCACGCCATTCGGGCCTGGCGGATTTCGCGTTCGCCATGCAGGGCCTGGGCAGCGGAGCGATCAGCCTGCACGGCACACCGGAGCAGCGCGCCCGCTACCTCGAGCGCGTGGCGCGCGGCGAGGCGATCGCCGCCTTCGCGCTCTCGGAGCCGGAGGCCGGGTCCGACGTCGCGGCCATGGGCTGCACCGCCCGCGCCGAGGAGGGCGGCTACGTGCTCGACGGCGAGAAGACCTGGATTTCCAACGGCGGGATCGCCGATTTCTACGTGGTGTTCGCGCGCACCGGCGAGGCACCCGGCGCGCGCGGCATCAGCGCCTTCATCGTCGATGCCGACACGCCGGGCTTTTCGATCGCCGAGCGCATCGAGGTGATCGCGCCGCACCCGCTCGCGCGGCTGCGCTTCGACGGCTGCCGCGTGCCGGCCGCGCAGCGCCTGGGCGCGCCCGGCGAGGGCTTCAAGGTGGCGATGCGCACGCTGGACGTGTTCCGCACCTCGGTGGCCGCGGCGGCGCTGGGCTTCGCACGCCGCGCGATGGACGAGGCCCTGGCGCGCGCCACCACGCGCCGCATGTTCGGCGGCGTGCTGGCCGACTTCCAGCTCACCCAGGCGAAGCTCGCGCAGATGGCCACGGCCATCGACAGCGCGGCGCTGCTCACCTACCGCGCCGCCTGGCTGCGCGACCGCGGCGCCGTGGTCACGCGCGAGGCCGCCATGGCCAAGATGACCGCCACCGAGAACGCGCAACAGGTGATCGATGCGGCCGTGCAGCTCTTCGGCGGGTTGGGCGTGGTGAGCGGCCAGCCGGTGGAACGCCTCTACCGCGAGATCCGCGCGCTGCGCATCTACGAAGGCGCGACCGAAGTGCAGCAGCTCATCATCGGACGCGACCTGCTCAAGTCCGCTGCCGCCGCGGCGGGCCCCGACCGCCGCTGACGCCGCGCGCCCCGCACGACGACCGGCCCCCTCGTTCCGCACACCGGATTGGACAAGGAAGACGCCATGCACGCCAGCGCCCACGTCGACACCTTCGCGCGCGACCGCCTGCCGCCCGCCGCGCAGCAGCCCGAGTACCTGTTCGAGCTGCCCGAACTGCAGTTCCCCGAGCGCCTCAACTGCGCCGATCCGCTGCTGGACGTGCACGTGCGCGAAGGCCGCGGCGGGCGCCCCTGCCTCCGCGCGCCGGGCGGCCTCTGCTGGACGTATGCCGAACTGCAGGAGAAAGCCCACCGCATCGCCAACGTGCTGGTGAACCGCATGGGCCTGCAGCCCGGCAACCGCGTGCTGCTGCGCGCGCCCAACAACCCCATGCTCGCTGCCTGCTGGTTCGCGGTGATGAAGGCCGGCGGCATCGCCGTGGCCACCATGCCGCTGCTGCGGGCCAAGGAACTCAACGCGATCATCGACATCGCCCAGGTCACGCATGCGCTCTGCGACGCATCCCTGGCCGAAGAGCTGGCGCTGGCCGCGGCGGAGCCCGGCTCGCCGCTGCGTGCGGTGTGCCACTTCCACGATGCCGGGCCCGAAGGCCTGGAGGCACTGATGGCCGACGCCTCGGCCGAGTTCACCAACGTGGACACCGCCTCCGACGACTGCTGCCTGCTGGGCTTCACCTCCGGCACCACGGGGGTGCCGAAGGCGACGATGCATTTCCACCGCGACGTGATGGCGATCTGCCTGTGCTGGCCGCCCCATGTGCTGCGCCCGCGGGCCGACGACGTGTTCATCGGCAGCCCGCCGCTGGCCTTCACCTTCGGGCTGGGCGGGCTGCTGCTGTTCCCGCTGCACGTGGGGGCCTGCGCGGTGCTGCTGGAAAAGGCCGGGCCGCCCCAGCTGCTCCAGGCGATCCAGGAGTTCGGGGCGACGGTGCTGTTCACGGCGCCCACTTCGTACCGCACGCTGGCCGCCGAGGGCGCGCTGCTGCGCGGCACGGCGTTGCGCAAGTGCGTGTCCGCCGGAGAGGCGCTGCCGGCCTCGACGCGCGCGCTCTGGAAGGAGGCGACCGGCATCGAGCTGATCGACGGCATCGGCGCCACCGAGATGCTGCACATCTTCATTTCGCACGACGAGGCGGGCGCGCGGCCGGGCGCCACGGGCCGGCCCGTGCCCGGCTACCGGGCGCGCGTGGTGGACGACGCGGGTCGCGAAGTGCCGCCGGGCACCATCGGGCGGCTGGCGGTGCAGGGGCCCACCGGCTGCCGCTACCTGTCGGATCCGCGCCAGCGGGCCTACGTGCAGAACGGCTGGAACCTGACCGGCGACGCCTACCGGATGGATGCCGACGGCTACTTCTTCTACCAGGCGCGCACCGACGACATGATCATTTCGGCCGGCTACAACATCGCCGCGCCGGAGGTGGAGGAGGCGCTCATGGCCCACCCCGCGGTGGCCGAATGCGCGGTGATCGGCGTGCCGGACGAACACCGCGGCCAGATCGTCAAGGCGTTCGTGGTGCTGCGGCCCGGTACCGCGGCGGACGAGTCCACCGTGCAGCTGCTGCAGGATTTCGTCAAGCGCACGGTCGCTCCGTACAAGTACCCCCGCGCCGTGGAATTCATCGAACGGCTGCCGCGCACGCCGACGGGCAAGCTGCAGCGCTTTAAGCTACACGCCCCGGCATGATGCCGGCGCGCGGCGTTTTCCCGCGTCTCGCGCGATCCATCCCTTCCATCCACCGCCTCCCGCCCACTGCCAAGGAGCCTTCGATGCCATTCCTCCCGTCCCGCGCGCACCGCCTCTCGACTCGTGCCGCCGCCCTCGGCGCCGCCATCGCCCTGCTGGCCGGCGGCGCCCAGGCGGCGGACCAGGTCAAGGTCGGCCTGCTGACCACGCTCTCGGGGCCCGGATCCGGCCTCGGCATCGACATCCGCGACGGCTTCCAGCTCGCCGTGAAGCAGGGCGCCGGAAAGCTCGGCGGCCTGCCGGCCGAAGTGACCGTGGCGGACGACCAGCAGAGCCCCGACGCGGCCAAGCAGACGGCCGACCGGCTCGTGAAGCGCGAGCGCGTCGATTTCATGACCGGCATCGTGTTCTCCAACGTGATGCTGGCCGTGGGCCAGCCGGTGTTCCAGTCGCGCACCTTCTACATCAGCGCCAACGCCGGGCCGTCGCAGTACGCGGGGGCGCAGTGCAATCCGTACTTCTTCAGCGCCTCCTACCAGAACGACAACATGCACGAGGCCGTGGGCAAGACCGTGCAGGACCGCGGCTTCAAGAAGGTGGCGCTGCTCGCGCCCAACTACCCGGCGGGCAAGGACGCGCTGGCCGGCTTCAAGCGCTACTACAAGGGCGAGGTGGTGATGGAGGCCTATACGCCGCTGAGCCAGCTCGACTACGGCGCGGAGCTGTCCAAGATCCGCGCCTCGGGCGCCGACGCGGTGTTCGTGTTCCTGCCGGGCGGCCTGGGCGTGAACTTCGTCAAGCAGTTCACCGGCGCCGGCCTGGGCAAGGAGATGAAGCTTTTCGCCCCGGGATTCTCGGCCGACGAGGACGTGATCCGCGCGGTGGGCGATGCCATGGTGGGCATCTTCAACAGCTCGCAGTGGGCGCACGACATGGACAACGCCGCCAACAAGCGCTTCGTGGCCGACTTCCAGAAGGAATACGGCCGCCTGCCGACGCTCTACGCCGCGCAGGGCTACGACGCCGCCCGGCTCATCGACGGCGCCGTGCGCCGCGTGGGCGGCAAGCTGGAGGACAAGGCCGCGCTGCGCAAGGCGCTGGAGGCCGCGCCGTTCGAATCGGTGCGCGGGCCGTTCCGCTTCAACACCAACCACTACCCCGTGCAGGACTACTACCTGCGCGAGGTGGTGAAGGACGGGCAGGGCCGCATCACCAACAAGACCGTCGGCCGCGTGTTCGAGGCGCATGCCGACGCCTACGTCGGCGAATGCCGCATGCCCTCCTGAGCCGCGGGCCGGTCGCGCGCATGACGGGGCTCCTGCTTCTCGAGCAATCGCTCAACGGCCTGCAGTTCGGGCTGATGCTGTTCCTGCTGGCCGCCGGACTCACGCTGGTGTTCGGCATCATGGACATGATCAACCTGGCGCACGGCTCGCTCTACATGGTGGGCGCCTACCTGATCGCGGCCATCGCCACGGCGTCGGGCTCGTTCTGGATCGGACTCGCGGGCGGCACGCTCGCCACGGCGGCGATCGGCGTGCTGCTGGAGGTGTCCGTGCTGCGGCGCCTCTACCGGCGCGACCACCTCTCGCAGGTGCTCGGCACCTTCGCGATCCTGCTCATGGCCAACGAGGCCGTGCGCATGGTCTGGGGTTCGCAACCGGTGCCGCTCAATCCACCGCCCGCGCTCGCCGGCCCCGTGGAGCTGCTGCCGGGCTTCTCCTACCCGGCCTACCGGCTCTTCATCATCGGCGTGGGGCTGGCGGTGGCGCTGCTGCTCTACGTGCTGGTCACGCGCACGCGCGTCGGCATGCAGGTGCGCGCGGGCGCCTCCAACCGCGAGATGGCGATGGCCATGGGCACCAACGTGCGCCGGCTGTTCACCGGCATCTTCGCGCTCGGCGCCGCGCTCTGCGCGATCGCGGGCGGCATGCTCGGGCCGCTGCTGGCCGTGCAGGTGGGCATGGGCGAGAGCATCCTCATCCTGGCCTTCGTGGTGATCGTGATCGGCGGCATCGGCTCCATCCGCGGTGCGCTGGTCGGGGCGCTGCTGGTCGGGCTGGTGGACACCGCCGGCCGCACCCTCGTTCCGTTGCTCGCCGAGCGCCTGCTGGGGCCTGCGGCCGCGGCCGGCGCGGGCCCGGCCGTGGCGTCGATCCTGATCTACGTGCTGATGGCGGCGGTGCTGTTCTGGAAGCCGCGCGGCCTGTTTCCCTCCCATGGCTGAAAGCACCATGCCGTCCAATTCCTCCCACCCCTCCAGCCTGCTGGACCACGGCCTGCACCCGCGCTGGAGCATCCCGCTGCTGGTGCTGCTGGCGCTGCTGCCCACCATCGCGCAGGCGCTGGACGAGGGCTTCTACATCGGCGTGGCGAGCCGCATCCTGGTCTTCGCGCTGGCCGCCACCAGCCTGAACCTGATCCTCGGCTTCGGCGGCATGGTCAGCTTCGGCCATGCGGCCTTCGTGGGCGTGGGCGCGTACGCGGTCGGCATCCTGATGCAGGAGGGCATCGCCTCCGCCTGGCTCGCCTGGCCGGCCGCCATCGCCGCGGGCGCGCTGTTCGCCTTCGTGATCGGCCTGGTCAGCCTGCGCACGCAGGGCGTGTACTTCATCATGATCACGCTCGCGTTCGCGCAGATGCTGTTCTACCTGATGGTGTCGCTCAAGGCCTATGGCGGCGAGGACGGCCTCTCGCTCGCGTCGCGTTCGCAGGTCGGCCCCTGGCTCGATCTGGCGGATGACGCGCGCTTCTACTACTGCGTGCTGGCGCTGTGCGTGCTGGTCTTCATCGGCCTCGCGCGGCTGCTCAATGCCCGCTTCGGCCATGCGCTGCAGGGCATCCGCGAGAACGAGACGCGCATGGCCGCGCTCGGCGTGCCCGTCTACCGCACCAAGCTCGCGGCCTTCACGCTCGCGGGCGCCATCGCCGGGCTCGCGGGCGCGCTGCTGGCCAACCAGGCCGGCTTCGTCAGCCCCGCGGCGCTGCAGTGGAGCCAGTCGGGCATGCTGATGGTGATGGTGATCCTGGGCGGGGTGGGGCGCCTCTACGGCGGCTTAGTCGGCGCGGTGGCCTTCCTGCTGATCGAGGAGGTGCTGGCGGCCCACACCATGCACTGGCAGTTCGGCCTGGGCGCGGTACTGCTCGTCGTGGTGCTGGTGGCGCCCAACGGGCTGCTGAGTCTCGCGCGGGCCGATCGCGCCGGTCGTGCGAGGGCGGGGCGGCCATGAGCGCGCGCGTCCTCCTGCGGACCGAGCAACTGGTGCGCCGCTTCGGCGGCCTGCTCGCCACCGACCATGCGGACCTGTCGGTGCTCGAAGGCGAAGTGCACGCCCTCATCGGCCCCAACGGCGCCGGCAAGACGACGCTGATCCACCAGCTTTCCGGCACGCTCGCGCCCACCAGCGGGCGGATCCATTTCGACGGCGAGGACGTCACCGGCCTGCCGATCCATGCGCGGGTGCGGCGCGGGCTGGTGCGCTCCTACCAGATCACCAGCGTCTTTCCCCGGCTGCCGGTGCTGGACAACCTCGCGCTCGCCGTGCAGGCGCGTACCGGTGGCGTCCGCGGCTTCTGGCGGCCGGCGCGGGCGGAGCGCGGGCGCTACGCCGAGGCGCAGGCCGTGGCGGAGCGCGTCGGCCTGGGCGAGCAGTCGTCGCAACTGGCCGGCGCACTGTCGCACGGCCAGCAGCGGCAGCTCGAAGTCGGACTGGCGCTGGCGCTGCGGCCCCGGCTGCTGCTGCTCGACGAGCCCATGGCCGGCATGGGCCCGGATGAATCCGAGCGCATGGTCGGCCTGCTGCAGGGGCTGCGCGGCGAGGTCACGCTGCTGCTGGTGGAGCACGACATGGATGCCGTATTCCGACTGGCCGACCGCATCTCCGCGCTCGTCTCGGGCCGCGTGATCGCCACCGGCACCCCGCAGGAGATCCGCCAGCACCCCGACGTGCGCCGCGCCTACCTGGGCGACGAACTGGAGGAGGCCACGCCATGAGCGCATTGCTCGAAGTCGAGGGGCTGGAGGCCGCCTACGGCAGCAGCCAGGTGCTGTTCGGCATCGCGTTCGACATCCGCGCCGGCGAGGTCGCCACGCTGCTGGGCCGCAACGGCATGGGCAAGACGACCACGGTGCGCGCGCTGCTCGGGCTCACGCGTGCCAAGGCCGGATCGGTGCGCTTCCGCGGCGAGCGCATCGAGCGGCTGGCGCCGGACCGCATCGCCCGCATGGGCCTCGCGGTGGTGCCCGAGGGCCGGCAGATTTTCCCCAACCTCTCGGTGCGCGAGAACCTCGTGGCGTTCGCCGCTCGCCGCAATGCCGCCGCCGATCCGTGGACACTGGACCGCGTGCATGCGCTGTTCCCACGGCTGGCCGAGCGCGCCTCGCACATGGGCGGACAGCTCTCGGGCGGCGAGCAGCAGATGCTGGCCATCGGCCGCGCGCTCATGACGAACCCGCACCTGCTGGTGCTCGACGAGGCGACGGAAGGGCTGGCACCGCTGATCCGCGAAGAGATCTGGCGCTGCCTGGACGCCCTGCGCGCGCAGGGCCAGACCATCTTGGTCATCGACAAGTACGTGCGCCGGCTGGTGCGGCTCGCCGACCGCCACACCATCATCGAGCGCGGCCGCGTGGTGTGGCAGGGCGATTCGGGCGCGCTCGCGGCCGACCCGGCGCTGTGGGAGCGCTACGTGGGCGTGTGATCCGCTGCGCAGGAACGACAACGATTTTCGAGAACCGAACGGACAGGAGATTCGCATGCAAGTCCTTCTTCCCCCCGGATGGCCGCGGCCCAAGGGCTACTCCAACGGCGTCGCGGCGCGCGGCCGCATGGTCTTCGTGGCCGGCATGATCGGCTGGGACGCGCAGGGCGTCTTCCATACCGACACGCTCTGCGGCCAGGTGCGGCAGGCGCTGCGGAACATCGTCGAGGTGCTCGCGGAAGGCGGTGCGCGCCCCGAGCACATCGTGCGCATGACCTGGTACGTGACGGACAAGAAAGACTACGTCGCCTCGCTGCGGCAGATCGGCCAGGACTTCCGCGAGATCATCGGCAGCTTCAACGCGGCGATGACGGCGGTGGAGGTCTCGGCGCTCATCGAGGACCGGGCCAAGGTCGAGATCGAGGTCACGGCCGTGGTGCCGGACTGACGCGCGGGTGCCACCGATGGCGATGACCTTTCCCCACGGCTTCGCGAACCCACAGGAAATCGACGAGGCCTACGACCCCCTGAAGCGCGCGCACGATGCCGCCGCATCGAACCGGCATTTCGCCGAACGCAGCGAGGCCACGCGCCAGGCGTTGCCCTACCTAGCCGCCGTGCCCTACGGCCCCACGCGGGCGGAAACGCTGGACATCTTCCCGGCCGAGCGGCCCGGCGCGCCGGTGTTCTTCTTCATTCACGGCGGCTACTGGCGTGCCCGCAGCGCGCGCGATTTCAGTTGCGTGGCGCAGGGCCCGCATGCGCTGGGCTTCACCACCGTGGTGGTGGACTATGCGCTGTGCCCGGCCGTCACGATCGACGAGATCGTGCGGCAGGTGCGTGCGGCGGCGGCCTGGGTGGTGCGCCACATCGGCGAGCACGGCGGCGACCCGGCCCGCATCGTCGTCGGCGGGCATTCCGCGGGCGGGCATCTGGGCGCGATGCTGCTGTGCACGCCCTGGGAAGAAGATTACGGCCTGCCCGCCGATCCCTTCGCGGGTGCGGTGCTGGTGAGCGGCCTCTACGACATCGCGCCGCTGCGCTACAGCTACCTGCAGCCGGCGCTCCAGCTGGACGAGGGCCTGGTGCGCCGCAATTCGCCCGTGCTGCATGCGCGGCCCAGCGCCACGCCCGTCACGCTCTGCTGGGGCGGGGCCGAGCAGGAGGCGTTCGCCCAGCAGTCGCAGGGCTTCCACGCCGCGTGGCGCGCGGCCGGCAACGCGGCCGAACTGCAGCCGATGCCGGGCGCCGACCACTTCGATGCCGTGCAGGCGTTCGAGGACCCGGACAGCCTGCCGTGCCGCGCCCTCGCGCGCATGGCGCAAGGCTAGGGCAGGCCGCCGCTCAGAGCCGGCGCAGGCGCTGCACCGCCTCGCGCAGCGTCTCGTCGCGCTTGGCGAAGCAGAAGCGCACCACGCGCTGATCGAACCCGTCGCCGTAGAACGGCGACAGCGGAATGCCGGCCACGCCGATCTCGCGCGTGAGCCACTGGCAGAACTCCACGTCGCCCAGGTCGCTCACCTGCGAGATGTCCACGCACTGGAAGTAACTGCCGGTGCTGGGCAGCAGCTTCAGGCGCGAGCCTTCCAGCCCCTGGCGGAACAGGTCGCGCTTGGCCTGGTAGAAGGCCGGCAGCTGCAGGTAGGGCGCCGGATCGGCAAGGTAGGCGGCCAGCCCGTACTGCACGGGCGTGTTCACCGTGAACACGTTGAACTGGTGCACCTTGCGGAACTCGGCCATGAGCGGCGCGGGCGCGACCACCGTGCCCACCTTCCACCCCGTGACGTGGAAGGTCTTGCCGAAGCTCGACACGATGAAGGCCCGCGCGGCCAGCCCGGGAAAGCGCGCGGCGCTCTGGTGCGCGGCACCGTCGAACACCATGTGCTCGTAGACCTCGTCGCTGATCACCACCACGTCCGTCGGCGCGAGCAGCGCTTCGAGCGCCCGCATGTCCTCGTCCGTCCACACGGTGGCCGAGGGGTTGTGCGGCGTGTTGATGATGATCGCGCGCGTGCGCGGCGTGAGCGCGGCGGCGATGCGGCCGAAGTCCGGGCGGAAGGTGCCGGGCGTGAGCGGCACGCGCACGGCCGTGCCGCCCGCCAGATCCACGTTGGGCACGTAGCTGTCGTAGCAGGGATCGAACACGATCACCTCGTCGCCCGCCTGCACCACCGCCAGGATCGCCGTGAGGATGCCCTGCGTCGCGCCGGCCGTCACGGTGATCTCGGTGTCCGGCGAGTAGGCGCGGCCATGCAGTGCCTCGATCTTGCGCGCCACCGCCTGGCGCAGCGCCGGCACGCCGGGCATCGGCGGGTACTGGTTCTGCCCGGCGCGCATCGCATGCGCCACGGCATCGACCAGGGCCGGGTCGCAGTCGAAGTCGGGAAAACCCTGGCCCAGGTTCACGGCCCCGTGTTCCGCCGCCAGGGCGGACATCACGGCGAAGATCGTCGTGCCCACCTGGGGCAGCTTGCTGGGGAGGGCCGGCGTGCGCGCGGCAGCGTTGGTGGTCATGTGCGTGGGGTGAGGAAGAATCAAAGCTCGTAGTCGTTCACGTGCCCGGTCATCGCGCGGGCCACGAGTTCGCGGTTCAGCCGGTCGCTCAGCAGCTCCGCGAATTTATAGACGAAGTTGCGCAGGTACGCGCCGCGCTTGAACGCCACGCGCGCCACGCTCTGGCCGAACAGGTGTCCCACGGGGCGCACCACCAGGTCGCCCAGCGGATCGTCGCGCATGGCCATCTCGGCCACGATGCCCACGCCCAGGCCCAGCCGCACGTAGGTCTTGATCACGTCGGAATCGATCGCCTCCAGCACGATGCGCGGCTGCAGCTTGCGCGCCGCGAACGCCTGGTCGATCTTGCCGCGGCCGGTGAACGAGGGATGGTAGGTGATGAGCGACTCGTGGGCGATGTCGTCCACGCTGATGCGCTCGCGCTGCGCGAGCGGATGGCCCGTGGGCATCACCAGCACGTGCTGCCATTCGTAGCAGGGCAGGGTGACGAGGTCGGGGTAGTCGGCGAGCGATTCGGTGGCCATGCCGATCTCGGCCACCTCGTCGATCACCATGCGCGCCACCTCGTGCGGCGTGGCCTGGTGCAGGCTCACGTTCACCTTCGGATAGGCTTCGCGCAGCTTGGCCACCGGCACCGGCAGCACGTAGCGCGCCTGCGTGTGGGTGGTGGCGATGCTCAGGGTGCCGCTGTCCTGCGCGCTGAACTGCTCGCCAATGCGCTTGAGGTTGCCGACCTCGCGCATGATGAGTTCGATGCTTTTCAGGACATGCTGGCCCGGCTCGGTGATGCGCTTGAGCCGCTTGCCGTGGCGCGCGAAGATGTCCACGCCCAGCTCCTCTTCCAGCTCGATGATCGCCTTGGACACCCCCGGCTGCGACGTATGGAGCGCCTTGGCGGCCTCCGTCAGGTTGAGGTTGCGGCGGGCGGCTTCCTGGACGAAGCGGAACTGGTGCAGGTTCATATCCGATTGCTGCTAAAGACTTGTTTGATTATGCTTCAGTCTTCTAAGCAGCAAATGCCGGCACGCGAAAAGGCGGCGGTCAATCGATGACGTGGGACGCCCCGTAGCGCTCGATCCAGGCGTGCATGTGATGATTGACGGCGTAATTGCCGTCACGGTGCTGGAACTTGAGCTTGGTCTTCAGGTCCAGGTCGCGGACCCCTTGGCCCGTCCAGGAATCGACGATGGCCCCTTTCGGAAACTCTCCGTTGGGGTGGATGACCACGTAGTTGTGGCTCAGTCGGTGGTTGCTGTAGATGGTGAAGTCGGATATGCCCAACTGGTGCCGGAGATGCAGTGCGATTTCCAGCGCCTGGATGTCGCAATTGGAAAAACCGTCTTCCCGGCACTTCCTGACGCAGTCCGTCAGCTGTTCCGGTGTCATCTCGATGCCCCCGCGCAGATTGCCGCTGGACGTCCGGTAGATGCGGTTCTGCTGCAGATCCGCCAGCTTCTTCAACGTTTCCGACGAGAACGCGCGTTTCGCGGCATCGGTGTATTGCTGCGCCCTGCGCAGCGTCATCAGGCTTTCGTCGTCGGACTTGTGGGCCTTGTTCAAGCGCCCCATGGCCGTCTGGTAACCCGTGGTGGAGAGTTGCGTCCGCTGGCTGACGCGCTCCACCACGTCGTTGATCAGGCGCCGTGTATGCGAATTCGAAGAGGAGCCGGAGACACCGTCCATGAAGATAGTCCGTCCAGGGGATGAAGGTGGAGGCCGCCCATGCGCGCGGCTGTTGAAGCCCTCGATGGTGGGGCGAACACTCCATCCGAAAACGGGGCCGCGCGAATGCACTCGCCGGGGTGCGAAAGACGCCACGGCTGCTGCGTGGGAAACGTCCTGCGTGATTTCGGCCCGTGCGTCTGCGCCCGTCCTCCGCAAGGTGGCTTGCAAGGAAGAATGGCCCGGCGCGTTCCGCCCTCAGCTCCCGGCCGCGATCTCCGCCATCAGCGCCGTCATGCGCGGGTCTTCGCCGATGGCGCCCTGCACGATGACCTCCATGCCCGGATGCTCTTCGCGCAGCGCCTGCACGAGCTGGGGCAGGTCTTCGCGCGCATGCTTGCCGGTGCCGAGGAACATGGGCACCACGGTGAGCCGCCGCACGCCCGCGCCCGCCAGCTCGCGCACCGCCGTGGGCAGGTCGGGATCGGCGAGCTCGAGATAAGCGCAGCGCACCTGCGCGCCGGGCGCCTGCTGCCGCATGCGGGCCTCCACCGCCTCGATCGGTGCGCGCCAGAGCGGATCGCGCGAGCCGTGGGCGAACAGCACCACGCCGTGCCCCTGACGTGCCGGTTGCGGTAGCCCGCCGGAAGGGTTCGTGCCGTCCGCCATGGCCATCGTGCCTGGGGTTGTGTTCGTATTCGTCATCGTCATCGCCTCAGGACCAGCCAGCCGAACGCCCCGAGCGACAGCAGTGAATAGATGATGCCCGGTGCCGCCGCGGTGAGCCAGGGCGACCAGTTCTGCAGGTTGCCCGCATAGCCGAACACGTTGTTGAGCAGGAAGAAACTGATGCCCGCCATCACGCCGCCGAACACGTAGCCCGCGATGCCACCGGAGCGGAAGTGCAGATAAGCGAAAGGCAGCGAGAGCACCACCATCACCAGGCAGCTGAGCGGATAGAACACCTTGCGCCAGAACTCGATCTCGTACTTCTGCGCCGTCTGGCCGTTCGACTCCAGGTGCCGGATGTACTGGAACAGGTCGATCGTGGCCATGCGGTCGGGCTTGAGCAGCGAGGCCGCCACCATGTCGCTGCTGATGTGGGTGGGCCAGCGGAACTGCGCCTCCTGCAGCCGCTCGACGCGCGCTTCGGCCTCGCCCTTGCGGTGGAAGACGCTGCGCTTCACGTTATGCAGATCCCAGCCCTCGGCGCCGAATTCGGCCGATTCCGCCTGGATGGTGGAGGCCACGCGCCCGTCGCGGTCGAACTCGAAGATCCGCACGTTGCCCATGCCGCCGTCGTGCCGCAGCGAGCGCACGTTCACGGCCACCGATTGGTCGCCCTGCCGCTCCTTGAGCCAGGCGCCGGTCGCGCCGGTGGTGATCTGGCCGAGGTAGCGCGCCTTCACGAGTTGCGCCAGCCGGTCGGATGCGGGCGCGAGGTAGTCGCCCACCGTGAACGTGAGCAGCACGAACCCCAGGCCCAGCACCAGCAGGGTGCGCAGCGCGCGCCACGGTCCCAGGCCGCTGGTGCGCATGATGGTGAACTCCGAACTCTGCGCGAAGCGCGCCATCACGAAGATCGTGCCGATGAGCACCGTGATCGGCAGCAGCTCGTACAAATGGCTCGGGATGCCCAGCGCGACGTACAGCAGCGCATGCGATAACTCGTAGCCCTGCGCGCGGCCGACGTAGCGCAGCTCGTCCACCATGTCGAAGAAGACGAACAGCGCGAGGAAGCCGAGCGTGACGAAGGCCACGGCCGAAAGCGCCTCGCGGTAGATCAGGCGGCGGATCGTCTTCATGCGCGGCCTCCGCCCGTGCGCTGCCACAGCATGCGCGGCGACCAGCGGTTGTGCCGCGCCACCAGCAGCAGCAGGCCCAGCGCCAGCGTGCCGCCGTGCAGCAGCAGCATGAAGGCGCCCAGGCCCATCCGGCCCGAGCCCACCCAGCTCTGGCCGAAGGTCATGAGGTTGTAGTAAATGACGAAAGCGAACAGTGCCGACACGAGGCTGGTGCTGCGCGCGGCGCGCGGGTTGGCGCTCGCCACCGCGAGGCCCACCACGACGAAATTGAGCGCCGCGAGCGCGAGGCCGAAGCGCCAGCCGAGTTCCGCCCGGAACGCGGGATCGCCGGAGGCGAACAGCTCGCGGGTGGTGCGCGTCTTCACCGCCACGTCGTCGGACGGATTGGACGAGGCGGACCCGATGCGCGTGCCGTACTCGGTGAACTCGCTCACCTTGAGCCCGGGCTTGTCGGTGGAGGTCTCCAGCCGCTGCCCGTCGCTCAGCAGCGCCATGCGCTGGTCGCCCTGCGTTTCCAGCCGGGCGCTGCGCGCGGAGGTGACGGTCTCACGGCCGCGCTCGGTGGAGGCGATGAAGACGTTGGTGGCCTGCTGGTTGTCCGGCGTCTCCCGGTCGATGAAGAACACCCGGCTGCCGTTGGCGGATTCCTGGAATTCGCCCGGCGCGATCCGGTCGATGTCGCTGCGCTGCTGGTACTGCACCTTCAGCTCCTGGATCTGCTGGTTGGCCCAGGGCCAGATCAGCAGGGCCAGCGTGGCGATCGCCAGCATCACCGGCCAGGCGAATCGCAGCAGGGGCTTGAGCAGGTGCAGCATGCCCCGGCCGCTGGCGAACCAGATGACCATCTCGCTGTCGCGGTACATGCGCGAGAGCGTGCCGACCACGGCCACGAACAGGCTGAGCGTGAGAATGGTCGGCAACTGGCCGAGCACGGTGAAGCCCATCACGAGCATCACGTCCGACGGGTTCACGCTGCCGCGCGACGCCTGTCCGAGCGTGCGTATCAGCATCATGGTCATGACCACGGTGACCAGCACCACCAGCGTCGCTCCGAAGCTGCGGGCCAGTTCCTTGCGAATGGATGAATCGAATAACATTGGCTCGAAGGAAAACGCCGATTATGAACTTCGATCTGAAGACCCTGTCCCTGGCCGCCGCCGCTGCCGAGAAATGCGATCTGCTCGCCGTGCTGGTGCCCGAAGGCTTCAAGCCCTCCGGCGACGCGCTGTCCTCGCTCGTGGCCCACGCCACCCGCCAGGGCGATTTCGAGACCAAGCCCGGCAAGAGCCTCGCGCTCTACCAGACCCCGGCCGTCGCGGCCCGCCGCGTGCTGCTGCTGGGTGCGGGCGACGGCAGCCCGCGCGCGGTGCGGCAGGCGCTCATGGGTGCGGCAACGCAGTGGAAGGCGCCCCAGGTCAAGCGCGTGGCCGTGTGCCTCGCGGCCCTGGCCGACGCCGACGCGGCCGCCTGCGCCGCCGTGCAGGCGCTCTCCGACGCCAGCTATGTCTACACCGCCACCAAGTCGCAGGCCGAGCCGCGCGCGCTTTCCCGCGTGGTGATCGGCGTGGCCGATGCCTCCGCCGCCAAGGCCGGCTTCGCCCGCGGCACCGCGCTCGCGCTGGGCGTCGAATATGCGCGCGAATGGGCCAACCGGCCCGGCAACCACGCCACGCCCACGCTGCTGGCCGGCGCGGCCAAGGCGCTCGCCAAGCACGGTCCGATCCAGGTCAAGGTGATGGGCCCCGCCGAGGTGCAGAAGCTCGGCATGGGCGCCTTCATCGCGGTGGCCAAGGGCTCCGAAGAGCCGCTGCGCTTCATCGAACTGCGCTACCAGGGTGCCGGCCGCACCGAGGCGCCCGTGGCCCTCATCGGCAAGGGCATCACGTTCGACACCGGTGGCATCTCCATCAAGCCCGCCGCCGAAATGGACGAGATGAAGTTCGACATGGGCGGCGCCGCCAGCGTGCTGGGCGTGTTCCGCGCGCTGGCCGAGCTGCGGCCCGCGATCAACGTCGTCGGCCTGATCCCCGCCTGCGAGAACATGCCCGACGGCCGCGCGGTGAAGCCGGGCGACGTCGTCACCAGCCTCAGCGGCCAGACGATCGAGGTGCTCAACACCGACGCCGAGGGCCGGCTGGTGCTGTGCGATGCGATCGCCTACGCCGCGCGCTTCAAGCCTTCCGCCATGGTGGACATCGCGACGCTCACGGGCGCCTGCGTGATCGCGCTGGGCGGTGTGCGCAGCGGCCTGTTCGCCAACGACGAGGCCCTGGCCACCCGCCTGCAGCAGGCGGGCGAGGCGTCGATGGACCCGTGCTGGCGCATGCCGCTCGACGACGAATACGCCGAAGGCCTGAAGAGCAATTTCGCCGACATGGGCAACGTCGCCGGCCGCGCCGGGGGCGCCATCACGGCCGCCAAGTTCCTGCAGAAATTCGTGGGTGCGCAGCCCTGGGCCCACCTGGACATCGCCGGCACGGCCTGGAAGAGCGGCGGCGGCAAGGGCGCGACGGGCCGGCCCGTGGGTCTGCTCGTTCAGTTCCTGCTCGATTCCGTGCAGGCGCCCGCGGCCCGCCCGCGTTCCCGCGCCGCAACCGCGTCGCCGGCGCCCGTCCCGGCGGCTGCGCCGGCCGCCGGCAGGGCACCGCGTGCCGCTGCACCCCGGGCTGCCCGGTCTGCGCGCGCCGCGTGACCGCCGCTGCCGCATTCCGTCAGAAGGCGCCCGAGCCCGCATGACCGAGATCGCCTTCCATTTCAATGCGCCGGACAAGCTCGCCTATGCGTGCCGGTTCGCGCGCAAGGCGGTGCGCAGCGATGCGCTGCTGGTCATCACCGGGCCGGCCGCCGTGCTCGATGCGGTGGACCGCGCCCTCTGGGCGCTGGGCCCGCAGGATTTCGTCGCGCACTGCCGCCAGGAGGACGAGGCCGATCTGCGCGACGCCTCGCCCGTGCTGCTGGCGACCGATCCCCGCGCCGCGGCGCACGCGCAGTTGCTGCTGAACCTGGGCCCCACCGTGCCCGCGGGCTTCGAGCGCTTCGGCCGGCTCGTGGAAGTGGTGAGTTCCACGGATGAAGCGGACCGTGCCGGTGCGCGCGAGCGCTGGCGGCATTACGCCCAGCGCGGCTACGGCATCGTCCGCCACGACCTGGTGCTGAAGGGGGGCTGAGCGATGCCCGCGACGCCGCCCAAGGGCCCTCCCAAATTCGTGCCCACCCTCACCGATGTGGTGCAGGTGGCGGGCGATGCGGCGCCCGGCACGGCCCCGGCGCCCGATGCGCCCGGCGCGCCCGCAGAGGGCGCCGGGCCTTCGTCCGGCTCCCTGGCGCCGCCTGCGACCGCGCTGGATGGGGAAGCGGCACCGGATGCCCCGGATGTGCCGGTCCCTGGGCTGCCAGTGGACGGCCCCCGGACGGTCGCTGCGCCGGCCATGCCCGCCGCGCCGCCGCCCATCGCTGCGGATTTTGCCGGCATCGAAGAGATGGTCATCCACCGCATCATCCAGCGCGTGGACGTGGTGCTCGACCAGCGCCTGCGCGAAGCCATCGCCACCGTGGTGCAGGAGCAGACCCGCTCCATGGTGCCGCGCCTGCGCGAAGAGGTCGAATCCGTCGTGCGCCACGCCGTGTACGAGGCCGTGGCGGACGAACTCGCGGCCCCCGGCGGCCCGCAGCGCTGACCGACCGCGAGTGGCGATCTGGGGCTACAGGGTATTCCCCTGTGGTTTTAGATCACATGTGCTCGCAACTACCCGTGCCCTGGCCCATAAATTGCGATATGTTTCCGGCGCTGGGGGAAAAGAAGGTTCTCAGCGATCACCCTTTTTGGAGATTCATATGCAATTGAAGTTGAAACTGACCGTGGTTGCCGCTATCGCGGCGCTTGCCGGTGTCGCCTCTGCACAAGAGCAGGTGGTGAAGATCGGCCACGTGGGTCCGGTTTCCGGCCCGCAGGCTCACTACGGCAAGGACAACGAAAATGGCGCCCGCATGGCTGTCGAAGAGTTGAATGCCCAGGGGATCACGATCGCCGGCAAGAAGATCAAGTTCGAACTGCAGGCCGAAGACGATGCCGCCGATCCGAAGCAGGGCACGGCAGCCGCCCAGAAACTGTGCGACGCCAAGGTCGCCGGTGTGGTCGGCCACCTGAACTCCGGCACGACGATCCCCGCCTCGAAGGTCTACAACGACTGCGGCATCCCGCACGTCACCGGCGCCGCCACCAACCCCAACCTGACCAAGCCCGGCTACAAGACGACGTTCCGCATCATCGCGAACGACAACGCCCTGGGCGCAGGCCTTGCCGCCTACGCCGCCGACACGCTGAAGCTCAAGTCGGTCGCCATCATCGACGACCGCACGGCCTACGGCCAGGGCGTCGCCGACGTCTTCAAGAAGACGGCCGCGACCAAGGGCATCAAGGTGGTGGACGAGCAGTTCACGACCGACAAGGCCACCGACTTCATGGCCATCCTGACGTCGATCAAGTCGAAGAACCCCGACGCCATCTTCTTCGGCGGCATGGATCCCCAGGCCGGCCCGATGCTGCGCCAGATGGAACAGCTCGGCCTGTCGAACGTGAAGTACTTCGGCGGCGACGGCATCTGCACGGCCGAAGTGGCCAAGCTGGCCGCCGGCGCCAAGACTCTCGCCAACGTGATCTGCGCGGAAGGCGGCGCTTCGCTGGCCAAGATGCCCGGCGGCACGGCCTGGAAGGCCAAGTACGACGCCAAGTACCCCAACCAGTTCCAGGTCTACAGCCCCTACACCTACGACGCCACCATGCTGCTGGTCGACGCCATGAAGCGTGCCAACTCGTGGGATCCGAAGGTCTACATCCCCGAGCTGCAGAAGTCGAACTACAAGGGCGTGACCGCCCAGATCGCCTTCGAGCCCAACGGCGAACTGAAGAACCCCGCCATCACCCTGTACAACTACAAGGACGGCAAGAAGACGCCTCTGAACTGAGCGGCTTCGTTCCAGTGAAAAGGCCTCCGCGTGCGGAGGCCTTTTTCGTTCAGCGGCTCACGGGATGGAGTCCCGGTGTCAACGGCACAGCGCACGCAGCACGTCCGCCAGCTTTTTGACGGCAGCATCCAGCTCGTGCGGGGCGTGGGCGGCGAACCCCATGAGAAAGCCGGCCTCGTGCCGGCCCGGCGCATGCAGCGTCGTCAGCCCCAGCAAGTCGATGCCGGCCCGGCGGGCGGATTCCACGGCCTCGCGTTCGGGAATGTCTCGGATGAAGACACAGGGCATTTGCATGCCCCCGGCAGGCACCCGGGGTTCCACGAACTCCGCCAGATGCTGGCGCACCAGTCGTGCCAGCACGTCGCGCCGTTCGGCATAGACCGCCCGCATGGTGCGCACATGGGTGCCGAAGTGGCCGCCTTCCATGAAACGCGCCAACGTGAGTTGTGGAATCGGTGCGCTGTGCCCGTCCAGCAAGGTGCGGGCTACGGTCATGGGTGCCACCAGTGGCGGAGGCAGCACCATGTAGCCGATGCGCAGGCCAGGGAACAGGGATTTGGTGAAGGTGCCGATGTAGATCGTCCGTTCATGCGGATCGAGCCCCTGCACACAGGCGGTGGGCTTGCCCTCGTAGTGGAATTCGCTGTCGTAGTCGTCCTCGATGATCCAGCCCTGGCGCTGTCTGGCCCATTCGATGACCGCCAGACGCCGGTCCAGCGACAGCGTCGCTCCGGTGGGAAACTGATGTGACGGCGTGAGGAACACCGCCCTGGCGGCCTCGCTGGCCTCGGTCAGATACTCCACCCGCAGGCCGCCTGCATCCAATGGCACGGGCACGCACTCCAGGCCGGCAGCGTCGAACGCCTTGCGGGCGCCGTGGTAGACAGGGTCTTCGATGAAGATGCGGTCGCCCGCATCGAGCAGCACCGTGGCGCACAGGGTCAGGGCTTGCTGGGAACTGGTCAGCACCAACACGCGCTCGGGTGCGGCGCGCGCGCCCCGTTCGAGATTGACGTGATCGGCGATGGCCCGGCGCAGCGGCTCCACGCCCTGCGGCGGGCTGTGCAGCAACGCCAGCGTGCCGTACTCCTTCAGCACCTGCCTTTGCAGTCGCTCCCAGGTGTGCAGCGGAAAGCTGCGTGTCTCGGGCACACCGGGTGCGAACGGGCGTGGCGTCAGAAAGTCACGCACACCGCCGCTTTGGTACATGGCATTGCCGCGCCGGCTGAGGCGCAGAGCCGCCTCGCTTCCCACGCTGGTCCGCCGAGGCCTGCCGCGCCCCGGCAGACGCTGGGCCCGTTCCGACACGAAGCTGCCGCTGCCCACACGCCGTTCGATGAAGCCTTCCGCATGCAACTGGCCGTAGGCCGACTCGACCGTATCGCGGGAAACCCCCAGCGATTTCGCCAAGGCACGCGACGCGGGCAATGGCCTGCCCACGTCCAGCGCGCCATCCAGGATCAATTGGCGAATGGCCCGCTGCACCCGCGCGTGCAGCGGCAAGGCGCCATGCGCCGGATCGCCGACCCAGGCTTTGACGGATTCGAGTTGGGCGTGCTTGAACAATTGGCCGGTGCCTGGGCCAGAAAGTGGCCGGGACCATCCGTCCATTCTAGAACTATAAATTCGGCTCGCAACGTGTTCATTCCCGCTGTCAATCGTCACTGTCAGGCCATGTCTTCCATTCCTTCGCATCGATCCGTTCGCTGGAACGATCTCACCCATCCCGTGGTGGCCGGCCTGCTCTCGGTCATCGTCAACTACGGCGGTACGTTCATCCTGGTGTTCCAGGCCGCCAGGGCCGCGGGCCTCGGCCCGGAACTGACGGCCTCCTGGGTGTGGTCGATTTCCATCGGCGTGGGCGTGACGGGGATCCTCCTGAGCTGGCTGTCGCGCGAGCCGATCATCACCGCGTGGTCCACGCCGGCGGCGGCGTTTCTGGTCACCGCGCTGACGGTCACGCCCTATGCCGAAGCCGTGGGGGCCTACCTGATCTCGGCGGCCGCTTTTGTGGTGCTGGGGCTGTCGGGGTGGTTCGAGCGCGTCATTCGCCTGATTCCTCCCGGCGTTGCCGCCGGGCTGCTGGCCGGCATCCTGCTGCAGTTCGGCATCAGGGCTTTCGGCGGCATGGGCATCGACCCCCTGCTGGCCGGTTCGCTGATCCTTGCCTACCTGGTGTTCAAGCGGTTCTCCGCACGCTATGCGGTGGTGGGAATCCTGGTGCTGGGGCTGGCCTTTCTCCTGGTTCAGGATCGGGTCGATCTGTCGGGGCTGCAACTGAAGCTGGCCAGGCCCGTTTTCACCATGCCCGCCTTTTCGCTCAACGCCTTGTTGAGCGTGGCGCTGCCGCTGTTCCTGATCACCTTGACCGGCCAGTACATGCCCGGCATGCTGGTACTGCGCAATGACGGCTTCCAGACCAGTGCCAACCCCATCGTGACCCTCACGGGGCTGGGCTCGCTGCTGATGGCACCGTTCGGCTCGCACGCCTTCAACATCGCCGCCATCACGGCGGCCATCGCCACGGGCCGGGAAGCGCACGAAGACCCCTCCAGGCGCTGGATCGCAGGCATCGCCGCAGGCGTGTGCTACGTCCTCGTGGGCTTGTTCGGCGTGACGCTGGCTGCCGTCTTCATGGCCTTTCCTGCCACCTTCATCGCCACGCTGGCGGGGCTGGCATTGCTGGGCACCATCGGCGGCAGCCTGGCCGGCGCGCTGGCCGACGCGAAAACGCGCGAAGCCTCTTTGATCACTTTCCTGGCAGCAGCCGCCAACATCCACCTGTGGGGGATCGGCGGTGCCTTCTGGGGACTGGTGATCGGACTGCTCGCCCATGCGATCCTCCATGGCCGCTTGCCGTCCAAGGCATGCACGCCCGCCATGGCGCCCACTCCGGTGAACAAGGGGGCGAACTGATGCCGATGCCATTCGACACGCAGACCTGCCACGATCAGCATGGCCGCTATCCCCAAGCCACCACGGTCGAGGATTTCCGGCGCAACCTGGCGGCGGTGCATGCGCGCATGGCCGCCGCCTGCCGCCGGGTGGGCCGTGATGCCGCGGCGGTTCGCCTGCTGCCGGTCAGCAAGACCCAACCCGAGGCCCGCTTGCGCCTGGCGCACGCGGCGGGCTGCCGGATGCTGGGCGAGAACAAGCCGCAGGAGGCCCACCGGAAATGGGAGGCCATGCAGGATCTGGCCGGTCTGCAATGGTCGGTCATCGGCCACCTGCAAACCAACAAGGCGAAGCTGGTGGCGCGCTTTGCCCACGAATTCCAGGCGCTGGACAGCCTGCGCGTGGCCGAGGCGCTGGATCGCCGCCTGCAGACCGAAGGGCGTTCGCTGGAGGTGTTCGTGCAGGTCAACACCTCGGGCGAGGCCAGCAAGTACGGCCTCGCTCCTGAGGACGTGCCGGCCTTCATCCAGGCGCTGCCGGCGTTTTCGGCGCTGCGCGTGCGTGGGCTGATGACGCTGGCGCTGTTCTCCGGCGAGGCCGAACGGGTGCGCCAGTGCTTCGTGCTGCTGCGCACCCTGCGCGACCGGTTGCGCCAAGGTGCTCCCACGGGCATCGGGCTGGATGAACTGTCCATGGGAATGTCCGGCGACTTCGAAATCGCCATCGAGGAAGGTGCCACCGTGGTGCGCGTCGGCCAGGCCATCTTCGGCGCACGCGCCACGCCGGACAGCCATTACTGGCCCGGCCAACCCGGCGCACAGGAGCCGTCCCCGTGAAAACCGCTGTTGCCATCCGCCATCTGCACTTCGAAGACCTCGGCACGCTGGGGCCGCTGCTGGAGGCGCGCGGATATGCCGTGCGCTACCTGGATGCCACGACCGAAGACTGTCGCACCGCCGATGCGGTGGCGGCCGATCTGCTGGTGGTGCTGGGCGGTCCCATAGGCGCCTACGACGACGTGCTCCATCCCTTCCTCTCCGACGAGCTGGACGTGATTTCCGAGCGGCTGCGACACCAGCGCCCGCTGCTGGGCATTTGCCTGGGCGCGCAACTGATTGCCCGTGCACTCGGCGCGGGTGTCAGCGGCATGGGGGTCAAGGAAATCGGCTTCGCGCCCCTGGATTTGTCTCTGGCGGGCGAGGCCTCCCCGCTGGCGGCGCTGGGCGATGTGCCGGTGCTGCACTGGCATGGCGACCGTTTCGAGATTCCCGCCGGGGCCACGCGGCTGGCGGGCACGCCCGTCTGCGACAACCAGGCGTTCGGCGTGGGGCACCATGTGCTGGCGCTGCAGTGCCATCTGGAGGCGGACCCGCGCCATATCGAGCGCTGGCTGGTCGGCCATGCCTGCGAGTTGGCGCAGGCCGGCATCGACCCACGCATCTTGCGCGCCGAAGCACGGGCCCTGCGCTCCGTTGTGCCGCAGGCGGCGCGGGAGGTGTTTGCTTCCTGGCTGGATGGGATCGGGGCCGCAAGGTGGTGACGCGGGCAGGCCGCTGTGGAGGGGGCCCGCCCCTTCGCCGTCAGCGCCGCACCTGCAGCGCGCCCGGGTTCACGATGTTCGCGGGCGTGCCGCGGATGTAGTTCACCACATTGTCGAAGGCCGCGCCGAAATACAGCTCGTAGCTGTCCTGTTCCACGTAGCCGATGTGGGGCGTGCAGATGCAGTTCTCCAGCCGCAGCAGCGCATGGCCCTGCAGGATGGGCTCGCTCTCGAACACGTCCACGGCGGCCATGCCGGGGCGTCCGCGGTTCAGGGCGGCGATCAGGGCGTCGGGCTCGATCAGCTCGGCGCGCGAGGTGTTCACGAGCAGGGCATTGGGCTTCATCGAGGACAGGTCTTCCAGGCGCACGATGCCGCGGGTGTCGTCGTTGAGCCGCAGGTGCAGCGAGACCACGTCGCACTGCGAGAAGAATTCCTCGCGCGTGGTCGCCACCTGCAGCCCTTCGCTCAGGGCCTGCGCGCGCGACGCCTCCCGGCCCCAGACGCGCACGTTCATGCCGAACGCGCGGCCGTAGCCCGCGACGATCTGCCCGATGCGGCCGTAGCCCCAGATCCCCAGGGTCTTGCCGCGCAGCACGGTGCCCACGCCGAAGTTCGGCGGCATCGAGGCCGAGCGCAGGCCGGACTGCTGCCAGGCGCCGTGTTTCAGGTTGGAGATGTACTGGGGCAGGCGCCGCATGGCCGCCATGATCAGCGCCCAGGTGAGTTCGGCCGGCGCCACCGGCGAACCCACGCCTTCTGCCACGGCGATGCCGCGCTCGGTGCAGGCGGCCACGTCGATGTGCGGGCCCACCTTGCCGGTCTGGGCGATGAGCTTCAGGCGGGGCAGCTTCTCCACGAGCTGGCGCGTGATCTGGGTGCGCTCGCGGATGAGCACGATGATGTCGGCGTCCTTGAGGCGCACCGAGAGCTGGCCGAGGCCCTTGACGGTGTTGGTGTAGACCTTCGCCGTGTAGGCGTCGAGGCGCGCGGCGCAATGGAGTTTGCGGACGGCGTCCTGGTAGTCGTCGAGGATGACAATGTTCATGGAGTCCATGGGCCGCAGGCCGTGACCGCGCGCAGCGCCGCGCGGGCCGGCATGAAATAGCGATGAATGTGCGGAAAAAAGCTGCGGCGCCGCCCGCCGGGCGGAGGGCGGGGCGTGGCGGCGCGCAGGCGTGCCCCGCATTGTCGTTCATGGGGGAATGCCCCGGCCGCCACACGGGCCCGGAAAGGGTGCTTGGGGGACAAGCGGTTACAAAAACGCGGTGTCCCGAAACGTCCCCGGGTGCGTGGCGGCAGGCACTGCGCCGCACGTCGCATGGGTGACCGGGCCTAGGGGCCATCCCCAATACGGGCACGGCGCGTGCGGCCCACGATGGGGGTTTCGTTTCGATCCATGGAAACTCTGGAAGTCCGCCGACCCATGCCTGCCCCACAAGTCCACTACGCCCATTGGCCCAAGCGCCTGCCGCATTCCCTCACACCGCCCGCCACATCGCTGTGGAACAACCTGGCCGTCAACGCGCAGCGCTACCCGGACAAGCCGGCGCTGGTGTTCTTCGGCGCGCAACTGGGATACCGGGCACTGGCGGACGCGGCGGAGCGCCTGGCCGCGCATTTGCGCGCGTCGGGTGTGCGCCGGGGCGACCGCGTGCTGCTGTGCATGCAGAACTGCCCGCAGCTCGTCATCGCGCACTTCGCCATCCTGCGTGCCGATGCCGTCGTGGTGCCCGTCAATCCGATGAACCGCGCGGAAGAGCTCAAGCACTACATCACCGATCCCGATGCGCGCGTGGCCATCACCACGGCCGACCTCGCGCCCGAAGTGGCCGCCGCGAGCAATGCCCTCCCGGCCGAGCGGCGGCTGCAGCACCTGGTGGTGTCGCAGTTCGCGGATGCGTTCGATCCGGCATCGGAAGAGGCGCGGGCCATGCCCGCGGCCTGGCGCGACTGGCTCTGCACCGCCCGGCCGCTGCCGGCGCTGGGCGGCGGCGCGGTGCATGCCTGGAGCGAGGCCCTGGCCTGCCAGGATGCGATCCCCGCGCCGGAGGCCGGCCCGGACGATCTCGCCGTGCTGCCCTACACCAGCGGCACCACGGGCCTGCCCAAGGGCTGCATGCATCCGCACCGCAGCATCATGCACAACGCCGTCGCCAGCGCGCTCTGGGGCACGGCCACGTCCGAAAGCGTGACGCTGGCCGTGGTGCCGATGTTCCACATCACCGGCATGGTGAGCCTGATGCACTCGTCGATCTATGCCGGGGCGACGCTGGTGATGATGCCGCGCTGGGACCGCGACCTGGCGGGCCGGCTCATCTCGCGCTACCGCGTCACCAACTGGACGAACATTCCCACCATGGTGATCGACCTGATGGCGAGCCCGCATTTCGGGGGCTACGACCTCTCCAGCCTGGTCTACATCGGCGGCGGCGGGGCGGCCATGCCGCAGGCCGTCGCGCAGCGGCTGCTGGACCAGTTCGGCCTGCGCTATTCCGAGGGCTACGGCCTGACCGAAACCGCCGCGCCCTCGCACACCAACCCGCCGGACCGGCCCAAGCAGCAGTGCCTGGGCATTCCCTTCATCAGCACCGATGCCCGGGTCATCGACCCGGACACGCTCCAGGAAGTGCCCACGGGCGAGCAGGGCGAGATCGTGATCCATGGTCCCGGCGTGTTCAGCGGCTACTGGAAGCTGCCCGTGCCGACCGAGGCGGCCTTCATCGAGCTCGATGGCAAACGCTTCTTCCGGTCCGGCGACCTGGGCCGCGTGGACGAAGAGGGCTATTTCTTCATCACCGACCGCCTGAAGCGCATGATCAACGCGAGCGGCTTCAAGGTGTGGCCCGCCGAGGTCGAGGCGCTGATGTTCCGCCACCCCGCGATCCAGGAGGCCTGCGTGATCTCCGCGCGCGACAGCTACCGCGGCGAGACGGTGAAGGCCGTGGTGGTGCTGCGGCCTTCGCACCGGGGGCAGGTGTCCGAGGCCGACATCGTCGCCTGGTGTCGCGACAACATGGCCGTCTACAAGGTGCCGCGCGTGGTGCAGTTCGCCGACGCGCTGCCCAAGAGCGGCAGCGGCAAGGTGATGTGGCGGCAGCTGCAGGAGGCGGAAGCCGCGGAGCCGGCCGCTGCGGAGGCACCGGCGCGCTGAGCCGGAGCGGGTTGCCGGAGGCGCCCGCAGCCTGCCGGCGCTCAGTGCCCCATGGCCGGCTGGGCGGGCACGCCGCGGCCCCGGTGGCCGGACACCAGCGCCTGCAGGTCGCGCTCCAGCAGGGCCGGATCGCCCAGCTGCAGTTCGATCAGCCGGCGCAGGTGGGTGACGCTGTCGAGGTCGATCGTGTCGCCCTGCAGGCCCGCGCAGCTGCCGTCCACGTGCGCCAGCTCGCCGGACATCGCGATCTGCTCCTGCCCCTCCATCAGCGGAATGGAGAGTGCGCAGGCCACGCCCTGCGGCAGGGACTGGCCGGCCGGCAGTTCCACCAGCGCGCCGCGCAGCGAGACGTCGAGCACCTGCACCTCGAAGGTGCCGTGGCCGCTCACGGTGAGGCGGGCGGGCGCCTCGAAGGCGACGCGGACATAGTTGCGGCGTTCATGGGCCATGGAAAATCTCCTGGAGGCTCGGCCGGGCGGCAGCCGCGGCGGCATGGATGCTACTGCAGCCCACGGGCACGCGGTGCATGCGGCCAGGGAATTCTTTCAAAGTGCGTGCGGCGTCCGCACGGCATCCGCGGGTGACGCCGGCAGGCTTGCGCACGCATGCCGAGGCGCGGAGCCGCTCCGCAGCGCGTTAAGCTTCCCGAACCATGGCGCACATCACTTTTTCCCCGCCTTATCTGCCTCCCGGACAGGTCGCCGCGCACCTGCGCAGCACCGGCTACGCCGTGCTGCGGCCCGAAGACACCGCCGCCTGGATCGGGGTGCCGCTCGCGCAACTGCAGGCGCTGCATGCCGACTGGCCGTCCCTGCCGCCCGACGAGTTCCTGAAGGATGGCGGCCGCTACCGCCGGCGCCGGCATTCCTGCTTCGTGGCCGAGGGGCCCGGTGCGGAGGGCGTGAGGCAGGTACCGCACCGCGCCCACTGGCAGCCGCTCGACTACAACGCCCTGCACGGCGGCATGCAGCGCTGGTTCGCGCCGATGCTGGACGCCACCACCGCGCAACCGGCTTGGCGCGCGCTGCTCGCCGCGCTGGCGCGACTGTCGCAAGAGGCGCTGGCGGAACGGCCCGGGCCATGGTTCCTGGAGGCGCACCAGTTCCGCATCGACACCACCGACGGCATCGGCCGCCCCACGCCCGAGGGCGCGCACCGCGACGGCGTGGACCTCGTGGCCGTGTTCCTCGTGGGCCGCCAGGGCGTGAAGGGCGGCGAAACCCGCATCTTCGAGGCGGCCGGCCCGAGCGGCCACCGCTTCACGCTCAGCGAGCCCTGGTCGCTCATGCTGCTCGACGACGCGCGCATGATCCATGAAACCACGCCGATCCAGCCGCTGGGCGAGGGCGCCGGTTTCCGCGACACGCTGGTGGTCACCTGCCGGCGCGGCGGGTTCCAGGAGGAGGCCGCAGCAACCCCAGAGGCTTGATGCGAATCAACCCTGTGGCGCCGCGTTGCGGCACACTGGTGCCGTCAGTTCCACAACCATCAACGAAGGAGAAGTCCCATGTTCAAGCACATCCTGATTCCGGTGGACGGTTCGCCGACCTCCATGACGGCCGTGGCCAAGGCCGCCGGCCTCGCCAAGGCCTTCGGCTCGCAGGTGACCGCCGTGTACGTCGTGGACCCATACCCCTTCACCGGCGTGGGCGCGGATTTCGCCTACGGGCAGTCGCAGTACATGAACGCCGCCACCGCCGAGGCGAACACCGCGCTGGACGCCACGCGCCGCGCGATGGAGGAGGCCGGGGTGCCCGTGAACACGGTGATCGGCGAAGGCCATGCCGTGCACGACGGCATCCTGCAGGCGCTGGAGAGCACGGGTGCCGACCTGATCGTGATGGGTTCGCACGGCCGCCGCGGGCTGGAGAAGCTGGTGCTGGGCAGCGTCACGCAGCGCGTGCTGGGCGTGGTGCACACGCCGGTGCTGGTGGTGCGCGACTGATCCCGCCGGCGCCCCATGAAGAACGGCTCCCGCGGGAGCCGTTTTTTTCATGCCCAAGGCCGGCCTGGGCGGCTGACTTCCCTCAGGTCGTCGCGCTGATGTTCTTGTCCTTCGCGATCTTCGTCCAGCGGGCGCGGTCGGCGGACAGGCGTTTGCGCATCGCGTCCGCGGGCTGGTAGGCGGCGATGGCCCCGGCCTGCAGCAGCTTCTCCTGCACCTCCTTGTCGTTCGAGAGGATGTCCTTGAGTTCGCGGTTCAGGCGCGCACTCACGGCCGGCGGCGTGCCGAGCGGCGCGATGATGCCTCCCCAGGAGTCGAAGTCGAAGTTCGGGAAGCCCTGCTCCGAAATCGTCTTGACGCCCGGCAGCAGCAGCCGGCCGCGCGGCGAACTGAGCGCAATGGCCCGCAGCTTGCCGGCGCGGATATGCGGCAGGGCCGCCACCACGTCGGCGAACATGATGCCCAACTGCCCGCCGAGCAGGTCGGTCACGGCGGGCGCGCTGCCGCGGTAGGGCACGTGCTGCATGTCGAAGCCGCCCAGGTCCTTGAGCTGCTCCATGGCCAGATGGCCGAAGCTGCCCGTGCCGGAACTGGTGTAGTTCAACGCCGGCTTGGCGGCCTTCGCCTGCGCGATCATCGCCCGGACGGAATCCACGCCCTGCATCACCGACGGGTTCACGACGATGGCCATGGGCAGGTCATACACCGTGGACACGCACTGGAAGTCCTTCTCCACGTCGTAGGCGTTGTTGTTGTACATGAGCGGCGCCAGCAGCGCGGGCATGCCGAACATCGACAGGGTGTTGCCGTCCGGCGGCGACTT
The DNA here is from genome assembly GCA_002397315.1 of Comamonadaceae bacterium UBA4962. Taxonomy (GTDB): domain Bacteria; phylum Pseudomonadota; class Gammaproteobacteria; order Burkholderiales; family Burkholderiaceae_C; genus Paracidovorax. Next base: position 86,570 of record DHAE01000006.1, read on the forward strand.
GATGAAAGAGGCCGTGCCGACGGAGCCCGAGGCGCCCGGCCGGTTGTCCACCACGACCGCGGTACCGAGCCGCTCGGCGAGCTTCTGCGAGACGATGCGCGCAGCCGTGTCGGTCGGCCCGCCCGCGGGGAAGGCCACCACCATCTTGACGATCTTGGCGGGCCACGCTTCTTCCGCCGCCAGGGCGTGCAGTCCGGTGCCCGCGAGGGCGGTCGCCGCGCCGGCCTGCAGCAGGCGTCGGCGGGTGAGGGGAAGGGTCGAATGGGGTTGCATGCTTGTCTCCTTTGAATGAATCGTCGTGTGCGCCGGTGGGGCCGCGAAGGCCGCGCCGGCAGGGGCGCGTCCGGCCTCAGCCGGCCGCTGCCGCGTCTTCCAGGGCCTGCAGTTCGCGCAGGATCTCGTCGGTGTGCTCGCCCAGGCGGGGCGGCGTGCGGCGCACGCGCAGGCGTTCGCCGTCCATCACGTAGGGCGGCGACAGCACCGCCTGCGCACCCGCCTCGGTGTCCTCGTAGCGGTGCAGCAGGCCGGCGGCCTCGGTGCGGGGCGAGTTCAGCGCCGCGTGCATGCCCAGCACCTCGCCGCAGGGGATGTGGGCCTGCTCCAGGCGGGCGAGCAGTTCGCGCCGGCTGAAAGCCAGCAGGGCCTCGCGGACCATCGGCAGCAGCACGGCGCGGTGCGCGGAGCGTGCGGTGTTGGTGGCGAAACGTTCGTCGGCCGCCCATTCCGGCCGGCCCACCACGTCGCGGCAGAAGCGCTCGAACTGGCCGTTGTTGCCCACCGTCATGACGACCGGCCCGTCGCTCGCGTCGAACACGCCGTAGGGCACGATCGCCGGGTGCGCGTTGCCGAATTTCGGGGGATCGCCGTCCCGCAGCAGCGCCTCCATGCCGTAGTAGGAGGTGATCATCAGCCCGCAGTCGTAGAGCGCCATCTGCACGTGGCGGCCCCGTCCGGTCGTGTGGCGTTCGTACAGCGCCGCGAGGATCGCCTGGCCCGCGTACATGCCGGTGAACATGTCCACCGCGGCCACGCCGAACTTCAGCGGGCCCTGTCCCTCTTCGCCGTTCATGGCCATGATGCCGGCCTCGCCCTGTACCACCAGGTCGTAGCCGGGCCGCTGCGCTTCCGCCGTGGCACGCGAATACCCGGAGATCGAGCAATAGACCAGCCGCGGATTCGACGCGCTCAGTTCCGCATAGCCGAGCCCCAACCGGTCGGCCCCGCCGGGCTTGAAGTTCTCGATCACCACGTCGGCCTGCGCGGCGAGGCGCCGGGCGACCGCGAGGCCGGCCTCGTCCTGCAGATCCAGCGCGATGGAGCGCTTGTTGCGGTTCGCGCTGTTGAAGTACGAGGTATTGCGCGCACCGATGCGCACGCCCCAGTCGCGGGTGTCGTCGCCGCGCTCCGGATGCTCCACCTTGACCACGTCGGCGCCCAGGTCGGCCAGCGCCATGGCGCACATCGGGCCGGCGAGCACGCGCGACAGGTCGAGGACGCGCAGGCCGGCGAGGGGAAGGGGGGCAGGGGTGCCGAGGTTCATCGCGGGGGCAGGAGGAAGGAGTCGGACGCTTGGGTGGTGCGCGGCGGCGGGCGGCCGGCGGCGGCGCGAAGGCTCCGATTATTCAAACGTCCTTGAAAATTTACAATCGTGCGGAATCCGTGATGGTTGTGATAACTGGAGATTGACAATGGACATGCATGCCCTGGGCCTGCTGGTGGACATCATCGAAGCGGGCAACCTGAGCCGTGCCGCTGCGGCCCTCGGCATGAGCCGCGCCAACGTCAGCCAGCGGATCAACCGGTTCGAACGCCAGTTGGGCGTGCAGCTGCTGCGCCGGACCACGCGCGAGCTGGTTCCCACCGAGATCGGCCTGCGGCTGTACGAGCACGGCCTCGCGATGCGCCACGAAGTCATGGCGGCCGACGAAGTCGTCAACGACCTGGGCAAGGGGTTGCACGGAACGGTGCGGCTGGGCGTGCCGATCGGCTACGGCCAGTTGCGCATGTCGGCGTGGCTGACGGAGTTCATGCGGCGCCACCCCGACATCGCGCTGCATGCGATCTTCAACAACGACCTCGAAGAACTCGTGACGGGATCGATCGATTTCGCCGTGCGCGTCATGGCGGAGCCGCCGCCGCACCTCGTGGCGCGGCGGCTGGGAACGGTGCGCTACGTGGCGTGCGCGGCACCGGCCTTCCTGGAGCAACATGGCAGACCGCAGAACCTGGAGGCGCTCAAGGCAATGCCGCTCATCGCTTCGTCGCAGACCGGCGAGCGGCTGCAGACCACTTGGCTCCAGGGGCCGAGCCGGCGCGTCGCGCGCATCCGGCCACGCCTGCTCTCCGCGAACTTCCACTTTCTGCTGGACGCGATAGCGCAAGGCTTGGGAGTGGGGCTGATGCCGGACTACATGGTGGCCAGGACGGTCGGGCGCGGCGAACTGGAAATCCTGCGCCTGGAGCCCGAGGCACTGGAGTTCCTTTCCACCCAGAAGTTTTTGCTCCATGTGCCCGATCGGTACCAGACGCCTGCGGTCCGTGCGCTGATCGATTTCATCGTCGCCATGGAAAACGGCGGCTGCGAGCTTTAGCCCAGCGGATCTCGATGACGTCTGTCATGCCGTTTGTATAAATTTTGTTTATCAAAATATTTCCGCAGAGTGGCAAGGCATACGTAATAACGCGGATGCCAGCCGCACGGCCGAATAGAAGACTACCTGCACACGGATGAGTCGGGCGTCGGGCGACAGACCGGTCTGCCTGCGGCACGCCGGTGCGGCGGGAAAGGGCCGGCCGATCGCCGATGGCCCATCACCGATCACCGATTACCGATTTCCGATTTCCGATTTCCGAAGCATGACGGATGGCGGAGGAATCCATTACATCCGTTGAAGGTGTTCGGGCGCCGCCTTCCTGGGCAGTGCGCTGCGCGGGGCGGAATGGGTGGATCCGGCTGGCCCTTTCCCCCAGGTTCTCACGGCCGCTAACTGCTAACTGTAGAAAGAGGAAAACACCATGAGGAAAGCTCTGAAGCACTGGACCGCCGCTGCCCTGATGTCGGCGACGGCGGCGGCTGCGCTGGCGCCCACCGCCAGCCAGGCCGTCACCCCCGATCCGCGGCACTCGATCAGCGGCTACTGGTCGTTCCCCCGGACGTTCCACGAGTGGTTCGACTGGCGCTCGTACGCCGGATGGGGCACGGTGGGGGCGGTCAACGTCGCCGCGATCGCGATGTACGGGGGGAGCTGGGGAGATCTCACCACGGCGGCCTTCTCGTCCCTCTGCGGCGGATCGGCCGCAGGGGTGCTCGCCACGTGGAAGCCGGTCTCGGATCCGTCCGCCGCCTCGCACATCAAGGCCATGGTCAAGGCAGGCGGTGTGGCAGCGGCAGCCGCGGGCTGCGGCTGGGTGGCCAAGACCACCTTCTCGAAGATGGACAGCGAGGTCCCCAAGGCGCAGAACTACATCAACCGGAACATGACGGCAGCGGCTAGGCAGGATCTCTCCACCGCCGTCAGCACCCTGAACAACGCCGTGGAGGCGGCGAGCACCAGCTTCCACAGGATGCAGGACTACAACGAACAGCTCAAGGCCGTGAATCGTGCCTACAACGACAAAGGCTGCGGCAGCAAGCCGGGTGGCGACCGGCACGTCGAGTGCGTCAAGATCCTGTCCAGCATGACCGACCTGAGCCAGCAGATCGCCTTCAACGCGAAGCAGATCCTGCAGTTCGGCAATGACGTGCGGCAGGTTGCCTACGCCGTGGACAGCGCCATCAAGTCCTGATGCCGATGGGGGGGCGAAAGCCCCTCCCCACCCGTTTTCCCTCTGCGAGGCACCATGTTTTTGACAACCAAGTCCCAGCGCATGGCGGCCGCGGCCGCAGCGGCCGCCGTGCTGGTGGCCATTCTGGCGGTGGCCCGCAACGGTGCGCCGGAAACGCCGCAACCCGCCGCGGGCCCGTCGCGTCCCGCGGCGGACGGGCTCCAGCCATCGGGAAAAGTCGCATCGACCCGGATCAGCGACAGCACCCTCACCTGGATGAATGCATCGATGCCGCAAGGCATGTTCGCCCAGATGGATCCCGAGGAAGTCGCGAAGGTGCCCTTGCCGTCCTATGGGCACCCCGCGGCAGACCGCGCCATGCTGCTCATGGACTGCAAGGACTTCGCCGAATCCGGCGATGCCGTGAGCAACGAACTGGCGAACCTCTCGGGACTGAAGCCCGACGATCCGAGTGTCGAGATGATGATGTTCTTCCGCGAAGTGCAGGGCGCGCGCTGCAGGAACGTGGGCCACGTCGATCCTGCCGAGGTCGATGCCCTCATGGCCGAGGCCGCCGCCGCCGGCAACCCGCGGGGCCGGACCTATGTCGCGGCCAAGGCGCTGGCGTCCAGCATGCAGACCGAGAAGGACGCGCAGGGCAACATGTCGCTGGCCCCGGTGTCGCCCCAGGCGAGGGCCGCCGCGCGGGACATGCTGGAACTGGCGCGGACCGGCGACCTCGAGGCCATCGGCAGGGCCTACATGGTGACTTCCACGGACCGGTACGGGCTCGGCGATCCGATCGCCTCGGCGGCCTGGAAGCTCGTCATGGCCCAGGACCGCATGTCGCCCACGTTCAATCCTGCCCCGCCCGGCGAACAGCCGCCTGCCGGCATGTCACCCGCCGACCAGGCGCTCGCGGTTTCCCGGGCCCGCGAGTACTTCAACGCCTGCTGCGCCAAGAAGTGATGATCGGCGCCGGGCCGGTCGCGCCTGCTGCGGCAACGCCTGCCCGGCGGGGCGCGCTTACTCGATCTTCGCGCCCGAGGCCTCGACGATGCCCTTCCACTTCGCATAGTCGGCCTTGAGCAGCGCCGAGAACTGCGTGCTGCTCATCGATTCCGGCTCGGCGCCCTGGGCCTGGATGGCGGCGCGCATTTCCGGCTGGGCCAGCAGCTTGTTGACCTCGGTGTTCACCGTGGTGACCACGTTGGCCGGCGTGCCCGCGGGCGCGAAGATGCCGTACCAGGAGCTGACGTCGAAGCCCTTGTAGCCCGATTCCGCCACGGTGGGCACGTCGGGCAGCGAGGAACTGCGCTTGATCGAGGTGACGGCCAGCGGGCGCAGCTTGCCGGACTTGATCTGGCCCATCGCCGAGGGCACGGAAGACACCAGCAGATCGACGTTGCCGGCGAGCGCGTCCATCAGCGCCGGGTTGGAGCCCTTGTAGGGGATGTGGCTGAGCTTGATGCCCGCCGCCTTCTCGAACAGGTCGCCCGCGAGGTGGATGGTGGTGCCGTTGCCGGGCGAGCCGTAGGTGATCTTGCCGGGCTCGGCGCGCGCGGCCGCCACCACGTCGGCCAGCGTCTTGAAGCGGGAGTTGGCGCCGGTGGCGATGATCACCGGCGTGTAGGCCACGTGCGCGATGGCCACGAGATCCTTCGTGGGATCCCAGGGCAGGTTCTTGTAGAGGTAGGGCGCGACGACGAGGTTGTCCTTCTGGCCCATCACGAGGTCGTAGCCCGTGGGCGCGGCCTTGACGGTTTCGGTGATGCCGATGGTGCCGCCGGCGCCGGCGCGGTTGTCGGGCACCACCGTCCAGTGCAGGGTCTCGGTGAGCTTGGTCGCGACGAGGCGCGAGAGGATGTCGGTGCCGCCGCCGGGCGGGAAGGGCACGATGAGCCGCACGGGCTTGGCGGGATAGGCATTGCCGGCGGGCGCGGCGGCCGGGGCCGTCTGGGCCGAGGCGGTGCCCAGCGCGAAGGCGAGGGCGGCGAACGAAATCACGGTACGGATCATGGGTGGTTTGTCTCCGGAAAAAAGGGCTTGCGCGATGGTGACGATTCTTGGCGCGCCGGCACGCCGGGCGCAACCGGGCAAGCGCTAGGCGCGGTGGAATCTTCGCGATGGCCCGGGAGGCCCGGTCATTGCCGAGCCGGTCTCACGCGCCGCGGCCGGTGGGGCTGCCGTGGCATCCCAGGGCTCAGGGCTGCCGCACGTCGGCCACGGGCACGTCGCCGAAATCCGCGCGCGCGAGCCAGGCCAGTACGCGCGCCGCGGCGTCGTCGGGCGAGGTCAGTGCGCCATCCGTCTTGAGGTTGGCGAAGTTCTGCTGGTCGGGAAAAGCGGCCGGGTCGGCGGCGCGCAGATGGACCTGCATGTCGGTGTCGATCACACCGGGAGCCAGCGAGCATACCCGGGCGCCGCCGGGGCGCAGGGCTTCGTCGAGCGCGAGGCAGCGCGTGAAATGGTCCATCCCGGCCTTGGCGGCGCAGTACGCCGATTGCGACGCCATGGCGCGGCGCCCGAGGCCGGACGAAATGTTGAGCACCTTGAGCGGCACGCCCCAGCCGCGCGTGGCGGCAAGGAACGCGGCGGTGAGCTGCATCGGGGCTTCCAGCCCGACGCGCAGGGCGTTCGCGAGATCGGCCGGATCGCAGTCCGACAGCGGCGCGATGTGCGGCACCACGCCGGCATTGTTGATGAGCGTGGCGCTGGCGTAGCGGCCGGCCGGCTGGGCCGCGAGCCAGCCGCGCAGCCGCCCGGCGGCCGTGGCGCCGTCGGCGAGATCCTGCTCCCACTGTTCAAGCGGCGCCCCGGCGTGCTGCGCGATGCCGGCCAGCTCGCCGCTGGTGGCGCGGGCGAGCGTGACGAGCGCATGGCCCTGCTGCAGCAACTGCCGGGCCATGGCCAGGCCCATGCCGCGCGAGGCGCCGGTGAGGATGACGAGGGGGCGCGGCCCTGGGGCGGATGCCCCAGCCGGGGACGAAGAGGGGAGGGAGGTGCCTTGCATGGTGCCGCGATGGTACTGCGGCAGCATGCTCAGAACGGCGCGGGCAGATCGAAAGACAGGGGCGCGCCGGTGCGGGGATGCGCGAACGCGATCCGCTGCGCATGCAGCAGCAGCCGCGGGGCGAGCGCCTGCACGGGCGGGGGAGCGTAGAGCGCATCGCCCAGGATCGGATGGCCGATCGCCGCCATGTGCACGCGCAGCTGGTGCGTGCGGCCGGTGACGGGCTCCAGCAGCACGCGCAGCGTGCCAGGCGCCGACCCGGGGAAGCCGCCTGCGGCGGTCGCGGGCCGCCAGCGCGTGAGGCTCGGCTTGCCGTGCTGCGGGTCCACCACGCGCAGCGGGCGGCGCTCCCAGTCGGCGGCGATGGGCAGGTCGATTTCCTGCCAGTGTCCGTCCGGAAGGGTGGTCACCGGTGGGATGGCCGGAGCGCTTTCGGCCGGGACAGATCCGGGGCCCGCGTGCACGACCGCCACGTAACGCTTGTGCACCTGCCGTGCGGCGAACGCGTGGCCAAGCACGCGCTGCGCCTCGGCATGGAGCGCCATCAGCACGAGGCCCGAGGTCGCCTGGTCGAGGCGGTGCACCACGCAGGCGCCGGGCCAGTGGCGCGCGGCGCGGGTGCTCAGGCAGTCCTGCTTGTCCGGGCCGCGGCCGGGCACGCAGAGCAGCCCCGAGGGCTTGGCCAGCACGATGAGGTCGGCATCGGCGTAGAGGCAGTCGGGTGCGGTGGCAACCGTGTCGCCGTCCAGTGCGGCCGGCGCGTGCGGTGTGTCCGGCATGGCCTGCACGGAAGGGGGCGCAAGGCGGGCGGGAGCGCCGTCCTTCTCGGTGCCGTTCACGGGGCTTCAGGTCCCGGAGCCATGCACCAGCCGGTGCACCGTGGCGCACAGCTCGTCCACGTCGTTGGGCTTGTGGATCAGCGCGTTGGCACCTTCGGCCAGCGCATCGCGCTCGATCTCGGCCGTGACGTGGCCGGAGGCGAGCGCCACGGGCAGGTCGGCGCGGATGCGCTTGGCCTCGCGCACCAGGTCCACGCCGCAGTAGCCGGGCATGTTGTAGTCGGTCACGACGAGGTCGTAGGCCTGCGGATCGGCCGCCAGCGCCGATGCCGCCTCGCGCGGATCGGTGAAGCCGCTCACGCGGTAGCCGCGGCGGCGCAGCAGGCGCTGCACGAGGAACACCAGGGCCTGGTCGTCGTCCACGTACATCACGTGGTGCTGGCGCTCGGCCGGGCTGGCCTGCGCGGGCGGTGCCGGCGGCGAGGCCGGGCGGGCAGCGGCGCCATCGGCATCCGCCGCGCCCGCGCCGGCACTGGCTCCGGCACCGCTCGGCACGGGCAGTGCAGCCGCGGCGGGCCGGGCCTGTTCCGGCGCCAGGGCGGCAGCGGCTGCCTGCGGCACGGCGGGGAAATAGAGCGTGAAGCGGCTGCCTTCGCCGGGCGCGCTCTGCACGTCCACCGCGCCGCCGTGGGTGCGCATCACCCCGTGCACCACGGCCAGCCCCAGGCCCGTGCCCTGGCCGACGGGCTTGGTGGTGAAGAACGGTTCGAAGATGCGCTGCTGCGTGGCGGCGTCCATGCCCGGGCCGTTGTCGCTCACGCTGATCACCACGTATTCGCCGGGGGGCAGGGCGAGCCGTTCGCACAGCCGCTGGTCGGGCTGCGTGGCCGAGGCCTCCACGCGCACGGTGCCGCGCGCGTCGCCGATGGCATGGATCGCGTTGGTGCAGAGGTTGAGCAGCGCCTGTTCGACCTGGGTGGCGTCGGCGAGCATGGCGGGCAGGGGCGCATCGATCTGCAGGCGCAGCTCGATGGCCGGCGGCAGCGTCACGCGCAGCAGGCGCTCGGTGTCGTGCACGGCCTCCGACACGGGTACGGCGGTGCGCTGGGGCGGCTCGTTGCGGCTGAAGGTGAGGATCTGCCGCACCAGGTCGCGCGCGCGGCGGCCGGCCTTCTCGATCTCGCGCAGGCTTTCCAGGGCCGGCGCATCGGCCGCGCAATCGGCCTTGGCCAGCTCGACGTTGCCGAGGATGGCGCTCAGGATGTTGTTGAAGTCGTGGGCGATGCCGCCGGCCATGGTGCCCACGGCCTGCATCTTGTGCGATTCGCGGAGCTGGGCTTCGAGTTCGTTGCGGTGCGCCTCGGCCTTCTTGCGGCCCGTGAGATCGCGCGCGAACACGGTGGTGGTCTCGCCCTCGGCATGCCGCTCGAACGACACGCTCACTTCCACCGCCAGTTCCTTGCCGCTGGCGGTGAGGGCCACCATCTCGCCGAGCACCGCCTGGGTGGCCAGTTGCGCGAAGGCGAGCGCCTGCGCCGCATCGGGCAGGAACCGGTCGAGCGGGCTGCCGAGCGCGTCGGCCGTGGCGCACTGGAACAGCGCCGCGGCCGTGGGATTGAAGACGGTGATGCGCTGGTGCTGGTCCACGCAGATGATGGCGTCCAGCGCGGAATTGATCACGGCCTCCAGGCGGCGCTCGCTGGCATAGAGCTGCGCGTTGCGCTCCTGCAGGGCGGTGGCGCTCTGCTGCAGTGCGCGCCGTTCGGCCACGAGCGGGCCCTGGTCCACCACCGCGCAGAGGTACTGCCACTGGGCCGGGGCGCCGTCCGCCTGCGGGGCCTCGATGCGCGCGATGTACAGGTCGCCGGTGATGCCCGCGCCTTTCGGGCCGATCGGAAAGACCACCTCGCTGGCCTCGCCGTGGCCGTGGTCGCGGGCCTGCGCGAAGGTGTCGCGCACGCGGTCGGCATCGTCCGTGCTCACGAACGGCATCAGCGAGGTCAGCGGCCGGTCGGCCTCGGTGGGCTGGAAGCAGCGGTGCGCCATGGAGTTGGCCTGCACCACCATGTCGTGCTCGTCGAGCACCATGAGGGCCAGCGGCACGCTGGCGAAGAGCGTCTCGAAACGTTCCGAGGCGCTTTCGGCCGCGGCCTGGCTGTAGCGCAGCACCTTGTTCTGCACCTCCAGCTCGGCCTGGTAGGCGCGCAGCTCGGCGATGAGGGCGGCCACCGGGCCTTCCGGCCGGCCGGGATTTCTGCGATTGGCCATCACGACCTCGTCCGCGCCCGCCGCGGCAGGCGCTGGCAGGGCGGGAAGCGCCGCCTGCGCCGGCGTCGCGGCCGCTTCGCCACCCGCCGCGGCGCCGCGCTCGCCCTCCGGATCGGGCGGCAGCAGGAAGGACAGGTGGGGGCGGCTCATGGGCGGCGGGGCGGCTTGGAACGGGTGCGCCAGCTCGGCGCACGGAAGGCGGCAGCGCCGCGGGCGAGCCCGCCAGTGTACGCCGCGTGCCGCCCGCCCGCAGGCCCGCCACTGGTTTATGGGGGGGCAACGCGGCCGCGCGGGCCTGCGCGCGCCTGTGCGGCGCGCGGAGACAGGCCGCTCAGCGGCGCACGGACACCAGCTCGACGTCGAAGCGCAGCGTGGCGTTGGGCGGAATCACGCCGCCCGCGCCGGCCGCGCCGTAGGCGATGGCGGGCGGGCAGGTCAGGCGGGCCTTGCCGCCCGGCTTCATGCGCTGCACGCCTTCGGTCCAGCAGGGGATCACGCGGTTGAGCGGGAACTCGGTGGGCTCGCCGCGCTTGTAGGAGCTGTCGAATTCCTTGCCGTCCAGGAACGTGCCGCGGTAGTGCACCTTCACCACGTCGGTGGCTTTGGGAGATTCGCCCGTGCCTTCCTTGATCGACTCGTACACCAGGCCGCTGGCGGTGGTGACGGGCGCCGATGCGGCGGCGGCCGAAGCGGCAGGTGCAGCGGGCGCGGCAGGAGCGGCGGTGGGCTTCTGGGCGCAAGCGGTACCGGCCAGCAGGACGGCGGCGAGAACGGGCAGCAGGGACTTCTTCACGGTTCGGATCTCCGGTCAAAAGGTGCGATGGTAGCCCGCGCGCGTTCTCAGGCGAAGTCCGATACCGGCACGCAGCTGCAGAACAGGTTGCGGTCGCCGTAGACGTTGTCCACCCGGCCGACGGGCGACCAGTACTTGGCCTGGCGCAGCGCCGCGACCGGGTAGGCCGCCGCCTCGCGCGGGTAGGGATGCGTCCACTCGCCGCCCAGCAGGCTGAGCGCGGTGTGGGGCGCGTTCTTGAGCGGGTTGTCGTCCTGCGGCCACTCGCCCTGCTCGATGCGGCGGATCTCGCCGCGGATGGCGATCATCGCGTCGATGAAGCGGTCCAGCTCGGCCAGCGTCTCGCTCTCGGTGGGCTCCACCATGAGCGTGTTGGGCACCGGGAAGGACAGCGTCGGCGCATGGAAGCCGTAGTCGATCAGCCGCTTGGCGACGTCCTCGGCCATCACGCCGCTGGTCTCCTTGAAGCCGCGCAGGTCCAGGATGCACTCGTGCGCCACGTGGCCGTTGGCGCTCGCGTACAGCGTGGGGTAGTGGTCCTTCAGGCGCGCGCTGATGTAGTTGGCCGAGAGGATGGCCGTCTCGGTGGCGGCGCGCAGGCCGTCCGGGCCCATCATGCGGATGTACATCCAGCTGATCGGCAGCACCGCGGCATTGCCGAGCGGAGCCGCGCTGACGGCACCCGTGCCGCCCGCCACGCCGGCCGTGGCATGGCCCGGCAGGTAGGGAACGAGGTCTTCCACCACGCAGACCGGGCCGACGCCGGGGCCGCCGCCGCCGTGCGGGATGCAGAAGGTCTTGTGCAGGTTCAGGTGGCTCACGTCGCCGCCGAAGGCGCCGGGCGCGGCCACGCCCACCATGGCGTTCATGTTGGCGCCGTCCACGTACACGCGGCCGCCGTGGCGGTGCACGAGCTGGCAGAGTTCCTTCACCTGCGTCTCGAACACGCCGTGCGTGCTGGGGTAGGTGATCATCACGCAGGCGAGCTTCTCGGCGTGATGCTCGCACTTGGCGCGCAGGTCGTCCATGTCGACGTTGCCGTTCGCGTCGCAGGCCGTCACCACCACCTGCATGCCCACCATCTGGGCGCTGGCCGGGTTGGTGCCGTGCGCGCTGCTCGGGATCAGGCAGATGTTGCGGTGGCCCTGGCCCTGCGCCGCATGGTAGGCGCGGATCGCCAGCAGGCCCGCATATTCGCCCTGCGATCCGGCGTTGGGCTGCAGGCTGATGCCGGCGTAGCCCGTGGCCTGGCACAGCCAGGCGCGCAACTGCTCGTCGAGCTGGCGGTAGCCCTCCAGTTGGTCGGCGGGCGCGAACGGATGCACCTGCGCGAATTCCGGCCAGGTGATCGGGATCATCTCGCTGGTGGCGTTCAGCTTCATGGTGCAGCTGCCCAGCGGGATCATGCTGCGGTCGAGCGCCAGGTCCTTGTCCGAAAGCTGGCGGATGTAGCGCAGCATGCCGGTCTCGGAATGGTGCGTGTTGAACACCGGGTGCGTGAGGAAGGCGCTCGTGCGCAGCAGTTCGGCCGGGATCAGCGGGTTCACGCCGTCCGCGAAATCCTCGATGCGGGGCAGGGCCTGCCCGTCGGCGGCAAAGACCGACCAGAGCAGCTCGATGTCCGCCCGCGTCGTGGTTTCGTCGAGCGAGATGCAGAGGTAGTCGTTCCAGGCCACGCGCAGGTTGGCGCCGCGCTCCACGGCGCGGGCGAGCAGCGCGCCCGTCTGCTCCTTCGTGTGCAGGCACAGGGTGTCGAAGGCCGACTCGTGGTGGTGCGCGGTATGGCCCAGCGCCACGAGGCCCTTGGCCAGGATGGCCGTGAAGCTCGCCACGCGCTGGGCGATGCGCTTGAGGCCTTCGGGGCCGTGATAGACCGCATACATGCTGGCGATCACCGCCGGCAGCACCTGCGCCGTGCAGATGTTGGAGGTGGCCTTCTCGCGGCGGATGTGCTGCTCGCGCGTCTGCAGCGCGAGGCGGTAGGCCGGCTGGCCGTGCACGTCCACGCTCACGCCCACGAGGCGGCCCGGCAGCGAACGCTTGAAGTCGTCGCGGCAGGCCATGAAGGCGGCATGCGGGCCGCCCGCGCCCATCGGCATGCCGAAGCGCTGGGTGCTGCCCACGACGATGTCCGCGCCCCATTCACCCGGGGGCACGAGCAGCGTGAGCGCCAGCAGGTCGGCGCAGACGATGGCGGCGGCCTGCTTGGCGTGGATCTTTTCCACGTCGGCGCTCCAGTCGGCGAGCCAGCCGCTGCTGGCGGGGTACTGGATGACGGCGGCGAAGAAGTCGCCCTCGAGCGCGGCGTTCCATTCGGCTTCGGAGTTCGCGATCACCACGCTGATGCCCAGCGGCTCGGCGCGGGTGCGGATCACCTCGATGGTCTGCGGGTGCGTGTCGCCCGAGACGACGAGCGTCTGGCTCTTCGACTTCACGGAGCGCTTGGCGAGCGTCATGGCCTCGGCCGCGGCCGTCGCCTCGTCCAGCATCGAGGCGTTGGCGATCGGCATGCCCGTGAGGTCGCACACCATCGTCTGGAAGTTGACCAGGGCCTCCATGCGGCCCTGCGAGATCTCGGCCTGGTAGGGCGTGTAGGCGGTGTACCAGGCGGGGTTCTCGAGGATGTTGCGCAGGATCACGCCGGGCGTGTGCGTGCCGTAGTAGCCCTGGCCGATGAAGCTGCGCAGCACGCGGTTCTTCGAGGCGATCGCCTTGAGTTCCGCCAGCGCGGCCGCCTCGGTGGCGGCGGGCGGAAGTTCCATCGGCTCGCTGCGCGCGATGGACGCCGGCACGATGCCGCCCACCAGCGCCGCGCGCGAGGCCTCGCCGATGACCGAGAGCATGCGCTCCTCGTCCGCGGCATCGATGCCGATGTGGCGGGGCTGGAATTCGGCGGCGTTTTCGAGCGCGGAGAGCGGCGGCAGGGTGGACGTGGGCATGGGAGGGGTCCCGGTCAGCGGAAAGAGGGAAAGGGGAAACGAGAAGGGCGCGCACTGCGCAGGCGCACCGCGGCGGGCCGGCCCGGGGCCGCCCGCCGGAAGGGCCGGTCAGGCGTTCTTCGAGAACTCGGTGTAGGCGGTTTCGTCCATGAGCGCATCGAGCTGCGACGCGTCGGACAGGCGCACCTTGAAGAACCAGCCGTCGCCCAGCGGCGCGCTGTTGGCGAGCGACGGATCGGCGCGCAGCGCCTCGTTCACTTCGACGATCTCGCCGGACACGGGCATGTACACGTCGGCGGCGGCCTTCACGGACTCGACCACGCCGGCCACTTCGCCCTGGGCGAAGGTCGTGCCCACTGCGGGCAGATCGACGAACACCACGTCGCCGAGCGCATCCTGCGCATGGACGGTGATGCCGACGACGGCGGCGCCCGTGTCGGCGGTGTTGATCCACTCGTGGTCGCGGGAGAATTTGACGGTCATGGGGGCTCCTGGAAGAAAGGTCCGCGGGAAAAAGGCGGCGGGGAAAACGACAAAAGGGTGTGCGGCCCTGGAAGGGGCACGCGGTTGCGACTGTAGCCGCGCCCGGCGCCCGGTGGGGAGCGCCGCGGTCAGCCGCGGTGGTAGCGGGCCGGCAGGAACGGCATCGGGCTGACCTCCATCGGCACGGCCTTGCCGCGCACGATCGCGTGCACCACGGCGCCGGCTGCCGCGAACTCGGGCGCCACGTAGCCCATGGCGACGGGCTGGTTCACGCTCGGGCCCAGCAGGCCGCTGGTCACTTCGCCGATGGCCGCACCGTCGGTGCTCTGCAGGGGCGTGTGCTCGCGCACGGGCACGCGCTCGCGCGCCACCAGGCCCACGCGGCGGCGCTTGAGCAGCGCCGGGTCGTCGATCTGCGCGAGCACCTTGTCCGCGCCCGGGAACCCGCCCGCGCGCGCGCCGCCGGTGCGCCGGACCTTCTGGATCGCCCAGTTCAGCGCGGCCTCGGGGGGCGTGGTGGTGGTGTCGATGTCGTTGCCGTAGAGGCACAGGCCGGCTTCCAGCCGCAGCGAATTGCGCGCTCCGAGGCCGATCGGCTTCACCTCGGGCTGGGCCAGCAGAGCGCGCGCCAGCGCCTCGGCCTGGGCGGCTGGGACGGAGATCTCGAAGCCGTCCTCGCCCGTGTAGCCGCTGCGCGTCACGTAGCAGTCGCAGCCGGCGATCTCGAACCGCCCGCCCGTCATGAACACGAGCGATGCCGTGCCGGGCGCGAGCCGCGCGAGCGCCGCGGCGGCCTGCGGGCCCTGCAGGGCGAGCAGGGCCTGGTCGGGCAGGGGGATGACCTCGCAGCGGCCGCCGATGCGTTCCTGGATGTGGGCGATATCGCCGGCCTTGCAGGCGCCGTTCACGATCACGAACAGGTCGTCGCCGCGGTTCACGAACATCAGGTCGTCGATGATGCCGCCCTCGTCGTTGAGCAGCAGGCCGTAGCGCTGCTTGTTCAAGCCGAGCCCGATCACGTCCACGGGGGTCAGCGTCTCGAAGGCCGCGGCGGCATCGGGGCCGACGAGGCGCAACTGGCCCATGTGCGACACGTCGAACAGACCGGCCGCCTGCCGCGTGTGCAGGTGCTCGGCCATCAGGCCGGCCGGGTATTGCACGGGCATGGAATAGCCGGCGAAGGGCACCATGCGGGCCCCGAGTTCGAGGTGCAGCGCGTGCAGGGGCGTGGTGTGCAGGGAGGCGGATTCGGCGGACATGGGCGGAGCGGCCTTTCGGGCGAGCGGGGACGGACGACGCGCGTGCCGCCATCGAAGCGCCACGCCTGTGCCCGCTGTCCGCTTTACCTGAGAGATTCACCGCGCCGGGTGCGCTGCCTGGGATGGCGGCGCGCGGCGGGGCTTGCTCCTTCGGTGGGACCGCCATGCATGGCAGTCCTCTCTCCAGCCGGGGAAACGCCCGCATCCCTGCGGGCGCCTTGCCAGTCCTTTTGCCTGAGCGTTCGGGTTCCCTGCGCCTTCGGCGGCGCCGGCCACCCGTTGCGGGCGCGGCGCTCTCTCCTGACCCGGCGGATTCTAACGGCTGTGTGGGGGATCGGCGGTGAAGTTCGTTCGCGCCCGGGTTCTGGCGCCACGTGCGTGTCTGCGGCGCCGCCGGCGGCTTCAGACACTGCCCAGGTTCACGCGCGCGGACAGTGCCTCTTCCAGGGCGCGATCCGTCGCGGGATGGGCCGAATTCGGGCTACCTTCGGCTCACGCTTGTCTTGGCCCTTGTCCACAGGAGAAGCAAGAGGCTCAGGACGAGAACCCCCCAATCGGACATCGCCGGTATTGCCGTCGTAGCTGCGGGCGCGGCAAGCGGCAGCAATACCGGCGCGAACGGGTCGTCGATGCGGCCGATCGCTGGGTTCGAGTCTCCTGCCTGGTTGTCCGTGACCTGGTACGCCACGGTTTTCCTGTCGGAACTCAGGCTCACTTCCGAGGCCGGCAGTTCGAACCAGGATGCGGGTTGTCCTGCGGACGGCGGGCCGAACTTCATGAACCGGACGTTGGCGGGCAGCGCGACGGGGTACTGGATGGAGATGCCGAGGCGATCGTGGGGACAGCCATCGGTGGTGAACGCGAACACGCCAGCGGGAAGCGTCGCTCCAGCCGGTATGCCAGCGGGAGCTGCCGCGTCGAAGCTGCTGGAAGTCAACGTGCAGGCAGCGCTTCCCTGGGAGATGGTCACAGAAGCCGATCCGCTGCTTCCCGGCAGCGAGCCGCTGGCTGTCGTCCGCACGGGCGTGGCAGAGAGCGGCTGCGACGCATCGCTGGTTCCCGCAGCGGTGATGGCCGCGACCGTGAAGCTGTAGCGGGTCCCGTTGGAAAGACCGGACACCTTGCACGTCGTCGCGGTCACAGGCGCTGGTGTGCAGGAGCCCTGCGGAGAACCCACGACCAGGTACCCGCTGATTTCCGAGCCGCTGTCCGCGGGACGGGTCCACGACAGAGTCACTTCACCGTCTCCAGGCGTCGCGGAGATCAGAGAGGGCGCTGCGGGTTTGGCGCCCACGGTGATCTGGAGCCCTGCCGACAAAGGACTCCGGTTGCCGGCCTGGTCCGCGGCCCTGACCTTCAACGTGTGCGGCCCCGCCGCCAGTGTGCTCGTGGTGATCGACCAGTTTCCGGCGCTGTCGGCAACGGCGGTGCCGATCACGGTCGCTTCGTCAGTGTCATACGCCGTGACGGCAGCCGAGCCCTCGGCCGTGCCGTCGATCCTGGGGGTCCGGACAGCGGTGATGCCGTCACCCAGCGTGCCGGTGTCACTGCCGGCGTTGAGCACGGGCGCAGGCGGAGCGGACGGCGCCGTAGCGTCCACCGTGATCGCCAGAGCGCCTGAGCTCGCACTCGCGTTGCCTGCGAGGTCGACCGCCTTGGCGGTCAGGCTGTGCATGCCCGCAGTGAGGGTGCTGCTCTTGATCGACCAGATACCACCTGCGCCGGAGACGGCCGAGCCGAGGACCGAGGTGCCGTTGGTGTCGTAGAGGGTGACGGTCGTACCGGCGTCCGCGGTGCCGGTGACGATGGGGGTCGTGACGGAGGTGAGGCCGTCGGTGGCGGAGACTCCGGTGTCCTCGCCCGCCGCCAGTGCGATCCCGGCGGGCGCAGCCGGCGGGGTGCGGTCGACGGTGATCGTGATGGTGCCGGCCGCGCTCACGTTGCCCGCCGTGTCCGTGGACTTGGCCGTCAGGGTCTGGGTGCCTTCGGGCAGCGGCGTGGACGGGAGGATCGACCAGGTGCTCGACGTGCTGTTCGAGGAAACGGCGGAACCCAGTACGGTGACGCCGTCGGCGGCGTACAGTTGGATGTTGGTGATTCTCTCCGCCGTTCCCGTGAACGAAGGCAAGGACTGGCTGGTGATGCCGTCGCTCGAAGAGATGCCCGTGTCACTGCCGGCGGCCACCTTGATCGTGGGCGCCACAGGCGCTGTGGCGTCGATCTGCACCAATCGCGATCCCGACAGCGTGCTCGTGTTGCCCGCCGAGTCGACGCTGCGCGCTTGCAGGCTGTAGGTGGCGTCTTCGAGCTTCGTGGTGGCCGAGGCCGTCCAGTTGCCGGTGCCGTCGCTTTTGCCGGTGGCGACCAAAATGGTGGCCGACTGGCCATTGCGATTGGTATAGGAGCCGTAGACCTCGATGGTGACGTTGGCCTCGCTCACGCCGCCGCCGGCAAAGGTCGGCGTGTTGATCTTCGTGATGCGGTCGGTGGTGCTCGTACCGGTGTCGTTGCCGACCGCCAGGGCGGGAATGGCCGGAACAGCGGGCGCCGAAGTGTCGAGGATGATGTTCTTGCCGAACCCCAGCGAGCCGGCGGCGCCCGGTGCCGGCAGCGTGAGGGCTGCGCTGACATCGGCGCCATTTTTGATGGATCCCCCGTTGAGGCCGAGCGCATTGACCGAGTGATAGTCGAGGTCCGCGCTGTTTGCGCCGGCCTGGACGGTGTAGCTGAACGTCAGGGACGACGTTCCGCTGCCCCCCGTGTAGTCGATGTAGCGATCCACCGCCCCCGTTTCCAGGAACAGTTGCGGCGTGCCGGTGACGGTGACGGCTTCGCTGAAGTTCACCTGGATCGAGATCACGCTGCCCGCCCTGTAGGAGCCATCAGCGGTGGTGGAGGAGACACTGGTGACCGTCGGTGCCGTGCCGCCCGCCCCCCGCACATCGGTGATCACCAGATCCTGGAACAACGCGTAGTTGTTGGAGGTGAGCACCACTGCCGTCACATCGTCGAGATCCGTCAAGCCCGAGAAGGATGTCGCCGTGTCGGCCCCGACGGTGAATGTCTTCGACGACGTCGTACCGTTCTTGACATAGAAGGCGGTGATGGTGGTTTCCCGGCCCTGGGTCCTGAACCCCGTGAGATCGAAGGTATAGCCTGCAGCGACGGAGATGGAAAAGTCCGTGCCGCTGCCGGAAGCGCGGCTCGACAGTGCATAGATGCCTGGCCCTATGCCTGTCGCATAGCGCGGATCGCTGTCGGTCTGGATATCGAGATAGGAAGCCTGCTCGTTCGTCACGGCCGAGCCGGCCTGGAATGTGAACGAAGCGCCCAGGATGTCGCGCGTGAAGAAGTTGTTGCTATTGCCGTCGAGGTCTTCCTGCGAGCCTTCGACAAAAGTGACGGTCGCGGCCGATGCCGATGCCGATGCGGCCGACAACAGGAACGCTGCGGTTCCCATCAGTAGCGGTTTGAGAAGCATGTGGAGCCTTGGGTTGGCAGCGCCAACCACCGAGGTTCACAGCGCAAACGGAGTGGGGCGATTTAACCGCCAGTAACAGATGTTTGCAATCTCCTGGGCCCCCATGGCTTCCGGCTGGTGGTAAACCGTGATTTTTGTGAAATGTTCGTCCGGGTCGAAGGAGTGCGTCCAGCGGTAGCGCAGCAGTGGCATGGCGCAACCTCGTAGCGGGTGCCAAGCGCCCCGGACCAGCGGTAACCGGCCGGGGGCTTGCCATTCGCTTGGCGCCCCGGTGGAGGCGCCGTGTGGGAACGATTGTGCCGGTGGAGTGGCCGACGGATTTTTCGAATTTCTGCCAAATCCTGTCTTTCGCAGAAAAATCTTCTGCAAAACCGGATTTGCCAGCACAATACATCCATGGACCGCATCGACCGAAAAATTCTGGCCGTGCTGCAGGACGACGCCCGCGCGAGCCTGCAGGAAATCGGCCAGGCCGTGGGCCTGAGCCCCTCGCCGTGCTGGGGCCGCATCCGCAAGATGGAAGAGGCCGGCGTGATCGAGGGGTACACCGTGCGGCTCAACGCCCAGGCGCTCGACCTGGCCGATACCGTGCTCGTGCAGGTCACGCTCGACAGCCATTCCGACAACACCCTGGAGAAGTTCGGCGAAACGCTCGCGAGCATTCCCGAGGTGATCGAGGCGCACCTCGTCTCCGGCGATTACGACTACCTGCTGCGCGTGGTGGTGAAGGACACGCGCGACTACGAGCGCCTGCTGCGCGAGAAGCTCTACAAGATCAAGGGCATCCGCCACAGCCGCTCGAGCTTCGTGCTGCGCACGCTCAAAAAGGCGGACCTGCCGCTGCGCGCGGACTGAGCGGCCGCGCAGGGGCGGGCACCGGGGCCGCGCCTATTCCGGGGCAGAGCTCCTTTAGAGCAACTGGCAGGACCCAGCGAAGCGGTTCTGGCTAGGCGCCGCATTGCAGGCAGTACGGGTAGTACGACCAGATGAGGCAACGACGCCAGAAGGGTCCTGTTAGCTGCTCTCAGCCCAGCAGCAGCGCGTCGTCCGCCAATTGCTCGCCGCGCACCTTCTCGAACATCTGCAGCAGGTCCGGCACGCCCAGCCGGCTGCGCTCTTCGCCCGACACGTCCAGCACCACCTGGCCCTGGTGCAGCATCACGGTGCGCTGGCCCACGTCCAGCGCCTGGCGCATGCTGTGCGTGACCATCATGGTGGTGAGCCGGTTCTCGGCCACGATGCGCGCCGTGAGCTGCAGCACGAAGTCGGCCGTGCGCGGATCGAGCGCGGCGGTGTGTTCGTCCAGCAGCAGGATGCGCGAGGGCTGCAGGGCCGCCATCAGCAGGCTCACGGCCTGGCGCTGGCCGCCCGAGAGCAGGCCGATGCGGTCGGTGAGGCGGTTTTCCAGCCCCAGGCCCAGCGTGGCGAGCCGTTCGCGAAAAGTCTCGCGCTGATGCGCCTTCACCGCGCCGCGCAGGCCGCGCAGCGTGCCCCGCTGCTGCGCGAGCGCCATGTTCTCTTCGATGGTCAGGTCTTCGCAGGTGCCGGCCATCGGGTCCTGGAAGACGCGCGCCACGCGCTGGGCGCGCGACCAGACGGGCTGGCGGGTGACGTCTTCGCCGTCGATCGCTATGCGGCCCGTGTCCACCGACAGATCGCCGGAGATCGCGTTGAGGAAGGTGGATTTGCCGGCCCCGTTGGAGCCGATCACGGTGACGAACTGCCCGGCCGGAATGTCCAGCGACATGCCGCGCAACGCGCGCGTCTCGATGGGCGTGCCGGGATTGAAGGTGATGTGCAGGTCTTGTGCGCTCAGCATGGTGCGGTCCCTTTCAACGCTGCTTCGAAGCGAGCTTGCGCTTGATCTGCGGAATCACGAGCGCCACGGTCACCAGCACGGCCGTCACCAGGTTCAGGTCCTGCGCCTTCAGCCCGATGAAGTCGCTGTTGAGCGCCAGCGCGATGAAGAAGCGGTACACGATGGCGCCGATGACGACGGCGAGCGTCGCCAGGACGAGGCGGCGCGAGGGCAGGATGCTTTCGCCCACGATCACCGCGGCCAGGCCGATGACGATGGTGCCGATGCCCATGGAGATGTCCGAGCCGCCCTGCGTCTGCGCGAAGAGGGCGCCGGCCAGTGCCACCAGCGCGTTCGACACGGCCATGCCCAGCAGCACCATGGCGCCGGTGTTCACGCCCTGGGCGCGTGCCATGCGGGCATTGGAGCCGGTGGCGCGGATGGCCAGGCCCCGTTCGGTGGCGAAGAACCAGTCCATGGCCAGCTTCGCGGCGATCACGATCACCAGCAGCAGGGCGGGCCGGGCGATGTAGTCGGCCAGGCCCTCGGGCTGCAGCAGCGTGAACAGCGTGGGGTCGTTGATCAGCGGTACGTTGGGGCCGCCCATGATGCGCAGGTTGATGGAATACAGCGCGATCATCATCAGGATGCTGGCCAGCAGGTCCATGATCTTCAGCTTGACGTTGAGCCAGCCGGTGATGAGCCCGGCCACCGCGCCCGCCGCCGTGGCCACGAGCGTCGCCACATACGGATTGGTGCCCGTGGAGATGAGCACCGCGCAGACCGCGCCGCCCAGCGGGAAGCTGCCGTCCACCGTCAGGTCGGGAAAGCGCAGCAGCCGGAACGAGATGAAGACGCCCAGCGCGACCAGGCTGAAGATCAGCCCGATCTCGACGGCGCCGAGCAGGGAGAAGAGGGACATGGCGGGAGTAGCCTCGGGAAAAACGAAGCAGGAGCCGAAGCTCCTGCGGTCAGGGGTTGCTCCCGGCATGCGCCGGCAGCGGAGCCACGCACCTTACTTCACGACGTGCGCGGCGGACTTCACGAATGCGTCGGAGAGCTTCACACCCTGCTTCTCGGCCGCGCCCGGGTTCACCGTCAGCTCCAGCTTGGTGCTGATCTCCGGCTGGATGTCGCCGGGCTTCTCGCCCTTGAGCACGCGCACCACCATGCGGCCGGTCTGCTCGCCCAGGTCGCGGTAGTTGATGCCGAACGAGGCGATGGCGCCGCGCTTGACGCTGTCGGCATCGGCCGCCACCAGGGGCAGCTTGGCCTCCTGGCCGACCTTGACCAGCGATTCATAGGCCGAGACCACGTTGTTGTCGGTGCTGGTGTAGATCACGTCGGCCTTGCCGATCAGGCTGCGCGCGGCGCTGCCCACGTCCACCGAGCGGGGCGCGGCGGCCTCGACCAGGCTCATGCCCATCTTGGGCAGCAGGGCCTTGAGTTCCTTGACCACCACGGCGGAGTTGGCCTCCCCGGGGTTGTAGACCACGCCGACGCGCTTGGCGTTCGGCACGACCTGCTTGACCAGTTCCATCTGCTTGTCCAGCGCGAGCAGGTCGGAGACGCCCGTCACGTTGGTTTTGCTCGGCTCCCAGTTCTTTACGAGCTTGGCGGCGACCGGATCGGTCACGGCCGAGAAGATCACCGGCACCGTCTTGGTGGCGGCCACCACGGCCTGGGCCGAGGGGGTGGCGATGGCGACGATCGCGTCCGGCTGGTCGCCCACGAACTTGCGTGCGATCTGCGCCGCCGTGCCGGTGTTGCCCTGGGCGCTCTGGTACTGCCACTTGAGCGTCTTGCCGTCTTCGTAGCCGGCGGCCTGCAGGCTCGCCTTCACGCCGTCGCGGATCGCATCCAGCGCGGGGTGCTCGACGATGGCCGTCACGGCCACGGACTTGGGGGCGGCGGCCTGCTGGGCCACGGCGGGGACGGAGACGGCGGCCAGGGTGGCCGCGGCGGCCAGCGCGAGAGCGCCGAACGGATGCTGCTTCATGCTCGAACTTTCTGCCTGCCCGGCTCCGCACGGAGCGGGACGCGGGGGCGTGACTGCGGATGCCCGCCGGCAGCGGGCGCGGTTTCGCCGGAACGGGCCCGGACCGGCGCGCAACGGGGCAACGCCAGCGGGACCCAGGGTGGGAAGTCTACAGCGCACGCCGTGGCAGGGCGCGGAGCGGCCGCGATGCCGCAGTGCCGTGCTACGGTGCAGCAGACCGGATGAGAGGGGGCAGCGCCGCTCAGCGCCGTTTCGGCAGCGGCGCGGAGGCATCCTCCTGCGGCACCCACATGATGCGCCCCACGTCCACGCCGAGCGCACGGGCGCGCGCCAGCAGACGTTCGCGCACCACCGCATGCAGGGTGGGGGTGCGCGACAGGATCCAGAAGGCGTCCAGGCGCGGCCCGATCACCATCGCCCAGCGGTAATCCTCGTCGAGCGCAGCCACGAAGTAGCCGGCATAGAACGGCCCGAAGAAGGACACCTTGAGCGCGCCCGTGCCGGTATCGCCCAGGGAGGCCGCGCGTCCCTCGGCCTCGCGCCAGCGGCCCCGCTCGGGGTCGTAGCCGCGGTTCACCACGCGCAGGGTGCCGTCGCCGCGGCGGCTGTAGTGCGCGCTGGTGCGCACCAGGCCGCGCTCGAAGCGCTGGTCGATGCGCGCCACCTCGTACCAGTGGCCGGCATAGCGGTCGATGTTGAAGCCCCGCACCGGCTGCACACCGGCCGGTGGCCGCACGTTGGCCCGCAGGTACAGCGCCGCCGCCGCTCCGGCCGCTGCCGCCGCGGCGCCAAGGACGAGCGGCGTGGCGACGGGCGTGCGGCGGTGGGTGGTGTAGCGCTGTAGGTTCGGACGTGGCATCGGGCGGGCTCCTGCAAAAAGACGGGCAAATGCCACGAGTCTCGCGAGCGGCCACAGCGTGCCATGTAGGCGCCCGGCGCACCCGGCCGTGGGAAACGGGCCACCGACGATTTTTTCGAACCGTTTGAATCCAGTCGGCGGTGCGCGGCGTATCCGCATGCAGGGACGTGCTGCGGGAGGCGAGGGCTGCAATGACGGCTGCGCCGGCCATGGCCGCCCCTTCCCCACGGCAACGGCACGTCCGCCGCTGGACCGACATGTGCAATCCGTGCGCCATGCGCACACCACAGGAGCCACCATGATCGACCTTCCCGCATCGCCCCAGGAAATTCTGCAGCGCCGTTCCGACAAGCTCAAAGAGCGTCGGATGTTCTTCCGCAAGACCGGCGGGTTCGCCGCCGGGATGGCCGGCGGGGCCATTCTGACGGCCTGTGGCGGAGGCTCCGGCGATGCCATCGGCGCGGATGCGCCCACCGACGCCGAAATCCTCAACTTCGCGCTGAACCTCGAATACCTCGAAGCGCAGTTCTATCTCTATGCGACCACGGGGGCGGGCCTGCCCGACGCGCTCACCACCGGCACGGGCACGCGGGGCACCGCGCGCGGCGGCAGCCGCGTACCGTTCTCGGACCCGGTGGTCGCGGCCTACGCGAAGGAGATCGCCGCGGACGAGCTGGCGCACGTGGCCTTTCTGCGCAACGCACTCGGCGCCTCGGCGGTGGCCATGCCGTCGATCGACGTGGGCGGCACCGACCCCAACGGCGCCTTCTCGAAGGCCGCGCAGGCCGCGGGTCTGGTGCCGGCCGGCACGGCGTTCAATCCCTACAAGGACGACATCAGCTTCCTGCTGGGCGCGTTCATCTTCGAGGACGTGGGCGTGACGGCCTACAAGGGCGCCTCGCCGCTGATCCAGAACAAGACCTATCTGGAGGCGGCCGCGGGCATCCTCGCCGCCGAGGCCTACCACGCGGGCCTCGTGCGCACCGTGCTGTATGCGAAGGGCGTGGATGCGCAGGCGGCGGCAGGAAAGATCTCCGACGCCCGCGACTCGCTCGACAACTCCAAGGACGTCGACCAGGGCATCGCACCCGATGCCGCCGGCGCCGCCAACATCGTGCCCCTGGATGCCAACGGCATCGCCTACAGCCGCTCGCCCGACGACGTGCTGAACATCGTCTATCTCACGCGGGACGCAGCGAGCCAGGGCGGGTTCTTCCCGGCGGGCGTCAACGGCAACCTGCGCCTGAGCAGCGCGTACATGTAGCAGCGGCAGCCCGGCGTTGGCGGGGGCCTTCGCAGCGCCCGCCGGCGCAGGCCGGGGTTCCCATCGAGTGAACGCAGCAGAGGAGGAGTCACCATGCGCACGATCCACAGCGGTCCGGCCTCGGCCGCCACGGCGCCGCCACCCTCATCCGTTCCGAGGCCGCTCACGTGGCGGCAGTGCCTCGGGCTCGCCATCGCCGCGGCAGGGGCGGCGATCCTGGCCGCACAGGCGCTGCAGGGCGTCTGGCGCGGCGACGAGCGCATGCGCGGGGCGCTGATCGGCGGATTGATGGCGGCGGCCGCCACCGCGCTCGGTGCACTGCCCGTGCTGCTGTCGCAGAAATTCTCGCAGCGCACGCACGACACCATGCTGGGCTTCGGGGCCGGCGTGATGCTGGCGGCCAGCGCGTTCTCGCTCGTCATCCCCGCCATCGCGGCCGCGCGGGCCCAGGGCGCGGGTCCGTGGGGAGCCGGCGGCACGGTGGCAGCCGGCATCCTCCTGGGCGCTTTCCTGCTGCTCTGGATCGACCGCGCGGTGCCGCACGAGCATTTCGTGAAAGGCCTCGAAGGCCCGCAGGCGAGGGCGCTGAAGCGGGCCTGGCTGTTCGTGCTGGCGATCACGCTGCACAACCTGCCCGAAGGCCTGGCGATCGGCGTCGCGTTCGCGGGGCCGGACGGCGTGGGCGCCCAGGCGCTGGCCGCGGGCATCTCCATCCAGGACGTGCCCGAAGGCATGGTGGTGGCCCTCGCGCTGCGGGGCGTCGGCTATGGCCGCTGGGCGTCGGCCGGGCTGGGGCTGGTCTCGGGCCTGATCGAGCCGGTCGCGGCGGTGGCCGGTGTCGCGCTGGTCGGCCTGTCCGCGGGGCTGCTGCCCTGGGGCCTGGCGGCGGCCGCCGGGGCGATGCTGTACGTCATCAGCCACGAGATCATTCCCGAATCCCACCGGCAGGGCCACGAGACCTCGGCCACGGCCGGGCTCATGCTGGGCTTCGTGGCGATGATGCTGCTGGACACGGCGCTCGGCTAGCCGGGCGCCGGGCGCTCACATCCCCGAGTAGTTCGGGCCGCCGCCGCCTTCCGGCGTCACCCAGACGATGTTCTGCGTCGGGTCCTTGATGTCGCAGGTCTTGCAGTGCACGCAGTTCTGCGCGTTGATCTGCAGGCGCTGCGCATTGCCGCCCTGCGCTTCGTCGGGCACGAACTCGTACACCGCCGCGGGGCAGTAGCGCGCTTCGGGCCCGGCGTATTTCGCGAGGTTGACGTTCACCGGCACGCTCGGGTCCTTCAGCGTCAGGTGGGCAGGCTGGTTCTCCGCATGGTTGGTGTTGCTGATGAACACGCTGGAGAGCCGGTCGAAGGTGAGCTTGCCGTCCGGTTTCGGGTAGACGATGGGCTTGCATTCGGCCGCGGGCTTCAGGTAGGCGTGGTCCGGCTTGTCGCGGTGCAGCGTCCAGGGGATGTTGCCCTTGAGCACGAACTGCTCGATGCCGTTCATCAGCGTGGCGGTGGCCAGGCCCTTCTTGAACCAGGCCTTGAAGTTGCGCGCCTTGTTCAGCTCCTCGTGCAGCCAGCTGTTCTCGAAGGCCTGCGGGAAGGCGGTGAGCTCGTCGTGCTGGCGGCCGGCGCGGATCGCGTCGTAGGCGGCCTCTGCGGCGAGCATGCCGGTCTTGAGGGCGGCGTGGCTGCCCTTGATGCGGCTCACGTTCAGGAAGCCCGCCTCGCAGCCCACGAGCGCGCCGCCCGGGAACACGAACTTCGGCAGCGACAGCAGGCCGCCGGCCGTGATCGCGCGCGCGCCGTAGCCGATGCGCTTGGCGGGCTTGATGCCCTTGGCCTCGTCGCCTTCCAGGTAGTAGCGGATGTTCGGGTGGGTCTTCCAGCGCTGGAATTCCTCGAACGGGCTCAGGTAGGGGTTGGAGTAGTCCAGCCCGGTGATGAAGCCGAGCGTGACCTTGTTGTCTTCCGCGTGGTAGAGGAAGGAGCCGCCGTAGGTGTCGCTCTTCATCGGCCAGCCGGCCGTGTGCATCACGAAACCGGGCTGGTGGCGCTGCGGATCGATCTCCCACAGCTCCTTGATGCCGATGCCGTAGCTCTGCGGGTCGCGGCCCTCGTCGAGCTTGTAGCGCGCGATGAGCTGGCGGCCCAGGTGGCCGCGCGAGCCTTCGGCGAAGATGGTGTACTTGGCGTGCAGTTCCATGCCGAGCTGGAAGTCGCCCGTGGGTTCGCCGTCCTTGCCGACGCCCATGTTGCCGGTGGCCACGCCCTTGACGGAGCCGTCCTCGTTGTAGAGCACCTCGGCCGCGGGGAAGCCCGGGAAGATCTCCACGCCCAGTTCCTCGGCCTGCGCGGCCAGCCAGCGCACCACGTTGCCCAGGCTCACGATGTAGTTGCCGTGGTTCTGGAAGCAGCCGGGCAGCAGGAAGTTGGGCGTGCGGAAGGAGGACTTCTCGCCCAGGAAGATCATGGCGTCTTCCGTCACGGGCTGGTTCAGGGGCGCGCCGCGCTCCTTCCAGTCGGGGAACAGTTCGGTGAGCGCGCGCGGGTCCATGATGGCGCCCGAGAGCGTGTGCGCGCCGGGCTCGGAGCCCTTCTCCAGCACCACGACCGAGACGTCCTGGCCGTTCTCGGCGGCCATCTGCTTGAGCCGGATGGCGGTGGACAGCCCGGCCGGGCCGCCCCCGACCACCACCACGTCGTATTCCATGGCCTCTCGCGGGCCGTACTGGGCAAGGATTTCGTCTTTCGTCATGGGTTGTCTCGTCTCGGCATTTGATAATCGAACGATGTCGCGTGCTGGGCGTGGGGCCCCGCGCGGGCGCTGTGCGGTCCATTGTATGCACCCGCAGCGCAGCAATCGAACGATCGTTCTTTTTTTGTTCCTCCGGAGACAGCTTTCCATGGCATACACCATCGATTTGTCGGGCCGCGTGGCCCTGGTGACGGGCGCGTCCAGCGGCCTGGGCGAGCAGTTCGCCCGCACGCTGGCCCGCGCGGGAGCAGGGGTGGTGCTGGCAAGCCGGCGCCTGGAAAGGCTCAAGGCCCTGCGTGCGCGCATCGAAGGGGAGGGCGGCGACGCCCACGTGGTGGAGATGGACGTGACCGACCACGATTCCATCAAGGCCGCCGTGGCCCATGCCGAGACCGAGATGGGCTCGATCGACATCCTCGTGAACAACTCCGGCGTCTCCACCACGCAGCGCATCCAGGACGTCACGCCCGACGATTTCGACTTCGTCTTCGACACCAACGTGCGCGGCGCCTTCTTCGTCGCGCAGGAGGTGGGCAAGCGCATGCTGGCGCGCTCGCGCGGGGCGGCGCCGGGCAGCTTCACGGGCGGGCGCATCATCAACATCGCCTCGATGGCGGGCCTCAAGGTGCTGCCGCAGATCGCCGCCTACAGCATGAGCAAGGCGGCCGTGGTGCACATGACCCGCGCCATGGCCTTGGAGTGGGGCCGCTTCGGCATCAACGTGAACGCGATCTGCCCGGGCTATATCGACACCGAGATCAACCACCACCACTGGCAGACCGAGCAGGGCCGCAAGCTGGTGGATATGCTGCCTCGCAAGCGCGTGGGCCAGCCGCGCGATCTGGACGCGCTGATCGTCACGCTGGCGAGCGACCAGAGCCATTTCGTGAACGGCGCGGTGATCGCGGCGGACGACGGCTTCGGGGCCTGAGGCGCAACGGCGGCGCGGCCGGTCGGTGGATGCCCGAACGCCCCTTCCTGCCGTCGCATCATGCGGCCCGATGGTTCGAAATTCCGTTATGTGCTATTGAAAATATAGCTTCAACGGAAGAAATATCAATGATTTCGCGATTTGTGTGACGGCATCCTCGTTCCGTCCATCGGAATTGTTGATCGCAGTGATAGACGGGCGCCTCTTGCTGCCGAGCTGAGCGCGCGTGGATGATTCGCTCCGTTTTCACCAACCACGGAGCGGAGTCGTCCCATGAAATTCCAGCCACTTGTGACCGCAGCCGTCGTGCTGCATGCCGCCATGGCATCGGCCGCATTCGCGCAATCGGTGCTCACGCGCGACAACGGAGCGCCGGTCGGCGACAACCAGAATTCGCAGACGGCGGGCCCGAACGGCCCCAGTTTGCTGCAGGACGTGCAGCTCATCCAGAAGCTGCAGCGCTTCGACCGCGAGCGCATCCCCGAGCGCGTCGTGCATGCGCGGGGCACGGGTGCGAGGGGCGAGTTCACCGCGTCCGAAGACATCTCCGCGCTGACCCGTGCCAGGCTCTTCCGCCCCGGCGAGCGCACCCCCGTGTTCGTGCGCTTCTCGTCCGTGGTGCACGGCAACCATTCGCCCGAAACGCTGCGCGACCCGCGCGGCTTCGCCACCAAGTTCTACACATCCGAAGGCAACTGGGATCTGGTGGGCAACAACTTCCCCACCTTCTTCATCCGCGACGCGATCAAGTTCCCCGATATGGTCCACGCGTTCAAGCCCGATCCGCGCAGCAACCTCGACGACGACTCGCGCCGCTTCGACTTCTTCTCGCACGTGCCCGAGGCCACGCGCACGCTCACGCTGCTCTATTCGAACGAGGGCACGCCCGCGGGCTACCGCTTCATGGACGGCAACGGCGTGCATGCCTACAAGTTCGTGAACGCCCAGGGCCAGGTGCACTACGTCAAGTTCCACTGGAAGAGCCTGCAGGGCCTGAAGAACCTCGACCCGAAGCAGGTCGAGCAGGTGCAGGGCAAGGACTACAGCCACATGACGAACGACCTGGTGAACGCCATCCGCCAGGGCGACTTTCCCAAGTGGGACCTGTACATCCAGGTGCTCAAGCCCGAAGACCTCGGCACGTTCGACTTCGATCCGCTGGACGCCACCAAGATCTGGCCCGGCATTCCCGAGCGCAGGATCGGCCAGATGGTCCTGAACAAGAACGTGGACAACTTCTTCCAGGAAACCGAGCAGGTGGCGATGGCGCCGGCCAACATCGTGCCCGGCATCGAACCGTCGGAAGACCGCCTGCTGCAGGGCCGCGTGTTCTCGTATGCCGACACGCAGCTCTACCGCGTGGGCACCAACGGCCTCTCCCTGCCCGTGAACCGCCCGCTCGTCGCCGTCAACAACGGCAACCAGGACGGCACCCTGAACGCCGGCCACACCACCAGCGGCGTGAACTACGAGCCCAGCCGCCTGCAGCCGCGCCCGCAGGATCCCACCGTGCGCTACAGCCAGCTGCCGCTCACGGGTATGACCCAGCAGGCGAAGATCGCGAAGGAGCAGAACTTCAAGCAGGCCGGCGACCTGTACCGCAGCTACGGCAAGAAGGAGCAGCAGGACCTGATCCAGAGCTTCGGCGAATCCCTCGCGGGTGCCGATGCCGAGAGCAAGCACATCATCCTGTCGTTCCTCTACAAGGCCGACCCCGAGTACGGCACGGGCGTGGCCCGCGTGGCCCGGGGCGATCTGGCGCGTGTGAAGCAGCTCGCCGCAGCGCTGCAGGACTGAATCCCCGGTACTTCAGGCGCCGGTCAGGAGCACGCATGGTCTGGTCCCGCTGTTTCTCCACCCTGTGGCTGGCCGCCGGCCTGGCGGCAGGGGTTCCCGCGATGGCGGAGCCGGCCGCATACGCTGCGCATGCGGCGTCCGCGCCCGCGCTTCGGGTCGGCCCCCCCGCCGCGCAGGCCCCCGTGCCATCGGCCGCCGCGGGCGCGGCGGAGCCGGCCCGGTTGCAGGCCCAGTTGCGCGAGTACCTGTTCGACGCCGCGCGCCAGGGGCGGGGCGACATAGTCGGCGAATTCGTCGCGGCAGGCTACGACCTGAACGTGCGCGATGCCCGGGGCTATACGCCGCTGATCCTGGCGGCGTACCATGGCCACCGCGCGGTGGTGGAGCAACTGCTGGCAGCCGGCGCCGATCCCTGCGCGCAGGACCGGCGCGGCAACACCGCCCTGATGGGAGCCATCTTCAAGGGCGAGCTGGCGATCGCCCGCCGACTCGTGCAGACCGCCTGCGCGCCCGACCAGCGCAACCACGCAGGCCAGACGGCCGCGATGTACGCGGCGCTGTTCCAGCGTGCCGAACTGCTGCGGGATCTGGCCGCGAAAGGCGCGGACCTGGGGGCGCGGGATGCACGGGGCAACGGTATCGCTGAACTGCAGCGCGGCGAGTTCGCTCCGGCGCGCTGAACCGGTCAGGTGGCCCGGGCGCCCGCACCCACCGTGCGCAGCCGGTCCGCGTGCGCCGCGAGCCAGGATTGCGCCAGCTCCGCCGCGCCGGGCGCCGCATGCTCCCGGTCGGGGTGGAAATCCCGCCGCAGGTAGCGCAGCAGTGCCGGCAGGCTGCGCCACGCGACGCCGTCCCTCCCCCAGAACATGCGCACCGCGCTCAGCCACGTGCCGGGGCGCCACAGGCTGCCGTCGCTGCGCAGGTTGATGGCGGTCTGGCGCACCGTGTCCACCAGGAACACCAGGCCGGCATAGAGGTACCAGCGCACCCGCCAATCGTGGCGGCCGCCCAGCGCCTCGTAGAGCGCGAAGGCGACGGCGCGGTGCTCGGTTTCCTCCGCCGCATGCCAGCGCCACACGGTCTGCATCTGCGGATCGGCACCTTCCAGCCAACGCGGATAGCGCAGCGTGCCATCCGCCAGCAGGGCGGTGAAATGTTCATAGGCGCAGGTGATGGCCAGCGCATGCATCGGATTGCCCGTGCGCTCGTGCAGGCGGGCGATGCGCGCCCGCGCCCGGTGCTGCCACTGGTTGTCGAGCCCCTGGCGCTCCAGCTCGGCGTTGTAGAGGCCGTGGATGTGGCGGTGCGTGGCCTCCTGCCCGATGAATCCGCGCACCAACGCCCGCAGCGCGTCGTGGTCGGGCCGCCCGGGTTCGAGCTTGTCCGCCGCGGCGCGCACCGAGTCGATGAAGAACTGCTCGCCCACCGGAAAGCTCATCGAGAGGGCATTGAAGAACTGCGTACGGAAGGCGTCCCCGCCGTGCCAGCGGCGCGGGAAGCCCTGTGCCAGGTCCACGGCGAGCTTGCGCACCGGCAGCGCGGCGGTGCTCTGGAATCCGGGGCGTGCGGAGGCGGATGTGTGCATGGTCGATCCTTTCGGAAAAAGCGCGCCGCCCGGGACCGCAGCCGGGAGGAAGGCAGTGGTTGCGGCATCGCGCATTTCTGAGCATTATTCAGTTTTCAACCGCGGCTGCTACTCGCCTAGTGCTCACATTCCTTCCATGGCCACGAAACGAACGTCCCCCTCCGCCAGCCCTGTGGGCATGCGGCGACAGCCCACCCAGGAGCGAGCGCGGCAGACCATCGAGGCCATTTTCGGAGCCACTGCTCAGATTGTGGAAAACGATGGCGACACCGCCTTGACCACCAACCGCATCGCCCAGGTGGCGGGGGTGTCCATCGGCACGCTCTACCAGTACTTCCCGTCCCGGGAGTCCGTGCTGCTGGCGATGGTGGAGCGCGAGCGCGAACGGGTGCAGCAGGAACTGCAGCGGTTGCTGGACGATGCGCTGGCGCGGCAGCGGCCCGTGCGCGAGGTACTGCAGGACATGGTCCGGCTGCTGGTCTCGGCCTTCGGCACGGGAGGACATTCGCGCGTGCGGCGCGCCATGGTGCGCCTGGGTTGGCGCGTGGACCAGCACGAGCGCTTCACCGCCGCGCTGCGCGAGGGCGCGGAGCGCAATGCCATGGCGCTCGCGCGGCTGGTGGAGGGCGGGGACGGCTCCATCCGGCCGCCGACGCCCGCGATGATGTTCGTCGCCACCCGCGCGGTGATGGGGGCGATCCGCAGCGCGTCGCTGGAGGATTCGCCCTTGCTCGGCCAGCCCGCGTTCGAGGACGAGCTGGTGCGCATGCTCTGGGGCATGCTGCGCTCGGACGGCTGAAACCGCCGTCCCTCAGCGCTGCCGCGGCACCCGCCCCATCAGGTAGAACTCCGGATTGGGCTGCATGCCCGCGAAGCTGGCCATGCGGTTGGAGAGGCCGAAGAATGCCGTGATGGCGGCGATGTCCCAGATGTCCTCGTCGTCGAAGCCGTGGGCGTGCAGCGCCGCGAAGTCGTCATCGCCGATCGCCTGCGACTGCTGGCAGACCTTCATCGCGAAATCGAGCATGGCCCGCTGGCGCGGGGTGATGTCGGCCTTGCGGTGGTTCACGGCCACCTGGTCGGCCACGAAGGGCTTCTTCTCGTAGATGCGCAGCAGTGCGCCGTGCGCCACCACGCAGTACAGGCACTGGTTGGCGGCGCTGGTGGCCGTGACGATCATTTCCCGGTCGCCCTTGGTGAGCGAGCCTTCCTCCTTGAGCATCAGCGCGTCGTGGTAGGCGAAGAAGGCGCGCCACTCGGCGGGCCGACGCGCGAACGCCAAAAACACGTTCGGAATGAAGCCGGCCTTTTCCTGCACCTCGAGGATGCGGGCCTGGATGTCTTCGGGCAGCGTGTTCAGTTCGGGAAGGGGGTAGCGGCTCACGGGTGTTGTCTCCTGTCGTCGTTGGAATGGATCGTGCGGCGAAAACGGTATCACGGATGCCAGTGGCTCGCGCGCACGCCGGGCGAGGAGGGCGCCGCGGCGCTGCCGGCCAGCGCGTACGAGAGCTGATTGGCCGCCCCCACCACGGTCTGCGCCAGCGCTTCGAGCTTCTCGGCCGGCAGCCGCGAAGCAGGCCCGGAGATGCACACCGAGCCCAGCAGCCGCCAGTGCAGCCCGAACACCGGCGCGGAGACGGTGGCGACTCCCTGCTCGCGCTCGCCGATGGACCAGTGGTAGCCGCGCTGGCGGATGCGTTCGTACTCCGCGCCCGGTGCGCCGGAGAAGGCCAGGATCACGCGGCCCGGCGAGCCCTTGTCCAGCGGCAGGCCCTCGCCCATGCGGGCATGGTGCCGCAGGGCCTGCGGCCCCTCCACCCGCACGAGGCAGGTGCGTACGTCCCCCTCGCGCACGTAGAAGGCGGCGCTCTCGCCGGTGGACTGGGTGAGGGCGCGCAGGGCCGGCTCCAGCACGTTCTGCACGTCGAACCCCGCCTGGTAGCGCGCGCCCAGCCAGCCCGCGGCGGGCCCGAGCCGCCAGTCGCCGTCTTCGCGCTGTACCAGGTAGCCGGACTGCGCCAGCGTGCGCGCGAGCCGCAGGACCGTGGTCTTGTGCAGCGCGCAGCGGCGGCTCAGTTCCGCAAGGGAGAGGTGCGACTCACCCAGCGCGAACGCCGCCAGCACCTGGAGGGCGCGCGTGACCGCGGTGACGCCGCCATCGCGTGTGCTCGTCGGGTGGTCCGGCCGGTCGCCGGAAGAAGAGGGGGAGGCCACGGTGCCGGAAGAGTTGCTCATGACAGCATGCGTTGCGTTGTGCGAAACGCCATTGTATGCAGCGAAACGTTTTTCTACAGTGCGATCACGCCGGGCCTGCAATGCACGGCGCATACCGACAACACGACGGAGACAAAGACATGACGATTCTTCCGGCTTCCCGCCTTGCCCTGCCGCGCCGCGGCGCCCTGTTGCTCGGCCTTGTCGCCGCCGCAGCCCTGTACGCGGGCGGTGTGCACGCACAGTCCGCCTATCCGAACAAGCCCATCCGCCTCATCGTGCCGTTTCCGCCGGGCGGCGGCACGGACATGATCGCGCGCACGGTGGCGCAGAAGCTGACCGACCAGCACCAGTGGAACGTGGTGGTGGACAACCGTCCCGGCGCGGGCGGCAACCTGGGCGTGGACGCCGCGGCCAAGGCCGCACCGGACGGATACACGCTGGTCATGGGCCAGACCAGCAACCTCGCCATCAACCCGTCGCTCTACGCCAAGCTGCCGTACGACCCGCTCAAGGACCTGGTGCCCGTGGCGCTGGTGTCGTCCGCGCCGATCGTGATGGCGGCGCCGGCCAATTCGCCCTACAAGACCTTCGCAGACGTGGTGGCCGCAGCCAAGGGCAAGCCCGACGCCCTCACGCTCGGCTACTCCGGCAACGGCACCGTGGCGCATCTGGCCGGCGAACTGGCGGAAAAGGCCGCCGGCATCCAGCTGCGCCACGTGCCGTACAAGGGCGCCTCGCAGGCCATGACCGACCTCGTGGGCGGGCAGATCGACCTGTACATGTCGGCCGTGCCCACGCTGCTCGGCCAGGTGCGCAACGGCAAGCTGCGCGCGATCATGATCACGTCCCTCAAGCGCTCCGCGCAACTGCCCGACACACCCACGCTCGCCGAGTCCGGCTACAAGGATTTCGAGGCCGCATCCTGGTATGGCGTGCTGGCGCCCGCGGGCACGCCTGCGGCCGTCGTGCAGACATTGAACAAGGCCATCAACCAGGCGCTGGCCCAGCCGGACGTGGCCGAGAAGCTCAGGTCCGAAGGCGGCGAAGTGCTGGGCGGCACGCCCGAAAAGTTCACCACGCTGCTCAAGGTCGAGGTGCCGCGCTGGGCCAAGATCGTCAAGGACTCCGGCGCGAGCCTGGACTGACCGGCCGCGCCCGCCGCCGTTTCCTGCGTTACCGCATGACGCTCGCCATGGACCGCGACGACAGCCCCGCCACGCCCGTGCGCTTCTCGGCCGGCACCGCCGCGCCGCGCACGCCGGTGCCTGCGGGCGCCTGCGATGGCCACGTGCATCTCTACGATAGCCGCTTTCCCGCGGATCCCGCGGCGCGGCTGCGGCCGCCGGACGCGGTGGTGGACGACCTGCGCGCCCTGCAGCGGCGCATCGGCACCACGCGCGCCGTGCTGGTCACGCCATCCACCTACGGCACCGACAACCGCTGCATGCTGCAGGGGCTGGCAGCCCTGGGTGACGATGCGCGCGGCGTGGCGGTGATCGGCGGGGGCGAAAGCGACTCCGAGCTGCAGCGGCTGCAACAGGCCGGCGTGCGCGGCGTGCGGCTGAACCTGTCGCTGGGCGTGGCGGGCACGGTGGACTCGCTCCTGCCGTTGGCCCGCCGCATCGCGCCGCTCGGCTGGCACCTGCAATTGCTGATGGCACCGGACCTGCTGGCCCGGCAGGCGGACGTGCTTCGGCAGTTGCCCGTGCCGCTGGTGTTCGACCACTTCGGGCGCATTGCACCCGCGCTGGCCGGTCGCCATCCCGCCCATGCGCTGCTGCTGGAACTGCTGCAGGACGGTCGCGCGTGGATCAAGCTCTCCGGCGGTTACATCGTGAGCGAGCGGCATGCGGTGGACGACCCCGCGCTGGATGCACTCGCCGCCAGCTACCTGCGCGCTGCCCCCGGCCGCGTGCTCTGGGGCAGCGACTGGCCCCACGCCACGGCCACGGCCGGTGTGCAGCCGCTGCCCGACGACGCACTGCAACTGGACCGCCTGGCCGACTGGGCCCGGCAGACCGGCGACGCCGCCACGCTGCGGCGCGTGCTGGTGGACAACCCGACGGCGCTGTACGGCTTCGCTCCCGTGCCGGCCGCACCCCCCATCCCTTCAAAAGAACGACCGAGAGACACGCCATGAACGATTTCCTCCTTCCCCCCGCCTCGGAAGCTGCCGCGTGCGGTATCCGCCGCCGCCGCCTGATCGCCTCCGCAGGCGCGCTGTGGCTGGGTTCCCTGGCCACGGGCCCGGCGCTGGCGCAATCCGACTGGCCCGGCGGCAAGATCATCACCTGGGTCGTGCCGTACCCGCCGGGCGGCAGCACCGACGTGCTGGGCCGCAACGTCGCGCAGCGCCTGGGCACGGCCCTCGGCACCAACGTGATCGTGGACAACAAGGCGGGTGCCACCGGCACCATCGGCGCCGCCTTCGTCGCCAAGGCCGCGCCGGACGGCACCACGCTGCTCGGCACCTCGATCGGCCCGCAGGCCATCGCGCCGCACCTGATGGGCAAGCTGCCCTACGACCCGATCGCCGGCTTCGAGCCGGTCGTGACCATCGGCACGATTCCGCACATCCTGGTGGTGGGCGTGAGCCAGCCCTTCCAGACCGTGGCCGACCTCGTCGCCGCGGCCAAGGCCCAGCCCGGCCAGCTGGCGTTTGCCTCGGGCGGCAACGGCACCATCCTGCAGATGCAGGGCGAGTTGCTGCAGCAGCAGACCGGCGCGCGCTTCATCCACGTGCCCTACAAGGGCGACACGCCGGCCCTGCAGGACACGCTGGCCGGACAGGTGCAGTTCATGTTCGCACCCGTGGCCGCGGCCCTGCCGCACGTCCAGGCGGGCAAGCTGCGCGCGCTGGCCGTCACTTCGGCGGCACGGCTCAGGGCGCTGCCGGCCGTGCCCACCATGGGCGAAGTGGGCATGAAGGACTTCGTCGTCGAGCAGTGGCAGGCCGTGTTCGCGCCCGCCAAGACGCCCGCCGCGGTGGTGCAGCGCCTGAACCGCGAGATCAACAACGCCCTGAAGGATCCCGCCGTCGTGGCCCTGGCCGACAAGCTGGGCGTGACGCTGGTCGGCGGCACGCCGAAGCAGCTGGGCGACCTGCAGAGGGCCGACTCCGCCAAGTGGGCGAAGGTCATCCAGGACGGAAACATCAAGGCCGAATGACGGGCACGGTCCATTTCCTTTTTCTCAACCAACGAACATCACCATGAGCCAACTTCCCGAAATCATCCGCGACATCGAGCGCGTGGGCGCCGACGTCGTCGCCCGTGCCGCGACCTACCAGGCCGCCATCCTGGCCGACGTGGCCGGCCGCCGCGGCACGCTGCATGCCCGCGTGTCCCCCGTGCACCAGAACATGAAGGTGGCCGGCCCGGCCTTCACCGTCGAGGTGCGCCCTGGCGACAATCTCATGATCCACGCCGCCATCGCGCTGGCCCAGCCCGGCGACGTGCTGGTGATCGACGGCAAGGGCGACCAGACCGCCGCGCTGATGGGCACGCTGATGCTCAGCGCCTGCAAGAAGCGGGGCCTGGCCGGCGTGATCGTGGATGGCGCGATCCGCGACAAGCTGGAGATCCTGGAGCTGGATTTCCCCGTGTTCAGCGCCGGCTTCAATCCCGCCGGACCGACGAAGTACGTGCCGGGCCGTATCAACCACCCCATCTCGGCCGGCGGCGCGGTGGTGAATCCGGGCGACCTGGTGGTGGGCGATGCCGACGGCGTGGTCGTGATCGAGCGCGCCAAGGCCCCCGCCATGATGGCGCTGGCCGACAAGAAGGTGGCCGACGAGGCCGCGCGCATCGAGGCGATCGCCCGGGGCGACACGGCATCGAAGTGGCTGCCTGCCGCGCTGCGCGCCGCCGGCGTGCTGAAGGAAGGGGAATCGCTGTGAGCGCCGGCACCATCATCGTCACGGGCGCCGATCTGGCGCAGCAGGCGCTGGATCTGCTCAAGAATTTCGAGGTCGTGTACGCCGGCAAGACGCCGACCGAAGACGACATGGTCGCCCTGGCCCGCCAGCACGATCCGGTGGCCATCATCGTGCGCTACGGCAAGGTGGGCGCGGCCGTCATGGACGCGGCTCCGTCGCT
The DNA here is from genome assembly GCA_002397315.1 of Comamonadaceae bacterium UBA4962. Lineage (GTDB taxonomy): Bacteria > Pseudomonadota > Gammaproteobacteria > Burkholderiales > Burkholderiaceae_C > Paracidovorax. Next base: position 124,645 of record DHAE01000006.1, read on the forward strand.
CAAGGTGATCTCCAAGCATGGCAGCGGCACCGACACCATCGACAAGGTCGCGGCGAAGGCGCGCGGCATCGAGGTGGTGGCGGCCGTGGGCGCCAACGCCGCGGCGGTGGCCGAGCAGGCGCTGGCGCTGCTGCTGGCCTGTGCCAAATCGGTGGTGGCGCTGGATGCACGCATGCACGCCGGCCACTGGGACAAGGCCACGCACAAGAGCCTGGAGCTGGGCGGCCGCACCGTCGGCCTGGTGGGTCTGGGCGCCATCGGCCTGCGCTTCGCGAAGATGGCCGACGCGCTCGGCATGCGCGTGATCGGCTTCGATCCGTTCGCGAAGAACCTGCCCGATTACGTGCAGAGCGTTGCGCTCGACACGCTCTGGCGCGAGTCGGACGCGATTTCGCTGCACTGCCCGCTGACCGACGAGAACCGCGGCATGCTGAACGCCGGGACGCTCGCCCTGTGCAAGCGCGGCGTGATCGTGGTGAACACCGCGCGCGGCGGCCTGATCGACGAAGCGGCGCTGCTGCAAGCCGTGCGCTCGCGCCACGTGATGGCCGCAGGCCTGGACAGCTTCGCCGTCGAGCCCATGGCGCCCGGCCACCCGTTCCAGGGCGAACCGCATTTCATCCTCAGCCCGCACATCGGCGGCGTGACGAGCGACGCCTACGTGAACATGGGCGTGGGTGCGGCGCGCAACCTGCTGACCGTACTGGAGCGCGCTGCCGCGGCGGCGTGATCGAAGGGCAGGGCATGGCTGCATGGCCGGGCTCTGCGCCAGCGACCATTCATCACACGAAGCCGCGCGCGACGCGGCCCATGACAGGAGACATGCGCATGCATTCCATTTCTGCACGCACCGGGCGAACCCCGTTGGCCCGGTTCACCGCATCCGTTCCGAAGGCCCTGGCTGCCACGCTCTTCTTCGCCGCATCCGCCACCAGCTTCGCGCAGGCCGGCGCGTACCCCGCCAAGCCGGTCAGGCTGGTGGTGGGCTTCGCGGCCGGCGGCCCCACGGACGTGGTGGCGCGCGCCTTCGCGGACCACGCCAGCCGCGTGCTGGGCCAGCCGTTCATCATCGACAACAAGCCCGGTGCCAATACCATCCTGGCCGCGCAGGCCGTGGCCAGCGCGCCGGCGGACGGCTACACGCTGCTTTTCGGCGCCACCAACCACACGATGATCCCGGGGCTCTACAGCGGCCGCGTGAAGTTCGATGCGGTGAAATCCTTCAAGCCGCTGTGCACGGTGGCCACCAGCCCCACGGTGCTGGTGGTGGGGCCGGGCATGCCGGTGAAGACGCTTGCCGACTACATGGCCCGCGCCCGCCAGGAGCCGGGGCGCATCACCGCGGGCACCGCGGGCGTCGGCAGCTCCGGGCATTTCGCCACCGAGATGTTCGCGCGCGCCAACGGGCTGAAGTTGAACCACGTGCCCTACAAGGGCGCCGCGCCCGTGGTCACCGACCTGATGGGTGGCCAGCTCGACAGCTCGTTCGCCACGCTCGGCTCGGTGCTGCCGCAGATCCAAAGCGGCAAGCTGGCGGCGCTGGCGGTGGCGTCGCCGAAGCGCTCGTCGCTGCTGCCGCAGGTGCCCACCTTCGCCGAGGCCGGCGGCGGCAACTACTCCGCCGATGCCTGGTACGGCGTGCTGGCGCCTGCCGGCCTGCCCGAGCCCATCGCGCAGCAGCTCGAGAAAGCCGCGCGCGAGTTCGCCGGCAGTGCCGCGGCGGCCGAGAAGCTGCGCGGCCTGGGGCTCGATCCGGACTCCACCTGCGGCGCGGCTTTCGCAGCGCAGGTCGAGCGCGAAGTCGCGACCTACACGCAGATCGCCCGCGATCTGGACCTGAAGGCAGAGTAATGAAGCCAACCCCCTGAGGCGCTTCGCGCCTTCCCCCTTCTCTCGCCTCGCTGCGCGAGTTGACGATGACCACTACTGAGGAGACACCATGCACCGCTTCATCAAACCCCTCGTCGCCGCGGTCGCCCTGGCCGCCGGCCTGGCCCAGGCCGCCTTTCCGGAGCGGCCCATCACCATCGTCGTGCCGTATGCGCCCGGCGGCGCCGCCGATGCGGTGGCGCGCGTGATCGCGACGCGCATGGGCGAGAAGCTCGGCTCCAGTGTGATCGTGGACAACAAGCCTGGCGCCAGCGGAACGATCGGCGAGAGCTTCGTCGCCAAGGCGCCGGCCGACGGCTACACGATGCTCTACGACGCCACGCCGTACTCCATCAACCCGCACCTGTTCCCGAAGATGCCGTATGCGAGCACCGCGCTGCAGCCGCTCTCGCTGGTGCTGCTCGCACCCAACGTGCTCATCGTGAAGGCCGACTCGCCGTTCAAGAGCGTGGGCGACCTCGTCGCCAAGGCGAAGGCCCAGCCCGGCAAGCTCAACTTCGCCTCCGGCGGCAGCGGCACGGTGCAGCGCCTGGCCGCCGAGCTGTTCCGCCAGCAACTGGGCCTGGACATCGTGCACGTGCCCTACAAGAGCGGCGGCCCGGCGATCGCCGACGTGATGGGTGGCCAGGTGGACTTCATGTTCGGCACCGTGGCCGCCACCTACCCGCTGGTGTCCGGCGGCAAGCTGCGCGCGCTGGCCGTGTCCGCGCCCGAGCGCTCCAAGCGCCTGCCCGACGTGCCCACCGTGGCCGAGGCCGCCATTCCCGGCTACGAGGCCTACGAATGGAACGGCGTGTTCCTGCCCGCCGGCACGCCCGCGCCCATCGCCGCGCAACTGCAGCAGGCGCTGGCGGCGGTGCTGAAGGAAGACGAGGTGCGCCAGCGCCTGACCGACCTGGGCGCCCAGCCCATCGGCTCCACGCCGGCCGAGTTCGCCACCTTCCTGAAGAAGGAAGACGCGAAGTGGGGCGAGGTGGTGAAGAAGGGCAACATCCAGCTCGACTAGCGCGCGATGAATCTGCCCAGACTTGCCGACCCCGTGCCCCATTCGGCGGGAGCGAAGCGGCCATCGCGCATGCTGCCCGCGCTCGCGTGCGACAGCCACATGCACATCTTCGACCGGCGTTTCGCACCGTCGCCGCACTGGCCGCGCACGCCGCCGGATGCGCCGGTGGCCGCGTACCGCCGGCTGCAGCAGCGCCTGGGCACGTCGCGCGCGGTGGTGGTCACGCCGTCCACCTACGGCACCGACAACGCCTGCACGCTCGATGCGCTGGACCAGCTCGGTGACCAGGCGCGGGGCGTGGCCGTGGTCGGGCAGGGCGTTTCCGATGCCGAACTGGCCCGCTTGGCGGCGCGCCGGGTGCGGGGGCTGCGCGTCAACTTCGTCTCCCCGCAGTCCTGCGGCGAGACCACGCCGGGCATGCTCACCGCGCTCGCGGAGCAGGTGGCCCGCCATCCCCATTGCGCAGGCTGGCACATCCAGATGTTCGCGCAGCCGGAGCAGATCGTGGCGATGGCGCCGCTGCTGCAGGCTATGCCCGTGCCGCTGGCCATCGACCACCTGGGGCGCATCGATCCGGGCGAAGGCACGACAGCTCCGGCCTACGCCGTGCTGCGCCGGCTGCTGGATGACGGCAACACCTGGGTCAAGCTCTCGGGTGCGTACATGCGCTCCGCGGTGCAGGGGCCTGGCTATGAGGACACACTCCCGCTGGGCCGCGCGCTCGTGCAGGCCGCGCCCGAGCGGCTGGTGTGGGGCAGCGACTGGCCGCACACCACCGAGGCGCCCGGCACCGTGGACGATGCGGCGCTGCTGGATCTGCTGCGGGCCTGGGCGGGTTCGGACGCCGCCATGGATGCCATCCTCGTGGACAACCCCGCACGGCTCTACGGCTTCGACCCGCCGGCCTGAGCGCGTGCGTCCCTCGGCCCGAACCGATGCGGAGGTTCCCACCGCGCACGGCAACCTCCGACCCTGACGAATCCCAAGACAAGCGAACCATCCCATGTTCCTCCTGCAACCGCCCCAGATCCGTGACCTGGAGACCTTCACGGCCATGCCCGCCGACCTGCGCCGCGCCGAGCGCAGCGAATGGTCCGACGCCAACCGCGGCGGCATGGTCACGGATTCCTTCCTCGAAGGCCCGGTGTTCGACGATGCGGGCAACCTCTACGTGAGCGACATTCCCTGGGGCCGCATCTTCCGCATCGATCCGCAGGGCGCCTGGAGCCTCGTGGCCGAATACGACGGCGAGCCCAACGGCATGAAGTTCCTCGACGCCGGCACGCTGCTCATCACCGACTACAAGAACGGGCTGGTGCGGCTCGACGTCGCCACGGGGCAGGTGTCGCCGTACCTGGAGCGCCGCAACAGCGAGCGCTTCAAGGGCGTCAACGACCTCGTCTTCGATGCGGAGGGCAATCTCTACTTCACCGACCAGGGACAGAGCGGCCTGCACGACCCGTCCGGGCGCCTCTACCGGCTGCGTCCCAATGGCCAGCTGGATCTGCTGCTGCACAACGTGCCCAGCCCCAACGGCGTGGCGCTCTCGCCGGACGGCCGCGTGCTGTTCCTCGCCGTCACGCGCGGCAACTGCGTGTGGCGCGTGCCGCTGCTGCCCGACGGCAGCGTGGCCAAGGTGAGCCAGTTCTTCACGTCCTACGGCCCGAGCGGGCCGGACGGGCTGGCCGTCGATGCCCAGGGCCGTCTGCTGGTCGCCAACCCGGGGCTCGGGGTGGTGTGGGTGCTCAACGGCCGCGCCGAGCCGGAACTGGTCCTGCGTGGCGTGCCCGGCAGCTCCACCACCAACCTGGCCTTCGGCGGGGAAGGGCGGCGCACGCTCTACGTGACCGACTCCACGCACGGCCGCGTGCTGCGCACCACGCTCGAGGCTGCAGGGTTGCCGTTGCACCGGCGGGCCTGACGGACCTTGCTTGCAGCCGGGTGCCGGGGCCGGATCCCCGGCGCCTGCCACGGTTGCCGGGTTGGCAAACCCTATGAGAGAGATTTGATCATTTGATTTCTCAACGTCTCCACGGTTGCGTAGCATTCCTTCCATTCACCAGCCACCCAGGAGTGCCCCATGACGCAAGAAGCCACCAAGTGCCCGTTCCACGCCGCCGCCGCCAACGGCGGGACCATCAATAAGGACTGGTGGCCCAACCAGTTGCGCCTCGACCTTCTCAATCAGCACTCCTCCAAATCCACCCCGCTCGGCGGCGGGTTCGACTATGCCGAGGAGTTCAAGAAGCTCGACTACCAGGGGCTGAAGCGCGACCTGCGCGCCCTCATGACCGACTCCCAGGACTGGTGGCCCGCCGACTTCGGCCACTACGGCCCGCAGTTCGTCCGCATGGCCTGGCATGCCGCCGGCACCTACCGCACGGGCGACGGCCGCGGCGGCGCCGGCCGGGGCCAGCAGCGCTTCGCTCCCCTCAATAGCTGGCCCGACAACGTCAACATCGACAAGTCCCGCCGCCTGCTCTGGCCCATCAAGCAGAAGTACGGCCAGAAGATCTCCTGGGCCGACCTGCTGGTGCTGACCGGCAACGTGGCGCTCGAAACCATGGGCTTCCGCACCTTCGGCTTCGCCGGCGGCCGCGAAGACACCTGGGAACCGGACCAGGACGTGTACTGGGGCCGCGAGAAGACCTGGCTCGGCGGCGACGCGCGCTACGGCAAGGGCACGCCCGGCGACGGCACGCTGGTGGCCGACCCCGCCATGCACGGCCATGAGCAGGACCGCACCGACAGCCAAGGGCGCCACCTCGAGAACCCGCTCGCCGCCGTGCAGATGGGCCTCATCTACGTGAACCCCGAAGGCCCGGAGGGCAACCCCGACCCGGTCGCCGCGGCGCACGACATCCGCGAGACCTTCGGCCGCATGGCCATGGACGACGAGGAAACCGTGGCGCTGATCGCCGGCGGCCACACCTTCGGCAAGACCCACGGCGCCGGTGCCGCCGACCACGTCGGCCCCGAGCCGGAAGCCGCGGGTCTGGAGCACCAGGGCCTGGGCTGGGCCAGCAGCTTCGGATCCGGCAAGGCCGGCGACGCGATCACCAGCGGCCTCGAAGTCACCTGGACCAGCACGCCCGCCCAGTGGGGCAACGAGTTCTTCGAGAACCTGTTCAAGTTCGAATGGGAACTCACCAAGAGCCCGGCCGGCGCCCACCAGTGGCAGGCGAAGAACGCGCCCGCGACCATTCCCGACGCGCACGACCCGTCGAAGAAGCGCGTGCCGACCATGCTCACCACCGACCTGTCGCTGCGCTTCGACCCGGCCTACGAGAAGATCTCGCGCCGCTTCCTGGAGAACCCGCAGGCCTTCGCCGAAGCCTTCGCCCGCGCCTGGTTCAAGCTCACGCACCGCGACATGGGCCCGCGCGCCCGCTACCTCGGCCCCGAAGTGCCGAAGGAAGAACTGGTGTGGCAGGACCCGGTGCCCGCCGTGAACCACGATCTGGTCGATGCCGCCGACGTGGCCGCCCTGAAGGAACGCGTGCTCGCCTCCGGCCTCACCGTGCAGGAACTGGTCGGTACGGCCTGGGCCTCGGCATCGACCTTCCGCGGCTCCGACAAGCGCGGCGGCGCCAACGGTGCGCGCATCCGTCTGGCTCCGCAGAAGGACTGGGCAGTGAACCAGCCCGAGCAGCTGGCCCGCGTGCTGCAGGTGCTGGAAGGGATCCAGCGCGAATTCAACAAGTCCGCCGACGGCGACAAGCGCATTTCGCTCGCCGACCTGATCGTGCTGGCGGGCGCGGCCGGCGTCGAGCAGGCCGCCCGCAATGCCGGCACCAGCGCCACGGTGCCGTTCACCCCCGGCCGCACCGATGCCCGCCAGGACCAGACCGACGTGGAATCGTTCTCGGTGCTCGAACCCGTGGCCGACGGCTTCCGCAACTTCACCAAGGCCCGCTACAGCGTGCCGGCCGAAGTGCTGCTGGTGGACAAGGCTCAACTGCTGACGCTCACGGCCCCCGAGATGACGGTACTGGTCGGCGGCCTGCGCGCCATCGACATCAACCTGGGCGGCAGCCCCCACGGCGTCTTCACCGCCACGCCCGGCGCGCTGACGAACGACTTCTTCGTGAACCTGCTGGACATGTCCACCGAATGGAAGCCGGCCGGCGACGTGTTCGAAGGCCGCGATCGCAAGACCGGCGAGAAGAAGTGGACCGGCACGCGGGTCGATCTGGTCTTCGGCTCCAACGCCGTGCTGCGCTCCCTGGCCGAGGTGTACGCCAGCGCCGATGCGAAGGCGAAGTTCGTGCAGGACTTCGTGGCCGCCTGGGCCAAGGTGATGGACCTGGACCGCTTCGACCTGCGCTGATCGCCCGGCGCGGCCCTGCCGCATGCCGCGAAGCCCGCTGCCCTGGAAAGGGGCCGCGGGCTTTTTTTCGTGGTGGGTGTGTCTGGCGGGCATACTCCCGCCCGGTGCAAACGGCACCCGATTTTTCATGGAACGGAAACGACAATGAACAACAAGAGAGTGGGAACCGTGGCCGCGGCGGTGGCCGTGGTCGTGGCGGCGTACGCTGGAGCGACCTGGTATCTGGGCCAGCGCGCGCAGGCGGGCTACCAGGATGCGGTGGCCGAACTGCGCAAGGCGCTCGGCGACGGGGCGGTGGTCTCGTCCGATTACGACAAGGGATTCTTTTCGTCCAAGGCACGCCTGGTGCTGCAATCCGCGCCGCCGGCCGCGCAGGAGGGCGCTCCCGCCTCCGCGCCGCTGCGGCTGGTGGTGGACACCGTGGTGCGGCACGGCCCGCTGGCCGGGGCCCGGGTAGCGGCCGCGGTGGCGGACTACCGGTTCACGCTGGAGGGGCTGGACGACCAGGCCCGGGCCAGCCTGGCCAAGGCGTCCGCTCCCGAGCTGAAGAGCGTGCACCACCTCACCGGCAGCCACGACGTGCACCTGCGGTTGCCCGCGGGCGAGGCGGTGGGCGGCGACGGCGTGGCCCTGCGGTGGCAGGAGATGGTCTCCGACTTCGCCATCGGCCGGAACAACCACCGGATGCAAGGCAGCTTTCGCTGGCCGGAGTTCAGCATGACGGGCATCCCGGACGCTGCCGCGCAGGCGGCTGCCGAAGACGAGGAAGAGAACGACGCCGACGAAACCGCGTCCGCCGAGCCGGTGGACCGCACGTCGATCACCGTGGAGGGCATGGCAGGGACCTTCGACTACGTCCCGATCAACGGCCTATGGGGCATCGGGCCCGGCAAAAGCGACATGCGCGTTGCGCGGGTGCTCGCAAGCGTTCAGCCGGCGGAGGGCGGCGACCCCCGCCCCGGGCTGGACGTCAGGAACGCCGCGGGGAGCTACGTCATCGATGCGACCGACAGTGTGCTGGGCATCACGACGACGATGAACGCGGCGGGACGCATCGGCACGCTCGACTTCGAGTCGATCGGCCTGGAAGAGAAGATCCAGCGCATCGACATCGAGGCCCTCCGCAACTTCCAGCGCATGCTGCTCGACGGCTACCGCGCGGGCGGCCTTGCCCAGGCGATGGCATCGATGGAAGAGCGCGGCGCCGCCGTGCTCACCGAGAATGCGCCCCGCCTGGTCGCGGCCCTGCCGGCGTACTCGATGAAGATGAAGGCCACCTACCAGGGCCGCACCGGCCAGTTGGAATACGGCGGCGAAGTGAAGCGCGCGCCCTCCGACGCCGAGGTGTCGAAGTCGGGCTGGATGCCGGCGCTGATGAAGACCTCGGAGCTGCAGGCGTTGGCACGGGTTCCCAAGGCCTGGGCGCAGCCGCTGGTGCAGTCCATGGGCCGGCCCGATGCCCGGCCGCAGGACGTGGACGCCATGGTGGCCATGGCCCAGTCGTCGGGCTACCTGGTGCAGGACGGCGACTTCCTGACCAGCGCGATCCAGTGGAAGCCGGGCCAGTTGACGCTGAACGGCAAGGCCCTGCCGGCGCCCTTCGGCGCGGCGCGCTGACCGCGCGCCCGGCGGCGCGCCCGTGCAGGCCGCCACGATCCGTGGCGGGTTTGTCCTTCTCCATCGGCCGGCCATCGCGTGCGGGGATGGCGGATCAGGGTTTGCCGCCATAGACTCGGCCATTGCATCACTGGAGAGCCATTTCATGCACTCGGACATCGTGATCGTGGGCGGCGGGGCCGGCGGGCTGGAACTGGCGGCGCGGCTCGGGCGCAGCCTGGGGGCACGCCAGGGGCGCGAGCGCGTCCTGCTGGTCGACCGCTCGCCCTTCCATATCTGGAAACCCACGCTGCACGAGGTGGCCGCAGGCACGCTCGATGCGCACCAGGAAGGCCTGTCGTATCCCGTGCTCGCCCGGCGCAACCATTTCGGCTTCGCCATCGGGGATCTCACGGGGCTCGATACCGCGCGCAAGACCATCGAACTCGCCGAGATCCGCAACGCCGAGGGCGACCTGCTGGTGCCCCGCCGCACGGTGAGCTACACCCGTCTGGTCCTGGCCATCGGCAGCGGTTCCAACGCCTTCGGCACGCCGGGCATCGAGCATGCCTACCTGCTGGAGAACGTGCGCGATGCGCAGCGCTTCCATGCCGACTGGCTGGGCGCCTGCGCGCGGGCCTCGTTCTCCGACAACCGGGCGCTGTCGATCGCCATCGTGGGCGCGGGTGCGACCGGCGTGGAGCTGTCCGCCGAGCTGCTGGAAGCCTATGCCGAGTTGCTGGAAAGCCTGGGCACCAGCCAGCGCTTCCGGCTCGACATCACCCTGGTCGAGGGCGGCAGCCGCATCCTCGGCGGGCTGCCCGAGAAAATTTCCGCGCAGGCCGAAGTGGCGCTGCGCCGCAAGCAGGTGCAGGTGCTCACCGGCACGCGCGTGACCGAGATCCGCCGCGGCGCGCTCGTCACTCCGGCGGGCGAAATTCCCGCCGACATGGTGGTCTGGGCCGCCGGCATCAAGGCCGCCGAAGGCAATGCCCGCCTGGGGCTGGAGGTGAACCGCCTGAACCAGTTCATCGTGGACGACCGCCTGCGCACCTCGGCGCCCGACGTGCTGGCCATGGGCGACTGCGCCGCCTGTCCGTGGGAGGGTGGCAAGATCGTGCCCGCCCGCGCCCAGGCCGCCCACCAGCAGGCGGACTATCTCGCGAAGGTGCTGGGCGCGCTGCTGCGCGAGCGCGAAGTGACCGAGCCCTTCGTCTACAAGGATTTCGGCTCGCTCGTCTCGCTGGGAGACAACAAGGGCGTCGGCAACCTCATGGGTGGCCTGGGCGGGCGCAACTTCTTCGTCGAAGGGCTGATCGCCAAGTGGATGTACATCTCGCTGCACCTGAACCACCACCGCGCCATCCTCGGCACCGGCAAGACGGTGGTGCTGGCGCTCGCACGGCTGCTGCAGCAGCGCGTGTCCGGCCGGCTCAAGCTGCACTGAGCCCCGCGGCCGCCGGCCGTGACTCAACCCACCATCAGCTTCTGCACGAGATCGGCCGCGGTCGATGCCGCGTACTTGCGCATCAGCCGCGCCCGGTAGATCTCCACCGTGCGGTGGCTGATCTCCAGCGCCCGGCCGATCTCCTTGGAGGTCATGCCGTCCAGCAGCCGCGCGGCCACCTCGCGTTCGCGCCCGGTGAGCTCGGCCTTGACCGGGCGCTGCGCGCTCAGGTCCTCGAAGCTCCAGATGCCCGACTCGTGCGGCGCCTCGCGGTTGAGCGCGCGGCCCGCGACGTGGCACCAGAACACTTCCCCGCTCGCGCGCTTCATGATGCGGTTGTCGGCATAGTGGCCCTTCGCGTTCAGGATCGGTTCCATGCGCTTGCCCAGCCGCTCGTATTCTTGAGCGCTCGGGTAGAGAATGCGGAAGGACTGGCCGATCAGCACCTCGCGCGAGGCACCGAACATTTCACAGACGTGGCGGTTGCAATCCACCATCGTGCGGTGGCGCGATATGACCAGGCCCACCGGGGCCATGTCGAACGCGAGGCGGTAATCGGCGACATCCATGGAAGTATTTAGGGAAAACTACGTAACAGGGTACGTAGTATCGTAGCGGCCATCCCCCTTGATGTTGAGGAGTCTCCAATGAACAAACTTTTTCCTTCCGCGGCCGAGGCGCTCAAGGGCGTCGTGGCCGACGGCCAGATGCTCGCCGTCGGCGGCTTTGGACTCTGCGGCATCCCCGAGGCGCTGATCGACGCCCTGCGCGACAGCGGCGTGAAGGGCCTTACCGTCATCTCCAACAACGCCGGCGTGGACGGCTTCGGCCTCGGCAAGCTGCTGGAGACGCGGCAGATCCGGAAGATGATCTCCTCCTACGTGGGCGAGAACAAGGAATTCGAGCGCCAATACCTCGCGGGCGAACTGGAGCTGGAATTCACGCCCCAGGGCACGCTGGCCGAGAAGCTGCGCGCCGGCGGCGCCGGCATTCCGGCCTTCTTCACCAAGACCGGTGTGGGCACCATGGTGGCCGAGGGCAAGGAACTGCGCGAATTCGACGGCGAAACCTACGTCATGGAGCGCTCGCTGGTGCCCGACGTGGCGCTGGTCAAGGCGCACCGCGCCGACAAGTCCGGCAACCTGCAGTTCCGCCTGACGGCCCGCAACTTCAATCCGGCGGCGGCCACCGCCGGCAAGGTCTGCATCGTCGAAGTCGAGGAAGTCGTCGAGACGGGCGACATCGCCCCGGACGACGTCCATCTGCCCGGCATCTACGTTCACCGCATCGTCCACAATCCCACGCCCGAGAAACGCATCGAGAAGCGCACCGTGAGCGCCGCAGCACCGGTGGACCCGGTCGCCGCCAAGGTGGAGGCGCAGACCGTGATCGCCCAGGCCGCCGCTGCCGCCGAATCCGAACTGCCCGTCGTTCCCACCGTCCCCACCAACAAGAAAGAAGGAGCCTGACATGCCCTGGACCCAAGACCAGATGGCCGCGCGCGCGGCGCAAGAGCTGGAAGACGGCTTCTACGTGAACCTAGGCATCGGCATTCCGACCCTGGTGGCCAACCACACCGGCGACAAGGAAGTGTGGCTGCAGTCCGAGAACGGCATGCTCGGCATCGGCGCCTTCCCGACCGAAGACCAGGTGGACGCCGACCTGATCAACGCCGGCAAGCAGACGGTGACGACCATTCCCGGCTCGTCCATCTTCGGCAGCGACCAGTCGTTCGCGATGATCCGCGGCGGCAAGATCAACCTCTCGATCCTGGGCGCGATGCAGGTGAGCGAGAAGGGCGACCTCGCCAACTGGATGATTCCCGGCAAGATGGTCAAGGGCATGGGGGGCGCCATGGACCTGGTGGCCGGCGTGAAGCGCGTGATCGTGCTGATGGAACATGTCGCCCGCAAGAAGGACGGCACCGAAGACCTCAAGATCCTGCCCGAGTGCACGCTGCCGCTCACCGGCGTGGGCGTGGTGGACCGCATCATCACCGACCTCGCCGTGATGGACGTCACGCCCGAGGGCCTGCGCGTGGTCGAACTCGCGCCGGGCGTGGAGTTCGACGCGCTGCAGGCCAAGACCGGCGTGAAGCTGCTGGCTTCCTGAGGGTTGTCGCCCCGGCCCGGTTCGCGCGGCCGCTCGGCAGTGGGCCTGCGGGAGGGCCGGCGCGAAAGAGGGCGGGGCGATGAATACCTGCAGGTGCCGTGGGGACGGCATGTGCGCCGACAGCGCGGAATGATAGAAAATGCGTAAATGTCACCACAAGTAACCGCGGGGCTGCTATGCTGCCCCACACATGGGTGACTGCGCCGGCGTGACGTTGCCCGGTCGCGCACCGCCCCCGCTTCATCAAAGGATCCGACATGCTGTCCACCCCCTCGTCCTCGCACCACCGCTCGGGAGGCCAGGCCGCCGCCACCCCGCCCGCCGAGTACCTGACGTTCCGCCTGGGCCAGGAGGAATACGGCATCGACATCCTGCGCGTGCAGGAAATCCGCTCCTATGAGCAACCCACGCGCATGGCGCACGCCCCCGACTTCATCAAGGGCGTGATCGATCTGCGCGGCGTGATCGTTCCCATCGTCGACCTGCGCCTCAAGCTCAACTGCTCCAAGGCCGAGTACACCGACTTCACCGTCGTCATCATCCTGAACGTGGGCGGCACGGTGCTCGGCGCCGTGGTCGACGCGGTCGCCGACGTGGTCGAGCTCTCGAAGGAGGCGATCCGTCCCGCGCCCCAGTTCCAGGGCCAGGTGGATTCCGCCTTCGTCACCGGCATCGCCACGCTCGGCGAGCGCATGCTGATCGTGATGGACATCGAATCGCTGCTCAGCAGCGCCGAGATGGGCCTGGTGCGCTCCGTCGCCACCAACTGACGAGTGGGCGCTCCGGCGCCCTTTGTGCTTTGCCCGTGCCTGCGTTCTTGCCGCGGGCAGGCCCTGCTCAGCCCGCGCCGCCGCCGGGCTGTGCCTTGAACGGGCTGTGCTCCTGCAGTTCCTGCAGGTAGCCGTCCACGCCCCGGCCCTCGCGGCGCAGGAAGTCCTCCACCGCCGACGCGAACCCCGGGTGGGCGAGCCAGTGCGCGCTGGTGGTCGCCACCGGCATCAGTGCGCGCGCCATCTTGTGCTCGCCCTGGGCCCCGCCCTCGAACCGCTCTACGCCGTGCGCGATGCACCAGGCCAGCGGCTGGTAGTAGCAGGCCTCGAAGTGCAGGCAGTCCACACGTTCCAGCGCGCCCCAGTAGCGGCCATAGGCCACCGCGCCGCCCGGCGCGTCTGGCGCGTCCGGCGCTCCCAGGGCGATCAGGCTGCAGGCGATGGGCTCGCCGCCGCGCTCGGCCACGAACAGCAGCCAGGCCTCGGGCATGTCCTGCGCCATCCGCTGGAAGAAGTCGCGCGTCAGGTAGGGCGCGTTGCCGTGCTCCCAGTAGGTGCGTTCGTAGCACTGGTAGAAGAAGTCCCAGTCCGACGGCTCGATCGCGCGCCCCTGCGCCCACCGGAACGACACGCCCGCTTCGACCACGCGCCGGCGCTCCTGCCGGATCTTCTTGCGCTTGTCCTGCGACAGCGTAGCGAGGAATTCATCGAAGCTTCCGAAGGCCGCTCCCGTTCCCGGCGCGGCGTTCTGCCAGTGGAACTGCACGGTCTGCCGCAGCATCAGCCCGTTCGCGCGGGCTGCCTCCACATCTTCACTGGCTGCGAACAGCAGGTGCAGCGATGACAGCCCCGCTTCCGTGCACCACTGCACCAGCCCCTGCACGAGCATCGCGCGGGCCGCGGCATCCACCGCCAGCAGCCGCGCTCCCGGAACGGGCGTGAACGGCACCGCGACCACCGCCTTGGGGTAGTAGTCCACGCCGTGGCGCGCGTACGCATGCGCCCAGGCGTGGTCGAAAACGTACTCCCCATACGAATGCGATTTGGCGTACACCGCGCAGGCCGCCACGAGCACGCCGGCCCGCCGCAGCGTGCAGAAGACCGGCGTCCAGCCGGTATCCGGCACGGCACTGCCGCTCTCGTGCAGCGCCGAGAGGTAGGCATGCCGCATGAACGGGGTGGGGTGCGCCTGCGCCTGCAGCAGGGCGTCCCATTCGTGGGGCTGTACCCCGTCGGGCGAGGGATGGCATTGCAGGGTGTAGTCGCCGGGGGAATCCGGGGGGGCGTCGTCGTGCAGGCTCAAGGCGCGGTCCGTAGCGTGGGTGGTGGTCGGTGCGGGCTCCATGATGGCGCAAAAGGCGTGACCCGCGGCGCTGCGCAGGTACGCCCATCCACTGCCCAAAAAAACGGCATTGCAACAAATCTGTAATGAATCCAAGGGTTTACCCGCGCCCTACAGTGCAAGCCACGGGTTATCCACAGAGTTGTCCAGTGTGCGCGGGGATAACGCTCCGCCCTGTCGGGCCGGAAGGCGGATGACATAATCGACGGAGTCTCCTTCCGTACCTTCTCCATGCCATTCGTCATCAGCATCGCGCAATTCAACTTCATCGTCGGCGATGTCGAAGGCAATGCCCGCAGGATCGCCGACGCCGCGCGCGACGCCCATGCCCGGGGCGCGGCCCTGCTGCTGACGCCTGAACTGGCACTGTGCGGTTACGCCGCCGAAGACCTGTTCCTGCGTCCCGCGTTCCTCGATGCCTGCGAGCGGGCGCTGGAGGGCATCGCGCGCGCCACGGCCGACCTCGGCGACCTGGCCGTGGTGGTCGGCCACCCCTGGCGGCGCATGGTGGACGGCGTGGAGTGGTGCCACAACGCCGCCAGCGTGCTGCGCGCCGGCCGCATCGAGCACACCTACGCCAAGCAGGAATTGCCCAACTACGCCGTCTTCGACGAGCGCCGGTACTTCGATGCAGGCACCGAACCCTGCGTGTTCGACGTGCAGGGCGTGCGCATCGGCCTGCTGATCTGCGAGGACGCCTGGTTCCCCGGCCCCGCGCGGCAGGCCGCCGATGCGGGCGCGCAACTGCTGGCCACGCTGAACGCCTCGCCGTTCCACCTCGGCAAAAGCGCCGAGCGCGAGCAGATCATGCGCGAGCGCGTGGCCGAAACCGGCCTGCCGCTCGTCTACGCGCACCTCGTGGGTGGGCAGGACGAGGTCGTGTTCGAAGGGCGCTCGTTCGCGCTCGATTCCACCGGCTTCGTCACCGTCCGCGCGCCGGGTTTCGAAGAGGCGCTGGTCCACGCCACCGTGCACGCCGCTGAAGAAGGCGGGGAGGGCGGGCTCCGGTTCGAGCCCGACGTCGCGCCGATTCCCGCGCCCGAGGCCGATCTCTGGAGCGCACTTGTGCTGGGCGTGCGCGACTACGTGGGCAAGAACGGTTTCCCCGGCGCGCTGCTGGGGCTGTCCGGCGGCATCGATTCCGCGCTCGTGCTCGCCATCGCGGTGGATGCGCTCGGTGCCGACAAGGTCCGGGCGGTGATGATGCCGTCGCCCTACACCGCGGACATCAGCTGGATCGACGCGCGCGAGATGGCCGAGCGCCTGGGCGTGCGCTACGACGAGATCGCGATCGCGCCGGCCTTCGACGCCTTCAAGGGGGCGCTGGCGCAGGAGTTCGCCGGCCGGGCCGAGGACGCCACCGAAGAGAACCTGCAGGCGCGCATCCGCGGCACGCTGCTCATGGCGCTCTCCAACAAGTTCGGCGCGGTGGTGCTCACCACCGGCAACAAGAGCGAGATGGCCACGGGTTACTGCACGCTCTACGGCGACATGGCAGGCGGCTTCGCGGTCATCAAGGACGTCGCCAAGACGGCGGTGTACGGACTCGCGCGCTGGCGCAACGCGCACGACCCCTTCGGCACCGGCGCCGCGCCCATCCCGGAGCGCATCATCACGCGCCCGCCGAGCGCCGAGCTGCGCCCCGACCAGAAGGACCAGGACAGCCTGCCGCCCTACGACGTGCTCGACGCCATCGTCGCGCGCTACATGGAGAACGACGAGCCCATCGAATCCATCGTCGCCGCCGGCTACGAGCGGGCCGACGTGGAGCGGGTGACGCGGCTCATCCAGATCAACGAATACAAGCGCCGCCAGGCTCCGGTCGGCATCCGCGTCACGCGCCGCAGCTTCGGCAAGGACTGGCGCTATCCCATCACCAACCGCTTCCGGGCCTGACCAGCGGCGCGCCCTGCGCGCCGTCCGCCCGATCCACTTTTTCCCAGGAGACTGTCCCCCATGAAAATGATCACCGCCGTCATCAAGCCGTTCAAGCTCGAAGAGGTCCGGGAGGCGCTGGCCGAATGCGGCGTCACCGGCCTGACCGTGACGGAGGTCAAGGGCTTCGGCCGCCAGAAGGGCCACACCGAGCTGTACCGCGGCGCTGAATACGTGGTGGACTTCCTGCCCAAGGTGAAGGTGGAAGTGGTCGTCAAGACCGACGACGTGGACCGCTGCGTCGACGCGATCGTCGGTGCCGCGCGCACCGGCAAGATCGGCGACGGCAAGATCTTCGTGACCGAGGTGGAGCGCGTGGTGCGCATCCGCACGGGCGACCTCGACGACGCGGCGGTCTGACTGCACGTGGCCCCTCGGGCCTGTCAAACCGGTAGCCCGGCCTCGGGAAGAGGGGTCGGGCCCCGTGCTCAGATCACCGAACGCAGGGGCACCGTGTCCATGTTGGTGCCCGCGGCCTCCACCAGCCCGCGCAGCAGCGCGTCCGGCTCCGTGCCCACGGCCAGCAGTCCCATCTGCCATTCGCTCATCAGGCCGTTGCGCACACTGTGCTGCAGGAAATCGAGCAGCCCGGCGTAGTAGCCGTCCACGTTCAGCAGGCCCAGCGGCTTGTCGTGGTAGCCCAGCTGGCGCCACGTCCACACCTCGAAGAGTTCCTCGAACGTGCCGATGCCGCCCGGCAACGCCAGGAACGCATCGCAGCGCTCGGCCATCATCGCCTTGCGCTCGTGCATCGTCTGCACGATGTGCAGTTCGTCGCAGTCCTGGTTGGCGAGCTCCTTGTCCACCAGGGCCTGCGGAATGATGCCGACCACCCGGCCGCCAGCCCGCCGCGTGGCTTCCGCCACCGTGCCCATCAGGCCACTGCGCCCGCCGCCGTACACCAGCTGGCCGCCATGGCGGCCGATCCATTCGCCCACGGCGATCGCCGCATCGGCAAACGCCGGATTCTCCCCAGGGCGCGAGCCCAGATACACGCAGATCGAAAAAGCAGGAACGGTCATCCGAAAAACCTCTGGAACAACGCCGCGGCCCACACCGCGGCACAGAACAGCAGACTCAGCAGCACCGCGGCGCTGCCCATGTCCTTGGCGCGCTTGGACAGCGCATGCCACTCGGGCCCGATGCGGTCGATGGCAGCCTCCACGGCGGAATTCAGCAACTCGGTGATGAGCACGAGCACCACCGCGCCGCACAGCACCGCCGCCTCCACCCAACCCCGGGCCACCCAGAAGGCCAGCGGCAGCAGCACGCAGGCCAGCATTGCTTCCAGCCGGAACGCCTTTTCGGTCCAGCCGGCCCGCAGGCCGTTGCAGGAATGGAGGCCTGCATGCCAGATCCGGTGCATGCCGCGCCGGGCCTTGTGGGGATTGTCGAAGATCGGTGTGTTCATACGAAGACAAAACGGAAACGGAACGGTGGCGCCTGACGCCACGCATTGTCCACGGCACATGAATTTGGCGCCGGCCGTACCGTCAGAAGGCCACGGAGCAGGCCAGGCAGCAGGCGCCGTGGAACGGGCTCTGCCCGACCGCTGGCGTCGTCGCCCTGCCTGCCGTGCAAAGCACTGCAAGAGCGGGGGCTGAGTGCCGCGGCTCCGAGCCTGCCTGTGCAGGCTTGGACGTGCGCGAAGGGCAGCCGCCTCGGGCGGCAGCACCGAGCGGCGCAGCCGCTCAGAGGGGTGTTCCCTCCGTGTTCACCAGCCGGGTCCCTGCCCACGCATCGTGCCAGAACTGCCGTTCCGGGTGGAACCGGCTCAGCAGCGCCCAGATGGCGACCCATCCCAGCGTGATGACGGTGATTTCGCCAGCGCCCAGGCCCAGCGGCCCGAGCACGGCCAGGGGCGGCAGCAACCAGAGCCAGCTCAACACGTAGCGCCACAGGGCGCGGGCCTGCGTGACCGGCGCACCGCGGCGGTCTACCAGGCGGATGTGCCAGGTCTTCATGGCCAGGGTCTGGCCCTTGGCCCAGAACCACGTGAAATAGATGCCGAAGATCACGAACAGGAACGCCATCCGCAGCGCGCGGTGGTCCAGCGCGTGGCGCGACTGGCTGAGCGCGTCGAACAGGTAGCCCGAAATGAACACCACGCCGAACATCAGGATGCCCTCGTACATCCAGCATGCCATGCGCCGGCGCAGCGACGGCGCGCGGACGGGGAGGGCGGCCGTGCCGGCAGCGCCATGCACGGTGCCGGCGGCCGCGGGAACGGGGGGAAGGCCAGGATCCTGGGGGCGGGTGGTGGAAGGCATCCCGCGATTATTGCGGCGCGTACTGCGATTCGGTGTCGCGCGACTCCTGCTGCGAGGCCGCAGAAGGGGCGGAAGAGGGCGACTGTGATTCGGACCCGGGTAGGAGGGGCGGCAGCGGCGCGGGTATGGCGCTCGGAATGGCGACCGGCTGGGTCGCGACGCCCGCGGCCTGGGCGGGCACGGCGGGTGCCGTGGCCGGCGATGGCGCCACCAGCACGGGCAGCGCCTGCATCGGA
This sequence comes from Comamonadaceae bacterium UBA4962, assembly GCA_002397315.1. Classification (GTDB taxonomy): domain Bacteria; phylum Pseudomonadota; class Gammaproteobacteria; order Burkholderiales; family Burkholderiaceae_C; genus Paracidovorax. Next base: position 143,579 of record DHAE01000006.1, read on the forward strand.
TGGGAGGCCGGGGGCGCGGGGATCTTGGGTGCGTTGGCGCGGTTCGCGGCTGTGGCCGCTGCGGGCACGCGCGCGAGCTTGCGGGGCGACACGGGCCGGATCGCCGTGGCGGCTCCGGCCGGCCGCGGCGCGGCGCGCGCGGCGAGCTGCCGCTTCTCCTCCTCGCTGAGCGCGAGGTAGGCCTCCCACTGCGCACGCTTGTCGTCGGCGGCCAGCCGGTTGGTGAGTGCATAGTTGAGCCGTGCCTGGCTCCGCTGCTGGCCGCTCAGGTTGGCCCAGTCGGTGATCCGGTCCTGCAGTTTTTCGCGTTCGCGCGGCGACAGGCCAGGGAACGACGCAGCGAGCGTCAGCCAGTGGCGCTTCTGCGCTTCGCTCATCGTGGCCCAGCGGTCGGTCAGGGGCGCCAGCGCCTGCTTCTGCGTCGCCGTCAGCTGCGACCATGCAGGCCCCGTGCCTGCGCCGTCCGGATCGGGCGGCGCCAGCCGCACTTCGGGCCCGCGGGCCGTGTGCTTGCCGGCCAGGGCCTCTGCCGGCAGGGGGGCGCCCGGCGCCACGCCCGCCTGCTTCCAGGCCTGCCAGCCCACGGCGGAGAGCACGCCCAGCAATGCGAAAGCCAGCACGGCGGCTGGCATCAGTCGGGGGGCGGCGATCGAGTCAATGGGCATGCAGGGACAGGGGTGTCAGCGGTTCGGCGTCTGTGCGGATGTCTTGAGGAACTGCACGAAGCCCGGATCGGCGTAGGCGGATGGCGGCAGGTCGTCGGTGAGCAGGGCGGCATCCACTTCCGCCACCTCGTTCAGCCCCTTCTCGTCCTGCGCCACGTTGATGACGACGAGGCCGACCGCCAGTGCGGTGAGCGGAATCGCGGACACCAGCGCCCGCCACCAGTTGCCGCTCTCGCCGCCCCGGCCGAGCGTCGCCGCGCCGCCCTTGCCGCCGAGCACGGCGGCCGCGCCGGCAGCCTGGCGCAGGGGCACCGCCACCACGCGCTTGCGCCGCGCGATCGCCTGCACGCGGGAAGCCCGCAGCCGCTCGGCGATGTCGTAGGGCATCTCCGCGGCGCCTTCCGACAGGCGCGCGGTCACGCGGCGCGCGAACCGTTCGGCGGCGTCCTCGTGGGTGGAGAGGGGCGTGGTGGTGGAGTTCATAGTTCGATTCCTCTTGCCTTCAGTGCCTTGCTGAGGGTCTGGATGGCGCGGAAACAGTGGGTCTTGACGCTGCCTTCCGAGCAGCCCATGGCCGCGGCCGTCTCCGCAACATCCATCTCCTCCCAGTAACGCATCAAAAAGGCCTCCCGTTGACGGGCGGGCAGCTCCTGTATCTCGGATTCGATGTCCCGGAAGACCTGGGCGCGGCGCGCCAGATCTTCCGCGCTCTGCGCCGTCTGCGTCTCCTCGAGGCCCGAATAGGCTTCCAGCAGATCGAAATCGTCGCCGTCCTCGCCCGGGCCCTCGAAGTCGCTCATGTTGGAAAAGAGCGCATTGCGCGTCTTCTGCCGGCGGAACCAGTCGAGCGTGCAATTCGACAGGATGCGCTGGAACAGCATCGGCAGTTCCGCCACGGGCTTGTCGCCGTAGTGCTCGGCCAGCTTGAGCATGCTGTCCTGCACGATGTCCAGGGCGGCTTCCTCGTTGCGCACGTGGTAGACCGAGCGCTTGAAGGCTCGTTTTTCCACGCCTTTGAGGAAGTCGGACAGTTCTTGTTCGGTCGCCAAGTGAGGTCGGGGCCCGTGGGGGGCTGGCAGGGAAGCCGCGCCGTGCGGGGCGCTGCAACGCGGTGGTTATGCGCCGCATTATCGCATCGGCCCGATGTTTTTTGGCGCCCCGGCCCCGGCGGCAGGGCGACAGTGCCATAATCCACGTTGCAATTCAAAAAGGCAAACGGGTCCCGGTCCGGCGCATCCATCATTTCGCCCATGTCCGGGGCCTCAAGTTCCAAGCCGCCTCCACAAGAGACGTGCAAGGGGCACCCTAGGTTTTTCGTCAGAGAAATTCACAAAGGTTGATCATGGAAATCTCCAGGGCCGAACTCTCCTCGGCATCCACCGCTGCGCAGGCGGCCGGCTCCCCGTCTTCTTCCGCTACCCAGGACCTCATGGGGTCCGAGATCCTCATCAAGTCGCTGCAGGCCGAAGGCGTGCAGTACATCTGGGGCTATCCGGGCGGCGCCGTCCTCTACATCTACGACGCGCTCTACAAGCAGGACACCATCCAGCACGTGCTGGTGCGGCACGAGCAGGCCGCGGTGCATGCGGCCGACGGCTATGCGCGGGCGACCGGCGAAGTCGGCGTGGCGCTGGTGACCTCCGGCCCCGGGCTGACGAACGCCGTGACCGGCATCGCCACCGCCTACATGGATTCCATCCCCATGGTGATCGTCTCCGGCCAGGTGCCCACGCCGGCGATCGGCCTGGACGCCTTCCAGGAATGCGACACCGTGGGCATCACCCGCCCGATCGTCAAGCACAACTTCCTGGTGAAAGATCCGCGCGACCTCGCGGCCACCATGAAGAAGGCCTTCCACATCGCGCGCACCGGCCGGCCCGGCCCCGTGGTGGTCGACATCCCGAAGGACGTCTCCTTCAAGAAGGTGCCCTACCACGGCTACCCGCAGAGCGTCGAAATGCGCTCCTACAACCCGGTGCGCAAGGGCCACGGCGGCCAGATCCGCAAGGCGCTGCAGCTGCTGCTCACCGCCAAGCGCCCCTACATCTACACCGGCGGCGGCGTGCTGCTCGGCAACGCCACGCAGGAGCTGCGCACCCTGGTGGACATGCTGGGCTACCCGGTCACCAACACCCTGATGGGCCTGGGCGCCTATCCCGCGAGTTCCCCGAAGTTCCTGGGCATGCTGGGCATGCACGGCACGATCGAGGCCAACAACGCGATGCAGAACTGCGACGTGCTGCTGGCCGTGGGCGCGCGCTTCGACGACCGCGTGATCGGCAACCCCAAGCACTTCGCGCAGAACGACCGCAAGATCATCCACGTCGACATCGACCCGTCGAGCATCTCCAAGCGCGTGAAGGTCGACGTGCCGATCGTTGGCGACGTCAAGGACGTGCTCACCGAGCTGATCTCGATGATCCGCGAGTCCACGGTGCGCCCGGACGCTGGCGCGCTGGCCTCCTGGTGGGACACGATCGAAGGCTGGCGCCGCCGCGACTGCCTCAAGTACGACCGGGGCAACCAGGACGTCATCAAGCCGCAGTTCGTCGTCGAGACGCTGTGGAACATGACCAAGGACGCGGACACCTACGTGACCTCCGACGTCGGCCAGCACCAGATGTGGGCGGCGCAGTACTACCGTTTCGACGAGCCGCGGCGCTGGATCAATTCCGGCGGGCTGGGCACCATGGGCGTGGGCATTCCCTACGCGATGGGCATCAAGCTGGCCAAACCGCAGAGCGAGGTGTTCTGCATCACGGGCGAAGGCTCGGTGCAGATGAACATCCAGGAGCTCTCGACCTGTCTGCAGTACAACACGCCGATCAAGATCTGCTCGCTCAACAACCGCTACCTGGGCATGGTCCGCCAGTGGCAGGAGATCGAGTACTCCGGTCGCTACAGCCACAGCTACATGGACGCGCTGCCCAACTTCGTGAAGCTCGCCGAGGCCTACGGGCACGTCGGCCTGCTCATCGAGCGGCCGCAGGACGTGGAGCCCGCGCTGCGCGAGGCCCGCAGGCTGAAGGACCGCACGGTGTTCCTCGACTTCCGCACCGACCCCACCGAGAACGTGTTCCCGATGGTGCAGGCCGGCAAGGGCATCACGGAGATGCTGCTGGGCTCGGAGGATCTCTGATCCGCTGACGGCCTGGCCTCGCGGGGCCGCGGCCCCGCAGGCCGCGCTCCCCCATCCTGCTTCCCGCGTTCCCTCCGCCTCTCCGGGCGGCACCCTTCGACGAATCTATTGCCTGCCGAGCCTGGGTCTTACCGGTCCCAGGGGAGGGCAGCGAAAAGAGGAATCCTCAGTCATGAAACACATCATCGCCGTTCTGCTGGAGAACGAGCCGGGCGCGCTGTCGCGCGTGGTGGGCCTGTTCTCGGCCCGCGGCTACAACATCGAATCGCTAACCGTGGCGCCCACCGAGGATGCATCGCTCTCGCGCATGACCATCCAGACCACGGGATCCGACGACGTCATCGAACAGATCACGAAGCACCTGAACCGCCTCATCGAGGTCGTGAAGGTGGTCGACCTCACCGAAGGCTCCTACACCGAGCGCGAGCTCATGATGGTGAAGGTGCGCGCCGTGGGCAAGGAGCGCGAGGAGATGAAGCGCATGGCCGACATCTTCCGCGGCCGCATCATCGACGTGACCGAAAAAAGCTACACGGTCGAACTCACCGGCGACCAGTCCAAGAACGACGCGTTCCTGCAGGCGATCGACCGCACCGCCATCCTCGAGACCGTGCGCACCGGCGCCTGCGGCATCGGCCGCGGCGAGCGCATCCTCCGCGTCTGACCGAGCCCGGCGCAACCCATTACTTCTTTTCTCTACCGATTCAACCTGGAGCCCACAACATGAAAGTTTTCTACGACAAGGACTGTGACCTGAGCCTGATCAAGGGCAAGACCGTGGCCATCATCGGCTACGGCAGCCAAGGCCACGCGCACGCTCAGAACCTCAACGACAGCGGCGTGAAGGTCGTGGTCGGCCTGCGCAAGGGCGGCGCGTCCTGGGACAAGGTCGGCAAGGCCGGCCTGACGGTGCTCGAAGTGAACGAGGCCGTGAAGGCCGCCGACGTCGTCATGATCCTGCTGCCCGACGAGCAGATCGCCGAGGTCTACAAGAACAACGTCGAGCCGAACATCAAGCAGGGCGCCTCGCTGGCGTTCGCCCACGGCTTCAACGTGCACTACAACCAGGTCGTGCCCCGCGCCGATCTGGACGTGTGGATGGTGGCCCCGAAGGCTCCCGGCCACACCGTGCGCAACACCTACACCCAGGGCGGCGGCGTGCCCCACCTGGTGGCCGTGCACCAGGACCAGTCCGGCAAGGCCCGTGACCTGGCCCTCTCCTACGCCATGGCCAACGGTGGCGGCAAGGCCGGCATCATCGAGACCAACTTCAAGGAAGAGACCGAGACCGACCTGTTCGGCGAGCAGGCCGTGCTGTGCGGCGGCGCGGTCGAGCTGATCAAGATGGGCTACGAAACCCTGGTCGAAGCCGGCTACGCCCCGGAAATGGCCTACTTCGAATGCCTGCACGAGCTCAAGCTCATCGTGGACCTGATCTACGAAGGCGGCATCGCCAACATGAACTACTCGATCTCGAACAACGCCGAGTTCGGCGAGTACGTGACGGGCCCCGAGGTCATCAACGAAGAGTCGCGCAAGGCGATGCGCAATGCGCTCAAGCGCATCCAGAACGGCGACTACGCCAAGATGTTCATCCAGGAAGGCCGCCTGAACTACCCGAGCATGACGGCCCGCCGCCGCAACACGGCCGACCACAGCATCGAAGTGGTGGGCAACAAGCTGCGCGCCATGATGCCCTGGATCGCCAAGAACAAGCTCGTGGACCAGACCCGCAACTGATTCCCGCAGTGCTTGCCGCCGCGGTGCCCGTGCGCCGCGCGCTCCGAAGAAGGCCACCCTCGGGTGGCCTTCCTGCTTTTCTTTTGCGAGGAGGGCGGCGGAGCGCTCTACACTGCGGGGTTTTCCGCCTACGCCACTGGACCTTATGCCTATGAAGCCACTCGTTGAATGCGCCGCTGCGGCCCGCGCCGCCGCACCGTGCCGGGGGCGCGAATGATGCAGGGCGGCAAGGACCTGCACGACACCCCGGGCGTGATGACGCGCAAGCGCCGCAAGGGCATCTACATCCTTCCCAACCTGTTCACGCTCGCGGCGCTGTTCGGCGGCTTCTACGCCATCGTGATGGCGATGAACGGCCGTTTCGACCTCGCGGCGGTCGGCGTGTTCTGCGCCATGGTGCTCGACAGCCTGGACGGGCGCGTCGCGCGCATGACCAACACGCAGAGCGCCTTCGGCGAGCAGATGGATTCGCTCTCCGACATGGTGTCGTTCGGCGCCGCGCCGGCGCTGATCGCCTACGAATGGGCGCTCAAGGGCCTGGGTCGCTGGGGCTGGATCGCCGCCTTCGTCTACTGCGCCTGCGCGGCGCTCCGGCTCGCGCGGTTCAACGTCAACACCACCGTGGTGGACAAGCGGTATTTCCAGGGGCTGCCGTCCCCGGCGGCGGCGGCCCTGGTGGCGGGCTTCATCTGGCTCATGACGGAGCTGGGCATCGTGCGCGGCATGGACGCCTGGATGGAATGGCGGCACATCTGCTGGCTGATGTTCGCGGTCACTTTGTACGCGGGCCTCACGATGGTCACCAACGTGCCGTTCTACAGCTTCAAGGACATCCAGATGAAGCGCAGCGTGCCGTTCGCCACGATCGTGCTGATCGCCCTGGGCATCGCCGTGGTCAACATCCATCCGCCCACGGTGCTCTTCGGCGTGTTCGTGCTGTATGGCCTGAGCGGCTACGGCGTCTATGCCTGGCGCAAGGCCAAGGGCCAGCACAGCAGCGTCATCAGCATCTCCACGGACGAGCCGGACGAGCGCGGCCTGCACAAGTGAGGGCCGGGCCGGCGCGCCGGACGGCTGTGCTACATTGCCCCGCACGCGACCGCCGTCCCTGACGCCGAGCCTCCCTCCAGCCCCGCCGCAGGCCTGGCTGCGATGCAGTGCGGCGCGACGGGACGAGGCGGGCACGCCCGAGAAACGACGGACGACCCCGCAAGGGCCCGCATGCCCCCAGGCAGCGGGCCTTTTGCTTGCCGCCGCACGTCCGGCCCCGCCGGGGCGGCGCGTGGCCGCGATACGAACCACAGGAGCACACGATGGCAGACAAGCTGATCATTTTCGACACCACCCTGCGCGATGGCGAACAGTCGCCCGGCGCCTCGATGACGCGGGACGAGAAACTGCGCATCGCCCGCCAGCTCGAGCGGCTGAAGGTGGATGTGATCGAGGCGGGCTTCGCGGCCAGCTCGAACGGCGACTTCGAGGCCGTGCAGTCGATCGCCCAGGCGATCAAGGATTCGACGGTCTGTTCGCTCTCGCGTGCCAACGACCGCGACATCGCGCGCGCCGCCGAGGCGCTGAAGGACGCGCAGAGCGCGCGCATCCATACGTTCATCGCCACCAGCCCGCTGCACATGGAAAAGAAGCTCCGCATGACGCCGGAGCAGGTGCTGGAGCAGGCGAGGCAGTCCGTGCGCTTCGCGCGCAACCTGGTGGGCGACATCGAATTCAGCCCCGAAGACGGCTACCGCAGCGAGCCGGACTTCCTCTGCCGCGTGCTGGAGGCGGTGATCGCCGAGGGTGCGACCACGATCAACGTGCCCGACACCGTGGGCTACGCCGTGCCCGAGCTGTACGGCCATTTCATCAAGACGCTGCGCGAGCGCATTCCGAACAGCGACAAGGCGGTGTGGTCGGTGCACTGCCACAACGACCTGGGCATGGCGGTGGCCAATTCGCTGGCTGGCGTGAAGATCGGCGGCGCGCGCCAGGTGGAGTGCACCATCAACGGCCTGGGCGAGCGCGCCGGCAACTGCTCGCTCGAGGAAATCGTCATGGCCGTGAAGACGCGCCGCGACTACTTCGGCCTGGACCTGGGCATCGACACCCAGCACATCGTCGCCGCCAGCCGCATGGTCAGCCAGACCACCGGCTTCGTGGTGCAGCCCAACAAGGCCGTGGTGGGCGCCAACGCATTCGCGCACGCGAGCGGCATCCACCAGGACGGCGTGCTCAAGGCGCGCGACACCTACGAGATCATGCGCGCCGAGGACGTGGGCTGGACGGCCAACAAGATCGTGCTCGGCAAGCTGAGCGGCCGCAACGCCTTCAAGCAGCGCCTGCAGGACCTGGGCGTACAGCTGGAGAGCGAGGCGGACGTGAATGCGGCCTTCCTGCGCTTCAAGGAGCTGGCCGACCGCAAGAGCGAGATCTTCGACGAGGACATTCTCGCGCTGGTGAGCGGCGAGTCGGCCGCCGGGGAGGACGAGCGCTATGGTTTCGTGTCGCTCGCGCAGCGCAGCGAGACGGGCGAGCGGCCCCACGCCACCGTGGTGTTCACGGTCGACGGCAAGGAGGTGCACGGCAATTCGGACGGCAACGGCCCGGTCGATGCCTCGCTCAAGGCGATCGAATCGCACGTGCGCAGCGGCGCCGAAATGGTGCTCTATTCGGTGAACGCGATCAGCGGATCCACGGAGAGCCAGGGCGAGGTGACGGTGCGCCTGCAGAACAGCGGCCGCGTGGTGAACGGCGTGGGCGCCGATCCGGACATCGTCGTCGCGTCAGCCAAAGCGTACCTCAGTGCGTTGAACAAGCTGCAAAGCAAGGCCGACCGCGTGGCCGCCCAGGGTTGATGCCGGCAGGCGCACGGAAAACCCCGTGCGGCCTCCGGTAATTCCCCTGTGACCGTGTCGACACATGCCGGCACGCTGGCGGGGCGAGAAGTGCTTTCTTATAATTGAGTCTCTTCATTGAGAAGGTCGCGCAAGATATTGATCTTGCGCGACTTTTTTTGTGTAAGTACACTCTCTCACACATTTTTGCCGCCTGGAGCACCCCGATGCTAGAACGCTGCCGTCCCGTCCCCCGGCTCATCCATGCACTGGCTTTCTGTGCGTTGAGCCTTGCGCTGGCGGCGCCTGGGGCGCATGCGGCCGAGCGCAAAGGCGCGGGGGCGAAGAAGCCGGCCGCGGCCAGCGCCAAGCAGCAGCGCAGCGCGTCGCGCTCGACGAAGGCGGTGCCGCGCAAGGCGGTTGCGCGGGTCAAGGCCACGCGGTCCGTGGCGGCCAGCGCCAGGCTCGCTCCGCGCGTCGCGGCCATCGTGCCCGAGCGCCAGTCCTTCGGCCAGGTGGCCGGCCTGCACACGGTCACCGATCCGCTCGATCTGAAATCCAGCGTCGCACTGGTGATCGACCAGGAAACCCACGAGGTGCTGCTCAGCAAGAACGACCATGCGGTGCTGCCAATCGCCTCGCTGACCAAGCTCATGACGGGCCTGCTGATCTCGCAGGCCAAGCTGCCGATGGACGAAGCCATCACGATCACGCAGGACGACGTCGACACCGAGAAATTCAGCAGCTCGCGCCTGGCCGTGGGCACCACGCTCACCCGCGGCGAGATGCTGCACCTGGCGCTCATGTCCAGCGAGAACCGGGCGGCGCATGCGCTCGGCCGCACCTTCCCCGGCGGGCTCGCCGTGTTCGTGGAACACATGAACGCCAAGGCCAAGCTGCTCGGCATGACGGACACGCGCTACGTGGAGCCCACGGGCCTCTCCAGCCGCAACCAGTCCAGCGCGCGCGACCTCGCCACCTTGGTGAACGTGGCGCATTCCGATCCGCTGCTGCGCGAGCTCACCACTTCGCCCGGCTATGAAGTGGCCGTCGGCCGCCGCACGCTGCACTACAACAACACCAATCGCCTGGTGAAGAATCCCGCCTGGGAGATCGGCCTGCAGAAGACGGGCTACATCTCCGAGGCCGGCCGCTGCCTCGTGATGCAGGCGCACGTCGCCGGCCGCAAGCTCATCATGGTGTTCCTGGATTCGGCCGGCAAGTTCAGCCGCCTGGGCGACGCCGAGCGGGTGCGCAGCTGGGTCGAGAAGCTGCCTTCGCTGGGCGCACCGGGCACCCTGCATGCAGGCGGCGGAGTGGCCAAGCTCGACTGAGCTGCCGACCCGCGCACAATCCGATGGGCCATGCACCGCGAGGTGCATGGCCCGAATTGTTTTGGAGAGCGGGTCGGGCAGGCGTGAAGTCCCAGGACCGACCGCGGGGCCACCGCGCGGCCGTGCGCGTGGCGGCGGCCCGCCTGACTCCTACCGGTGGGCAGGGCCGGTTTCTGCGTCTCTGGCAGCCCTGGCACGGCGGTAGCCCAGTGCCGTGGAAATCTCGTCCGCCGTGGCCTGCAGCTTGGGCAGCCAGTTCTCGTCCAGGCGATCCGCCGGGGCGGAAATCGACAGTCCGGCCACGAGCTGGGCCTGGTCGTCGTACACGCCGGCCGCCATGCAGCGCACGCCGAGTTCGAGTTCCTCGTTGTCGCGGGCGATGCCGTACTGGCGCGCCTGGCCCAGCTCCCGCTCCAGCACGGGCAGCTGCGTGATGCTGTTGCGGGTGTGGCCTGCCAGGCCGGTGCGCATCGCGTAGGCGCGTACGCGCTGCGGATCGTCGGCCGCCAGGAACAGCTTGCCGGTGGAGGTCAGGTGCAGCGGGGCCCGGCCGCCGATGGCGCGCACCACCTGCATGCCGGAGCGCTCGCTGTAGGCGCGCTCCACGTAGACGATCTCGTCGCCCTGGCGCATGCTGAGGTTGACGGGCTGCTGCGTGAGCTTGTGCAGGCTGCGCATGGGCAGCAGGGCCGCGTCGCGCACGCTCAGCCGCGCCTTGACGAGGTTGCCGAGCTCCAGCAGGCGCATGCCGAGCCGGTAGCTGCCCGACTCGGGCCGGTCGACGAACCGGCCGAGGGTGAGGTCATTGAGGATGCGATGGGCCGTGGAAGGATGCAGCCCGGTCTTCTCGCTGATTTCCTTCAGCGGGATGGCTTCCTCTCGCGAGGCCAGCACGTCGATGAGGGTGAACATGCGCTCCAGCACCTGCACGCTGGGTTTGGAAGAGGCGCCTGCGTCGTCTTTTTTCATGGTTCTCGGCCAAGGCAATATTCCATAATTTTATCTTATGAAATGCCAAGCCGCAGGCGCGCCCCAGTTCATGGGGCGGCGCGCTGCCACTCGCCCTGGATGCGCAGTTCGTGGGGGTGGAACCGCGACTTGTAGTTCATCTTCGGGCTCTGCGCGATCCAGTAGCCCAGATAGACGTACGGCAGCCCCAGGGTGCGCGCCTGCTCGATCTGCCAGAGCACGTTGAACGTTCCGTAGCTGGCCGCGGGGTCCGGATCGTAGAAGGTGTAGACGGCAGAGAGGCCGTCGTCCAGCACGTCCAGGATGGACACCATGCGCAGCGTGCCGTTCTCGCCGTCCGGGGCGGGGTCGCGGAACTCCACGAGGCGCGAGTTGACGCGGCTCTGCAGCAGGAACTGCGTGTACTGGTCGATGCTGTCGTGGTCCATGCCGCCGCCGGAATGGCGTTCGCGCTGGTAGTGCAGATAGAGCTGGTAGTGCTCCGGCTCGTAGCACAGGCGCAGCACCCGCGTCTGCAGATGGGCGTGCCGCTTCCAGGCGCGGCGCTGGCTGCGGTCGGGCGTGAAGGAGGGGGCGAGCACGCGCAGCGGTGTGCAGGCCTGGCAGCCGTCGCAGTAGGGCCGGTAGGTGAACATGCCGCTGCGGCGGAAGCCCCGCGCCACCAGGTCGGAGTAGACGTCGCTGCGGATCAGGTGGCTGGGGGTGGCGACCTGGGAGCGCGCCTGCCGCTCCGGCAGGTAGCTGCACGGATACGGCGCGGTGGCATAGAACTGCAGGGTCTGCAGCGGAAGGTCGTTGAGTTGCGTCATTCCGTTGGGGAGGAGGGGGCCAGCAACGCGTCCCAGTATACGGATTCGAAACGCCAGGTGATCGGCGGCTGTTCGCGGGCGGCCTCCAGTCCGCGCACGAAGTCGGTCCGCGCAATCTCGCGCGCGCCGAGCGACGCCAGGTGCGCGGTGTTCTGCTGGCAGTCGATCCAGCCGGCGCCCTGGGCGCGGCAGAGGCAGACCAGGGCCGCCAGGGCGATCTTGGAGGCATCGGTGGCGCGCGCGAACATCGACTCGCCGAAAACGGCCCGGCCGATGCCGATGCAGTAGAGGCCGCCGAGCCGCTGCCCGTCCTTCCAGGTCTCGATGCTGTGGGCGTAGCCCGCCTTGTGGAAGGCCTGGTAGGCGGCGATCATCTCCGGCAGGATCCAGGTGCCGTGCTGGCCGTTGCGCGGTGCGCGGGCACAGGCGCGGATGACGTCGGAGAAGTCGTGGTCCACGCGGATCTCGCAGTCCGGGGCGTCGCGGAATTTCTGCAGCGTGCGGCGCAGCGAGCGGTGCAGGCGGAAGTCCTGCACGGAGAGCACCATGCGCGGGTCGGGGCTCCACCAGAGAGGCGGCTGGCCGTCGCTGTACCACGGGAAGATTCCGCTGCCGTAGGCGCGCCGCAGCGTGTCCACATCCAGTGCGCCGCCCGCGGCGAGCAGGCCGGGGACGGGGTCGTCCGCCCCCCAGGCCCGTTCGACGGGCGGGAACGGATCGGCGGGTTCGAGCCAGGTGAGCGGCGCGGGCTGGTGCATGGCGGGCTGGGCGGATCGGATGGAGGCAGCGGAAACCTGGAAAGAAGGGCCGGCTGCCGCGCGCGGAAAGCGCGGGCATCCGGAGGGACACCATTGTGCGCTGCGTGGGAAAAGAAAAAGGCCGCCCTTGTGGGGCGGCCTTTGATTTTGGCTCCTCGACCTGGGCTCG
>DHAE01000012.1 GCA_002397315.1 Comamonadaceae bacterium UBA4962
CTCTTCGCTGCGGGGCGCGCGCTCACGGCGCTCGCCGCCGCGGCCCCGGCCGCCCCGCGAACCGCGCTCGGCGCGGTCCTGCGGCGGCACGCCGGCCGCAGCGCCGCCGTCCAGCGCCACGTCCGCTGCGCCGGCAGCCATGCCGGCTTCCGTGCCCGGGGGCTGCTGGCGCTGCGTGTCCAGCGCGTCGCGGCGCTCGCGGCCCCGGCCGCCTTCGCGGCCTTCCCGGCCGTTGCGGGGCGCGAATTCGCCTTCGCCACGGGCGCCGGTATCGCGGCCGCCTTCACGGACGCTTTCTCGCCCATTGTCGCGGCCACCTTCGCGGCCATTCTCCCGGCCGCCTTCGCGGTCACGGTCGCGGCCCGGGCGGCCTTCGCGGCCTTCACGGATTTCGCCGTCACGCGGGCCGCGGCCGTTGCGCGGTGCGTCGCCCTCGGCGCGTTCACCGCGTTCGCCACGCTCACCGCGGCGGCCGCCGCGGCCTTCCGACGCGCCGTTCTCGCGCTGGCCGTCGCGGCCACCGCCGTTGCCGTTGCGTTCGCCACGCCGGCCGCCGCGGCGTCCATCGCGGGGCGCGTCGGCCGCAGGGGCCGCAGCGGGTGCGGCCGCCGGTGCGGGCGCAGCGGCGGGCACGGGGCGCGGGCCGAAGCCGAACAGGCTCTTGAGCCACGCGAAGAAGCCCTGTTCCTGGGGCGCTGCCGGCGCGGGTGCCGGTGCCGGAGCGGGCGCCTGCGCCGGCGCAGCGGTGGCCTGGGCGTGCGCATGCGCGCCGCCCCGCGTGCCTGCCGTGCGCGGCGTCTCGGGCCGCGGCTCGGCGATCGGGGCGGGCGCATCGGGCAGCACGCCCTTGATCACCGGGGTCTGCTTGTTCGTGGGCTCCTGCGAACGGCGCGTCACCGTGGTGGGGTCTTCCATCTCCTCGGCCAGGTGGTAGCTCGCGGCGATGTGGTCCAGGCGCGGATCGTCGTGCTTGAGGCGCTCGAGCTTGTACTTCGGCGTCTCCATGGTCTTGTTGGGCACCATGAGCACGCTCACGCGCTGCTTGAGTTCGATCTTGGCGATCTCGGTGCGCTTCTCGTTCAGCAGGAACGAGGCCACTTCCACTGGCACCTGGCAGTGCACGGCGGCCGTGTTGTCCTTCATGGACTCTTCCTGGATCATGCGCAGGATCTGCAGCGAGAAGCCTTCCGTGTCGCGCACGTGGCCGGTGCCGTCGCAGCGCGGGCAGCGGATGTGCGCGCCTTCGCTGAGCGACGGCTTCAGGCGCTGGCGGCTCATCTCCATCAGGCCGAACTTGCTGATCGTGCCGAACTGCACGCGGGCGCGGTCGTGGCGCAGCGCGTCGCGCAGGCGGTTCTCGACCTCGCGGCGGTTCTTGCTCTCCTCCATGTCGATGAAGTCGATGACGATCAGGCCGCCCAGGTCGCGGAGGCGCATCTGGCGGGCGACTTCGTCGGCGGCTTCCAGGTTGGTGCGGGTGGCGGTTTCCTCGATGTCGCCGCCCTTGATCGCGCGGGCCGAGTTCACGTCGACCGACACCAGCGCTTCCGTATGGTCGATCACGATCGCGCCGCCGGAGGGCAGGGTCACCGTGCGGGCGTAGGCGGATTCGATCTGGTGCTCGATCTGGAAGCGGCTGAACAGCGCCGCGTCGTCGCGGTAGCGCTTGACCTTGGCGGCATGCTCGGGCATGACGTGCGACATGAACTGCTGCGCCTGTTCATAGATGTCGTCCGTATCGATGAGGATGTCGCCGATGTCGTTGTTGAAGTAGTCGCGGATCGCGCGGATCACCAGCGAGGATTCCTGGTAGATCAGGAAAGCGCCCTTGCCGCCCTTGGCGGCGCCGTCGATGGCGGTCCAGAGCTTGAGCAGGTAGTTCAGATCCCACTGCAGCTCGGGCGCCGAACGGCCGATGCCGGCGGTGCGCGCGATGATGCTCATGCCCTTCGGGTACTCGAGCTGGTCCATCGCCTCCTTGAGTTCGGCACGGTCCTCGCCCTCGATGCGGCGCGACACGCCGCCGCCGCGCGGGTTGTTGGGCATCAGCACCACGTAGCGGCCGGCCAGCGACACGAAGGTGGTCAGGGCCGCGCCCTTGTTGCCGCGCTCTTCCTTCTCGACCTGGACCAGCAGTTCCTGGCCCTCGCGGATCACGTCGTTGATGCGGGCCTGGCTGGGCGACACGCCCTCGGCGAAATACTGGCGGGAGATTTCCTTGAAGGGCAGGAAGCCGTGGCGGTCCTCGCCGTAATCCACGAAACAGGCCTCCAGGCTGGGCTCGACGCGGGTGACGACCGCCTTGTAGATGTTGCCCTTGCGCTGTTCGCGTCCCTCGATCTCGATCTCGTAGTCCAGCAGCTTCTGGCCGTCGACGATGGCGAGACGGCGTTCCTCGGGCTGCGTGGCGTTGATGAGCATCCGCTTCATGATGCGTTTCCTTCTTCGTTTTGGGTGCGGGACGCCGCGCAGCGCAGGGGCTGCTGCATGCGTCCCGGGTTCAACCGTTGACACAGGCTCTTCAGGAGCCATGGATGCCAGGGCCGACGCACTGAAACGAAGGGAATTGCCGCTGAAAGCCAGGCGGCCGCGAAGCTGGGTACTAGCTCGGCAGCCGGGGTGGTGGGGCGTGGATGGGGGCGATGCAGGAAGCGTGTTTCCTGGCCGGGAAGAATGTCGCCGGCAGGGCACGCCATGCCGGCGCGTCAGGCATGCGGACGGCAGCGAGCGCCAGGGGCTTGCGCCCCTGCCACAGTGCCATGATCCAAGCCATCAGCGCCAACATGTATTTCGCTTTGATCCGCGGCAGGGGCGATCTCGGTGGAGAGGCGGCCTGCCGGTTGGGGATTCCGTTTGGGTGTTTCAATTCGTCAGCCGGGCCGTGCGGCGTGCGGGCCTTCGCAGGCAATCGGCCTGCAATCTGCGCGCACGACGCCCGTTGGCATCGACCTTCCTGTGCGGCATGCCGGGTCGGGTGGACTAAACTCCAGACAAAT
Source organism: Comamonadaceae bacterium UBA4962 (assembly GCA_002397315.1). GTDB lineage: Bacteria > Pseudomonadota > Gammaproteobacteria > Burkholderiales > Burkholderiaceae_C > Paracidovorax. The sequence continues at coordinate 2,997 of DHAE01000012.1, forward strand.
CAACCACTTACACAACGTCGCACAGGTGAAACACATTATAGGGGCCAAACCGGCACCCGGCCGTTCCCCCGCCGACTCCGAACCGGGTGCCGTGGCCGTGCGCTGGGTGGAAGTCGATGCCGAGTCCGCGGGCCAGCGCCTGGACAACTTCCTGATACGCGAACTCAAGGGCGTACCCAAGACGCACGTCTACCGCATCATCCGCAGCGGCGAAGTCCGCATCAACAAGGGGCGCGCCGCCGCCGACACCCGCATCGAGGCCGGCGACGTCGTCCGCGTGCCGCCCGTGCGGATCTCCGAGAAGGTCGCTGCGAAGGCCGAGCGGCCGGCCCCGGCCCGCGAGTTCCCGCTGCTGCTCGAAGACGAGCACCTGATCGCACTCGACAAGCCCGCCGGCGTGGCCGTGCACGGCGGCAGCGGCGTGAGCTTCGGCGTCATCGAGCAGCTGCGCCAGGCCCGGCCGCAGGCGCGCTTCCTGGAGCTCGTGCACCGGCTGGACCGGGAGACCTCCGGCATCCTGCTCGTGGCCAAGAAGCGCTCGGCGCTCACCCATCTGCAGGACCAGTTCCGCGAGCGAGAAACCGGCAAGACCTACCTGGCCCTCGCCTCGGGCGACTGGCCCGAGCGCCTCAAGGTGATCGACGCGCCCCTGCACAAGTATCTGCAGGCGGACGGCGAACGCCGCGTGCGCGTGACCACGGCGGAAGACCCCGACGGCATGCGCTCCATCACGCTGGTGAAGGTGCGCACCCGGCTGCCGGCCCGGCCGGCCGAAGGGCTGCCCGCGATGTCGCTGCTGGAAGTCACCATCAAGACCGGCCGCACGCACCAGATCCGGGTCCACCTGGCCAGCCAGGGGCATCCGATCGTCGGCGACGACAAATACGGTGATTTCGACCTGAACCGCCGTGTGCAGAAGCACGGGCTGCGCCGCATGTTCCTTCATGCATGGCGGTTACAGTTCAGCCACCCCGCCAGCGGCGAGCGCGTCACGCTGCATGCCGAACCGCCGCCGGAACTCGCCGGATTCCTGTCTCCCGCCGTCCCCACCTGACCTGCCGCCCATGTCCGTTTCCCGCTCCCGCCGCTTCGACCTGATCGCCTTCGACTGGGACGGAACGCTGTTCGATTCCACCGCCATCATCGTGCGCTGCATCCAGGAAGCCGTGCGCGACGTGGGCGGCACGGCGCCCAGCGACCGCGACGCGGCCTGGGTGATCGGCATGGGGCTGATGGAAGCGCTCGCGCATGCGGCCCCGCACGTGCCGCCCGAGAAGCATCCCGAGCTGCGCCGCCGCTACGGCTACCACTACGCGCGCCACCAGAACGACCTGAGCCTGTTCGAGGGCGTGCTGCCGATGCTCGAAGACCTGCGCGCGCGCGGCCACCTGCTGTCCGTGGCCACGGGGAAGAGCCGCCGGGGGCTCGACGAGGTGCTGCACACCGTGTCGCTGCGCGGCATGTTCGACGGTTCCCGCACCGCCGACGAGACGGCCGGCAAGCCCCATCCCCTCATGCTGCAGGAACTGATGGCGGAGTTCGGCGTGCCGCCCGAGCGGCTGCTCATGATCGGCGACACCACGCACGACCTGCAGATGGCCCGGTCCGCCGGCTGCGCGAGCGTGGGCGTGAGCTACGGTGCGCACGAGCCCTCGGGGTTTCTGGTGCTGGAACCCCTGCACGTCGCGCATTCCGTGGCCGATCTGCACGCCTGGCTGCTGCAGAACGGCTGAACCGCCGCCGCGGGCCGCCTTCCGAAGCCACTCCATGCCTGACATCGCCACCCGGCCCATCCACCTGTGCGCCAGCAGCGATCTGCTGGAGGGCGGCGACGCCGTTCCGTTCGACGTCGTGCACGCGGGCCAGGCCTGCCGCGCCTTCGCCGTGCGCTACCAGGGGCGGCCCCACGCCTACCTGAACCGCTGCACCCATGTCCCCATGGAGATGGATTACCAGCCCAACCGCTTCTTCGACGACACGGGCCGGTGGCTGCTGTGCGCCACGCACGGCGCGGCCTACCGCCCCGACACGGGCGCGTGCGCGGGCGGTCCCTGCCGCGGCGGGCTGGTGAAGGTCGCGATTTCGGAAGAGTTCGGAGTGGTGCACTGGCATACTGGTCCCCACTTGCAACCCGTGGAATTCTGAGAAATCACATGACCGATCCGACCCGGAAAGACCCCTCCGGCCTGGAAGCTGATCCGTCGCCCACCCCTGATCTGTGGGCCCAACCTGCTCCTGAAACAATAGTGAATCACGCCGATGCGCCGTCCGGGAAAGCCCCGGGCTGGGAGCGCGACGTGCTGGAAAAACTCGTCTTCTCCACCCTGTCCGAGCAGCGTTCCGCGCGCCGCTGGCGGGTTTTCACCCGGCTGGCGTGGCTGGTATTCCTGGTCGCCGTGGCCTGGGTGTTGCTTGCGCGCGACGTTGCGGCGCCCAGCAAAAGCACGCCGCACACCGCGGTCGTCGACATCAAGGGCGAGATCGCCTCCGGCGCGGAAGCGAGCGCGGAGTTCGTGGTCGCCGCCATGCGCAGCGCCTTCGAGGACGCCGGCTCGCAGGCTGTGGTGCTGCTCATCAACTCGCCGGGCGGCAGCCCGGTGCAGGCCGGCATCATCAACGACGAGATCGTGCGGCTGAAGGCCAAGTACAACAAGCCGGTGTATGCGGTGGTGGAAGAGACCTGCGCCTCCGCCGCCTACTACATCGCTTCCGGCGCGGACCAGATCTTCGTGGACAAGGCCAGCATCGTGGGCAGCATCGGCGTGCTGATGGACGGCTTCGGCTTCACCGGCACCATGGAGAAGCTCGGCGTGGAGCGCCGCCTGCTCACGGCCGGCGAGAACAAGGGCTTCCTCGACCCCTTCAGCCCGCTGTCGGAAAAGCAGCGCGCCTTCGCGCAGACCATGCTCGACCAGATCCACCAGCAGTTCATCCAGGTGGTGAAGCAGGGCCGGGGCGATCGCCTCAAGATCACGCCGGACACCTTCAGCGGCCTGTTCTGGACGGGCCAGCAGGCCGTCGAGATGGGCCTGGCCGACCACCTCGGCAACCTCGACTACGTGGCCCGCGAAGTGGTGAAGGCCGAGGACATCGTCGACTACACCCGCCGCGACAACGTGGCCGAGCGCCTCGCCAAGAAGTTCGGCGCGGCGATGGGCGAGACGGCGGTGAAGGCACTGAACTCCCACCTGCCGGCGGTGCGCTGAGCGTGGGTTCGTTCATTCGGCCGGCCGCTCGCTGCAGCGGCGGGCCTGCGAAGAAAAAAGGCGCCGGGGCGCCTTTTTCTTTTCCTGGCCCGTCACCGTCCGATGGCGAACACCGCGGGCGTGCGGTTGTCCGGGGCTTCCGGCTGCTGCTTCCATTGCCGCACGAGGCGGCTGGCCGTGCGGGCGTGCTCCAGCGTGAGGCCGCTCGCGATCGCCAGGCGCGTGTGGGCCTGCAGCGTCTGCACCAGGGCCTGCCACAGCGCGGCGTTGCGATAAGGTGTCTCGATGAACAGTTGGGTCTGGCCCGTGCGCAGCGCCAGCGTCTCCAGTTCCCGGATGCGCTGCGCGCGTTGCGCGACATCCTGCGGCAGGTAGCCGTTGAACGCGAAGTTCTGGCCGTTGAGCCCACTGGCCGCCAGGGCCAGCAGCAGGGACACCGGGCCCGTGAGCGGCACCACGCGCAGGCCCAGGTCGTGCGCGGCGCGCACCACCGAGCTGCCGGGATCCGCCACGGCCGGCATGCCGGCCTCGCTCACCAGTCCCATGTCGTGGCCCGCGAGCGCCGGGGCCAGCAACTGCTTCGCGTCGAACGCGGGCGCGCCGCTGCCGTTGCCGTTGCCGCCGTGGTGGTCGCCCTTTTTATGGACCTCGCGCGGCAGTTCGGCGATCCGCTGCTCCTGCAGCGGGGCCGCCAGCGGATGCAGCGCATCGATGCGCTTCAGATAGGCGCGCGTGCTCTTGGCGTTCTCGCAGATCCAGTGCGTGAGGCGCGCCGCCGCCTGCAGCGTGCCGTCCGGCACCACGCCCTGCAGCGGCACCTGCGCATCGCAGCCGAAGTCGAGCGGTGCGGGCACCAGGAACAGCGTGGCGCGCGGCGCGGCGGCTTCGGCCGCGGGGGAGGGCGGGGTGGTGTCCTGCGTCATGGCAGCACCCGTCCGGCGGCGCGCAGCATGCGGCAGGTGCGGATCAGCGGCAGGCCCACGAGCGCCGTGGGGTCGTCGCTCACGATCGCGTCCAGCAGGCTGATGCCCAGGCCTTCGCTCTTGGCGCTGCCCGCGCAGTCATAAGGTTGCTCCGTCCGCAGGTAGCGTTCGATCTCGGCGTCGGTCAGGTCCCGGAAGCGCACTTCCACGGGCGCGAGGTCGGTCGCCTCGAAGCCCGTCTCCAGGCACACCACCGTCACCGCCGTCTGGAAGACCACGGTCTGGCCGCGCATGCGCTGCAGTTGCTCCACGGCGCGCTCATGGGTGCCCGGCTTGCCGAGCGGCGTGCCCGCCAGGTCCGCCACCTGGTCGGAGCCGATCACGATGGCGCCGGGATGCTGCCGCGCCACGGCATGGGCCTTGGCGCGCGCGAGCCGCAGGGCCAGGTCGCGCGGGGGTTCGCCGGCATGCGGGGTTTCGTCCACGTCGGGCGCCGCGACATCGAAGGGCAGGCCCAGGCGGTCCAGCAGTTCGCGCCGGTAGCGGGAGGTGGAGCCCAGTACCAGGGGGCGGGGAAGGGAGGCAGGGTCGAGCATGGCGGCGATTCTCTTACACTGCCGCCATGACCAAGGAATTCTCTCCCCAGCGCCTCGACGTCAAGGCATTCGCGCAGGCGGGCGGTCACCTGTCCGGCCACGACTCGCTCCTCAAGTACGAGCGGCTCGCGCAGGAGGCCAAGGGCCTGCATCCCGACCTGATCGTCGACTGGCAGGCCGACGGCGAAGTGCGCACCACGCACGGCATCGGCGGACAGATCTGGCTGCGGCTGGCGGTGCGGGCCACGTTCCCCATGACCTGCCAGCGCTGCCTCACCCCGGTGGACGTGCCGCTGGAGGTGGACCGCGAGTTCCGCTTCGTCGCCGACGAGGCCACGGCCGAGGCGCTCGATGACGAGAGCGAGGAAGACCTGCTGGCCATGAGCCGCGAATTCGATCTGCGCGAGTTGATCGAAGACGAACTCCTCATGGCGCTGCCACTGGTGCCCCGCCATGAGGAATGCCCCACGCCCGTGCCGATGGCCTCCAGCGACGAGGATTTCGAGGAAGCCAGCGCGGAGAAACCAAACCCCTTCGCGGCCCTCGCATCCCTCAAGACCGGCAAGCCTGGAAGCTGAAAATCCATTTCGGATATAATCGTGGGCTTCGCGCGAATCCCCTCGTGTCTTCAATGGGCTGATCGCGTTTTTACCAACCCACCCTTTCGAGACCAGGATCCATCATGGCTGTTCAACAGAACAAAAAGTCCCCCTCCAAGCGCGGCATGCACCGCTCGCACAATGCGCTGACGGTGCCCGGCATCGCTGTCGAACCCACCACCGGCGAAACCCATCTGCGCCACCACATCAGCCCCAACGGTTTCTACCGTGGCCGCCAGGTGCTGAAGAACAAGTCCGAAGCCTGATCTTCTTCTGCGCGCCCAGGCCCGCTGCTACAGAAATAGTAGCGCGGGCCTTTGTTTTGTCCGCTGCATCACTTTTCCGGACCGCATTCGCGTGCGTTCCGCCATGTCGCCCATGATCACACTGGCTGTTGACTGCATGGGGGGCGACCACGGCCCCCGCGTCACGCTGGCGGCCTGCCGCCAATTCCTCGACAACCATCCGCAGGCACACCTGCTGCTGGTCGGCCGTCCGGACGACCTCGGCGGGTTCGCGCACGCGCGCGCCCAGATCGTTCCGGCCAGCGAGGTCGTCTCGATGGACGACCCGGTGGAGGTGGCACTGCGCCGCAAGAAGGATTCCTCCATGCGCGTGGCCATCCAGCAGGTGAAGGACGGCGCGGCCCAGGTGGCGGTGTCCGCGGGCAACACGGGCGCGCTCATGGCGATCGCCCGTTACCTCCTGAAGACCCTGGACGGCATCGACCGGCCCGCCATCGCCACGCAGATGCCCAACGCCCAGGGCGGCGCCACCACGGTGCTCGATCTCGGCGCCAATGTGGACTGCACCGCGGAGCACCTGCTGCAGTTCGCAGTCATGGGCGCCGCGCTCGTGACCGCGCTCAACGAAAGCACCCAGGAGCCGGCGGTCGGACTGCTGAACATCGGCGAAGAAGTCATCAAGGGCAACGAGGTCATCAAGCGCACCGGCGAACTGCTGCGCTCGGCCGCCCAGTCGGGCGACCTGAACTTCTACGGCAACGTGGAAGGCAATGACATATTCAAGGGCACGGTGGACATCGTCGTGTGTGACGGTTTCGTGGGCAATGTGGCGCTCAAGGCCAGCGAAGGTGTCGCCTCGATGATCGTGGGCGCGCTCAAGCAGGAGTTCAAGCGCAACATCTTCACCAAACTGGCGGCAGTTGTCGCCTATCCGGTGCTATCTGCGCTCATGAAGCGAATGGACCATCGCCGCTACAACGGCGCCGCGCTGCTCGGCCTGCGCGGCCTGGTCTTCAAAAGCCATGGATCGGCAGACATATTGGCTTTCGAGCAGGCGTTGAACCGCGCGTATGATGCGGCCCGCAACAACCTGCTCGACCGGGTCCGGTCGCGGGTTGCGCACGCTGCGCCCCTGCTGGGTCCTGCCGCTGCGCAGCCGGCGCCCTGAGCGACCACTTTTTCGGGCCCCATTGAATGAGCCGTTATTCCCGCATCACAGGCACCGGCAGCAGCCTGCCGCCGCGCCGCCTGACCAACGCCGACCTCGTGGCCGAACTGGCCGCACGCGGCGTGGAAACCTCGGACCAGTGGATCGTGGAGCGCACCGGCATCCGCGCACGGCATTTCGCCGAGCGCGACGTCGGCAGCAGCGATCTGGGCCTGGAGGCGGCGCGCAAGGCGCTCGATGCCGCGGGCGTGCAGCCTGCCGACATCGACCTCATCATCGTGGCGACCTCCACGCCGGACATGGTGTTCCCGTCCACGGCCTGCATCCTGCAGAACAAGCTGGGCGCCAACGGCTGCCCCGCGTTCGACGTGCAGGCGGTGTGCAGCGGCTTCATCTACGCCCTGACGGTGGCGGACGCCATGATCCGCTCGGGCGGTGCCCGCCGCGCGCTCGTCGTGGGCTCCGAAGTGTTCAGCCGGCTGCTCGACTTCGACGACCGCACCACCTGCGTGCTGTTCGGCGATGGCGCGGGCGCGGTGGTCCTGGAGGCCTCCGAGACGCCGGGCATCCTCGCGAGCGACCTGCATGCAGACGGCAAGCACGTCGGCATCCTGTGCGTGCCGGGCAACGTGTACGGCGGCCAGATCCTCGGTGATCCGCTGCTCAAGATGGACGGCCAGGCCGTGTTCAAGCTGGCCGTGGGCGTGCTCGACAAGGCGGCCCGGTCGGTGCTGGACAAGGCCGGCCTGAAGGAATCCGACGTCGACTGGCTGGTCCCCCACCAGGCCAACATCCGCATCATGCAGGGCACGGCCAAGAAGCTCGGCCTGCCGATGGACAAGGTGGTGGTCACGGTGGACCAGCATGGCAACACGTCGGCCGCATCCATTCCCCTGGCGCTCGACCATGCCGTGCGCTCCGGCCAGGTTCGCCCCGGCCAGAACCTGCTGCTCGAAGGCGTGGGTGGCGGCTTCACCTGGGGCGCCGTACTGCTCACGCTCTGAGGCGCACCGTGGCTCGTACCGCGACGTACCCACCGCAGCGCGGCCCCGGCTCCTCTCCTGACCTGAATTTCCCTCCATGACCACGAAGAATTTCGCATTCGTCTTTCCCGGACAGGGATCGCAATCCGTCGGCATGCTCGACGCCTGGAACGGGCATCCCGCCGTGGCCGAAGCCGTGCAGGAAGCCTCCGAAGCGCTCGGCGAGGACGTCGGCCGCCTGATCCAGGAAGGCCCCAAGGAAGCCCTGGCGCTGACCACCAACACCCAGCCCGCGATGCTGGTCGCCGGTGTGGCGGCCTGGCGCGTGTGGCTCGCCGAAGGCGGCGCGCAACCCGCCGCGGTGGCTGGCCACTCCCTGGGTGAGTATTCCGCCCTGGTGGCCTCCGGCGTGCTCACGCTGTCGCAGGCCGCCCCGCTCGTGCGGCTGCGCGCGGCTGCCATGCAGGAAGCCGTGCCCGTGGGCGTGGGTGCCATGGCGGCCATCCTCGGGCTCGACTCGGCGAAGGTGATCGAGGGCTGCTCCCAGGCCACCGCCGCCTTCGGTGCCGGCGGCACCGACGTCGTCGAGGCCGTGAACTTCAACGACCCGGCCCAGACCGTGATCGCCGGCACCAAGGCGGGCGTCGACAAGGCCTGCGAAATGCTCAAGGCCGCGGGCGCCAAGCGCGCTTTGCCGCTGCCCGTGTCCGCGCCGTTCCACTCCAGCCTGATGAAGCCGGCCGCCGAGAAGCTGCGCGAGGCGCTCGCCGGGCTGTCCCTGGCCGCCCCCCGGATTCCGGCGGTCAACAACATCGACGTGGCCGTGGAGCAGGATGCGGACGCGATCCGCGACGCGCTCTACCGCCAGGCCTTCGGCCCCGTGCGCTGGGTGGAATGCATCGGCGCCCTCAAGGCGCGGGGCGCCACCCACGTCATCGAGTGCGGCCCCGGCAAGGTGCTGACGGGTATGTGCAAGCGCATCGATGCGACCCTGGTGGCCGGCGCCGTGTACGACCCCGCCTCGCTCCAGGAAACCCGCGAACTGCTGGCCTGAGACGGCTGCCCCGAGAGACACCATGACCCTTTCGAACTCTTCTGACAACGCCGCCCGCATCGCCCTGGTGACGGGGGCCTCCCGCGGCATCGGCGCCGCCATCGCCGCCGAACTGGCCGCGCGCGGCTTCCGCGTCATCGGCACGGCCACCACCGAAGACGGCGCGCAGCGCATCACCCAGGCCCTGTCCGCGCACGCGGGCTGCCGTGGCGCGGCCCTCGACGTGAACGACGCCGCGGCGCTGGATGCGCTGATCGACGGCATCGTGAAGGAGCAGGGCGGCCTGCACGTGCTGGTGAACAACGCCGGCATCACGCGCGACCAGCTCGCCATGCGCATGAAGGACGACGACTGGGATGCCGTGCTGGACACCAATCTCAAGGCGGTCTTCCGTGCCTGCCGCGCCGTGATGCGGCCGATGATGAAGCAGCGCTACGGGCGCATCGTCAACATCACGAGCGTCGTCGGCGCCTCGGGCAACCCGGGCCAGGCGAATTACGCCGCGGCCAAGGCGGGCCTTGCCGGCATGACGCGCGCGCTGGCCCGCGAGCTGGGCAGCCGGGGCGTGACGGTGAACTGCGTGGCCCCCGGATTCATCCGCACCGACATGACCGCCGAACTCTCCGAAGAGCAGCACAAGGCCCTGCAGACGCAGATCCCGTTGGGCCACATGGGCCAGCCGTCGGACATCGCCAAGGCCGTCGCCTACCTCGCGTCGGACGACGCGGGCTACGTGACCGGCCAGGAGTTGCATGTCAATGGCGGCATGTACATGTAATTGATGGAAGTTGACGCCGGTTGTTCCGCCCGGCAGGCCATTTCGAGGTGTATCTCGATCCGGCTAGAATCGCGGATTCATTCACAACCCCCAAAGGGAAACCATGAGCGATATCGAAGCACGTGTCAAAAAAATCATCGCCGAACAACTCGGCGTGGAAGAGTCGCAAGTCACCAATGAAAAGGCCTTCGTGGCCGACCTGGGCGCCGACTCCCTCGACACGGTGGAGCTGGTGATGGCGCTGGAAGACGAGTTCGGCATCGAGATTCCTGACGAAGACGCAGAGAAGATCACGACGGTGCAGAACGCCATCGACTACGCGAACACCCACCAGAAGGCCTGACCGTCCGGTCTTCGCCTCCCCCGCGGATCGCCTGTGCGGTCCCGCATCAGCACGAAAGAGTCTTAGCGCATGAGCCGTCGTCGCGTCGTCGTGACCGGCCTGGGTTGCATCACCCCCGTCGGAAACACGGTGGCGGAAGCCTGGGCCCGAATCCTGGCCGGTCAGTCCGGCATTGGCCTCATCACCAAGTTCGATGCTTCGAACTTCGCCTGCAGGATCGCGGGCGAGGTCAAGGATTTCGACCTGAACGCCTACATCAGCGCCAAGGATGCGCGCACGATGGACAGCTTCATCCATTACGGCATCGCCGCGGCGGAAGAGGCCGTGCGCGATGCGGGCCTGCCCGTGGGCGAGGCGCTGGATGAGGACCTGGCGAACCGCATCGGCTGCATCATCGGCTCGGGCATCGGCGGCCTGCCGCTGATCGAGAACACCCATGCCGAACTGGAGAAGCGCGGCCCCCGGCGCATCACCCCCTTCTTCGTTCCGGCCTCCATCATCAACATGGTGGCGGGGCACGTGTCGATGCGTTTCGGCTTCAAGGGGCCGAACCTGTCGGTCGTCACCGCCTGCACCACCGGCCTGCACTGCATCGGCGAGGCCGCGCGCAAGATCGAGTACGGCGATGCCGACGTGATCGTCGCGGGCGGCACGGAATCCACGGTATCGCCCCTGGGCGTGGGCGGTTTCGCGGCGATGCGGGCACTGTCCACGCGCAACGACGATCCGGCTACCGCGTCCCGCCCCTGGGACAAGGACCGCGACGGCTTCGTGCTGGGCGAAGGTGCTGGCGTGCTGGTCCTCGAAGAGTACGAACACGCCAAGGCGCGCGGCGCGAAGATCTACGCCGAGCTCTCGGGCTACGGCATGAGCGCGGACGCGGGCCACATGACCGCGCCCAACATGGACGGGCCGCGGCGCGCCATGCTGGCGGCGCTGCGCAACGCGGGCGTCAACGCCGACCAGGTCGACTACCTGAACGCGCACGGCACCTCCACACCGCTGGGCGACCTCAACGAGACGAACGCGATCAAGGCGGCGCTCGGAGACCACGCCAAGCGCATGGTGGTCAGCTCGACCAAGTCGATGACGGGCCACCTGCTCGGCGGTGCCGGCGGCATCGAGAGCGTGTTCACCGTGCTCGCGCTGCGCGACCAGAAGGTGCCTCCGACGATCAACATCTTCGAGCAGGATCCCGAGTGCGATCTGGATTACTGCGCCAACACGGCCCGCGACATGAAGATCGACGTCGCCGTGAAGAACAACTTCGGGTTCGGCGGCACGAACGGCACGCTGGTCTTCCGGCGCGTCTGACGGGTCGCCCGCACCGTTCCGGCGGGCTCGCCGCTGTCGTGCTCCATGGTGCATCCCGACCGGAATCTCCAGGCGCCGGCCGTGTGCCATGCCGCCGGGGTGGGCCGCTGGGTACCGCGGATGGCGCTTGCCGCGGTGCTGGCCGGCCTCGTGGCGTGGTGCGGCTGGGTTGCCGCGGGAAGCGGAGCCTCCAGCCGGGGCGCCGCCTGCGGGGCCTTGCTCTGGGCCGTCTGCTGCGCCGCGGCGTGGCGGTCGCTGGCCTGCTGGCCTTCCGGTCTGCTGCACTGGGACGGGCTGGAGTGGTCCCTGGACCGCGGCAAGGCGTTTGCAGACCTCCGTGGCCGCCTGGAGGTGGCGCTGGACCTGCAGCGTTTCCTGCTGGTGCGGCTGGTGGACGCCACGGGGCGCGCCTGGTGGCTGGCCCTCGAGCCCGGCCGGTCCACGGCCGAGTGGATGGCGCTGCGCCGCGCGGTATATTCGCGCCCCGGACGGGAGCCCGCCGCCGAAGGGGATGCGTCCCCTCCTGCTCATCGCTCCAAGGCATGAGCCAATGAATACATGAACGCCTCTCTGCCCCCGCCTTCCTCCCCCGACAGCGACCTCCAGCTCGTGGAGCGCACCGTTGCCGGCGACCAGCGGGCCTACGAGCTGCTGGTCATCAAGTACCAGCGCCGCATCGAGCGACTGATCGGCCGCATGGTGCGCGACGCCGACCTCGTGCAGGACATCGCGCAGGAAACCTTCCTGCGTGCCTACCGCGCGCTGCACCAGTTCCGCGGCGAGGCGCAGTTCTACACCTGGCTCTACCGCATCGCCGTCAACACCGCCAAGAAGGCGTTGATGGACATCAAGCGCAATCCGGTGATTTCCGAGAACGCATTGCGTGGCAATGATGAGGAAGATGAAACTTCCCGTATCGGACACGAACTAACCACGGACGAAACCCCCGAAACCGTACTGGCGGCGCAGGAGATCGCGGAGGCCGTGAACACGGCCATGGAAGCGTTGCCGGAAGACCTGCGCCAGGCGGTCACGCTGCGCGAGATCGAAGGGCTGACCTACGAGGAGATCGCGGAAGCCATGCAGTGCCCCATCGGCACGGTGCGCTCGCGCATCTTCCGGGCCCGCGAGGCGATTTCCGCCCGCGTGCGTCCGCTCCTCGAGAAGCAGACCGGCAAGCGCTGGTGACGGCCACGGGCACGGAACGGGAATGTATGGAAGGAACCGGCGGGCGTGCCGGGCCCCTTAAGACGATACAGGTGAGCAGGATGAAAGACGATCTGACAATGCGTGAGCAGCTATCCGCCCTGGCCGACGGCGGCCTCGGCACGGCGGAGTGGGCCGAAACCGTCGCGTACGCTCAGACCGGCGAAGGCCGCGAGGCGTGGGCCGTCTACCACCTCATCGGCGACGTGCTCCGCTCGCCGGAACTCGCCCGTGGCGCCGCCCGTGGTGCCGACACGTCCCTGGCAGCCCGTGTCACCGCGCGCCTGGAGCAGGAGCGCGTTTCCGCCGCGGCGGTGTCCCTGCCCGAGCCGGCCCAGCCGATCGTGGCGGCGGCACCTGCGGAGGACGAGGCGGCGAATGCCGCCGTGTTCCGCTGGAAGATGGTCGCCGGATTCGCTTCCCTGGCCGCCGTCGGGGTGCTCGGCTGGAGCAGCCTGGCCACCGTCCAGCCGCAGGCCGGCTCCGGCGCGCAAATCGCGTCCGCGGCGGCTCCCGCACCGGTGCGTGCGGAAGCGCCCGTGTCCACGCTGGTGTCCTCCACCGATGCCAGCGGTGCGCCGCAGGTCATGATCCGCGATCCGCGGCTCGACGAACTGCTGGCGGCCCACCGGCAGTACGGCGGCGCATCCGCGCTGCAGATGCCGGCGGGCTTCCTGCGCAACGCCACGTTCGAGACGCCCCAGCGCTGACGCCGCCGGGACCGGAGACCGGATTGGACGGCAGGGAGCGCATGGGACGCACACAACGTACAACGGGCGATCGGACATCCGGGGCTGTCTGCCGCGTCGCAGGCACCGCGGCCCTGCTGCTGGCTGCCATGCTGGCGCCCTCGGCCTGGGCAGGGCCCGATGCGGCCGGCGCATCCGTCCCGCAGCAAGGCGGACGGCCCGCGGCGTCTGCGGCAACGGCCTCCACCCCCTCGGCATCCCCCGCCGGCACCGAGATCCGCGACTGGGTGGAGCGCATCCACCGCGCGGCGCTCGCGCAGAGCTACCAGGGCAGCTTCGTGGTGTGGTCCTCCACGGGGGGCATGACGAGTTCGCGCATCTGGCACGCCACCGACGGCACGGTGCAGATCGAGCGCATCGAGGCACTGGACGGCTCGCCGCGCACGGTCTTCCAGCGCGGCGAACTCGTGCGCACCTTCCTGCCCCAGGCGGGGTTGGTGAAGGAAGAGCGGCGCGACATGCCGGGCCTGTTCCCGCACCTGTCGCAGGCCGACAGCGAAGCCGTGCAGCGCCACTACCGTGCCCGCGTGGTCGGCCGCGACCGGGTGGCGGGCCAGGAGGCGGACGTCCTCTGGCTCGCGCCACGGGATGCGCTGCGCTTCGGCTACCGCCTCTGGATGGCGCGGCCCAGCGGCCTGGTCGTCAAGCTGCAGACGCTGGGCCTGCGCGGCCAGGTGCTGGAGCAGGCGGCGTTTTCGCAGATCGATTTCGAGGCGCCGCCGACGGTGGCGCAGTTGGTGGCCCAGATGGACGAACTGCACGGCTTGCGCCTGCTGGCCGTCCCGCTCGTGAAGACCACCGCGCGGGAGGCCGGCTGGCAGTTGCGCCGGCCCGTGGCGGGCTTCCAGCCCGGCGACTGCTACCGGCGCGCCGCGGCCGTGCAGGACAAGCTGCCGATGCCGCCCCTGCAGTGCATCTTCTCCGATGGCCTGGCTACGGTATCGCTGTTCTTCGAACCCTACGATGCCGCCCGGCATGGCAGCGGGCCGCGGCGCCTGGACATGGGCGCCACCCAGACGCTGGCCCTGCGGGCCGCGGCCGGAGACACCTGGCTGACCGCCGTGGGTGAGGTGCCGCAGGAAACCCTGCGGATGCTGGCGGACCAGATCGAGCCCGTCCGGTGAGCGCTCCGCGGACGCCGCTGCCCGGCCCGATGCGGCCGGGAACCAAACACGGCCTTGTCCTTCACACCACCGCACGGCTTTTACAGACGATGTGCGATTTGCTCGAAAAGAAAGAAAGGCCCTCCATGTTCACGTTCCCGCATGAACCATCGCGTCTCCGGATGCTCGTTCGTTCGCTGGCCGCCGCGGGTGCCATCGCCCTGGCTCCCGCCGGGGTGCTGCACGCGCAGGCCGCGCCGGCCAGTGCCCCCGCCCTGGTGCAGGGGCTGCCGGACTTCACGGACCTGGTGGACCAGGTCGGACCGGCCGTGGTGAACATCCGCACGCTCGAAAAGGCGCCGGACCGTTCCGCCACCAACGGCATGGACGAGGAAATGCTGGAGTTCTTCAAGCGCTTCGGCCTGCCGATGCCGGGCGCGCCGCGCCAGCAACGCCCGCAGCGCCCCGACGAGGAGCAGCCGCGCGGCGTCGGCTCGGGGTTCATCCTCACGCCCGACGGCTACGTGATGACCAACGCGCACGTGGTGGAGGGCGCGCAGGAAGTGCTCGTCACCCTGACCGACAAGCGCGAGTTCAAGGCCAAGATCGTGGGCTCGGACAAGCGCACCGACGTGGCCGTGGTGAAGATCGACGCCACGGGCCTGCCCGCGGTGAAGGTGGGCGACATGAACCGCCTGCGGGTGGGCGAATGGGTGATGGCCATCGGCTCGCCGTTCGGCCTGGAGAACACCGTCACGGCCGGCATCGTGAGCGCCAAGCAGCGCGACACGGGCGACTACCTGCCGTTCATCCAGACGGACGTGGCGATCAACCCCGGCAACTCCGGCGGTCCCCTCATCAACATGCGCGGCGAGGTGGTGGGCATCAACAGCCAGATCTACTCGCGCTCCGGCGGCTTCATGGGCATTTCGTTCGCGATTCCGATCGACGAGGCGATCCGCGTGAGCGACCAACTGCGGGCCACCGGCCGCGTGACGCGGGGCCGCATCGGCGTGCAGATCGGTCAGGTGACCAAGGACGTGGCGGAATCGATCGGCCTGGGCAAGACGCAGGGCGCGCTCGTGACCGGCGTGGAGGCGGGCTCCCCGGCCGAGAAGGCCGGCGTCGAGGCCGGCGACATCATCACGCGCTTCGACGGCAAGGCCATCGACAAGATCTCCGATCTGCCGCGCATGGTCGGCAACACCAAGCCGGGCAACAAGAGCACCGTGACGGTGTTCCGGCGCGGCGCGACGAAGGACCTGCCGATCACCGTGGCGGAAATCGAGCCCGACGAGAAGCCCGGCGCCGCTGCCGGTGAGCGCAATGCCCCGGCCAAGCCCAAGGCATCGCCGGCCGCCCAGCAACTCGGCCTGGCCGTGGTCGAGCTGACCGATGCCCAGAAGAAGGAGCTGAAGGTGAAGGGCGGGGTGCGCGTGGTGTCGTCGGCCGAAGCCGCGGCGCGTGCCGGGCTGCGGGAGGGTGACGTCATCCTGGGCATCGCCAACACCGAGATCTCAGGCATGAAGGACTTCGACGCCGTCCTGGCGAAGGTGGACAAGAGCAAGCCGATCAACGTGCTCTTCCGCCGCGGCGAGTGGACGCAGTACCTGGTGATCCGCCCGGCCCGCTGACCGCACGTGGCCAGGAAAAGCCCCATCCCGCACTAGGGAGTGGGGCTTTTTCCCGCCCAGGGGCTTTCCCTGGAGAAGCCCTCGGCGCCTATGGAAGGCATAAAAAAAGTTCTATCTATGGATATTGATAGAATGCGAGCCGATTTCCTGCCATATCTGGAATAAGCAAACCCTGTAACATCACGATATGGGATCGCCGCCTTCCATGCACAGGTGTTCCACAGATCGCCCACATGTTGTTCTCAGGACGTGCGCCCAATTTGTGAATAAGCTGTGCATAAATCGCACGTTGCGGGGTGGCAACGTGCCATGGCGCCCCGGGTACGGGCTTTCCCTCTCGGCCTTTTTGCCTACAATGAAGTTCCAACCATCGCAGTTGCCAAAGATTGTTGGTTCAGGGCGCGTCACCTCTTGACGCGCCCTTTTTTCTTGTGCGCGCCGTTTCAATTCAATTACTTGTCGCTTCTCGTTGATGAATCACATCAGAAATTTTTCGATCATTGCGCACATCGATCACGGCAAATCGACGCTGGCTGACCGGCTGATCCAGCGCTGCGGCGGCCTGGCCGACCGCGAGATGGAAGCCCAGGTGCTCGACTCGATGGACATCGAGAAGGAGCGTGGGATAACCATCAAGGCCCAGACGGCCGCACTGCAGTACAAGGCGAAGGACGGGCAGGTCTACAACCTCAACCTCATCGACACGCCGGGCCATGTCGACTTCTCGTACGAAGTCTCGCGCTCGCTCTCGGCCTGCGAAGGTGCGCTGCTGGTGGTCGATGCCTCGCAGGGTGTCGAGGCGCAGACGGTGGCGAACTGCTACACCGCGCTGGACCTCGGCGTGGAGGTGCTGCCGGTGCTCAACAAGATGGATCTGCCGCAGGCCGATCCGGACAACGCGAAGGCCGAGATCGAGGACGTGATCGGCATCGACGCGACCGACGCGATTCCCTGCTCCGCCAAGACCGGCATGGGCATCGACGAGATCCTGGAGCTGATCGTCGCCCGCGTGCCGGCGCCGCGCGGCAACCCGGATGCGCCGCTGCGCGCGATGATCATCGACAGCTGGTTCGATCCCTACGTGGGCGTGGTCATGCTGGTGCGCGTGGTCGACGGCCGCCTGCTGAAGGGCGAGCGCTTCAAGATGATGGCCTCGAACGCGGCCTACAACGCCGACAACCTGGGCGTGTTCACGCCGGCCAACGAGCCGCGCAATGCGCTGAACGCGGGCGAGGTGGGCTACATCATCGCGGGCATCAAGGAGCTGAAGGCCGCGAAGGTGGGCGACACCATCACGCTGGAAAAGAAGCTGCCCAACAACCTGGGCCCGGCCGAGCAGGCGCTGCCCGGCTTCAAGGAGATCCAGCCGCAGGTGTTCGCGGGCCTGTACCCGACGGAGGCCAGCGAATACGACCAGCTGCGCGACGCGCTGGAGAAGCTGCAGCTCAACGATGCCTCGCTGCACTTCGAGCCCGAGGTGTCGCAGGCGCTGGGCTTCGGCTTCCGCTGCGGCTTCCTGGGCCTGCTGCACATGGAGATCGTGCAGGAGCGCCTGGAGCGCGAATTCGACCAGGACCTGATCACCACCGCGCCCAGCGTGGTGTACGAGGTGGTCAAGGGCGACGGCGAGGTCATCATGGTGGAGAACCCCTCCAAGATGCCCGAGCAGGGCCGCATCCAGGAGATCCGCGAGCCGATCGTGACCGTGCACCTCTACATGCCGCAGGAGTACGTGGGCCCGGTGATGACGCTGGCCAACCAGAAGCGCGGCGTGCAGCTCAACATGGCCTACCACGGCCGGCAGGTGATGCTCACCTACGAACTGCCGCTCGGCGAGATCGTGCTGGACTTCTTCGACAAGCTCAAGTCGGTCTCGCGCGGCTATGCCTCGATGGACTACGAGTTCAAGGAGTACCGCGCGTCCGACGTGGTGAAGGTGGACATCCTGCTCAACGGCGAGAAGGTCGACGCGCTGTCGATCATCGTGCACCGCTCGCAGTCGCAGTACCGCGGCCGCGCCGTGGCCGCGAAGATGCGCGAGATCATCAGCCGGCAGATGTTCGACGTGGCCATCCAGGCCGCCATCGGCGCCAACATCATCGCGCGCGAAACCATCAAGGCGCTGCGCAAGAACGTGCTGGCCAAGTGCTACGGCGGCGATATCACCCGCAAGCGCAAGCTGCTCGAGAAGCAGAAGGCGGGCAAGAAGCGCATGAAGCAGATCGGCTCGGTCGAGGTGCCGCAGGAGGCCTTCCTGGCGATCCTGCAAGTGGAGGATTGATCCGATGCAAGCCATGCAATATGTGACCGCCGTGATCCTGGCGGCCTTCGTGGGCTACGTGGGTGCCTGGTACGTGGGCGCGATCGAAGGCAACTTCGCGCTGCTGCTGTTCCTCGCGACCGTGGTGACGGGCGCCTACTGGCTGGCCGAGCGCCTGGTCTTCCTGCCGCGCCGCCGCCGCGCGGCCCAGGCCATCGAGAACGCAGCCGCCGAGCGGCGCGCCGAACTCGACCGCATGGGCATCGCCAAGGTGGACGGCGACGTGCAGGAGGCCAAGGAACGCATCCTCATGCAGCCGTGGTGGCTGGACTGGACGGCCGGGCTGTTCCCGGTGATCGCGATCGTCTTCGTGCTGCGCTCGTTCCTCTTCGAGCCGTTCAAGATCCCTTCCGGCTCGATGATCCCGACGCTGCTCGTGGGCGACCTGATCCTCGTGAACAAGTTCACCTACGGCATCCGCCTGCCGGTCATCAACAAGAAGATCACGCAGGGCACGCCTCCGCAGCGCGGCGACGTGATGGTGTTCCGCTACCCGCCGCAGCCCAGCATGGACTACATCAAGCGCGTGGTCGGGGTGCCGGGCGACGAGATCGCCTACCTGAACAAGCGCCTCACGGTGAACGGCCAGCCGGTGAAGACCACGGCGCTGCCCGACTTCCTCGACGAGGACACGATGCGCTACTTCAAGCAGTACGACGAATCGCTGGGCGAAAAGCCGCACCGCATGATCAACAACCCGGACGTGCCGGCGTACATCCAGGGCGCGAGCGACTACGCCTTCCGCGAGAACTGCCGCTACAGCGTGGAGGGCGTCGTGTGCAAGGTGCCCGAGGGCCACTACTTCATGATGGGCGACAACCGCGATAATTCGCTCGATTCCCGCTACTGGGGCTTCGTGCCCGACGCGAACATCGTCGGCAAGGCCTTCTTCGTGTGGATGAACTTCAGCAACCCGAAACGCATCGGCGGATTCCAGTAAACGGCGGGGGGGCCGCGCGGCGAGCGCGGCCGGGCACGCCAAAGGACAAGAAAGACGAGGGCCAGGACCATGGGCATGCAGCAGCACCGGGCGGATCGCTCCGCCACCAACGCCGTCCCGGCCTGCCGGGCCGCCCGCCGTTCGCGGCAGCGGGGGCTGTCCTTCATCGGCCTCGTGTTCCTGGCCGTGATCGCCGTGGCGGTGTTCGCGATCGGCGGCCAGTCGGTGCCGATCTTCCTGGAGTACCAGGCCATCCGCAAGGCGGCCACCAAGGCAGCGCGCGAGGCCGCCACCGTTCCCGAGGTGCGCGCCGCATTCGACCGAGCGGCCGCCATCGACAACATCAGCTCGATCAACGGCAACGACCTCGAGGTGACGAAGCGCAATGACAAGATCGTCGTGACGTTCGCCTATTCGCGCGAGATCGCGCTCGTCGGCCCCGCGTATCTGGTCTACCGCTTCCGCGAACAGACCAACTGATCCTTTCTCTTTTTTCTTTCTTCTTTTCTCCCCCGTTTTGGTTTCACCCAGTCTTCTTTCCGCGCTGCAGGACCGCCTGCAGCATGCCTTCTCCGATCCGTCCCTGCTGCAGCGGGCCACCACCCACCGCAGCTTCTCGGCCGACCACAACGAGCGCCTGGAATTTCTCGGCGATTCGGTGCTGAACCTGGCCGTCTCGAGCCTGCTCTACCGCCGCCTGCGCGACCTGCCCGAGGGCGACCTCTCGCGCGTGCGCGCCAACCTCGTGCGCCAGGAGACGCTGCACGGCATCGCCCTGGGTCTGCAGTTGCCGCAGGTGCTGCGGCTGGGCGAAGGCGAGACCAAGTCCGGCGGCAAGCAGCGGCCGTCCATCCTGGCCGACGCGCTGGAAGCGCTGATCGGTGCCGTGTACCTGGACGCCGGCTACCAGCCGGCCGAGGCCCTGGTGCACCGGCTCTACCAGGACGTGGAGATCAATCCGCGCATGCAGGCCGCCGAGAAGGATGCGAAGACCGCATTGCAGGAGTGGCTGCAGGGCCGCAAAATGAAACTGCCGCAGTACCGCGTGGTCGCCACGGTGGGGGCCGCCCACCGGCAGACCTTCGACGTGGAATGCGACATCCCGGAACTGGGCCTGACCGAGCGCGGCATCGGCGGGTCGCGGAGGGCGGGCGAGCAGGCCGCCGCCGCCGCCATGCTGGCCACCCTGAAAGCGAAACACCCATGAATTCCTCCGTTCCCCCCGCTTCCGGCACCCCGGGTGCTCCCCAGGACGACCTGGAGGCCATGCTGGCCGCGGCGCGTCCGGGCGCTGCGCCCGCCAAGGCCGGCACCGGCGATGCCGCGCAGGCCTCCACCGCGCAGGGACCGCAGCGCTGCGGCCTCATCGCCATCGTGGGCAAGCCGAACGTCGGCAAGTCCACGCTCATGAACGCGCTGGTCGGCCAGAAGATCAGCATCACCTCGCGCAAGGCGCAGACCACGCGCCACCGCATCACCGGCATCCGCACGCGCGAACGCACGCAGTTCGTCTTCGCCGACACGCCCGGCTTCCAGACGCGGCACAGCACGGCGCTCAACAAGTCGCTCAACAAGACGGTGATGGGCGCGATCGGCGACGTGGACCTGATCCTCTTCGTGGTCGAGGCGGGCAGCTTCACCCTGGCCGACGCCAAGGTGCTGTCGCTCTTCAAGCCCGGCATTCCCACGCTGCTGATCGCCAACAAGCTCGACGAGGTGCACCGCCGCGCCGAGATCGCGCCCTGGCTCAAGGGCATGCAGGAGCGCCATCCGTTCGCCGAGTTCGTGCCCATGTCGGCCAAGAACAAGGGCGACATCGAGCGGCTGTTCGGCATCTGCGAGAAATACCTGCCCGAGCAGCCCTGGTTCTATGGCGAAGACGAGCTGACGGACCGCAGCGAGAAGTTCCTTGCCAGCGAAACGGTGCGCGAGAAGCTCTTCCGCTTCACCGGCGACGAACTGCCCTACACCTCCACCGTCGTGATCGACAAGATGGAGGAAGAGCCCAGCAAGACGCACAAGCGCTTCATCCGCGTGGCGGCCACCATCGTGGTGGAGCGCGACAGCCACAAGGCCATGGTGATCGGCGACAAGGGCGAACGCCTGAAACGCATCAGCACCGAGGCGCGGCAGGAAATGGAACGGCTGATGGATGCGAAGGTATTCCTCGAAGTGTGGGTGAAAGTGCGTTCGGGCTGGGCCGACGACGAAGCACGGGTGCGCTCCTTCGGGTATGAGTAGTGAACACCCCCCTGAGGCGCTGCGCGCCTTCTTCCCTCTCCTGCGGGAGGGGGGACGACGCCAGCGGCCCGGCGAAGCCGGTTCCGCGACGTCTGCTGGCCTGGCCTGCTCCGCGGCCTTCTGAGTGATGGAGGCCCTGCTGTTTCTGGGCATTGCGGGCCTTGCCGAAGGGGGGCGTGGCAATGCGGTTTCTGCCGCCATGGTTTTTCCCCTGGATGCCGGCTGGTTTGCTACCCGCGCGCACGGCGTTCCACTGCAAGAGTAGTCGCCCTCCATGGCCGCACGCCGCGTCTCCGACGAACCTGCCTATGTGCTGCACCGCTACGACTGGAGCGAGTCGAGCCTGATCCTGGATGTGTTCACGCGCCACCATGGCCGCGTGGCGCTGGTGGCGCGGGGGGCGAAGAAGCCGACATCGAATTTCCGGCCGGTACTGCTGCCGCTGCAGCCGCTGCGCGTGACCTACACGGCGAGCGGCGAGGGGCGGGAAGAGGTGCACGGGCTGAAGGGTGCCGAGTGGGTGGGCGGGCACGTGATGCCGACGGGCGATGCGCTGCTTTCGGGCCTGTACCTCAATGAACTGCTGATGCGGCTGCTCGCGCGCGAGGACACGCATGCCGCGCTGTTCGATGCGTATGCCGGCGTGGTGCGGGTGCTGGCCAGCGAGCATGGCGACGCGCTGGAGCCGGTGCTGCGCAGCTTCGAGCTGTTGCTGCTGCGCGAGATCGGGCTGCTGCCCGCGCTGGACGCGGAAACCGCCACGCTCGCGCCGCTGGTGCCCGGCACGCGCTATGCGCTGGTGCCCGAAGGGGGCCTGAGGGCCGCCGTGGCCGCGGACCGCAGCACGCTGGATGGCGCGCAATGGCGCCTGCTCGAGCGCACGCTGGGCGAGGCGCAGCCGTACACGGCCACGCTGCGCGCGATCGTCACGGGCGTGCCCGGGGGCGCGTCGCTGGCCGCCGAACTCAAGCCGCAGCTGCGCACGCTGCTGCAATACCATTGCGGCAGCCCCCTGCTGCGAACCCGGCAGCTCATGATCGATCTTCAGTCCCTATGACCCAGCATTCCCTCCTGCGCACCGCGCTGTCGGTGAACGTGAACAAGGTGGCCCTGGTGCGCAATACGCGGCACCTCGGCATTCCCAGCGTGGAGCGCGCCGCGCAGCAGTGCCTCGCGGCCGGCGCGCAGGGCATCACGGTCCACCCGCGCCCCGACGGCCGCCACATCCGGGCGGACGACGTGCACGCGCTCGCGGCGCTGATGCGTGAATGGCCCGACCGCGAGTTCAACATCGAGGGCAATCCGTCGCAGAACCTGATGGAGTTCATCCGCACCGTGCGACCGCACCAGGCGACGTTCGTGCCGGACGGCGAAGACCAGTTCACCAGCGACCACGGCTGGAGCTTTCCGCAGGACGCCGAGCGCCTCGCGCCCCTGGTGGCCGAATGCCGGGGCCTGGGCGTGCGCGTGAGCCTGTTCATGGACCCGGAGCCCGGCCAGATGGCCGCCGCGCGGGCCGTGGGCGCAGACCGGGTGGAACTCTACACCGAGCCGTACGCGGCCGCCTGGGGAACCGCGGACCAGGCCGTGCAGCTCGCGCGCTATGCCGCGGCTGCCCGCGCCGCGCTGGAGGCCGGCCTGGGCGTGAATGCGGGCCACGACCTGAATCGCGACAACCTCGCGGCGTTCGTCGCCGGGGTGCCGGGCGTGCTGGAGGTGTCGATCGGGCACGCCTTCATCGCCGACGCGCTGGAGCTGGGCTATGCCGCCACCGTGCAGGCCTACCAACGCTGCATCGAGGGTGGCATGGCGGCGCGGGCGCACGCATGATCTACGGCATCGGCACCGACATCTGCGACGTGCGCCGCATCCGCGCGAGCCTGGAACGCCACGGCGACCGCTTCGCCGAGAAGGTGCTCGCGGAAGGCGAGCTGGCGACCTGGCGGGCGCGCACCGCGCGCTGGCCCGAACGCGGCGTGCGCTACCTGGCCACGCGGTTCTCCGCCAAGGAGGCCTTCAGCAAGGCGATCGGCATGGGCATGCGCATGCCCATGACGTGGCGCTCCTGCGAAGTCGCCAAGCTGCCGAGCGGCCAGCCCGTCATCGTGCTGCACGGTGCGCTCAAAATCTGGTTTGAAGAGCGTGGGCTGCACTGCCACCTGAGCGTCACCGACGAGAGCGACTATGCGGCGAGCTTCTGCGTGGTGGAGCGCGGGGCGCCGGCCCTGCCGGCAGCGGCGCCCGCTCAGGCCTGAACCGGCCGCGGGCCTTCGATCTTCCAACTCCTGGCTTCCCGGGACCTTCCTGTATGACCTCCGATACCGAACATTCCCCCGTCATCCTCGACGTCGCCGGCACGGCGCTCACCGCGGCCGATCGCCGCCGGCTGGCGCATCCGCTCACGGGCGGCGTGATCCTGTTCGCGCGCAACTGGCAGAACCGCGCGCAGTTGCTGGAACTGACCGCCTCCATCAAGGCCGTGCGCGACGACCTGCTGATCTGCGTGGACCACGAAGGTGGCCGCGTGCAGCGTTTTCGCACCGACGGCTTCACGCACCTGCCGCCCATGCGGTCGCTGGGCACCCTGTGGATGGACGACGGCCGCCAGGGTACCGGCAGCGGCGCCCTGCGCGCCACGGATGCCGCCACGGCCGTGGGCTACGTGCTGGCGAGCGAGCTGCGGGCCTGCGGCGTGGATTTCGCGTTCGCGCCCGTGCTGGACCTCGACTGGCAGGCCGGCGCCGGTGCCGGTGCCGCTTCGGTGAGCCGCGTGATCGGCGACCGGGCCTTCCACCACGATCCGCGCGTGGTGGCCCTGCTCGCCAAGAGCGTGGCGCACGGCATGCTGCAGGCCGGCATGGCGCATTGCGGCAAGCATTTCCCCGGCCACGGCTTCGTGGCGGCGGATTCGCACACCGACGTGCCCGTGGACCGGCGCGGCCTGCGCGCGATCCTGGCGGACGACGCCGCGCCGTATGCCTGGCTGTCCAACACGCTGTCGGCCGTGATGCCGGCGCACGTGATCTATCCGCGCGTGGACGGGCGCCCCGCGGGCTTCTCGCGCAAGTGGCTGCAGGAGATCCTGCGCGAGCGCCTGCGCTTCGGCGGAGCGATCTTCAGCGACGACCTGAGCATGGAAGGTGCGCGCCGCATCGACGGGCAGGTGGTCGGCTACGCCGAGGCGTCGCTGGCGGCGCTCGATGCCGGCTGCGATCTGGTGCTGCTGTGCAACCAGAGCCTGGTCGGCGAGGGGGCCGCGCAGGGCAGGGGGCTCGACGATCTGCTGGATGGGCTGGAGCAGGCGCGGGGCCAGGGCCGCTGGCGGCCGTCCGCCGACAGCGAAGCCCGGCGCCTGGCCCTGCTGCCGCAGACGCTGCCGCACCCGTGGGATGAACTCATGCTCGAGCCGGCGTACCTGCGTGCGCTGGAATGCCTGCCCTGACGCTGTGCCGATCCGGCCACAGCGCGCACAGCCGTTGGATGGACCTGCAGATGTAAACGAGTGTGGCTTGCGGAACGCCAGCGGGGCGCCGTAACTGCACGGCGCCGTTGGAGAATCCGGGCGGGGGTGCCGCGCCGCGTTCCGGGTGTGGACACATCGGCATACAGGTGCCGTCAACGGCCGCCCCACGGCAGCGTTAGGCGCCCATGCGAAGGTTGCCGCCCGCTGGCGACGGGGCCTTTGCCGGAGGTCTTCCATGGTGTCCGCCCCCGTCCTTTCCGCCGCCCCCGTCCTTTCCGCCGTCCACGTCCTTCCGCCGCGCGCGCCCGCCCGGCAGGGCTTTGCGCTCGCCCTGCTGGCCGCCGCCTGCGCGCTCGCCGGCTGCCAGCCCTCCGGCTCTCCCAAGCCGAAGGCGGCGGAGGCGACCACTGCCGCAGAGCCGGCCGCCGCCCCCGCCTCCGCACCCACCGCCGTGCCGGTGGCCTACACGCCGCCGTCCGCGGATGCGCTCTACCAGATGGTGGCGCCGATCGCGCTCTATCCGGACCGGCTGGTGGCCCAGATCCTCGCGGGCGCGACCTATCCCGACCAGATCGGCGCCGCCGAAACCTGGCTGGCGCAGAACCCGTCCGCCAAACGCAGCGCACTGGCCGCGGCGGTGGACCCGCAGCCCTGGGACCCGAGCGTGAAATCGCTCACGGCGTTCCCGAACGTGCTCGAGCAGATGGCCTCCAACCTGCCGTGGACGACCGCGCTGGGCAAGGCTTACTACCACGATCCGTCCGACGTGATGAACGCCATCCAGGTGATGCGTGCGCGTGCCGCGAAGGCCGGCACCTTGAAGGCTTCGCCCCATCTGCGCGTCGCCACCGTGGAGGCGCGCAGCCTGCCCCCACCGCCAGCGCCTGCACAGCAGCCCGTGGCGGTCTACCAGGGGCCCGCGGTGGTCGCGCCGCCGCCCACGGTGATCACCATCCAGCCGACGGACGTGCAGACCGTCTATGTGCCGCGTTACGACCCGGCCGTGGTGTACGGCACGCCGGTGCCGGTGTACCCGAGCTACCGCTGGGGCGTGCCCGCGCCGGCGCCGATGGTGGTGTCCACCGGGCCCGATCCGGTGGCGGTGGGAGCGCTGGCCTTCGGCGCGGGCGTGCTGGTGGGGGCCGTGGCCAGCCACCGCCACGCCTGGGGCTGGGACGCCTGGGATCTGCACTGGGGCCCGCCGCCTCCACCTGCTCCGGTGGCCTGGGGGCCCGCGCCGCGCCAGCCCGCCTGGGGGCCCGCCGTGCTCTACCGGGGGACCACCTACGTGTCGAACTCGCCCACGGTGATCGAGAACGTCCACAACCGCATCACGGTGAACAACCGCAATGTCTACGTGAATGCGCCGGGGCAGCCGGCCGGGGCGCCGGAGGCGGTCCTGCCGGGGGTGGGAATGCTGCCGGGCGGTGGTTCCGGCGCCGGCCTGCAGGCCGGGCTGCCGCCGCCAGGGGCCTTGGCACCCGGCCGGCCGCCGCAGGCCGTTGCCGCGCTGCCGGATGCGCGGCCGCTCGCTGCGGCGCTGCACGAAGGGCACGGAGCCCCGGGCCAGCCTGGCGTCGGGATGCTGCCGCCGGGCGAGCGGCTGGCGCGGATGCGCCTGCCGTCGTCCGGCGGAGGGGTGCCGCAGCCCCAGGTGCCGCAGGGCCGGGCCTTGGCGCCCGCGCTGCCGGGGCAGGCCCTGGGGCGGCCGGTGGATGCCGTGCACCGCGGCGCACCGGAGCATGATCTCGGGGCGGCACTGCAGCAGCGCAGCGGTCCTGACCGCGAAGGCCGTGGCGCGCCTGCTGCCGAGGCGCTGCCGCGCCAGGCCCTGTCTCCGGCACCGGTGGCGGCGCTGCACTCATCCTCTTCCGCAGACCGGGGCTGGAACAGGCCCGAACAGGCCCGCGCCGACGCCCCACCGGCACGGGCCGACCTGCAGGCCCACCCCTTCCAGGCGCCTCGCGTCCTGGCGGAGCGGATGCGCGAAGAAGGCCCGCGGCCCGCGTTCCGGGCCGATGCCGCCACCCAGGCGCAGTTGCCGAGAGAAGCGTCGATGGCCCATGCGCTGCAGTCGCCACCCGCCCGCGCGGTGCCTGTGCCGCGCATGGCGGAGCCGGTGTCTCCGGTCCATGCCGCGCCGCGCGAGGCCGCCATGGCGGCGCTGCATCCGGCCCCGCCGCCACCGCAGCAGCCCTTCCAGCGGACGGAAGCACGGCCCGAGCCGCGGCCCGCGGCGATGCACGAGAGCCTGCGGGGCGCCCTGCAGGCCCCGCCGCCTGCCCGCACGCCGCACGAGCCCTCGCATCCGCCGCACGGCCAGGACGGCGGCCACAGGCCGCACGGCGAGGGCCGCTGAACGGCCGGCTTTTCGCTGATGGCTACCGTGGTGTCAGGCGCTCGGCGAGGACGGAGCCGCCGGTACCTGCGCAGTGGCCGCCGCCGGCGTGGGCGTGGGTGTGGAGTTCGGCTCCGCAGTGGCGGGCGCGGTCGCGACGGCGTCGGTGCCGGCGTGGGCAGGGGTTTCCGGAACGGGCGGCGCCACCTTCCAGCGCCGCACCACCCTTTGGAAGATCAGCGCGTTGGGGATCTGCAGCAGCATCGGCACCTCGGCCGTGCCGTGGAAATCCTCCAGCGTGGTGTAGAGCAGGTTGATGTCCACCACCCGGCCCTTGGCCCCGGGCTTTTCCGCGGTGTCCAGCACCTCGATGTAGTCGCCCAGCCGGAACGGGCCCACGGTGAAGATCAGCAGCGCGCAGAACAGGTTGGAGAGCACGCTCCAGGCCGCGAAGAACGCCACCGCGCCCACGGCCGCGAAGCCGGTGAACGCGGTCCACAGCACCGTGGCCGAGACGCCCAGCCGCTCCAGCACCAACAGTACCGCGCTGCCCATGATGATCCAGCGCACCAGCCCGGTGATCGGCACCATGAGCTCGATCGGCCAGTGGTAGTGCCGGCCGGCGCGTTCGAGCAGGCGCCGCAGCGTGCGCTGCAGCAGCATGGCCAGCACGAGGATGAGGATGATCTGCAGGCCCGGCACGATGATGTCGAGCCATTCCTGCATCCAGTCGGGGAAGTAGGTGCGCAGCCGCGCGGTGGACAGGGGATGCAAGGCGTTCAGCGGATCGGAGAAGGAAAGGGAGAGGTCGGAGAGGCCCACCCTCGGTGATGAGCATTCCGGCGCGCGAGGGTTCCCGGCAAGGCCGGGTCGCCGCGGGATGGCCAGAAGCCGCCGCGGTGCAGCGCAGGCCGTTCAGCCGCGCAATTGCTCGATGGTATCCATCTGCATCTCGAAGCTGAAGAAGCGCGCGCGGCCCTGGGCCTTGGCGGCGTAGAGCGCTTCGTCGGCGCGCATCAGCATGCCTTCGGCGCTGGTGCTGTCGTCCGGCACGCAGGTGGTGATGCCGCCCGAGAGGGTCAGGTTCGCGCCCAGGGGCGAGTCCGGGTGTGCGATGGCCCGCCGGTTCACCAGGCTGCCGAGCGCACGCGCGAACGTCATGGCACCCGAGCGCGGGGTGTTGGGCAGGATGAGCGCGAACTCTTCGCCGCCATACCGGGCCGCCGCGTCGCGCGGGCGCACGCAGACTTCCTTGAGCACGCGGCCGACCTCGCGCAGGCAGGCATCGCCCTGGACGTGGCCGACGGAATCGTTGAAGCGCTTGAAATGGTCCAGATCGCAGAGCATGAGCGTGAGCGGCGTGCCGTCGCGGCGCGCGGCCAGGATCTCGCTGTGCAGGATGCGGTCGAAGCCGCGCCGGTTGACGAGCCCGGTGAGCGTGTCCACTTCCACCATCTCGTTGAGGCGCTGGTTGGCCAGGTGCAGTTCCTCGGACATCGATACCAGCCGGCGGCGCATGTCCAGCAGCCGCCGCATGGCCCGCAGCTTGGCCACCAGCACGATCGGCTTCACGGGCTTGACGAGGTAGTCGTCCCCGCCGGCCTCGATGCCGCGCCAGACATCCAGGTCGCTGTCCAGGCCCGACAGGAAGATGATGGGCGTCCAGCCGCCCGGCTCGGCCTCGCGCATCTGCTGCGCGACCCAGTAGCCGTCGTTGTGGTCGGAGAGCTGGATGTCCAGCAGCACGAGATCGGGGCGGCGCAGCTTGAAGAGCTGCAGCGCCACGTCACCCGATGCGGCCTCCATCACGTCCGAGACCCCGGCGTGCTTCAGCTCCGCCACCAGGGCTGCGCGCACGGAGGGCTGGTCTTCCACCACCATCACGGAAAACGGCCCCGCAGTCGGCGGATGCGGGTCTGCAGGCCGCGCGGAGGCCGCGGGCGTGGGGGGAGGCAGTGTGGTCATCGGCCTTCCTCTCTGGGGTGGAAGCGGAACATGGGCAGGTGCGGCCGGATGCACCCGGCCCGGGCCTGGGGCAGCGGTGGCGAACTGTAGCACCGGCCATCCGCCGCTGCCGGCCGGACCGTGGCTCCGCCGCCCGCGGTGCGGTGGCCACGGTAAGCGATCAGTGCTCGCGGCGCAGGGCCGGGAACAGGATCACGTCGCGGATGCTCGGGCTGTCCGTGAGCAGCATCATGAGCCGGTCGATGCCGATGCCGCAGCCACCGGCCGGCGGCATGCCGTATTCCAGGGCGCGCACGAAGTCGTGGTCGAAGTACATGGCCTCGTCGTCGCCGCTGTCCTTGGCTTCCACCTGCGACTGGAAGCGGGCGGCCTGGTCTTCCGCGTCGTTGAGCTCGGAGAAACCGTTGCCGAACTCGCGGCCCGTGATGTAGAGCTCGAAGCGCTCCGTTACCTCGGGGCGCGTGTCGTTGGCGCGCGCCAGGGGGCTGATCTCGGTCGGGTGCTCCATGATGAAGGTGGGCTGCCAGAGCTTGTCCTCCACGGTTTCC
This sequence comes from Comamonadaceae bacterium UBA4962, assembly GCA_002397315.1. Taxonomy (GTDB): domain Bacteria; phylum Pseudomonadota; class Gammaproteobacteria; order Burkholderiales; family Burkholderiaceae_C; genus Paracidovorax. Next base: position 32,713 of record DHAE01000012.1, read on the forward strand.
TCGAAGTAGAGCACCTGCAGGCCCGCCAGCGTGCGGGTGGAGAGACGGTTCTTCTCCTCGGAGAGGCCGAGCTTGCGCAGCGCGGCGATCAGCCAGGCGGCATCGTCCACGCCGTCGCCGGCTTCGGTGTGGCGCAGGATGGCCTCGCGGATCGTCAGGCGCTCGAAGGGCTGAGACAGGTCCACCGCGCGGCCCTGGTAGGTGAGCTCCAGGCTGCCCGCCGCCTTCATGGCCGCGTCGCGCACGAGCTGCTCGGTGAAGTCCATCAGGTCGCGGTAGTTCCAGTAGGCCGCGTAGAACTCCATCATCGTGAACTCGGGGTTGTGGCGCACCGA
>DHAE01000016.1 GCA_002397315.1 Comamonadaceae bacterium UBA4962
CACCTTCGCTACCTGCCATCCTCGCAACCGCCTTCCGGCAGTTGCTGATCTTCAGTAGCGAAGCCCGCTAGTATAGCAACAAATTTCCGTGCGGCAACCTTTTTCGCTCCGAAGCGAAGAAAATCGCACCGTCCCCTCTATCGGCTTCCCTGGCGGCCACCCTCTCCCCCTCTCTATATATGGCTCTCATCTCTCTCCTGGATGCCCAGTTGGCCTTCGGCCACACGCCGCTGCTGGACCATGCCGACTTCTCTCTGGAGGCCGGCGAGCGCGTGGGCCTGATCGGCCGCAACGGAGCCGGCAAGTCGTCGATGCTCAAGATCCTCGGTGGCCTGGCCCACCCGGACGATGGCGCCATGCACGTGCAGCAGGGTGTGCGCATCGCCTATGTGGCGCAGGAGCCCCAGCTGGACGCCGACCACACGGTGTTCGAAGCGACGGCCGCGGGGATGGCGAACGTGGTGGCCCTGCGCGAGCGGTATGCGCACGCCACCGGCACCGAACTCGACACGCTGCTGACCGAGATCGAGGCGGTGGACGGCTGGAACTGGGAACGCCGCGTGGAAGAGACGATGCAGCGGCTGCATCTGGACCCGCAGGCCCGCATCGGCGCCCTGTCCGGCGGGCTGAAGAAGCGCGTGGCGCTGGCCCAGGCCCTGGTGGCGCGTCCGGACGTGCTGCTGCTGGACGAGCCGACCAACCACCTGGACGTCGATTCCATCGAATGGCTGGAGGAACTGCTGCTGGCCTTCCCAGGGAGCGTGGTCACCATCACCCACGACCGCGCCTTCCTGGACCGGATCTCCACGCGCATCGTCGAGCTGGACCGGGGCCGGTTGCTTTCCTACCCCGGCAACTTCGGGCAGTACGTGCTGCAGAAGGCGGAGCAAATGGCGCAGGAAGCCGTGATCGCCGCCAAGGCGGACAAGCTGCTCGCCCAGGAGGAGGTGTGGATACGCAAGGGCGTGGAGGCGCGGCGCACGCGCAGCCAGAGCCGCATCGGCCGGCTCGAAGCCCTGCGGGCGAGCCGCGCGGCACGGCGCGATGCCGTGGGCAGCGTGCGGATGGACATCGCGTCGGGATCGGCGTCGGGCTACCAGGGCAAGATCGTCGCGGAACTGGCCAACGTGACGAAGGCATTTGGCGAGAAGGCGATCGTGCAGGATTTCTCGGCCACGATCCTGCGGGGCGACAAGGTGGGGCTGGTGGGGCCGAACGGCGCCGGCAAGACCACGCTGCTGAAACTGATCCTCGGCGAGCTGGCGCCCGACAGCGGCACCGTGCGCCGCGGCGCCCATCTGGAAGTGGCGTATTTCGACCAGATGCGGCATGCGCTGGACCTCGACGCCACGCTGGAGGATTTCATCAGCCCGGGGAGCGAGTGGATCGAGATCGGCAACCAGCGCAAGCACGTCAAGAGCTATCTCGGCGATTTCCTGTTCTCTCCAGCGCGTTCGCAGTCGCCCGTCCGGTCGCTTTCAGGGGGTGAGCGGAACCGGCTGTTGCTCGCGCGCCTGTTCGCGCGACCGGCGAATGTGCTGGTGCTGGACGAGCCCACCAACGATCTGGACATCGACACGCTGGATCTGCTGGAGGAACTGCTGCAGTCCTACGACGGTACCGTGTTCCTGGTGAGCCACGACCGCATGTTCCTGGACAACGTGGTGACCAGCACCATCGCCTACGAGGGCGACGCCCGGTGGCGGGAGTACGAAGGCGGCGTGCAGGACTGGCTGGTCCAGTCCCGGCGCGCCCGGGCGCTGGCGGCGACGCCCGCCAGGCCTGCGGCGCGGGAAGTGGAGAAGGAGGCAGCTGCGCCCGCTCCCGCAGCCCCGCGCAATGCGCCCACCAAGAAGAAGCTCAGTTACAAGGAGCAGCGCGAACTGGAGCAGTTGCCCGAGCGCATCGCCGCGCTGGAGGCGGAGCAGGCGGCCATCCGCGAAGAACTGGCGGACGGCACTCTGTATGTGCGCGACGGCGCTCAGGCCGCCGCGCTGCATGCGCGGGAGGGGGAGATCGAGGACGAGCTCATGGCAGCGCTCGAGCGCTGGACCGAACTGTCGGAGTGATGCGCTCGGCCGGTCGGGCCCGCCCGCAGGCTGGCGCCGGACGGACGCCGGCCCGTTCAGGAAAGCCGACGGCCCGACCCGTTCGCCCGGCCTCTTTTCCCGCGCCTCAGATGCGGTGGTGCAGCCGGTCGGTCGCTCCGCGCAGGCGGGTGATGAGCGCGGGGGCGATCTGCGTGAGCGGCAGCACTTCGTCTGCGGCGCCGTGCGCGATCGCTTCGCGGGGCATGCCGAACACGATGCAGCTGGCTTCGTCCTGCACGTAGTTGTAGCTGCCGGCGTCCTTCATTTCGCGCATGGCGGCGGCGCCGTCGTTGCCCATGCCGGTGAGCATGACGCCGAAGGCGTTCTTGCCGACCACGGCGGCGGCGGACTTGAAGAGCACTTCCACCGAGGGCTTGTGGCGGTTCACGGGCGGGCCGTCGTCCACCACGGCGACGTAGTTGGCGCCACTGCGGGCGACGTGGAACTGCTTGCCACCGGGGGCGATGTAGGCGTGGCCGGGCAGGATGCGCTCGCCGTTCGACGCTTCCTTGACGGTGATCTGGCACAGGCCGTTGAGGCGGGCCGCGAAGCTCGTCGTGAAGCCGGGGGGCATGTGCTGCGTGATCACGATGGCGGGCGAGTCGGCCGGCATCTGCACCAGCACCTCGCGGATGGCCTCGGTACCGCCGGTGGAGGCACCGATGCAGATGAGCTTTTCGGTCGAGATGCGACCCAGCAGCGTGGCCGCGGGCGCGATCGGGGCGGCGGAACCCGGCTGTGCGGGCCGGTCCGCGGGCCGCGGGGCCGGGGCCCGGCGGACCTGGGCCACCGCAGCGACGCGGATCTTGTCGACGATCTGGGTGGCGAGTTCATTGAGCCCGCTCGACAGTCCCACGCGCGGCTTGGCGACGAAATCCACCGCGCCGAGTTCGAGCGCCTTCATGGTGACTTCGGCGCCCCGCTCGGTCAGCGTGGAGATCATCACGACGGGCATGGGCCGCAGCCGCATGAGCCGGCCCAGGAAGTCGATGCCGTCCATGCGCGGCATTTCGACGTCCAGCGTGATCACGTCCGGGTCCTTCTCGCGGATCATCTCCCGGGCGATGAGCGGGTCGTTGGCCGTCCCGATGCATTCCATGTCGTGCTGCCGGTTGATGATTTCCGACAGCAGGCTGCGCACCAGCGCGGAATCATCCACCACGATCACACGGATCTTCCTGCTCATTCCCTCTGGTCCTTCTCAATCAAAACAGATCCACCGACCCGCCGGCCGTGGCCTTCGCCACGGTGGCCGCATTGCCCTTGACGTCCTGGGCGACGAGCGCTTCCGGATGGGCATGGGCCAGACGCTTGACCATGGCCTTGCCCGTCACGGGAAAGAACACCACTTTACGCGGATAAATATCGAGCACGTCCTCGGACACGATGGGAATCCGTTCGGTCTGCAGGTAGTTCATCACAAAGCTGGTGTTCCGCTCGCCGACGTTCATGGTGGTGAAGTTGTGCATCACCTGCCCGCCGCCGAACACCTTGGCCTGCAGGGACTCCCGGCGCGCGCCGAGCTTCAGCATCTCGTTGATCAGCAGTTCCATCGCGTAGGAGCCGTAGCGGCCGGACACGTCGTTGGAGTCTCCGTCGGGCAGCATGAAGTGGTTCATGCCGCCGATGCGGCTGCGGCTGTCCCAGAGGCATGCGGCGATGCAGGAGCCCAGCACCGTCATGATGACCAGGTTTTCGTCCGAGACGAAGTATTCGCCCGGGAGCACCTTGACGGCATTGTGCTGGAAGTGGTGGTCGAAGAAGAAGAACGAGGCTTCGCCGGGACGGCGGCTGCGCCCCTTGAGTTCCTGCAGCGTCGACTGCTTGGCGGCGCCGGCGGGAGCGCTCGAGTAGATGTCGGCACTGAGGGGGGCGATGCGCGGGGCCTGGCGCCGCTCGACCCCGTCGAATGCCGGGGCAGAGGCTGAAGCGCCAGACGCGAAGGGGGAGCCGGGGCGGTGTTGGGTCATGGGGGGCTTCTTGCGGAAGGCGGCGCTATCGGCGCTCGTACACGGTCTTGCCGCGCAGATTGAAGAGATCGCGGGACTCGCTGAAATTTTCCGCGTGGCCGACGAACAGCATGCCGCCCGGCTTGAGGACGCGGTGGATCTTCTCCAGCACGCGGCGCTGCGTGGGCGCGTCGAAATAGATCATCACGTTGCGGCAGAACACCACGTCGAACGGCTCGCGGAAGGGCCAGTCGTCGCGGATCAGGTTGACGCTCATGAATTCGATGGCGCGCCGCAGTTCGGGCTTGACGCGCGCCAGTCCCGCGTTGGGCCCTTTGCCGCGCAGGAAGAACTTCTGCAGCCGCTCCGGGCTCAGGCCCTTGACGCCGTCCATGCGGTAGACGCCTTCGGATGCGGTGGCCAGCACGCGGGAGTCGATGTCGCTCGCGGTGAGCTTGAACGGGGCATTGGCGCCGAGGGATTCGATCGCGGTCATGACGATCGAATAGGGCTCCTCTCCCGTGGAAGCGGCGTTGCACCAGACGCTCCAGGGCCCGGAGGGACGGGAGCGCAGCAGGCTCGACAGGATCTCGAAGTGGTGCTGTTCGCGGAAGAACGCCGTGAGGTTGGTGGTCAGGGCGTTGACGAATTCCTGCCACTCGGGGCCGTCGTGGGTCTCCAGCCAGCCGAGATAGTCGTGGAAGCTGGTATGGCCCGTCTCGCGCAGGCGCCGCGACAGGCGGCTGTAGACCATGGCGTGCTTGCCGTCGTGCAGGCTGATGCCCGCGCGCTGGTAGATCAGGCCCTGCACGCGGGAGAAGTCCGCGTTCGTCCAGACGAATTCACGCCCCTGGGCCAGCGGCCCCGACGAGGGAGCGTCGGCGGGGTCAGGCATGCCGCGCGGGGGAACGGAAGAGGAGGAGGTCTGGCGCATGTTCGATTCGATTCAATTCCGCATCTTCTTCTAGGGCCGGCCCGCGGGCCGGGGGAACGCCGATCCCCATACCGCAATTCCGCTGGAAGGGCCCTGTCTCTGTCTCGGCCCTGCCCGCGAAAATCAGTCGTTGCCCGATATCAGGCCCATGTCCGGGCTGGACATGAGCTTCTCGATGTCGAGGAGGATGAGCATCCGCTCGCCCACCGAGCCGAGCCCCACGATGCAGCTGCTGTCGATGGAGCTTTCGATGTCGGGTGCCAGGCGGATCTGGTCGGACGTGAGTTCCATGACGTCGCTCACGGAGTCGACCACGATGCCCACGACCCGGTTGCGCAGGTTCAGGATGATCACCACCGTGAAACTGTTGTATTCGGCCTTGGAGCAGTCGAACTTGAGCCGCATGTCGACGATCGGGACGATCGTGCCGCGCAGGTTCGTGACGCCCTTGATGAATTCGGGGGCGTTGGCGATGCGGGTCGGGGGTTCGTACCCCCGGATTTCCTGCACCTTGAGGATGTCGATGCCGTACTCCTCCTGGTCCAGGCGGAAGGTCAGGTATTCGCGGGCGCCGGCCATTCCGGCACCGGCCGCCTCGTTCGTCTTTTCAATCACGGTCGCCATGGGAAAGCTCCTTCAGTCTGCACAGCGGCGTAGGTTCAGTGGCGCACCCGGCGGACGAGTGCACCCGTGTCGAGGATCAGGGCCACGGTGCCGTCGCCCAGGATGGTGGCGCCGGACACGTTGGGCACCTTGCGGTAATTGGTTTCGAGGTTCTTGACCACGACCTGGTGCTGTCCGAGCAGCTCGTCCACCAGCAGGGCCACCCGGCTGCCGTCGGCTTCGACGACCACCATGATGTTGCTGGACTTGGTCTGGTCGATGCGCGGCACCTGGAAGGTCTTCTCCAGCGCGATGACGGGCATGTACTCGTCACGCACCTTGACCAGCTGCGAGCCCTGGGCCACGGTGTTGACGTCGTCCGAGTTGACCTGGAAGGACTCCACGACCGAGGACAGGGGCAGGATGTAGACCTCTTCGCCGACGCCCACGGACATGCCGTCCATGATGGCCAGCGTGAGCGGCAGCCGCACCGACACGCGCATGCCGTAGCCCTCGGCGGAGTCGATCTCGACCGAGCCGTTGAGCGCGGCGATGTTCTTCTTGACCACGTCCATGCCCACGCCGCGGCCGGACACGTCGGTGACCTCGTCGGCGGTGGAGAAGCCCGGGGCGAAGATGAGGCCCCAGACGTCCGCATCGCTCATCTGGTCGGAGACGTCGAGGCCGCGCTCGCGCGCCTTGCGCAGGATCTTCTCGCGCGAGAGGCCGCGGCCGTCGTCGCGCACCTCGATGACGATCGAGCCGCCCTGGTGGGAGGCCGAGAGCGTGATGGTGCCGTGCTCGGGCTTGCCCGCGGCCAGGCGGTCCGCCGGCATCTCGATGCCGTGGTCGCAGCTGTTGCGCACGAGGTGGGTCAGCGGATCGGTGATCTTCTCGACCAGGCTCTTGTCGAGCTCGGTCGCTTCGCCCAGGGTGACGAGGTCCACCTTCTTGCCCAGCTTGTTGGCCAGGTCGCGCAGCATGCGGGGGAACCGGCTGAACACGATCGACATGGGAATCATGCGGATCGACATCACCGATTCCTGCAGATCGCGCGTGTTGCGGTCGAGGTCGGCCAGGCCCGCCAGCAGCTGCTGGTAGACGGCGCCGTCGAGGCCGCGGCTGTTCTGCGCCAGCATGGCCTGGGTGATGACGAGTTCGCCCACCAGGTTGATGAGCTGGTCCACCTTGTTCACCGCCACGCGGATCGTGGTGGATTCCATCTGCGCCTGGCTCACGGCCTTGGGCTCGGCGGTGCGTGCACCCGTGGACGGCTTGGAGGCGGAAGCGTCCGTGCCGCCGGCCACCGCGGAAGGTGCGGCGTCGGAGCGCTCGCCGGGCATGCCGGGCGCGCCGGCGAAGAAGCCGTAAGAAGCCTCGAGCGCGCCCTGGGGTGCGGACGGTGCCGCCGCCACGCCCTCGGCCTCCTGCGCCGCGGGCTCGGTTGCAGCGCCGGCGGCGCTGATGCGCACCTGCTCCTTGGAGACGTGGAAGGCGAACAGGTCGAGCAGGTCGTCGTCGGTGGACGTGGTTTCGACCGCGAAGGCGCGCACGTCGGGCCGGTCGGAGGGCAGGTCCTGGATGGTGCCGAGGCCAGGGATGTCCCGGAAGAGATCCTTGACGGCATCCGCCTGCTCGCGCCGCTCGACGGGCCCGATGCGGATTTCCAGCGAGCGCGTGACGCCGGGCGCGGAGGCCGCCGGGGCAGGTGCCGGAGCAGGTGCGGACACGGGGGCCGGAGCCGGTGCTGCCGCCGGAGCGGGTGCAGGTGCGGGGGTGGGCGCCGGAGCCGGCGAGCCGACGGCTGCCGGCACGACGCCTGCGGCCAGTTCGCTGATGCGCCGCACGAGATCGCCCGTGGACACGGCCTCGCCCTGCCCGCCGGCCTGATGGCGGGCCAGCAGGCTGCGGGAGGCGTCGGCGGATTCGAGCAGCACGTCGACCATCTGCGGGATGGGTTGGAGTTCGTGCCGGCGCAGGCGGTCCAGCAGCGATTCCATCTGGTGCGTCAGTTCGGCCACGTCGGAGAAGCCGAACGTGGCGGCGCCGCCCTTGATGGAGTGGGCGCAGCGGAAGATGCCGTTGAGCTCTTCGTCGTTGGCCGCGCTCAGGTCCAGGTCGAGCAGCATGTGCTCCATCTGGTCGAGGTTCTCGCCCGCCTCTTCGAAGAAGATCTGGTAGAACTGGCTGAGGTCGAAATCGCTGCCCGCGCCTTCTTGGTAATTTTCGGCCATGGATGGCTCTCCGTATGCTGGTGGATGACGCGGTGGCTCAGCGGATGACCTTCTGGATGACTTCGATCAGGCGGTTGGGGTCGAAGGGCTTCACGAGCCAGCCCGTGGCGCCCGCACTGCGGCCGGCCTGCTTCATCTGGTCGCTCGACTCGGTCGTGAGGATCAGGATGGGAATGGTCTTGAAGCGCGGGTGCTCGCGCAGCTTGCGCGTGAGGCCGATGCCGTCGAGCCGCGGCATGTTCTGGTCGGCGAGGACCAGTTGGATGTCGTGGGTTTCCGCCTTTTCCAGGGCGTCCTGGCCGTCCACGGCCTCCACCACATGGTAGCCGGCGCCCGTCAACGTGAAGGACACCATCTTGCGCATGGAGGGCGAGTCATCAACGGCGAGGATCGATTGCATGTAGGGCTCCAACTCACTTGAATATATAAGGTAACCAGACGGGGCGAAGGTCAGAACAGGTCGATGGAACCGGCGTCCATCTCGCTTTGCGTGACCGGATTGGGCCGGTCGGGCGCCATCTCGGCGAACGGCGCGGCCTCTTCGCCGTCGTCCGATCCCATGGCCTCGGAAGCCAGCCTGAATGCACAACCCTGGAGCACCTTCGTGGTGTGCCAGATCAGTTGGGAGGCCATGTCCTGGAACTGCAGTTCGGTGACGGCGCTGCGCAACGCGGTGCGCAGCGCCTGCAGTTCCGGCGCGCCCTGCACGAGCTCGTCGGTCAGCGCACGGTTGGCTTCGCCGAAGCGGTCGAGGAGGTTGTCGGTGGCATGGCTGAGCAGCCCTTCCAGGCGGTGCAGATCGCGCATGACGACGAGCAGGGAGTCCTGGAGTTCGGCCGCCACCATGACAGGGAGCTGGACTCCTGGCTCATCGGGGCCTGTTAGCGTAGATTGCATGGTCTCTCCATGGCAGCATGGCGGCTCTGGGCACGCTCAATCCATTTTCGGTAAACACATGCGGGTGGCCCACACCACCGGCAACGGCGCAACGGCTGCCAGCCAGCGGCGGTGCGCTTCGCACGGCACAAACGAAGCTGTTTGTTCCAATATGTATCCTATGATAGCGTTCATATGGCTTCAGGAGTAACGGTTAACCCCCTGCGCATCCTGCATCTCGAAGATTCCCCTGCGGACCATGCTTTGGCGTGCATTACGTTGCGCCGCGCCAACGGCGTGTATGAAATCCGCCACGCCGACACGATGGAGTCATTCACCGGCTGGCTGGACGCGGAACGCTTCGATCTGGTGCTCGCCGATTACCGCCTGCCGGGCTTCACCGCCCTGGACGCCTGGCGCATCGTGAGCGCCCGCGACGATGCGCCACCGTTCGTGCTGCTCTCCGGCGCCATCGGCGAGGCCGCGGCCGTGGATGCGATCCGCCTGGGCATGGCGGACTACCTGCTCAAGGACGACATGGGCCGCCTGCCCCACGTCATCGACCGGGCGATCGAGGTGCACGAGGCGCGCCGCGCACGCAAGCAGGCCGTGCGGGAGCTGGCCGCCTCCGAGCGGCGGCTGGCGGAGCTGACCGAGCACCTGCAGACCTCCATCGAGCAGGAACGCGCGGCGATCGCCCGGGAGATCCATGACGACATCGGCGGCGCCCTGACGGCGGTGCGCTTCGACGTGGAGTGGATCCGGCGGCATGCGTCGGAAGATCCGGTACGGCGCCATGCCGGCGACGCCACCGAGATGCTGCAGCATGCCATCGGGGCCAGCCAGCGGATCATGATGAACCTGCGCCCACCCATCCTCGACCAGGGGCTGGTGGCGGCGGTGCAGTGGCTGGCCGAGAGCTTCGAGCGCCGCACCGGCATTCCGACGCGGGTGCATGCGAGCCGGGACACGATCGTGGTGCCCGCGGACGTGCAGCTGGTGGCCTACCGCACGGCGCAGGAGGCGCTGACCAACGTCTCCAAGTACGCCGGGGCGGGACAGGTGGCGATCGACCTGTCCGACAGCGAGGGGGTGCTGACACTGGAGGTGACCGACAACGGCCGGGGCATCGAGCCCGCCATGCGGAACAAGCCGAAGTCGTTCGGATTGAAGGGCCTGGAAGAACGCGCCAGAACGGTGGGAGGATGGCTGGACATCAGCAGCCAGCCGGGCCGCGGTACGTCGGTGATCGTCTCGATCCCGCTCGAACCCGGAGAAGGCCGCGATGCGGCGGACGGAGGAGAAATGCCATGATCCATGTCGTGCTGTGCGACGACCACGCCGTGCTGCGCCGCGGCATCCGCGACACGCTCAACGAGGCGACCGACATCCAGGTGACCGGCGAGGCCGGGGGTTACGCGGAGCTGCGAGAGGTCCTGCGCAAGGTGACCTGCGACGTCCTGCTGCTGGACCTGAACATGCCCGGGCGCAGCGGGCTGGAGGTGCTGACGAGCCTGCGGGAGACCGACTCGGCCATCCGGGTGCTCGTGGTGTCGATGTACCCGGAGGACCAGTACGCGCTGCGGTGCCTGCGGGCGGGTGCGCAGGGCTATGCCAACAAGGCCGGCGATCCGATGGAGCTGATCGAGGCGGTGCGCACGGTGATGCGGGGCCGCAAGTACCTGACGCCGGAAGTGGCGCAGATGCTGGCCGACAGCCTGGCGCAGCCCGCGCCCGAGCTGCCGCACGAATCGCTGTCCGAGCGCGAACTGCAGACGCTGGTGAAGATCGCCTCGGGCAAGCGGCTTTCCGACATCGCGGAAGAGCTGATGCTGAGCCCCAAGACGGTGAGCGTGTACCGGGCGCGGGTGCTCGAGAAGCTCAAGCTCACCAACAACGCGGAAATGACGGTGTACGCGATCCGCAACCAGCTGGTGTGAGGCGGCGCCCGGCTAGCGCTGGGACGAGAACAGGTCGATCGACTGCTGCATGAGGGTGAGCACCGGCTGCTCGAGCATGGGCAGCGTGGCGGCGATGCCGAGCATGCCCACGGTGAGGGTGACGGGGAACCCGACCGCGTAGATGTTCATTTGCGGCGCCACGCGCGAGATCACGCCCAGCGCCAGGTTGACGAACGTCAGCAGCGCGATCATGGGCAGGGCGATCCAGAGCGCGCTGGAGAACAGCGATGCGCCGAGGTCGTGCAGGCGCAGCTGTCCGAGCGACTGCAGGAAACGGCCGTCCACGGGGAACGCGTCGAAGCTCTTCACCACGGCCATGAGCACCATCAAATGGCCGTTGATGACGACGAAGAGCAGCAGGGCCATGTGGCCGAAGAAGCGTCCCACCGCACTCACCTGCCCGCTCGTGGACGGATCGAAGAACGACGCGAAGTTGAGCCCCATCTGCAAACCAATGACTTCGCCCGCCAGTTCGACGGCGGAGAACACCAGGCGCACCGCGAAACCGATCGCCAGGCCCACGGCCACCTGCTGCGCCACGGCACCGAGCGCGTCGCGGCCATTCAGGCTGATCACCGGCTGGTCGGGCAGCGCGGCCTGCGCGCACACCGCCACGAGGAATGCTAGGCCGATCTTGACGCGGACCGGGATGGTGCGCATCGAGAACACGGGCGCGACCGTGAACATCGCCAGGACGCGCAGGAACGGCCACAGCACCGGCGACAGCCAGGCCATGATCTGCGCCTCGGAGAACGTGATCACGCGGCGGTCACGTGACGATGGACGGGATCGACTCGATGGTGCGCCGGATGTAGTCCACCAGCGAGGAGATCATCCAGGGACCGATGACGGCGAACACGACCATGGCCGCGATCAGCTTGGGCACGAAGGCCAGCGTGGCTTCGTTGATCTGCGTGACGGCCTGGAAGATGCTCACGAGCAGGCCCACGGCCATCACGGTGCCCAGCACGGGCATGGAAACCATGAGCAGCAGCGTGAGCGCGTCGCGGCCCATCGTCAGGACCAGTTGGGAGGTCATGGGGAATTTCCTTCTTCGGTCGGGAGCATCAGGTGACGAAGCTCGCGGCCAGGGAGCCGATCAGCAGGTTCCAGCCGTCCGCCAGCACGAACAGCATGAGCTTGAAGGGCAGCGCCACGAGCACGGGCGACAGCATCATCATCCCCAAGGACATGAGGATGCTGGACACCACCATGTCGATGACCAGGAACGGGATGAAGATCATGAACCCGATCTGGAACGCCGATTTCAGCTCGCTGGTGACGAAGGCGGGCACGAGCACGCGCATGGGCGCGGTTTCCGCCGTGGCGTCTGCGGGCAGCTTCGCGAGGCGCGCGAACAGGGAGAAATCGGACTGGCGCGTCTGCTTGAGCATGAAGGAACGCATCGGCGCCTCGGCGCGCTCCAGGGCCTGCTCGAAGGTGATGGTGTTGTTGCTGTAGGGCTGGTAGGCGTCGGCGTAGACGCGGTCGAACGTCGGGCCCATGACGAAGAAGGTGAGAAACAGCGACAGGCCGATGATGACCTGGTTCGGCGGCGAGGACTGCGTGCCGAGCGCCTGGCGCAGCAGGGAGAGCACGATCACGATGCGCGTGAAGCCCGTCATCATGAGCAGCACGGCGGGCAGGAACGACAGGGCCGTGAAGAACAGCAGCGTCTGGATGGGGACCGAGTAGCTGGTGCCGCCGGCCCCCGCGCCCACGAGCACCGGCAGGCTGCCGCCGCCGCCCGTGGCCTGCGCCCAGACGGAGGGCGCGAGCAGGCAGGCGCCCCCGCCGGCCACGGCCATGGCGGCGTGCCGCCACCATGGAGCGGCAGCGCCCGCCGTTGTGCTGGCCGTATCGGAGCGGGAGGATTCAACCATGCGATGCGGGCGCGTCCTGGCGCCGGGTGGCCGCCGCCATCTCACCGGCGAAGGACGCGGGAGGAGGAACGGTGGCCAGGGGGGACGGCCCTGCGGCCGAGGGATGGAGCACGTGCAGGCACTGCACATTCTGGGCCGTGACGCCCAGCACGAGCCACACGCGCTGGTGCTCCGGGCCGACCTCCACGGTCACGACGCGCTGCTGCGGGCCGACCGGAACGGCCGAGAGGACCTTCGCGGCCGCGCCGGCACCGGCCGCGTGGCCGCCCGCTTGGCGCTGCTGGAGGCGGCGCACCAGCCAGGGCAGCAGCGCCACCGCGGCGATGAACAGGACGACGACGACCAGCGTCTGCCCCATGCCGGCACCGGGAGCGCTATCCACGGCTCACGCGGCGCAGCCGCTCCGAAGGCGTCACCACGTCGGTGAGGCGGATGCCGAACTTGTCGTTGACGACCACCACCTCGCCCTGGGCGATGAGGTAGCCGTTGACGAGTACGTCCATCGGCTCGCCGGCCAGCGCGTCGAGTTCCACGACGGAGCCCTGGGCGAGCTGCAGGATGTACTTGATGGGCACCTTGGTGCGGCCCAGTTCCACGGACAGCTGGACGGGGATGTCCAGCACCATGTTGATGTCGTTGACCGGCGCTTCGTTGCTCGAGGAGAACGGCCGCACGGGATCGCCGGCCAGCGGGCCGCCCTGGTCGACCGGCTGCGGTTCGTCGGAGTTCTTCTGCTCTTCCAGCGCCTCGGCCCAGCCAGCGAACGGATCGTCCGCCGCGCCCTTGCCGTCGTTGTCGTTGTTGTCGCCTTCAGTTGACATTCTTTTCTCCCAGCCAGTTCACATCGGGGTTGCGCAGGCACTCCTCGATGCGGATGGCGTACTTGGAATTGTGCGTGCCGTACTGGCACTCGAAGATCGGCACCCCGCCGATCGACGCCTGGATGCGCGGTTCGCGGTCGAGTTCGATGAAGTCGCCGGGCTTCATCGCGAGCAACTGTTCCACCGTGGCGTCGGCACGGGCGAGTTCGGCCACGAGCGTCACCTCGGCCGCCTGGATCTCGCGCGTCAGCACGCGCACCCAGCGGCGGTCCACCTCGATGGAGTCGCCCTGGGTGGACGAATACAGCACGTCGCGGATGGGCTCCAGCGTCGCGTAGGGCATGCAGATGTGGATGGCGCCCGACAGGTCGCCGATTTCGAGCTGGAACGCGGTGGACACCACGATCTCGCTCGGCGTCGCGATGTTCGCGAACTGCGGTTGCATCTCGGAGCGCTGGTATTCCAGCTCCAGCGGGTAGATGCCGTGCCAGGCCTTCTTGTATTCGGCGCAGATCACGTCCACCAGGCGGTTGATGACGCGCTGCTCGGTGGGGGAGAAATCCCGGCCTTCGATGCGGGTCTGGAACTTGCCCACGCCGCCGTAGAGCGTGTCGATGATGCCGAACACGAGGGACGGCTCGCAGACGATCAGTCCGCTGCCGCGCAGCGGCCGGATGGCCACGATGTTGAAGTTGGTGGGCACCGCCAGTTCGCGCAGGAAGGCGCTGTAGCGCTGCACGGACACCGTGCCCACCGAGATCTCGGGGCTGCGGCGGATGAAGTTGAACAGGCCGATGCGGAAATTGCGCGCGAACCGCTCGTTGACGATTTCCATCGTCGGCATGCGGCCACGGACGATCCGCTCCTGGCTGGAGATGTCGTAGTTGCGGATGGCACCGGTGTCCGCCGCTTCCTCGACGGACTTCTGGCTCTCGCCGGTGACCCCTTCCAGCAGGGCATCGACTTCTTCCTGGGAAAGGAATGACTCGCTCATCGGGAATCTCCTGCCGGGGTCATTGGATGATGAAGCTCGAGAACAGGACCTGCCGCACGGGGTTGGTGTCGGCCTTCGGCGCGGGTGCTTCCTCGTCGTCCTCTTCGTCGCTCGCGCGCCGCTTGCGCGGCTTGGGCACGGTGTAGCCGAGAGGGCGCGAGACCTCGCGGCGGATGTCGACGGCCAGCTTCTCCTTGCCTTCGCGGCCCAGCAGCTCTTCGGAGGTGCGCTGCGACACGAGCATCAGGACGGCGCTGCGGATGCTCGGCAGATACTGCTTGACCAGGTCCGACGTCTTGGCGTCCGCCAGTTCCAGGGTGATGCCGATCTGGGCGAAGCGTTCACCGCCCGGATCAGCAAGGTTCACCACCATGTTCTCGATGGGCAGGAAGGTGGGGGCCACCTTCGGGGCGGCGGGCGCGGCGGCCTTGGCCTGGTGGCCGCCGCCACCGCCCTCTTCGTCCTCGTCGCCGTGGCTGCGTTTGGAAAGCATGAACCAGGCCGCGCCTCCACCGGCCAGCACCAGCACCAGGACGATGGCGATGATCAGGACGAGCTTCTTGCTCTTGGGCTTGGCTGCAGCGTCGGCAGGCGGGGAGGCGGACACGTCGGATTTCCTTGCGCAACGGATTCTGGGAGAGGCCCGGAAGGCCACCGGAGACCGGCGGCCGCGCGGGCGGGCCGCGCTCGGCACCGAGCGCAGGCTTCTTGCATGGGGCCATTATTGGCCACCGGCGCGGCGGATAATAGCCAGAATAGCAACGGAAAGGCCCGCTTTCCCCCGGGCCGCCGGCCGGCCTCAGGCGAAGACGTCGAGCGCGCGGTCCGGGCGTGCCGCCGGGCGGGCGAGGCTACTGCCGTCCTGGGCCATGCCACCCGCGGCCTGCACGCGGCCGACGCGGGCGCCTGCATCGCCCCGCCCGGCAGGGCGTCCCTGGGCATCGCCGCCAGCGCTTCCGCCGCCCGACTGGCCGATGCTCACCCCGGCCAGCTCCAGCCCTTCGCCACGCAGCAGTTCACGGAGCTGGGCGACACTGGTGTCCAGCAGGTCGCGCGTCTGTGCCTGGTCGCTGCGGAAGGCCACGTGGGCCTCGTTGCCCGAAAGCGATACGGAAATCTCGACGGGCTGGCCCTCCCGGTCGATCGTGAGCTCGGCATTCTGCGTCTTCTGGTGCACCCAGAAGGCCACCTGCTCCGCGACCTGGTCCTCCAGCGGCCCCTGGAAACCATCCGCCACGCCCGCCGTGCCGTCGCCCGCCGGGCCCGCGCTCCCGAAGGGCGCGGACTGGAGGCCGTCGGCGGCCATGGGCTGGGCGGAGCGTTCGCCCCCGGAGGAGGACTGGAAAGCGGCGTCTTGCCGGCCGCCCGTGCCCGTCTGCTGCGCCAGGGCCTGCAGATCGCCGCTGCCGCCGGGGGGATTGCCTTGTCCGGCCTCGGCCCCGCGCGCGGTAGCTCCGGGTGCTCCCGCCAGGGAAGCCCCGATGTCGCGACGGTCTCCGCCCGGAGCGGCCGAGGACGCCGCGGCGGCCATCGCCGTCGCGGCATGCGCGAGCCCCGCCGGCAGCGCATCGTCCTTGCCGCCCAGGAAGGGAACCGCGAAGCTGCCGCCTCCCGCAACGCTGCCGTCGGCCCCGTTGCCCGCGCCCATGGCGGAGTGCGCTGCGCGCGTGGAGCCGGCGCGCAGCGCGGCGAATCCCTTGCCGCCCGCGGCGGCGGTAGAACCCGACAGGTCGCCCGCGCCGTCGATGAGTGCCGTCTGGCCCACGAGGCTGTTCGCGTCCATGAGGCCGGCCGGCCGCAATGCCTGGCCCAGGGTGCCCGTTCCGGCACCCGCGGCGTTGCCGGACCATGCCGCGACGGCGGCCGTGCCGGTGCCGGGCAGAAGTCCCTGCAGCGCCACCGAGAGCGGGTCCATGCCGGGCAGCGCGGGCGATGCCGGGGCTCCGGAACCGTCCCCGGTGAAGGCCGCAATGGCGGCCGTTCCGGTGTCCGTGCCCGCAGCGGCATCCATGCCCAGGCCCGCGCCGGCATCCAGGGTTTCCAGCCCCGTGCCGAGCGAAGCGAGCAGCATCGAGAAGCCGCCCTGCCCGGCAGCGGCGGCGGTGGCATCGGTGGCGGCGTCCGCCGCGGGCTGGCCGCCGGCGGCCTTGCCGGCGCCGCGCGTGCCCTTGGCCTCGTGGCCGGCATGGGCCGAAGACGTGCCCCGGGAGGCATGGGTGCGGATGTCGTTGCTCATGGTGATGGTTCCTCTGGCCCGTCCGGGCCCTGCCCCGCGACCGGGGCCTTGCCGAACCGCAGCGCGGCGCGCTCGTCCGTTTGTTTCTGATCCCGCCGCGCCTCGGCCTGGCCGAGTTCGTGGCGCCGCCGCTCCACGACCTTGCGCAGCGCCGCGACGCGCAACTCGGCCTGCAGCAGTGCCTGGCCCGCGGCGCGCACACGGCCATCCTGCTCGCCGATCACGTTGTTCTGCAGGCCCACGGCATGCCCGAGGCGCGCCATGAACTGGTAGTGGTGGTACATCACCTCCGGCTTGACCGTGGCGTCGGCGCGCATGCCCCAGCGGCCCTCGGTCTCCTGGGCGTAGTTCTGCAGCTGCTGCAGCTGCGCCTCCGAGGCACTGCGGGCGCGCTGCAGGTCCTGCAGGGCCTGGCGTGCCGCGTCCCGCTGGCGCTCCGCCATCTCGACGGCGACGAGGAATGCCTGAAGGGAAGCCATGGCTCGATCCTCTTTCCGGTCAGGCCTGCGGGCCCAGCACGGCCGCCATGGACTGCAGGCTGTCCTGCATCGGAGCCGATTCGAACATGCTCTGCTGCAGGAACGCGGCCATGGCCGGCTGCAGGCGGATCGCTTCGTCGAGCGCCGGGTCTGATCCGCTCATGTAGGCGCCGACCTGGATCAGGTCGCGGCTCTTCTGGTAGCGCGAATAGGTGGCCCGGAAGCGGCGCGCGAGGTCGAAGTGCTCGCGCGAGGCCACGTTGTGCATGACGCGCGAGGCGGATTGCTCGATGTCGATCGCGGGGAAGTGGCCGGTCTCGGCCAGCGCGCGCGACAGCACGATGTGCCCGTCGAGGATGGCCCGCGCCGAGTCGGCGATCGGATCCTGCTGGTCGTCGCCCTCGGAGAGCACGGTGTAGAACGCGGTGATGGAGCCCACGCCGTGCAGACCGTTGCCGCTGCGCTCGACCAGCGCCGGCAGCTTGGCGAAGCAACTGGGCGGATAGCCCTTGGTGGCCGGGGGCTCGCCGATGGCCAGGGCGATCTCGCGCTGGGCCATGGCATAGCGGGTGAGCGAATCCATGAGCAGCAGCACGTGCTGGCCCTTGTCGCGGAAGTGTTCCGCGATGGCGGTGGCATAGGCGGCGCCCTGCATGCGCAGCAGCGGCGGCGCATCGGCCGGTGCGGCCACCACCACGGCGCGCCCGCGGTCCTGCGCGCCCAGGATGTCCTCGACGAATTCCTTGACCTCCCGGCCCCGCTCGCCGATGAGGCCGACGACGATCACGTCGGCCTGGGTGTAGCGGGCCATCATGCCGAGCAGCACGCTCTTGCCCACGCCCGAGCCCGCGAACAGCCCCAGGCGCTGCCCGCGGCCCACCGTGAGCAGGGCGTTGATCGCGCGCACGCCGGTGTCCAGCATCTCGCGCACGGGATCGCGGTCCATGGCGTTGATCTGGCGGCGGTCCATGGGCTCGGAGGACACGTTCTGCACCGGGCCGCCATGGTCCAGCGGCAGGCCCTGCGAATCCACCACACGGCCCAGCAGGCCGTCGCCCATGGGCAGGCGCAGCACGCCCGCGGCGGTCGAGGGCCGCGTGGCATCGCCCAGCCGCGGCACGGGCACGTAGGGCGCGGCGGGCACGACGCTCGCGCCGCTGGAGAGGCCGTGGATGTCCCCGGCCGGCATCAGGAAGGCCCGGTCGCCCGAGAAGCCGACCACCTCGGCCAGCACCGCCTCGTGGCCGGGCATCTGCACCAGGCACTGCGAGCCCACGGGAACCCGGATGCCGACGGCCTCCAGGACGAGGCCCGTCAGCCGGGTGAGCGTGCCGCGGGTTTCCAGCGGAGCGGCGTCGGCCACGCGCGCCCGCGCTCCGGCGAGGAACTCGCTCCAGGGCGCGGCCGGCGCAGCGCCGACCTGCGCTTCGGGGATGCCGTCATGCACCACACCGTCAGCCATGGCCATCCCCGTCGATCTTCCAGGCGCTCGACAAACCCAGCGCCGCGATGGCCCGGCGCCAGCGCCGGTCGAGCGAACCGTCCACCACCATGCCGGCGGATTCGACGATGCAGTCGCCCTCGGACACGGCCGCATCGGGCACCCACTGCACCTTGGCGCCGGTGTACTCGGCCGTGAGCGGCTGCTCCAGGAACTGCCAGTCGGCCGGATGCAGGCGCACGGTGGCGTGCCGCCCCTCCGACACCAGCATGCCCAGCGCCTCGCGCACCACGGGCAGCAGGGCCTGGGGGCCGGACGACAACTCCTGCCGGACGACCTGGCGGGCGATGTCGCAGGCCAGGGCCAGGATGTCCTGGGCCATCTGCTGCTGCAGCGCGGCCAGGCCCGCATCCGCCGCCTGGACCACGCGCTCGAGCTGCGCGGCGGTTTCGCGGCCCTGGCCGGCGATGTAGTCGTCCATGCGCTGCTGCCACGCGAGGGAGGCCTCCTCCTCGCCCTGCGCCCGGCCCTGGGCGAACGCCTCCTGGCGGGCCGCTTCGAGGGCCTCCAGGTGGGTGGCCTCGTCGATGCCCGGGGGCGGCAGCTCGGGCGCCTCGGGCTCGGCGGTTTCGGGCGCCGGCACGGGATCGGAGCCGTCCACGGCGCCGAAATGCCATTGCGCCACTTCGGCGATCTCTTCGCTGGGAATGAAGCGCGTGTACGCGCCGCGGGGGCTATACGAATGCGTCATCGCCGCCGCCTCCGATCACGATCTGGCCTTCGTCCGAGAGCCGTCGCACGGTCTTGAGGATTTCCTTCTGCTGCGCCTCGACTTCGGACAGCCGCATGGGCCCGCGCGACTCCAGGTCCTCGCGCATGGCTTCGGCCGCGCGCGAGGACATGTTGGAGAGGAATTTTTCGCGCAGTTCCGGCTGGGCTCCCTTGAGGGCGACCACCAGGGTCTCGGACGCCACTTCGCGCAGCACGGTCTGGATGGCGCGGTCGTCGAGCTTGTTCACGTCGTCGAACACGAACATCTTGTCCATGATCTTCTGCGCGAGGTCGGGGTCGTAGCTGCGGATCGACTCGAGCACCGGCGCATCCATGTTGGAGCCCAGCAGGTTGATGATTTCGGCTGCCGCCTTGACGCCGCCCAGGGAGCTCTTGCGGATCTTGTCGCCGCCGGCGAGCACCTTGAACAGCACCTCGTTGAGGTCCTTGAGCGCCGTCGGCTGGATGCCTTCGAGCGTGGCCACGCGCAGCAGCACCTCGCCGCGCTGCCGGTCGGACAGCTGCATCAGCACCGCGGCGGACTGCTCCGGGTCGAGGTGCACCAGGATGGCCGCGACGATCTGCGGATGCTCGTTGCGCAGCAGTTCCGCGACCGAAAGCGGGTCCATCCACTTCAGGCTTTCGATGCCCGAGACGTCGCCGCCCTGCAGGATCCGGTCGATCAGCAGCGCCGCCTTGTCGTCGCCCAGCGCGCGCTTGAGCACCGCGCGCACATAGTTGCTGGTGTCCGACACCAGCAGGCTCTGCGCCGCGGCGTCGTTGGAGAAGCGGTTGATCACGCTGTCCACCTTCTCCCGGGAAACGGACTTCATGCGGGCGATGGTCTCGCCCAGCTTCTGCACCTCCTTGGGAGACAGGTGCTTGAACACCTCGGCGGCTTCCTCCTCGCCGAGGGACATCAGCAGGATCGCCGCGTCGTTCAGACCTTGCTCATCCATGGAAAATTACCGCCGTCAGGGGATGGGAGTGGTGGGTGTGGGCTGTCATCGGCGCCATCATCGGTGGATGCCGCGCGCGTTTCAAGCCTCGCCATTCACCCACACCTTCAGGATGTTGGCGACGGCCACGGGATTGTCCTTGGCCAGCACGCGCGCTTCCTCCAGGCGCAACTGCTCGGGGCTCTGGAGCACGTCCTCCGGCTTGGTCGGGGCGGCCAGGGCCGGCCGCTCGGGCTCGTCGGCCTCGATCGCGTCCACCTGGCGGCCCGTCGCGGCAGCGACCGCGGGCGCCGGCGGCTGGTTCATGCCCTTGATCGCGGGACGCACCAGGCCGAGCAGGATGAGCGCGGCGAAGAGCGAGATGCCCACGGGCCAGCCCAGGCTCTTGGCCAGTTCGATCATCTCGGGCTGCTTCCAGAGCGGCAGGTCCACCACCGGCGTGCTGTCCACCAGGAACTGGGTGTTCATGATGTTCACGGAATCGCCGCGGTCCTTGCTGTAGCCGATGGTCTCGCGCACCAGGGCGGTCATCTGCTCGATCTGCTCGGGCGTGAACGCCTTGGCCTGCGGCGCCTTGCCGGCGGCGTCGGCAATGGCCTGGTAGTTGACGACCACGGCCGCGCTCACGCGCTTGATCGCGCCGCTGCCCGCGCGGGTGACGCGCACCGTCTTGTCGACTTCGTAGTTGGTGATGGATTCGCGCTTGGAACCGGTCGCCTGGCCCTGCTGGCCGTTGCCGGCATTGGGCGCGGGGTTGGCGCCGTTGATCGGCGCGGTGGAGGGCTGGGGCGGCTGGTTGCTGGCCGCGCCCGGAACGCCTGCGGGGGGCTGGTTGCCCTGGGTGCCGGAACTCTCCACCACCTGCTGGCTGCGCACGGCGCCGCTGTCGGCGGTCTGGTTGGGGCGGTGCTGCTCGGAAGTCTGCTCGGACTGCGAGAAGTCCACTTCGGCCGTCACCTGGGCCTTCACGTTGTTCTTGCCGACCACCGGCTCCAGGATGTCCAGGATGCGGCGGGTGTACTGCTGCTCGATCTGCTGCACGTACGACAGCTGCTGGGCGTCCACGCCGCTGCCGGCAGCGGTGTCCGGCGATTGCGAGAGCAGCTTGCCGGTGTCGTCGAGCACGCTTACAGCCGAGGGGGCCATCTCGGGCACGCTGGAGGCCACGAGGTGGACGATGCCGGCCAGCTGGGTACGGTCGAGGAAGCGGCCAGGGTACAGGCTCAGCAGCACGGAAGCGGAGGGCTTTTGCTGCTCGCGGAAGAAACCGTTCTGGTTGGGCAGCGCCAGATGCACGCGCGCGCTCTGCACGGAAGAGAGCGCCTGGATG
This sequence comes from Comamonadaceae bacterium UBA4962, assembly GCA_002397315.1. Taxonomy (GTDB): domain Bacteria; phylum Pseudomonadota; class Gammaproteobacteria; order Burkholderiales; family Burkholderiaceae_C; genus Paracidovorax. Next base: position 21,562 of record DHAE01000016.1, read on the forward strand.
GAGCGGGTGAGTTCGCCTTCGAGGCCGCGCTGGAAGTTCAGCCGCTCCTGGAACTGCGTGACGCCGAAGCGGTTGGTCTCCATCAGCTCGAAGCCGGTGACCGAGCCCTTGGGAAGGCCCTGGGTGGCCAGGCGCAGCCGCACGTCGTGCACGCGCTCGGCCGGCACCAGAATGGCGCCACCACCCTCGGCATACTTGTAGGGGACGTTCATCGTGGACAGCTGGGCCACGATCGCGCCGCCGTCCTTGTCGCTCAGGTTGGAGAACAGCACCTTGTAGTCGGGCTGCCGGTTGAGCACCACCGCCGCCACGATGGCCGCCACGAGCAGCGCGATGCCCACGCCGAAGCGCATGCGCTTGGAACGGTCGAGCGCAGAGAAGCGCTGCAGCACCGAGGGCACGCCGGGGCTGGCAGGAGGAACGACGGGAATTTCGGCGACTGCGGACATGGTGCTTTCCAAGGGGGCTCGCCACGGCACACGGGATCTGGCGTGCCGCGATTATTGGGTGCACCCGCCCTGGACGGCGGCCGGATAAGGCCCCCGTTTTCCCATTTATTCCCCGGGATGGCCCGCCCGTGTCCCCCTAGGATTGCACCATCCCGCAACCCCACCTCCGACCGCCATGGACCTCCGCATCTCCAGCTCCACCGCACCCCTCACGGGCGCCGGCCTGGCGCGCCGTGCCGCGGCCGCCTCGGAAGCCTCCGGCCAGGAGGTCGGCTTCTCGGACGCGCTCAAGGGGGCACTGCAATCGGTCAGCTCCGCCCAGAACCGGGCCAGCGGCCTGCAGCAGGAAGTGCAGATGGAGAACCCGGCCGTGAGCCTGGAAGAGACCATGATCGCCATCCAGAAAGCCCAGGTCGGCTTCCAGGCGACGCTGCACGTGCGCAACCGCATGGTGCAGGCGTATACGGACATCATGAACATGCAGGTCTGACGCGGACGCCGATCACCGGCGCCCTGCCCACGGCTGCCACCGCGCACCGTCCGGCCTCTCCCCTCCCCTCCCCTCGCGTCGCCTGTCGCCCATCCGCCCCCCCCCCCGCGGAGGGCCAGCCCTTCCCGCCGCCCCCTCGTCAGAAAGAAAAATGCCCCGCCCATGAACAGGAGCGAGGCAGTTTTTCGCGCGGGTGTGGCGCCCGGCTGCGCGTTGCAGCCGCAGGGCGCAAAACCGCCGGCCGGGCCACGGCCCGGGCCGTTCAGTGCATGACCACCGGCTGGCGATCGAACAGGTGCTCGAACTGCGCGAGCCAGGGCTCGGCCAGGCAGCGGATCTCGGCGTCGTTGCGCAGGATGCGCTGCATGATGCGCGTCTTCTCGCGGCGGTGTTCCGGCAGCAGCTGCTCGTCCTGCGACTTGAAGCGCAGCTGCTCGATCAGGACGGCACACGCGCCTTCGCAGCGCACCACTTCGTCCCAGTCCTTGAGCCGTGCGGCCTCCAGCATCCTGGCACTGCTGTCTTCGATGGCCTTGTAGTAGTCAATCATGTCGTTCATATCTCAGGCCTCCACCGCCACAGGATGGGCCACGTCGTTGGCAGCCGCGGTGGCCACCGCCACCTTCTTGATCTCGTTCCAGCCCTGGGCGACCGGCTCGATCAGGCGCGCGACCTCTTCCAGCATCGCGTCGTCGTTCTTGGCGTTCGCCTGGATCAGGCGGCGCAGGCTGTAGTCGTACAGCGCATCCAGATTGCTGGCCAGCGCGCCGCCGCCTTCGCGGTCGAGGGCCGTGCTCAGCCCCTCTTCCAGGATGCGCACCGCCTTGGAGATGGCCGCGCACTTGGTCGCCACGTCACCCCGGGCCATGGCACCGCGCGCCGTGGCGATGGAGTTCAGCACCCCCGCGTACAGAAGGCTGACCAGCTGGTGCTGGTCGATGGTGTGCATGCTCGTCTCGACGTTGATGCGCTGGTAGGCATTGGCACGGGATTGGTAAGCGGTGAACATGGCGGTCGCTCCTCGGAATCTGTTGTTCAATTTATCGGCGTCCCGCCAAAAAACTGAAGCCCCTTCACAGGGTTTTATTCCAGGCGACCATCTGCTGCTGGATATAGCTGTTGAGCGCATTCATGTTGGACATCTTGGTGTCCAGCGCCGTGTAGCGTGCCGTGAGGTTCTTCTCGACTTCGCTGGCCCGGTCGGTGATGCGCTCGATGTCGGCGGCCGTGCGCTTGAGCGCTTCCTTGTACGACTGGTCCTTGCCGGCGAAGAAACCGTCGGAGGCCAGCAGTCTCGAGGTGACGGCCTTGAACTTGCCGGCAAAGCCATCGGTGACGCTGCCGCCGTCCGCCCCCCGGAAGAACGCCTTCACGTCGTCGGGGTTCTGCATGGCCTTGTCGAACTTGGTGGAGTCCAGGGTCAGGCTGCCGTCGGGCGTCAGGTTGCCGCTTCCGCCGACCGACACCACGCCCACCTCGGACAGCGAGCGGAGCGCGCCGGACTGGTTCACCGACTGCAGCGCCATGCGCAGCGTGTTCTGCAGCGTCACGGCCCCCGAGTCGCCCTGCAGCAGACCGGCCGTCTTCGTGTCCTTGTCGTATTTGGTGGACTCGTTGAGCGCGCTGTTGACGGCGTTGTAGGCCGTGATGAAAGCCTGCACGTTGGCCTTGACGGCCGAATTGTCCTTGGAGACGGTGATGGAGACGTCCGCCGTCGTGGGCTTGACCGCCGTGAACGTCACGCCCGCCACGGTGTCGGCGAAGACGTTGGTGCCCGAGCTCACGGCCACCCCGTTGACCGTGGCGTTGGCGTTCTGCGCATACTCGGTCGTGCCGGACAGCACGCGGGACAGGCCGGAAGAATCGCCGTTGTCGCCATCCGCATCGGTCACGCTGAGCTGGTAGCCGGCGCTCTCGCCGGTGGTCTTGCTGCGCAGCATCAGGCGCTGGCCCGAGGCATCGGTCAGCACCGTGGCGGTGACGCCGGCCTTGGAGCCGTTGATCTTGCTGGCGACGTCCTCCAGCGTGTCGGTCGCGGTGACGTCGATCTTCACGCCCTCGTCCTTGCCCGCGGCAAAGCTCTTGGGGCTGCCGCTCCAGGTGCCCGTGGTGAGGGTGAGCGTGCCGGCGCCCACGGCGCTCTTGGCGGGCGTCAGCGAATCGGAAATGGAGGACTGGGCCTTGGCCAGGTTCTGCACCTGCACGTTGAACGAGGTCGCCGCGGCGCCCCCCACCGCCGACACGGTCACGAAATCGGTGCTGGACGACGTCGCCGCCACACCGTTCCATCCCGTGACGCTGGTCAGCTTGTTGGCGGCGTCGGACAACGTGGACACCAGCGACTTGAGCTGGCCGAAGGCGGACACCTTCGAATTGGTCACGGCCGCCTGCTGGCTCAGGCCGTTGGTCCGGGTGATGGGCAGCTTGACGGCATCCACCGACGCCTTGATGAGGTCATTGACATTGACGCCTCCACCCAGGCCGATGCCCAAAGAAGAAAAGCTCGCCATATACCACCTCCATTCAGTCGATGCGATGCGTTGTATCGACGGAAATTATCCTGCCCCGGCATCGTCGCATCGCGCTGATAAGCACAGGATAACCCACCCAATCCACCGCTTGCGGCCGGCCTGCGCCACCAGCGGCAAAGCGGCAGCGACCAAAAGCCGCTGCCGCCGGAATGCGGCGGAGCCGAGAGGCCCCGCCTTCTACTGCGCGATCAGCGCAGCAGGGACAGCACGCCCTGGGGCAGCTGGTTGGCCTGGGCCACCATCGCGGTGCCGGCCTGCTGCAGGATCTGCGAGCGCGACAGGTTGGCGGTTTCCGAGGCGAAGTCCGCATCCTGGATGCGGCTGCGGGAGGCGGACATGTTCTCCGACGTGCTCTGCAGGTTGTTCACCGTCGTTTCGAACCGGGACTGCAGGGCACCGAAGCTCGCACGCTGGCCGTTCACGGCTGCCAGCGCGGCATCGATGATCTTCAGGGCCTTGGTCGAGCCGTCCACCGTGGACACGTCGATGTCGCTCACCTTGGTCAGCGTGGAAGCGGTGGCCGCGGTGGTCGTCATCGTGTCGCCCGTGCCGTTCACCGTGTAGCCCTTGTCGGACTTGTATTCCACCGTGCCGCGCGAGGCCACGGTCACGCCCGTGCCAGCCGCCGTGGCGGAGGTGAACGTCAGCGTGCCCGAAGACTGGGTCGTCACGGCATCTTGCGAGGCCAGCGAGATGCCCGCGGCGCTGCTGGCACCGTTGGCGAGGTTGATGTCCTTGCCCGATTCGTTGGTCAGGATCAGGCCGGACGAGTCGCTGTTGAGCTTGGCGGTGACACCGGTCTGCGAAGACACGTCGTTCAGGGCCTTCACGGCTTCTGCCAGGCCGGCGGCCGTGCTGGTGGCCGAGACGTTGAACGTCACGTTGGCCGCGGTGCTGTTGTCGCCCTTGACTGCCAGGGTGAACGAGCCGGTGCCGGCGAACTTCAGTTCCGAGACGTTGCGGGCCGCGGCCGTCACGCCGGTGGAGTCGGCCACCGCGTTCACGGCGGAGGCGATGTCGGCGGCGGTACCGGCGGCAGCCACGTTGACGGTCTTGGTCTGCAGGCCGGAGATCACCACCGTGCCGGCGGCGGCACCCGCCGAGCCGGCCGTGGCACCGGTGGTGGCCGCGCCGGTGGCCGAGGCCGTCAGTTGGGCGCCGTAGTTGTTGGTACGGAAGTTGCCGGTGGTGGCGGTGATGGTCTGGTTGGCGTTGGCGCCGACCTGGAAGGTGGCCGAGCCGAAGGAGCCGTCCAGCAGCTTCTGGCCGTTGAATTCGGTGTTGCCGGCGATGCGGTCCATTTCCGACAGCAGCTGGCCGACTTCGGCCTGGATGGCCTTGCGGTCGCCGGAGGAGTTGGTGGCGTTGGCCGACTGCACGGCCAGTTCACGCACCCGCTGCAGGATGTCGCCGGTGGACTTCAGGGCGCCTTCCGCCGTCTGTGCGAGCGAAATGCCGTCGTTGGCGTTGCGCACGGCCTGGTTCAGGCCGCGGATCTGCGAGGTGAAACGCTCGGAGATCGCCAGGCCGGCGGCATCGTCCTTGGCGCTGTTGATGCGCAGGCCCGACGACAGGCGCTGGATGGAGGTGTTGAGGGACGATTGGCTCAGGCTCAGGTTGCGCTGGGCGGTGAGCGAGCTGACGTTGGTGTTGATGGTGGAAGCCATTGCAAATCTCCTGAAAAGAACTGACTGGATATGGCGTTGCCGCCAACTGGGCCCAGAACGCCTGGCCACAGGGTTCACAGGGCCTTGCGGGCCATCTGTTGAACGGCGGGCCGCCTCGAGTGCTGCTCATACGTCCCGTTGAAGATGTTTTCGGGTGCCCGGCGGAAAACTTTAGGCACGAACACATGGATTGAGCGGTTTTTGTGTGTCTTATCCCCCCAATGGCCCGGGGCGGCCTCCCCAACAATCCCTCCATCGTTCCCACAAAGTCCGCCGGAGGGGTAGCGCTTGAGCCGGCAGTAATGTTTGTTTCCAGCCTCGCAGGAGTTCCGCCATGGCGTCCACCATCAACACCAACATCAGCTCGCTCACCGCCCAGCGCAACCTGAGCCTGAGCCAGTCGTCGCTCAACACCTCCATCCAGCGCCTTTCCTCCGGCCTGCGCATCAACAGCGCCAAGGACGATGCCGCCGGGCTGGCGATCTCCGAGCGCTTCACTTCGCAGATCCGCGGGATGAACCAGGCGGCGCGCAACGCCAACGACGGCATTTCGCTGTCCCAGGTGGCGGAAAGTGCCCTGGCGGGCGCGGGAAACATCCTGCAGCGGGTGCGCGAGCTGTCGGTGCAGTCGGCCAACGCCACCAACTCGGCCGGTGACCGCAAGGCCATCCAGGCCGAAGTCGGCCAGCTGCTGTCGGAACTCGACCGTATCGCCGGCACCACGGAGTTCAACGGCCAGAAACTGCTGGACGGCTCCTTCGGCTCGGCCACCTTCCAGGTCGGCGCCAACGCCAACCAGACCATCACCGCCACCACCGGCAACTTCCGCACCATGAACTATGGGGCCCAGCTGACGGCCTCGGCCACCGGCGCGGCCACCACCGGTGCCACCGCCGGCTCGGCAGGCGCCGCGGCCGGCACGGTGGTCATCGCCGGCCTGCAGACCAAGACGGTCAACGTGGCCGCCGCCAGCACGGCCGCCGACATCGCCTCCGCCGTGAACGCGGTGGCCGACTCCACCGGCGTGACGGCCGCGGCCCGCAACGTCTCGGAACTGAAGCTCTCCACGACCGGTGCCTTCTCGCTGGCCGTCAAGGGCGAGAACACCACCGCGGCCAACGTGACGTTCAACGTCTCGGCCAATGCCTCGGCCGCCGGCCTGGCCGAAGCCGTGAAGGCCTTCAACGACGTGTCCTCGCAGACGGGCATCACCGCCAAGCTCAACAGCGACAACACCGGCCTGATCCTGACCAACGAATCGGGCAAGGACATCAACATCGCCAACGGCGACAGCAGTGCCGGGGGCATCACGCTGGCCTCGCAGGACGCCGTGCAGACGATGTCCTCCGGCAACCTGACCTTCACGGCCGCCACGTCGGCCGGCACCGGCGTGACCGTGGCCGCGCGCGGCACGGTGGAATACAACTCCGACAAGGGCTATACGGTGAGCGGCACCGGCGACACGATGACGAACACCGCGGCCACCAGCTCCAACATGAAATCCGTGAGCACCATCGACGTGTCCACGGTGGACGGCTCCACGCGCGCCCTGAAGATCATCGATGCCGCGCTCGCGGCCGTCAACGGGCAGCGGGCGAACTTCGGTGCGCTCCAGTCGCGCTTCGAGACGGCCATCGCCAACCTGAACACCTCGTCGGAGAACATGTCGGCCTCCCGCAGCCGCATCCAGGACGCGGACTTCGCGGCCGAAACCGCCAACCTGTCGCGCTCGCAGATCCTGCAGCAGGCCGGCACGGCGATGGTGGCCCAGGCGAACCAGCTGCCCCAGGGCGTGCTGTCCCTGCTGAAGTAAGCGCGGCGCCCCATAATGCCGTGAGCGCGAGGAAAGACGCACGGCTTTTTCCTCGCCGACCATTGCATGCACACCACCGCCGTCATCGTTCAGTCGAACTACCTGCCCTGGAAGGGGTACTTCGACCTGATGCGCCAAGCGGACATCTTGGTGCTGTATGACGACGTGCAATACACGCGGCGGGATTGGCGCAACCGCAACGTCATCAAGACCCCGCAAGGATTGCACTGGCTGACCGTGCCCGTGCAAAGCAAGGGGCAGTACCACCAGAACATCGACAAAATCACTGTGTCATCGTCCGCGTGGATCGAAAAGCACTGGAACACGATAGCGATGAGCTACGGGAAATCCTCCGGATTTGCCGAGTACGCACCGGCTGTGCGCTCCATGATGCATGCATGCGCTGACCATACACTGTTATCGGAAATCAATGAACGGCTGATCCGGGGTATCGCGGACCTCCTTGGCATCCACACGCCCATCGTCCAGTCATCCGCCTATGGCAAGGTTTCCGGAAAAACGGAAAACCTGATCCATCTTTGCAAGGCAGTCGGCGCGACCCGCTATCTTTCAGGGCCGGCGGCAAGGAGCTATCTGGAACCCGAGCTCTTTTCTTGCGCGGGCATCGAACTGAGCTATATGGATTACTCCGGATATCCGGAGTACGTGCAGCCCCATGGTCCATTCAATCATTTCGTGAGCATCGTCGATCTATTGATGAGCACGGGGCGGAAAGCGGCCAGCTATCTCATTCAGCAGGAATCTTCGCGTGTCTCGTGATGAAAACGCTTTGCACGAAGGGATCGCGCTCTACTATGAGCGTCGGTTGCACGAGCATGGCCCCACCCCCCGAGGCGTGGACTGGAACGGAGCGGAATCCCAGCAGCTTCGCTTCGCCCAACTGATCCGGATACTGCAAGCCGGCCACGGCCCGGAATGCGATGCCCCGGTTGCGCTCAACGATCTGGGCTGCGGTTACGGAGCACTTCTCGACTTCCTTGTGGAGACAGGCTGGAATATCGACTATGAAGGTATCGACCTGTCCGCCTCGATGGTGCATGCAGCCCAGGCACGCCACGCAGGCAACGCGAGTGCCCGCTTCAGGGTCGGTGGAGCATGTACCCGCATTGCCGACTACAGCGTGGCCAGCGGGCTGTTCAATGTCCGCCAGGAGGTGCCCGCCGCAGCATGGGAGGCATTCATCCATGACACGCTGGACGATCTGGACCGCAACAGCCGCCGCGGATTCGCCTTCAACTGCCTGACCTCCTACTCGGACGCAGAAAAGATGAAGCCCTACCTGCACTATTGCGCACCCGAAGAGATCTTCCGCCACTGCAAGACCCGGTTCTCGCGCCATGTCGCACTGCTGCACGACTATGGGCTCTACGAATTCACCATCCTGGTACGCAAGCAAGTCGGATGACGCACCGCCAACCGATAGACACAGCATGAACAACCCTCATTCTCCCGACAAATCCCAGAAGCACGAGTCGTCGGTGCTGACGCATACCGCGGTCGACGGCATCCAGGCCCGGGATGAACTCTTTGCGCTGATGAATGGTTATGCGAGCACGCCCGAGGAAAAGGAACGGTCGCTGGGCCTGTTCCTGCGGGGATCCCTTCTGGCGCGCATTCTTGCGGTGGCGCACATCTATCAGCAGATCGTGGATATTCCGGGCATCGTCTTCGACATCGGCACCTGGCGTGGACAGACCGCAGTGCTTTGCGAGAATTTCCGCGCCATCTACGAGCCGCTGCATTTCAATCGCCGGATCGTCTGCTTCGATACGTTCGAGGGATATGCCGGTTTCGGCGACCAGGACCGCTCGACCGAACTGCACAAGGAAGGCACCTATTCCGTTGGTGGAGGTGCCTACGCCGACTACCTTGCCCGCCTGCTGCAGGTGCACGAACGGGCCAACGCCATGGGGCACAACAACGGCAAGCACAGTGTCATCGCAGGAGACTGCCGCGAAACCATTCCCCAGTTCTTCGAAGACCATCCCAACGAGATCCTGAGCCTGGCGTTCTTCGACGTCAACGCGCTCGCACCCACGCGTGAGGCGCTGGAACGGGTCTGGCAGCGTCTGGCGCCCGGGGGCATCGTGGCGTTCTGGCAATTGACCCGCGCGGGCATGCGCGCCGAGGGGCAGGCCTACGCTGGAGACCTCCTCAATCAGCATCGGCACACATTGCACCGAGCGCCCACATATCCCAGCCTTTGCTATGCCCGCAAGATGTGAGCGGGCCTTTCCGTTGTCGTAGAGCCTCCATATGCATACCGTCGTCATAGGAAACGGCATCGTCGCCCTGTCCACGGCTTTCAGGCTTCTGCAGCGGCTGGGTCCCCAGGACCTGATCACCGTGATCGGTCCGCGCACCCGTCCTGGCTCCGCGACCCACGCGGCTGCGGCGATGCTCAATTCGTTCGCCGAGATCGAAGCAGGAAGCCTCGAACACCCTGTCGATTTCTTTCGCTTCGAACTCAGCCATCTGGCCACCCGCATGTGGCCCCGGTTCGAACGGGAGATCATCGATCAAGCCGGGGGATGCCTGCCCGCCGATTGCGGCCAGTGCACCGGCTTCGGCGGAGGCGGATGCATCGATACGGGCACGTTTGTCATCAACAACAACGCCGCGGACGATCTGGACGATGAGAATTTCGAGGCCATCGTCCAGGCCCTGGACGATTTCAGCGAGCCCTACGAATACGTATCGCCCCGCAGCATTCCCAACTACCGGCCCCACCAGGGGCAACGCGCCGTGCGGGCCCTGTTCATTCCAGGCGAAGGGTGGGTCAATCCAAGGCTCATGCTGGAGAAGCTCGACATGGTGGTCGGGCGCCATCCGCAGGTGCAATTCCTGGAGGCCAGCGCAGAGCGCCTCCAGCATGGCCATGGAGCGATCACCGGCGTGGTCCTGGACGATGCGCAGGTGGTGGAGGGGGACACGTTCGTACTGGCCACAGGGGCCTCTGCCTGGGATCTGCTGCAGCGCAGCGACCTGGACATCGGCATGCAGCGGGTGTTCTACGGCGTCGGCGTCTCTCTGGAAATCGAGAGCCCGGACAACCCGCATACCCATTGCATCCGCACGCCGAATCGCGGGCTGGCGTGTGGGGTCTACAGTGCCCCCTACTTCACGGGTCCCCATCGGCCGACCGACCACGTCCTCATCGGGGCCAGCAGCTTTACGTCGGCAACGCCTGTAGCGCACGCTCGTATCGGCAGCGTGGAGTCCCTGTTGAAATCCGCCATGGAACAGATCAACCGCGACTTCTACCGGGCCTCGCTGGTGCGCGTGAACGTCGGGTGGCGGCCCAGCAGCCAGGACGGCTACCCCATGGTGGGGCGGACGGCGCTTCGCAATCTCATCGTCGCCACGGGAACCAAGCGCGATGGTTTCCACATGGCTCCGGTCCTCTCCCAATACCTGGCGGGGCTCGTTCATGGCGATCCGCTTACCGACGAACGCTGGCACTGGCTGGCACCCGATCGTGCGCCGCTGCGGCTGCTGACCCGCGAACAGGCGATTGCCAAGGCGGTGCGGCACCAGATCAGCGCGGCCTATCAGCATGGCTTCGTGCCTGCGAAGAGCCGCATGCCGGACCAGTTGGCCGACAGCTACCGCAGCCAACTGGAACAATTGCATGACCAGGTGGGCGCCATCGACTGGGGGATCCCGCCCGATATGCTCGACATGTACCGGTACGGCCACGCGAAGCCCTGACCCGGGTTCCTGCCCCTCACGGAAACGCCCCAGCCATGGACAACTCCAGCATCCCTTTCGGCCAGCCGTTCATCGTCGGCAAGGAGCTTTTCTACATCGCCCAGGCGGTCATGAACGGCTCCATCGCAGGCGACGGGGAATTCACGCGCAAATGCCAGGAGTGGCTGGAGGTGCATCTGTCGTGCAAGAAGGCCCTGCTGACCACGTCCTGCACCACGGCGCTCGAAATGGCGGCCATCCTGACGGATGTGCAAGCCGGCGACGAAATCATCATGCCGTCGTTCACGTTCGTCTCGACGGCCAATGCCTTCGTACTGCGCGGTGGCGTTCCGGTCTTCGTCGACATCCGCGCCGACACGCTGAATCTGGATGAGCGCTTGGTGGAGACACTCATCACGCCGCGCACCAAGGCGGTCGTGGCCGTGCATTACGCCGGATTTCCCTGCGCCATGGACAAGCTCAAGACCCTGTGCCGCCAGCACGGCCTGCGGCTCATCGAAGACGCCGCACAAGCCATCCTGGCGCACGACGAAGGCCAGGCGCTGGGCACGATCGGCGACATGGGCTGCCTCAGCTTCCATGAAACCAAGAACGTCATCTGCGGCGAAGGTGGGGCCTTGCTCATCAACGACCCGGCGCTGATCGAGCGTGCCGAAATCATCTGGCAGAAGGGAACCAACCGCAAGGCCTTCTTCAGGGGCGAAGTGGACAGGTATTCCTGGGTCGACATAGGCTCGTCTTTTCTGCCAAATGAGCTCACGGCGGCTTTCCTCTATGCACAACTGGAACATGCCAAGCGGATCAACACCCACCGGCGCGTTCTGTATGAGAAGTACCTCCAGCTGCTCGGACCTCTGGAGCAGGAAGGTTTTCTCCGATTGCCGAAGACGGCTGCGCAGGGGGCCAACGGCCATATCTTCTACATCCTGTGCGCCTCGCTGGAAGAGCGCACCGCCCTGACCGGACACCTGCGCGCCCAGGGCATCGGCGCGGTGTTCCATTACGTTCCCCTGCATGATTCGCCGGCCGGCCTGCGCCATGGCCGTGGCGGACACCTGCCGATCACCACCGACATTTCCCAGAGGTTGCTGCGCCTGCCCATATATTCCGGCATGACCAGCGACGACGTCCGGCGCGTCGCCGGCGCCGTGAAAAGCTTTTATCACCCGACTTCCCGCATCGGGGCGTGAAGCCCTGCCCGCTCCATGAAACCAGTGCAGTTCATACGGGACAACCACGCCCGCTTTCTCCACCTGCTGGAACAAGTCCGGCAGCTCGTGCAGGCACGGCAATGGCACGAGGCCCTGGATGCCGCAGCCGAGTGCGCTTCCCACGCCTGGCTTCAGCACAGCGGCATATTCGCCTCCGCAGAACTCGAATCGCTGATCGCGCAGGCCGGCAGGCATCTTGCACGACACGTGCCGACCCGTCCATCCAGGTCCGGCGGAGGACGCCGCCGCAGATTGCTCACCATCATGACCAGTGCCCACTCGGTGGGCGGACACAGCCGCATCGCCTGGCGCTGGTGCCAGATGGACGACGGGTCGGAGCACACGCTCGTCTTGACGCAGCAGGCAGGGGCGGAGATTCCTGAGCAGTTGCTCGAACTGCAGGCGGCCGGCCGGCTCACGCTCGTCCGGCTGGAGCAGGCCGGCTGGGAAGAACGCATCCAGGCCCTGCAAGCGCTCCTGGCGCAGTCCGACTACGCGGTACTGCTGACCCACCCCCACGACGTGCTGCCCTGCGCGGCGCTGCCGGCCATGGAGAACCCGCCGCCGGTCATCGCCGTCGACCACGCTTCGCACGTGTTCTGGCTGGGCGTTGCCATCACGCAGATCGCCCTCAACACCGCGACCTACCTGCTGGAAGGACGCCGCGGCATCCCCAGGCAGCACATCGGGGGCGCCTTGCTGCCGATGAATTTCGAGCACCTGGACCGTGGGCACGCGACGGCCTCGGCCGTGAAGTCCGCCTACGGAATTCCGCAGGAAGCCACCCTGCTGCTGTCCGCCGCGTCGGGCTACAAATTCTGGCCCATCGAAGGCGTCAGCCTCGCGGCGATGATCGGCCCCGTACTCGCCCGCCACCCGCACGTCCACCTCCTGGCAGTGGGCGTGGGTACCCCGCGGCCGTGGGAGGAATTGCAGGCCCGGTTCCCGGCGCAGGTCCACTTGCAAGGTTACCTGTCGGAATCGGAACTGGTGGCCTGCTACCACGCATGCGACATTTATGTGGATTCGCTGCCGCTTTCCTCGCCCACGACACTGCTCGAGGCGGCGGCATGCGGCAAGCCCATCGTGCGCTTCGCGCCGCAGGACTGGAGAGGTACCGGCTTCTCGCTGGAGTTCGACTGCATTCCGCCGGCACTCTATCTGTGGACGACCCCGCAGGCCTACGAAGCCGACCTGCACCGCCTGATCGGCGACCCGGATTTCCGACGATGGCGCGGAGAGTTCGGTCGCACGGCCGTCCGCCTGCATTACTCCGATGCCGCCTTCCTCTACAGCATGGAGGCCATCTATGAACAGGCCGACCGCCTGCCGCCCATCCAGCCCGATCCCCAGGCTCTGGACTGGCGATGCGACCGTGTCGATCTGCTACTGGCCCAACTGGCCCATAACATGGCGCTGGACCGCCAGCCACCGGCAGGGGCGCAACCTTTCCTCGGATACACGCTGCAGGAATGGCTGGCGCGGCGGGCGCCCAATGCCGCGCAACAGCGCTTGATCGATGCCCATTGGTCCGCGAGCGCACCACCCGGTCCACGGTTTGCGATTGCGGTGCTCTGCGATGGCAGGGATACCGCAGCGCGGGAAGCCACGCTCCAGAGTCTGGCCGAACAGCCCTACCAGCACGTCACGGTATCCGTCATCGCCGCGCCGCCGGACGGGCGGGTATGGGCGCTGAACGAGTGGGCCACGCACAGCGATGCGCAGTGGCTTTGCATGGTCGAGGCGGGAACTCGCTTCATGCACGCCGGTCTGCAGGCACTGGCGCTGGAACTGCAGCACGCCACCGACTGCCAATGCGTCTACGCCGACGAGATCGTGGATGCCGGAGGAGGCCAGTGGGGAACCCTGTTCAGGCCCGATGTCAACCTGGACCTGCTGCTCTCGTGCCCCGGGGGCATGGCACGGCACTGGCTGTACCGGCGGGACGTGTTCCTGTCGGCAGGAGGTTTCGATCCGGATTTCGCGGAGGCGCCGGAATTCGATCTGGCATTGCGGTGGATCGCAGCCGACGGCATCGGCGCCATCGGCCACGTGAGCGAACCGCTGTTCGTATCTGCTCTGCCGCGGCTGGCCCACCGTCCGCACGAAATCGCGGCCATCGAGCGGCATCTGCGCTCCCGGGGCTACGAGCGTGCGTCGGTGGATGCCAGCCTTCCGGGACGCTACCGCATCCATTACGGCCATGAGGCCACCCCGGCCGTCTCCATCATCATCCCCACCAAGGATCAGTTCGCCATGGTGGAGCGCTGCGTCAGCTCCCTGCTGGAGAAGACCGCCTACCAGAACTACGAAATCATCCTGGTGGACAACGGCAGCACCGATCCGTCGGCCTGCGCCTGGATCGGCGGGCTGGAAGCGATGGACGATCCGCGCATCCGGGTGCTGCGCTACCCGCATCCTTTCAACTATTCCGCGATCAACAACGCGGCGGCGCGTGTGGCGCGGGGCGACTACCTCCTCCTGCTGAACAACGATACGGCAACGCTGCGTGGCGACTGGCTGGACGCCCTGCTCAACCATGCGCAGCGGCCCGAGGTCGGCATCGTCGGCGCCAAACTGCTGCACGCCGACGGCACCATCCAGCACGGGGGCGTCGTGCTGGGCCTGCGCGGCCCGGCGGACCATCCCTTCATCGGCCTGCCGGCCGACGCGCCCGGCTACATGCACCGCCTGGAAGTGGACCAGAACTACAGTGCGGTCACCGCCGCCTGCCTCATGATCCGCCGCTCGGTCTACGAAGAGGTCGGCGGGCTGGACGAGGAAGCCTTCAAGGTGTCGTACAACGACGTGGATCTGTGCCTCAAGGTGCGGCAGGCCGGCTACCTCGTCGTCTGGACGCCCCACGCCGTGGTGCTGCACGAAGGCAGCGTGAGCCAGAAAGCGGTCGACGTGGCCACGCAGGAGGCCAAGCGGGCACGCTTCATCGGCGAGCAGGACGCGATGTACCAGAAATGGTTGCCGGTCCTTGCGCACGATGGCGCGTACAACGCCAATCTGTCCCTGCACGGCACCGGCTTCGAGGTGGAAACCGACGCCACCATCAACCGCCGGCCGCTGCCGTGGCGCCCCCAGCCGGTGGTGCTGGCGCTGGCCGCCGACCACTCCGGCTGCGGCCACTACCGCGTGATGGAGCCGGTGCGCGCCATGGATGCCAGCGGCATCGCCGATGCGCGTTTCGCCGGGCGCTATTTCACGCCCGAGGAACTGCACCGGCTGCGGCCCGACACCCTGGTGCTGCAGCGCCAGGTGACCGAAGAGCAGCTGCGGCTCATCCAGCGCATCAAGCGCCTGTGCCCGGTGTTCATGGTGGCCGAGCTGGACGATTACCTGCCCAACCTGCCCCTCAAGAACACGCACCGCCATGAAATGCCCAAGGACGTGATGCGGCAGCTGCACCGCTCCATCGGCATGATGGACCGGTTCATCGTGTCGACCGACGCCCTCGCCGAAGCGCTGAAAGGGTTGCATCCGGACACCCGGGTCGTGCAGAACCGCCTGCCGCCGCGCTGGTGGCGCGGCCTGCAGGCCAGCCGCCGCACGGGCGGGCGGCCGCGCGTGGGCTGGGCGGGCGGCATCAGCCACCAGGGCGACCTGGAACTGATCGCCGATGTGGTGAAGGAGCTGCACCGCGAGGTGGACTGGATCTTCTTCGGGATGTGCCCGGACCGCATCAAGCCCTACGTGCGGGAATACCACGGCCCGGTACCGATCGAGCGCTACCCCGCCATGCTCGCCAGCCTGAACCTGGATCTGGCGCTCGCCCCGCTGGAGCAGAACCTCTTCAATGAATGCAAGAGCAACCTGCGGCTGCTGGAATACGGCGCGTGCGGCTATCCGGTGATCGCCAGCGATGCGCAGCCCTACCGGTGCGGCCTGCCCGTCACCCTGGTGAAGAACCGCTTCAAGGACTGGGTGGACGCCATCCGCGCCCATGTGCAGGACCCGGACGCCGCCGCGCGATCGGGCGATGCGCTGAAGGCCGCCGTCGCGCGCGACTGGATGCTGGAGGGCGCCCATCTGGACGGCTGGCTGCGCGCCTGGCTGCCGGGCTGACCGGCCCGCGCATACCGATTCCATTCAAGTGTGGCGGGGGTTTTCCGATACCACTGATACGATCCGTATCCTCCCCGCCGCCATTCTCGCCGCCACCGCTCTCGACGGTGGCAGCCGTTCCCTTGCCCTGACCACTCCTCGAGCCCCAGCATGTTCGTCATCATCGGTTACCTCGTCTGCCTGGGGTGCATCTTCGGCGTCTTCATCGCGCACGGCGGCAACATCTCCGTGGTGCTGCACGCCCTGCCGTTCGAGATCGTCACGATCCTGGGCGGCGCCCTGGGCGCCTTCGTGGTGAACAACCAGCCCAAGGTGCTGAAGGCCACGATGAAGGCGCTGCCCATGGCGTTCAAGGGCTCCAAATACACCAAGGCGCGCTACATGGAGCTGATGGCCATGCTCTACGACATCCTCCAGAAGGCCCGCAAGGAGGGCCTGATGGCGATCGAGAAGGACGTGGAAGCCCCGCACGAATCGGAAATCTTCAAGAAGTACCCCACGGTGGGTTCCGACCACCACGTGATCGAGTTCACCACCGACTATCTGCGGATGATGGTGTCGGGCAACCTGAACGCGCACGAGATCGAATCGCTGATGGACAGCGAGATCGAGACGCACCACCAGGAGGCCCATGCGCCCGTGGCGGCCCTGGCCCGGCTGGCCGGCGCCCTGCCCGCCTTCGGCATCGTGGCCGCCGTGCTGGGCGTGGTGAACACCATGGGTTCGGTGGGCCAGCCGCCCTCGGTGCTCGGCGGGATGATCGGCTCGGCCCTGGTGGGTACGTTCCTCGGGATTCTGCTGGCCTACGGCGTGGTGGAGCCGCTGGGCGGCCTGGTGGAGCAGAAGCTGGAGGACGCCGCCAAGGAACTCCAGTGCATCAAGACCACCCTGCTGGCCAGCATGCAGGGCTACAACCCCGCCACGGCCATCGAATTCGGCCGCAAGGTGCTCTTCTCGGGCGACCGCCCCAGCTTCTCGGAGCTGGAAAGCCACGTGAAGGGCAAGAAGTAACCCGGGGATCCGCCGGAGGTACACGCCATGGCCGACAAGAAGCTTCAGCCGATCATCATCAAGCGCATCAAGAAGGGCGGGCATGCCGCGCACGGCGGCGCCTGGAAGATCGCCTATGCCGACTTCGTGACGGCCATGATGGCGTTCTTCCTGCTCATGTGGCTGCTGGGCTCGACGGCCAAGGGCGAGCTGCAGGGGATCGCCGCGTACTTTTCGTCGCCGCTCAAGGTGGCGATGCAGGGGGGTGACGGCTCGGGCAACAGCTCCAGCATCATTCCCGGCGGCGGCAACGATCTCTCCAAGGTGCACGGCCAGGTGCGGCGCTCGGACTCCGACGCGGCCACCAGCCGCCGGACCAACCTCGAGCACGCCCGCGCCGAGCAGGCCCGGCAGGACCAGATGCGCATCAAGGCGCTGCAGGCCAAGATCGACGCGCTCATCTCGGAAAACCCGCGGCTGAAGGAGTTCAAGTCGCAGATCCGCATCGACGTGACGCCCGACGGACTGCAGATCCAGATCGTGGACGACCAGAACCGGCCGATGTTCGACAGCGGCAGTGCGTTGGTAAAACCCTACATGCGCGATATTCTTCGGGAAATCGGCGCGGCCCTCGGCGGGGTGGAAAACCGCATCAGCCTGGCGGGCCATACCGACGCCGCGCCCTACGGGAACGGCGACCGCGGCTACAGCAACTGGGAGCTGTCGGCCGACCGCGCCAACGCCTCCCGGCGTGAACTGGTGGCCGCCGGCATGCCGGACGCCAAGCTGGGCCGCGTGGTGGGCCTGGCGGCCAGCGATCTGCTGGAGCCCGAGAACCCCCGTTCGCCCGTGAACCGGCGCATCACCATCACCGTCATGACCAAGGAAGCCGAGGAACGGCTGCTGGGCAAGAAAGCCCCGCAGATCCCTATTTCGGAGCTGGCGGCGGAAAAGCGGGAAAATCCTGCATCGACGCAGCAGCCGTAACGTCTTGTCACCAAAGCGGCTGCCCCTGACAATATCTCCTGCAATTTCGACCGAAAGGGTCCCCACGTGACCACTGCCCTTCGCTTTCTGATCGTTGACGACTTCTCCACCATGCGCCGCATCGTGCGCAATCTGCTCAAGGAAAGCGGGTTTACCGACGCCGACGAGGCCGAAGACGGCGTCGTGGCGCTGAACAAGCTGCGCAACAGCAAGTTCGACTTCGTGGTCACCGACATCAACATGCCCAACATGAACGGGTTCCAGTTGCTGGCCGAGATCAAGAAGGACGACAAGCTCAAGCACCTGCCGGTACTGATGGTCACGGCCGAGGCCCGCAAGGAAGACATCGTCGCGGCCGCGCAGGGCGGCGCGGCCGGCTACATCGTCAAGCCCTTCACGAAGGCGACGCTGGAAGAGAAAGTCACGCTGATCCTCAAGAAGCTGGGACTCTGACCATGGACACGCCGGACCACAACGCCCCGGACTCCGCGGACGTCCACAACAAGATCGGGCAGCTCACCCGCCAGCTGCACGACGCGTTGTCGGAACTGGGCTATGCAGAACAGCTGCGGGGCTCGATGGGCGAATTGCCCGACGCCCAGAGCCGCCTCTCCTACATCGCCCGGCTCACGGGCGAGGCGGCCGAGAAGGTGCTCAGCCGCGTCGAGCAGGCCAAGGCCCAGCACGACTTCATCGCCGAGGAAACCCGCCGCGTGGTCGCCTCGCTGGTGAAGGACCCGGTGGCCGCGGTGGCCAAGGGCGAGATCATGAACTTCCTGCACGACGTGGAACGCGTGACCAAGGAAGCCGACGTGCATCTCACCGAAATCATGATGGCGCAGGACTTCCACGACCTCACCGGTCAGGTGATCGCGCGCGTGGTGACCCTGGCCGGCACGATCGAGCAGCAGCTGGTGCAGCTGCTCATCCAGACGGCGCCCCCCCAGGCCCAGCCCGTGGTGGCCGCAGCCACGGCCGCACCGACCCCGGCCGCGCCGGAACCGCGCCGCGAACACCTCGCCGGCCCGGTGGTGGATCCGGAGAACACCCCCAACGTCGTCTCCAGCCAGTCGGAAGTCGACGACCTGCTGGCCAGCCTGGGCTTCTGAGCGCCCGGCGGGGGCCGCGCGCCCGAATAAGCGGCTCCCGGGCCGTCTATTCGCGCTTTAGATTCCGGCCCCCCTCACGACAATTGGCATGACCCCCGCCGTCATGCCACCATGGACTCCTCCAGCCAAGACAAACAACTCCCCGCGACCGAGCGCAAGCTGCAGCAGGCGCGCAAGGAAGGCCAGGCTGCGCGGTCCCGCGATCTCTCCCACCTCGCCGTCCTCGGCATGGGTGCCGTCAGCACCTACGCGCTCGCCCCCACCCTGGTCGAGCACCTGCAGCGTGCGATCGCCCACCACCTCGCCTTCAACGCCGAGACGGTGCACGCCACGGGCTCCATGCTGGAGCGCCTGCAGGACATGACCATCGTCGGCATGGGCGCGAGCCTGGCGTTCGCCGTGCTGACCCTCGTGGCCACCGTGGCGAGCGCGATCGGCGCGGGCGGATGGGTGTTCACCTTCAAGCCGGTGATGCCCAACTTCACGCGGCTGAACCCGATTTCCGGCTTCGCGAACCTGTTCTCGAAGCAGCAGATGGTCAACGTGCTGAAGATGGTGCTGATGACCGCCATCCTCGCGGCGGTGGCCTGGAGCTTCATGAGCAGCAGCATCGAGAAGATCGCCATGCTGGTGCTGCAGCCTTCGCCGGTGGCGCTGCGCTACGTGGCCCAATGGATCGTCGCCGGCATGGGCATGCTGCTGCTGGTGGTGTTCCTCGCCGCGGTGATCGACGTGCCGCTGCAGGCCTACTTCTTCAAATCGCGGCAGAAGATGTCGCACGAGGAAGTAAAGCAGGAGCACAAGCAGTCCGAGGGCAGCCCCGAGGTGAAGGGCCGCCAGCGCCAGCGGGCGCGCGACATCGCCAGCCGCGCCAGCCTGGCCAACGTGCCCAAGGCCGACTTCGTGGTGATGAACCCGACCCACTATGCCGTGGCGCTGCGCTACGACGAATCCACGATGGGCGCGCCGCAGGTGGTGTCGAAGGGCACGGACCTGCTGGCGTTCAAGATCCGCGAGATCGCCAACCAGCATTCCGTGCCGGTGCTGCAATCGCCCATGCTGGCCCGCGCGCTCTACGCCAATGCCGAGCTGGAGCAGCCCATTCCGGCCCAACTGTATGCGGCCGTGGCGCAGATCCTGGCCTATGTCTACCGGCTCAAGGCCGCGCTGCGCGGCGAAGGCCGCATGCCCGACGCCCAGCCCGACCCGTACGTGCCGCCGGAACTCGATCCGCACACGAAGGCCGCCCCGTCCGACGTTTCCGCCGCAGGTGACGCGCCATGAAGACCCCCACGATCGCCTCCGCCCGCCAGTGGGCGGGCACCAATGCCTCCGCGCTGCAGGGCCTCTCGGCTCCGCTGCTGGTGGTCGCCATCCTGGCGCTGATGGTGCTGCCCATCCCCGCATGGCTGCTGGACACCTTCTTCACGCTCAACATCGCCGTGGCGCTGATGGTGATGATGGTGGCCGCCTACATGCTGCGGCCGCTGGACTTCGCCGCATTCCCATCGGTGCTGCTGCTCACCACGCTGATGCGGCTGTCGCTGAACGTGGCCTCCACCCGCGTGGTGCTGCTGGAGGGCCACACCGGCCCCGGCGCGGCCGGCGCGGTGATCGAGGCCTTCGGCCATTTCCTGATCGGCGGCAATTTCGCGGTGGGCCTGATCGTGTTCGCCATCCTGGTGGTGATCAACTTCGTGGTGGTGACCAAGGGCGCCGAGCGGATCGCGGAAGTGTCCGCCCGCTTCACGCTGGACGCCATGCCCGGCAAGCAGATGGCGGTGGACGCCGATCTGAGTGCCGGCCTGATCGACGAGAAGGAGGCCAAGCGCCGCCGCCTCGAGGTGCAGGAAGAGGCCAACTTCTTCGGCTCGATGGACGGTGCCTCGAAGTTCGTGCGCGGCGATGCCGTCGCGGGCATCCTGATCCTGCTCATCAACATCGTCGGCGGATTCGCGATCGGCATGCTGCAGCACGACCTCTCCGCCGGGCAGGCCGCCAACAGCTACATCCTGCTGGCCGTGGGCGATGCGCTGGTGGCGCAGATCCCGGGCCTGCTGATCTCGGTGGCCGCCGCCATGGTGGTGTCGCGGGTCGGCAAGGACCAGGACATGGGCCGGCAGATCGTGCAGCAGCTCTTCATGTCGCCGCGCGTGCTGGGCGTGGCCGCCGCCATCCTGATCCTGCTGGGCCTGATCCCCGGCATGCCGCACGCCGTGTTCCTGATCCTGGGCAGCGGCTTCGGCTACGCCGCCTGGCTGCTCTACCAGCGCGCGAACGCGCCCAAGCCGGTCGAGGCGCCCCCGCCCCCCGCGGCGGGCGACGGCGAGGCCACCTGGGACGACCTGCAGCCCGTGGACCTGCTCGGCCTGGAGCTGGGCTACCGCCTGATCTCGCTGGTGGACAAGAGCCGCCAGGGCGACCTGCTCACCCGCATCAAGGGCGTGCGGCGCAAGTTCGCGCAGGAAGTGGGCTTCCTGCCGCCGGCCGTGCACGTGCGCGACAACCTGGAGCTCAAGCCCAGCGCCTACCGGATCACGCTGCGCGGCGTGGTGGTGGGCGAAGGCGAGGCCTTCCCGGGCATGTTCCTCGCGATCAACCCCGGCGGCATCAGCACGCCGCTCATCGGCACGCCGACCACCGACCCGGCGTTCGGCCTGCCGGCCCACTGGATCGACGAACACCAGAAGGAAGCGGCACAAATGGCGGGTTTTACCGTCGTTGATTCCGAAACCGTCATGGCCACGCATTTGTCACACTTGATGCAAGTGCAGGCCTCGAAGCTTTTGAGCCGCACCGAAACGCAGCAGCTCGTGGAACACGTCAGCAAGCTGGCCCCCAAGCTCATCGAGGAAGTGGTTCCGAAAATGGTGTCGATCGCAACGTTCCAGAAGGTGCTCCAGCTGCTGCTGGAAGAGTCCGTGCACATCCGGGACATCCGCACCATCATCGAAACGCTCGCCGAGTACGCGGGCAGCATCTCCGATCCGCTGGAACTGGCGCGCCGCGTGCGCATCGCCCTGTCGCCGGCCATCGTGCAGCAGATCTACGGTCCCACCCGCGAACTGAGCGTGATCGCCATCGAGCCCGGCCTGGAGCGCCTGCTGGTGCAGGCCCTGGGCAATGCCGGCGGCCCCTCGCTCGATCCGGGCGTGGCCGACATCCTCACGCAGAAGGCCGCGGAAGTGGCCATGCGGCAGGAAGAGATGGGCATGCCCGCCTGCCTGCTCGTGCCCGACGCCATCCGCAACGCCGTCTCGCGCCTCGTGCGCCGCGTCGCCCCCCGACTGCAGGTTCTCGCGCACAGCGAGATCCCTGAAACCCACACCATCCGCATCGGCCCGATCCTCAAAGGTGCAGCATGAACATCAAACGCTTTACCGCCACCACCTCCCGTGAGGCCCTGGCCAAGGCGCGCATGGCCTTCGGGGACGGCACGCTGATCCTCTCGAACCGCCAGATCGCCGGCGGCGTGGAAGTGATGGCGACCGCCGAAGACACGCTGTCTTCGCTGGAGAGCGCCGCCGCCGAGCCCGCCGCCCCTCCCGCTTCCCGCCTGCAGGAGCGCGCCTCCGACATGGCCGCCAACCCGGTGCAGTCGAGCCGCCCGCTGCGGGCCGCCCAGCGCGCCGAGGCGCAGCGCAACCCGGTGGCGCAGGACACCGAGCAACTGGCGATGAGCACCCTCTCGTTCCAGGACTACGTGCGCGAACGCATGCTGCGCCGCCGCCACGAGGCCCTGGGCGGCGCTACTGCCGCGGCCGAGCCCGCGCCGCAGATCGAGCGCGCCGCCCCGCAGGCCCGCCCGGCCGCCCCGCGCATGCCCGAGCGCGCCGCCGCGCCCGCCGGCACGACAGTGCAGCGCCACAACCCGCTGCACGCCATCCCCCTGGGCCTGCCGCCCGAGCCGCCGGTGCGCGAGCGCCGCGCGCAGGCCGCCGTGCCGTCCCTCGCACAGGAGTCCGGCCAGCAGAACGTCATGAACGAGCTGCAGGCGATGAAGGATCTGATCGAGGACCGCTTCAACACCCTCGCCTGGCTGGGCCAGGCCCGGCAGAACCCGATCCAGTCGAACCTGATGCTCAAGCTCATCCGCGCGGGCTATTCCCCGTCGCTGGCCCGGGCCGTGCTGGAGCGCCTGCCCGAGGAAATGGGCGCGGGCCACGCCGTGCGCTGGCTGATGGACGTGCTCGAGCGCAACCTCCGGACCGACGCGCACCAGCGCCCCCTCTACGAAGAAGGCGGCGTGTACGCGATGGTCGGCGCCACCGGCGTCGGCAAGACCACCACCACCGCCAAGCTCGCGGCGCTGTGCGCCCGGGTGCACGGCCCGGCCAGCGTCGGCCTGATCACGCTCGACACCTACCGCGTGGGCGCCCACGACCAGCTGCGCACCTACGGCCGCATGCTCGGCGTGGTGGCCCACCTCGCGCACGACCGTGCCGCCCTGCAGGATCTGCTGGGCCTGCTGGCCGGCAAGAAGATGGTGCTGATCGACACCACCGGCGTGGCGCCGCGCGACCCGCGCAAGCGCGATATGCTGGACGTGCTCGACCTGCCCGGCGTGAACCGCCTGCTGGTGCTCAACGCGGGCTGCCATGGCGATACGCTGGACGACGTGCTCACCGGCTTCAAGACCGACGGTTCGCAGCAGGCCATCCTCTCCAAGGTGGACGAGGCCGTGAAGCTCGGCCCGGCCGTGGATGCGCTGATCCGCCACCAGATGGTGCTGCGCGGCGTGACCAACGGCCAGCGCGTGCCTGAAGACTGGGAAGCCGCCGACGCGCACAAGCTGATCGCCACGTCGATGCGCGCGCCCGCGAAGTCGGCGTTCGACCCGAAGGCATCGGACCTGAACTTCTTCTTCTCGCATTCGCCCGAGATGGCCATGGAAAGGGGACTGGTCGATGCTTGATACCGGCTTTCACCAGGGCGCGAGCCTGCTGGGCCTCGTGCCGCAGACCCCGTTGCGCATGGTCGCCATCCTGGCGCAGCCGGATGCCGCCTACGGGCTCGAAACGTTCTTCCAGGTGTGCTCCGCACTGCAGCGCATGGGCTACCCCGTGGCGGTGCTCGACGGCACCGCGCGCGAGACGGACGCCGCGCCCGGCCTCGCCCACCTGCTGGCCGAGCCTTCGTGGCAGGACGGTGCGCCGCTGGACACCGGCGGCGCCGCCACGACCTCGCTGGCCGTGCTGCCCGCCGCCTACGGACTGCACCGCCTGGCGCGCCAGAGCGCCGATGCGATGGCGGCCCAGCAGACGCTGCAGCCGTTCTTCCGTGCCTACCAGGTGCTCGCGATCTACGCGCCCGCCGAGACCCTCGCGCCACTGGTGCGCGACACGGGCACGGTGCCGCTCCTGATCGCCGAGGGCAGCGACCATGCGGTGCGCAGTTACCGCCAGCTCAAGCACATGGCGCTGCATGCCGGAGTGCCCTGCACCGTGGCGTCGGTGCTGCCCACCGACCGCCCCGCGGGCATGGCCCGGGCCCACGCCACGCTGGCCGCCCTGCAGCGCTGCGTCGAGCGGCACCTGGGCAGCGAGGTGCACACCGCCACCCTGCGGGCCAACCATCCGCAGGACCTGCAGCGCCTGGCCTTGCAACTGCTGGAAAACGCGGGCACCATGGGCGCCGCGACGGTCGCCTCCGCGCCGCCCTTCGGCGCACAGCGGCCGGCCCAGCCTTTCGCACGGAGCCATTGATCCGATGTACACCGCCAAAGGACAGCTCAACCGCGATGCGTTGATACGCCAGCACGCGCCGCTGGTCCGACGCATCGCGCACCACATGATCGCGAAGCTCCCGCCCAACGTGGAGCTGGACGATCTGATCCAGGTCGGCATGATCGGGCTCAGCGAGGCGTTGTCGCGCTACGAGGCGACGCAGGGCGTGCAGTTCGAGACCTTCGCCTCCCAGCGCATCCGCGGCGCCATGCTCGACGAACTGCGCGAAGGCGACTGGATGTCGCGCAGCTCGCGCAAGAGCCAGAAGGAGATCGAGCAGGCCGTGCACCGGCTGGAGCAGAAGCTCGGCCGCAGCCCGCTCGAGTCGGAGATCGCCACCGAACTGGAACTGAGCCTGGCGGAGTACCAGTCGCTGCTGAGCAAGGTGCGCGGCACCCAGCTCGTCTACCTGGAGGACATGACGCGCGGCGACGACGATGACGACAGCTTCCTCGACCGCCACGTGGCCGACGGCGCGGCCGACCCGATGGCCATGCTGCGCGACCAGCGGCTCCGCGCCTCGCTGGTGGCGGCGATCAAGTCACTGCCCGAGCGGGAGCAGCAGATCATGGGCATGTACTACGAGCACGACATGAACCTCAAGGAGATCGCCGCCGTGCTCGGCGTGACCGAATCGCGCATCTGCCAGCTGCACAGCCAGTCGATCGCGCGGCTGCGCGCGAAGATGCGCAGCCACTGACGGCCCGGCCGGTCATTCCCGCAACGCAAAAAAAGGCCCTTTGGGGCCTTTGTCGTTGATGGAGCCCGGTCGTCGTTCAGCTCTGCGACCGGTAGATCCGGGCCGCGCTGCCGCGCATGCCGGTGCCCGTGGGACTGCCGCTGCCATAGGTCGTGCCGTTCTGGTCCGGCGGCAGGAACGAGGCCACCTGCCGCTCCGTGATCGCGGCGAGCCGGGCCAGCTGCTCGCGCTGCAGGGCGAGCTGTCCGCGCACGGCCTGCACCCGGCGCGCCCACTCCGGCGGCAATGCGGGGGCGGATGCGGGACGGTTTTCCAGGGCGCGGGAGAGATCGAGCGCGGCCTGGCGCAGCAGGGGCGCGCAGCGCTCGAGCGCCGGGGCGTCGCCCTGCAGCAGCAGAGCGCCCACGTCGGCGAGGTGCGACTCGACGGTGGCGAGCAGGGCCTCGGGGGAGGCGGAAGCAGCGGAGGGAGCGAAGGAGGGGTGCATGGATCGATCCTGTGCCGACCGATCCATGGCGGGAACGCGGGCCGCGTGCGGTGCGGCCGGCGCCCGGGAACGGGATCAGCCGGTCAATGGGACTTGGGCGAGTAGGCGATGGTTTCCTGCGCGTTCGAGAGCAGCTTGTCGGCGATGGCTTCGGCATCGACCGTGAACGTGCCCTTCTCGATGGCCGCGCGCACGGCCTTCACCTTGTTGGCATCGAAGTCGGCGCTGCTGCGCAGCGACGGGTCCAGGGCCTTGGCGGCGCTGGAGAACGTCACGGGCGTGCCGCCCGCGGCGGCGACCGTGGTCGCGGTTTTGGTGGCCTCTTCGGCGGCGGGGGCCGGGGCGGCCGCCTTGGCCTGTTGCTTGGCAGCCTGGATCTGCTGCGTCAGCGCATTCGGCAATTCCGGGTTTTGACCTATCTTCATCGCACTCTCCCACCCCGTCGGATGTGGGGCACAGTAGCAATGTTTTCGACCATCGGACCGCGGACTTTAGGCTTTTCTTCGGAAACAGGACGTCACAGGGAGACCTCGACCGTTCCATCGTTGGTCACAATGCCGGCCACTATTTTGCCATTGTCCATGCGCACGCGTACAGTCTCGCCGACCGCCCCGTTCGTCACGGCCTGCCCCGCCGACGTGACCGAATAGCCGCGCCCCTGGGCGACGACGCGCACCGGCGAGCCGGCCCGGAACAGCGTGGGGGCCTTCACCATGTGCTGGCGCAGCGCCTGCCCGGCCATGAGCTGGCGCGAGGCGACCTGGCCGACCCAGTTCTCGGGGTTGGCGACGATGGCCGTGGTTTCCGCCGCCCAGTCCACTTCGGCCTGGGTGGCATCGGCTTCGGTCAGCACGGCGCCCGAGGCCACGTTGCCCGTGAGCACCCACGCCGGCCCGTAGGCCTTCACCGTGACGGGAAGGAAGACGTTCCACGCCGTGGCACCTTCGACGCAGCGCAGGCCCAGCCGCGTGCGGCCCCAGAGCCGGGAGCCGGCGGGCAGGTAGGGCTCCACACGGGCGCAGGGCGCGAGGCGCAGGCGCGAATCGAGCTGGCCCACGCTCACTTCCATGCGCAGCGGCATCGAGCCGCCCGACATCTGGTTGCGCTGCAGCGCGTCGTCGAGCCAGCGCTGGGTGATGCCGCCGAGGTCGGCCGTGGCATCGGCGCCGGGGGCGGCCTGCGCATGCGCGCCCGTGGCCGCGCACCAGGCCAGCAGCGCGGCGCCGGCCGCGCGGGCCCATGCCGCGGCCGGGCGCCGGGAGGGGAGCAGGAGCCCGGAAACGGACGGGGTCGGCAGGAAGGATTTGCGGGACATGGGGCCTCCTGGGCAGCGGCGCTGCGGAAATGGAACGGGAAGCCGCCGCGGACGGGGGCGGTCCGGGGGCCATTGCACAGTCCGCACTCTAGGCGGTTCGGGCCGCGGCGATGGACCGAACTGCGCGCCAATCCCTGCGTTCTTCGCGCTTTAGAAAAACAGGCCCGTTTCCATAATCGGACCCACGCCGAGAACCCGTGCCACCGTGCCGGGACCGGCCCCGAACCCCGATTTCCGCAAGGTGCCCCCATGCTCGACAAGTTGACCGAACGGCTGGATTTCCACGGCAACGCGCTCATGCTGCGTGCCGAGCGCCAGCGCGCCATCGCGAGCAACATCGCCAATGCCGACACCCCCGGCTACGTGGCGCGCGACTTCAACTTCGGCGATGCGCTGCGCGAGGCCACCGGCCAGGGCACGGGCGCCACCTTCAGCATGGCCGAGCGCGCCATCCAGCGCCAGCAGAGCACCAGCGATCCGCGCCACATCCCCCTGCCGGCCGCGACGACGGGCATGGGCTCCGGCAGCGCCATGGGCTACACCGTGCAGACGCAGCCGAGCATGGACAACAACACCGTGGACCTGGACCGGGAACGGGCCGCGTTCGCGGACAACGCCGTGCGCTACGAGGCCACGCTGCGTTTCATCAACGGCAACGCGCGCACGATGCTGAGCGCCATCCAGGGCCAGTGAGCCGCCGCGCACCGCATCCGCACGACCGGCCCCGCACCAGAAAGCGATCCCCGCCATGTCCATGTTCTCCATCTTCGGCGTCTCCGGCAGCGCGATCAGCGCGCAGGCGCAGCGGCTCAACATCGTGGCCAGCAACCTCGCCAACGTCGATGCCGTGGCCGGCCCGGACGGGCAGGCCTACAAGGCGCGGCAGGTGGTGTTCCAGACGGCGCCCATGGGCGACGAGGGCGCGGCCGGCGTGCGCGTGAGCGCCATCAGCGAAAGCCAGACGCCCGGCAAGCGCGTGCACGACCCCAGCCACCCGCAGGCCGATGCGGAAGGCTACGTGACCCATTCCAACGTGAACGCGGTGGAAGAGATGGTCAACATGATCTCGGCCTCGCGTTCCTACCAGAACAACGTCGAGGTCATGAACACCACCAAGTCGCTGCTGCTCAAGACGCTGCAGATGGGCCAGTAATCCTTTCCCCCGAAGGTCCGCACCATGATCCTCAACCCCGTCGGCTCCACGGCCACCGTGAACTCGGGCTCCGGCTCGAACTCCGCCACCGATCCGGCCGCCGCACAGGACCGGTTCCTGAAGCTGCTGGTCGCGCAGCTCAACAACCAAGACCCGATGAACCCGCTGGACAACGCCCAGATGACCTCGCAGATGGCGCAGATCAACACGGTGACCGGCATCCAGCAGCTCAACCTGAGCATGCAGACCATGGCCGAGCAGTTCTCGACCATGCAGACGCTGCAGGGCACGATGATGATCGGCCGCACCGTGCTGACCGAAGGCAACAAGATGACCTTCAAGGACAGCGCCGGCACCGGCACCTTCGACCTCAAGGGCGCCGCCACCGACGTGAAGGTGGAAGTGGTCACCCCTGGCGGCCAGGTGGTGGACACGGTGGACGTCGGCGCCAGTGCGGCCGGCCGCCACGACTTCACCTGGGACGGCAGCAAGTACACCGGCACGCGCAGCGACCTGCGGTTCCGCGTGGTGGCCACCACCAAGGACGGCGCCGTCGAGTCGACGCCGCTCATGCAGGCCAAAGTGCTGGGCACCGGCTCCAACGCCGGCGCCCTCACGCTGAACCTGGACACCGGCAGCACGGTGAACTACGCCAACATCCGCTCGGTGCTCTGACGGCCCCGCGCATCCATCCCCGCACGACAACACCCCTTTTCCGCCTCCCGAGGAGAACACCATGAGCTTCCAGCAAGGCCTGTCCGGCCTCAACGCCGCCAGCAAGAACCTGGACGTGATCGGCCACAACGTCGCCAACTCCGGCACCGTGGGCTTCAAGGCCTCGCGCGCCGAATTCGCCGAGATGGTGGCCAACGCCATCGGCTCCGCGGGCGGCACCAACGCCGGCATCGGGGTGGAGCTGGGAGCGGTCTCGCAGCAGTTCAACCAGGGCAACATCTCCGTCACCGGCAACAGCCTGGACGTGGCGATCAACGGCGACGGCTTCTTCACGCTGCAGCAGCCCGACGGCTCGCGGGCCTATACCCGCGCCGGCAACTTCAAGCTCGACAGCAACGGCCAGCTGGTGACCAACACCAAGGCGCAGGTGATGGGCTACGCGCTCGATCCGGTCACGGGCAAGCGCACGGCGAGCAATGCCGCGCCCCTCTCCTTCCCCACCTCCAAGCCGATTCCCGCCAAGCAGACCACGGCGATCACGGCCGAGTTCAACCTCGACGCCCGCGCGCCCGACGCCGCCGGCGACGCCACGGCCACGCCGCCCGTGCCCGCCACGCCGCGCTCCACCTACGGCACGTCGATCAACGTGTACGACAGCCAGGGCGTGGCCAAGCCCGTGAGCCTGTACTTCCAGAAGAACGGCGCCAACACCTGGGACGTGTACGACAGGCTCGACGACGCCACGGCCAACCCGCCGGTGGTGGCCACGCCCATCGGCCAGATCAAGTTCGACGACAGCGGCAGGATCGTCTCGCCGGCCGCGACCGCGCCGGAAACCGGCTTCCAGATGCCGCTGACCGTCAAGCCCACGCCGCCCAACCCGAACGGGCTGGCCGACTACACGGTGAACATCAAGCTCGACGGCGTGTCGCAGTACGGCAAGTCGTTCGCGGTGTCGAACCTGTCGCAGGACGGCTATACGGCCGGCGAACTCACAGGCATCAGCATCGAGAACAACGGCACGGTGATGACGCGCTACTCCAACGGCGTGACGCGCGCCGAGGGGCAGGTGGCGCTGGCCAGCTTCCGCAACACGCAGGGCCTGGCCTCGGTGGGCAACAACAACTGGGTGGAAACGTTCGAGTCGGGCCAGCCGGTGCTGGGCACGCCCACCGAAGGCAAGTTCGGCGGCCTGCGCTCCGGCGCGCTGGAGGACTCCAACGTCGACCTCACGGCCGAGCTGGTGAACATGATGACCGCCCAGCGCGCCTACCAGGCCAACGCGCAGACCATCAAGACGCAGGACCAGGTGATGTCCACCCTGGTGAACCTGCGCTGACGCTCCGCGCGCCCTGATCCGCCACTGCCCCCCGAACGCATCCCTTCTTCCTGCAGGCCGAGCGATGGACCACATCATCTACACCTCCATGACGGGCGCCAGCGCCGCCGCGCAACGGCAGGCGGTGCTGGCCAACAACCTCGCGAACGCCTCCACCAACGGCTTCCGCGCGGAGATGTCCACGTTCCGCGCGGTGCCCGTGCAGGGCGACGGCTCCAAGACCCGCGTGTTCGCGCTGGAGGCGACCTCGGGCCACGTGCAGACGCCGGGCCCGGTGCAGCGCACCGGACGCAACCTGGACGCGATGGCCGTGGGCAACGCATGGTTCGCGGTGCAGGGGCTGGACGGCACCGAGGCCTACACCCGCAACGGCAGCTTCGAAGTCACGGCCGAAGGGCAGCTGCGCACCTCCAACGGCCTCACGGTGCTGTCGGACGGCGGCGGCCCGATCGACGTGCCGCCCGGCGCGGACGTGTCGCTCGGCTCGGACGGCACCATCACCGCGCGCGTCGCGGGCCAGCAGGCCACGCCGATCGGCCGCCTGAAGCTCGCCACGCCCACGCCCGAAGACCCGCTCAAGCGCGGCGACGACGCGCTCTTCCGCACCGCATCGGGCGACCCGATGCCCAACGACCCGAACGGCCGGCTGCTGTCCGGCGCGCTGGAGGGCTCCAACGTGAACGCCGTGGAAAGCATGGTCGGAATGATCTCCGCCTCCCGGCAGTTCGAAGCCCAGATGCGCCTGCTGCAGACGGCCGAGAACAACGACAAGACGGCCGCCCAGCTGCTCAACCTGAACGGCTGACGGCCGACCCGCCGACGCCGCCGCACCGCCCCGCTCGCACCCCACGCCCGCATCCCCCGAGGAACCGCCATGATCAATTCGCTCTGGATCGCCAAGACCGGCATGTCCGCCCAGCAGACGCAGCTGGACGTGATCTCCCACAACCTCGCCAACGTCTCCACCACGGGCTACAAGCGCAACAACGCGGTGTTCGAGGACCTGATGTACCAGAACCTGCGCCAGGTGGGCGCGCAGACCACCGAGCAGAACCAGCTGCCCACGGGCCTGCACCTGGGCCTGGGCGTGCGCACGGTGGCCACCAGCCGCAACTTCACGCAGGGCAGCCTGGCACAGTCCAACAACAACCTGGACGTGGCGATCAACGGCAACGGCTTCTTCCAGGTGACGATGCCCGACGGCACCGCCGGCTACACGCGCGACGGCTCGTTCCAGCTGGATTCGCAGGGGCGCATGGTCACGTCCAGCGGCCTGCCCGTGGCCAACGGCATCACGGTGCCGGCCAATGCCACCGGCATCAGCATCAGCACGGACGGCATCGTCTCGGCCACGGTGCCGGGCACGACCGCGCCGCAGCAGATCGGCACGCTGGCCATGGCGAGTTTCATCAACTCGGCCGGCCTGGAGCCCGTCGGGCAGAACCTGTTCAAGGAATCCGCCGCCTCGGGCCAGCCCCAGCAGGGCACGCCAGGCACCAACGGCCTGGGCATCATCCGCCAGGGCTTCCTCGAAACCTCGAACGTGAACGTGGTGGAAGAGCTGGTGTCGATGATCCAGACCCAGCGCGCCTACGAGATGAATTCCAAGGCCATCCAGACGTCCGACCAGATGCTGGCCAAGCTCGCGCAGCTGTGATGCGCGCCCCCTCCTCCCTCCTGACTTCCGGGATACCGACCATGCCGCACACCGCCGCCCTCCTCCGCTTTTCCTGCGCACGCATCTCCGCCGTGGCCGCCCTGCTGGCCGCCACGGGCTGCGCCACCGTCAACCCGCCGCCGCCGATCGACATGCCGCCCACCCAGGCGCCGATCGCCGTGCAGACGGTGCCCCGCGCGACCGGGCCGGCCACCGGCAGCCTGTTCCACGCCGCCAGCTACCGGCCGGCGTTCGAGGACCGCCGCGCGCGGCTCGTGGGCGACATCGTCACCATCCAGATCGTGGAGACGATCTCCGCCTCGCAGAAGTCCAGCTCCAAGGTGGACCGCTCGGCCGCCAACACGGCCGGCGTGAGCGCGTTCCCCTTCATCGGCGCGGGCGACCTCGGCAAGCTGAAGCTGGGCGGCAACAGCACCAACAACTTCGAGGGCAAGGGCGACCTGCAGAGCAGCAACACCTTCACGGGCACCATCTCCACCACCGTGGTCGAGGTGCTGCCCAACGGCCACCTCGTGATCGCGGGCGAGAAGCAGATCGGCGTGGCCGAGAACGTGGACGTGCTGCGCTTCTCGGGCACCGTCGACCCGCGCTCGCTGCAGCCGGGCAGCGTGGTCAGCTCCACCCTGGTGGCGAATGCCCGCGTGCAGTCGCGCGGACGCGGCTCCCCGGCCGAGGCGCAGGCCATGGGGTGGCTGGCGCGGGCGTTCAATTCGGTGGCGCCGTTCTGATGCCCTGAAGCCTGATGCGCTGAAGCATTTGGCCCGGCCGTGAACAAAGGCCGGGCCGGAGTCATCCCATGCGCCTCAGCATGTCTGCGATCACCACATGGCGGATCGCACGCAGCACATGCAGTTCGGCGGCCCGGGTCTCGGGTGTGATCTGAGCGAGGATCGGCATGGATTCATATTCCCCGGTCATCTGCTGGATCAGGCCGTCTGCGGCTTCCGGCAAACGCGCGATCATCCGTGCGACCTCTCGGACTGCCGTGCCTTTGCCGAGGCCGAGTTCGATACCGGTGGCCACCAGTTTCTCCTGCGTGACGTCGCAGAATTTCGCCGCGCCGGCCACCGGCATGGCCAGGGTTTCCGCGGGCCACACCGCGATGGACGGCTCGTCCGCCAAGGCTGGCGTGTGGTAGACCGCGGTGCAAAGCAGGTCGTAGAAGGGCGCCACGCGCATGCCCTCCGAATCGATGAGGAACGAGATGTTTTTCAAGTGGCAATCCGAGTTGCCGACCAGGGTGTTGAACAGGATCCAGCGGAATATTTCCAGCCGTGCCACGGCCTTGTTCAGGCACAGCCCGATGAGCTGCAGCAACGAGGCAAAGGTCGCGCTCGCATACTTGTTGTGGCCGCTCTCGTTCAATGCCTGGCTGCCGTCCACCGCGTGCACGCGCAGCGGCTGGCCATCCGCTCCGCGGATGCGGTCGAAGCGCCCGATGATGTAGACGGGTTCGGGAACATAAAGACGCCATACGGGAGGGACCTTCACACCCAACATGTCCGCCAGGCGCATCGTGAAGGTTTCGTTCACCACCGCGCGTGGATAGCCGACCGCCGTGGAGTCGGGTTTGAGGATGTGGGTGGAGGCGCTGCCCTTCAAAGGCTCGGCCAGCATGCCCGTCGCGGGATCGAAGCGCACCACCATCTTGTGCTGCGCCCCCGCCAGCGACATGCGCTTAGGGGCCTGTTTGTTCAGGGACGCCACCGGCAGTCGGCGGATGCGCGCGGAGAGCACCTCGGGGGTGAGTTCCTGCGTTCCCTGCGCCGCGTCTTCAGCGCCGTGCGGTTGCAGCACCAGAGCGCCGGCCGACTCGGCCCCCAGCCGCTCCAGCAGCCCGAAGGCGTCTTCCGCCGGAACACCTTCTTCCCTGCCGATCACGGTGCGCAGCGTCTCTTCGGGAAGGAGGTTGTCAAAGAACCACTGCACCGGCCGGACCGTGGCGCCATCCAGCAGCGGCTCCGGGCCCAGCGGCAAAGAAGGAGACAGCGGATAGGGATGGCGACGGGACAGCCAACTGGCAGCGTACTGGAAGCCCCAAAGGTTGTTCTGTTCGCTCAGATCGCCCACCCATTCGCCGTTGATGGATACGGCCAAGGTGCGCCGGCTCATGTGCGACGCACCTTGGCGGCTTGCGGCGATCGCCCGGCGCCTTCCGCCAGCAGCAGCGCGGTCTTCTCCCGCATGGCTGCCAGCCGCTCGTGAACGTCGTCGGGTATCTCGACCGTCACCCTGACGCCCAGTTCCTCAAGGACTTTCAGCGCACGCCCCATCTGGACCGTGTCCTTTCCGTGCTCCAGATCGCGCAGGTACACATGGCTCACCCCCGCGCTGCCGGCGAGGTCGTCCTGGCGGATGCCATGGGTCTTGCGCACGGCGCAAACCACTTGGCCGATGTCTGCGACGCTGCCGACCGTACAGTGCTTCATCGGAACCCTCGATAGAAGTGATCGTTTAGATTCTAACCAGACCGGGGGCTGACGCCAAAAAAATAGAAACGGTCATTTCGATCACGCTGATCATGATGCGTAACGAATGCAGGATCTCAACGATCTCTGCGAAGGGGCGCCGGCCTCCGGCATCCAGGCAAGAAAGCGGGTGATCCGGCGCCTTTTCCCTCCATTCCCCAACACGCTCCGATCCCACAATCGGTGCCATGACGTTTCCTGCCCCCACCTCCTTCCTCGCACGCGCGCACCGGGCCGCCCTGCGGCTGGGAATCGCGCATGGCCTCGCCGCGCTCGCCCTGCTGGGGGCCGTGTCCCCCGCGCATGCGCTGCGCATCAAGGAAGTGGCGGCCGTGCAGGGGGTGCGCAGCAACCAGCTGACGGGCTACGGCCTCGTCGTGGGGCTGGACGGCACGGGCGACCAGACCACGCAGATGCCCATCACCACGCAGGCGCTCACCAACTACCTGCAGCAGATGGGCATCAGCCTGCCGCCGGGCACGGCCGCGCCGCAGCTCAAGAACGTGGCCACCGTGATCGTGACGGCGCAGCTGCCGGCGTTCGCGCAGCCGGGGCAGTTCATCGACGTGAGCGTGTCCTCGATGGGCAATGCCAAGTCGCTCAAGGGCGGCACGCTGATCGCCACGCCGCTGCGCGGCGCCGACGGCGAGATCTACGCGCTGGCGCAGGGCAACCTCGTCGTGGGCGGCGCGGGCGCGGCGGCCGGCGGCAGCAAGGTGCAGATCAACCACCTGAGCGCCGGGCGCATTCCCGAAGGCGCGCAGGTGGAACGCGCGGTGCCCACGCCGCTGAACGACGGCGACACGATCAACCTGGGGCTCAACGCTTCGGACTTCCAGACCGCGCGCAAGGTGGCGCGGGCCATCAACGACAAGCTCGGCAAGGGCGCGTCCATCGCCACGGCGCTGGACGGCCGCACGGTGCAGGTGCGCGCCCCGCAGGACCCGGGCGGGCGCGTGAACTTCATCGCCGACCTGGAGGAAATCCCGCTGGCCGACGCCACGCCGGCCGCCAAGGTGGTGATCAATGCGCGCACGGGCTCCATCGTGTTCAACCAGGCCGTGACGCTGGGCCCCTGCGCGATCGCGCACGGCAACCTGTCGATCACCATCAGTTCCACGCCGGTCATCAGCCAGCCCAATCCGCTGTCGCAGGGCCAGACGGTGGTCGCGCAGAAGAGCGACATCACCGTGAAGCAGGAGCCCGGCAACATCATCCAGATGCCGCCGTCGCCGCAGCTCGCCGACGTGGTGCGCGCACTGAACACGCTGGGCGCCACGCCGCAGGATCTGCTGGCCATCCTGCAGGCCATCAAGGCCGCGGGCGCGCTCAACGCCGAGCTGGAGGTCATCTGATGGCCGCCGCGTCCGCCTCCGCCTGAACGCCGGGAGACCGCCATGTCGCTCAGCCTGACCTCCTCCGCTCCCGCCACGGCCTCCAACGCGCTGGCGGTGGATGCCCGCTCGCTCGACGCGCTGAAGTTCCAGGCCGGGCAGAACGATCCGAAAGCCGCCAGGGAAGCCGCCAAGCAGTTCGAATCGCTGTTCATGCGCGAGATGATCAAGAGCATGCGCGAGGCGACGATGAAGTCGGGCCTGATGGAAGGCGAGCAGGGCAACCTGGGCCAGGACATGCTCGACCAGCAGTTCTCGGTGCAGATGTCGGGCCTGCAGGGCGGACTCTCCGAGGCCATCCAGCGCCAGCTCACCCGCCAGATCGGCAGCGGCCAGGAGGCCGCGCCCACGTTTTCTCCGCCGTCCACGCTGAGCCTGCAGCCGCAGTTGCAGTCCGCGCGCGCCGCCGCGGCCGCCAATGCGTATGCGCCGGCGCCCAAGGGCCGCGACGGTTTCGTGCAGCACCACCGCGAGGCCGCCGAGCGCGTGGCGCAGGAGAGCGGCATTCCCGCGAGCTTCATGCTCGGACAGGCCGGCCACGAAACGGGCTGGGGCAAGAGCGAGATCCGCAGCAGGGACGGCAGCAATTCGTTCAACCTGTTCGGCATCAAGGCCGGCAAGGGCTGGACGGGCAAGGTGGCGGAAGTCACCACCACCGAATACATCAACGGCACGCCGCGCAAGGTGACGGCGAAATTCCGCGCCTACGACTCCTACGAGGACTCCTTCAAGGACTACGCGCGGCTCATCAACGACAACCCGCGCTACGAGAAGGCACGCGGCAAGACGCATTCGGCCGTGGCCTACGCGACCGAACTGCAGAAGGCCGGCTACGCCACCGATCCCGAATACGCGCACAAGCTGAGCCGGGCCATCCACAGCACGCTGCGCGTGGGGCCGGCGGCATGAAGGCGGGTGAACGCACATGAGCCTGCTGAACGTCGGGGCACGCGCCCTGCTCGCCAACCAGGTGGCCCTGCAGACCGCGGGCCACAACATCGCCAACGTCAACACCGCGGGCTACTCGCGCCAGACGCTGGCGCTGCAGACCGTGCAGGGTCAGTTCACGGGCGGCGGCTACATCGGCCAGGGCGTGGACGTGCAGACCATCCTGCGCAACCACAACGAACTGCTCACGCGGCAGGCGGCCGCGGCGGATTCGGTGCAGTCGGCCGACAAGACGCGCGCGGAGCGCCTGTCGCAGCTTCAGGACGTGTTCAGCGGCGGCACCAGCGGGCTGGGCGCGTCCATCACCGACATGCTGAATTCGTTCAAGGACGTGGTGGCCTCGCCCATGGACATGACCGCGCGCACGGTGTCCATCACCCGCATGGACGAAACCGCGGCGCGCATGCGTTCGGCGGCCGGGCGCATCGACGAGATCCAGTACACGGTGAAGGAACAGCTCGCGGGCGACGTGAACGCGGTCAATGCCCTGTCGAAACAGATGGCGAGCGTGAACGAGCAGATCGCCCGCGTGAAGGGCAACGGGCAGACGCCCAACGACCTGCTGGACCAGCGCGACCAGATCATCCGCGAGATCAACCGGTACGTGCAGACCACCCAGGTGGCGGCCGACGACGGCACGGTGGGCCTGTTCGTGGCGGGCAGCCAGCCGCTGGTGCTGGGCACCACGGCCACGCCGCTGCAGGTGCAGGAATCGAGCATGTTCCCCGGCAGCGGGCAGCTCAAGGTGTACTTCGCCCCGCCCGGCACCAAGCCGATCGAGCTGGACGACAGCATGCTGGGCGGGGGGGAGTTCTCCGGCCTGCTGCGCTTCCACAACAACGATCTGGCCGAGGGCCGCAACCTGCTGGGCCGCATGGCGCAGGCCATCGGCATGACGATGAACGCGCAGCACAAGCTGGGCCTCACGCTGGATGGCCAGGCCGGCAGGGACCTGTTCACCGTGCCCGACAGCATGCCGGGCTACACGAACGGCTCGGCCGTCGGCAGCGTGGCGTTTTCGGACGCGACGAAGTTCGCCGCCTCCGATTACGAGGTGCGCTTCACCACGCCGCCCGCCGGCCAGGTGGTGCGCCTCTCGGACGGCAAGGCCACCGGCTTCACCAGCCTGGCGGACCTCGCGGGCCAGCAGATCGACGGCCTCACGTTCAACCTCACCGCCGCGGGCGCCACCGGCGAGCGCGTGATGTTCCGGCCGTTCACCAGCGCGGCGCGCGACATCGAGGCCAAGGTGCTGTCGCCGCGCGACCTCGCCGCCGCGAGCCCCGTGAACGCCGCGATGGGCACGGCGAACGCCGGCTCGCTGCAGCTCAGCTCGGTGAAGGCGGCCTCCAGCCCCTACACCGCGCCCCCGACGCCGGGCGGCGTGACGCTCACCTTCAACGCCGGCCCCCCCGCCACCTACGGCGTGACGGGATCGACGGTGCCGGCCACCGGCACCACGGGCCTCGCCTACACGCCCGGCCAGCCGATCACCATCGACGGCTGGCAGATCACCCTCAAGGGCTCGCCGGGCACGGGCGACACCGTGAAGGTGGGCAGCGCGCTGGATCCGCAATACGGCGACGCCTACAAGCGCAACGCCGGCAACGCCTCGGCGATCGATGCGCTCGGCGACGTGAAGATGTTCGACGACGCCACGATGAGCGACGGCTACGCCGGGCTCATGGCCCAGGTCGGCACGCGCATGCAGAACGCCAAGTACGCATCGGACGTCTCGTCCACGATCTCCACCAACCTCGAACGCGACCGCTCCGCCGTGGCGGGCGTGAACCTCGACGAGGAAGCCGCCAAGCTGATCCAGTACCAGCAGGCCTACCAGGCCTCGGCCAAGGTGCTGCAGATCGCGCAGAGCATTTTCGACAACCTGATCCAGACGATGCGCTGACGCCACCCGCGCCGCACCGCCACCGGCCCTCCCGAGCACGCCATGAGCACCTTCTACCGCACCGCCAGCGCCAACCAGTACGACAACGCACTGCGCAACCTGTCGCAGCGCCAGACCGCGCTCTCGAACCTGCAGGAGAACCTCACCTCCGGCAAGCGGGTCGTGCGTGCGAGCGACGACCCCGTGGCCGCGGCGCAGGCCGAGCGCGCGATCACGCGCCTCTCGCGCGTGCAGAGCGAACAGCGGGCACTGGAGAACGCGCGCAATACCGTCACCCAGGCCGAGTCCACGCTCGGCCAGGCCGTGGACATCGTGCAGGAACTGCGCCAGCTGATCGTGAGCGCCGGCGGCGGCTCGCTCAAGCCCGAGGACCGCAAGACCATCATGAACCAGGTGCAGGGCCTGCGCGAGCAGCTCTCCGACATGGTCAACCGCAAGGACACGAACGGCCTGCCGCTGCTGGGCGCGCTGGGCAGTGCGCTCGCGCCCTTCCTGGGCCCGCAGTCGGGCAGCCCCGACTACAGCTTCGCAGGCCTGCCCGGCCAGGCCTCGGGCTCGGCCACTTCGCTGCCGCTGTCGCTGGACGGTGAATCCGCCTTCATGTTCCAGCCCAAGCGCGACGGCGTGTACACCGCCTCGGTGAGCGACATTCCCTCGGGCCGCACGCTGACGACCGACGGCGTGAAGGCGGGCGACACCTCCCTCGTCACCGGGGACAACTACCAGATCGTCTTCAGCGGCGTGGGCCCGGGCGCGACGGCCGGCACCACCACCGCCACCTACACGATCACCAACACGACCACGGGCGTGGCGTCCGCGCCCGTCACCGTGCCGGACTTCCCGATGGACAAGCCCGTGTCGATCGCGGTGACCGGCATCCCGGGGGTGAGCTTCAACATCACCGGCACGCCCACCCGGCAGAACGACGGCACCTACAACTTCTCGCCGGCCAACGGCGACACCATCTCGCTCAAGCCCAGCGCCAGCATCTTCAGCAGCATCGACCAGGCCGTGCGCGACATCGGCGGCGCGACCAACGGCAACGCGGCCGCGCAGGCCGTGGGCCAGGCGCTGAACAACATCGACGTAGGCCTGGAGCGCATCCACAACATGCGCGGCTACGCGGGCGAGCTGCTCAACCGCGCGGACCGCATCACGGGCGACCAGGGCAAGCGCTCGGACCAGCTCGAGGCGGACCGCTCGCGCGCGGAGGATCTCGATATGATCAAGGGCATCTCCGATTTCCAGAACAACCAGACCGGCTACCAGGCGGCGCTGCAGTCCTATGCGCAGGTGCAGAAGCTGTCGCTGTTCAATTACATCGGCTAAGCCGAAAGAGACAAGCGGGGAGCCTGGGCCCCGCGCACTCCGCCGGGCCCGGCCGCACCGCAAAGCCCACACATGGTCCAATCCGTCCTCGGCAGCCTGATCCTCGGCTACCGCCCCCTCTGGAACGCGGCGCGCCGCCTCGCGGCCGTGCAGCTGCACGTGCACAACGCGGGCGAGGCGGTGGTCGATGCGCCGCACCTGCTGCGCACCCTGCAGGAGCTGTGGAGCGCGTCCTCCCCGCCCCTGCTGCTGTCGCCGCAGAGCCCCCGGCTGCTCGTCGACCTGCTCGCGCAGGCGCCGCGCGGCTCGCCCTGGATCAGCGTGCCCGATGCGTGGCTCGCCGATGCCGACCTGCTCGCGCGCGTGCGCGCCGCGCACCAGCGGGGCCTGAAGCTCGTGTGGCGCGGCGCGCTGGAGCGCCTGCCGGCCGCCGACGTGGCCTCCTGCTTCGACAACAGCCTGCTCACGCTCTCCGCCAACGATGCGATGGCGGCGCTGCGCGCGGCCGGCGGCGCGATCCGCGGCGCGCCCGCCGAACCCAGCCCCGTGATCGCGGGGCAGATGTACGAGAACGTCGCGAGCCGGCCGCTCATGGAGCATTGCCTGGACCGGCACGGCGCGCTCGCCATCGCCGGCTGGCCGTCGGAGGACGTGCTCTACAGCCTGCGCCACCAGCAGCCGCAACCGGCGCACGCCACGGTGCTCAAGCTGATGCGGGCGATCGACGCGGAGCAGTCGCTGGAAGCGTTCGAGCAGATCCTCGGCGAAGACCCGGTGCTCGCCTACCGCTTCATGGTCTATACCAACTCGGCCGCGCTCGGCCTGCGCACGGGCGTGGATTCGCTGCGGCGCGGCCTCGTGATGATGGGCTACGGCTCGCTGCAGCGCTGGCTGGGCGACCAGCTCCCGCATGCCAGCACCGACCCGAACCTGCAGCCCATCCGCGAATCCATGGTGATCCGCGCGCACCTGACCGAGCGGCTGCTCGACGCGGGGGTGGAGAACGACCTGCGGCGCGAGGTGTACCTCTGCGGCCTGCTGTCGCAATTGGGGGAGCTGCTGTCGGAGCCGCTCGGCACCATCCTGCGGCGCCTGCCGCTGTCCGAGCGCATCTACGACGCAGCCGTGCTGCGCACCGGCCCCTACGCGGCCAGCCTGGAGATGGCCTGCGCGCTCGAATCGGAGGATGCCGCCGCGGTCCGCCAGCTCTGCGAGGCGCAGGAGCTGGACCTGGAGGAGGTCAACCGCGCGCTGCTGCGGGTGATCTCGGACCTGGAAGTGGAGCGGCCGGCGGGGCGGTGACCCCGGCGAAGCGGCCCCCCTGCCGCGGCGCCGCTTCGCCGGGGGGCGCAGGCGTTCGCACGGCGGATCGACGGCGCGCGCGGCGTGTGGAAGATGTTGGCCGTTGCACCTCGCCTTCACTCACACCATGGACCCCCATCGAATTCCGCGCGGACCGGCGGCAGTGCCGCCTTCCGGGCCCGCCCTGGCACGCGCCGGCCATGCCCCATCGGATGCCCCGCCCTCCCGGCCAGCCCCGGCGCACGACGCGAGGTGGGATGCGCTGCGCAGGCGTGCCGCCGACGGCCGCGTGCCAGCCTCAGGCCTGCCCAGGCGATCTTCCGCCCTCCACGGGATCTGCGTGTCGCGGCCCCGGACCCATGAACCGGCGTATGCGCCCAGCGCGTCCGGCTGGGCCGCTCGGCGCTCCGCGGCATTCGACCAGGCCAGCGTCCTGTCGCGCCACGACCCGGACCACCTCGGGGCCTGCGTGATCTACAGCCTGCTGTGGATGAACGACATCGCCAGCGCGCACGGCACCGCCGCATCCCGGATGGCCCGGCTGGAGCACTCGACGCCGGAGGTCCTCTCGCTGCACCAGGACTACATGGACCGGGTGGACTACAGCAACCAGGATCCGTACCACCGGGAAGACCCGCTGCTGCAGACCGCGCAGGTACAGGGCATCGGGCCTGCGGGCAACACCATGGCGGTCGACATCCTCTCCGACGAAGACGCCGCCATGGAGGAGATCTCCGGCATCCTGAGCCGGCCCGGCAGCTCGCACCTGCTGTGGCTGGGCAACCTGGGCTCCGGCAACCACGCCATCGCCGCGCATGCGGCGGACGGCCGCTGCATCCTGTTCGACGCGAACCTGGGTGAATTCCGGCTGACGCCGTCCGAAGTACCGATGGTGATGCGCGAGATCGTCGCCCGGAATTCGCTGCACTATGCGATTCCCGAAATCCTCATCATGCCGATGCGGCGGCAGGACTGACGGCCTGCTCAGACGCCCTCGGCCGCGTTCCGGAACGCCCGCCAGAACGCAGGATCCTGCGTGGTCGTGAAATTGATGCGCATCAGCGTGCACGGCCGGCGGGTGGCGTGGAACAGCGCCCCGGGGGCGATGAGGTAGCCCTGGTCGAGCATGCGCTGCGCGAGCATGTCGGTGTCCACGCCCGTGTCCACCCAGCCGAACATGCCCGCGGGTTCGGCCGCGAAGCGCTGGCCGGCCTCCAGCGCCACCTGCACGCTGCGCGCGCGCGCCTGGGCCAGCCGCAGGCGCATGCGTTCGGCATGGCGGCGCAGTTGCCCCTGCTCGATGCACAGCGCCAGGGCCTTTTCCAGCAGGGAGGGCGTGGTGAGGGTGGACAGCAGCTTGGTGTCCAGCAGCCGCTCGACGAGCTCGGGGGGCGCGGCGAGATAGCCCACGCGCCAGTTGGGCGCGAGGATCTTGGCGAAACCGTTCACGTAGATGGTGCGCTGCAGGCCGTCGAGCGCGGACAGGCGCGTGGCATGGTCGGGCGCGATGTGGCCGTAGGTGTCGTCCTCGACGATGTGGAAGCCGTGCCGGTGGGCGAGCTGCAGGATGCGGTGCGC
Organism: Comamonadaceae bacterium UBA4962; assembly: GCA_002397315.1. Lineage (GTDB taxonomy): Bacteria > Pseudomonadota > Gammaproteobacteria > Burkholderiales > Burkholderiaceae_C > Paracidovorax. The sequence continues at coordinate 64,613 of DHAE01000016.1, forward strand.
GTGGCCGGGCGAGAGGCTGTAGCCCGTGGGGTTGTGCAGCACGCTCACGCTCACGAACAGCTTGGGCGCATGGGCCTCGCAATAGCGCGCCATCACGTCCAGGTCCGGCCCGAGCGGGCCCCGGGGCACGGGCAGCACGCGCATGCCGAGCGCATCGAGCCGCGCGAACTCCACCGACCAGCCGGGCTCCTCCACCATCACCGGATCGCCGGCCTTGAGCAGCGTGCGGCTGACGATGTCCAGCGCGTGGGTGGCGCCGACGGTGGTGATGATCTGCTGCGGCTCCACGGACACGCTGAGGTCCGCCAGGCGCCGCGCGAGCGCCGCGCGCAGGCCGGCGTCGCCGCGCGGCTCGCCGTAGACCAGCGAGCCGTCCTGCAGCGCGCGGCCCGCGGTGACGCGGCGCACCGCGGCCGCCATGAAGCGCGCGTCCTCGAGCCAGCCCGGGGGGAAGACGCCGGCGCCGGGCTGCGGCTTCGACGATGCCTGGTGGAACATGCCCCGGATCAGCGTGGTCGCGTTGATGTGCGAGCCCGACATCGGCAGCACCGCGGCGCCCAGGGGCGAGCCGCTGCCGGCCGGCCGGGTGCCCTTGCCGTGCGCCATGCCCGTGCCCGCGTCCGGAGGGGAAGAAGGGGACTTCTGCACCGCGTCGCGCACGAAGAAGCCGCGCTGGCGGCGCGCCTCCACCAGGCCCTGCGCGAGCAGCTGGTCGTAGGCGGCCACCACCGTGTGGGTGCTCACGCCCTGCTGCCGGGCGCATTCGCGCACCGACGGCAGCCGCGCACCGACGGGCAGCAGCCGGCTGCGGATGCGCTCCGCGAAGCGCTCGGCCAGTTGCTCGGTCAGGGTGCGTTCGGGCGTGCGCGTGAGCATGGAAGCCTTTCGGGGGGAGGGGCAGAAGGGGGCCGGCGGGACCCGGCCGGAACTGTGTCGGCTTTTGCACCGATACAGCGCATGAGCTTGTGCAGCTGTCTGTATCGGCACTGTATCGGAATTCTGCCTACAGTGGCTCCCATCCCGCAACGTGCCCATTCGCCATCCCGCCACTCCCATGCCCCTGGTCGAATTCACCGCACTCCTGGTCCTGGCGGCCGCCATGAGCTTCTCGCCCGGCCCCAACACCACGCTGTCCACCGCCATCGCGGCGAACCGCGGCCTGCGGCCGGCGATGCGCTTCGTGTGCGCGGTGCCGCTCGGCTGGTCGGCGCTGCTGCTGGTGTGCGCCGCGGGCATCGGCAGCCTGGTGGTGGCCGCGCCGGCGCTGCGCATAGCCATCAAGGCGGTGGGCATCGCCTACCTGCTCTGGCTGGCCTGGAAGCTTTCGCGCAGCGGCCGGCTCGCCGATGCCGACGCGGCCCGCATGGACGTCGGCTTCTGGGCGGGCGCGGCGCTGCAGTTCGTGAACATCAAGGCCTGGCTGCTGGCGCTCACCATCGTGGCGGGCTGGGTGGCCGGCCGGCCCGACAGCCTGCCGCGCCTGGCCGTGGTGGTGCCCGTGATGGTGGCGTTCGCCTTCGCGAGCAATTTCCTCTACGCCGCCACGGGTGCGCTGCTGCGCCAGTGGCTGGCCGGCGGCTCGCGCCTGCTGTGGTTCAACCGCGGCATGGCGGCGGTGCTGGCGGCCACCGCCGCCTGGATGGTGACGGCATGAGCGGCACGCAGTTAAGCTCTTTTCCTGGCGGGGCCCACCCCTTGCCCCCCGACCGGCCGCACGACGGCTTTTTTTCGACAACGACGACACGAACGAGGCACGGCCCCTTCCTTCCCCGGGGCGTGCCGCAGGAGATGATTTCCATGACGACCTGGACCCTGGCCCGACGCGCCGCCAAGATGAACCCCTCGGTGATCCGCGAGATCCTGAAAGTGACCGAGAAGCCCGGCATCATCAGCCTGGCGGGCGGCCTGCCCTCCCCCAAGACCTTCCCGGTCGATGATTTCGCGCAGGCCTGCGCGGCGGTGCTGGGCCAGGACGGCGCCTCGGCGCTGCAGTACGCGGCGAGCGAGGGCTACCAGCCGCTGCGCGAGGCCGTCGCCGACTTCCTGCCCTGGGACGTGTCGCCCGACCAGATCCTGATCACCACCGGCTCGCAGCAGGGCCTCGATCTGGTGGCCAAGGTGCTCATCGACGCGGGCAGCCGCGTGCTGGTGGAGACCCCGACGTACCTCGGCGCGCTGCAGGCCTTCACGCCCATGGAGCCCGACGTGCACAGCGTGGCGAGCGACGACGAAGGCCCGCTGGTGGACGACCTCGCCGCCAAGGTGGGCTCGGGCGACGACCGCGCACGCTTCATGTACCTGCTGCCCAACTTCCAGAACCCCACGGGCCGCACGATGAGCGAGGCGCGCCGCGTGGCGATCTCCGCCAAGGCCGCCGAGCTGGGCCTGCCGCTGGTGGAGGACAACCCGTACGGCGACCTCTGGTTCGACCAGCCCCCGCCGCTGCCGCTCACCGCGCGCAATCCGGAAGGCTGCATCTACCTGGGCTCGTTCTCCAAGGTGCTGGCCCCCGGCCTGCGCCTGGGCTTCCTGGTGGCGCCGCACGCGCTCTACCCCAAGCTGCTGCAGGCCAAGCAGGCGGCCGACCTGCACACCCCCGGCTTCAACCAGCGCATGGTGGCCGAGGTGATGCAGGGCGGCTTCCTGGACCGCCACGTGCCGACCATCCGCGCGCTCTACAAGCAGCAGCGCGACGCGATGCTGTCCGCCATGGACCAGCAGATGCAGGGCCTGGGCGTGACCTGGAACCGGCCCGACGGCGGCATGTTCCTCTGGGCGCGCCTGCCGGAAGGCATGAGCGCGCTGGAGCTGCTGCCCGAGGCGGTGGAGCGCAACGTGGCCTTCGTGCCCGGCGCGGCCTTCTATGCGGACCACCCCGACACGCGCACGCTGCGCCTGTCGTTCGTCACCGCGAGCGCCCAGCAGATCCAGGACGGCATCGCCGCGCTGGCGGCCGCCATCCGCGCGCGCCTGCCGCAGGCGGTGGAGGCCTGACGCGATGTTGCGGCTCTGGGGACGGACATCGTCCATCAACGTGCGCAAGGTCGTCTGGGCAGCGCAGGAGCTGTCGCTGGAGCTGCAGCGCACCGACGCGGGCGGCCAGTTCGGGCTCGTGCGCGAGGCGCAGTTCCTCTCGCTCAATCCCAACGGCCTCGTGCCGCTCATCGAGGACGAGGGCACCACGCTCTGGGAATCGAACACCATCGTGCGCTACCTCTGCGCGCGCCATGCGCCGGGCGACCTCTATCCGGAAGACCTGCCCACGCGCTTCCTGGCCGAGCAGTGGATGGACTGGCAGCAGACCACGCTCAACCCGGCCGGCCGCGACGCGTTCCTGCAGTGGATCCGCACGCCCGCGGCGCAGCGCGACCCGGCGGCGATCGCCCGCTCGGTGGAGGCCACCGAGCCGCTGATGGAACTGCTCGACGCGCACCTGGCCCGGCATGCCTACCTGGCGGGCGACCGCTTCACGATGGCGGACATCCCCGTGGGCTGCGAGATCCACCGCTGGTGGGGCCTGCCGCAGGAGCGCCCCGCGCGCCCGCACCTGGAGCGCTGGTTCGCCGCGCTGCGCGCGCGCAGCGGCGCCCTGGGCGTGCTGGACCAGCCGCTCGCCTGACGCTCTGGCGTCCGGCCCTTCCGGCCGGGCGACCGCTCCCGCATCGCACGGCGGCCAGGACGGCCGCCGGGGAGAGTCGCGCCCGTGCCAAGCCGGAAGCGGCCCGCCGCCCTGCCGTTTCTTCGATCGTCGTCCGTTCGTTTTTTCCCGAGGAGCCTCCATGCGCCAGCGCCCGTTCAAGCAAGTCGACGTCTTCACCGATCGCCCCTACCTCGGCAATCCGCTGGCCGTGGTACTCGACGGCGAGGGCCTCTCCACCGAGGAGATGCAGCATTTCACGAACTGGACCAACCTCTCCGAAGCGACCTTCCTGCTGCCGCCCAGCGAGGAAGGCCGCGCGGCGGGCGCCGACTATCGCGTGCGCATCTTCTGCCCCGGCCGGGAGCTGCCCTTCGCGGGCCATCCCACGCTCGGCAGCTGCCATGCCTGGCTGGAGGCCGGCGGGCAGCCGCGCACGCCGGGCCGGATCGTGCAGGAATGCGGCGTGGGACGGGTCACGCTGCGGCAGGACGGCCACCGGCTGGCCTTCGCGGCCCCGCCGCTGCTCAAGAGCGGCCCGCTGGACGAGGCCGACGTGGAACTGATCGCCCGCGGGCTGGGGATCGCCCGCACCGACATCGTGGGCCATGCCTGGTGCGACAACGGCCCGAACTGGCGCGGCGTGATGCTGTCCTCGGCCGAGGCGGTGCTCGCGCTGCGCCCCGATGGGGCCGTGCTCGGCGCGCTCGACGTGGGCGTGGTGGGCCCGCGCGGCAAGGTCGGAGTGATCGGCAGCCACGGGCCGGCGGGCGCGGAGCTGCCGGATTTCGAGGTGCGCGCCTTCTTCCCCGGCAACAACGGCCTGGCCGAAGATCCGGTGACCGGCAGCCTGAACGCGGCGCTCGCGCAATGGCTGATCGGCGCCCACCTCGCGCCGCCCCGCTACGTCGCCAGCCAGGGCACCGCCCTGGGCCGCGCGGGGCGCGTGCACGTGGAGCAGGACGGCGAGCACATCTGGGTGGGCGGCGGCTCCGTCACCTGCGTGGACGGGCAGGTGCTGCTGTGAGCCCGGCGACCTTCGATCCCACCCACGCCGCGTGCGTCGACCACCTCGTGGTGGTGGCCGCCTCGCTGGACGAGGGCAGCCGCTGGTGCCGGCGGACCCTGGGGGTGGATCCGGCGGCTGGCGGCGCGCACCCGCTCATGGGCACGCACAACCGGCTGCTGAACGTCTCCGGCCCCGCGCACCCGCGCGCCTACCTGGAAATCATCGCGATCGACCCGCAGGCCCGGCCCGCGCTGCCGCCGGGCCGCCGCCGCTGGTTCGACATGGACGACGAAGCCCTGCGCGCGCAGGTGGCCCGGCACGGCCCGCAGCTGGTGCACTGGGTGGCGTCGGTGCCCGACATCGCGGCCGCGCACGCCGCCCTGGCCGCGCGCGGCGTGGACCGGGGCGAGATCATCACCGCCGGGCGGCCCACGCCGTTCGGCCTGCTGGAGTGGCGCATCACCGTGCGGCCCGACGGCGCGCGGCTGATGGACGGCTGCCTGCCTACGCTGATCCAGTGGGGCGAGCGCCACCCGTGCCACAGCCTGCCGGACAGCGGCGTCACCCTGCTGTCGCTCGCGCTGGAGCACCCCGATGCCGCGGCGCTGCAGTCCGCCTGCGCCTCGGCGGGCGTGCAGGGGCTGCTGCGCGCGCCCGCCGCCCGCTCGCCTTCACCGCGCATCGTGGCGACCTTCGCCACGCCGCTCGGCACCGTCAACTGCACGTCCCTGCCGCTGGAGAGCCACCCATGATGTCCGTCCTCGCCTTCACCCCGCAGGAACTCCTGCTCTTCGCGTTCGCGGCCCTGGTGCTCGTGCTCACGCCCGGCCCCAACATGGTCTATTGCGTCTCGCGCAGCCTGACGCAGGGGCCGCGTGCCGGACTGCTCTCGCTCGCGGGCGTGGTGGCCGGCTTCGGCGTGCACCTGCTGGCCACCGCGCTGGGCCTCTCGGCGCTGCTGGTGGCCGTGCCGCTCGCCTTCGACGTGCTGCGCATCGCTGGCGCGGCCTACCTGCTGTGGATGGCATGGCAGGCCGTGAAGCCCGGGGGCAGCGCGCCCTTCGAGGCGCGCGACCTGCCGCACGACGGGCCGCGCAAGCTGGTCCTCATGGGCTTCCTCACGAGCGCGCTGAACCCCAAGGTGGCGATGTTCTACGTCGCGTTCTTCCCGCAGTTCCTGCACCCGGAGCGCGGCCAGTGGCTCGCGCAGACCTTCACGCTGGGCGCGCTGCAGATCGGCATCAGCGCACTGGTCAATGCCCTGCTGGTGCTGTTCGCCGCGCGCGTCGCCCGCTTCCTGCACCGCAGCGCCGCCTGGGTGCGCGCGCAGCGCTACCTGATGGGCACCGTGCTCGGCGTGCTCGCCCTCAAGATCCTCTTCACCGAACGAAAGGCCACGCCATGAACGCCGCCCCGCACGCCTCCGCGCCCGATGCATCCGCCCGGCCCCACGCCGCGCTGCCGAGCCTCGCCGACATCGAGGCCGCGGCGGAGGTGGTGTATGCCGACTTCGCTCCGACGCCGCAGTACCGCTGGGCGCTGCTCGGCGAGCGCCTGGGCGCCGAATGCTGGATCAAGCACGAGAACCACACGCCCGTGGGCGCCTTCAAGATCCGCGGCGGCCTCACGTATTTCGACCAGCTCGCGCGCCGCGGAGACATGCCGCGCGAGGTGATCAGCGCCACCCGCGGCAACCATGGCCAGAGCCTGGGATGGGCCGCGCGCCGCCACGGCGTGGCCTGCACCATCGTCGTGCCGCACGGCAACTCGGTCGAGAAGAACGCCGCCATGCGCGCCCTGGGCGTGTCGCTCATCGAACACGGGCAGGATTTCCAGGAAGCGCGCGAGCACGCCATGCAATTGGCGGCCGGGCGCGGCGCGCACATGGTGCCGAGTTTCCACGCCGACCTGCTGCGCGGCGTGGCGACCTACTGGTGGGAGTTCCTGCGCGCCGTGCCGCGCATGGACGTGGCCTACGTGCCCATCGGCCAGGGCTCGGGCGCCTGCTCGGCCCTCGCCGCGAAGCGGGCGCTCGGGCACGGCGTGCGCATCGTGGGTGTGGTGAGCGCCCACGCCACCACCTATGCGGATTCGATCGCCGCCGGCCGCGTGGTGGAGGCGCCCGTATCGACGCTGCTCGCCGACGGCATGGCCTGCCGCGTGGCGGACCCGGAGGCGCTGGCCATCCTCGCGCCCGGCCTGGACCACGTGGTGCGCGTGACCGACGACGAGGTGGCCGCCGCCATGCGCGCGCTGTTCGCCGACACGCACAACGTCGCCGAGGGCGCGGGCGCCGCCGCCCTGGCCGCCGCATTGCAGGAGCGCGAACGTCTGGGCGGGCAGGTGGTCGGGTTGCCGCTCACGGGCGGCAACGTGGATGCGCAGGCGTTCGCGGGCGTGCTGGCCGACCGACAGTGAGCCGATCGCGAACTGCCGGCGACCTCAGCGGTCGCTCAACTGGACGAAGTTCTTGCGCTCCTTGAACGGCGTGTGTCCTTCCTCGACCATGGAGCGGTAGGCCTCGAACACCGCATGCCCCATGCGCACGTCCGCCTCCTTCTGGGCCTTCTTGGCACTCTGGAAGAGTCCCTTGTGGACCTCCTTGCTTTCGTAATAGGTGCCGGCCAGCAGTTCTGACTGGACATGGGCAGGCAGCGAGGGCCCGTGGATCTGCATGAGCCGCTGGGCATGGCGGTTGATGTCCAAGGCGTCGCTGGACGAAGATCGCACTCTGGAAGCGACGCCGCTGCCCTCTGCCGTCTCTTCCGAGAAACGTACCAGGGGCCTGCGCGCCGACAACACGCCCTCGGAAGAGCTGGCCTCGTATCTGCGGGCGTTGCTGCGGCGCAGTTCGGGCTGGCCGGGCATCGCCTGCGATCGCGAGGGCGATGCACTCGGACTGGTGTCCGCAGACGTGTCATGGCCCCGGGAGTGGAAGCGGGAGCTGTCTGTGTTTCCGACAGGTCTCATACGGTGGCATCCTTTCTGGAAATGGCGGGCATGTGGCCTTTCCCGATGCTGCCCGCTGCGCCGCGATGGCCCTTCCCGCGTGCGAAAGGATGGCCGGCGCGGCGAAGCGCACCCAGCCCGCCCCGTGGTCTGAAACGCACACTGAGCCGCGCGGGACACTCCCGTCGCCGTGGAGACAAACGGCAGTGCCTCCACGACCCGAGAATTCCGGCCATGGGAACCCTCTACCTCGTGCGCCATGCGCAGGCCTCCTTCGGCGCCCAGGACTACGACCAGCTCAGCCCGCGCGGCCACGAGCAGGCAGCGCGGCTGGGTGCCTACTGGCGAGAGCGCGGCATGCGCTTCGATGCCGTCTACACGGGCACCCTGCGCCGCCACGCGCAGACGCTGGCGGGCATCGCCGAGGGCCTGCAGGCCGCGCCCGAGCCGCTGCAGGCACTGCCCACGCTCAACGAATACGACAGCGCCGCCCTGATCGCGGCCATCCATCCCCAGCCCCTGCCGCCCGCGGACACCCCCGAGCTGTACCGCAAGCACTTCCGCCTGCTCTGCGATGCGCTCGCGCAGTGGATGGGCGGGACCATCAGCCCGGCCGGCCTGCCGAGCTGGACGGGCTTCTCGGACGGCGTGCGCGCCGTGCTGGACCACGTGCGGCGCCAACACACGGGCCAGAACGTGCTGCTGGTCTCCAGCGGCGGGCCGATCTCCACGGCCGTGGGCGCGGTGCTCTCCACCCCGCCCGAGGTGACGATCGCCCTCAACATGCGCATCCGCAACACCGCGGTGACCGAATTCAGCATCGCCCCGAAGCGGCTGATGCTGCAGACCTTCAACGCCCTGCCGCACCTCGACACGCCCGAGCACGCGGGCTGGGCGACGCACGCCTGATCCGGTCCCGGCGGCTCAGGCCGCATCACGGCCCGGGCCGCGCAGCCAACGTGCCGTCCGGCAGGTCGTGGATCTCCCCGAGCAGCGCCGCCAGTTGCGCCGCGGCGGCCTCGACCACCGCGCGGCCCTTCTCTGCCGTGGCGCCGGCCGCATCGCCGACCGCGCCCGACGGGTGGTAGTCCTCGATCGCCCAGCCCATCTTCGCGCTGCGGCCGTTGCCCAGCAGGGCGTAGCGTTCCGCCCGGTCCTGCGAGGTGGAGCGGAAGCGGCCGGCATGCGCCATGTGCACCGAGCCCGGCGCGAGGTGCAGCATCATCGAGGTCTCGATCTGCCCGGCATGGATGCCGAAGCGGTGCTCCTCGGCGCTGAACAGCCCCTGCACGGCGTCCGGCAGCGGCAGGCTGAACCAGCTCGCGCTGTACACCAGCAGACCGTGGCGCTGGCGCAACTCGCGCGCCACGATGTCCATCACGCTCACCTGCCCGCCGTGGCCGTTGAAGAGCAGCAGCTTTTTCACCCCCGCGCGCGCCACGCAGGCGCCCAGTTCGCTCCAGAGCGCGATCACCGTGGCCGGCGACAGCGTGAGCGTTCCGGGAAACGACGTGTGCTCGGTGCTGAAGCCCACGTCCTGCGGCGGCAGGAACAGCACCGGCAGATCCGCCGGCAGCAGCGGCAGCGCCGCGTCGATCACACCCCGCAGCAGCGTGGCATCCACGCCCAGCGGCAGGTGCGGCCCGTGCTGCTCGACGGCCGCCACCGGCAGCACCGCCAGAGTGCGTGCCGCCAGACCGCATGCCTGCGCCTCGGAGAAATCGCGGGTGGACAGTTCAGCCCAGAAACGGGAGGGATATGCCATGCGCGGATGGTAGGGCATCGCCCTGAACGGGACCCCTGCGAGCGCGACAGTATGCAGGCCAGGCCGACCAACTTTCCATTTTTCGCACTGTTCGCAATTTTCTTGCGCCCTGCCGCACGGCGACGTTGTACACATGAGCCGCAATCCCCTATGGCGCCTCGGAAAAGCGTTTTCCTGGCCCAACGTGTAAAAGTTGACCGTTTTTATCCTCTACCTCTAAAAGACCAAACGCATTAAAAAAATCAATAAGTAACGGCTATCGTGGTGATAACTTTCCGGAAATCTTTTACAAAACGTATTCCTGGGAGAACCCCGTGCAGTTTCTGAAGAACCTCCGGCTGGGCACCATGCTCGGTGTCGGTTTCGCCATCGTCATCGGCATCAGCTTCATGGTCGCCGCCTATGGCCGTTTCCAGCTCGACACCACCGGCAAGACCCTGCATGCCCTGTCGCAGGACCGGCTGGACATCCTGCTGCAGCTCCAGCAGGTCAAGGACAACACCAACGTCGTCGCCCGCTCGGTCCGCAACCTGGCGCTGCTGGAAGACGAGCCCGCAATGGCCGAAGAGAAGAAGCGGCTCGATGGCGTGGTCGCCGAGACCTCGCAGATCATGGGCACGCTGCAGCAGAGGGTGGTTTCCACCCAAGGCCGCGCGCTCATGGGCCGCATCGCCGAGGCGCGCCCGCAATTCCTCGGCACCGTGGACAAGGCGGTGAAGCTCGGCCTGGCCAACGACCTGGCGAATGCGCGCACGGTGGTGCTCGGCGAGATGCGCATTGCGCAGAATGCTTACTTCAAGGCCGTGGAAGACATGATCGCCTACCAGCGCAAGATGACCACGGACATGGCGGAATCGTCCAGCAGCGACGCCACCGCCGCCGGCAACACCATGATCGTGCTGGCGGTGCTGTCGGCCGCGATCGGCGCGCTCGTCGCCTGGTCGATCACGCGGCGCGTGAAGGGC
>DHAE01000021.1:0-65393 GCA_002397315.1 Comamonadaceae bacterium UBA4962
CAACGTTCATAACACGCTCTAATGGCAGGGTACGTCGGCCGCGACGAGTTTGGTCACGGCTTGATCCTGCATGATGCCTTGGCAATTGCGCCATCTTCCAGATCAGCGGGCATGATCAGGGCTCGTTTCTTGGATCGCTTCGACATAGAAGGTGACCTCTCGCCTATCTGTTTTTGCGCAAGCCGCTGGAGCCGGACCGCATCATGCTGGGTTGGCTTTTGGGTTGCCAGCCGCACGCAAACAGAACCCCCGCCTGTTGCCCAAAGAGCGGCTAACACGACCCAGCGAAGCAGTTCTGTCTAGGCGCCATACCACAGCAGGCGATTAGTACAACAAGGTGCGGCAAAGACGCCAGAAGGGTCCTGGTAGCCGTTTAAGCGACTGCTTTCGGTCGCCATGCCACGTCATGGCGCAGGCAACGAGCGGAAGGTGTCAGCGAATGTAGGCGCCAGCGGGCTTGAAGGCCGGTCTTCCGAGGCTTTTACGCCTGCGGCAGGACGCGCGCCGAATCCGCCGGGCTACAGCGTGAAACAAAAACCATGCTTGGGTGGGGTGAGTGCCGCTCGGCCTTGGCGCCAATAATTTTCTCTGCCCTCGGCGTGCGGCCCGATGCTGTTCGGTGCGTTGCGACGAACGATGCCACAGGACGGTCTGCCGCCGATACCCCCTCACTCAGTAACCCAAGGATTTCCATGAATGCTCTCGCCATGACCCGCCGCGCCGCGGCCCTCGCCCTGACCGCCTGCCTGGCCGCCTGCGGCGGCGGCGGAGGAGGAGGAGACGCCTTCGGTGGCGGCACGGGCGGGGGCGGTGGAGGTGGAGGCGTGGACGGCGGCGGCAATGGCGGCGGCAACGGTGGGGGTGGCAATGGCGGTGGTGGCACTCCTTCGCCCCAGGTCACCGGCCAGTACATCGCCCAGCCCGCTGCCTCCGGCGCTGCGCTGCTGGCCGCCATGAACGACCAGGGCTCGCGCGGCTATGCCTACCTGTCGGCCATGGTGACGGGCGGTGGCATGCAGACGGACTTCTATGTGACCGACACCGCGCACACCAGCTCGCGGCTGACCTATGAGACGGTGGCGCAGGCCAACTCGGGCGACGGGCTGGTGGCCCAGCTCAACCAGCAGGGCGCGCGCGGCTTCGCCTTCAAGGGGCCGTACCTGTCGGCCGACGGCCCGGGCATCAGCCTGCTCACGGTGCGTGACGCGGCGCGCGGCGCCACCTATGCCTACGAGCGGCAGCCCATTTCCGGCAGCCTGAGCAGCGATGCCTTCCAGGCCCAGCTGAACGCCGAGGGCGCCATGGGCTACCGGCTGGTCGGTCCGATCGGCGCAGGCCAGGACAGCTTCAACCTCTACGCCAGGGACTCCAGCGCCACCACCTATTCGTACACCGTGATTCCCGTGACCGGCTCCGGCGGCATGGCCAGCGGCGAAGCATTGCGCCAGCGGCTGAACGAACAGGGCGCGCAGGGCCGGTTCTACCTGGGTGCGTTCTCGCTGCAGGGTGGCGCCATCGGGCAGGTTTTCGAGAAGAGCTCGGCGCAGAACGGCCCCGTCGAATACGACCTGAGCGCCGTCAATCTGCAGCAGCCGGGGGACCAGAAGCTCGCCGCCATGAACCAGCGTGCCGCGCAGGGCTTCTTCTTCGTGAGCGACCTCTCTATCGACGACGGCAGCACCTATACCCTGTCGGCGCGCAACGCGGCCAGCCTGCGCAGCCCGCTGGTCGGGGTCGCCTTCCCGAATTGAGGCGACGCTGAACAGGCCCTCGCGCGCGGCGCGCTTCAGCGCCGCAACGCGGGGACTTTGTTCGCCGCAGACCTTCCCTACCTCACCACGCCATCGGCGACCTCGTTGGCCACCTCGATCAAGTTCTCATCGGGGTCGTAGAAGTAGATCGACCGCAACCGGGCGCGGGCACCCGTGGCGTTCACCGGGCCTTCCACGATGCCCACCCCGACATGGGTCAAATGGGCAATGACCTCATCGAGCGGCGATTCGGTCAAAAAGCACAGGTCGGCCGAGCCCGGAGTGGCATGGCGTACGTTCGGGTCCACCACCGTACCTACCTCATGCAGATTGATCTTTTGCCGTCCGAAATGCAGCGCATACCTGCCGGGCTTGAACTCCCGGGATTCGAAGCCGAGAACCTGCCTGTAGAAAGCGATGGTGCGCGGGATGCTCATGACCGTGAGCACGGCATGGTCGAGACCGGTGATAAGGGGTGCTTTGGACATGGCGCCACTGTATAGGTGATGCCGAAGAAATCCCGGCGGGCGCCTACAGGTGGAAATCCCCAGCCGCCTCCGGCTGGTACACCACCCTCTCGACACGGATGCGGCGCGCTCGGCCATCCACCCGCCAATCCACGCAGTCTCCCTCCTGAAACCCCAGGATCGCTGCGCCGATCTCGGAGCACACCGACAGCTTTCCCGCGCTTTCGTCCGCCTCGTCGGGGTAGACCAGGGCCACCTCGACCGGCTCGTCATCGAGGCGCACCAGTGCCCGCGAGTTCATCGTGACGACGTTGCGCGCCACCCTTCGGGGTTCGACGACGATGGCGCGCTCGATCTCGTGCTCCAGTTCCACCGCGGCCGCGGCGTCCTGCTCCAGCACGAACAGCAACTCCATGAGCCGGGCCCTGTCGATCTCGGTGATGTAGATGTCGCTGCGACCGCCAAGGGTCCGGTCGCGCAGGAGCTTCAGGTAGCGCTCCGCGGTCACGGAAAAGGACTGCAGCGTGGGTGTTTCGCTGTCGGGCTCGAAGCCGCAGCGCAGGAACGCGTTCAGCGAGCGGGTGTTCTCCGTATGTATTCTGGCGATGAGCTTCTCGGCCCGCAGGTCGAAGAAGGCCCGCTTCATTCCTTCGGCAATCGCGCTGCCGCCCAGCCGGCGCCCCCAGTTCTCGCGGTCGCCGATCACGAGCACCATCTCGCAGTCCGGCCCGGAGGGCACGAGGCGGACGAACCCGACCGGCCTGTCGTGCCGGTCGCAGGCCATGAAGAACCGTCCACCCTGGTTGAACAGGTGCGTGAGGATGGGCATGTGCACCCGCTCGATCGCGCGCTCGATGGTGCGGGACACATCCCGCGAGTCGCTCAGGTAGCGGACGACCGCGTCGTCCTCCAGCCAGTGCATCAACGCCAGGGCATCGGAGCGTGTCACCTCCGGACACAGCGAAACAAAAGGCTTGCTCATCTTCACCACGCTTGGTTGCAAGAATGAAAGCCTTTCATGGCTGGGGCCATGCCGGTTCTTTCCTCGGGAGCACCATTCTAGGACGTTGGCCCGAGGACAGGGTTGCCGGCTCCGGCGACTGACTCATGCCTGCCGGGGCACCCTCGCATCAGACCCTGAGCGTGATCCGCCGGACCGTGTCGTAGATCTCGCTTTCCGCATCCACCCGGTCCACTTCCCCTGCCAGCGCCGCGAAAGACACCGCCTCGGCCACCCCCAGCACGGCGCGCATGGCGGCGGGCTTCAGAGGCTTCTTCGCGAAGGGCTCGAGCGCCTGGCGGCACTTGTCCAGGAACAGGGCTTCATGCGCCTTCTTCAGGGCCTCCAGTTCGGGCGAGCCCGTCAGCGCCGCGCTCACGCCCGGCATTTCGCGGCCCATGGTCATGACGCAATCGACATAGCTTGAGGCGATGACCCTTGCCACCGCGGGAAGTGTCTTCACGCAGGCCGCGAGGGCCTCGTCCAGCAGTGCGTGCTGCCGGCCGTCGTATTCCTCGTAGAGCGCCGCGAGCAACCCGTTGCGCGTCCCGAAATGGTCATACACCACGGGCTTCGTCACGCCCGCACGCTCGGCCAGATAGCCCAGCGTGAGCGCATCGCTGCCTTCGCCGCGGACGATGGACCACGCGACATCCAGCAGCTGGCGCTGACGGGCCTCTTTGGACAGGCGCCGCTGGACCGGACGGCCGGCGCCGGGCTTCGTCGGATGGCTTGACATGGATAACCTACCAAAAGTAATTTGCAGTGCTAATATACGAATGGTAGTTTAAACCACCCCGAAGGAGTTGCCATGCATGCCCTCATCGTCGTCAGCCACCCCGATCCGCAGTCGCTCACCCACGCGGTCGCGCGCTCGTTCGCCGAGGGCGCCGAAGCGCTCGGCCAGCACACCGCCGAGCTGGCGGACATTGCGGCGGAAGGATTCCCGCCCGCCTTCAACCCGGCAGACCGGGCCACGTTTTTCCAGAAGGCCTCCGCTCCGCCCGACGTGCTGCGGGAACAGGAGCGCATCGATCGCTCCGACGCGCTGGTGCTCGTCTATCCGGTCTACTGGTGGTCGTTTCCCGGGCAGCTCAAGGGCTGGATCGACCGCGTTTTCTCCAACGGCTGGGCCTACTCGGAAACGCCGGAAGGACATATCGAAAAGCGGCTCGGGCGCCTGGCCGTCCACCTGATCGGCATCGGCGGCGCCGGCGAGGGAACGTACGCGCGGCACGGCTACGACACCGCGCTGCGCACACAGATCGACCACGGCATCTTCGACTACTGCGGGGCCAAGGTGGTCACTTCCAAAATCCTGCACGGCATCGACAGCGCGAGCGCCGAATCCCACATCGCCACTGCGCGGGAGCTGGGTCGCAGCGCGTTCGCAGAGCACGCCATGGATGGCGTCAGGGCGTGAACGTCTCCGGCCAGACCAGCGAGCGGTGCACCTGCGCGCCCGCCATGGCCCCGCTGCCCACGGCCAGCGACACCGAATGGGGCACGCGCGCCACGTCGCCACAGGCGAACACCCCGGCCACCGAGGTCTTGTTCTCCGCTTCGGTGCGCAGCTGGATGCCCATGGGCGTTTCCTCCAGCGCGCAACCCATGCCCTCGGCCAGGGCATTCGACGGCGACGTGCGGGGCGCCGCGAACAGGCCCGCGAAGAGCAGCTGCCGCCCGTCGGCCAGCACCACGTTGGCATGGCCTGCGATCCGGTCGATGGGCGTCGGCTCGATCGCCACGCCCCGGCGCTCCAGTTTCGCGCGGGCTTCGGGGCTCACCTCCACGGCGCCGTTGACGAGCAGCGTCACGTCGCCCCATTCGGTGAGCAGTTCGGCCTGGTGGAGCGACAGCGGACTGCTGCCGACGATGCCGATGCGCCCCTGGTCCAGCTCGTAGCCGTGGCAGTACGGGCAATGGAAGACGGACTGCCCCCAGCGCTCGGCCAGGCCCGGCACGGCGGGAAGCTGGTCGGCCACCCCGCTGGCGAACAGAATGCGCCGGGCGCGGTGCGCAATGCCGTCGGCCGTGGTGACCACGAAATCGTCCAGCCGCCCCGTGACGGCCTCGACCCGCGCTTCGCGCCACGTCAGCGTGGGATAGGCTTCGAGCTGGCGGCGCGCCTGGGCCGCGATCTCGCCCGGTGGCACGCCATCCTGGCCGAGAAAGCCATGCGAATGGCTGGCGAAGCGGTTGCGCCGTTCGCCCGCGTCGATCACCAGGACGGCACGCCGCGCCCGGACCAGTTGCAGGGCCGCGGCCATGCCCGAATAACTTCCGCCGATGACGATGACGTCGTGCTGCATGCTCAGTTCCTTGTGCGTCGGATGGCCGCATGCCGGCGCGCGAAGTCGGCGGCGAGATCGGCCAGGGTGATTTCGGAAAAACGCTGGAGCAGCAACGCCTCGGCCTCGGCGAACGCGCCTTCGAGCGCGGCATTCACCGATTGCTCGACCAGGCACGCGGGCGCCTCATGGCGGTTGCCGATCGCGAACATCGCCGGCTCGCCCAGCGCTTCGTGCAACTGGCGCAGCGTGACCTGACGCAGGTCGGCCTGGATGCGCCATCCACCGGCGTGGCCCCTTTCGGACTGGACGATGCCGGCGTCCCGCAGGAATCCCATGGTGCGCCGGACGACGACGGGGTTGGTGCCCAGGCACTGGGCCAGGGCGTCGGAGGTCATGCGCCCTTCCTGCTCCGCCATGTGCAGCAGGGCGTGGAGGACCGACGAGAGGCGGCTGTCGCGTTTCATGCAACTTATGATGTTGCATTTGACGCGAAAGGTCAAGCCTTCGCCGAGCGGGCTTTACGTCGGGGCTTCGGATGGGTCCGTGGGCAGGGCCAGTTCGAAGACGGTTCCGTGCCCGTCCGAGCGGAGCACCTCCAGGGTACCGTTGTGCTTGTGAGCCACCAGCCTGCAGAAGGCGAGGCCCACGCCCCACCCCGTCCTGCCCTGGTGGTTCTGGCCCCGCGAAAAAGGTTCGAAGATTTCGTTCCAATCGCTCTCCGGAATCGGGGTGCCGGAATTGCGCACCTGCAGCCGTACGTGCGTGGCCGAACGCTGGATGGCGCATTCGATGACCGTGCTGGGATTGCCGTACTTGTGGGCATTGAGCAGCAGGTTCTCCACCACCCGGAACAGGGCATCGGCGTCCCAATGGCCGGTTCCCTGGCCGTCCACGGTCACCCGTTCTTCGAGAACGGCCGCGTTCTCGCTCACGACCTCTTCGACGATGCCGCGCAGGTCCACGGGGGACTTGTGCATCACGATGTCCTTCCCGCTCTCCAGCGAGAGGTTGTCGAGCGATGCCCTGAGCATGCGGTCCAGGCGCTTGTGGCTGCGATGCAGTCTTGCCAGCGGGCCGGCGAACTTCGGGTCGTCGCTCAGCTTCGCGAGCAGATTGGCAGCCAGCGTGGCCGTTTGCAGGGGATTTCTCAGGTCATGGGTCACCGCGGCTGCGAACGTCTGGCGCAGCCGGTCCTTTTCGAGGTTGGAATTCTCCATCGCCTGTTCGGCCCGGTCGGCGGCGACCGCCATGGCCCAGAGCGTCCCGCCCAGCGCCGCGAGTGCCGACCAGCAGAGAAGCATCAAGGCAGTCTCGGCGTCGATGACGCCCGCACGCAGGCTTTCCAGCACCGCGACGCTGGCCGCCAGGATGCAGGCTGCGCCGGTCATCAGCATCTTCAGGCCCGGCCTGCCCGTGGCACCCTCCGAGGACAGTGACGCGGCAATGCCGCTGTGCCGGCATGCCAGCAGACCGCTGATCGCGAGCGAGAAGAAGCAGAGGATCGTGGGAATCGACACCCCGGTTCCCGGCAGATAGCGGTACAGGAGGCTGTCCGGCGCCAAGTGCCCGAGTCCCAGCAGCACCGAGGCCAACAGAAGCACGAACGCGACGAGCTGGCCTTGCACGAAAAATCGCCTGCCGATCATCGCCGACGAGGTGCCGCTCAAAAGGAACATGAGACCCGTGAGCGGCGAGGACCAGACCTCCGGGGACAGCGGAATATTCCTGGCCCATGCCACGCCCCGGGCAACGAGAATCGCAGCGCCCCCCGTCGCGACCAGCACGCCAGGTATCCATGATCTGGCGCCTTTCAGGGGTGACGTGAACACGGCCACCACACCGGCCAGCATCACGACGGCCGTCATCACGGACAGGGGTGGTCGACCTGGCGCGAGACTCGTGAGGGACCGTTCATTGGCAAGCCACCCCACCAGCGAAAGGATGCTGATGGCGGCGGCCAGCACGGCGAAACCGGTGTGCGCATTGGAAAGATTCCTGTCCCGGATCTCGGCGGCTGAGGACATTGCGGCGGACGTGAAGATACCGGGCACCGACGGCGCTTGACCGCCGTTCAGAAGCGGCGCCCGGCGAAGCGTGGCTGGCCCAGCGGCGCAGGCCAGCGTTCGCGGCGCGCCCGATCGGACCGTGGGCTACCGGTCCCCGGCGGAGGGGGCCTGCTGCATGCGGTCCTCGTTGGTCGAACTGCGTGCGCCCTTGAGGTGCATTTCGACGTCCGCACCCTTCGTTCCGACCTGTGCCACGGCATCCCGCAACTGGCTTTCGGTCGTGTCCAGTTCCTTGACCCAGCGCGCGACGGAATCCGGGTCTTCAAGGTTCACAAGGTCTGGCTTGCCTGCGGATGGCTGCATATTCACTCCTGGTCTCGTTGACGATATGGACGAGATCCAAGGGTAAGTGGCCCGGGGGGGCACCGGTGTAGGCCGATGCACCGACGTGGTCTCAGTCTGGTCTACTGTCTAGCACGCCGCTATCACCGTCGAGGAGTCTCATGGAACGCTGGGAAATCATGGAGCGCACAGTTCTGATAGCAGCAGGCATTGCCCTGATCGGATGGGCGGCCTGGCTCCTATGGGATGGGGAATGGGCCGTCTTCGCAATCATGATGGCCCCGATCATCTATTGGCTCTTCTGGCAGGCGCTTTTCGAAGACAAACTAGGATCCGACCAGCCCATCTCCAGAGCAGAACGGCTCATGTACTGGACGTTCATTTGGGTGCGGCGTCTGTTTATGGGTGGCATCTCACTTGCCTTCTTGGCGTTGACAGTCATGCTGGTGGTCGATGGCATGCATCTCGGCGCACTGATTGCTGCCGGGCTTTCTCTAGGGGCTGGCTGGACCGCCCTGTTCGGCGCAGGAAAGAACGCGTCCATGTGTGACGATCTGCGTAGTCACCGCTACCGTGTGAAGCGCTATCAGAAGTGATCGCAATCCGCGGTCCCCTCCACCACACACCGTCAAAGCCAGCCAGCTTCAGCCGTCATGGACTCAAACGGTCACTGCGGCATTTCCCGGCACTGTTTGCCCCGCCTGCGCCTCCAGCCACCCCGCGAATGCCTCCAGCGCCGGAAACGGCGGCCCATCGCGCCGCGAACAGACGAAGTACCCGCGTCCGCACGAGACGTCGATGTCGAACGGCATGACCAGCTCCCCGCTCGACAATTCGCGCTCCACCAGGCAAGCGGGCACGACCGCGACACCCATCCCGGCCTTCGCCGCGATGATCAGGTGCATCGTCAGATCGAAGCCCGGCCCGAGCCGCGGCGTGCAGGGCGCTCCCGCCTTGGCGAACCAGCGCTCCCAGTTGTCGGGAAAGTTGGTGTGGTGCAGCAGGGTGGCGGACTGCAGTGCCTGCGGCGTGCGGTACTTCTGGCGCAGGCCCGGCGCGCACACCGCGACGAACTCGCGCCCGATCAGGTAGCGCGTCCGGATGTGCGCGGGCCATCTGCGCTGGGGCCGCTTCACTTCGATCCACAGGTCGACGTCGTCGCGCGTGAAATCCTCGTCGTGCTTGAACTGGCGCAGCTCGATCTCGATGCCCGGGTGCTCGGCCCTGAACGCGGGCATCCGGGGCATGAGCCACTGGATGCTGAGCGTGGGGATCACGCTCAGCCGGACGCGCTGCGGCAGGGCCGAGCGCCCCATGGCTTCGGCGGCCGATTCCAGCGCGAGCACGTGCCGCTCCGTGAGCCGGCGCAGCTGTGCCCCCCGCGCCGTCAGGGTGACGCCCGTCGCATAGCGCTCGAAGAGCCGCTCGCCGGCAAGGTGCTCTTCCAGGCGTTGCACCGCGCGGCTCACGGCGGCGGGCGTCACGCACAGCGCATCGGCCGCGCGCCGGAAACTGCCGTGCCGGCAGACGGCCAGGAACGCATGCAGTTCCACCAGCGACGGAGAATGGATCTTCATGGCGGGCGATTACACCATGTCAACACCCACGGCGTATTTGTCGTTTGTTGCCGGCGCCCGGTTTTCTTAATCTCGCGGCTTCTTCACCGAGGTACCACATGCAGATCAAGAGACGCGATTTCATGGGCATGGTCGCCGCCGCGACCGCATCAGGAGGGATGGCGCCGCTGTCCTCCGCGCAGGCGCAATCCACCCCCTATCCGAACAAGCCCATCACGCTCGTGGTGCCGTTCGCGCCCGGTGGATCGGTCGACAACTCGGGGCGGCTGATGGCGGACCGCCTGAGCCGCGAACTGGGCGTGCCGGTCGTCGTGGACAACAAGGGTGGTGCCGGCGGCACGATGGGCTCGGTCTACGTGGCAAGGGCCAAGCCCGACGGCTACACGCTGATCGTGACGTCGCAGAGCACGCACGTGGTCAACCCGGCCGTGAACCCGAACCTGCCCTACGACGCGGTGAAGGACTTCGCGCCGATCACGCTGATCGACCGGCTCGCCAACGTGCTGCTGGTGAACGCCGACCTGCCGGTGCGCTCGTTCGCCGATCTGGTGAAATACGCGCAGGCCCATCCGGGCGCGCTGAACTACGCGAGCGCCGGCACGGGATCGGTCTCCCATCTGAGCATGGAGCTCCTGAAGAGCCAGGCGAAGATGCCGATGACGCACATCCCGTACCGCGGCGCCGGTGTCGCGGTGACCGACCTCATCGCGGGCCAGGTGCAGCTGACCTGGAACAACCTGTCATCCAACCTCGCGAACGTGCGCACCGGCAAGCTCCGCGCCCTGGCCGTGGCCTCTCCGCAGCGGATTCCGCAGCTTCCCGACGTGCCGACCTTCGCGGAACTGAAGCTGCCGGATCTGAACCTGACTTCCTGGACGGGGCTGGCCGCACCGGCCAAGACACCGGACGCCATCGTCCAACGGCTGTACCAGGCCATGCGCAAGGTGCTGCAGGACCCGGCCACCCGCCCCGTGTGGGAGGACAAGGGCATGATGGTGCCGGAGGACGTGAAGCCGCAGGCCTACCGGGCAGAGATCGCCGAGCGCATCCAGTTCTACCAGCGGATCGCCAAGGCCAACCACATCGTTCTCGAATGACCCATCCTCCCGCCCCCACCCGCGCCCACACGCGCATCGACCAGCTGCTGCCCTACGAACAGGAGATGGTCGCTGTGCGGCGGCATCTGCACCGGCACCCGGAACTCGCGTTCGGGGAGCATGCGACCTCCGACTTCATCGCGGGCAAGCTGACCGAGTGGGGCTATGAAGTCACCCGGGGCATCGGCGGCACGGGCCTGGTCGGCCGCCTGCGCCACGGCGACGGCGCGAAGACGCTGGGCATCCGGGCGGACATGGATGCCCTGCCGATCCAGGAAGCGACGGGCGCTCCGCATGCGAGCTGCGTTCCCGGCCTGATGCATGCGTGCGGCCACGACGGCCACATGACGATGCTGCTGGGCGCCGCGAAGTACCTGGCCGCGCACCGCCCCTTCTCCGGCACGCTGCACCTGATCTTCCAGCCCGCCGAGGAGCGCGGCTTCGACAGCGGCGGCAAGGCGATGGTCGAGGACGGGCTGTTCGAGCGGTTTCCGTGCGATGCGGTGTACGCCATGCACAACCACCCGGGCATGCCCCCGGGGCGTTTTCTCGTGCGCAAGGGGCCATTCATGGCGGCGGGCGACCGGGTGTTCATCCAGGTGCACGGCCTCGGCGGGCACGCGGCCCGGCCGCATCTGGCGGTCGATCCGGTGGTCGCGGCCTCCGCCATCGTCATGGGTCTGCAGACGGTGGTGGCACGCAACGTGGATCCGTCGGAATCCGCCGTCGTCACGGTGGGCCGTCTGCGGGCCGGTGACGCGCTGAACGTCATTCCCGCGGAGGCCGAGATCGGCATCAGCGTCCGGTCGTTCTCCACGGAAGTGCGCACGCTGCTCAGGGAGCGCATCACCGCGCTCGTCACGGGCACGGCGGAGGCGCACGGGTGCCGGGCCGAGATCGACTACGTGGAAGGCTATCCGGTGGTCGTGAACGATGCCGCGGCCGTCGACCTCGCGACGCAGGTGGCCACCGACCTGGTCGGGCCGGAAGCGGTGGACGCGGAGTTCCCGCGGCTCATGGGCAGCGAAGACTTCGCCTACATGCTGCAGCGCTGCCCGGGTGCGCTGGTGCGCATCGGCAACGGGCCCGCGGAGGGCGGACGCGGCCTGCACAACCCGCGGTACGACTTCAACGACGGCATCCTGCCGTATGGCGCCGCCTTCTGGTGCCAGTTGGCGGAGCGCTTTCTGCGGTGAAGACGTGCCAGGCCGGCTTTCGCAAGGGATCGGGTTCCCGGGCCCGATCAATCGATCCGGATTCCTGCTTCCTTGACGGCTTTCCCTATGTTGGCCAGATCATCCGCGATCATCTGCCGGAACTCGGACGGCGTGGACAGTGCGGGAACGAACGACATCTCTGCGAACTTGGCCTGAAGCGTCGCGGCCTGGACGGCCTTTCGGATTTCCGCATTCAGCCGGTCGGTGATGGATGCAGGAAGCCCTGCGGGCCCCCAGATGCCGTACCAGGAAAGCAGCTCGAAACCCGGCATCCCGCTCTCGGAAAGCGTCGGCAGGTTCGGCATGGACTCCAGGCGGTTCCTGCTGGTGACGGCAAGGGGCCGCAGCCGGCCTGCCTGGACGAAGGGCGTCACGCCCGGCATGGGCGAAATGGCCGCCGAGACATGCCCCCCGATCACGTCGGTCAGTTGCGGAACCGCACCCTTGTAGGCCACTATTTCCATCCGGAGACCCAGCGCGCGGTTCACCATTTCCTCGCTCAGATGGCTGGTCGTGCCCAGACCGGAGGTCGCCCAGGTGTACTTCCCCGGATGGGACTTGGCCAACTGGACGAATTCGGCCATGGTTCTTGCCGGAACGTCGTTGCCGACGGCGACGACGAGAGGTACATAGCCGATCTGTCCGATCGCGGTGAAGTCGCGCTCGGGATCGTAGGTCTTCTTCGCCATCACCAGCGGCAGGTAGGTCTGGCTCGATGCGTTGAACAGAAGCGTGTACCCGTCCGGCTTGGCCTTCCGGACGTTCAATGAGCCCAGCAACCCGGAAGCGCCCGGCATGTTCTCGATCACGATGGCCTGGCCCAGCTGGCGCTGCAACTGGTCCGCCACCAGGCGTCCCACGTTGTCGATGGAACCGCCCGGTGTGTAGGGGATCACCAGCCGGATCGGTTTTTGGGGGTAGTCCTGCGCAGCGGCAAGACTGCATGCCAGCAGAGCGAAGCAGCAGAGCGCACGTTTCAGAACGCCAGGCAAGATGGATACCGACATGATGTCTCCTTGGTGTAGTCATTCATGCAGGCAGTCTGGACACTGCGGCGCCGGGGAATAAGCACCGGGCCTCTATATCAGCTATGTGGTTTTGCTATTCCACGCACCCGGCAAATACGTGAACGCAGCCCCCCCTCCTGGCGCCGGCGGAGGGGACGACTTCGCCCCGCGCAAGATGCGCGGGGGTCTCCCTCGCTCCATCACTTGGCCTCTTCTGCCCGGACGGTCCGAACGGTGTCCTGGGACGGATCCAGGGTGAGTGCGCCACCTGCATACGGTGGGTTCACTGCCGTGGTGGCCGGCCGGGCGCCCGCGAGGGCCAGTGGCCGCCCTGGCGCTCAGCGCACGGTGCGCTGCAGCCATTGGTCGATGAACTGCGCGATGTCCAGGTTGTTTTTCTCCAGCATGACCATATGGCCGTTGCCGCGCATGCCGTGGTCTGCGAGTCGGACATACTCCGTGTGAACACCGGCCTGCTGCAGGTACTGTGCGGTGCAGTGGTCGTAGACCGCGTGGTAGGACGCTTCGGCCGCCATGACCATCACGGGTACGTCGCGCAGATGGGGCAGTTGGCGCGCCGGCTCCTTCTGCATCCAGCACGCGAACAATTCAGGTTTCTGCGCGGCCTGGCGCTCGACGGCCAAGTCTTCGGCCCTGCCCGCGGCCGGTTCATAGGTGATGGGCACATCGGTCAGGCCCCACGGGCGGGCCTTGCCCGTGGCATTGGTGGAGTTCTCGAAGGGCGGGCCAGACGGTTCGACGGCCACGATTCCCTTGACCAGGCCAGGCTTGGCATCGGCGATCAGCCAGCCGAAAGGGCCTGCCTGCGAATGCGTCAGCAGGACGGCCGGCCCGATGCGGTCCAGCAGGGCGGCGCCAGCGGCTTGGTTGTGGCGCTGCGTGTCGGTATTGGACGCAAGGCTTTCGACCTGCGTCGCATAGAACGCGTCGAACACCGGGTCGCCGCGCCGTCCGGCCAGGGGGCCTTGTCCAGGCCACTGGGTATGCGCCTTCGCCTGGGGCCAGTCTCCCAGCCGTGCCGTGGCCGTGAACTGGCGCTCCAGGACGGGAGCAGTGAACATCCGGGTCGCGCCATCCTGTGGATGCCATGCCGACCGGCCCCGCATGGGCTGGTCGATCATGTACACCAAGTAGCCTTGCTCGACGAAGTAGTCAGCCCATCCCTTGCGGCCGTCGGGGGTGCCCATCCAGTTCGTGGCGGTCTGCGCCGCGCCGTGGATCAGTACCAGCGGATAAGGCCTGCGGATATGCCTGGGAACCAGCACTTCCACGTACGCCTGGCCGGACATCACCTGCTGGGCGGCCTCGCCGGTGTAGCGCCCTCCCACGTAGAAGTAGCCGCGACTGCCGAGCGCGGACTGGTCATGCACCGGCACGGGAACGCCCTGTCCCGCTGGTCCGTTCGACGCGCAGCCAGCCATCGCCAACAGGGTGGCGGCTGAAGCGACCATGGTCCGCAAATTCATTCGATGTCTCCTGGTGGGTGCCTCTCGGCCTGTGAAGCGCTCGGGCTCTTCTATGCAGGTCATGTGCGCGGCGTCTGCGATCACCACCAGCGTCGCATTGCCGATGTCTCCGTTGTATCGGCGAGGCGCTCCGGAATGACGATGCCGAAGACGCTCTCCGTCCCGGCAGCTTAGAAAGATGGCCAGGCAAAGCAACCCACCCGTTCCAAAGAATGAAACGGACGTTCAGGGCGGCCACCAGCACCCGCCCGGCCACCCCGATCCGGGCGCTCCCCTACTTGAGTCGCGGCTGCACGATGATCTTCACCGCCGACTCGTTGTTGTGGATCAGCGTGTCGAAGCCCTTCGCCACCAGATCCTCCAGCTGGATGCGCTGGGTGATGAAGGGCTCCAGGTCGATCTTCCCCTCCTCGACCAGCTTGATGGTTTCCTGGTGGTCGTTGCAGTAGGCAATGGTGCCGCGCACGTCCAGCTCCTTCATCACCACGCTGTGCACGTTGATGGTGGCGGGGTGGCTCCAGATGGAGACGATCACCACCACGCCCGTGGGCTTGGTCACGGCCACCAGGGTGTCGAGCACCTGGTTGACGCTGGAACATTCGAACGCCACGTCCACGCCCTTGTCGCCGGTGAGCCGCATCACCTCGGCCACCACGTCCACTTCGGAAGGGTCGAGGATGTGGTCGGCCACGCCGGATTCGCGCGCCTTCTGTTTCCGCTTGGCGCTCAGCTCGGTGACGATCACCGTCAGCCCCTTGGCCTTCAGGATGGCCGACAGCAGCAGGCCGATGGGGCCGGCTCCGCCCACCAGCGCCACGTCGCCCGCCTTGGCGCCGCTGCGGGTGTAGGCATGGTGGCCCACCGACAGCGGCTCGATCAGCGCGGCCTGGTCCAGCGGAATCGCGTCGGAGATGGGATGCACCCAGCGGCGCTTGACGGCGATACGCTCGGACAGGCCACCGCCTCGCCCACCCAGGCCGATGAAGTTCATGTTCTTGGAAAGGTGGTAGTGGTCGCCCGGGCCCGTGGGCACGTCGTCGGCCACGATGTAGGGCTCCACCACGACGTGCTGGCCGACCTGTATGTCCGTCACCCCGTCGCCCACGGCATAGACCACGCCGGAGAACTCGTGCCCCATGGTGACGGGTGCCGATTCGCCCGAGATGGGATGCGGGTGGCCGCAGGGCGGGATGAAGATCGGCCCTTCCATGAACTCGTGCAGGTCGGTGCCGCAGATGCCGCACCAGGCGACTTCGATCCCCACGGTGCCGGGCTCCACCACGGGGTCGGGAATGTCTTCGATGCGGATGTCGCCACGGTCGTGGAAACGTGCTGCTTTCATGATTCAACTTTCTGATGTGTCGGGTGGGGGAAAGGACGGCACACCGCCGTCCATCTTGGGCCGGGAGGCGCGTTCGGCCCTTGCGTCAGCGCAAGTGGTGCACCTGCTGCAGGCCATAGACCTGCACGGGCAGGCCCTCCTGGCGCGCCTTGAGCTGCAGCGCCAGGTACAGCGAGTAATGGCGCGACTGGTGCAGGTTGCCGCCGTGGAACCACAGGGCCTGCTGCTGCGTGGGCTTCCACATGTTGCGCTGCTCGCCCTCCCACGGCCCCGGGTCCTTGGTGGTGCCCGAGCCCAGGCCCCAGACCTTGCCCACCTTGTCCGCCACCTCCTGGCTGATCAGGTCGGCCACCCAGCCGTTCATGGAGCCGTAGCCGGTCGCGTAGACCACCAGATCCGCCGGCAATGCGGTGCCATCCTCGAGCACCACCGCGTTCTCCGACAGGTGGCTGATCTCCTTGCCCGCCTGGAGCTTGATGCTGCCGTCGATCACCAGGTCGCAGGCCCCCACGTCGATGTAGTAGCCCGAGGCACGGCGCAGGTACTTCATGAACAGGCCCGAGCCGTCGTCGCCGAAATCCAGCATGAAGCCGGTCGCTTCGAGTTGGCGGTAGAACTCCGCGTCGCGCTCGCGGATGCGGTCGTACACCGGCACCTGGAAGTCGGCCATGATGCGGTAGGGCAGCGAGGCGAAGGTCAGGTCGGCCTTCTTCGTGGTCATGCCGCTGGCCACGGCGCGCTCCGAATACAGGTCGCCCAGGCCGATCTCCATCAGCGAATCGGAGCGCACGATGTGGGTGGACGAGCGCTGCACCATGGTCACGTCGGCGCCGTGCTCCCACAGGGCCGCGCAGATGTCGTGCGCGGAATTGTTGGCGCCGATCACCACCACCTTCTTGCCCGCATACGCATCCGGGCCGGGGTGCTGGGACGAATGCTGCTGCTCGCCCCGGAAAACGTCCTGGCCCTTGATCTGGGGCACGTGGGCCTTGCCCGACATGCCGGTGGCGAACACCAGGTGCTTCGGGCGGAGCACCAGCGTCTCGCCATCGCGCTCCACGGTCACTTCCCACTCCTGCCGGTCCTCATCGAAGCGGGCGTTCAGGCAGTTCGTGGACGGCCAGTAGTTCACCTCCATCACGCGGGTGTACATCTCCAGCCAGTCGCCGATCTTGTCCTTGGGCGCGAACACGGGCCAGTTGTCCGGGAAAGGAAGGTACGGCAGATGGTCGTACCAGACGGGATCGTGCAGGCACAGCGACTTGTAGCGGTTGCGCCACTGGTCGCCGGGGCGTGCCTGGCGGTCGATGACGATGTGCGACACCCCCAGTTGGCGCAGCCGCGCGCCCAGCGCGATGCCGCCCTGCCCCCCGCCGATGACCAGCACGAAGGGCTGCTTCTCGCGGCCCAGTTCCTCGGCCTCCTGCCGGCGGCGCTCCAGCCAGGTCTGGCGGCCGCGCCGGATGCCGTGCTCGGCCCCCATCGGCCGGCGCGCGCCCAGGGGTTCCTCGTGCCCCTTCAGTTCCTGCGCGGCCGTGAGCAGCGTCCAGATGCGCCCGTCCCGGATGCGCACGTGGCCGCCGCCGCGCGCATGCCGCGTGTCGATCACGATCCAGGCGGACAGCACGCCGTCGGCCTCATCCACCGTCTCGCGCTCGTCCAGCGACAGGCGCACGGGCGCGGCGGCGTCCAGCTGTGCGGCCAGCATCTCGGCGATCTGGCCCTGCCCTTCCAGGGTCTTGATGTTCCAGGTGAGCAGCACGAGGTCGCGCCAGTAGCACTCCTCGGCGAACAGGCGGCTCGCGGCCGTGAAGTCGCGGTCCGCCAAAGCGCGGTTGAGCCGGTCGAGCAGCGCCTGGGCGCGGGCTGCAGCCGTGGTATCGGTCATCGTTGTCTCCTTGGATGGTGGTCATGCCCGTTTTTTTTTCTTCGGGCGGTACGGCTCAAGGCAACCGCCATGCCAGCCCTGCAAGGGGCGGCCGGACTGCGCCGGATGCCATGCGAATCAACGGGTTGGCCGCGCGCTCCGGGGGCAAACCCTGCATCGCCTGAGCCGCAGATCACGGCTGCCGCACGCGACAGGCGGCGCACCGTGCGACACCTGTCGCATCCCGCGTGCTGCAGCGCAGCAGGTGCAGTGGGTAAATCTCGATGGGCGCGGCCCGGCCCCGGGCACACAATTCCCACGGCACGCTCCAAGACAAGACCGCATCGACTCCACGCCATGCCTCTGCAGTCCTACGCCTCGCACGTCCAGGAAATCGAAGCCTTCGGCTCGGGCTATCCCACGGGCAGCCAGGACCGTGACCGCGCCGTGCTGCGCAGCTGGCGCCGCTGCATCGACCACCACCGGCTCGACCCGGCGCAGACCAGCGAAGCCCACATCGTTCCCGAGGGCGAACTGCGCGCGCACCGCGAAGAATCCGGGCCGCTGATCCACATCGCCCGCCATGGTCTGGAGCGGCTGTACCAGCAGCTCAAGGGCCTGGACTACGTGCTGCTGCTGGCGGACCGGCACGGCGTGGCGGTGGACTTCCTCGGGCACGAGGCCGACACCGGCGACCTGCGCCGCGCCGGCCTGTACCTGGGTGCGCAATGGCGCGAGGAACACTCCGGCACTTCGGCCGTGGGCGCCTGCCTGGCAACGGGCGAGGCGCTGACGGTGCACCAGAGCGACCATTTCGATTACACGCACACGCGCCTGTCCTGCACCGCCGCGCCCATCTACGACCTGCGCGGCGAACTGGCCGCGGTGCTCGACCTGTCGCTGCTGCGCTCACCCGCCGAACGTGCCAGCCAGAACCTGGCGCACCACCTCGTCGTGGCCGCGGCGCGGCGCGTGGAACATGCCAACCTGATGGCGCAGTCCGGGCAGGACTGGGTGGTGCGCCTGGCGCAGTCGCCCGATTTCCTCGATGTGGATCCGGACGCCTCGATCAGCGTGGACGCGCGCGGCCGCATCCGCGCCATGACCCACGCAGGCGCCCGCCTGCTGAGCGCTGCCGCGCAACTGGACTGGCGCCAGCGCCGCACGCTCATCGGCCAGCCGCTGGAGCGCTTTTTCGACGTGGACCTGCGCGGCCTGCCCGAGCTGCGCCGCCATCGCCCGGCGCAGGAACGCATCATCCGCGCCCGCGACGGCAGCATCCTTTTCGCCCATGCCATGGAGCCGCAGCGCCGGGTGCGCCACCCACGCGCGCAGGACACGCAGGCCGAGCCACCGCTGCCCGCGGCGCTGCAGGCGCTGGACACGGGCGACGCGGCACTGCAGACGCTGCTGCGCAAGGCGGCCCGGCTCGCGCCGCAGGCGCTGCCGATCCTGCTGCAAGGGGAGACCGGCGCCGGCAAGGAATACCTGGCCCGCGCACTGCATGCCGCCAGCGGCCGCCGCGGCGCCTTCATCGCCATCAACTGCGCGGCCATTCCCGAGGCGTTGCTGGAGAGCGAGCTGTTCGGCTACCTGCCCGGCACCTGGACCGGCGCAGCCGCCAAGGGCCGCGAAGGCCTGATCGCCGCGGCGCACGAGGGCACGCTGTTTCTCGACGAGATCGGCGACATGCCGCTGGCCCTGCAGGCCAAGCTGCTGCGGGTGCTCTCCGAGTCCGAAATCACCCCGCTGGGCGCCCGCACGCCGCGCGCGGTGTCCGTGCGCTGCATCTCGGCCTCGCACCGGCCGCTGGCGGAACTGGTGCGGCGCGGCAGCTTCCGCGAGGATCTGCTCTACCGCCTCAACGCCGCCGAACTGCGGCTGCCTGCGCTGCGCCAGCGCAGCGATCTGCAGGCCATCGCAGACCAGATGCTGGCCGCCCTGGGCAGCCATCTCCACCTGGGCGACGCTGCCCGCGCCGTGCTGGCCGCGCATGCCTGGCCCGGCAACCTGCGCGAGCTGCACAACGCATTGCGCTACGCCGCGGCCCTGTGCGGGGAGGATGGCGACGGGACCATCGAAACCCGACACCTGCCCGATGCGCTGCTGGCGGCGCACGGAGCCCCACCCGGCACCGCCCCGGTACACCCCGCCGGCGAGCCGGCGGCGCAGGCGCTGGAGCAACTGCTCGCCCGATGCCAGGGCAACGTCTCCGAGGCCGCACGCCAGCTGGGCGTCAGCCGCTCCACGATCCACCGGCGCATCCAGCAACTGCAGTTGGGCGTGCGGCATGCCCAGTGGCGCGGGCCGTAGGGCCTGCCCCGCGCATCGCCCGACGGTACCGCGCCGGACTGTCAGGGCGCCATGGCCGTCCAGCGCGGCAGTGCGGTGGCGGCGGCCTTGCGCACCGCCGACGGCCCGCCGCCCGTCCAGCGATGCACCGCCCGCCGCAGGCTGCGGGCACTGGAGTAGCCGGCCTGCGCCGCCACGTCTTCCATCGAGACGCTGGAGCTTCGGACCAGCGCCAGGGTGCGGCGGCGCTGCTCCTCCGCCACCAGGGCCCGGTAGCCGATGCCCTCTTCGGACAGCCTGCGGCGCAGGCTCCGTTCGCTGAGGTTGAGGGCTGCCGCCACCTGCCCCAGCGGGGGCGCGGCCGTATCGGAGCGGCGGATGATCTGCGCCACGGCGGCACCGACGTCGCGGCACACCCGTGCACCGGCGGTTTCGCTCAGCAGTTCGCGCATCCGCGCCAGCACCCCAGGCTCGGCGGTTCGCACGCCGCACGGTTGATCGGGAAAGACCAGGCGATGCGCCGGCGCGTCGAACTCCACCCGGGTGCCGAAGAACCGCTCGTACTCCGCCGCCGTGCCAGGGCGCGGCAGCGCCAGTTCCACGCGCAGCATGCGGAAATCGAGTCCCAGGATCTGCCGGACGAAGCTGCTCAGCGACGCGAGCGTGTGCATCGCCAGGAACGGCTCCATGTGCGGGTCGTCGAAACGCGGCTGTACCTCCAGGTGGAAAACCCGCTCGCAGGCTCCGCAACGGAGGTCCAGCAGGAAACCGGCAGCCCGCCGGAATTCGACCAGAAACCGTAGCATGTCGATCGAATTCGCGCTGGCCATCATTCCGAGCCCGACATTTCCCAACGACACCACGCTTGCCAGCCTGGCCCATTCCAGGCCCTCCCGCATGGATGGAGGAGCCCGCCAGAAGCGGCGCGCGACCTCCACGCACTGCCGGTAAGACACGAGCAGCCCAGGGGCGTCCAGATCGGCCAGGACGAGCCCGGAGCCGCGCAGCAGCCGCTCCGGCGCGAGGCCCCTCGCCTCGGCGCGCGATGCCAGCAACCGGATGAAAACGGGGGCCAGATCGGCCCGGTGTGCATCGGGCGGCAGCCTTCCTCCCCAGAGGCCTGCCGAATCGTCATTTGTAATCCATGCCGTGTTCGTCATATGACACTATTTTTCACATTTTTAGCATTTGAGCAAAGTCCTCAGCGAACCGCATGAAATTTCCGCCGACTTGACATTGGCCGTTTCGGTACCGCTATTGCGTCAGTCGAGTCCTACATTCCACAGCCCTCGAACGTAAGCTGGCGCAATCACCGCTGACGCAGCGGGCGGGCGCTCGGCGGACCGGTCGGTCCGTGCTGCCCGGCAAACAAACAACAAGTGTTGGGGGAATTTATGACCGCAGAGCGGCAGTCGCTGCAATGGACCACCGCGCCCGTGGTGGCCGCCCTGGGCGCGGCGGCCGCGCTGTACCTGTCGTCGGCCAGCGTGGCGGGCATGTTCTGCGCGGCCGGGTTGGCGGTCTGCGGGGCTCTGGCCGGGTGGATGGCCCGGCGCGGTTCTTCCGTGCACGCGGTGCCGGACGTACACGGCCTGCAGGCAGGTTTCGAGTCCTTCAGCGGCGACGTGGCGCCCGTGTGGGCCGGCCAGATCGAATCGTCGCGCGGCCAGATGGAAGACGCCATCGCGGCGCTCAGCGAGCGGTTCGCGAACATCGTGCAGCAACTGGGCCGCACGCTGGACCCGCCGTCCGGCGCAGGTTCCGGGACGCAGAACACGGCCGCCGCCTCCGTCTACTCCCACAGCCAGGAACAGCTCCAGCAGGTGGTTGCCTCGCTGCGCGACGCCATGGACGGCAAGGCGCGGATGCTGTCGCAGATCGAAGACCTGCAGCGCTTCGTCGGCGAACTGCAGGACATGGCCGAAGGGGTGTCCCGCATCGCGCAGCAGACCAACCTGCTGGCCATCAACGCGACGATCGAGGCCGCGCATGCTGGCGAACGCGGACGGGGCTTCGCCCAGGTGGCCCAGGAAGTCCGGGTGCTGTCGCGGCTGTCGGGCGAGACGGGGCAGGAGATCACCCGCAAGGTCGCCGCCATCCACGCGGCCATCGATGCCACATGCTCCACCGCGCAGGTCTCGCAGCGCCAGGAACATGCCGTGCTGGCCGACTCCGAAAGCCGCATCGCCCAGGTGCTGGACCAGTTCCAGAACCTCACGACCGATCTGGCGCACTCCGCCGATCTGCTGCGCAGCGAAAGCCGGCTGATCCAGGGCGAAGTGAACGATTCACTGGTGCAGCTGCAGTTCCAGGACCGCGTCAGCCAGATCCTCAGCCACGTGCGCGACAACATCGGCCGCATGCCCGAGGTGGTGCGTGAACACCACGCCCGCTGCACACAGCAAGGCCGGCTGGAGCCCCTGCAGTCCGCCACGCTCCTGAAGGAACTCGAAGCCACCTATGCGATGGCGGGCGAGCGCGCCGTGCACCGCGCGGGTACGGGCCGGTCCGACGCCTCCCCATCGGCGCGAGGCCAGGCGCTGCCCCCACCGCAGTCGCCACAGTCGCCGCCGTCGCCGCAGCACGAAGAAATCACCTTTTTCTGAATTCCCTGAAGGACTCCCATGGCGAAGACCATTCTCATCGTGGACGACTCCGCCTCCGTGCGTTCGGTCGTCGGCATTGCGCTGCGGGGCGCGGGCTACGAAGTCCTCGAAGGCCGTGACGGCCGCGACGCGCTCGCCCGGCTCACCGGCCAGAAGGTGCACCTGATCATCAGCGACGTGAACATGCCGAACATGGACGGCATCACCTTCCTCAAGACCGTGAAGGCGATGCCGGCCTACCGCTTCACCCCGGTGATCATGCTGACCACCGAAAACCAGGAAGCGAAGAAGCGCGAAGGCCAGCTGGCCGGGGCGAAGGCCTGGGTGGTGAAGCCGTTCCAGCCGCCCACGCTGCTGTCGGCCGTGGAAAAGCTGGTGCTGCCATGACGTCCGTCACCACCCTGGCCCTGGATGGAGAGCTCACCATCTACCGGGCCGCGGAAACGCGCACGGGCCTGCTGGCCGCCATCTCCGACAGTCCGGACGGCCTCGACATCGACTTGGCCGGCGTGACCGAGATCGACAGCGCGGGTGTGCAGCTGCTCATGGCAGCCCACCGCGACGCGCGCGCCCGGGGCCATAGGCTGCGCATCACCCGCTGCAACGCAGTGGTGTCGGAGGCGTTCGCGCTCTTCGACCTGCATGCGTTCTTCGGGGAGCAGCTGTGCGCCGCCGGCCCCGCCCCGGAGGACGCCGCATGAACATGGAACAGGCGCTCCAGGCCTTCATCGTGGAAAGCGGGGAGCTGCTCGAGGACATGGAGCAGGCCCTGCTGGGCGTCCTGCAGGAAGAGGATCCCTCCGACGCGGTGGACGCGATCTTCCGTGCCGCGCACACGATCAAGGGGTCCGCGGGCCTGTTCGGCCTGGACTTCATCGTGGATTTCACGCACGTCGCCGAAAGCGTCCTGGACAAAGTGCGCGACCGCACCATCGCGCTCGACGAATCGGTCGTGGCGCTGCTGCTCGCCTGCGGCGACCACACGGGTCGGCTGGTGGCCGCCGCCGCGGCCGGCCAGACGGAGGCCGACGCGCAGCTGCTGGCCGACGCGGAGCCGCTGCTGGAAGGACTGAACCGGTTGCTCGCGAACGCGGCGGTCGGGCTTCCCTCTGCCGCCATCGCGGCCACGCAGGATGCGGTGGCCGGCATGCCGCCGGGCGGCACGCTGCCCCTGCCGCAGTCCCTGCCCGGAAGCCGCGCGCCGGACCACTGGCACATCTCGCTGCGCTTCGGACGGGACGTGCTGCGCAACGGCATGGACCCGATATCGTTCCTGCGCTACCTGGGCAGGCTCGGCACGATCACGGCCATCGCCACGCTGCCCGACGAACTGCCCGGGCTGGCGGAGATGGACCCGGAATCCTGCTACCTCGGCTTCGAGATCGCCCTGCGCAGCAGCGCGACCAAGGCCGCCATCGAAGGCGCGTTCGAGTTCGTGCTGGACGACTGCGTGGTCCACATCCTGCCGCCGGACAGCGAGGTTTCGCGCTACATCGACCTGATCGATGCCCTGGGCCCGCGCAGCGACGACGGCACGCTGCGGCTCGGCGAGATCCTCGTCCACTGCGGCAGCCTGACGCGCCGCGAACTGGACGAAGCGCTGCGGCTGCAGCACGGCGGCGCACCGGAGCCGCTCGGCCAGTTGCTCGTGGAGCAGCGGCGCGTGCAGCAGCCGGTCGTGGAAGCCGCCCTGGTGCGCCAGAAGCAGATCAAGGAGACCCGGGCGGCAGACCACCAGTCGGTGCGCGTGGATGCGGAAAAGCTCGACCGGCTGGTGGACCTGGTGGGAGAGCTGATCACCGCCACGGCCACGGCGACGCAGGCGGGCCGCCACGTGCAGAACGTGGCGCTGCACGAAGCGCACTCCACGCTCAACGGACTGGTGCAGGAGATCCGCGACAGCGCCCTGCAGCTGCGCATGGTCCGCATCGGCGCCACCTTCAACCGCTTCCAGCGCATGGTGCACGACGTCTCGCGCGAGATCGGCAAGGACATCGTCCTGCAGGTGCGCGGCGAAGACACCGAACTCGACAAGACCGTCGTCGAGAAGATCGCCGATCCGCTGACGCACCTGGTGCGCAACAGCATGGACCACGGTATCGAGCCGGCCGCGCTGCGCGCGGAGCGCGGCAAGCCCGCGTGGGGCACGGTGTCGCTCAACGCCTACCACGACTCGGGCAGCATCGTGATCGAGGTGAGCGACGACGGCGGCGGGCTCTCGCGCGAGCGCATCCTCGCGAAGGCCGTGGAGCGGGGCCTCGTCGACGCGGGCAAGACGCTGACGGACGACGAGATCTACCAATTGGTCTTCGAGCCCGGTTTCTCGACGGCCGAACAGATCACCAATCTCTCCGGCCGGGGCGTGGGCATGGACGTGGTGAAGCGCAACATCGCGGCGCTGCGGGGCACCGTGTCCCTCGACAGCCACCCGGGCGTGGGCACGAAGACCACCGTGCGGCTGCCCCTGACGCTGGCGATCATCAACGGCTTCCAGGTCGCGGTCGGACGATCGGTGTTCGTGCTGCCGCTCGAGGCCATCGAGGAATGCATCGAGTTCCGGGGCGACGCCGGCCACGAATACACCGAGTTGCGCGGCCGCGTCCTGCCGTTCATCCGGCTGCGCACGCTCTTCCAGGTGCCGGGCCCGGCCGGCGCACGCCAGAGCATCGTGGTGGTGCGCAACGGCGCCCAGCGCTTCGGCCTGATCGTGGACCGCCTGCTGGGCGAGGCCCAGGCCGTGATCAAGCCGCTGGCGCAGATGTTCGCCCACCTCCAGGGCATCAGCGGCTCCAGCATCCTGGGCACCGGCGAGGTCGCGCTCATCCTCGACGTGCCCGCGCTGGCAGCCGCGGCCGACCCGGCCCGCAACGCTTCTTCCGCCATCCCCACCCACCGCAGAGACCCCTCATGTTCAGCCAAATGAAACTAGCCACCAAGCTCTTCGGCGCCTTCCTCCTCGTGCTGGCCCTCATGGTCGGCCTGGGCGCTTACGCCGTCAACCAACTGGCCACGGTGAACCGCGCGACCGAGGATCTCGCGACCAACTGGATGCCCAGCGTGAAAATGATCATGCTGACCAAGTCGAACATCAACCGCCTGCGGGTGCTGGAAATGCGCTCCCTCATGAGCGCGGGCACGGCGGAGTCGCGCGAGGCGATCAAGGACGCGGTCGAACGGATCGTCGCCACGCGCAAGCTCTGGGAAGACTACAGCAAGCTGGTGAGCTCTCCGGAGGAAAAGCGCCTCTACGACCAGAGCAGGGACGCCATGGAAAGCATGTTCGCGGAGCACGACAAGCTGATCGCTGCCATCCAGCAGAACGACATCGAGGAAGGCAGGCGGCTGCTGGACGGTGACTCGGGCAAGGCCTACAACCTCGTCCGCACCCTGTCCGACAAGCTGTCCGACCTCAACGTGGCGGGGGGCGAGAAGGCGGCGGAAGACGCCGCCCTCACCTATGCCAACGCCCGCATGCTGACCTTCTCGGCACTGGGCGGCTGCGCCCTGATCGCTCTGGCGCTGGCCTTCCTCATCACCCGCTCGCTGGTCAGGCAGCTGGGCGGCGAGCCCGCCTACGTGGCGGAGATCGCCACCAGCGTCTCGAACGGCGATCTGACGCTGCAGATCGCGACCCGCCCCGGCGACGACACCAGCGTGCTGTTCGCGATGAAGAACATGGTGGACAAGCTCTCGAAAGTGGTGGCGGACGTCAACAGCGGCGCGGAGGCGCTGGCCGGGGCCTCGGAGGAAGTGAGCGCCACGGCGCAGTCGCTGAGCCAGGCGGCCAGCGAACAGGCGGCCGGCGTGGAGGAAACCAGTGCCTCGCTCGAGCAGATGACCGCCTCGATCTCGCAGAACACCGAGAACGCCAAGCTCACCGACGGCATGGCCACCAAGGCCGCCACCGAGGCCACCGAGGGCGGCGAGGCGGTCAAGGCCACCGTCGCGGCCATGAAGCAGATCGCGCAGAAGATCAACATCATCGACGACATCGCCTACCAGACCAACCTGCTGGCCCTGAACGCCGCCATCGAGGCCGCGCGCGCCGGCGAGCACGGCAAGGGCTTCGCCGTGGTGGCGGCCGAAGTGCGCAAGCTCGCCGAGCGCAGCCAGGTCGCCGCCCAGGAAATCGGCGACGTGGCCAGCTCCAGCGTGGAACTGGCCGAACGGGCCGGCACCCTGCTCGGCGAGATGGTGCCCAGCATCCGCAAGACCTCCGACCTCGTGCAGGAGATCACCGCCGCGAGCGAGGAGCAGTCGTCCGGCGTCGGCCAGATCAATGCGGCCGTCGGCCAGTTGAGCCAGACCACCCAGCAGAACGCATCCAGTTCGGAGGAGCTCGCCGCCACCGCCGAGGAGATGAGCAGCCAGGCCGAGCAGTTGCAGCAGGCCATGGGCTTCTTCAAGCTGGCCGGAGCCGGCCCGTCGCGGGCATCTGCCGCCGCGGCCCGCAAGGCCCCGGGCCGCAAGCCCCTGCCGCCCCGCAAGATGGGCGGCGGCCTGGCGCTGGCGGCCGCCGGTGGCGAAGGCATCGACGAGTCGCAGTTCACCCGCTACTGACCGGCCAGGACATCCGCATGCGCACCACCTCCCCTGCCACCGCTGCGGCGCCGGACACCCCGGATGCGGCCGCCGCCGACGCGGCACAGTACCTGACGTTCCAGCTCGGCGGCGAGATGTTCGCCATCGGCATTCTCTCGATCAAGGAGATCATCGAATACGGCGACCCGACCACGGTGCCCATGATGCCGCGCTCCGTGCGCGGAGTGATCAACCTGCGCGGCGCCGTCGTGCCGGTGATCGATCTGCAGGCCCACTTCGGCGGCGAGCCTGCCGCCGTGGCCAAGCGCACCTGCATCGTGATCGTCGAAGCCCGGACCGGCGAGGAACGGCAGGTGATCGGGGTCGTCGTCGATGCCGTGAACGAGGTCATCGACATCGGCCCCGCCGACATCGAGCCGCCGCCGGCCTTCGGCGCCCGCGTCCCAGCCGATTTCATCCAGGGCATGGGCAAGGTGCGCGGACGCCTCGTCGTCCTGCTGGACCTGGACCGGGCGCTGTCCACCGATGGCCTGGCCGAACTCGCCCGGCTGCCGGCCGGCGAGACCGAACCGCCGAACGCGGCCGCGCCCCGCTGACTTCGTCCAGGCACCGCACGTCCCACGCGCCATCGCATGCACGTCGTTCCACGCACCGCCGCCAAGGCTGCCGGCCCCGCATGACTGCCATCGTTCCGCCACGGCCGGATGCGGGCGCCTGCGTGCCCGCGCCGTCCGCGCCCGCCCTCTCGGTCCTGGTCGTCGACGACAGCGCCGTGCAGCGCCAGCACGCCATCCGGCTCTGCATGGAACTGGGGGCATGGGAAGTGCACGAGGCATGCCACGGGCGCGAGGCGCTCGAAGTGCTCGCGGCGCTCGCGGCACGGGAACGCCTGCCGAACCTCATCCTCGCGGACCTCGAAATGCCGGAGATGGACGGCATCGAGCTCATCGAGGCGCTGCAGCAGCAGGGGCTGCGCATTCCCATCGTGCTGCTGTCCGGGCACGGCGACGCGTTGCTCGACTCGGTGCAGTCCATGGAAACCTCGGTCGTGCGGGGACTGCGCAAGCCGCTGGAGCGCGACGACCTGCGGGACACGCTGCGGGAAGTCCTCGCCCCGCATGCTCCCGTGGCCGAGCGCCGGAGCGCGCCCCGCCTGCCGATCGATCCCTCGATGCTGCGGGAAGCCCTGCGCACCGGCGGTATCGTTCCGCACTTCCAGCCGAAGGTGGACACGCGCACCGGCCTGCTGCGCGGGGTCGAAGCCCTGGCACGCTGGCAGCATCCCGTGCTGGGCATGGTGCCGCCGGACGAATTCATCCCCATGGCCGAGCGCGAGGGGCTGATCCACGACCTCACCCGGACCATGGTGGAGCAGAGCTTCGCGCAGTGCGCGGCCTGGCAGTCGCGCGGCATGCGGCTCACACTGGCCATCAACATGTCTCCGCAGCTGCTCGCCCACCCCGCCATCGTCGCGGAGCTCTGCGCCCAGCAGGTGCGCCATGGGCTGCCGCCGTCGCAGGTGACGCTCGAAGTCACCGAAGGATCGATGGTGGAGACCAGCAGTGCCGCCCACGGAGCGCTGGTGCGCCTGCGCCTCAGGGGTTTCGGCCTGTCGATCGACGATTACGGCACGGGCTTTTCCTCGATGCAGCAGCTGTCGCGCATCCCGTTCACCGAACTCAAGATCGACCGCTCGTTCGTGCATGGCGCGCACCGCCGCAAGAGCCTGCGGGTCATCCTGGAGTCCGCGCTGGAACTGGCGCGCCGGCTCGATCTCACCACGGTCGCCGAAGGGGTGGAACACATGGAAGACTGGCGGCTGCTGCAGGATTTCGGCTGCACCACCGCGCAGGGCTGGCTGATCGCCAAGGCGATGCCGGCGCAGGATCTTCCAGCCTGGAACCGGGCCCACGGGGCGCGCCTGGCCGCGTTGCGCGGCGCCCCTTGAAACCGGACCGCCGCGTGCCCCACAGAACCCTCTCCGACATCGAGTTCGGCCATTTCCAGCGCTTCATCTTCGATGCGGCCGGCATCACGCTGTCACCCGCCAAAAAGGCCCTCGTCTGCGGGCGCCTGGCCAAGCGCCTGCAGGCGACCCGGCTCGTGGGCTACGCGGAGTACTTCGCGCTCCTGCAAAGCGGGCGCGATCCCGCGGAAGTGCAGATGGCGATCGACCTGCTCACCACCAACGAAACCTACTTCTTCCGCGAATCGCGGCATTTCGAACTGCTGCGCAGCGCCGCGCAGCAGCATGGCGCCACGCCGTTCCGGGTGTGGAGTGCCGCCAGTTCGAGCGGTGAGGAGGCCTACAGCATCGCCATGGTGCTGGCGGACTGCCGCGGCGGCCAGCCGTTCGACGTGGTGGGCACGGACATCAGCACGCGCATGCTGGAGAAGGCGCGCGCCGGCCACTATCCCGAGCAGCGCGCCCGGCAGATCCCCCTGCCCTATCTGCGGCGCTTCTGCCTGAAGGGCCAGGGCCCGCAGGCGGGAACGCTGCTGGTCGCGCGGGAACTGCGGCAGAAGGTCCGCTTCCTGCACGCCAACCTGAACACGAAGCTGCCGGACCTGGGCAGCTTCGACGTGGTGTTCCTGCGCAACGTGATGATCTACTTCAACGGAGACACCAAGCGCGAAGTGGTGGCGCGGGTGGTGTCGTGCGTCCGGCCGGGCGGCTACCTCTACATCGGCCATTCGGAGAGCCTGCACGGCATCCACGACACGATGGAGCAGGTCGCGCCGTCGGTCTACCGCAAGCCATGACGGCCCGAATGGCGCATGCGGACATCCGTCACGCCCATGGACAT
Organism: Comamonadaceae bacterium UBA4962; assembly: GCA_002397315.1. Classification (GTDB taxonomy): domain Bacteria; phylum Pseudomonadota; class Gammaproteobacteria; order Burkholderiales; family Burkholderiaceae_C; genus Paracidovorax. The sequence continues at coordinate 29,702 of DHAE01000021.1, forward strand.
CTTCCTCCAGCCGGGGGAATACTTCGTGGGTGATGCCTCGATGCGGCTGCGCACCATGCTCGGCTCCTGCGTGGCGATCACGCTCTGGCATCCCGCGCGGCACATCGGCGCCATGTCGCATTTCCTGCTGGCCCAACGCGGCCGCCCGCCACGGCCCGGCGAACTCGATGGCCGCTACGGCGACGAGGCGCTCGAACTCATGGTCCGGGGCCTGCGGCGCGAGCGCGTGAGCCTTGCCGAATGCGAGGCCAAGATCTTCGGCGGGGGCAACATGTTCCCCTCGCGGCCCCGGCCGCTGATGGACTCCGTCGGCACCCGCAACGGCCACGCCGCGCGCGACATGCTGGCGCAGCGCGGCATCGCCGTCCGCAGCGAACACCTGTTCGGCGACGGCCACCGCCAGGTGATCTTCGACGTCGCCAGCGGCGCCGTCTGGGTCCGCCAGATCCCGCCGGCCGTGCCGCGCCCGTCGTAGCCGCCCATCACCGCACAACGCAGAGCGAACCACTCCATGAAACCCATCCAAGTCCTCATCGTGGACGATTCCGCCGTCGTGCGGCAGGTGCTCACCGGCCTGCTGGGACAGGCCGCCGGCATCCAGGTGCTGCACGCGGCCGCCGACCCGCTGCTCGCCATGGAGCGCATGAAGCAGCAATGGCCCGACGTGATCCTGCTGGACGTCGAGATGCCCCGCATGGACGGCATCACCTTCCTGCGCAAGATCATGGCCGAGCGGCCCACACCGGTGGTGATCTGCTCCACGCTCACGGAAAAAGGCGCGAAGACCACGATGGAGGCGCTCGCAGCCGGCGCCGTGTCCATCGTCACCAAGCCGCGGCTGGGGCTCAAGCAGTTCCTGAACGAGGCCGCGGACGAACTCGTCGCCACCGTGCGTGCCGCGGCGCGGGCCAACGTCCGGCGACTCGCCCGGCGGCCCCAGGATGCCGCCCCGGCGGCCCCCGTGCCCACGGCGAAGCACACGGCCGACGCGATCCTGCCGCCCGGCGCGGGCCGGGCGATGTCCCAGACCACGGAGCGCGTCGTGGCCATCGGCACCTCCACCGGCGGCACGCAGGCGCTCGAAGAAGTGCTCACCGCCCTGCCCCGGGTGAGCCCCGGCATCGTCATCGTGCAGCACATGCCCGAGAAATTCACCGCCGCCTTCGCGAGCCGCCTCGACGGCCTCTGCCGCATCGCCGTCAAGGAAGCCGAGAACAACGACCGCGTGGTTCCCGGCCGCGCGCTGATCGCCCCCGGCGGGCGCCACATGCTGCTGCGCCGCAGCGGCGCCCAGTACCACGTGGAAGTGGTGGACGGCCCGCTCGTCAACCGCCACCGCCCCTCGGTGGACGTGCTGTTCCGCTCGGTGGCCAAGTGCGCGGGCGCCAACGCCCACGGCATCATCATGACCGGCATGGGCGACGACGGCGCCGCGGGCCTGCTGGAGATGCACCAGGCGGGCGCCCGCACCACGGCGCAGGACGAAGAGAGCTGCGTGGTCTTCGGCATGCCGAAGGAGGCGATCAAGCGCGGGGGGGTGGACCGGGTGTTGCCGCTGTCGGCGATCTGGCGGGAGATCGGGGGGGTGTAGGGGCCCGCCAGTCCACGCAGGCGGTTCCGGCCGTCGGCAACGGTTTCTTCAGAGCCGGCGTGGCGGCCGCAGACAGCGCGGGAGAACCCTGCTGAATGGTGCCGGAGGCCGGATGAACGGCAGCGCGGTTACAGCCTGATGCATCTACCATCGTTCGGACACTCCCGAACCCAGCCATGCATACCCTGCCCCCGCCGCAACGAGGTTTTTCCCTCATCGAGGTGCTCATCTCCATTGTCGTGCTGTGCTTCGGCGTCCTCGGCATGGTGGGCCTGCAGGCGGCTTCGCTCCAGGCCAACCGCGAGGCACGCCTGCAGTCCACCGCAGTGCGGCTGGCCGAGGAAATGGCCGAGCTGATGCGCAGCAACAAGACAACCGCCCTGAAGACCACCGGCAATCCTTACCTCGTCGACGTGAACAGCGCGTCGTCGCTGACCGCGGCCACCTGCGGGATGCCCAGCAGCTCCACCGACTGCACGTCCGGCGACATGGTCGGCGAGCGCGACGTCTACGAATGGCTGACGCGCGCCGTCACCGGCACCAAGGACTCCGCGGGTGCGTGGATCTCCCGTCCGGAGCTGCCCGGCGCGCGGGTGGTCATCTGCCAGGACAGCACCCCCTACGACTCCAGCGGCCTGCCCCAGTGGGCGTGCAGCGGCAGCGGCGGCACGCTGGTGCTGAAGATGGGCTGGACGCGGGCCAACACCCTGCGCGGCGCGACGGGCACGGACGCCAGCGGCACCTCGTCCGCCAACACCGGCGCGTTCGACAAGGCGCTGCGACCGGCAGTCACCTTCACCATCACGCCGGGGAGCACCTCGTGAGGACGCAATTCCATCCCGCCCCGGCATTGCCGCAACGCGGACTGACCCTGGTCGAGCTGCTGGTCGCGCTGGCGCTGGGCACCCTGATCACCCTGGCAGCAGTCGCTGCGTTGACCGTGTCGCGGCAGGGGTTCGCCACCGTCGACGCATCCTCCCAACTGCGCGACAACGCCCGTTTCGCCACCACCATGATCCGCCGGCTGGTGGTGCAGGCAGGCTATCTGGATTACAAGTACGCGTCCAACACGGCCGCCTCCGCGTTCAAGACGGGCGACCCGTCCGCCGCCGACGAACAACCCAACATCAAAGGGTTCGACAACGCGACCTACAACCAAGGCCTCGTCATCGGCACCACCGACACGGTGAGTTCGTCCGGCCGCGGGCTCAACAGCAGCGATATGCTCGTGTTGCGTCATCAGCCCGGCTCCATCCCCAAGGCCGACGGCACCGAAGGCTCCGATCAGACCATGATCGACTGCAGCGGCGCGTCCGCGGCAACAGCGCCCGGCACTTCCGCCGAACGCATCACCAGCGTGTTTTACGTGGACAACAACGAGGGGGAGCCCTCGCTCATGTGCGCATGGCGCACCTCGGCCGGCACTTGGAGGCAACAGCCCCTGGTAGAGGGTGTCGAGAGCCTGCAGGTCCTCTATGGCGTGGATGGCGTGACGGCCGGGGCTGCACCCACCGCATCGACGGATAGCGTTCCGGAGCGCTACCTGCGCGCGGATCAGTTGGTCGCGACCTCCACCGCGGACACCAACGCCAACTGGGAGCGTGTGCGCTCCCTGCGCATCGGGATGGTGCTGAGGGGACCGGTCGGTTCGGCCCCCGAAAAGGACGTGCCCGCACAGTACCCGCTCGGGGTGAAGGATGTCATGGACACTTCGACCGATGCCGGGAGCACGTTTGCAGCGCAGTCGGACGGCAGGCTCCGCCAGACAGTCACGTTCACCATTCACCTTCGCAACCGGCAGGATCTCCTGTGATGCGCCACCCGTTCTCGCGTGATTCCGGTGCCGTGCGCCCTGCAGCGTACCGCCCGCCCTGCCCGTGCGCTCCGATGAAGCCGCAGCACGGCGTGTCCCTCATCGTGGTGATGATCCTGCTGGTCATCGTTTCCATTCTCGGCATCGGCGCAGCCCAGCTTTCGACAATGGGCGAACGGGGTTCCCGCAACGAGCGCGATCTGCAGCTCGCCTGGCAGGGCGCCGAGGCCGCCCTGATGGATGCCGAGTTCGACATGCGCGGGCCGGGAACGGCGAACCGCATGGCCGTCTTCACGAAGAACGACGCCTCCGCCTTCGTCCTCGGCAGTTGCGGCACCAGCGGCAACAGCACCGGGCTGTGCGATCCGTCCAACGTGACCGGCAAGCCCCTGTGGCTGAGCACGGACCTCGCCGCTGACAGCCCCGCCGCAGCACTTTATGGCGCGTTCACGGGGCGCACCTTCACCGCAGGGGCAGCAGGCCTTCAGCCGGCCAAGAAGCCCCGCTACATCATCGAAGTGCTGCCCGACGAAAACGCGTTCGGAGACGCCAGCGGACTGGCGCCCAAAAAATTCGTCTACCGCGTCACCGCCATGGGATTCGGCCCGCGGGCCGATATCCAGGCCGTCACGCAAATGCTCTTCCGCAAAGAATGAACGAATCCAGGACCCGACCATGAAGATCCTGCCGCACTCCAGGGCCGCCCGCTGGCTCATCGCCCTCCTCGCGCCCACCGCACTCACTTTCGGGCTGTATTCACTGAGCCAGAACACCCCCGTTTCTCCGCCCAACATCACGCCGGTGCAGCTCAGCGCGGATCCGCTCTATGCCCAGGGCTCTGGCCAGAAGCCGACCCTGACACTGGCGTTGTCGGTGGAATTTCCGACCGTAGGCGCGCAATATCGCCAGAACTACGATATCTCCACGACCTACCCGGGCTACTTCAATCCGGGCATGTGCTATCAGTACGTGAACAACGTCACGAACAAACACTTCGTCATATCGGGGGCCGCCACCAGCAACAACTGCGGAGGCAACGGCTTCAGCGGCAACTTCATGAATTGGGCCACCAGTTCCGCGATCGACATCCTGCGCCTGGGGCTGACCGGAGGAGACCGCATTGAAGATAACGCCACCAGCAGCATCCTGCAACGTGCGGTGATCCCCAACAACTTCTACGACAACGGATCCTATTTCCCGCAGAAAACTGTGGCGAACAATGTGGCGAAACAGTCTTTGCCGAGCAGCCTTTTCGCGGCGGGTGACACCTCGGGCGTGCGCATCAGCAATTGCCTGAACAGGGTGCACATCTTCACCAACGGCGTCGTACCCCAATACAGTGGGACTGATGCGTGCGACAACCCAGAAGTGCTCATGGGTCCGGTCCTGGAAACCCGCACCAATCAAGCCCGCCCATCAGGTTATACCGAATGTTCAGCCGAAGGGGGCACCTGCAGTTTCACAGGCTATCGGGAAGTAGTATTTGGTACCAACAATTTCGGCACCAGTAACAAGTGGCTGCGGCGGCTGGTCAAAAACGGGGTCGTCTGCGACTACCTAGTGCTGGGCGACCCCGCCCCCAATGAGGGCAAGAGGTGTTTCATCAAAACCACTTCACTGACTTTTCCCGCAGACCAGAACGCCCTGGCGGGTGAGTCATTTTTTTATGCCCGCGCCAAAGTGTGCAATTCCAGCAGTGGGACCCTGCAGGACACGCGGGACATGTGCCAGCGGTATCCCAACGGCAATTTCAAGCCGGTGGGCAACATGCAGCGGTACAGCGACCGTCTTCGCCTGGCCGCCTTCGGCTACTTGATGGACAACAACCGTTCGCGGTATGGCGGCGTGCTGCGCGCGCCCATGACCTACGTGGGCAGCACCTCGTACGACGCCAACGGCAATCTGGAGAGTGGTGCCAACCCCTATGCGGAGTGGAACGCCAATACGGGGGTGTTCAACGAAAATCCACGCAATGCCAGCGAAGGCATCAGCGGCGTGACCAACTACCTCAACCGGTTCGGCCGCACCGGCAGCAATCCAGGCACGTACAAGACCCTGGACCCGATCAGCGAGCTGTATTACGAGAGCCTGCGCTACCTGCAGGGGCTGCAGCCGACGACCGGGGCGGTGAACAACCTGACGACCGCCAACAAGGACGGCTATCCGGTCTACACCAGCTGGACGGACCCGTTCACAGGCGGCGACAGCAACAAGAACTACGCCTGCCTGCGCAACAGCATCCTGACCATCGGCGACAAGAACACCCACTCGGACAAATCGCTGCCCGGCAATACGCGCACGGCCAACGAAGATTACAACCGCGCTGGCGACGTGAACACAGGCAACGACGTTCCCAACTTCGTCGACTGGACGCGGGTCGTGGGCGGGTTCGAATCCAACAACAGCGTCACCTACGTGGACGGCGGCGGAGTATCCCGCACCACGAGCAATCCCACCGGCACGACGAACGCGGGCCTTTGGGGCATGGAGGCCCAGGACACCGGTTCGGGCGGCACCTCCGCTTACTACATGGCGGGTGCAGCCTATTGGGCGCACACCCACGACATCCGCACTGCGGAAGATCGCCGGCGCCCCGGGATGCGCGTCACCACCTATGTGCTGGACGTGAACGAAGCAGGAGCCAGCAGCAACGCCGGCACCCGCCGCAGCACGCAGCTGTTCCTGACCGCCAAGTACGGCGGCTTCAACGACGTCGACAACGACGGCAACCCGTTCACGCCCGCCAACGACCAGGGGGTGTTCAACAACCGGCACTGGGAAAAGGACACCGACCCTGGGGAAGCCAAGACCTACTTCCTCGCCAGCGATGCCACGGCGGTGCTGCGCGCGCTGGACGGCATCTTCGCGTCGGCCGCCAAGGTCAGCAGCACCATTTCCGCACCGGCCGCTTCGACCAACACATTGACGACCAGCGACGGGTTCTACTACACGGCCAGCTTCAATCCCGAGTACTGGTCGGGCGACCTGAAGCGCAACACGATCCGGCTCAGCACCAGCGGTACCGTCCAGCTGGGCAATATCCAGAACGCCGTATCTGCCGCGGCGCGGCTCGACCGTTTGACGGACGCGCAGACCGACGACCGCAACATCATCGTGGGGCTGGAAGGCTCCAGCAGCACGGGCGGTACTGCGGCGGCCTTCACCTGGAGCACCATCAACGACACGCTGCGCGCCCACCTCAACAAGGCCAATCCCTCCGCGACGGCAGACAATGACGGCTCGAACCGCTTGAACTTCCTCCGGGGTTACCGCGCCAGGGAAGGGACGTCGTACCGTCAGCGCAGTTCTCGCATGGGCGACATCGTGAACTCCGCCGCTGTCTATTCCGGCGCTCCCACGCCCCGCTACAACGGCATCAGCGCATACAGGACGTTCTACAACGCCAATGCGAACCGGACCAAGGCGGTCTTCATCGGCGCCAATGACGGCATGCTGCACGCCTTCAATGCCGACACGATGGATGAACTCTTTGCGTACATCCCCAGCTGGATGGGCTCCAGGTTGTCCCAGCTGTCGAACAGCACCTACAACTCCTCCGGCCACACCAGCTACGTGGACGCACCGCCCGCAGTGGCGGAGGCCCAGGTCGGCACGGCGTGGAAGACCGTGCTGGTTTCCGGTACGGGCGGCGGCGGCCAGGGCGTGTTCGCCCTGGACGTCACCGCTCCCGGCAGCTTCGCGGCCGACAAGGTGCTGTGGGAATTCACGGACCAGAACGACCCGGACATGGGCAATGTGGTGGGACAGCCGCGCATCGTGAAGCTGCGGACCAGTGCACCCGGCGCGACCACGCCGACCTACAAGTGGTTTGCGGCCGTCGCCAGCGGCGTCAACAACTACGTGAACGACGGTGCCGGCCGGTTCAGCACCACGGGCAGCCCTGCCCTGTTCCTGCTCGACCTGTCGAAGCCGTCCAGCGATGCCTGGGCCCTGGGCACCAATTATTTCAAGATCAGCCTGCCCATCAGCAACGATCTGGCGACGGGAACACAGGAAACCAATGCGTCCGGGCAGGGTACGGGGGTGGGCAAGGCCACCGGTCTGCTCAACACCAACTTCACGCTGGACGCAGCCGATGCCGTAGCGTATTTCTACATGGGAGACCTGCACGGACAATTCTGGAAGCTCGACATGGGCAAGGCGAACCTTTCGAATTCGACCGCAACCTCCTGGAATCTCGACAAGGTATCGGGATACGTCAGCAGCAGCAGCACCGCCATTCCGATGTACATCGCCAAGGACGGTGCGGGCAAGGTCCAGCCCATCACCATGGTGCCCACCATTGCCTTCGGCCCCACCGGCTCCCGCATCGTGGCTTTCGGCACGGGCAAGTACCTGGAGGCCCGCGACAACAACATCGGCACCGGCACGCAGACGCAGTCGTTCTACGTTCTCTACGACAAGGGCAGCGTGTACTCGGAAGACGTGCAGCCCGACACCAACGGAACGGCACGCTTCAACGGCAGGGCACGGCTGCAGCAAGGCAGCATCAGTTCCGGCGCGATCACCGTCCCGAGCTTCTACTGGAACGCGCCCCGAGACGCCAACAACACCAACAAAAAGGCCGGCTGGTTCATCGACTTCCCCCTGAGCGGAAGCTCGGGCGGCGAGCGCCAGATCACCTCCGCGAGCCTGTTCGGGCAGGACATCCTGTTCACCAGCCTGCTGCCTCCCAGCGCCTCCACCAATGCCTGCGGCGGCGGCTCCAGCTACGCCTACCAGGCGAATCTGGCCTCCGGCCTGGGCTCCATCGTGGCGTTGTCCAGCGGCGCCCAGGGCGCCCCCATGGTGTTCAACATCGGGGAAGCCCAGACATCCGTAAGCGACTCCACGGGTGCCCGCACCAAAACGGAGAGGGCCGTGATCGTGCGGCCCGGCGCCACGGCGGACGAGGGGGTGACCTTCTCGGACACCAAATCCGCGACTTCGATGGTCGGACGCATCAGCTGGCGGCAGATCAACAATTACCGCGAACTCCGCAACAAGGAATGGAATTGAGCATGTCGGCACGCAAGCAATCGCGGGGGTTCACCCTCATCGAACTCATGATCGTGGTCGCCGTGATCGGGATCCTCGCCTCGGTGGCCTACCCGTCCTACCAGGAATACGTGCGCAAGTCGAAGCGGGCCGAAGGGCGCACCGCGCTGATGGAACTGCTCCAGCAGCAGGAGCGCTACATGACGCAGAACAACACCTATCTGGCGATCAGCACCGCAGGATCGACCTCCACGCCCTTCAAGACCTTCTCGGGCGACAGCCGCAGTACGGCGGCCTACTGGCTGGGCGCTCGTGCCTGCACGGGGCAGACCATCGACAACTGCGTCCAGGTGTTCGCGGAACCCAAGTACACCGATCCCTCCATCACCGAGCTGAACATCACCAGTACGGGCGTGAAGGGTTGCACGGGCAACAACACGTCGGTCTGTTGGAAATGACGCTGCCCACCAATTCCTGGCGCCGTCAGCGGAACACCGCCACCGGGTTCACGCTGATCGAACTCATGGTCACGATCGCCTTGATGGCCATCCTGCTGGGCATCGCGGCGCCCAGCTTCGTGACGTTCAAACGCAATTCCGAACTCACCAGCATCGCCAACAACTTCCTGGCGGCCCTGAACGCCGCGCGCACCGAGGCCATGAAGCGCAACATGTTCGCCTTGGTCATGCCGGCCAACAACGACAACGATTGGTCCCAGGGCTGGAACGTCTTCGTGGACACGAACGACAACGGCGTTTTCGACAGCGGCGACATCGTGGTCATGCAGCAGGAAGCCCCTCCGCCCTACATCACGCTGACGGGCAACGGCAGCACGGCCGCCAGCCGCAGTTACGTGCGGTACGATGGTTCCGGCTTCTCGCGGCCCATGGGCGGCAATCCGGCCAACACTACGTTGACCATCGCCCGCAGTGATGCCAGCTCCGATGTGCGGCAAATACGGCGTATCGTGGTGGCCGTGACCGGCCGCCCGCGGGTATGTACGCCCAGGTCGAGCTCCGACACCACCTGCTCGGCCTCATGAGAGCGGCCCGCGGCGCTGGCTGCGGAAGGGTCACGGCGTGCTGACTGCCGCAGCGTCTTTTTGCGGTGCAGCTCCTACACACCGCCACGGACCACTGAAATGAACTCTACGCACATGCAGCGTGCGCTCGCGCTCGCTGCGCAGGCGATTCGCCTCTCCAATCCCAACCCCCGCGTCGGCTGCGTCATCACCTCGACCGCAGGTGAGGTGCTGAGCGAGGGATTCACCCAGCAGGCGGGAGGCCCGCATGCCGAGGTCGTGGCCCTGCGCCACGCGGCGGCCCGGGGTATCGACCTGCGTGGAGCGACGGCCTATGTCACCCTGGAGCCCTGCTCGCACCACGGCCGCACGGGGCCATGCTGCGACGCGCTCGTCCAGGCGGGCATCCGACGGGTCGTGGCCTCGCTGGCCGATCCCAATCCGCTGGTGGCAGGCCAGGGCTTCGAGCGACTGCGGGCGGCCGGCGTCGACGTGGAGGTCGGCCCGGGCGCGGCGGCGTCGCGGGAGCTCAACATCGGCTTCTTCAGCCGCATGCAGCGCGGCCTGCCCTGGGTGCGCATGAAGGCAGCCACGTCACTGGACGGGTTTACCGCCCTGCCCGATGGCACCAGCCAGTGGATCACCTCGCCCGAAGCGCGCGCCGACGGACACGCCTGGCGCGCCCGCGCCTGCGCCGTGCTCACTGGCATCGGGACCATCCTCGCGGACGATCCCCGGCTCGACGTACGGGAGGTGGAGACGCCGCGCCAGCCCCATCTGGCCATCGTCGACAGCGGGCTGCGGACGCCGCCAGGCGCCCGCCTGTTCAACGTACCGGAGCGTCAGGTCCTGATTTACACCACCAGCGGCGACGCGGCGAAGGGAGTGGCGCTGCAGGAGCGCGGCGCCCAAGTCATCGCCGCGCCGTTGGCTGACGGTGGGCACGTCGATCTGCAGTGGGTTCTGCAGGATCTGGCCCGCCAGCGCAGCGTGAACGAACTGCACGTGGAAGCGGGTGCCCGGCTCAACGGCGCCCTCGTGCAAGCCCGGCTGGTGGATGAAATCCTGCTGTACATGGCACCCACGCTGCTGGGTGCGGGCCGAGGCATGGCGCAGTGGGGGCCGCTGAGTACCCTGGATGAAGCCAGGACGATGGCGTGGCATGCCATCGACCGGGTCGGCGCCGACCTGCGCATCATTGCGCGCGGAGCGGGACGACACGTTTTCTGAAAGCCCTTCCCATCACTTGCCGCCCGCAGCCGCCTTGTCCGCGCTCACGCCCACTTCCTGGGCCAGCTGCTGCGCCATCTCCAGATGGTGCTTCAGCTTCGGCAGCGTCTTCTGCGCAAAAGCCTTCACGTCCGGGTCGCGTGCATCCCGTGCGCCCTTCTCGAAGAGCGCGACCGTGTCGCGGTGCGCCTGCAGGCCCATGCTCTCCATGTAGCGCTTGTCGAAGTCCGCGCCGTCGGCTGTGCCCAGCAGCTTGATCTTGCCCTCCTGCACCAGGGAGGGCCCTTCGGGAACGCGCACGTTCTTCGACGCCGCCAGCGCGGCCAGTTCCTGGTTCGCCTTGGTGTGGTCGTCCACCATCTGCTGTGCGAAGGCGCGCACCTTGGGGTTCTGGGCCTTCGTCAGCGCGAGCTGGCTGCTCTTGACCTCGGCGTGGCCGCTGTGGGCGGCATCGTCCAGGAAAGACTTGTCGGCGCGCTGCAGGCGCGATGCCTGGCCTTCGGCACCGTCCACGGCGCGTGCGGCGCCGGCTTCGGGCTGGTTCGGGTTGGACGACTGGGCGGCGGTCTGTGCGGCGGCGCCCGACGCGTAGGCGACGCATGCCAGGGCGACGGAGGCGGAAAGCAGCAGATGGCGGTGGTTCATGGCAGTACTCCTATTGAGGTGATGAGGAAAAGGAATGCCGTGCAGGGGCGCAACGTCTCTGCGCGGCGGCACAGCAGGTATCCGGCAAGGCGCATGCCCTGGGGGATGGCGGCAGATCGGGTCGCCACCGCGCCATGCGCGGCTGCTTTTGAAATATTTCCGGCGGCGCCGCGGCTTCAAGTGGACGGTCCCGCTCCCGCCCCCATCCAGGACAAGCATCCCCAGCGCAGCCGCGAATCGCTCACGAGCAGCACCCCCTGTCCGTACAGTCGGCCAGCCCGGGCGGGATCGCCGAGCCGCACGGCCCACAGAGCGCCGGAGCGGTCTGCCCACACCACGCGCGCATCGGCGGCGGACAGCCGGTCCATCGCTTCCGCGGCGGAAATCCCGGGCCGGAACAGCACCATGACGTCGCCACCGCGATCGCCCTGGGGCCACACGGAGGCGAGCGCGGCCCCGCTCACGACCAGCAGGGCGGTCAGCCAGCGTCCCGTCGCCCTGCGGCCCGGCGCCTGCGGTTCTGCCCGCGCCTCAGGGTGCAGCGCGGGCGCGGCCTTGCCCGTGGAATCGCCGCCGCTCCGCGGCCGCGCAGTCACGAGCCGCCAGCCGAGGCCCAGGGGAACGGCACCGAACACCGCGAGCCAGCCGATGTCCCACAACAGCGGAGTCTCCGCAGCATCGCGCACCCGGTGCAGGCCCAGCAGCCAGTGCGAGAGCACGGCATCCAGCAGATGCCAGAGACCGAAGCCGAGCAGAGCCCAGCCGCCGGTCTGCCGGCCCGCGCCAGGCGAGGCCAGCAGATCGCGGGCCTTCCAGAGCTTCCATAGCCCGACGGCCGCGATGGCGTACATGAGCGCGTGGAACAGCCCGTCGGCCAGGATCTGCGCCCGGATGTCTTCGAGCACGGGCGAGCGCACGCGGCTCAGCAGGTGGTGCCATTGCAGCACCTGATGCAGGAGGATGCCGTCGAAGAAGCCGCCCAGGCCGAAACCGATGCAGCCCGCGGCCCAGGCCAGCGGCCGAAAGGAACGACCCTGGCGGGTCGCGGTGGCTTCATGCATGGGGCAGGCCGCAGTGAGGAGGCATCAGTGCTGCTGGCCGCGGTCGCGCGTCTCGCCGATCAGGGCCGCACCCTGGCGGGACGAAGGCATGGGGCCATCGGGGGTGTCGCCGCCGTAGTCGAGCCCCAGGCCGCGGGCGGATCCCGAGGAGTCGACCGAGGCGATCGGCCCCGTCTGCACGCGGTCGGAATGCCGGTCGCCAGGGCGTTGGCGTTCGCGGTTGCCGTAGGTGCTTTCATCGCCGCTGCCGCCGAACCGGCGCCCGCCTTCGCCGGTGGCGAGGTTCTCGGCGCCCGGCGGCGTGGCGGCGGAGCGGGGATCGTCGCGCATGCCGTACTGGTCGTAGTGGCCGGTGTCGCGGCGGCGCTCCCGTTCGTCGGCCACGATGCTGTCGGCCACGGGATCGGGGATGGTGCGAGGGGGAGTGTTGTCAGATGCCATGGAATGCTCCGTTGCGTCGTGCTTCGGTTATTGGGTGCGCTCGCGGTGCTGCGCCAGGTAGCTGCGCACGGCCTCCGCCGAATGGCCCACGGCCTGCACGGCCCTTCGCAGCTCGTATTCGTCGCAATTGAGCACGGAAGCCCAGTCGCGCACTTCGTAATCTTCGGAAAGGTTGATGAGCCGCCGGTCTGCGCCGCCCACCTGGGTCTTGTCGTCCGCCATGGAAAAACTCCTCTGCAATGCATGGTGCGATGCATCCATGCTGAGCGCCGCGCCGCAGATCGGGCGTAGGACAAGCCCGGCCGGCCGCTCCGGAACTGTCACACGGGGTTTCCGGACTTGCGCCCGGCGGAAGGCGTCCCTGGCCGCACGTCGCACTGAAATGCCTCTTCCAGTTGCCGCATGGCGCTTCGCTTGCGCGTGGGGCTTTCCGCGGCGGTGCAGTCCTCGGGCACCCAGACGTCGTAGCCCAGCATGCGTGCGTCGGTGGCACTCAGCATCACGCACATGTCGGCGGCCAGGCCCGCGATGACGACGCGCCGCGTGTTCATCTGCCGCAGCAGGTGCAGCAGCGGTGTGGACTGGAAGGCCGAGTGGCAAGGCTTGAGCAGGGTGAGGTCGTTCGGCCCCGGCGCCATGAGCCGCGCCAGCTCGCCCCGCGGGCCCGGCAGCTCCTGGCAGGCGGCCAGCAGGTCGCTGAATTCGCTGTGCCAGGTGCCGTAGTTGTCGTTCGCATAGACCACCGGCACCTTGTGGGCCGTGAGCCGCTTGCGCAGTTGCAGCGTGGCCCGCGCCGCGCGCAATGCGCCGGGCAGCAGATCGTCGGCCGTGGGAAAGTTCAGCGGATTGATGACGTCCACCAGGAGCAGCACGTCGTGGTGGCGCGGCAGCTTGGTGCGGCGCAGGGAAGCAGCGGAGGACACGGTGGCAGGCATTCGAAAGCGGTGATGGCTGCAAGCATTCCTGCCCGGGTCCGGACGAGCCCGTAGGAACGCGCCGGGTCCACGGCACCATCTGTTGCGGCGCCGGACGCGTTCTGCGGCGGCTCACTCCTTCTGCGCGCCCCGGGTCTTCTGGATGACGATGCTGCCGTCCGCCTCCAAGAAGGCCAGGCGGATGTCCGACTCTTCGCAATCCGCCTCGCGCAGTGCCTTTTCCCAGTCGCTGTGCGATATCCGGTGCCGCCGCAGGGTGTCGCGGAAGACCCGGCCGTCCCGGCACACCAACACGGCCTCGCCTTCCAGCACGGCCTCGACGGACCGGCTGCGGGCGCTCAGGAAACCGGCAGCGGCATTGAGTGCCATGAGCACGGCGCACACGAGCAGCCCGCCCGGAAGGGAGTCGTCGCCTCCGGTCATCGAATTGCTCGCCGCTTCGCTCAGCAGCATGATCACGAGCAGATCGAACGGCGTGAACTGGCCCACGGCCCGCTTGCCCGAGATCCGCAGCATGCACAGCAGGGCCAGGTAGACAAGCACGCCGCGCAGCACCAGCTCGGGCCACTCCACATCGAGATTCCACATGGGCTTCTTTCCTTGGTGGGTCGCTGCACGCCGGCAGCGCGGACACGCCCTCCGGGGAGGTGGCGCGGACGGCGCACGGGTGCCGGAAACAGCCCCCGGAGCCGACGTCGGGGGGATCATGGCAAGGGGCCGCGCAACGGTCGACTCGCTCCGGCGCGCCACACCGCGTAGGACACGCTCTACACTTGCGAACGGCGCCTGCGCCTACAGCGCGACCGTATCCGCGGAAACGGGGCGCCGCATTATTTGTCCGTATAGTTGTGTCAATGAGCAGCGAGAAACCCCCCGTTCCTGGAGCGCCGCGACGGTATGTCGCGGAAGGCGCGCCCAATGAAGTCGCCGACCACAAGGACGACATCTTCTTCGCCGCCATCGAGACGACGCGCATGCCGATGCTGGTCACCGACCCGCGCCAGCCCGACAACCCGATCGTCTTCTGCAACCGCGCTTTCCTGGCGATGACGGGCTACCAGCCACAGGAAATCCTGGGCCACAACTGCCGGTTCCTGCAAGGTCCCGCCACCGACCGCAACACCGTGGCCGCCGTGCGCGAAGCGGTCGAACAGCGCCGGGAAATATCGCTCGAGCTGCTGAACTACCGCAAGGACGGCTCGACGTTCTGGAACGCGCTGTTCATCTCGCCGGTCTACAACATGCGCGGCGAGCTGGTGTATTTCTTCGCCTCGCAGCTCGACGTGAGCCGCCGCCGGGATGCGGAAGAGGCGCTGTCGCAGGCGCAGAAGATGGAGGCCCTGGGGCAGCTCACGGGCGGCATCTCGCACGATTTCAACAACCTGCTGCAGGTGATGTCCGGCCACCTCGACGTCATGCGCGTCAAGAACCGCAGCCAGAAGCTGGCCCGCGAGGACATCGACCGCTCGATCGACAGCATCCGCAGCGCCGTGAGCAAGGCCTCCACCCTCACGCAGCAGTTGCTGGCGTTCTGGCGCAAGCAGAAGCTGCAGGGCCGCGTCGTCAGCCTGAATGCGCTCGCCTCCGGCATGGCGTCGCTGGCGGAACGCACGCTCGGCGAATCCATCCAGCTCGACTACGTGCTGGGCGATGACGTGCCCAACTGCGAACTCGACACCACGCAGCTGGAAGTCGCCGTGCTCAACCTGCTGCTCAATTCCCGCGACGCCATGCCCGATGGCGGCCGCATCCGCGTCGAGACGCGCGGCATCGACCTGCATTCCCAGGACGGTGCGGCCTTCTCCGGCCTGCCCCCGGGGCGCTACGCGACGATTTCCGTGACCGACACCGGCGCCGGCATCCCCGCCGACATGGTGCCCCGCGTCATGGACCCATTCTTCACCACCAAGGAAGAAGGCAAGGGCACCGGGCTCGGCCTCTCGATGGTGTACGGGTTCGCCAAGCAGTCCGGCGGCGCCGTCACCATCTACTCCGAAGTGGGCGTGGGCACGACCGTGCGCATGTACTTCCCCGCGGTGCAGGGCCGTACCCATCCCGAACTGGTGGAGTCGATCGCGCCGCATGTGCGCGGCGGAACCGAGACGGTGCTGGTGGTGGACGACCGCGTCGAAGTGGCCGATTTGGCGCAGGCCATGCTGGAAGGCCTCGGCTACACCGTGCACGTGGCACACAGCGCGCATGCGGCGCTCAAGCTGGTGCGCTCGCTGGCCCCGTCGGCACTGCCCGATCTGCTCTTCACCGACGTCGTGATGCCGGGCGGCCTCAACGGCTACGAACTCGCGCGCGAGATGCGCAAGACGGTGGCGGGCATCCACATCCTGCTCACCACGGGCTTCGACCGCGACATGGGCAGCCTGGCCAACGTCGCGCCGACCGAGTTCGAGATCCTCAAGAAGCCCTATCGGCTGGCGGACCTCGCACGGCGCGTGCGGATGGTGCTCGACGGCGCGACCGGCACCAAGACCTGAGCCCTTTCCGTCGGGGCCGGTTGCCGCGCCGGCCCGCTACCGCGGCAGCCCGGTGCCGGGTTCCGCCATACGGCGGTGCTGCTCGGCGACGAGTTGCGAGGGCGCGAGCTTCGCCATCGCCACCTGCAGTTTGTTGGCCAGCCCGACCACCACGTCGGCCTCGCCGGACTCCATCGCGCGGAAGCCCACCTGCGCCACATCGGCCGGATCGGACTTGTCCTGCTGGGTGCCGACCTTCGTGTCCAGCATGCCGGCACGCTCGAAGAAGTTCGTGTCGGTCACACCGGGCATGAGGCAGGTCACCGAGACGCCGCAGTCCTGCAGCTCGTTGCGCAGCGCGGCCGCGAACGAATCCACGAAGGCCTTGGTGCCGTTGTAGACCGCCTGGAAGCTGCCCGGCTGGAAGCCGGCGATCGAGCCGGTGATCAGGATGCGGCCCTGGCCGGCCGCGCACATGCGCTGCGCGACGCGCTGCACCAGCCAGAGGGTGCCGGTGACGTTGGTATCGACCACGTGCCGGATGTCGGGAAAATTCTGGTCCAGGAAGGCGCCGCCCAGGCCGTGGCCGGCGTTGGCCATCAGCGCATGCACCATGCGGTCGCCGACCACTGCCCAGAGCTTCTCCAGGCCCTCCTGGGTCGCGAGATCGGCCTGGATGAACTCCACGGCCGCGCCCTCGGCGCGCAGCGCGTCGGCCGCGCCGTTGAGCGACGTGTCCGCTGCCAGCACGAGATCGTAGCCGCCGCGTGCCGCGCAGCGCGCCAGTTCGAGTCCGATGCCGGACGATGCGCCCGTCACCAGCGCCAAGGGGCGCGTGCGCCCCGTACCGTCTTCGACTGATTGCATGGTCTGCTGCCTTTGTGGGAACGGATAAAAGCGGTGCGGCACCCGCCGTCGTGCCCGCACAGTTGCAGCGGGACCACGGCAGGGCGCCTCGATGGATGCATCGTGGAATGCGCCGTGCATGCGGACTGTCGGACGCCGCGCCGAGCCATCCGCCGAAAAAACCGCGGTTTCCAACGCCGTCCGTGGCGACGCGCGCTGCCCCGCCCGTGCCAGAATCGCGGCCATGCCCGAACTATCGGCCTATGCGGTCACCGCTGCCCCCACGCCCCGACGCTCCGACGACGGCACCATGGCCGTGCTGTACCGGGCCGCGCTGGGCCCCGTCGGCGCCGAGCGGTACCTGCCCGCCTTCGAACGGTTCGACGCCGCCGGCCGCACCCTGCCGGGGTGGAACTGGGCCGCGGCGCTCTGCACGCTGAGCTGGATGGTCTACCGCCAGCTCTGGGGTGCAGCGCTCGTGTACCTGGCGGTGCTGGAAGGCCTGGCGCTGCTGGCGGTCGCGTTCGGTCACTACGCCGGCAGGTGGCCGATGCCGGTGCTCGCCGGGCTCGCCATCGCGGTGCTGCTGGCCGCCACCGTGCTTCCCGGTTTGTACGGCCACGCCATCGTGCACGGCGAGATCCGCAAACGCATCACCAAGGCGCTGGCGGCCTCCGCCACCCTCGCCCAGGCCCGCGAGCGGCTGGAACGGCATGCGCCGACGCGGCGGCGGCTCGGCATGATCGCCGCAGCCAATGCCGTGCTGGCGATGCTGCTCGCGGCCGTCCTGCTGGGGCCACGGCTCCCGTGGACAGGGCCGCCTTCTGTACCGTCCTCGACGATGGACCGGCCGGAGGCGGAGGGACGCTCCGAAGCGCCCGCCGCACCAGTGCCCCCCGCATCCGCATCCGCCGCAGCGCCGGTCGAGGACCGCGAAGCCCCCGGCCCCGGAGACGCATCCGCCGCGGCCTCCCGCCCCGCGTCCGCCGCGCCGGCAGCCCGTGCCACCTCTGCAGCGGCTTCCGCTCCAGCGCCCAGCCCCAGCCCTCCCATCCCCACGGCCTCTGCTGCGGCTGCGGCAACGCCGCCCGCCAGCGCCCCGGCACCGTCGGCCGTTCCCGCAGCCACACGATCCGCCTCCGCATCCGCACCCGCCACTCCACCGGTACCCCGGCGTGCGGCATCCACGGCGGCACGCAGCCCGGCGGCGAGCGCGCCCGATCGCCCGGGCGCCGCTGCCCTGCGCAAGCTCTACATCAACGTCGGCCTGTTCGCCGAGCCCGCGAACGCCCGGCGTGCACATGGCATGCTGCGTAGCGCCGGTCTTCCCGCGGCGACGCAACCCGTCACCGCGGCCGACGGGCGGCAATTGCTGCGCGTGCGCGCCGGCCCCTTCACGTCCACCTCGCACGCCAATGCCGCGGCCGCCCGCATCCGGGCGCTCGGTCTCGAGACGTCGGCCGCTTCGTCGCAGCGGCAGTGAGGCCGCCTGCGCCGCGTCCAGCGCCCGGGCCGTGGCGTGCCTCGGCATCGCGCGGTCGGACGTTCCGCCCGATCCTGAGGCTGGCTGACCCGACACTGCAAGGCGGGGCTGGCGGGACGCCCCGTCGCAGGCAAAACAGGTACGCATCAACGACGCCGGAACGGCCAGGCCTGCCCCCTAGATCGCCAGCGGCAACTCGGTGGTCGACAGCACGCTGCGGATCACCATGAAGGACCGGATCTGCCGCACGCCGGGCAGGTAGAGCAACTGCTCGGCATGCAGGCGGTTGAAGCTTTCGCTGTCGCGGGTGCGCACCAGCATGAAGTAATCGAACTCGCCGGTCACCACGTGGCATTCCATGCAGCCGGAGATCCGGGCCGCGGCCTTCTCGAAGGCGGCGAACGAGTCCGGCGTGGAGCGGTCGAGGACCACGCCGATCAGCACCAGCATGCCGGCCCCCACGGCGCGCGGGTTCAGCAGCGCCACGATGCCGCCGATCAGCCCCTCGCGCCGTAGCCGCTCGACGCGCCGCAGGCAGGCCGGCGCGCTCAGGTGGACCTTCGCCGCCAGCGCCACGTTGGACACCGAGGCATCGCGCTGCAGGGCACGCAGGATGGCCCGGTCGGTGCGGTCCAGCTCCACCGACCGCACCTGATTTTCCGCGACCGTCGAGGATGTTTTTTTTGTTGCGCACATACCGGCTCCTGAGAAATTAACAGCCGTCTTTTCGTTGACGGACAGCTTTTCAATAAGCAAAACCCTCGCCAATTCGCAACCCTGTTGCCAGCGCATTTTCCTACCATTCATCCATCAACGCGCCGGTGGGAGCGACAACACCGGGATCCGAAACCCCATTCCATTCGCCACGCGGCACCGAAGGCCCTCCATGAATTTGCAGAAGTTCCCCCGCCATGCCCTCACGTTCGGCCCCACGCCCATCCATCCGCTCAAGCGGCTGTCCGCGCACCTGGGCGGCAAGGTGGAGCTGTGGGCCAAGCGCGAGGACTGCAACTCGGGCCTGGCGTTCGGCGGCAACAAGACCCGCAAGATGGAGTACCTGATTCCCGAGGCGATCGCGGGCGGCTACGACACGCTGGTGTCCATCGGCGGCATCCAGTCCAACCAGACGCGCCAGGTGGCCGCCGTGGCCGCGCACCTGGGCATGAAGTGCGTGCTGGTGCAGGAGAACTGGGTGAACTATTCCGACGCGGTGTACGACCGCGTGGGCAACATCGAGATGAGCCGCATCATGGGCGCGGACGTCCGGCTGGACGCCGCGGGCTTCGACATCGGCATCCGCCCGAGCTGGGAACAGGCGATGGACGACGTCCGCAAGGCCGGCGGCAAGCCCTTTCCGATTCCGGCAGGATGCTCCGAGCACCCTTATGGCGGCCTGGGCTTCGTGGGCTTCGCCGAAGAGGTGCGCCGGCAGGAAAAGGAGCTGGGCTTCCAGTTCGACTACATCGTCGTGTGCTCGGTCACCGGCAGCACGCAGGCCGGCATGGCCGTGGGTTTCGCGGCGGACGGCCGGGCGGACCGCGTGATCGGCATCGACGCGTCGGCCAAGCCCGCCCAGACGCGCGAGCAGATCCTGCGCATCGCCCGCAACACGGCGGAGCTGGTGGAACTGGGCCGCGACATCACCGAAGCCGACATCGTGCTCGACGAGCGCTTCGGCGGACCGGAGTACGGCCTGCCCAACGAGGGCACGCTGGAAGCCATCCGCCTGTGCGCACGCCAGGAAGGCATGCTCACCGATCCGGTCTACGAGGGCAAATCCATGCACGGCATGATCGAAAAGGTGCGCCTGGGCGAATTCCCGGCGGGCTCCAAGGTGCTGTACGCCCACCTCGGCGGCGTGCCCGCCCTGAACGCCTACAGCTTCCTCTTCCGCAACGGCTGACACCCCGGTCGCCCGTCCCCTGCGCGGCCCCGGCGGCCGCCGTCCGTGGTCCATGGAATGTCAGAGGAACACCGCAATGATCCAGAAGACGCACTTTCCGCGCAGGCGCACCGCATGCACCGCCCTGCTGGGCATGGCCATCGGAGCACCAGGCATCTGGCCCCTGACGGCGCATGCCCAGGACTACCCCGCCCGGCCCGTGCAGCTCGTCGTGCCCTTTCCTCCGGGCGGTGCCGTCGACATCGTCGGCCGGCTGGTCTCCAAAAAACTGGGGGACGAACTGGGCCAGCCGGTGGTGGTGGAGAACAAGGCGGGCGCCGGCACGGTGGTGGGGGCGTCCTTCGTGGCGAACGCCCCGGCCGACGGCTATACGCTGCTGATCAGCTCGGGCTCCACGTTCACCATCAACCCGGCGATCCAGGCGAAGCTGCCCTACGACCCGGTCAAGAGCTTCGAGCCGCTGGGCATGGTGGCGCGTGTGCCGCTGCTGCTGCTGGCCCACCGGGACGTGCCCATCGACAACCTGCAGCAACTGGTCGCCGCCGTGCGTGCCGCGCCGGGCAAGTACGTCTATGGATCGTTCGGCAGCGGCACGACCGGCCATTTCGCGGGCGAGCTGATGTGGTCCGCCCTCGGCATCCAGCTGATGCACGTGCCCTACCGTGGGAGTGCGCCGGCCATGAGCGACCTCATGGGCGGACAGATCCCCTTCACCATCGACACCGTGGCCGCGGCGCTGCCGCAGCTCAAGACCGGCAAGATCAAGGCCATCGCGGCGACGGGGGCCACGCGCGCGACGCAATTGCCGAACGTGCCCACCGTGGCGGAAAGCGGCACCCCCGGCTTCGCGGCGGACTCCTGGCTGGCCGTGGTGGCGCCGCGCGGATTGCCGGCCAGCGTGAATGCGCGGCTGCAGAAGGCGCTGGCCGACGCCATGGCGGACCCCGACATCCGCGCCCGGCTGCTGGCGAGCGGACTGGAGCCGGCCCACGCACCCGGCGCAGCAGTGGCGGAGCGGATCGAGGAAGAGCTGCCCCGCATGCGCGGCATCGCCCAGCGCGCCCACATCCGGGCGGAGTAGGAGCGCTGCCCGATCCTTCACGGGCCGCATCCGTGTTACTGCTGGTGACGCGCTCCGCGTCCCCGCTCGGCTATCGTGGCGCCAGCGGGTAGGCCCAGCCCTGCCCTGCAACGTCCCTATCGACCTGTCACCACGGAGCCCCATCCATGCGATTTTTTGCCGCCACCCTTGCCACCACCGCCGTCGTTCTCCTGGCTTCCGGCTGCAGCACGGCCAACATGCCCTGGGGCGGTACGGCCACGCCGTCGACGACCGGCCCCACGGGGGCACCCCTGGGCGGCACCTGCAACGCCCAGCCCGTCCAGGGCCTGATCGGGCAGAACAGCACCGCGAAGGTGGTCGAAGACGCACGCGTGCGCTCCGGCGCGCACCTGGCCCGTGTCCTGCGCCCCGGCCAGATGGTGACCAAGGAATTCGATGCCCAGCGCCTGAATCTCTACGTGGACGAGGCCGGCCGCATCACCACGGTGCAGTGCGGCTGACCCCCGGTTGCGCAGGCCCGGGAGGCGCAGGAAAGCCCGGCGCCCTCCGCTGCCGTCAATCCGCCAGGAAGAGTTCCTGCAGATCGCTGAGAAAATCGAACCCGCGCTCCGTGGGCCGAACGTGTGCGGCATCGCGCTCGATCAGGCCCTTGCGCTCCGCTTCCGTCAGTGCGCCGGTGATCGCCGACAGCGGCAGCCCGGTGCGTTCGGTGAAGTCCTGCAGCGCGAAACCGCCCCGCAGGCGCAGCGCGTTGAGCATGAACTCGAACGGCAGGTCCGCGCGCTTCACCTCGTGGTCCTGCGCCACCGCATTGCCGGCCAGCGCGCGATCCATGTAGCGCTGCGGATCGCGCGTGCGCACCTGCCGCACCACGCGGTGCGCGAAGCTGATCTTCGAATGCGCCCCCGCGCCGATGCCGAGGTAATCGCCGAACCGCCAGTAGTTGGTGTTGTGCACGCAGGCATGCCCCGGGCGCGCATAGGCCGACACCTCGTAGCGCTGCAGACCGGCCTCGCCCGTCATCTCGGTGATGCGGTCCAGCATGGCATAGGCCTGGTCGTCCTCCGGCAGGCGCGGCGGGAACTTGGCGAAGTACGTGTTCGGCTCGATCGTCAGGTGGTAGATGGAAATGTGCGGCGGCCCCAGCGAGAGCGCGAGCGCCACGTCGCGCTCCAGGTCCTGCAGGCTCTGGCCCGGCAGCGCGTACATGATGTCGAGGTTGAAGGTGTCGAAGGCCTGCGCGGCCTCTTCCACGGCCGCGAGCGCCTGCGCCCGGTCGTGCACGCGCCCCAGCGCCGACAAAAAGCGGTCGTCGAAGCTCTGCACCCCGATGGACAGGCGCGTGACCCCGGCGCCGCGGTAGGCGCGGAACCGTTCCTTCTCGAAGGTGCCGGGGTTCGCCTCCAGCGTGATCTCGGCGTCCGCTTCCAGCCGCAGCCGCGCACGCACGCCGCCGATCAGCTGGTCGATCGCCGCCGGCGAGAACAGGCTCGGCGTCCCCCCGCCGATGAACACGCTGTGCACGGTGCGGCCCCAGACGAGCGGCAGCGCGGCCTCCAGATCCGCCATCAGCGCATCCAGGTAACGCTGCTCCGGCAGTGCGCCCCGGCCGCCCTGCGCTTCGTGCGAATTGAAATCGCAGTACGGGCATTTCCTGAGGCACCAGGGCAGGTGCACGTACAGCGACAGCGGCGGCAGGCTGCCCAGGCTCAGCACGCCGGGACGCATCGAATGGCGCACGTCGCGCAGGGGTGCCAGGGCACCGTCGTCCGGCGTGCCGTCGGCGGGAAGAATGGGAATGGACACGGAATGGGCCCCGTCAGAACCAGCGCTCGCGCATCAGCGACAGCATCTGCTGTGCGGAGCGCCCACGGTGGCTGTGCGCGTTTTTCACGTCCACCGGCAACTCGGCGAAGGTCTTGCCGAACTCGGGGATGAACATCACGGGATCGAAACCGAAGCCCCCGTCTCCGCGCGGCTCGGGAGCGATCTCGCCCACCACCCGGCCCACGGCGATGAGCGGCTCCGGGTCTTCCGGGCTGCGCACGGCCACCAGCGTGCTCACCATGGCCGCGCGCCGCGAGGCCATGCCGCGCATCTGCTCCAGCAGCGCGCGCACGTTGTTGGCGTCGCCCTTCTCGTAGCCGAATTGCGTGGCGTAGTACGCGGTCTGCACGCCCGGCTGCCCGCCGAAGGCATCCACGCAGAGCCCGGCGTCGTCGGCCAGTGCGGGCAGCCCGGTATGGCCCGACGCGAAGCGCGCCTTGGCCAGCGCGTTCTCCACGAACGTGTGGAACGGCTCCTCGGCCTCGCCCACGCCCAGGTCCGCCTGCCGCACGAGTTCCACGCCGAGGGGGGCGAACATGCTCTGCAGCTCGGCGAGCTTGCCGCGGTTGTTGGAAGCCAGGACGAGTCTCATGGGGAAAATGCCTTTGCGGTGTCTTCGGGGGTGGTCGTGGCGAATCGTGAATCTCGTGGAGGCCGCGCGCATCCCGAGGGGCTTACCGGGCCCGGCCGTCCTGAACGGAACCGGATAGCGCCTGCTGCTGCACCGCGATCAGCGCCTCGACGCCCAGCCCCGCCAGTTCGAGCAGGCGGTCCATCTCGCGACGCGTGAAGGGCACGCCCTCGGCCGTGCCCTGCACCTCCACGAAGCGGCCGCCATCCATCATGACCACGTTCATGTCGGTATCGCACTGCACGTCCTCGACGTATTCGAGGTCGAGCAGCGGCGTGCCCTGCACGATGCCCACCGACACGGCCGCGAGCGGCGCGGTGATGGGCGAGACCGGTATTTTACCGGCGGCCAGCAGCGCCGAGACGGCGTCGTGCGCCGCCACCCAGGCACCGGTGATGGCCGCGGTGCGCGTGCCGCCGTCGGCCTGCAGCACGTCGCAATCGAGCTGGATGGTGCGCTCGCCGAGCGCCTTCAGGTCAAACACCGCCCGCAGGCTGCGGCCGATCAGCCGCTGGATCTCCTGCGTGCGGCCGCTCTGCTTGCCGCGCGCGGCCTCGCGGTCGCTGCGGGTGTGCGTCGCCCGGGGGAGCATGCCGTACTCCGCCGTCACCCAGCCCTCGCCGCTGCCGCGCTTGTGCGGCGGAACGCGCTCTTCCACCGAGGCCGTGCAGAGCACCTGGGTGTGGCCGAACTCGACCAGCACCGAGCCTTCCGCATGCATGGTGTAGCGGCGGGTGATGCGCACGGGGCGCAGCGCGTCGGCGGCGCGGCCGGCGCTGCGTTCGAAGGGGACGGGAACGTGGGAGGAAGTCATGGTGTGCGGGGATGGGTGAATGGATGGGGGACGGCCCCCGGGCGCAGCCGGGGGGCACGGATCGCCCCCGCGGGCCGCGTCAGCCCTTGCGCGCGGCAGAGCGGCGGATGGCTTCGTTGATCTCGGCGATGGACCGCTCGATCGCCTCGTCGTCGAGGTCGTCCGGGTCGTCGCTGTCGCCGAGC
This sequence comes from Comamonadaceae bacterium UBA4962, assembly GCA_002397315.1. Taxonomy (GTDB): domain Bacteria; phylum Pseudomonadota; class Gammaproteobacteria; order Burkholderiales; family Burkholderiaceae_C; genus Paracidovorax. Next base: position 54,657 of record DHAE01000021.1, read on the forward strand.
CCGGCGCCGAAAGCGCCCGCCTGGATCGTGGACGCGAAGCCGTCGTCGCCGATGTGGTGCGTGGAAATGCCCTGGGTGGACTCGAAGGTGTCCGGGGTCTCCCACTCCATGGCCACCACCGTGACGTTGTCGCTGCTGTCGCCGGCCTTGCGCAGGGCGTCCTCGACGAGTTCCGGCACCGCCTGCGACACCGGCAGCCGCCCGAGCGGCCGCGCGATGGCGGCGTCGTCCAGCGCGCCCCAGAGGCCGTCGGAGCACAGCATCAGGCGATCGCCCTGCTCCAGCGCGACGGGGCCCGTGATGTCGTAGATCGGCTTCGTCGGCGAGCCCAGGCAGGTGAAGAGCACGTTGCGGTTCACGCGGTCCAGGCTGGGCAGCGTGACGCTGCGCAGCTCCATGTACGAGTGGTCGCGCGTGCGCGTCAGCAGTTCGCCCGCGCGCACCATGTAGAGCCGCGAATCCCCGCAATGCACCCAGCTGGCGCTGCCGGACTGCACCACCGCCGCCACGAGCGTGGTACGGGGTGTGTCCAGCATGCCCTTGTCGCTGGCATAGCGCAGTATCTGGTGGTGCGCCGCGAGCAGCGCTTCCGCCAGGAACGCGTCCACCGAAGGAAGCAGTGGCTTGGCCTGGCGCTGGAACGCCGCCGACACCGTCTGCACCGCAATCTGCGCGGCCACTTCACCCTCCGGATGGCCGCCCATGCCGTCCGCCAGCACGAACAGACAGGACTCGCGCGTGTAGCAGTAGCCCATCCGGTCCTCGTTGACCTCGCGGCCGCCGCGGCGGCTCACCTGGAAGACCGAGAATTTCATTTCTGTCTAGCCCCTCCGCCGAGGCGTGTGGCCTCGCCCACCTTCTGTACGTTCTTTTTGGTGTCCGACACCAGCGTGTCGAGCTGCAGCCGCATCTTCTCGCCGACCGACAGCTTGGTGTACTGCCGTTCTCCCTCGCGGCTCAGCTCTTTCTGCAGCGCGAAAACCGACTGCGGGCGCGACAGCGGATCGAGCGCCATGCACCATTCCACCACCTCGATGAGGTTGTCGGAATACACCCCGCGCAGCTTGCTCAGCGCGAGCGACAGGCGGTCTTTTTCGGCACGCTGCGGCGCCTCGTTCGGCGGGTAGCCCTGCATGCAGGCGTAGATGCAGGCGCCGATCGCGTAGATGTCCGTCCACGGCCCCATCGAGGAATCGCGGCGGTACATCTCCGGGGCGGCGAAGCCGGGCGTGTACATCGGCCGGATGAAGTTGCCTTCCTTCGACAGCACTTCGCGCGCCGCCCCGAAATCTATCATCACCGCCTTGTTGTCGTCGGTGATGAAGATGTTGGCCGGCTTGATGTCCAGGTGCAGCATCTTGTGCTGGTGCACGATGCGCAGGCCGCGCAGCACTTCGTCGAACAGCGAGCGGATGGTGGACTCGCGGAACACCTTCTGGGTCTTGAGGTCACGCGCGGTGATGATGAAGTCCTGCAGGGTCGCGCCCTCCAGGTAGTTCATCACCATGTAGACGGTTTCGTTCTCGCGGAAGAAGTTGAGAACGCTCACCACCGAGGCATGCGAGATCTGGGCGAGCGCCCGGCCTTCCTCGAAGAAGCTCTTGAGGCCGAGACGGTAGAGCGACAGCTTCTCGGGTGGAACCTTCGGCAGCAGTTCTCCGGCAGCGCGGGTCGCCAGGGAGGACGGCAGGTACTCCTTGATGGCCACCTGCTGCCCTTCGGGATCGACGGCGAGGTACACCACGCCGAAGCCGCCGGAAGAGAGCCGGCGAACCACGCGGTAGCCGCCGATCATCGTGTCGGGCGGCAAAGGGGCCGGCTTGATTTTTGACATGTTTGCGAAGAAAACCGGGACGTGTCCCGATCGGGAAAAGGAACCCGGATAATCGCCGGATCGCAAGCAATCACCGAAATAGTCCGATGGCAGTTTACAGCATGACCGGCTACGCGAGCGCCCAGCTCGACGCCAACGCCGCCGAGGCAGACGGCGGTGCCCGACCGGCCCGACTGGGGATCGAAATCCGCTCCGTCAACAGCCGCTTCCTGGACCTCACCTTCCGCCTGCCCGACGAGCTGCGCGCGCAGGAACCGGCCCTGCGCGCCCTGGTCGGCCAGCACCTCAAGCGGGGCAAGGTGGAAGTGCGCGCCTCCTTCGAATCCGATGCCCCCGGGCAACTCGCCGCCCCCTCTCCGCGCGTGCTGCAGCAGCTCAACTCGGCCCAGGATGCCGTGCGGGCCTGGCTGCCGTCGGCCGCGCCGCTCTCCGTGGCCGACGCGCTGCGCTTTTGCGCGGCTTCCGGCGCGGCGTCCGCCGCCTGGAGCGCCGAGGACGTGCAGTCGCTGGCAGGCCAGGCGCTCGAGGATCTCGTCGCCGCCCGCGAACGCGAGGGCAAGCGCCTGTCGGCCATGCTGCAGGACCGCGTGCGCCAACTGCGTGCCCTGGCGGGGCAGGCCGGCCCGCTCGTGCCACAACTGGTGGACCAGCAGCGCCAGCGCTTCCTCGAACGCTGGAAGGAGGCCATGGCCCTCACCGAAGGCAGCGCCGTGCCCGAGGCGGCCCAGGACCGCGCCCTGACCGAGGCCACCGCCTTCGCCATCCGCATCGACGTCGCGGAAGAGATCACGCGGCTCGCCTCCCACCTCGACGAAATCGAGCGCCTGCTCAAGAAGGGCGGGGAGATCGGCAAGCGGCTGGATTTCCTCATCCAGGAACTGCACCGCGAGGCCAACACGCTCGGCTCGAAGTCCGCCGCCATGGAGCTGACGCGCATCAGCGTCGACATGAAGGTGCTCATCGAGCAGATGCGCGAGCAGGTGCAGAACGTCGAGTGAGCGATAATCCTCCTGATTTGATAGCAGCCCGCGCACATCCCGTATGGACTATCCCGGAAATCTTTTCGTAGTGGCGGCGCCGAGCGGCGCAGGCAAGTCGAGCCTGGTCAAGGCCCTGCTGGAGCTCGACTCCCACGTGCAGCCCTCCGTCTCCCACACCACGCGCCCGCCGCGCGGCCAGGAGCGGCACGGCCGCGAGTACTTCTTCACCTCCGAGCAGGAGTTCGACGCGATGGTCGCCGGCAACGGCTTCATCGAGTGGGCGCACGTGCACGGGCGCCGCTACGGCACCTCCCGCAAGAGCATCGAGGAGCGCATCGGCCAAGGCGCGGACGTGATCCTGGAGATCGACTTCCAGGGTGCCATGCAGGTGAAGGAGGCCTTCTCCAATGCGGTGCTCATCTTCATCCTGCCGCCGAGCTGGGAAGAGTTGCGCTCGCGCCTGGAGCGCCGCGGCGAGGACGCTCCCGACGTGATCGAGCTGCGGCTCAAGAACGCGGCCATCGAGATGGCACAGGCCGAGAAATTCGACTTCGTTATAATCAACGAATTATTCGAACGGGCGCTTTTCGACATGAAAACCGTCGTTCACGCCCAGCGGCTCAAGTATGCGGCCCAGCGCCGCGCCCGGGCCGATACCTTCGAATCCCTCAATATCCTCTAGACCGCCAGGAGAATCCGCATGGCACGCATCACCGTTGAAGACTGCCTCGAGCAGATCCCGAACCGTTTCCAGCTCGTCCTGGCGGCCACGTACCGCGCGCGCATGCTCAGCCAGGGCCACGCCCCGAAGATCGAGAGCCGCAACAAGCCCGCCGTGACGGCCCTGCGCGAAATCGCCGAAGGCAAGATCGGCCTGGAAATGCTCAAGAAGGTGCCCGGCTGATCCTGCCGTCCCCCCACACTGCGCGCCTTTCGCGTGCGGCAATCAACAGCACCGCCAGGCGGTGCTTTTTTTTGCCTTCGGCCGGCTCGGCACGGGCACGCTACATTTCAGGGTATGAATGAGGTCCTGACCAAACCCTCCGCCCCGGAGCCGCGCCCCGGCAGCGCCCCGGCGGCGGGCGCGTCCGCGGCCGCCGCCAACGCGGCCGCCGCCAGTTTCGCCTCGCTCACCGAAAACCTCGACTACCTCGACGCGGCCAGCATCGAGCAGGTGCGGCAGGCCTACAAATTCGCCGACAAGGCCCACCTCGGTCAGCTGCGCAGCAGCGGCGAGCCCTACATCACCCACCCCATCGCGGTGGCCGCCCAGTGCGCCACCTGGAAGCTCGATGCCCAGGCGCTGATGGCGGCGCTGCTGCACGACGCGATGGAGGACTGCGGCGTCACCAAGGCCGACCTCGTCGAGCGCTTCGGCCCGCAGGTGGCCGAACTCGTGGACGGCCTCACCAAGCTCGACAAGCTGCAGTTCAACACCCGCGAAGAGAACCAGGCCGAGTCCTTCCGCAAGATGCTGCTGGCCATGGCGCGCGACGTGCGCGTCATCCTGATCAAGCTCGCGGACCGTACGCACAACATGCGCACGCTCTCGGACATGCCGCGCACCAAGTGGGGCCGCATCGCCTCCGAGACGCTGGAAATCTACGCCCCCATCGCGCACCGCCTGGGCCTGAACCAGACCTACCGCGAACTGCAGGACCTGTCCTTCCGCCACCTGCATCCCTGGCGCTATGCCACCCTCTCCAAGGCGGTGAACAAGGCGCGCAACCGCCGGCGCGACCTCATCCAGAAGGTGCAGACCGAGGTCGATTCCGCCTTCGCCCGCATCGGCATGCAGGCCCGGCTCGCTGGCCGCGAGAAGACGCTCTACGCCATCTACCAGAAGATGGACACCAAGCACCTGAGCTTCGCCCAGGTGACGGACATCTACGGCTTCCGGGTGATCGTGTCGTCGGTGACCGACTGCTACACGGCGCTCGGCGTGCTCCACCAGCTCTACAAGCCCGTGCCGGGCCGGTTCAAGGACCACATCGCCATCGCCAAGCTCAACGGCTACCAATCGCTGCACACCACGCTCGTGGGCCCCTCCGGCGTCAACATCGAGTTCCAGATGCGCACCGAGGAAATGCACGTGGTGGCAGAGGCCGGCGTCGCGGCGCACTGGCTCTACAAGGCGCAGAACGCCGAGGGGAGCACGGCCGAACGCCTGGGGACCAAGTGGCTGCAGTCGCTGCTCGACATCCAGAACGAGACGCGCGACGCCGCCGAATTCTGGGACCACGTGAAGGTGGACCTGTTCCCGGATGCGGTCTACGTGTTCACGCCCAAGAGCCAGATCATGGCCCTGCCCCGCGGCGCCACGGTGGTCGACTTCGCCTACGCCATCCACAGCAACGTGGGTGACCGGGCCACGGCCGCGAAGATCAACAACGAGCAGGTTCCGCTGCGCACCGAGCTGAAGAACGGCGACGTGGTGGAGATCATCACCGCGCCCGTCTCCACCCCCAACCCCGCGTGGCTGGGCTTCGTGCGCACGGGGCGCGCTCGCTCGAAGATCCGCCACTACCTCAAGACGCTCGCCCACACCGAATCCGCGGGCCTCGGCGAGAAACTGCTCACCCAGGCCCTGCGCGCCGAAGGGCTGGAGCGCCTGCCCTCGGAAGAAGAGAACCACGCCCTCTGGGACAAGCTGCTGCGCTTCACCGGCAACCGCACGCGCACCGAGCTCATGACCGACATCGGCCTGGGCAAGCGCATCGCCGGCATCGTGGCCAAGCGGCTCATGGTGCTGATGGCCGAACACGGCCACCGCCCGGATGCCCTGCTGCTGACCCGCGAGCGCTACACCTCGCACGAGAACGTCTCGCAGGGCGGCGTCACGCTCGATGGCAGCGAGAACGCCTCGGTGCAGTACGCCAGCTGCTGCCGGCCGGTGCCGGGCGATCCGATCGTCGGCTACCTCGGCCGCGGCGAGGGCCTCGTGGTCCACAACGCGCAATGCGGCGTGGCCAAGAAGCTCCAGCACAAGGACAGCGAACGCTTCATCACCGTCGACTGGGCGGACGAGCCCACCCGCATGTTCGAGACGGGCATCGTCGTCACGGTCACGAACGGCAAGGGCGTGCTCGCGCGCATCGCCGCGGAACTGGCCAGTTCCGAAGCCGACATCGTCCACGTCGACATGGACGAGGAAAAGGCCATGGACACCACCGACCTCCGGCTGGTCGTGGCCGTGCGCGACCAGCCGCACATCGAGGCGGCGCTGCGCAACCTGCGCCGCACCACGGCCGTGCTGCGCGCCTTCCGCATCCTGCCGTCCCTGTAGGGCGACGGGCGGCAGCCCGCCCGCCCCCGGTTGCGCGCTCGTCTTTGCACCCGTCTTCGTGCCCCCAATGGGCACATGAAGACGAGAACACAAAGGCGTCAGGTCGGCGCCACGGCGGGGTACTCGACCCGCAGGATCTCCAGCGTGCGCAGCCCGCCGGGCGTGCCCAGCCGGACCTCGTCGCCCTCGCGCGCCTTGAGCAGCGCCCGCGCCACGGGCGACACCCAGCTCACCTGCGACTGGCTGGTGTCCACCTCGTCGATGCCCAGGATGGTGACCGTGCGCTCCACGTCCAGGTCATCCACGTAGGTCACGGTGGCGCCGAAGAACACCTGGTCGCTGCCGTGGTGCAGCGACGGGTCCACCACCTCGGCGAGATCCAGCCGCTTGGTCAGGAACCGGATGCGCCGGTCGATCTCGCGCAGCCGCTTCTTGCCGTAGAGGTAGTCGCCGTTCTCCGACCGGTCGCCGTTGCTCGCCGCCCAGTGCACCACTTCCACCACCTTCGGCCGCTCGTTGTCCATCAGGTCGAGCAGCTCGGACCGCAGACGGGCATAGCCTGCCGGCGTCATGTAGTTCTTGCTGCCGGCCGGCAGCGGCGGCGCGGAAGGGAACTCCGCATCGTCGTCCGGGGCGTTGTCCGTTTCCTTGGTGAAGGCCTTGTTCATGGGATCGGTCGGCTCCAGGTGTGATGGCGACCACCAGCGGCGGCTGGCAGAAAATGGAAAAAGCCTCGTGACTTTGACATCACGAGGCTTACCATTTGGTGCGGCTGGCAGGAATCGAACCCACGACCCCTTGGTTCGTAGCCAAGTACTCTATCCAGCTGAGCTACAGCCGCTAAGCTTTGAATTATAGCATGTTTTTTTGCTACTCTTCAAAAACTTCTGACTTAACTTTCTGGAGAGCCAGTCCGTCGCATCAGAAGCAGAACGCTATTGTAGTACAGAAATTCTCACCCGCGGAAGACTTCGCTGGTTTTTTCGCGGCCACGTTCCGTCGACGCCCTTGCAGCCCTCCCCACCCCCTCCGGAACGCGCTACGTCCTCCGGCCTTCCGTTGCCACGCACGATGGCGAGGCGCCCTGAGCCTCTCTGCCACCCTGGTGGCGACGCTCCAGCGCGTCCATCCGGTTCTTGATCTCCTGCAGCGTCTCGCGCATGGATTGGCGGTCTCTCTCGACCAGCACCTCCGCCTGCCCGATGCGGCCGTCCTGGCGGACGCGGTCCTCGCGATACGACCCGTAGGCCAGAATCGACGAACCGATCACCACCAGCACCTGCACGATGGTGCCGGGGTTGATCGTGGGATCGAATTTCAGGCGCCCCCTTGCGTCTGGGGTGCGGGTTTCCGTGGTCTTGGTTTTCATGGCAGTGTCTCCTTTCTTTCTCTGGGGCATGCGTGGTTCTGCTCCAACGAACAAAGCCCGCGGGGCTTCCTCGCGGGCTTCGAAAAATGCGGGACGCACGTCTTCATCGAAGGGCTGCCGCAGTCGTCTTGGTTGGAGGCAAGGCCGTGTCTGCGGGCGTTTCGACGGAGAGGCGTCGTGCGAGAGAGTCAGCACCCTCTGCGGTCGACTGGTGGGATTCCGACGGGCTTATCTTTCGTCGATGCGTGCGGGCTCACCGGACCCGCAGGCGGATTGCAATGGACTGCTGCGCGCGCTGCACGCAGTCATCGATGTAGCTGGCGATGCGGCGCCCCGGCTCGCCGTGCGGCACGCGCGACAGGCCGGTGGCACCGCAGGACTTGCACCCTCTGGCCGAGAGCCGCGCCGTGCCTGCGACACGCTCGAATCTGCGCCCCTGGCATGCAGCGCACACGGGCAGCAGCCACCACGAGAGCACGGCCGCGGCGATGGCTTCGGCAGGGTCCATGCGCCACCTGTGTGCCTGTGCGATCAGATGACCGCGGACGTCCGGCAGCGTTCTCAGGTGCGGGAGCTTCCGCGCCTGCGGATTCCGCAGGCCGACCGCATCGCACTCCGACCGCAGCCGCAGCAACGCACCACCCACGCGATCCCGGCTCCAGCCCGCGGCGATGAGCACGTCCGCATCCGTATAGGCAGCACCTTCGCGCACGCCCAGGTGCAGTCCCGACGCGTTGGCGGCAACGCTGTAGGCTTCTTCGAACGTGCGGAAGTCGTCGGGGTCCATGGTGATCCTCGCGGCAGAAAGTGTGCAGGGGTCCATTAAACACCATGTTTACAAAAAGTGCCCGCTTTTGTTTACAACAATTTGTTTAACTGGGGCACAATGCGGCCATGCACGACAGCGCCCTCCGCCTCTACCAAGCCGCGTCCCAGATGAAGGACGTGTCCGGCCAGTCCGCCGTTGCGCGGTTGCTGGGCGAGTCTCCGCAGAACATCAAGAACTGGGAGATGAGGGGCGTCTCCAAGGCGGGAGCCCTCAAGGCGGAGGAACTCATCGGCTGCTCGGCGGCCTGGGTGCTGACGGGCGACGGGCAGGCCACGGGGCGCGCCAAAGGCACCCGCCGCATGCCGGCTTCGGCCAGCGGCGCCGTGTCCGTGCCGCGCCTGGCGAACGCGGCATCGATGGGCGGCGGCAGCGACATGGCGCCGGAAGACGTGCTGGTGGGCAACCTCACCCTGTCCCCGGCCTGGATCGGCCGGACGCTGCGGGGCCTGAGCACGCCGGACAACCTGCGCTTCATCCACGCCTACGGCGATTCCATGGAGCCGACGTTCCTGGACGGCGACGTGCTGCTGGTCGACGCGGGCGTGCGCACGCTCGAAGTGGACGGGGTCTACGTGCTTGGCGCACAGAACCGCCTGTTCATCAAGCGCGTGCGCCAGCGCCTGGACGGCGCCTATGAGATCAGCAGCGACAACCCCACCGTGAAGACGGTCGACGTGCTGGACGGCCAGCACGCCGTCGAGATCCTGGGCAAGGTGATCTGGATCTGGAACGGGCGGAAGATCTGACGGGGCGCTGCGGCAGAGGCAGCACCCCGGCAGCCGATACGCGATATTCCGGGAGCCGGCGCACGCGCCTGCCCGCACGCCCCTGCGAGCGCCTCTCCCGGATGCATCACGTCATGGCTTGCTCGAAACGTAGCCGCGCAGCCACCGCAGCGCCGGGCGTTCCGAACCGTCGGCCCGGATCAGATAAGCGCCTTCGTTGTCGCGCCACAAGCCCCGGCGGAAGCCCCACAGGGTGACGCCACGCACGCTCGGATGCTCCCAGAACAGCGGGAAGATGCGCTGGTAGCTCGCCAGTTGCTGGTTGTCGTCGTGCCCGTCCAGGTCGAACTCGGTGACGTAGATCGGCAAGCCCGTGGATGCCAGGGAATTGAGGTTGGCACGGTGCGTTTCCAGCGGCACGTAGGCGGTCTCGAACGCGTGTTCCTGCAGGCCGATCGCATCGATCAGGCGCTCGCGCTGCAGCAGCTGGATGATGTGGCGGTACTGGCGGGTGGCGTCGTTGTTGGCGGTGATGCCGAAGTCGTTGATCATCAGCTTGGCACGCGGGAAGTGGTGCCGCGCCAGCCGGAACGAATTCAGCACCCAGTCCCAGCCGGTGGCGCCTGCGCCCCCCAGCGCCTGCATGTAGTTGCCGCTGTCGGGGTACCGGTTGTCGGGCTGGTTGTGGCCCGGCAGGATCTCGTTGGCCACTTCCACGAAATCGATGTCGGGGTAGCGCTGCGCCACGGCGGCGAACCAGCGCTCGATCGCGGCACGCTGCTCTGCCGGCGGCAACGACCGCACCCAGGTGGGTTGCTGGCTGCCCCAGATCATCACGTGGAACTGGAAAGGCATGCGGTGCTTTTTGGCGAACTGGTAGGCCTCGTCGAGCTCTCTCCAATCCATGCGACCGCGGGACGCTTCCACGCTGCCCCATTTCCCGGCGTTCTCGGGCGTCACCTTGTTCCAGTAGTTGGCGAAATCCTTCGACTGCGTCGCGCTGTAGGCGGAACCCAGGAAACGCTGCTTGCCGGCAGCGATCGGCGCAGCATCGGCCGCGCCAGCGAAGGCGATCGACAGCGCGAACAGAAACGATGTCAGTTTTTTCATGTGGGACCTTGGTGGTTGGTGGATCGATCTCGACAGTAGCGAGATCAACGGCACCCTACCGAGGAACCCATGGGTATTTTTCCGGGACGCGAAGTGACGTCGCAAAAAGCGAAACGCGGCAACGCCAGCGGCGGCTGCCGGGCACGGCAACGGCGCTGTCTGGTGTATGCAACTCTTGCGGGAGAACCCCGAAGTCTCGAGGCGCCGGGCTCCCGGGGCGCATGTGCCCGGAGCCGGCCACCGGATGGCGCGCGTGTCGCTCCGGTGGGTTTGTCATGTAAGTGGTAGGCCGTGCTGGGCTCGAACCAGCGACCAAAGGATTATGCGTGCCACTTCGGCTTTCGCCGCCCGTTTCCGGTTCGTGGTCTGGACTCTGTCTTGCCTTTCGGCCTTCCCGTCGAGTCTCTACACGTTCCCTCCTTCCGGAGGGCTTCGCTCGGCGTTGGCATAGCGCGCCGCGCGCGCCTTAGCGTTCACCGAATTTGAGAAGTTCTACTTCAAGGCAGAGTGAACTTACCTTGAGCAACCCATCGGGTGCCGCTCCATTCCCAGGCCTGCGCCTGGAGGCAGGAGCCCCCCTTCAAGTCCTCTGCTCTAACCAACT
>DHAE01000021.1:65489-126850 GCA_002397315.1 Comamonadaceae bacterium UBA4962
AGTCCTCTGCTCTAACCAACTGAGCTAACGGCCCACAGCCTTCGATTGTCGCATAGGCTGCTGGACGGCGGCAAACCCCAGCGCCCCGGCCATGGCTCGCGGCCACCGGCCGCTCAACGCCGGTGGCTCAGCGCATTGGTCACCAGCTTGGAGGTGATGTCCACGATCTGGATCATGCGGTCGTAGGGCATGCGCGTGGGGCCGATGACGCCCAGGGTGCCCACGACCTGCCCATCCACCTCGTAGGGAGCGCTGACCACCGAGAGTTCCTCGAAAGGAACGACCTGGCTCTCGCCGCCGATGAAGATGCGCACGCCCTCGGCGCGGTTGGAGACGTCCAGCAGGCGCAGGATCTGCGTCTTCTGCTCGAAGAGCTCGAACGCCTTGCGCAGGTTGCCCATGTCGTTGGAGAAGTCGCTCAGGGCCAGCAGGTTGCGCTCGCCGGAGATGACCACCTCCTCTTGCGATGCGGCCATGGCCTCGGAGCCGATGTTCACCGCGGCCTGCATGAGCGAGGCGATCTCGCCGCGCAATTGGTCCACCTCGGTCTTGAGCCGCTCGCGCACCTCCTCCATGCCCATGCCGGAGTAATGGCTGTTGAGGAAATTGGCGGCCTCGGCCAGTTGGGACTGGGAATGGTCGACCTCGGTGAAGATCACGCGGTTCTGCACATCGCCGTCCGGCGAGACGATGATGACCAGCAGGCGGCGCTCCGAGAGGCGCAGGAACTCGATGTGCCGGAAGACGGACTGGCGGCGCGGCGCCATCACCACGCCCACGAACTGCGACAGGCTGGACAGCAGCTGCGCCGCGTTGGCGATGACCTTCTGGGGCTGGTCCGGCGCCAGTTCGGGCGACCGCAGTTCTTCGCGCTGCACCGTCAACATGGTGTCAACGAACAGGCGGTACCCTTTGGCCGTGGGAATGCGCCCGGCGGAGGTGTGGGGGCTGACGATCAGCCCGATGTCCTCCAGATCCGCCATGACGTTGCGGATGGTGGCGGGCGACAGGTCCAGGCCCGACGCCTTCGACAGCGTGCGCGAGCCCACCGGCTGGCCGTCGGCGATGTAGCGCTCGATCAGCGCTTTGAGCAACAACTTGGCACGGTCGTCGAGCATTGAATCATTTTAATGATCTAATTTCCGTGATGAAGCTCAGGTTCCAACGCGTGGCGCTCGTCGGCAAGTACCAGGCGCCCACTTCCGCCGGCATGTCCGACAGTTCGCGCGATGCGCTGGACGGGATCGCCCGCTTTCTGGCCAACGAGGGCTGCGAGGTCGTTCTCGAGGCGGACACGGCCGAAAACACCGGATTCACCGAATACCCCGCTCTGTCGGTGGAGCGCATCGGCGTCGACTGCGACCTCTGCCTGGTGGTGGGCGGCGACGGCACGATGCTGGGTATCGGCCGCCAGCTCGCCCCCTACCGCACGCCGCTGATCGGCATCAACCAGGGCCGGCTCGGCTTCATCACCGACATTCCGCTCGATGAATACCCCGCGGTGCTCAAGCCCATGCTGCGTGGCGAATACGAGGAAGACCTGCGCCCCCTCATGCGCGCGCGGGTGATGCGCCAGGGCCAGTGCGTGTTCGAGGCGCTGGCGATGAACGACGTGGTGGTCAACCGCGGTTCCACGTCGGGCATGGTGGAGCTGCGCGTGGAGGTGGGTGGGCACTTCGTTTCCAACCAGCGCGCCGACGGCCTCATCATCGCCTCGCCCACGGGTTCCACGGCCTACGCGCTGTCGGCCGGCGGGCCGATGCTGCACCCCACCATCCCCGGCTGGGTGCTGGCGCCCATCGCCCCGCACACGTTGTCGAACCGCCCGATCGTGCTGTCGGACAGCATGGAGGTGACGGTGGAGGTCGTGAGCGGCCGCGATGTGAGCGCGAATTTCGACATGCAGTCCCTCGCGTCGCTGCAGCACGGGGACCGCATCCTGGTGCAGCGGTCGGATTACCGCGCGCGCTTCCTGCACCCGCGCGGGTGGAATTACTTCGCCACGCTGCGCAAGAAGCTGCGCTGGAACGATGGAGGCTACTGAGCATGGCGTTGAAGCGGATTGCGCTGCGTGATTTCGTGATCGTCGAATCCCTGGAGCTGGATCTCCACACGGGGTTCAGCGCGCTGACCGGCGAGACCGGTGCCGGCAAGTCCATCCTGATCGATGCGCTGCAGCTGCTGCTGGGCGCGCGCGCCGATCCCGGCGTGGTGCGGGAGGGCACGGCCGCCGCCGACCTGGCCGCGGAGTTCGACGGCACGCCGGCCATCGTCGCGTGGCTGGAGGAGGCCGGCATTCCGCAGGAAGACGGCCTGCTGCTGCGGCGCACCATCGACGCGCAGGGCAAGAGCCGCGCCTGGATCAACGGCGTGCCGGCCACGGCGACGCAGATGCGCACGCTGGGCTCGCACCTCATCGACATCCACGGCCAGCACGCGTGGCAGAGCCTCACGCGCGTGGACGCGGTGCGCGGCCTGCTGGACGCCTACGGCGGCATTCGCGCCGACGGCCTGCTGCCGCTCTGGACCCGCTGGCGCGACGACCGCAAGGCCCTGGAAGCCGCCCGCGCGGGGCAGGACAGCATCCAGCAGGAGCGCGACCGGCTGCAGTGGCAGATCGCCGAGATGCAGAAGCTCGGCCCCGCCGAGGGCGAGTGGGACGAACTGAACGCGCAGCACACGCGCCTCTCGCACGCGCAGGCGCTGATCGACACCGCCCAGGCGGCGCTCTCGACGCTGGAAGACGATGAGGCCGGGGCCCACGGCCAGCTGGTGCGCGCACGCGGCCTGCTCGAGGCCAAGGCCTCGCTGGACCCGCAGTTCCAGTCGATGCTGGACGTGCTGGCCTCGTGCCTGGCACAGGCCTCGGACGTGGCGCATTCGCTGCAGTCCTACCTGCGCCACACCGACGTCGATCCGGACCGGCTGGAAACGCTGGATAACCGCATGGGCCTCTGGATGTCGCTGGCGCGCCGCTTCAAGCGGCAGCCGCAGGACCTGCCCGGCCTGCTCGCCGGCTGGGAAGAGGAACTGGCGCGCCTCGACGGCGCCTCCGACGTGGAGGCGCTGGCCGAGAGCGCCCGCCAAAGCGAGGCCGCCTACATGAAGGCCGCGCGCGAAATATCGCAGAAGCGCGCCAAGGCCGCGCCGCAACTCGCACGTGCCATCACCGAGGCGATGCAGGGCCTGGGCATGAAGGGCGGCCGCTTCGACGTGGCGCTCGATGCACAGGGCGAGCCGGGGCCGCACGGGCTGGACAACGTCGCCTTCCTGGTGGCGGGCCACCAGGGCGTGTCGCCGCGGCCGATCGGCAAGGTCGCCTCCGGCGGTGAACTCTCGCGGATCTCGCTCGCGATCTCGGTCACCACCAGCCGCCTGGGCGAAGCGCCCACGCTGATCTTCGACGAAGTGGATTCGGGCGTCGGCGGCTCCGTCGCCGAGACCGTGGGCCAGCTCATGCAGCGGCTCGGCGCCGACCGGCAGGTGCTGGCAGTCACCCACCTGCCCCAGGTGGCCGCCTGCGCAGACCACCACCTCGTGGTGTCCAAGCGCTCGCGCCAGAATGGCACGGTGAGCACGGTCGCGCCGGTGGAGGGCGATCGCCGCGTGCAGGAGATGGCGCGCATGCTCGGTGGCGAGCGCGCGTCCGCGGCCACGCTGGCGCACGCCCGCGAAATGCTGGACCACAGCCGCACGCCGCCGACCCAGGGGAGGCGCGCATGACGGCGACTGCACTGGAGATCGTGCTGATCACGGGCATGGCGGGCTCCGGCAAGTCCGTGGCGCTGCATGCGCTGGAGGACGCGGGCTACTACTGCGTCGACAACCTGCCCCCTGAACTGCTCGCGGCCTTCGTGGCACTCGAGCACCAGCACCACGGCAACCGCGTGGCCATCGCCATGGACGTGCGCAGCGCGACCGCCCTGCCCCTGGTGCCGCAGCAGCTCAATCGCCTGCGCGCCGAGGGTGTGACCGTGCACTCGCTGTTCCTGGACGCCACCACGGACACGCTCGTGCGGCGGTTCTCGGAAACGCGGCGCCGGCACCCGCTGTCGCGGGACGACCGGCAGGGCGAGCCCCGCGCACTCCTGGAAACCATCGAACTGGAGCGCGAACTGCTGGCGGATCTGCGCGAGCAGTCCCACGTGATCGACACCAGCGCGATCCGCGCCGCGCAACTGCAGGGCTATGTGAAGAGCCTGATGCCGGCCTTGCCCGGGCAGTTGACGCTGGTGTTCCAGTCGTTCGCGTTCAAGCGCGGGGTGCCCGTGGATGCGGACTACGTCTTCGACGTGCGGATGCTGCCCAATCCGCACTACGAACCCGGCCTGCGCGACCTCACCGGCAAGGACGCGGCGGTCGTGCAGTACCTGGAGCAGATCAAGGACGTGCGGCTCATGCGCGAGCACATCGCGCGGTTCCTGTCGCACTGGCTTGAACTGCTGGCGCAGAACCACCGCAGCTACGTCACCGTGGCCATCGGCTGCACGGGCGGGCAGCACCGCTCGGTCTACCTGGTCGAACGGCTGTGCGAGGATTTTTCGGACCGGTGGACCACCCTGCGGCGGCATCGCGAGCTGGACGCCCTCCGCTGAGCGGCTGCGCCGCTTCCACGGCGTCTGCCGGCGTGGCCTGCTCCGCAGCCTTCCGACGGGTGCAGCCGATGGATCAGGAGATCGCTTCGGCCTGCCCCGCCTTGGGCAGATGCACCTGTTCGAGCAGCTTGCGGATCGGGGCAGGCAGGCCGAGTGCGCGCCATTGCGCTGGCGCGAACCAGCCCCCCGAGGCGGCCTCTTCCCCATCGGCAGACACGGCATGGGCCGGAGCGCGCGCCAGCAGCGGATGCAGGTGGAGGTCGCGGTGGGTGAGCACGTGGAACACGGTGCCCAGCGCCTCCGGGGGCCCGGAGACGCCGCGGCGGGACATCCATGCATGCACGTCGCCCTCGCTCTCGAACATGGGCGGGCAGTACAGGCCGGCCCAGATGCCGCCTTCCGACGGCCGGCGTTGCAGCCAGATGCGCCCGGCCCCATCGTGCAGCAGCGGGAACCACCAGGCCTGGGCGCGGCGCAGCAGCTTGCGGGTGCGCACGGGATAGTCTTCGGGATTGCCGGCGGCAGCGGCCGCGCATTGCGCGTGCAACGGGCACAGGATGCAGGCAGGCCGCTTGGGCGTGCAGAGGGTGGCGCCCAGGTCCATCAGGCCCTGCGTGTAGCGTGGCATGGCGTCGTGCAGGTCGGCCTGCGGCAGCAGCGCGGTGGCCTGGTCCCAGAGGGCGCGTTCGTTGCGGGCGACCGCCAGATCGGCATCGAAGCCCAGCACGCGCGTGAGCACGCGCCGCACGTTGGCGTCGAGGATGGGCACGCGCTCGGCGAAGCAGAACGAGGCGATCGCCCCGGCCGTCGACCGGCCGATGCCGGGCAGTTCGGCCAGCACGGCCGCCGTGCGCGGGAAGTGGCCGCCGTGCCGCTCCACCACTTCGCGGGCACAGCGGTGCAGGTTGCGCGCGCGGCTGTAATAGCCGAGGCCGCTCCACAGGGCCATGACGTCTTCCTCGGGCGCGGCGGCCAGTGCACGCACGTCCGGGAAGCGCTCCAGGAACCGGGTGTAGTACTCGAGCACCGTCGCGACCTGCGTCTGCTGCAGCATGATCTCGGAGAGCCACACGCGGTAGGGGTCGCGGGTCTGCTGCCAGGGCAGGTGGTTGCGTCCGTGCACGGCCTGCCAGCGCACCACGTCGGTGGCGATGTCGGGAAGCGCGCGCGTCATGCGGACGGTGCCGCCAGGGGCCGGGGGCCGCCGTCTTCCGCAGGCAGGGAGGCCAGTTGGCCGGTCAACTCGTGCAGGCGCGCTTCGAGCTGTGCCAGTTCCTGCTCGGCCTGCTCGATCTCGGAGATGCGCTCCACGAGGCTGCTCGCGGCATGCTGGATCCGGTCCACGGCCTCGATGCGCCGCGCGAAGCTGCGCTTGCGCTCGCGCAGCTGGGCATCGAGCTGGGCCGTGGCGGACTTGCTCCAGAGTTCGAGGTCGTTGGCCGCCGATTCGAAGACGGTCCGCAGCCGCATGCCGAGGGCGCGCACCAGGCGCTGCACGAAATCCGGCTGCGCGAGGCGCAGGGTGCTGCCGACGCCGATGTACTGCACGTGGCGTGCCTCGATCTGGCGGATCTCCTCCTGGAAGCCATCGAGCTGCGGCGTGGGTGGCACCTGCAGGGAGAAGCCGAAATCCGCGTTCAACTGGCGGAAGGTGCCGCCCAGCATGGCGTGGATCTCGGTGGCCGAGGCCTGGGCCTTGTCGACGATGGCCCGCAGGCGCTCGAACGTGTCGGCATACACCTTGCGCACGCCGAATTTGAGGCCCTTCTGCTGCAGTGCCTCGACCAGCGTGGCCATCTCGGCCTTGAGCGAGCGCGCCCCGAGATCCTGGAAGATGTCGCGCAGCAGTTTGAGATGCACGGCGCGCACGGCCTGGATCTTCGCGGCGCTCGCATCGAACTCGCGCTGCTCCTGCTCGATGCGCACGCGCATGGATTCGATCACCGACGCGTTCTTCCCGCGCAGGCTGCGCAGCTCCAGCATCTGGTCGTCCAGATCGCGGCGGCGGATATTGATGGTGCGGCCCGCTTCCGTGCGCAGCGAAGCCACGCCCGAGGTCACGGCGGAGCGCAGGATGGCCTGCCGCTTGCCCATCACCCCCTGCGCCAGCACGTCCTCCAGCGCCGGCAGTCCGCTGGACTCCAGCAGCACGTCGTCGCAGTGGATCTTGGAAACCAGCCCCTTCTGCGCCGACACCAGCAGCACCTGCTCCGGCGGGACGCCCAGCATCTCGGCGGAGGTGAGCCGCTGGCGATCGAGCTGCTCCTGCACCTGCGTGGGTGAGTTCAGGGTGTCCCAGAGCGTGTCGATCTTGTTGAGCACCACGAGCCGGGCGTCCGCATGGCCGACCGAGGGCGCGACGTGCTGGCGCCAGATCTCCAGGTCGGAGCGCGTGACCCCGGTGTCCGCGCCGAGGATGAAGAGCACGGCGTGGGCCTGCGGAATCAGGTTGATGGTGAGCTCGGGCTCTGCGCCGACCGCGTTCAGGCCCGGCGTATCGAGGATCACCAGCCCCTGGCGCAGCAGGGGGTGCGGAATGTTGATCAGCGCATGGCGCCAGGCGGGCACCTCCACCAGCCCCTGCGCGTCGGGCACCGGATTCTCCTGGGGCTGGTCATCGTGCCAGAAGCCGAGCGCACGGGCCTCGTCCTGCGTGACGCGGCGCACTTCCGAGACCTTCTCGATCGCCCGGGCCAGTTGCTCCGCATCGCCGACGTTCAGCGGGACTTCCGTCCAATGGTCGGGGCGCAGCCGCCACTCGGCCAGGCCCTGGGGCTGCAGGCGCGTGTCGATGGGCAGCAGGCGCAGGCTGTTGGATTGCGCCGGGTCGTAGCCCAGCTCGGTCGGGCACATCGTGGTGCGGCCCGCGCTGGCCGGCATGATGCGGCGGCCGTAGTCGGCGAAGAAGATCGCGTTGATGAGCTCGGACTTGCCACGGGAGAATTCCGCGACGAACGCCACCATGACCTTGTCGCTGCGCACCTGGTCTTCCAGGCGGCGCAGCTTCTCCTGGATGGCGGCATCCATCAGGGCGTGCGACGACATCCACTCGCCCAGCTGCTTCAATTGCAGTGCGAACGCGCGCCGCCAGGCGCCATGCTGGTCGAATTGCTCGTTGAAAGAAGGTCCCACGGTGCTCCTGAGATGGATGCTGCGCACCGGCCGCGCCAGCACGGTCAAAATATATCAGCACCCTGGCCGGCATTGCCTGCGTAGATCAGGGCTTTTGGCACTGGATGCAATAGTAGGTGCTGCGCTGGCCCTGCCGGATCGCGCGGATCGGGGTGCCGCAGGTGCGGCATGGCAGGCCCTCCCGGCCATAGACGTGCGCCTCCAGCTGGAAGTGCCCCGCATTGCCGTCCACCCCCGCGAAGTCGCGCAGCGTGCTGCCGCCGCGCTCCACCGCCCGGGCCAGCACCGTGCGGATGGCCCCGTGCAGGCGCCGCGCGCGCACCGGGCCGATGGAGGAAGCCCGCACCGTCGGCCGGATGCCCGCCAGGAAGAGCGCCTCGGAGGCATAGATATTGCCGACCCCGACCACGGCCTTGCCGCCCAGCAGGAACTGCTTGACCGGCAACCGGCTCGCGCGCAGCGCGGCCGTGAAACCCTCCACCGTGAAACCCTCTTCCAGCGGTTCCACGCCCAGGCGCCCCAGCAGCCGGACGGCTTCGGGACTGGCCTCGGAATCGGCCCAGACGACCGCCCCGAACCGTCGCGGGTCCTTCAGCCGCAGGGTGCCCTGGCTGGTGCCCATCAGGAAATGGTCGTGGATGCCGGGTGGCTCCGCCAGGCGATCGAAGCGCAGGCTGCCCGACATGCCCAGGTGGACCAGCAGCATGCCGCGGTCCAGATCCACGAGGAGGTATTTGCCGCGGCGGCGCACGGCGGCGATGCGCAGGCCCAGCAGTGTTTCAGGGGCGCGGCCCAGGGGCCACCGGAGCGCCTTGCCCAGCACGACGGACTCGATCACCGCCCCCGCCATGGCGTCCGCCACGCCGCGGCGCGTGACTTCCACTTCGGGCAACTCAGGCATATCGTCGGGCTCCTGGAACAAGGTCGGGCATGGATTATTATGGTCCGATGGAGCAATCACATCGTTTCCGGAGTGCCGCATTGCTGTGCGCACTGTGCGCCGCAGCGGCGCCTTCCCTCGCGGCACCCGCAGCTCCACCGCCCGCGTCCGCACGCGCGAAACAGGTCGAGCTGCAGACGGAAACCATTCCCAGCAGCGAGAGGCGCGCCGCGCTCGACGCCGAGCTGTTCTACGACATCCTGGTGGGCGAAATCAGCACCAGCAGCGGCGATCCAGGCTCCGGCTACGCGCTGATCCTCGAGGCCGCGCGCCGCAGCGGCGACGGCCAGCTGTACCGGCGCGCCACGGACATCGCGCTGCAGTCGCGCTCCGGCGAGTACGCCCTGGCGGCCGCCCGGGCCTGGAAGGAAGCCCAGCCGCAATCGCGCGAGGCCAACCGCTACGTGCTGCAGATCCTCATCGCCCTGAACCGCATCCAGGAGACGGGCGATCTGCTCAAGCAGGAACTCGCCCAGTCGCCGGCGCAGGACAAGCTGCTCACGCTGCAGGCCATTCCGCAGCTGTACGGGCGCGCCTCGGACAAGGCGGCTGCCGCCGGCATCGTCGAGAAGGCGCTGGCGGACCAGCTCCAGAACCCCTCGGCCGGCCCCGTCGCCTGGACCACGATCGGCCGCATGCGGCTCGCCGCGGGCGACCGCAAGGGCGCGCTGGAGGCCGCCCGCCAGGCCCAGGCGCAGGAGGCCTCGCTGGACAGTGCCGCGCTGCTCGCCCTGCAATTGCTCGAAGCGGGCGAGGCCCAGGCCGAGCCGCTCGTGGTCCGCTACATGGCGGGCAAACCGCAGCCCCAGATCCGCATGGCCTACGCAGGCGTGCTGCTCAATCTGCAGCGCTTCGCGGAAGCCGGCGCGCAGCTGGACACGCTCACCCGCGAAGCGCCGGACATGGCCGAGGCCTGGCTGCTCAAGGCCTCGCTGGCGCTGCAGTCGGACCGGCTGCCGGAAGCCGATGCGTCGCTCGAACAGTTCGAGCGCCTGCTGCAGTCGTACCCGCCCGCCGATCCGCGCAAGGCGGCGATGAACCAGGCCTACCTGCTGCGTTCCCAGATCGCCGAGAAGCGCGGCGATCTCGCCCAGGCGGAATCCTGGCTCGCCAAGGTCGACAACTCCACCGAACTGCTCGCGGCGCAGGCGCGCCGTGCCTCGCTGCTGGCACGCCAGGGCAAGCTGCAGGAGGCCGTCGCGGTCATCCGCAGGCTGCCGGCCCGCAATGCGCAGGAAGAAAAGCTCAAGCTGGTGGCCGAGGCGCAGCTGCTGCGCGACGCCAAGCAGTACAAACAGGCCTTCGAAGTGCAGGGCAAGGCCGTGGCGCTCGCGCCCGAAGACTACGACCTCGTCTACGACCAGGCCATGCTGGCGGAAAAGGCCGGCGACCTGGACGGCATGGAGCGGCTGCTGCGCCAGATCATCGAGAAGCGCCCCGACTACCAGCACGCCTACAACGCGCTCGGCTACTCGTTCGCCGAGCGCGGCATCCGCCTGCCGGAAGCCCGGCAGCTGATCGCCAAGGCGCTGGAGTTCGCGCCCAAGGATCCGTTCATCACCGACAGCCTGGGCTGGGTGGAATTCCGCATGGGCAACCACGCCGAGGCCGCCCGCCTGCTGGGCGAGGCCTTCCAGCGCCAGCCCGATCCCGAGATCGCGGCGCACCTCGGCGAGGTGCTCTGGACCATGGGCGAGCGCGAGAAGGCGCTGGAGGTGTGGCGCACCGGCCTGCGCCTGAACAAGGACAACGACACGCTGCAGGAAACGCTGAAGCGGCTGAAGGCCAACCCGTGATGCGCTCCGCAACGATGGGCGGGCAGCGCCGGAAGCTGCTCGGCGGACTGGCGGCGGGCGCCCTTTTCCTGCTGTCCGGCTGTGCCACCCCCTCCCGGCCTGCATCCCAGGCGCGGACCGGCGTGCGCCAATGGAACGGCCGCATGGCGCTGCAGGTGGACGACTCGGACGTGGCACCGGTCAGTGCCGGGTTCGAATTGAGCGGAGAGGCGCGCCAGGGTGAGCTCGCGCTGCTCAACCCGCTGGGCAACGTGCTGGCCACGCTGGAATGGTCCCCTTCGGGTGCCGTGCTGCAGAAGGGCGGCGAGCGCCGCACCTCGCCGTCGCTCGACGCGCTGGTGGAGGAGCTGACGGGCAGCGCCCTGCCGGTCGCGGCGCTCTTCGCGTGGCTGCAGGGCGACGCGGTGGAGGTGCCGGGATGGACCGTGGACCTCGGCAGGCTGGACGACGGCCGGCTGACCGCCCAGCGCCAGAGCCCCCTGCCCCAGGCCACGCTGCGCATCGTGCTGGACCGCTGAACCGCTCCATGCGCGCGCTCCACGACCTGCCCGCCCCGGCCAAGCTCAACCTGTTCCTGCACATCACCGGGCGCAGGCCCGACGGCTACCACCTGCTGCAGTCGGCGTTCATGCTGATCGACTGGTGCGACACGCTGCACGTCGAATTGCGCGCCGGTGGCGGCATCAGCCGCGAGGATGTGGATGGTGGCGCCGCCCTGCCGGCCGACGACCTCTGCACCCGTGCGGCCCGCGCGCTGCAGCAGGCCACGGGCACGCGCCAGGGCGCGCACATCACGCTGGAGAAATCCATCCCCGCGCAGGCGGGCATGGGCGGCGGCTCCTCGGATGCCGCCACCACGCTGCTCGCGCTCAACCGGCTCTGGGGCCTTCATCTCGGTCGCGGGGCGCTGGAACGCATCGGTCTGTCGCTCGGGGCCGACATTCCCTTCTTTTTACGCGGCAGGAACGCATGGGTCGAAGGAATCGGTGAGACAATCACGCCGCTCGAGAACGTGCACGCGCTGCCTCGGAGCCGGTTCGTGGTGGTCAAACCCGCAGCCGGACTGGATACGAAATCGATTTTTTCGTCTCCTTCTCTGGAACGCGATTCGCAGCGTGCTACAATCTCAGGCTTTGCTGCAGCACACTACCGATTCGGTAAAAACGTTCTGCAGCCGGTTGCGGAACAGCTCTGCCCCGAGGTTTCCCAAGCCATCCAATGGCTGGAGAACCGAGGATTGCAGGCCCGGATGACCGGCTCGGGAAGTGCGGTGTTTGCGCAAATGACACATGCGATCGAATTATTCGATCTGCCCACCGGATGGAGGGCAAAAGTATGTGATAATCTGAGGCTCCACCCACTCGCAGGGTGGGCAGCAGATGAAGATTGAGGTGGACTGCCATCAGGCAGTCGACCTGTGTAGGGGAGTCGCCAAGCTGGTTAAGGCACCGGATTTTGATTCCGGCATGCGAAGGTTCGAATCCTTCTTCCCCTGCCAAAGCTTTTCGCTTCGGGCATTTACTTCAGACTGCTGGGTCTCGCATGCAAGCCAACCACCCCGACTTCATGGTTTTCACCGGCAATGCCAATCCTGGCATGGCCGCTGACATCGCCCGGCATCTCGGCACGAGCCTCGGCGCCATCGATGTGGCCCGCTTCTCCGACGGGGAAGTCACCGTCGAAATCAAAGAGAACGTCCGCGCCCGCGACGTGTTCGTGGTGCAGTCCACCTGCGCCCCCACGAACGAAAACCTCATGGAACTGCTGATCATGGTCGATGCGTTCAAGCGCGCATCCGCCGAGCGCATCAGTGCCGTGATCCCCTACTTCGGCTATGCCCGCCAGGACCGCCGTCCGCGCTCCACGCGCGTGCCGATCTCGGCCAAGGTCGTCGCCAACATGCTGCAGGCCGTCGGCGTCGCCCGCGTGCTGACGATGGACCTGCACGCCGACCAGATCCAGGGCTTCTTCGACATCCCGGTGGACAACATCTACGCGTCCCCCGTGCTGCTCGGCGACCTGCGCCAGAAGAACTACGAAGACCTGATCGTCGTGTCGCCCGACGTGGGCGGCGTGGTGCGCGCACGGGCCCTCGCCAAGCAGCTCGGCTGCGACCTCGCCATCATCGACAAGCGCCGCCCGAAGGCCAACGTCTCGGAAGTGATGCACGTGATCGGCGAGATCGAAGGCCGCAACTGCGTGATCATGGACGACATGATCGACACGGCCGGCACGCTCGTGAAGGCCGCCGAGGTGCTCAAGGAGCGCGGCGCCAAGAAGGTGTACGCCTACTGCACGCACCCGATCTTCTCGGGCCCCGCCATCGACCGCATCTCGCAGGGCGACGCGCTCGACGAGGTGGTCGTCACCAACACCATTCCCTTGAGCGAAACCGGCAAGGGATGCACCAAGATTCGCCAGCTCTCCGTGGCGCCGCTGATCGCCGAGACGATCCAGCGCATCGCCAAGGGAGAGTCGGTGATGAGCCTGTTCTCGGACTGAGGATCCGTCCTCCCCTGCCCCGGCCCTCCGGCCGGGAGCAGCAGATGCCAAGCCTCCTTCGGGAGGCTTGCGCGTTCGGGAACAACCCCACGGGCCCGCAGCCATCCTGGCGCGGGCCTTCGTCAACGCAGGGCCCGCTGGTCGCGGCAGGCCCCCACAGGAGTGAAACATGAACTTCGTCGCTTTTGAGCGCGCCAAGCAAGGTACGGGTGCGAGCCGCCGTCTGCGCAATTCGGGCAAGACGCCCGGCATCGTCTACGGCGGTTCCGCCGAGCCCCAGCTCATCGAGCTGGACCACAACGCCCTCTGGCACGCCCTGAAGAAGGAAGCCTTCCATTCCAGCGTGCTGGACATGGAACTGGCCGGCCAGACCAGCAAGGTCCTGCTGCGCGACGTGCAATACCACCCGTTCAAGCAACTGGTGCTGCACATCGACTTCCAGCGCGTGGACGAGAAGACCAAGCTGCACATGAAGGTGCCGCTGCACTTCTCCGGCGCCGAGGAATCCCCGGCCGTGAAGATCGACAAGTGCATGGTCAACCCCGTGGCGACCGAACTGGACGTGTCCTGCATGCCGTCCGACCTGCCCGAGTTCATCAACGTGGACCTGAGCAAGCTGGAAAAGGGCCGCTCGCTGCACCTGAAGGACATCAAGCTGCCCCGCGGCGTTTCCGCCGTGGTGCGTGGCAGCCAGCAGAACCCGGTGCTGGTGTCCGTGGTGACGCCGGTGGCCGAAGTCGAGGCTCCGGCCGAAGGCGCTGCTGCTCCGGCCGCCGCTCCCGCCAAGAAGGGCAAGAAGTAATCCTTCGCGTCCGCTGACCGGATGACCGCCCCACGGGCGGAAATCCGGCCCCTACGGCCCACCGCTTCACGGCGCGTGGGCCGTTGCCTTTTCTGGAGCGTGCCACGCCGCGCTCCTCCGATAATCGCGCGCACCATGATCAAACTGTTTGTGGGCCTGGGCAATCCCGGTCCGGATTACGACGCCACGCGGCACAACGCGGGGTTCTGGTGGATCGACGGGCTGGCCCGCGACCTGAAGGTGCACCTCGTGCCCGAGCGGGCCTACCACGGGCTGGTCGCCCGCGCCAACGTGAACGGGCAGAGCGTATGGCTGCTGCAGCCGCAGACCTTCATGAACCTGTCGGGCAAGTCGGTGGCTGCGCTGGCGCGCTTCTTCAAGATCCAGCCGCAGGAAATCCTCGTGGCGCACGACGAGCTGGACATCGTGCCGGGCCAGGCCAAGCTCAAGCGCGGCGGCAGCCATGCGGGGCACAACGGCCTGCGCGACATCCATGCGCAACTGGGCTCGCCGGATTACTGGCGCCTGCGCATCGGCATCGGCCATCCGGGCGTGAAGGAAGAGGTGCCGAACTGGGTGCTCAAAAAGCCCTCCCCCGACCACCGCACGCTGATCGAGGACAGCATCGTGCATTCGCTGAAGGCGGCGCCGGCCATGCTGGCGGGCGACATGGAAAAAGCCACGCTGCTCGTGCACACCACCAAGCCGCCGCGCCCGAAGCCGCCGCGTCCTGAAGGGCTGCCGCCCGCGCCGCCTGCGCAGCGGTAGGCGGGGCACCGGTCCCCATCGTCCACCTGCCGCCACTGCAGCGGCTGGGAGGCGTAAGGGGAAGGCCGGGCTTCCGATGCACGCACCGCGCCCGCCGTGGCAGGCTGCGGCGCATTCGGCGCCCTACTCCGCGCGCGTGCCGGTGGCGGCCTCGGCGGTGGCGGTGTCGCCGGTGAGGCGCCGGTACTTCTGCCACAGCGTCTCGCGGCTCTCCACGTGCTGCGGATTCACCGGGATGCAGGCCACGGGGCAGATCTGCACGCACTGGGGCTCGTCGAAATGGCCCACGCACTCGGTGCACTTGTCGGGCGCGATCTCGTAGGTGGCCTCGCCCAGGTAGATGGCGTGGTTGGGGCACTCGGGCTCGCACACGTCGCAGTTGATGCACTCGTCGGTGATCATCAGGGCCATGGATGCCTCCGGGCAGTGCGGGATACGGACGTCATGGCCCGATTATCCCAGGCGCGCATCCCCATGGCGCGGCAGGGGCCTGCGGGTGCGCCTGCATGCGGCCCGGCCTGCACGCCGGCACGCCCCGCGTTTGCCGCTATGCTGCGCCTTCCAGGCCCGCGGCCGTGCCGGCGCAGGGCTTTCGAATCAATCGACCACGCCCCACCTCCCCGTTTGCTCCCCATGGGAATGTTCCTCTTCAAGCGCCTCGCGACGTTCGCGGCCACGCTGGCCGCGGCGTCGCTGGTGGTGTTCCTGGTGCTGGAGATACTGCCCGGCAACGCCGCGCAGGTGATGATGGGCCCCGACGCCTCGCCGGAGGCCGTGGCCGCGCTGGCCGCGCAACTGGGGCTGGACCAGCCCGCGCCGGCGCGCTACGCGCACTGGATCGGCGGGCTGCTCTCGGGCGACATGGGCGAGAGCCATGCCTACGGCACGCCGGTGCGCGACCTGGTGCTGGAGCGGCTGGCGCTCACGGTGCCGCTGGCCCTCATGGCGATGGCCATCACGGCGGTGCTGGCGCTGCTGGCCGGGGTGTATGCGGCGTCGCACCACCGCCGCTGGGGCGACGTGGGGGTGATGGCGCTGGCGCAGATCGGCATCGCGATTCCCAATTTCTGGTTCGCCATCCTGCTGATCCTGCTGTTCTCGGTGAAGCTGCAGTGGTTCTCGGCGGGAGGCTTTCCGGGCTGGACCGAGGCCTCGGGCGGTGGGCCGCTGCAGGCGCTGCAGGCCCTGCTGCTGCCGGCCATCGCGCTGGCGGTGGTGCAGGCGGCCATTCTCGCGCGCATCACGCGCTCCGCGGTGCTGGAAGTGCTGCGCGAGGATTTCGTGCGCACGGCGCGGGCCAAGGGGCTGTCGCGGCAGGCGGCGCTCTGGGGGCACGTGCTGCGCAACGCGATGATTCCCGTGGTCACGGTGATGGGCCTGCAGTTCGCGAACCTGCTGGCCGGCACGATCGTGGTCGAGAACGTGTTCTACCTGCCGGGGCTGGGCCGGCTGATCTTCCAGTCGATCGCGAACCGCGACCTGGTGGTGGTGCGCAACTGCGTGATGCTGCTGGCCGCGATGGTGATCGTGGTGAATTTCGTGGTGGACCTGCTGTATGCGGCCATCGATCCGCGCGTGAAGGCGAGCGATCTCTGATGCCTGCGCGTACCCCTGCTTCCGCCCCGCATCCCGCATCTGCCGCCGTGGCCGGGCGCCCGCCTGCCGGCGCGTGGCGCCAGGCCCTGCGCCACCCGAGCTTCGCGCTGGGCGCGGCGCTCTCGCTGCTGCTGGTGCTGGCGGCGCTGCTGTCGTTCCTCTGGACGCCCGGCTCGCCCTACGACATGGACATGGACGCCGCCCTGCGCCCGCCCGGCGCGGCGCACTGGCTGGGCACCGACGCCTTCGGCCGCGACGTGGCCTCGCTGCTGCTGGTGGGCGCGCGCAATTCGATCCTCGTGGGCGTGATCGCCGTGGGCATCGGGCTCACGGTGGGCACGGCGCTCGGGCTGCTGGCGGCGGCGCGCCGCGGCTGGGTGGAGGAAGCGGTGATGCGGCTCGCGGACTTCACCTTCGCGTTTCCCGCCATCCTCTCGGCGATCATGCTCACGGCCGTCTGGGGCGCGGGCGTGGTGAATTCGATCATCGCCATCGGCATCTTCAACATTCCGACCTTCGCCCGCGTGGCGCGCGCCTCCGCCAAGGCCGTGTGGGCGCGCGAATACGTGCTGGCGGCCCGCGCCTGCGGCAAGGGCCCCTGGCGCATCACGTGGGACCACGTGCTGCCGAACATCGCGGCCGTGCTCACGGTGCAGGCGACCATCCAGTTCGCGCTGGCGATCCTGGCCGAGGCCGCCCTCTCCTACCTGGGCCTGGGCACGCAGCCGCCGCAACCGTCGTGGGGCCGCATGCTGAGCGAGGCGCAGACGCTGATGTTCCAGGCACCGCTGCTGGCCGTGTGGCCGGGCGTGGCGATCGCCATGGCCGTGCTGGGCCTGAACCTGCTGGGCGACGGGCTGCGCGATCTGCTCGATCCGCGCCTGGCGCGCCGCCGCTGAAGCGCAGGCCATGGTGGACATGCGCCCTCCCCCCCTGCCCGACCGCGGCGATCCGCTGATCGACGTGCGCGGCCTGACCGTGGACCTGCCGACACAGCGCGGCCTCGCGCGCGCGGTGCGCGAGGTGTCGTTCACGCTCGCGCGCGGCGAAGCGCTCGGGCTGGTGGGCGAATCGGGCTGCGGCAAGTCGCTCACGGCGATGGCGCTCATGGGGCTGCTGCCCGAGGGTGCGCGCACGGGCGGCAGCGTGCGCTTCGGCGGCACGGAACTGCTGGGCCAGCCGGACGACGCCCTGGCACGGCTGCGCGGCCGCCGCATCGCGATGGTGTTCCAGGAGCCGATGACCGCGCTCAACCCCGTGCACACCATCGGCGCGCAGGTGGCCGAGCCGATGCGCCGGCACCTGGGCCTGCCGCGTGCAGAAGCCCGCGAGCGGGCCGTGGCGCTGCTCGACCGCGTGGGCATTCCGCAGGCATCCCGGCGCTTCGGTGCCTACCCGCACCAGTTCTCGGGCGGGCAGCGCCAGCGCATCACGATCGCGATGGCGCTGGCCTGCGGGCCGGAGGTGCTGATCGCCGACGAGCCCACCACGGCGCTCGACGTGACGGTGCAGCGGCAGATCCTGGACCTGATCGCGGAACTCGTCGACGAGCGCGGCATGGGGCTGGTGCTGATCTCGCACGACCTCGGCGTGATCGCGCAGAACGTCGACCGCATGCTGGTGATGTACGGCGGCAGTGTGGTCGAGAGCGGGCCCACGGCGGAGGTGTTTGCCCACCGGGCACATCCCTACACCCGCGGGCTGTTCGCGGCGCGGCCGCAGTGGCTGGAGGATCGCGAAGACGGCGATGCCGGGAGCAATGGCACCGGGGCCCGTGGCGCCGCGCGCTCGCGGCTGCCCACCATCGCCGGCACCGTGCCGGACATCGCGGACCTGCCGCCCGGCTGCCCGTTCGCGGGCCGCTGCGCATTCACCCTGCCGGAGTGCGATGCCGGCCTGCCGGCGCCCGTGGCCGTCGGGCCCGGACACCAGGCGCGCTGCATCCGGCTGAACGACGTAGCGGCCGCCGCGGCAGTGCAGAAGGACACCGCATGATCGAGAACGACGCGCCGGTGCCCGGCCGCATGGCACCACAGGCCGACGCACCCCTGCTGGAAGTGCGCGGACTGGTGCGCGACTATGCCCTGCCGCGCGAGCGCCTGCTCGGACCGGCGCCGCACCTGCGCGCACTGGACGGCATCGATTTCACGCTGGCGGCGGGCCGCAGCCTCGGGGTGGTCGGCGAATCCGGCTCGGGCAAGTCCACGCTCGCGCGGCTGGTGATGGCGCTCGATACGCCCACGGCCGGCACCGTGCGGTTGCGCGGGCGCGATCTGCATACGCTGCAGCCGGCGGAACTGCGCGCGGCGCGGCGCGACGTGCAGATGGTGTTCCAGGATCCGTACGGTTCGCTGGACCCGCGCATGACCGTGGAACGCATCGTGGCCGAGCCGCTCGCCGCATTGGAAGGGCTGCCGCGCCCCATGCTGAGCGAGCGCGTGGCCGAGGTGCTCGCCCAGGTGGGCCTGCGCCCGGCGGATGCGGGCAAGTATCCGCACGAATTCTCGGGCGGGCAGCGCCAGCGCATCGCCATCGCCCGCGCCATCGTGACGCGCCCGGCGCTGGTCGTGGCCGACGAGCCCGTGAGCGCGCTCGACGTCTCGGTGCAGGCGCAGGTGCTGAACCTGCTGTGCGATCTGCAGGCCGACGCCGGCATCACCTACCTGCTCATCAGCCATGACCTCGCCGTCGTGCGGCACCTGTGCGACGAGGTGGTGGTGATGCAGGCGGGGAAGATCGTGGAGCGCGGCACGCCGGACGCGCTGTTCCGGTCGCCGTCGCATCCGTACACCCGGGAACTGGTGGCGGCCGTGCCACGGGCGGTGCCGAGGCCGCGGCGGCGCTGACGGCTTCCGGGGGCATGGACTATCCATAGATTTTCATGTTTTCCAGGTTCTGCCCACGCCTTTGAATACCCGGGAGCCATCCGGCAGCCGAAGATCCCCAGGCCGTGGCGTCAGATGGAGGGGCTCCGGTTGGAGCATTTCCTCGCCCTTCGCCGAAACGGGTGCCAGCAGCACACGCGCCCGTGGTGTACAAACACATCTCGCCCGTGCGTGAACGGCACCTACCTTTCGTGCCAGCGCGATGCCCGACGGCCGCGCGCCGAATCCTTCTTTCCCCCTTCCGCCGCCCGGAGACCTCCGCGATGCCCATCGACCGCCGCACCCTCCTCGCCGCAGCCGCCGCGCCGCTGGCCCTGCCGTTGCCGCTGACCGCCCTGGCCCAGGGCCGCAAGGACACGGTCGTGCTGGCCATGACGCTGGAGCCGCCGGGGCTCGATCCCACGGCGGGCGCGGCGTCGGCGATCGGCGAGATCACGCTCTACAACGTGTTCGAGACGCTCACGAAGATCAATGCCGACGGCAGCACCTCGCCGCTGCTGGCCGAGCGCTGGGAGATTTCGCCCGACCTGCGCACCTGCACCTTCTGGCTGCGCCAGGGCGTGAAGTTCCACAACGGTGCGCCGTTCAACGCGGCCGCGGTGAAGTTCGCCTTCGACCGCGCGGCCGCCGAGAAAAGCACCAACAAGGACAAGCGCACCTTCGCGAACCTCTCCACGCGCGTGGTGGACGAGCACACGGTGGTGGTGACGAACCAGGAGATCGAGCCGGACCTGCTGTTCCTGCTCGGCCAGGCGACGGCCGCGATCGTCGAGCCCGGCAGCGCCGACACGAACGCCACCCGGCCCGTCGGCACCGGGCCCTACCAGTTCTCGGCCTGGAGCAAGGGCGCCTCCGTCACGCTGACGGCCTGGGACGGCTACCGCACGCCCGGCGCGGCGAAGATCCGCCGCGCGGTGTTCCGCTTCATCTCCGACCCGGCGGCCCAGGTGGCCTCGCTGATGGCGGGCGACGTGGACGCATTCCCGCGCGTCGCGCCGCGCAGCGTGCCGCAGTTCAAGGCGAACCCGCGCTTCCAGGTGATCGTGAGCGGCTCGCGCGCCAAGACCATCCTGGCGATCAACAACCAGCGCAAACCACTGCAGGACGTGCGCGTGCGCCGCGCGATCGCGGCCGCCATCGACCGCAGGGCGGTGATCCAGGGCGGCGCAGACGGGCTGGGCGTGCCGATCGGCAGCCATTACGTGCCGGGAGCCTTCGGCTACGTCGACACCACGGGCATCAACCCGCACGACCCCGAGAAGGCCCGCCGCCTGCTGGCCGAAGCCGGAGTGAATACGCCGCTCGAACTCACGATGACGCTGCCGCCGACACCGTACGCACGCCAGGGCGGCGAGGTGATCGCGGCCCAGCTCGCCAAGGTCGGCATCGTCGCGAAACTGCAGAACGTGGAATGGGCCCAGTGGCTCAGCGGCACCTACACGAACAGGAACTACGACCTCACGCTGATCTCGCACGTGGAGCCGTTCGACCTGGGCAACTTCGCGAAGCCCGACTACTACTGGGGCTACCGCTCGCCGCGCTTCGACGCGCTCTACGAGCAGATCAAGACCGCGAGTGCCCCGGCCGACCGCGCGCGGCTGCTGGGCGATGCGCAGCGGCTGCTGGCGGAAGACTGCGTGCATGCGTTCCTCTACCAGGCGCAGTGGGCCACGGTGGCGAACAAGAACCTGCGCGGGCTGTGGAAGGACATGCCCATCTTCGTCAACGATCTTTCGGCACTGTCGTGGGCATGAGCAGCAGCACCGCCCAGCTCTCCGCCGTGCCGCTGCACGACTGGCCCGCGCATGCACTGCTCGCGGCCTACCGCGCGCGCACCCTCTCGCCCGTGGACGCCGTGCGATCGGTGCTGGACCACATCGCGCGGTGGGAGCCGCACCTGCGCGCCACCTACCTGCTGCGGCCCGACGCGGCGCTCGCGCAGGCGCGCGCCAGCGAGGCGCGCTGGGCACGCGGCGAGCCGCTGGGCCTGCTGGACGGCGTGCCGGCCACGATCAAGGAGAACATCGCCACGCAGGGCGACCCGACGCCGCTGGGCACGGCGGCCACCGAGCTGGCGCCCGCGGCTGCCGATGCACCGCCCGCCGCCCGGCTGCGGGAGGCCGGCGCGGTGGTCGTGGCCAAGACGACCATGCCCGACTACGGCATGCTGTCGTCCGGGCTGTCGTCCTTCCACCCGTTGGCGCGCAATCCGTGGGACCTGTCCAAGGGCCCCGGCGGATCCAGCGCGGGGGGCGGCGCCGCGGCGGCGGCCGGCTACGGACCGCTGCACGTGGGCACCGACATCGGCGGCTCGCTGCGCCTGCCGGCCTCGTGGTGCGGCATCTTCAGCCTGAAGCCCAGCCTGGGCCGCATTCCCATCGATCCGCCCTATACCGGCCGCGCCGCCGGCCCCATGACCCGCACGGTGGCCGACGCGGCGCTGGTGATGGCCGTGCTGAGCCGCCCCGATGCGCGCGACAGCATGGCGCTGCCTCCGCAGGACATCGACTGGAACGGCGCCGAAGTGCCGGCCACGCACCTGCGCGGTCTGCGGCTGGGCCTGCTGCTGGATGCCGGCTGCGGCCTGCCCGTGGAGCCGGAAGTGCGCGAGGCGATCGAGCAGGCCGCGCGGCGCATGGAGGCCGCCGGTGCCATCGTGGTGCCGATGGAGCCCTTCTTCACGCGCGACATGCTGGACGGCATGGACCGCTTCTGGCGCATGCGCTCGCTGGCCGATCTGCGCACGCTGCCCGCCGCGCGCCGCGACCGCGTGCTGCCCTACATCCGTGCCTGGGCCGAAAGCGCCTCGGGCATGGACGGCACGGAGGTGTTCCATGCGAGCCAGCAGTTCCACGCCACGCGCGTGGCCACGGCGCGGGCGTGCGCGCCGTTCGACTACGTGCTCTCGCCCGTGGCGCCCATGCCGGCCTTCGCGGCCGAACTGCCTTCGCCCACGAACGATCCGCTGCGCCCGCTGGAACACATCGCCTTCACCGTGCCGTTCAACATGTCGGAGCAACCCGCTGCCTCGGTGCCCTGCGGCCATACGGCCGCGGGCCTGCCCATCGGCCTGCAGATCGCCGGCCCGCGGTTCGACGACCTCGGCGTGCTGCGCGTGGCGCGGGCGTTCGAGCAGATCCGCGGCCCGCTGCCGGGCTGGCCGCAGCCGCCGGGGGAATGATCCCGCGGCAACGCACCGCACTTTCGCACGATCACCCTTTTTTCTCACGCACCGAACCCCACCGAATGGACACCTTGATCATGGCGGCCCTGATCGCCGCCGGCGTGCACATGCTGAACGTGCGCCAGCAACGCCGCCGCATCGCCCTGCTGGCCCAGCACCTTTCCCAGTTCCAGATCGAGAAGCTCATGGAGAACCTGCTCGAGGGCTACCTGCGGGCGCTCGGCGAGAAGGAGGAGGCGCGGCGCGACCAGATCTGGCAACTGCTGCGCACCACGGAGCTGCAGTTGGCGGAGCAGTTCCAGCGGTTCGCCACCGATTTCGCGCAGGTGGAGCCGCAGAAGGCGCGCGTGAGCCGCATTCCCGTGGCCCTGCCGTTCGCATTGCAGCTCTTTCCCACGGCCTCGTTCGACCTGCGGCAGGCCTTCGCCGTGCATGCCCAGGGCATCGCGCGCGGCGTGCACAACGAGCGCGGCCTGTCGCAGCGCGACAAGGCCTTCACGCTCACGGCGGAGCTGCTGCTGATGCAGCACACCTGCCACTGGTTCTGCAAGTCCAAGACCGTGGCTTCGGCGCGCATGGTGGCGCGCCACCGCACGCCGCACGAGCAGTTGGTGGAATCGGTGTCGCCCGAGACGCGGCGGGCGTACGTGGCACTGGTGGAAGGGTGAGCGGCGCGCCTGGGGAGCATGCCCACCTGAGAGGCCGCGCGACCCATGATGAATGGATCGGGCGCGGCCCAGCCGCGTCACCGCGTTACCCCGTGCTCCATTCACTCGGCCCCCTTGCAGGCGTCTTGCCCCTCAAGGCTCCATGCCCCCCAGGCACAGGTACTTGATGACCAGGTAGTCGTCGATCCCGCAGCGCGAGCCCTCGCGTCCCAGGCCCGACTGCTTCACGCCGCCGAACGGGCCGACCTCGTTCGAAATCAAGCCGGTGTTGATGCCCACGATGCCGTATTCGAGCGATTCGGCCACGCGCCAGACACGCTGGATGTCACGGCTGTAGAAGTAGCTCGCCAGGCCGAATTCGGTGTCGTTGGCGAGGCGGACGGCCTCCTCGTCGGATTCGAACCGGAAGAGCGGCGCAACGGGCCCGAAGGTTTCCTCGCGCGAGAGCTGCATCTGCGGCGTGGCGCCGGTCAGCACGGTGGGCTCGAAGAAGGTGCCGCCCAGCGCGTGCGGCTTGCCGCCGGTGAGAATGCGGGCGCCCTTGTCCACGGCGTCCTGCAGGTGCTCCTGCACCTTCTTCACAGCGGCCTCGTCGATGAGCGGGCCCTGCTCCACGCCCTCGTCCATGCCGTTGCCGACCTTCAGGCGCCGCACCGCTTCGGCCAGCTTGTCGGCGAAGGCGTCGTACACGCCGGCCTGCACGTAGATGCGGTTGGCGCACACGCAGGTCTGGCCGGCGTTGCGGAATTTGGAGGCGATCGCGCCCTGCACGGCCGCGTCCAGGTCGGCGTCGTCGAACACGATGAAGGGCGCGTTGCCGCCCAGTTCCAGCGAGAGCTTCTTGATGGTGTCGGCGCTCTGGCGCATCAGGGCACGGCCGGTCTCGGTGGAGCCGGTGAAGGTGAGCTTGCGCACCAGGGGGTTGGAGGTCATCTCGCCGCCGATGTCGCTGGAGCCTCCGGTGAGCACGCTGAACACGCCGGGCGGCACGCCGGCTTCTTCGGCCAGCACCGCCAGGGCCAGGGCCGAGAGCGGCGTGGCGCTGGCGGGCTTGAGCACCATCGGGCAGCCGGCCGCGAGCGCCGGGCCGGCCTTGCGGGTGATCATCGCGGCGGGGAAGTTCCACGGCGTGATCGCCGCACAGACGCCGATCGGCTCCTTGAGCACCACGATGCGCTTGTCGGCCGCGGGCGAGGCCAGCGTGTCGCCCTGCACGCGCTTGCCCTCTTCCGCGAACCATTCGATGAACGAGGCCGCATAGGTGATCTCGCCCTTGGCCTCGGCCAGCGGCTTGCCCTGCTCCGCGGTCATGATGGCGGCCAGGTCGTCGGCATTCGCCAGCATCAGGTCGTTCCAGCGGCGCAGGATGGCGGCGCGCTCCTTGGCCGTGCGGCGGCGCCACGGGCCCCAGGCGCGGTTCGCGGCCTCGATGGCGCGGCGGGCCTCGGCCGCGCCCATGCGCGGAACGCGGGCCACGGTGTCGCCGGTGGCGGGATTGGTGACGTCGATGGTGCCGCCGTCGTCGGCGTCCACCCACCGGCCGTCCAGATAGGCCTGCTCGCGCAGCAGGCCGGGGTTCTTGAGCTTCAGCATGCAGGGTCTCCTGAAAGAAACGGAGCCGCCGTCCGTCGCCGGAAGGCGGCCCACAAGTGACCCTATCGCGCTCCGCCGGGCGCGGCTGTAGGGCATCCACCCGAACCGGCGGGCGGTGCCCTGTCGTGCCGTGCCGTGCCCTTCAGCGCACCATGCAGGGCCGCTTGTTGTCGAAGCGCCAGCCCGGCACGAGGTATTGCATGGCGACCGCATCGTCGCGGGCGCCCAGGCCGTGCTGCAGGTAGAGCCGGTGCGCGGCCTCCACGGCGTCCATGTCGAGTTCCAGCCCCAGGCCGGGGCGCTGCGGCACCTGGATCTGCCCACCCTCGATGCGGTAGGGCTCGCGCGTGAGGTGCTGGCCGTCCTGCCAGATCCAGTGGGTGTCGATGGCCGTGACCTTGCCGGGCGCGGCGGCCGCCACGTGGGTGAACATGGCGAGCGACACGTCGAAGTGGTTGTTGGAGTGCGAGCCCCAGGTCAGGCCGAAGGCCTCGCACACCTGGGCGACGCGTACCGACCCCGCCATGGTCCAGAAATGCGGGTCGGCGAGCGGAATGTCCACCGACTGCAGCGACAGGCTGTGCGACATCTCGCGCCAGTCGGTGGCGACCATGTTGGTGGCCGTGGGCAGGCCGGTGGCGCGGCGGAACTCGGCCATCACTTCGCGGCCGGAATACACGCCCTCGGCGCCGCACGGATCTTCGGCATAGGCCAGCACGCCATGCAGGTCGCGCGTGAGGCGCACGGCGTCCTTCAGCAGCCAGCCGCCGTTGGGATCGAGCGTGACGCGCGCCTGCGGGAAGCGCTCGTGCAGCGCACGGATCGCCTCCACCTCGTCCTCGCCGCGCAGCACGCCGCCCTTGAGCTTGAAGTCGGCGAAACCGTAGCGCGCATGCGTGGCCTCGGCCAGGCGCACGATGGCCTCGGGGGTGAGCGCTTCCTCGTTGCGCAGGCGGAACCAGTCGTCCTCTGCGCCGGATTCGTCGCGGTAGGCCAGGTCGGTCTGGCGGCGGTCGCCCACGTAGAACAGGTAGCCCAGCATCTGCACCGCCTCGCGTTGCTGCCCGTCGCCGAGCAGCGCGGCCACCGGCACGCCGAGGTGCTGGCCCAGCAGGTCGAGGAAGCACGATTCCACGGCGGTGAGCGCATGGATCGTCACGCGCAGGTCGAAGGTCTGCAGGCCGCGGCCACCGCTGTCGCGGTCGGCGAAGCGCGCGCGCATCGCGTTCAGCACCGCGCGGTGGTGGCCCACGCCCCGGCCCACGATCAGCGCGCGCGCATCTTCCAGCGTCTGGCGGATCTTCTCGCCGCCCGGCACTTCGCCCACGCCGGTGCGGCCCGCGCTGTCGCGCAGGATCAGCAGGTTGCGCGTGAAGAACGGGCCGTGCGCGCCGCTCAGGTTCAGCAGCATGCTGTCGTGGCCGGCCACCGGCACGACGCGCAGATCGGTGATGACGGGCGTGGCGCCGGGACTCTGAAGGGGCTCGGAGGAGTGCATGGTGAGGAATAAGAAAGGAGGCGACTGCGACCGGACCGTGCTTGCGACATGGCGGGACACAGCAGGACAACAGAACGATGTTAACGTTAACAAAACACCGTGGCGACCGCGGAAACCCCACCGCGCCATCCTGGTTCGCGCGTGCGTCCCACCGGCTGGGCAACGCGCGGGTAACGTACCGCTTCGCGCCAGGCCACACCGCGCCAAAGGCATGCGCGCCCGTACCGCACGATCGGACCGATTTGGCCCGGTGGACCGCCGGCCCTAGACTCGGCCGCATGTCCCTGCCCCCTGCTTCCGACCGCTCCCGGCCACCGGTTTCCGGGTCCCCGTCCGCGACACCGCCTGCCGCGCGCGCCGCCGTCACGCTGCGGGAGGTGGCCCACCGCGCGGGGGTGTCGATGATCACGGTGTCACGCGTGTTGAAAACGCCCGCGCAGGTGAGCGAAGCCACGCGGGCCCGCGTGCAGGAGGCCGTTGCTGCACTCGGCTACGTGCCCAATCTGGTCGCCGGCGGCCTGCGCTCGTCGCGCAGCCACCTCGTCATGGCACTGGTACCCACCACGCGGGGCCAGTTGTTCGGGGAAATGATGCAGTCGCTCACCGATGCCCTGCACGAGCGCGGCTTCCAGGTGATGTTCGGCGAGGTGGGCTATGCCGCCTCGCGCGAGGACGAATTGCTGCGCGCCATCGTCGGGCGGCGGCCGGACGGCATCGTGCTCACGGGCGTGGTGCACTCGCCCGAAGGACGCCGGTTGCTGCGGGCCTCCGGCATTCCGGTGGTGGAGACCTGGGACACCACGCCCACCCCCATCGACATGCTGGTGGGACTGTCGCACGAGCGTCTGGGAGAAGCCGTGTGCACCTATCTGCACGCGCGCGGCCACCGCCGGCTGGCGTTGATCAGCGGCGACGACGAACGCGCCACGCGGCGGCAGCAGGGGTTTTCAGTGGCGGCGCGGCGGCTGGGCCTGGAAACGCCCGCGCTGCAGTGGGTGCCCGCACCCACCTCGCATGCGCAGGGGCGCACGGGCCTGGCCGCGCTGCTGGAGGCCGCGCCGCACACCGATGCCGTGTTCTGCAGCTCCGACATGCTGGCACTGGGCGTGCTGACCGAGGCGCGCGCGCGGGGCATCGCCGTGCCCGGCGAGCTGGCCGTGGCAGGCTTCGGCGACATCGAGTTCGCCGCCACGCTCGCGCCCAGCCTGACCACGGTGCGCATCGACGGCACGCGCATCGGGCAGACGGCGGCCGCCTTCATCGCCGACCGCGCGGAGGGCCGCACGGTGGCCCGCCCGCACGTGGACATCGGCTTTTCGATCGTCGCGCGCGAGAGCGCCTGAGCCGGTGCCCTCCCCGGCCTGGGTCTGGGGATTGATCAGAAAGTTTCCCAGTCGTTGCCTGCAGGCGCCGCCGTTTTGGCCGCCACTCCGGGCAACGCGAGCTGGGGCGCCTTGGCCGACGGCGCCTGGGTCTTCGCCTTCACGGAATCTGCAGAACGCACTGTGTGCTGCGCCCCCACGGATGGCACCGGCCGGGGCGGTACCTGAAGGGACGCATGCGTGCCCCCGTCGGAGGACGCCATGGCCACGCCGCCGGCCGGAACACCTGCCGGGACCGGATCGCGCACCGCATGCGCATCGACCTGGAACACGCTCACCAGCTGCACCAGCCGGGCCGCCTGCCCATTGAGGCTGCCGGCCGCGGCGGCGGACTCCTCCACCAGCGCCGCGTTCTGCTGGGTGACCTGGTCGAGCTGGTTGACGGCCTGCCCCACCTGGGAGATGCCCTGTTCCTGCTCGCTCGTGGCGGCGCCGATCTCGGCGATCAGGTCGGCCACGCGCTGGGCCTGCTGCACGATCTGGGTCATGGTGCCGCCGGCTTCGTCCACGAGTTGCGATCCGGCGTCCACCTTCGATACGCTCTCTTCGATCAGGCCCTTGATCTCCTTCGCGGCCTGGGCCGAGCGCTGCGCCAGGCTGCGCACTTCCGCGGCCACCACGGCGAAGCCGCGGCCCTGCTCACCGGCGCGTGCGGCTTCCACGGCCGCGTTCAGCGCCAGGATGTTGGTCTGGAAGGCGATGCCGTCGATCACGCCGATGATGTCGGCGATCTTGCGCGAGCTGGCGGTGATGTCGTCCATCGTGCGGACCACGTTGCGCACGACTTCGCCGCCGCGCGCCGCGGTGGCGCTGGCCGACGAGGCCAGCTGCGCCGCGGTGCGCACGGTGTCCGCGTTCTGCTTGACCGTGGAATTCATCTGCTCCATCGAGGCAGCCGTCTGCTGCAGATTGGACGCCTGCTCTTCCGTGCGCTGGCTCAGGTCGGCATTGCCGGTGGCGATCTGCGTGGCGCCGGTGGCGATGGATTCGCTGCTCAGGCGCACGTCGGCCACCATGCGGGCCAGCTGGGCGCGCATCTGCTCCATGGCCGCCACGACGCTGCGCTGGTCGCCCGGGCGCGTTTCCACCCGCACGGCCAGATTGCCGCGCGCCACCTCCTGCGCGATCAGCGCGGCATAGGCCGGCTCGCCGCCCAGCTGGTTCTTGATGCGCCTCGTGATGGCAAAGGCCAGCCCGCCGCCGACCACCAGAGCCAGCACTGCCAGCAGGCCCATGTGAACCGCCGCGCGCGACGCCTCTTCTTCAGCCTGCCGGCTGGAATCCAGCATCTGCCGCTTGATGTGGTCGACAAGATTGTCCAACGCCGTGAAATAGGCGGTCTGCTGCACCCGCAGCTCCTTCTGCAGCAGATTCGTACCCGCCTCCATCTGGTTGTCGGCAACGAGGTCGGCAGTGCGTCCCAGCACGTCTCTGTAGAGGGGCCGGACGCGCTGCACTTCCGCCAGCAACTGGCGGCCCTCCTGCGTGTGCAGGGCCTTGTCCAAACCATCCAGAAGCGCGGTGGTTTTCTCGGCGTTCGCATCGATGCGCTTCTTCTCGGAAGCCACGTCTTCCGCCTTGCCGAACAGCAGCATGTTGCGAATGATCCGGGCATTCAGATTGAGCAGATCCTTGACGTCCTGCGCCATCATCACCTGGCCCATCCGGTCTCCTGCAAGGCGATTGATACGGTCGCTCAGGGAATCCATCCGGATTCCGCCGATGGACGCGATCAGCAGACTGGTCAGTATCAACGCCGTGAAACCACCTCCGAGCATGGAACCCAGTTTCATTTCCTGTCCTCTTGCCATATTTCCCGTTCCTAGCTTCGCAATTGATAAAAACGCCATGTTGCCCGACAGTAAGACACAGTTTGTGACAAGACCCTGTCGTCCACTGCGGGGAGACCTTGCGTTATTTGCTCATCAGGTGCAGGCACACCGGGAGGGCCACGCCGATAGTTCACCATGTGGAATGCGCATTCCGCAGCCACAGAGGGAAAGCACACCGAACCCCGAAGGCGCCGCCCCGGCGGGCTCTTTAACGCATTGGAACGACGAACACCTTGCGCGGTGCCGTGCAACCCGGCCCCGCATAAGGCTCGCTGTCGCGCTCCCAACCCTGGCCCGGAGAAACCTGCGCGCACACGCGCTGGCCGTCCACCTTGCTGCGCCAGTAGTACCAGGGCGCGGGTGCGCTTTGCACCATGGCAGGCGCCCACAGTGCCGCGCAGGCCAGCACGGCCGCGGCTGACACGGTGGCCACGGTACGCATCACGGCGCGGCTCCCACGGACTGCAGGAACGCGTCCACGGCGTCGGTGTAGGCGCCCGGCAGCCCCAGCTGCTCGTTGGTGCCGAGGTGGTTCAGGTCCTGCGGCAGCACGTCGGCCCGCATGCCCAGCGCCTGGGCCTGCGCGGCCAGCCGGTAGGCCTGATCGCACGCGATGGCGCGCCGGCTGGAGCAGACGGCGAGCAACGGGGGGGCGCTCTGCCGTAGCTGGTCCGCCGGCGAAGCCTCGGGCCAGTGCGCGGGGTCGGTGCCGAAGGCACGGTCGTAGAGCTTCGGGTGGGGTGTGCGCATGAGGCGGGGAACGTCCATGGCGGCGCTGTCCAGCGCCACGGTGGCGAGCACGGGTTGCGCCCCCGCTGCGCGTTGCAGCCCGGGCTGGGCTGCCAGCAGCGCAACGAGGTGCGCGCCCGCGGAATGGCCCATGGTGACGAACCGGCCCGGGTCCGCGCCCCAGCGCGGAGCGAGGCGCTGCGCCTCGGCCAGGGCCCGGGCCACGTCCTGCACCTGCACGAGCGGGCCGGCGTCCGGCAGCATGCGGTAGTTGATGGACACGAACACCGCGCCGCGCGGCACCCAATGCTCCACCTTGTTGCGCACGACGGTGGAGCCGGCCTTGTCGCCGTAGCGCCAAGCACCACCGTGCACCATGAAGATCACCGGGGCGCCCCGTGGGTGGGCAGGCAGGTAGACGTCCATGCGCTGGCGCGGGTCGGGCCCGTAGGGCACATCGTGCAGGAATCGCATCCCGGCGGGAGCCGTCCAGGGAGCGCCGGACGGGCCATCGCCGTCCGCCTGCCGGGCCGCGCGCTCCGCGCGTCCCGCACCAGCTGCCTGCCCGGCCGCCTGCGCGCCCACGCCGCCGAGCACCGCCACCGCCATGAGCGCCCCGAGCGCCGACCGCGCCGCGCGGCGCCCTGCCGCCGATGCAACTCCTGCCATGTACCGCATGCCGATCCTTTCGCCACCGCCACTGTGCCCCAGCCGGTCCGCATTGTGCGGCCGCCGTGTGAAGCGGTTGCAAAGCCCGGGCTTCCGCCGTGCGAAGCCATCGCGTACCGCAGGCTCAGGCACCAGGAAACGGCGCTGTGACGATCCAGCCTTCGAGCGGGTCCATGCCCGCCGGCAGGCCGTAGAGCGGATCGCCCTGCGCATGGCGCTTCGCCGCCCAGGCGGCCTGCACGAGGCAGAGCACGGCATCCAGGCTGTCGCCGCTCGCATCGCCGGCCAGCAGGTCCCGCTGGGCATGCGTGGGCGCCAGCCGCAGGCCGAGGCGGGTGGCGCCGGCCTCCAGCCCCGCGATCAGGTCCTTGCGGGCGATGAAGCGCTCGGCGGTCTGCTTGGCCAGATCGTCGCTCTTGTAGCTGCGCCGCCCGAGGATCTCGCGCGCCAGCAGGCCCGGGTAGGCCTCCAGCGCCACGCGCGCCGGATCGTCCGGCCGCAGGCCCGGTATCTCCACGCCCGCATCGATCAGCAGCGGCATGCCAGCGTGCAGCATGTAGGCGACGGGCGGGTTGACCCATTTCATCGACGTGCTGGAGCCGGCCGGCCCGTCGGTGGCACGGTGGGCGAACTTCGCGCCCACGGGGCGCCCGGCGCAGAAGGCCGCGAAGGTCTCGCGGATCTGCGGCCGCGTGAGGGTGCGGTAGTGCGCCATGCTGGCTGCCCAGTCCATCGGCCAGCCCAGGGCCGCCGACAGCCCGCGCGGCAACCCGAACGGCATGTCGAACCCGCCCACCCAGGCTGCGGGCGCGGCCAGCCAGCGGCCGAAGGATTCCAGCGTCTCGAAGCGCTCCAGCGCAGTGAGCGCCACCCGGCCCGCGCGTTCGTGGCCGAGTGCGATCACGATCGGTTTGCGGCGGCTCGGGCTGCTGGAGAAGTCGCAGCCGAGCAGCAGTGGCCCTGACGGTGGCGACGGCGGCGACGCGGCCGGAAGGGGCATCGGTGCGGCCATGGCGCCTATCCCAGCGCCAGCGCGGCCACGCCGGCCGCGATGAACACCGCCCCCGCCAGCCGGGCCGCGCGGTCGCCCTCGCCGAGCAGGTGACCACCGATGAGGGCTGCGAACAGCATCGAGACCTCGCGGGCCGGGGCGACGTGCGACAGCGGCGCTTCCTGCATCGCATAGAGCACCAGCACGTAGGCCACCGGGCTCACCACCGCCACGACGACGGCGAAGCGCCACTGCGCGCTCCAGAGCCGGCGTGCCGTGGGCACGTCGCGCAGCACCACCGGCGCCAGCAGCGCCACGCGCACGAAGTTGCCCATGTAGTCCACGAGGATGGGCGACATCCACAGCATCTTCACGGCATAGCCGTCCACCACGGTGTAGCTCGCGATGAAGGCGCCCGTGAGCAGCCCGTAGGCGATGCCCTGGTGGACGCGGCGGCGCGCCACCGGATCGTGCGACGCCCTGAGCAGCGCGGGCCCGCCGGCGATGAGGAACACCCCGCCCACCACGCCCGCGATGCCGGCCAGGCCGAGCGCGCTGATGTGCTCGCCCAGGAAGGCGATGGCGACGAAGGACGACAGCAGCGGCCCCGAGCCGCGCGCCACGGGATAGACCACGGTGAGGTCCGCCTTGCGGTAGCCCCGCAGCAAGATGACGTAGTAGGCGACGTGCAGCAATCCGCTCGCGGCCACGAAGGCCCATTCCAGGGGGCCCCAGCGCGGCACGGCCTCGCGCCCCAGCCAGAAGCCGAGCGGCGCCCAGACCACCATCATCACCACCGAGGTGAAGAAGGCGAAGCGCGCATCGCCGCCCGCCTTCTTGGCGACGATGTTCCAGCCGGCGTGGATCAGGCCGGCGAGCAGGATGAGGGCGAAGGCGGACAGCGGCATGCAGAGCCCGCCCGAGCGGGCGGGCGGACGCGCGGGGGTCAGCCCCGGCCGATGACCGCTGCGGTGGCCATGAGGTCCTGCAGCAGCGCCAGCGAGACGCGCCCGGAGACGGCGTACGGGTCGAGTTCCGGTTTCTCGGAATACTTCAGCAGGATCGACTGGTTGATCTTGCCGAGGTTCACCTGCCCCATCGTCCAGCCGCTGAAGCGGCGC
Organism: Comamonadaceae bacterium UBA4962; assembly: GCA_002397315.1. Classification (GTDB taxonomy): domain Bacteria; phylum Pseudomonadota; class Gammaproteobacteria; order Burkholderiales; family Burkholderiaceae_C; genus Paracidovorax. The sequence continues at coordinate 98,173 of DHAE01000021.1, forward strand.
TCTTCGATCTCGTCGAAGTAGAGCAGTTCCACGTCCTTGTGGCGCGGGTCGCGCTGGATGTGGCCGTAGAGCTCGCTCACCGCGGAGCGCCCGCCTTCGATGGCCTGCAGGAACACGCCGCCGCCGTAGCAGAGCACGCCGGTGATGCCGCAGGCGGCATTGTGTTGCCGGGACTGGGCCAGGATGTCTTCGACGGCCGCGCTGGAGGTATCCACCGCGCGGCTCGCATAGAGCAGGCGTACGAGCATGTCAGTTCCTTCCAGGAATGAGCGAGAGGAATTCCCGGCGCAGCGCCGGATCCTTCAGGAACACGCCGCGCATCACCGAGTTCAGCATTTTGCTGTCCATCTCGCGCACGCCCCGCCAGGACATGCAGAAGTGGCTCGCCTCCATCACGATCGCGAGGCCGTCGGGCTGGGTCTTTTCCATGATGAGGTCGGCCAGTTGCACCACGGCCTCTTCCTGGATCTGCGGGCGGCCCATGACCCAGTCGACCAGCCGCGCGTACTTCGACAGGCCGATGACGTTGGTGTGCTCGTTGGGCAGCACGCCGATCCAGAGCTTGCCGATCACGGGGCAGAAATGGTGGCTGCAGGCGCTGCGCACGGTGATCGGGCCCACGATCATGAGCTCGTTCAGGTGCTCGGCGTTGGGGAACTCGGTGATCGCCGGCTGCTTCACGTAGCGGCCCTTGAACACCTCGTTCAGGTACATCTTGGCCACGCGGCGGGCGGTGTTCTGGGTGTTGTGGTCGCCGGCCGTGTCGATGACCATGCTGTCGAGCACGCCCTGCATCTTGGCCTCGACCTCGTCGAGCAGCCGCTCGAGCTCGCCGGGCTCCAGGAAGTCGGCGATGTTGTCGTTGGCATGGAACCGCTTGCGGGCCGCGAGCAGGCGCTCCCGGATCTTGGCCGAGACAGGCACGCCTTCCGCGGGGGGTGCGCTGTCCGGATCGTCGGCGAGTTGTGTGAACATGCGCGCGATGGTACCAGCGAAGCCCCGGTCCGGCTCGGCAGGCGCCCGGCTGCCCACGAGGGCGGTGGGTGGACGCCGCGAGCTATCCATTTGATAGCAAAAATCAATAGCGGTTGCCCGTCACCCAGAGCGCGAGGCGCATGAGCGCGAAGGCCGCCCGGTCGCGCAGCCGCTGGCCCCAGGGGCGCGCGCCGTAGGCGAGCGGGTCCAGCCGGCGGCCCGCATGCTCCATGGCGTCCACCAGGCGCGACCGCAGCGCCTGCGCGAAGCCCGCATCCTCCACCACGACGTTCGCCTCGCGCGCCAGCAGCATCGACAGCGGATCGAGGTTGGAAGAACCCACCGTGGCCCAGGGATGGCTGCCCTGCGCATCCACCACCGCCACCTTGGCATGCAGGAAGCTCGGGGCGTATTCGTGGATCTCCACCCCCGCGGCCAGCAGCGCGCCGTAGACCGGCCGCGCCGCGTGGTACTGCATGAAGTATTCGTAGCGCCCCTGCAGCAACAGCCGCACGCGCACGCCCCGGCGCGCGGCCAGCACGAGCGCGTGCCGCAGCTTGCGCCCGGGCAGGAAGTAGGCATTGGCGATGATGACCTCCTCGCGCGCATTGCCGATCGCGCGGCGGTAGGCCCGCTCGATGCGGCTGCGGTTGCGCAGGTTGTCGCGCAGCAGCAGGCCCGCGCGCAGGCCTGGCGCCTCTCCCGGAGCGGTGACCGCCGACTCGCGCGCGATGCGTTCGGCCTGCCGCGCCTGCGCCGCGGCCCGCAGATCGCGCACCAAGTCGGCCAGCCGGTGCCGGCGGGCATCCTTGCCGGCCTGCAGGCGCCACCAGATCTGCTCCATCGCCTCGCCCGCCTGTTCCACGATGGCGCCCTCCACGCGCACCGCGAAGTCGAACCGCGGCGCTTCCAGCGCGCCGTGGTTGGGGTCGTGCAGATCGTCCAGCACGTTGATGCCGCCGCAGTAGAGCACGCAGCCGTCCACCACGCACAGCTTGCGGTGCAGCCGCCGCCAGCGCTTGGGCAGCAGCAGCCCGAGCGGCCCCAGCGGCGAATACACCTGCATGCGCACGCCTGCCTCCTCGAAGCGCTCGGGCCAGGGCGAGCACAGGATGCCGGTGCCCACGCCGTCCACCACCAGGTGCACGCGCACGCCGCGCCGGGCCGCGCGGATCAGCGCCTCGGCGATCTCGGCCCCGGCCCCGGTGCAGTCGAAGATGTAGGTCTCGAACTGGATGTCCGAAAGTGCCGCGTCCATGTCGGCCACCAGCGCCGGGAACAGGTCGCCGGAGCCCTGCAGGAGCGCGATGCGGTGGTCGCCGGAGAGCGCGGCCGGGGCCGCCTGCCGTCCGAGGCCGAAGCGCGGGGCCGGCCGGTTCACAGCCGGAACTCTGCGATCAGCGGCAGGTGGTCTGACATGCGCCACCAGATGCGCCCGCGCGGCACGTGCAGGCCCAGGGGCTCCATGCCGCGCACGTAGACGTGGTCCAGCTGCACCACCGGCAGGCGCGCCGGGTACGTGAAGGCGCGCTGCAGGCTCTCGTATTCCTGCAGGCCGAACTCCGCCAGCGCGCGCTTGACCTGCAGGCCCCAGTCGTTGAAGTCGCCCGCCACCACCAGCGGCTCGCCCGCCGGCACCTCGCGCGCCACGAAGCGCTGCAACTGGGCCACCTGCCGCACGCGGCTGCCCGGGATCAGTCCCAGATGCACCACGATGGCATGCACGCGGCGCCCATGCACCTCGATTTCGACGTGCAGCAGTCCACGCTGCTCGAACCGGTGGTCGGAGATGTCTTCGTGCTGGTGGCCGATCACGGGCCAGCGCGTGAGCAGCGCATTGCCGTGCTCGCCGTGGCGCGTGACCGCGTTGGTTCGGTAGACGGCCTCATAGCCTTCGGGCGCGAGGAAGTCCGCCTGCGGCATTTCGGGCCAGCGCGCGAAATGCTGCGCACCGCGGCGGTGCAGCTTGCGCACCTCCTGCAGGCAGACGATGTCGGCATCGAGCTGCTCCACCGCGTGGCCGAGGTTGTGGATCTCCAGCCGGCGGGCCGGGCCCACGCCCTGCACGCCCTTGTGGATGTTGTAGGTGGCGACCCGCAGAATGCCGCCGTCGTCCGGGACGTCCGTTGCTTCCATGGCGCGATTGTGGCCCAGGAGCGCAGCCCCGGGCATCTACTGCCCCCCTGGAAGCGGCAAAGCCCTACACTCGCGCATATCACCCTTCGGCCGTGCTGCGGCCCCGCCATGTCCAGCGCCAAAGCCGCCGCCGTCCCTTCCGAATCGCAGGCCCTGGTCATCGACGGCAACGCCACGTCGCGCAGCATCCTCGTGGCGCAACTGCGCGACTACGGCATCGGGCGCGTGGTGCAGTGCAGCCGGGTACAGGACGCCCGCGCGCGCCTGGAGCACACGGTCTTCGATTACGTGCTCTGCGAGCAGTACTTCCAGGAGACCGGGCAGTCGGGCCAGACGCTGCTCGACGACCTGCGGCGCGCCCAGATGCTGCCGTTCTCCACCGTCTTCTTCATGGTGACGGCGGAAGCCTCCTATGCGGCCGTCGCCGAAGCCGCGGAATCCGCGCTCGACGGCTACCTGCTCAAACCGTTCACGCCCCTCGCGCTGTTCGAGCGGCTGTCGCTCGCGCGGCTGCGCAAGAACCACCTCAAGCCGATCTTCGACGCCATCGGCGAAGAAGACTTCGAAGGCGCCGCCAAGCTGTGCGTGGAGCGCTTCGAGGCGCGCCAGCCCTACTGGCTGTACGCGGCACGCATCGGCAGCGAACTGCTGCTGCGCCTGGGCCGGCACACCGAGGCCCGCACGCTCTTCGAGGCCGTGATCGACGCGCGCGCCCTGCCCTGGGCCAAGCTGGGCGTGGCCCGCGCGCAGATGGAGGCCGGCCAGGCGCCCCGGGCGGTCAACACCCTGCAGGGCATCATCGGCGAGGACGCCTCGTTCGCCGACGCCTACGACGTGCTCGGGCGCGCGCAGGTCGAGATGGGGCAGTTCGAGGAAGCGCTCGGCACCTACCGCACCGCGGCGCAGCTCACGCCCGACTCCATCGTGCGGCTGCAGAAGCTCGGCATGATGGCCCACTACCTGGGCGAGCGCGAGACCGCCACGAAGATGCTCGCGCGCGCGGCCGTCCTGGGGCTCGATTCCAAGCTGTTCGATTACCAGTCGGTGGTATTGCTCGCCTTCAACCACTTCGATGCCGCCGACCGGAAGGGCCTGGAGCGTTGCATGGCCGACTTCGCGCGCATCCGCGAGCGCCATCCGGGCAGCGAGCGCCTGCTGCGGTTCGAGAGCGTCGTGCGCACGCTGCAGCTGATCCTGCAGCGGCAGTTCGCGCAGGCCGTCGCCGGCGTGCGGGCGATGGCGGCGGAGGCCCTGTCGCCGGACTTCGATTTCGAGGCCGCCTGCAACCTCATCGGCCTGCTGGCCGTGCTCACCCAGACCTCGATCGACCTGCCGGAGGCGCCCGGCTGGGTCGATGCGCTGGGCATGCGCTATTCGAACACCCGCAGCCTGTGCGAGCTGCTGGCCAACGCGGGCAGCCTCTGCCCCGCGTATGCCGAGGCGGTCCGCGCATGCCTGCCGCGCGTGAACCGCGCAGCCGAAGAGGCGATCGCCCACAGCCTGGGCGGCGACCCCGGCGGCGCCGTGCGCCAGTTGCTCGTGCACGCCGACGCCACGCTCAACACCAAGCTGCTGGATCTCGCACAGCAGGTGCTGACGCGCTACGCCGCGCGACTCGATCCGGCCCCGGTCGCGGCCTGCGAGGCGGAGATCGAAACCCTGCGGCAACGCTGCGGCCATGCTCCGCCCCGGGCGATGCTGGGCCAGGGCACGGAGCGCAAGCCGGGCGAGCTGGTACTGCGCACCGGGCGGGCGCCGGCCGTGCGACCGACGCCACCGGCCACCGCCACCGCCATCGACACGGGGCCGGGTGCAGCGGCCGCCGCCACCGCGGAAGCCGTCGACATGCTGCGCCTGCGGCCCGCGTAGCAGGCACGCAGGCCGGCAACGCCACGGCGAGCCCGCCCGCCACCCTGCCCTGGTGCCCTCAGCGCCGGGCCGCCCCGTCCGCCCGGGTTCCGGCAAAACGCGGCAGCATCAGACACGCCTCGGCATTCGAGGGCGAAAAACAGGCGAGCGCAGCCTCGCGCCAGGGCAGCCATTGCCAGGCATCGTGCTCGCGCGGGCTGAGCACCACCGGCGTGCCGGGCGGCACGCACAGGCCGAACAGCCGCTCGCGGTTGCGCACCACGTCCGGGGCATAGCGGTGCCGCCACTGCGGCCAGATGTCGTATTCGTTCTCCAGCCACCAGTCGGTCAGCACGTTCTCCGGCGCCCGGGCGTCGATTCCGGTCTCCTCGAACACTTCCCGCACGGCGGCCGCTCCGAACGGCTCCTCCGGCCAGTCCTTGCTGCCCGTGACCGACTGCCAGTGCGGTTCCCCGCCACCCGCGCGGCGGATCAGCAGCACCTCGAGGGCCGGCGTGTGGATCACCACCAGCACCGACTCGGGCAGCTTGAAGGCAGCGGGCGGCACCTCCACCGGCCGCCTCAGCCGCCCGCCGGCCGCGTGCGCACCGGCACCGCGGGCGGCAGTTCCTTGGCCTGCAGCGCGCGCACCTGCGCGACGAGCTGGTTGTGCGCGTCGAGGAACGCCGCGGCGATCACCTTGCCCTCGTTGGTGTTGCTCCAGCCGGCCCCTGCGCCACCGCCCAGGCGGCCCAGCACCAGCCCGCCCACGCCCAGGTCGGTGGTGCGCGCGGCGCCCGTGGCGGCGGCCACCTGCTCGGTGGTTTCGTTGTCCGACAGCAGCAGCGCCGTCTGCGCTTCCTTGAACTTCACCTGCTCGGCCAGGCCGACGAGGCCTGCCACGTCGCGCAGCCCCGGGATCATCGCGAGGATGCCGCCCAGGCCCCGGCCGGCGTCCTGCTCGCTGAAAGTCACGCTCGGAGTGAGCGTGTACTGCGCCTCATAGCCCCGTCCTTTGCGCACCGTGGATTCCTTGCGCAGCACACCGGACTCGCGCAGATCCTGCTCCTGCACGGTGCCGCGCAGGCCGGCGGAACGGTCCACCACGCGGAAGCACCCGCTCTGCTGGGCCAGCAGCTTGACCAGCGGCACGGGCGAGGCCGGCAGTTGGTAGCCCGATCCCATCACGTAGCCGTTCGGGTTCTCGGCCAGCGCCAGCGTGGCCACCGGCGCATCGCAGCGCACCAGTTCGCGCGCCGCGTTGCGCGCACCTTCCGGTCCGGCGGACCCGCTCACCACCGAACCGCCTTCGCCCAGCTCCGTCTTCTTCTGGCCGCAGGCCGCCAGGGCCAGCGCCACGGCCACGAGCCAAGCGCTTTTCGCGAAACCACGCATGGATACAGCTCCTTATCATGAGTGACCGACAAAACCCGGCGAAGCGGTTCTGGCCAGGCGCTGCATCGCAGACAGTACGCGCAGTACGGCAAGATGCGGCAACGACGCCGGAAGAGTTTGTGGGTCACACCCAAAAAAAATGGCAGAAGCCGCGAGGCCCCTGCCATGGATGGGAGACACCGTTGCCGGCCCCCGATCAGACGGCCTTGGCGGCGTCCAGGTTGCGCAGGCGGATGTGCAGTTCGCGCAGCTGCTTCTCGTCCACCGGGCTCGGCGCCTGTGTGAGCAGATCCTGCGCGCGCTGCGTCTTGGGGAAGGCGATCACGTCGCGGATCGACTCGGCACCGGTCATCAGCGTGATGAGGCGGTCGAGGCCGAAGGCCAGGCCACCGTGCGGGGGCGCGCCGTACTGCAGCGCGTCCAGCAGGTAGCCGAACTTGGCGCGGGCGTCTTCGGGCGTGAGCTTGAGGGCCGCGAACACCTTGCTCTGCACGTCGGCGCGGTGGATCCGCACCGAGCCGCCGCCCAGCTCCCAGCCGTTCAGCACCATGTCGTAGGCCTTGGCGATGCAGCGGCCCGGGTCCGTGTCCATCAGGTCCTCATGGCCGTCCTTGGGCGCCGTGAAGGGATGGTGCACCGCCACCCAGCGCGCATCGTCCTCGTCGTATTCGAACATCGGGAAGTCCACCACCCAGAGGGGCGCCCAGACGTTCTCGAACAGGCCGTTCTTCTTGCCGAACTCGCTGTGGCCGATCTTCAGGCGCAGCGCGCCGATGGCGTCGTTGACCACCTTCAGCTTGTCGGCGCCGAAGAACAGCAGGTCGCCGCTCTGAGCGCCGGTGCGCTTCAGGATCTCGGCGATGGCCGCGTCGTGGATGTTCTTCACGATCGGCGACTGCAGCCCGTCACGGCCCTTGGCCAGGTCGTTGACCTTGATGTAGGCCAGGCCCTTGGCACCGTAGATCTTCACGAACTCGGTGTACGCGTCGATCTCGCCCCGCGAGAGGCCGCCCTCTTCACGCGCGCCGCCGGGCACGCGCAGGGCCACCACGCGGCCGCCCTGCATGTTGGCCGCGCCGGAGAACACCTTGAAGTCCACGTCCTTCATGACGTCGGTGAGTTCGGTGAACTCCAGCTTCACGCGCAGGTCGGGCTTGTCGGAGCCGAAGCGGAACGCCGCGTCCTGGTACGTCATGATCGGGAACTCGCCCAGGTCCACGCCCAACTGGGTCTTGAAGACCTCGGTCACCATGCGCTGGAAGATCGCGCGGATCTCTTCCTCGCCCAGGAACGAGGTTTCGCAGTCGATCTGCGTGAATTCGGGCTGGCGGTCGGCGCGCAGGTCCTCGTCGCGGAAGCACTTGGTGATCTGGTAGTAGCGGTCGTAGCCGGCCACCATCAGCATCTGCTTGTAGAGCTGGGGCGACTGCGGCAGCGCGAAGAACTGGCCGTCGTGCACGCGGCTGGGCACGAGGTAGTCGCGCGCGCCTTCGGGCGTGCTCTTGCCCAGCATGGGCGTCTCGATGTCGATGAAGCCTTCCTTGTCGAGGAAGTTGCGCACCTGGATGGCCGTCTTGTAGCGCAGCATCAGGTTGCGCTGCATGTAGGGGCGGCGCAGGTCGAGCACGCGGTGCGTGAGGCGCGTGGTCTCCGACAGGTTCTCGTCGTCCATCTGGAACGGGGGCGTCACCGAGGGGTTCAGCACGTTCAGCTCGTGGCACAGCACCTCGATCTTGCCGCTCTTGAGGTTGTCGTTGGTCGTGCCCTCGGGGCGCGCGCGCACCAGGCCCTTGATCTGCACGCAGAACTCGTTGCGCACGCCTTCGGCCGTCTTGAACATCTCGGCGCGGTCCGGGTCGCAGACCACCTGCACGTTGCCTTCGCGGTCGCGCAGGTCGATGAAGATCACGCCGCCATGGTCGCGGCGGCGGTTCACCCAGCCCGCGAGGGTGACGGTTTGGCCCATCAGGGCTTCGGTGACGAGACCGCAATAGTGGGAACGCATGGCCATGGGTGCTTCTTCCTGCGCCCGCGGGGAGCGCGCAAACGGGATGGGGAGGGATTCCGCGCGCCCCACGAAGGGCGGCGACGGAAAACGGGGGTTACTTGGGTTCGGGAGGCGTGAGGTCCGGGGGCGCCACGACGCCCATCGACACGATGTACTTCAGCGCCGCGTCGACGCTCATGTCGAGCTCGACGCAGTCGCTCTTGCGCAGGATCACGAAGTAGCCGCCGGTGGGGTTGGGCGTCGTCGGCACGTACACGCTGACGTAGCCGTCACGCAGGTAGCCGGCCACTTCGCCGCTCGGCGTGCCGGTGATGAAGGCGACGGTCCAGACACCCTCGCGCGGCCACTGCACGAGCACCGCGGTGCGGAAGGCGTTGCCGCTCTCCGAGAACAGCGTGTCCGACACCTGCTTGACGCTCGAGTAGATCGAGCGCACCACCGGGATGCGGCTCACGAGCCGGTCGCCCCACTCCACCAGCTTGCGGCCGGCGAAGTTGCTCGCGAGCGCGCCCACGGTGAGCAGGATCGCGAACGTGAGCAGCACGCCGAACCCGGGAATGTGGAAGCCCAGCAGCCGGTCGGGCTGCCAGTTCTCCGGGAGGATCTGCAGGGTCTGGTCGAGCGTGCTGATGATCCAGTGCAGGACCCAGGCGGTGATCACGCCCGGAACGATCACCAGCAGGCCCGTGAACAGCCATTTGCGCAAAGCGGACATCGAGGGGCGTTCAGCTCTTGGAGGTGGACGCGGCGGGCGCCGCGGCGGAAGGCGCGGCCGCGGGGGCCGGTGCCGCGGCGGGAGCGGCCGCGGGGGCGGCGGCAGGCGCTGCGCTGCCGGAGCCTTCGGCGGCCGGTGCCGGCGCGCTCGCGCCGCCGTTGCCGCCGCGGAAGTCGGTCACGTACCAGCCCGAGCCCTTGAGCTGGAAGCCGGCGGCCGTGACCTGCTTGGAGAACGTCTCCGCGCCGCAGGCGGGGCAGACGGTGAGAGGGGCATCGGACATCTTCTGCAGCACATCCTTGGCATGGCCGCAGGAGCCGCATTTGTAGGCGTAGATAGGCATGTGTACGTACTTAATACCGAGCTGGGGGAAATGCGATCGCAAGCGTCGCAAAACCTTCAATTATAGGCAGGCCCTACCGCAGCCCCGGAAGGGCCATGCAGGCGCCCGCCCACCTCACTCGGCGCCCACCACGCGGTGGTGCGGTGCGTGGCTGTTGGCCAGCCACTGCGGTGCGAGCGAACCCGCCAGCATCCCCACCACGGCGGCCAGCACCCCGGCGAGCTGCGCCGGGAAGACCGCGCCCACCGGCAGCGCGATGAACGCCAGCCAGAAGCCCAGGCCCAGTACGATCGCGCAGAGCGCGCCCTGGGTGGTGGCGCGCTTCCAGTACAGGCCGAACACCAGCGGGACGAACGCGCCCACCAGCGGCACCTGGTAGGCGCCCGACACCAGTTCGTAGATCGACGTACCCTGCATGCGGATCGAATAGGCCAGCACCAGCAGGCTGAACACCAGCGTGCTGATGCGCATCGTGCGCAGGTGCTCGCGGTCGCTCACGGTGGGGCGGAACTGCCGCCAGATGTTCTCGGTGAAGGTGACGCTCGGCGCCAGCAGCGTGGCCGAGGCGGTGGACTTGAGCGCCGACAGCAGCGCCCCGAAGAACAGCACCTGCATCACGAACGGCATCTTCTCCAGCACCAGCGTGGGCAGCACCTTCTGCGGGTCTTCCTTGAGCAGCGCCGCGGTCTCGTTCGGCATGATCAGCAGCGCGCTCGCCACGAGGAACATCGGCACGAACGCGAACAGGATGTAGCAGATGCCGCCGATCACCGGCCCGCGCGTGGCGGCCTTCAGGTTGTTGGCGGACATCACGCGCTGGAACACGTCCTGCTGCGGGATCGAGCCGAACATCATCGTGATGCCGGCCGCGATGAAGAACACCACGTCGTGGAACTTCGGCTCCGGCAGGAAGCGGAACAGGTCGCGGCTGGCCGCGAAGTCGATCACCTTGTCGGCCCCGCCCGCCATGTTGCCGGCGAACACCGCGATGATCGCCAGGCCCACCACGAGGATGATCATCTGGATGAAGTCGGTCACCGCCACAGACCACATGCCGCCGAAGAGCGTGTACGCGAGGATCGACGCCACGCCGATCGTCATGCCCGTCGGGATGCTGATGGCGCCGGCCGAAAGCAGGTTGAACACCAGCCCCAGCGCCGTCACCTGCGCCGCCACCCAGCCCAGGTAGCTCAGCATGATGATCAGCGAGCAGATGACCTCCACGGCCCGCCCATAGCGCTCGCGGTAGTAGTCGCTGATCGTGAGCAGCGTCATGCGGTAGAGCTTGGCCGCGAAGAACAGGCCCACCAGGATCAGGCAGAAGCCGGCGCCGAACGGGTCCTCCACCACGTTGCCCAACCCCCCTTCGATGAACTTGGCGGGAATGCCCAGCACCGTCTCCGATCCGAACCACGTCGCGAACGTCGTGGTGATGATCATGTAGAGCGGCAGGTGCCGCCCCGCGATGGCGAAATCCGCCGTGTTCTTGACGCGCTTGGCGGCCACCAGCCCGATGGCGATGGTGACCAGCAGATAGACGATGACCAGGGTCAGCAGCACGGCATGCTCCTCGATGTCGCGAAGTGATGGGGTTGCAGTGAAGGGAGGGGGAGAGGAAGGGGACGGCGGCGGGCGGCGCGGAACAGCGGCTGGTGCGCCGTCAGTAGATCCGCCAGCGGACCAGGACCTGCAGCAGCAGCAGTCCCAGCACGAAGCCCAGGCCGCCGTAGATCAGGCCCTGCAGCAGCCGGTTGGTGCGGCGCTGCTCGGCGAGCAGCTCCTGCATCTCGCGCCGGTGGTCGTGTGGCTTGTGGCGCAGGTAGTCGTGCAGCAGGCGCGGCAGCTCGGGCATCATCTTCGCGAAATGCGGCGCCTCGGCCTTCACCTCGCGCCAGAAACGCTGCGGCCCCATCTGGTCGAGCATCCACTTCTCGAGGAACGGCTTGGCCGTGCTCCAGAGGTCCAGCTCCGGGTCGAGCTGGCGGCCCAGGCCCTCGATGTTGAGCAGCGTCTTCTGCAACAGCACCAGCTGCGGCTGGATCTCGACCTGGAAGCGCCGCGAAGTCTGGAAGAGCCGCATCAGCACCATGCCGAGCGATATTTCCTTGAGCGGCCGGTCGAAGTACGGCTCGCAGACGGCGCGGATGGCCGATTCGAGTTCGTTGATGCGCGTGTCGGCCGGCACCCAGCCGCTCTCCACGTGCAGTTCGGCCACGCGCTTGTAGTCGCGGCGGAAGAAGGCCGTGAAGTTCTGCGCGAGGTATTCCTTGTCGAACTCGGTGAGCGAGCCGACGATGCCGAAATCCAGCGAGATGTAGCGGCCGAACGAGCCCGGCTCCAGGCTCACCTGGATGTTGCCCGGGTGCATGTCGGCATGGAAGAAGCCGTCGCGGAACACCTGCGTGAAGAAGATCGTGACGCCGTCGCGCGCGAGCTGGCGGATGTCCACGCCCGCCGAGCGCAGCCGCTCGATCTGGCTGATCGGCACGCCGTTCATGCGCTCCATCACCAGCACCTCGGGGTGGCAGAAGTCCCAGAGGATCTCGGGGATGCGCACCAGGCCCAGGCCTTCCATGTTGCGGCGCAGTTGCGCGGCGTTCGCGGCCTCGCGGATCAGGTCGAGTTCGTCGTGCAGGTAGTTGTCGAATTCCGCCACCACCTGCCGGGGCTTGAGCCGCTTGCCGTCGGCCGACAGGCTCTCCACCCAGCCGGCCATCGCGCGCATCAGGCCCAGGTCGTTGTCGATCACCGGCAGCATGCCGGGCCGCAGCACCTTCACGGCCACTTCGCGCTCCACGCCGTAGCGGTCGCGCACCACCGCGAAGTGCACCTGCGCGATCGAGGCGCTCGCGACCGGCTCGCGGTCGAACGACACGAAGATCTCGCCGATCGGCCGGCGGAAGGCGCGCTCGATGGTGGCCACCGCCACGTTCGGATCGAACGGGGGGACACGGTCCTGCAGCAGGGCGAGCTCGTTGGCGATGTCCGGCGGCAGCAGGTCGCGCCGCGTGGAGAGCACCTGCCCGAACTTCACGAAGATCGGGCCCAGCCGCTCCAGCGCCTCGCGCAGGCGCCGGCCGCGCGGGGCGTCCAGGTTGCGGCCGATGGAGACCACGCGCGCGAGCATCCGCAGCCAGGGCTTCTGGAAGCTCGTCAGGACCAGTTCGTCGAGCCCATGGCGCAGCACCACCCAGACGATGGTGGCGCCGCGGAAAAGCCGGCTCATGGAGCGCCGCGGTCGGAGCCGGGCGCGCCGGCCTGCGGGCCGTCGTCGGGCGCGGGGCGCCCTGCTGCCATGCGCATGCCCACGAACTGCTTGAGCGCCTGCGCCACGCGCCGCGCCACCGTGCCGATCGCATGGGCGGGCGCGTCGCCGATGATGCGCGCCAGGTCTTCCTCGACGTCCCAGCGCACGTGGTCGGCCAGCCACTGGATCTCGGCGGCGAGCTGCACGTCGCCCTCGATACGGATGGCGGGCCGGTCGCCGCGCAGGGCCGTCTGGGCGAGCGACAGCGGCGAGGTGTCGGTGATCTCGACGCGCAGGTCCGGCACGGCGGCCTCACCGGCCAGATCGAACAGGCCGGCGGGCGTCACGCGCAGCGCCATGGAATAGGAGCGCCACTGCACCCGGGCCACGCTGCCGCTCTGCCGCACGAGCCGTTCCATGGCCTCGGGCTCCTGCATGAGCACGTGGTTGACGAGCAGCACGAGCCGGTGCTGGACCTCGTGCACCAGCCATTGCGGGGGCTGCGGGCCGCCGGCCAGGCGCTCGAAGAGCCCGTCCAGGAACGAAAAAGGGGACTGTGGTGCTGCCATAGTCCCCGATTATTCCCCGAACTGGCCCGGACGCCCGAAAGCTTGTCCGTACGCGCGCCGCGCCATTAGGAAAAAAGAAAACCCGCGGGCCGCGTCGGGCGGCCCGCGAAGCGCTTCACTGGAGCGCCTGAACGCCCGCCACCAGCCAGCCGCTGCTGCCGCTCTTGGGCTTGGTCATGTTCCAGACCTCGCGGAACGGGCTCGGGCCGGCCGAGGGTTCCTCGCGGATCATGCCGGAGAACTCCACGCTGGCCATGTAACCATCGCCCAGGTCCTCGATGCCCAGTAGCTGCGCTTCCAGCATCACCACGTCGGTGTGGTTGGGCTGGCTGGCACCGCGCAGGGATTCGCGTTCGCTCAGCTGGGAGCGGATCTCGTCGACCATGCTGTCGGTCATCATCGAGCGCAGCGTGGGGATGTCGGAGCGGTCCCAGGCGGCTTGCAGCGTCACGAAGTTGCGCTTGGCCGCGTCCAGGAAGCCCTGCGTGTCGAAATCGGCCGGCACGCCCCAGTTCTGCGAGCCCGAGAGCCCCGAACCGATCACCACCCCGCTGCCCACGCCGGCGCCACCGGCGCGCGAGGCGTCGAAGGCCATGCCGCTGCGCTCGAAGGGGCGCGCGGAGGCGTCGTTGCCCACGTTCTGCGGGCTGTACTGGCGCGGCATGGGCGCCTCGGCGGGAGACACCGAGCCGGCGCCCGCACCCTGGAAGGCGAACGGCGCACCGCCATTGCCCGCGCCGGCACCGGCCGCCACGGGGCCGGATTTGCGCGAACGCATGATCATGCCGATCACCGCGAAGGCCACGAGCGCGAGCAGCGCGATCAGCAGGAAATTGCCGAAGGCGGCGCCCAGGCCGAGCGAATGGGCCAGCCAGGCCAGGCCCAGGCCGGCGGCCAGGCCGCCGAGCATCGCGCCCCAGGGCTTCTTGGGTGCCGCCGCGGCAGGCGCGGCATTGGGAGCGGTGGCCGGCTTGGCCGCCGCCGCATTGTTCACGTTCTGCGCGGGAGCGGCCGGCGCGGCGGGCGTGGCTTCGCGCTGCGTCACGTTGCTCGACTGCTTGCCGACCGACTTGCCGCCCCCCATGCGGCGGGCATCGGCGTCCAGGTGGACCACGGCGAGCATCGCCACCAGAGCCAAGGACCAGAATTTCATCATGTCATCTCCTTCTATTTATCGGGAGCCGCGGACGCGGCTCAGCACTTGATTCCAACATGCAGCGCGACCACGCCGCCCGTCATGTTGTGATAGTCCACATGCCCAAAGCCATTTTTCTGCATGAGGGATTTGAGTTCCTCCTGGCCGGGATGCATGCGGATCGATTCGGCCAGGTAGCGGTAGCTCGCGTCGTCGCCGGCCACGAGCTTGCCCAGGCGGGGCAGCACCTTGAAGGAATACCAGTCGTAGGGCTTGCGCAGCGGCTTGGCGACCTGCGAGAACTCCAGCACCAGCAGGCGGCCGCGGGGCTTGAGCACGCGGCACATCTCGGCGATGGCCTGGTCCTTGTGCGTCATGTTGCGCAGGCCGAAGGCCACGCTCACCACGTCGAAATGGTTGTCGGGGAACGGCAGGCGCTCCGCGTCGCAGACCAGCGTGGGCAGCACGGTGCCGCCGTCGATGAGGCGGTCCCGCCCCACGCGCAGCATGGATTCGTTGATGTCGGTGTGCACCACCGTGCCGCTCGCGCCCACCTTCTTCGCGAACGCGCGCGCCAGATCGCCGGTGCCGCCGGCGATGTCGAGCACGGCCTGGCCTTCCCGCAGGTTGGCGACCATCACGGTGTAGGCCTTCCAGGCACGGTGCAGGCCACCGGACATGAGGTCGTTCATGAGGTCGTACTTCGAGGCCACGGAATCGAACACGCCGCGCACGCGGCGGGCCTTGTCCTTCTCATCGACCGACTGGAAACCGAAATGGGTGGTGCTCATGCCCCGATGCTAGGCCCCGCCACCGGCGGCGTACAGCGACAACCCCGCAACTGCATGGGGCATGTGTGCGATTTGGATCACGGAAGGCGCTCCGCGCGCCCGCCCGGGTGCTGCTGCGGCCGCCGTGGCCGCCGCCTCCGTGAAGCTGGCGATGCCGCGCCGCGTCAGTGGCCGCCGCCGCAGCCGCCCTGCGCCGAACCGCCGCCCGCATGGCCGCGGCGTGCGGCGGCCGGCATGGGCGCGTCGCGATCGGCACCGGCCTGCGCGAGGCGCTCGGCGTACTGCGCCCAGAGCGCTTCCTGCCGCTGCCCGAGCTCGTAGAGGTAGGCCCACGAGAAGATGCCGCTGTCGTGCCCGTCCGAGAACGTCGGCCGGATCGCGTAGTGGCCCACCGGCTCGATCGCCTCGATGGCCACATCGCGTTTGCCGGTCTGCAGCACTTCCTGCCCAGGCCCGTGGCCCTGCACCTCCGCCGACGGCGAATACACCCGCATCAGCTCGAAGGGAATGCGGAAGGCGGCGCCATCGGAGAACACCACCTCCAGCACGCGCGAGGCGCCGTGGGCGGTGAGCGATTGCGGTGTCGGGGTGTCGGGCGTCAGTCCGGCCATGGCAGTCCTCGGCGAATGCGGTGGTGCAGGAAAGGGAGAAGGACCGTTGGCGGCCGGGGGCCTACACGGTGCCTTCGAGGCGGGCGCGGATGGCATTGTCCATGCGCCCGTGCAGCGCCGCGACCGAGTCTTCGCGGGCCGGGTCGCGCTCGCGCACCGGCTGCGCCCACACGGGCGAGGGGAAGTGGCTGTCCCACGCGAAGCGCGCGATCACGTGCCAGTGCAGGTGCGGCACCATGTTGCCCAGCGCCGCGAGATTGACCTTGTCGGGCTGCAGGTGCGCGCGCAGCACCTGCTCCACGGACGCCACGGCCTCCATGCACAGCAGGCGGTCGGGCGCCGACAGATCGGAGAACTCCGCCACGTGCGCGTTCCAGACCACTCGGTAGAAGGCGGGAAAGCCCGCTTCCTCGGCGCGGATGACGCGCAGCTTCTGCCCGCGCCACACCAGCACGCCGCCATCGCCGCCGCACAGCGGGCAGGCCGACGCCATCAGACCAGCACCCGCTCGATGCCGCCCGCGTTGGCACGCTGCACGTACTCGGGCATCCAGTTCTCGCCCAGGATCTCGCGCGCCATCTCGACGACGATGTAGTCGGCCTCGAGCAGGCCGTTCTGCAGATCGTCCTGGTAGCGGTTCAGGCCCTGCAGGCAGCTCGGGCAGCTGGTGAGGATCTTCACGTTGTCCTGCGGGCCCACGGCGCCGCTCGCGCGCAGCGCGGCCTCGCCCTTGCGGATTTCCTCTTCCTTGCGGAAGCGCACCTGCGTGGAGATGTCGGGCCGCGTCACGCCCAGCGTGCCGGATTCGCCGCAGCAACGCTCGCTCTTGGTCACCTGCGGGCCGACGAGCGCCTTCACGGTCTTCACCGAGTCCTGCAGCTTCATCGGGTTGTGGCAGGGCTCGTGGTACAGGTAGGCGCCCTTGCCCTGCAGCTGGATGCCCTTTTCCAGCAGGTACTCGTGGATGTCGATGATGCGGCAGCCCGGGAAGATCTTGTCGAACTGGTAACCCTGCAGCTGGTCGTAGCAGGTGCCGCAGCTCACCACCACGGTCTTGATGTCGAGGTAGTTGAGCGTGTTGGCCACGCGGTGGAAGAGCACCCGGTTGTCGGTGATCATCTTCTCGGCCTTGTCGAACTGGCCGCTCCCGCGCTGCGGGTAGCCGCAGCACAGGTACCCCGGCGGCAGCACGGTCTGCACGCCCGCATGCCAGAGCATCGCCTGGGTGGCGAGGCCCACCTGGCTGAACAGGCGCTCCGATCCGCAGCCGGGGAAATAGAACACCGCCTCCGTCTCGGCCGTGGTGGCGGCCGGGTTGCGGATGATGGGCACGTAGTTCTTGTCCTCGATGTCCAGCAGCGCGCGCGCCGTCTTCTTCGGCAGCCCGCCCGGCAGCTTCTTGTTGATGAAGTGGATCACCTGCTCCTTGATGGGCGCGGAGCCCACCGTGGCCGGCGGGTGCGCGGTCTGGCGGCGGCCCACGGCGCGGGCCAGATCGACCACCGCGCGCTGCGCCTTGAAGCCCACGTCCACCATCGCCGAGCGCATCAGCTTGATGGTGTCGGGGTTGGTGGCGTTCAGCATGGCCATCGCCAGCTTGTTGCCGGGGCGGAAGCTCTTCTTGCCCATCTTGCGCAGCAGGTTGCGCATGTTCATCGTCACGTCGCCGAAGTCGATCTTCACCGGGCACGGCGTGTAGCACTTGTGGCAGACGGTGCAGTGGTCGGCCACGTCCTCGAACTCCTGCCAGTGCTTGATCGACACGCCGCGGCGCGTCTGCTCTTCGTACAGGAAGGCTTCGACCAGCAGCGAAGTCGCCAGGATCTTGTTGCGCGGGCTGTAGAGCAGGCTGGCGCGCGGCACGTGCGTGGCGCACACGGGCTTGCACTTGCCGCAACGCAGACAGTCCTTGACCGAATCGGCGATGGCGCCGATGTCGCTCTGCTGCATGATGAGCGATTCGTGCCCCATCAGGCCGAAGCTCGGCGTGTAGGCGTTGGTCAAATCCGCGAACATCAGCGAGCGGCGCGCATGCACCGCCGCATCGGCGCGCGCGCCCTGCCCCAGCGGCACCGGCGGCTCCTGGTGGCGCAGCAGCTTACCCTTGTTGAATCGGCCCTGCGGGTCCACCCGCTGCTTGTAGTCGGCGAACGGGCGCAGTTCGTCGTCCGTCAGGAATTCCAGCTTGGTGATGCCGATGCCGTGCTCGCCGGAGATCACGCCGTCCAGGCTGCGCGCCAGCACCATGATGCGCTCGACGGCCTCGTGCGCCGTCTGCAGCATGTCGTAGTCGTCGCTGTTGACGGGGATGTTGGTGTGCACGTTGCCGTCGCCCGCGTGCATGTGCAGCGCCACCCACACGCGGCCCTTGAGCACGCGCTGGTGGATGGCCTGCATCTCGTCCATGATGGGCTGGAAGGAGGCACCGGGGAAGATCTTGGAGAGCGGCTCGCGCAGCTGCGTCTTCCAGCTCGCGCGCAGCGTGTGGTCCTGCAGTTGCGGGAACAGCGCTTCCACGTCCTGCAGCCAGCCGGCCCACAGGTCGCGCACCCCGCCCACCAGCGCCACCGCCTGGGCCACGCGGTCCTCCAGCAGTTCGGCGGAGGGAATCTCGTGCGCGTCGTCCTGGCGGCCCAGCGGCAGGTTGCCGCGCAGCAGGAATTCCTCCAGCGCGTCGCACAGCCTGAGCTTGTTGCGCAGCGACAGCTCGATGTTGATGCGCTCGATGCCATCGCTGTATTCGGCCATGCGCGGCAGCGGGATCACCACGTCTTCGTTGATCTTGAAGGCGTTGGTGTGGCGGCTGATGGCGGCCGTGCGCTTGCGGTCGAGCCAGAACTTCTTGCGCGCCTCGGGGCTGATGGCGATGAAGCCCTCGCCCGCGCGCGAGTTGGCGATGCGCACGACCTCGCTGGTCACGCGCGCCACCGCATCGGCGTCGTCGCCCGCGATGTCGCCGAACAGCACCATCTTCGGCAAGCCGCCGCCGTGCTTCTTGCTCTTGGTGGCGTAGCCCACGGCCTTCAGGTAGCGGTCGTCCAGGTGCTCCAGGCCCGCGAGCAGCACGCCCGAGCGCTTCTGCTCGGCGAACATGAAGTCCTTGATCTCGACGATCGAGGGCACGGCGTCCTTGGCGTTGCCGAAGAACTCCAGGCACACGGTGCGCGTGTGCGCCGGCATGCGGTGCACCACCCAGCGCGCGCTGGTGATGAGGCCGTCGCAACCTTCCTTCTGGATGCCCGGCAGGCCGGAGAGGAACTTGTCCGTCACGTCCTTGCCCAGGCCTTCCTTGCGGAAGGTGCGGCCGGGAATGGCGAGCCGCTCGGTGCGGATCGGCGTCCTGCCGTCGGCCTCGAAGTACTGCAGTTCGAACGTGGCCGTCTCCACGTCGTGGATCTTGCCCATGTTGTGGTCCAGGCGCGTGACCTCCAGCCACTGCGCCTCGGGCGTCACCATGCGCCAGCTGACGAGGTTGTCCAGCGCCGTGCCCCACAGCACGGCCTTCTTGCCGCCCGCGTTCATGGCGATGTTGCCGCCGACACACGAGGCTTCGGCGCTGGTCGGATCGACCGCGAAGACGAAGCCCGCGCGCTCGGCCGCATCGGCCACGCGCTGCGTGACCACGCCGGCCTCGGTCCAGATGGTTCCCACCTCGCCCTCGATGCCCGGCAGGCGGCGCATCTCCACCTCGGTCATGGCTTCGAGCTTTTCGGTGTTGATGACGGCGCTGCGCCAGGTGAGCGGGATCGCGCCGCCGGTGTAGCCGGTGCCGCCCCCGCGCGGGATGATGGTGAGTTCCAGCTCGATGCAGGCCTTCACCAGCGCGGCCATCTCGGCCTCGGTGTCGGGCGTGAGCACCACGAACGGGTACTCCACGCGCCAGTCGGTGGCGTCCGTCACGTGCGACACGCGCGAGAGGCCGTCGAACTTGATGTTGTCCTTGGCCGTGTGGCGGCCCAGGCGTTTCTGCACCTGGCGGCGCAGCTGCGCGGCCTCCACGAAGGTGGCGTCGAATTCGGCGATGGCACGGCGGGCGGACTCCACCAGCTGGCCGACCAGGCGGTCGCGCTCTTCGTCTTCGCCCGGGGTGCGGCGCTTGCCGATCTCGGCCAGCCGGTGCTGCAGTGCGTCCACCAGCGCCTTGCGGCGGTCGGGGTTGTCCAGCAGGTCGTCCTGCAGGTAGGGATTGCGCTGCACGACCCAGATGTCGCCCAGCACCTCGTAGAGCATGCGCGCGGAGCGGCCGGTGCGGCGCTCGCGGCGCAGCTGGTCCAGCACGTCCCAGGAGGCGGAACCCAGCAGCCGGATGACGATTTCCCGGTCGGAAAACGAGGTGTAGTTGTAGGGAATCTCGCGCAGGCGGGTGGGCTCGGCGGACTGGGCCTGCAGGGCGGCCAGCGCTATCGGAACATTCATGGGGTGGACCTGGGTCGGGCGCAGGCGGCGCGCCCCTCGTGCCTCGGGGCCGGTGATTTTACGCCAGCGCCCCGCCGGCCGCCGGGCCGGCCACCCCCGCCCCGTCCGCACGGCAACGCCGCCCGCGGCCGGGGGCCCGCTCAGAAGAGCACGCGGCTGCGGATCGTGCCCGGCACGGTGGCGAGCTTGTCCTGCGCCAGTTCGGACGACTGCGCGTCGATGTCGATCACCACGTAGCCCACCTTCTCGTTGGTCTGCAGGTACTGGGCGGCGATGTTGATCTGGTTGTCGGCGAACACCTGGTTGATCGCCGACAGCACGCCCGGCACGTTGCGGTGGATGTGCAGGATGCGGTGCTTGCCCGGGTGCGCCGGCAGCGCCACCTCGGGGAAGTTCACCGACGAGGTCGAGGTGCCGTTGTCGCTGTATTTCACGAGCTTCTCGGCCACCTCCAGCCCGATGTTGGCCTGCGCCTCCATCGTGGAGCCGCCGATGTGGGGCGTGAGGATGACGTTGTCCAGCCCGCGCAGCGGCGAGGTGAATTCGTCCTTGTTGCTGCGCGGCTCCACCGGGAACACGTCGATGGCCGCGCCCAGCAGGCGCTTGTCGCGGATCGCGTCGGCCAGGGCCTCGATGCGCACCACGGTGCCGCGCGCCGCGTTGATCAGGATCGCGCCCGGCTTCATGCCCGCGATCTCGTCCGGCCCGATCATCCACTGCGTGGAAGGCAGCTCGGGCACGTGCAGGGTCACGATGTCGCTCTGCGCGAGCAGGGCCTGCAGCGAGGGCGCCTGGCGGGCGTTGCCCAGCGGCAGCTTGCTGACCACGTCGTGGAAGACCACGTGCATGCCCAGCGCCTCGGCCAGCACCGACAACTGCGTGCCGATCGAGCCGTAGCCGACGATGCCCAGCGTCTTGCCGCGGATCTCGTAGGCGTTGTCGGCGCTCTTGAGCCAGCCGCCGCGGTGCGCCACGGCGTTCTTCTCGGGCACGCCGCGCAGCAGCAGGATGGCCTCGGCCAGCACCAGTTCGGCCACCGAGCGGGTGTTGGAATACGGCGCGTTGAACACCGCGATGCCGCGCTCGCGCGCCGCGTCCAGGTCGATCTGGTTGGTGCCGATGCAGAAAGCCCCGACGGCCACGAGCTTGTGGGCATGCGCGAACACGTCGGCCGTCAGTTGGGTGCGCGAGCGGATGCCCAGGAAGTGCACGTCCGCGATCCGGCGCTTGAGTTCCTCGCCGTCCAGCGCGCCCGGCAGGGTCTCGATCTGCGTGTAGCCCGCACCGCGCAGCACGTCGAGGGCGGAAGGGTGCACGCCCTCCAGCAGGAGGAACTTGATCTTGCTCTTGTCCAGCGATGTCTTGGTCATGGAATGGCGAGAAGGAAAAAGAAGAAGGAAGGGGATGGCGGAAGGGGGCCTGCGCACGCCGGCGCGACGCAGATCGCGTTCCATTGTGCAATGGGAAAAAACCCTGCACCCTTCGGGCCCTCCAATCCGTCATGCGGAAAGTGCGTCACCCACGTGACCCACAATGGCAAGAGTTCGTCACAAAACGGACACAATTCCGCCACATACCGCTTCCCGTCCCGGGAAGTTACCGATCTGCGGAATGGCCGTTGTATGCGACAACGACATGCCGATGACATGAATGGTGCATAGGATGCACCGCTTCATTCCGCCATTCTTTGAGGAGTTTTCCCCATGCGATTCAAGCATCTGGCGCTGGCCGCCGCCATCGCCGCTTCCGCTTGCGCTTCCGCCCAGGCCCAGACCGAGATCCAGTGGTGGCATTCCATGACGGCCGTGAACGGCGAATGGGTCAACGATCTGGCCAAGCAGTTCAACGAGAGCCAGAAGGACTACAAGATCGTGCCCACCTACAAGGGCACCTATGACGAGTCCATGACGGCCTCCATCGCCGCCTTCCGTGCCGGCAACGCGCCGCACATCCTGCAGGTGTTCGAAGTGGGCACCGCCACGATGATGGCCAGCAAGGGCGCGATCGTGCCCGTGGGCAAGGTGATGCAGGACGCGGGTGCGCCGTTCGATCCCAAGGCCTACATCCCCGCCGTGGCCGGCTACTACACGGCCCCCAACGGCCAGATGCTGAGCTTCCCGTTCAACAGCTCCACCACCATCTTCTACTTCAACAAGGACGCCTTCAAGGCGGCCGGCCTGCCCACCGACAAGGCGCCCGCCACCTGGCCCGAAGTGGTCAACGCGGCCGCCAAGCTCAAGGCCTCCGGCCACAAGTGCCCGTTCACCACGGCCTGGCAGAACTGGACGCAGGTGGAGAGCTTCTCGGCCTGGCACAACGTGGAGTTCGCGAGCAAGGCCAACGGCCTGCAGGGCCTCGACGCGCGCCTGAAGGTCGATTCGCCCCTGCACGTGCGCCATATCGAGAACCTCGCCAACATGGCCAAACAGGGCCTGTTCGTCTACAAGGGCCGCGGCAACGTGCCCGAGGCGAGCTTCGTCTCCGGCGAGTGCGCGATGATCAACACGTCGTCGGGCTTCTACGGCAACGTGGCCAAGAACGCGAAGTTCGCCTACGGCCTCGCCCCCCTGCCCTACTACCCGGACGTGCAGGGCGCGCCGCAGAACACCGTCATCGGCGGCGCCAGCCTCTGGGTGATGGCCGGCAAGAAGCCCGCCGAGTACAAGGGCGTGGCCGAGTTCTTCAAGTTCATCTCGACGCCTGAAGTGCAGTCGGCCAGCCACAAGCGCACCGGCTACCTGCCCGTGACGACCGCCGCCTACGAACTGACCGAGAAGTCCGGCTTCTACAAGGAGCATCCGGGCACCGACGTCGCCGTGACGCAGATGATCCGCAAGGTGACCGACAAGAGCCGCGGCATCCGCCTGGGCAACTACGTGCAGATCCGCGCCATCGAGGACGAGGAACTCGAACAGGTCTGGTCCGGCAAGAAGACCGCCAAGGAGGCGCTCGAAGCCATCGTGAAGCGCGGCAACGAACAACTGGAGCGCTTCCAGAAAGCCAACAAGGGCTGATTCCCACGGGCCGGCCCGGCCGGCCCACGCCCTGCACCCGGCCCTCCCCGCTGAGCGGGGAGGGTTTTTTCGTCCTCTTTCCCACCCTGCGGTGCGCCCCTGAAGGCGCACGCCCAGGAACCCGCGCATCCCCATGGAAAAACGCGTCCGATTCCAATCCACCTGGCTGCCCTGGCTGCTCATCGCCCCGCAGATGGCGATCATCCTGGTCTTCTTCTTCTGGCCGGCCAGCCAGGCGCTCGTGCAGTCGATGCAGATGCAGGACGCCTTCGGCACCTCCACGGAGTGGGTGGGGCTGGAGAACTTCAAGCGCCTGTTCGACGATCCGGGCTACATCGAGTCGTTCAAGACGACGGCGATGTTCTCGGTGCTCGTGGCCGGCTCGGGCATCGTGCTGTCGCTGCTGCTGGCGGTGTTCGCCGACCGCATCGCCAAGGGCGCGATGTTCTACAAGACCATGCTGATCCTGCCCTACGCCGTGGCGCCCGCCGTGGCGGCCGTGCTGTGGGTCTTCATGTTCTCGCCGTCGCTCGGCGTGGTGTCGTACGCGCTCGGCACGTTCGGCATCGACTGGAACCACCTGCTCAACTCCGGCCAGGCCATGGCGCTGATCGTGATGGCCTCGGTGTGGAAGCAGATCTCCTACAACTTCCTGTTCTTCCTGGCCGGCCTGCAGTCCATCCCGAAATCGCTGATCGAGGCCGCGGCCATCGACGGCGCCGGGCCCTGGCGCCGGTTCTGGAGCGTGCAGTTCCCGCTGCTCTCGCCCACCACGTTCTTCCTGCTGGTGATCAACGTGGTCTACGCGTTCTTCGACACCTTCGCCATCGTGGACGCCGCCACCCAGGGCGGCCCCGGCAAGGACACGGCCATCCTGGTCTACAAGGTCTACTACGACGGCTTCAAGGCCATGGACCTGGGCGGCTCGGCCGCGCAGTCGGTGGTGCTGATGCTCATCGTGGTGGCGCTCACCGTCGTGCAGTTCCGCTACGTCGAGAAAAAGGTTCAATACTGAGATGGTAGAACGCAGCCTCACGCGCGGCCTGCTCGCGCACTTCATCATGGTCCTCGGGGTCGCCATCGTGGCGTTCCCGCTCTACCTCGCCTTCGTGGCATCCACCCACACCGCCCAGGAGATCGTGCAGGCGCCCATGCCGCTGCTGCCGGGCGGGCACTTCTGGGAGACCTACTCCGCCGCGCTGTTCGGCCGCGACCAGGGCGCGGGCTCCACCGCCCCCGTGGCGCGCATGATGTGGGTGAGCCTGGTTTCGGCGCTGGTCATCACCTTCGGCAAGATCGCCATCTCGCTGATGTCGGCCTTCGCCATCGTGTATTTCCGCTTCCCGTTCAAGGGCCTGTGCTTCTGGCTGATCTTCGTCACGCTGATGCTGCCGGTGGAAGTGCGCATCGGGCCGACCTACCAGGTGGTGTCCGATCTGGGCATGCTCAACAGCTACGCGGGCCTCACGGTGCCGCTGATCGCCTCGGCCACCGCCACGTTCCTGTTCCGGCAGTTCTTCCTGACGGTGCCCGACGAACTCGTGGAGGCCGCGCGCATCGACGGCGCCGGCCCGCTGCGCTTCTTCAAGGACGTGCTGGTGCCGCTGTCGCGCACCTCCATCGCCGCGCTGTTCGTGATCCAGTTCATCTACGGCTGGAACCAGTACCTCTGGCCGCTGCTGGCGACCACCAGCGAAGACATGTACCCCGTGGTGATCGGCATCAAGCGCATGATCGCCGGGGGCGACGGCCAGAACGAATGGAACATCGTCATGGCCACCGCCATCCTCGCGATGCTGCCGCCCGCCTTCGTGGTGATCCTGATGCAGAAGTGGTTCGTGAAGGGCCTGGTGGATACCGAGAAGTAAGCGGGCGCACCGCCCGCCTCCGCTCGCCCACCCGCACCCGCCCGCTCCGCGCCCATTTCGCCACCCGCTAACCGATTCCTTCGCACTATGGCATCCCTTTCCCTGCGCAACGTCATCAAGCGCTACGGCCACGGCCCCAAGGCCAACCAGGTCATCCACGGCGTGAACGCCGAAATCCAGGACGGCGAATTCATCGTCATCGTCGGCCCCTCGGGCTGCGGCAAATCGACCCTGCTGCGCATGGTCGCCGGCCTGGAAGAGATTTCCGGCGGCGAGATCGACATCGGCGGCCGCGTGGTCAACGACCTGGAGCCGGCCCAGCGCGACATCGCGATGGTGTTCCAGAACTACGCGCTCTATCCGCACATGACGAACTTCGAGAACATGGCCTATGGCCTGAAGATCGCCAAGGTGCCGAAGGACGAGATCCGCGCCCGCGTGGACAAGGCCGCGAAGATCCTCGAACTCGGCCACCTGCTCGAACGCAAGCCGCGCGAGCTCTCCGGCGGCCAGCGCCAGCGCGTCGCCATGGGCCGCGCGATCGTGCGCCAGCCGCAGGTGTTCCTGTTCGACGAGCCGCTCTCCAACCTCGACGCCAAGCTGCGCGCGCAGACCCGCCTGGAGATCCAGAAGCTGCACCGCGAACTCGGCATCACCAGCCTGTTCGTCACCCACGACCAGGTCGAGGCCATGACGCTCGCGCAGCGCATGATCGTGATGAACGGCGGCGTGATGGAGCAGTTCGGCACGCCCGAAGAGGTCTACCACACGCCCGCCTCCACCTTCGTCGCCAGCTTCATCGGCTCGCCGCCCATGAACCTGCTGAAGAACGCGCCGGGCGGCCGCCAGGGCACCGTGCTCGGCATCCGGCCGGAGCACCTGGACATCGCCGACACGGGCTGGGAACTGCGCGTGGAAACCGTGGAACTGCTCGGTGCCGAGCGCCTGGTCTACGGCCGCCTGCAGTCCGGCAATGGCGACGAGGGGGTCATCGTGCGCATCGAGGAAGGCGCGCACCATCCGCAGCCCGACCAGATCCTGCGCGTCGCGCCGCGCGAATCGCGCCTGCACTGGTTCGACGCGGCCAGCGGCAAGCGCCTCTGATCCGCGCGCGCATGTCGGCGTCTGCGTCCGCGTCAGCGCCCATGGCCGCCGCCGCGCGGCTGCACGCCACCATTCCAGTGCTGGCGTCGCTCGACCTGGACGAGAGCGCCGCGTTCTATGCGGACCGCCTGGGCTTCGCCATCGCCCTGCGCACGGCCGACTACCTCATCGCCGTGCGCGACGGCTGCGAGCTGCACTTCTGGCTCTGCGGCGAGCGCCACATCGCCGAGAACACCTCCTGCTACCTGCGCGGCGACGTGCGCGCCCTGCATGCCGATTTCACGCGCCGCGGCCTGGCGTCGGAACCGCCGGTGGAGCGCGCCTGGGGCATGCGCGAGCTGTACGTCATCGATCCGCACGGTAACCTGCTGAAATTCGGGGAACCCTGCGCCCCGTCTCCCGAACACCGCCATGACCGCACCCTCCCCTGACACGTCCGCATCCGCATCCGCATCCGCTGCATCCGCCTGGCCCTACCCGCGCTGGATCGCGCACCGGGGCGCCGGCAGGCTCGCGCCCGAGAACACCCTGGCGGCCTTCCGGCTCGGCGCGCGCCACGGCTACCGCATGTTCGAATGCGACGCCAAGCTGAGCAGCGACGGCGTGCCCTTCCTCCTGCACGACAGCACGCTCGACCGCACCACCTCCGGCCGCGGCACGGCCGGCGAGCGCCCCTGGAGCGAGCTGTCGCAACTGGACGCGGGCGGCTGGCACTCCCGCGAATGGGCCGGCGAGCCCCTGCCCACGCTGGAGAACGTCGCACGCTTCTGCCTCGCCAACGGCTATCTGCTGAACATCGAGATCAAACCCACACCGGGCACCGAAGAAGCCACCGGGCGCGCCGTGGCGTCGCTGGCCGCGCGCCTCTGGCACCAGGCCGCGGTGCCGCCGCTGCTCACCTCGTTCAAGGTGGCGGCCCTCACGGGTGCGCGCGACGCGGCACCGCTGCTGCCGCGCGGCCTGCTGCTCGACAGCCTGCCGGACGGCTGGCTCGACACCGCCCGCCAGCTGGGCTGCGCGGCCGTGGTCTGCAACCATGCGCTCTGGACGGCGGAACACGTCGCCGCGGTGCAGGGCAGCGGCCTGCGGGCCCTCAGCTACACGGTGAACGACGAATGGGCGGCACAGCGCCTGCTCGACCTCGGCACCGACGGCATCATCACCGACCGCGTGGACCTGCTCAGCCCGGCGATGCGCTAAAGCGGCTGGCGCTGCGCGCAGGCATATCCAAATCGCAATCGCACCCCGCCGAAAAACATACCCCCGTTTACCCGGATGCCGGCGGCATCCATGCCCATCACGCGCGCTGTAGAGCACACAATCGCTCCGGCTACGCGAATGACACATCAACTTACAAAGATGGTCCAAGGGGCGAGGTTATGCGGAACTTCAAGATTGCCACGCGGCTGCTGTGGCTGCTGGGCGGGTTGTCGGCGCTGCTGGTGGCGGTGGGGGCGGTCGGGCTGCTGGGCATCGCCAAATCCAACCACGCGCTCGAGTCGATGTACAGGGAACGGCTGACGGCGCAGATCGCGATCACCGACCTGCGCTACCTGACGGCGCGCAACCGGCAGCTCGTGTCGGGTGCCTTGCTCTCGCCCTCCCCCGAAAAAGTCGAACAGGCGCTCCGGGAAGCCCAGGAGAACGTGGTCCGATCCGATCAACTCTGGGCCCGGATCCAGGCCCTGCCGCTGGAGCCGGAACTGCACGCGTCGGTGCAGCGGATGGGCGAGCAGCGCCAGAAGATCATGCAGGACGGCCTGGGCCCTGCCCTCGCCGCCCTGAAGGACGCCGACATCGCGGCCGTCCGCGTGCTGGCGGTGCGCAAATTCGATGCGCTGTACGACCCCCTGGACAAGAGCATCGCCTCGGCCGTGGATCTCAGCCGGCAGTTCGCGGAACAGGACTATGCGGCGGCTCTGGCCCGCTTCCGCACCCTGCGCGCCGCGCTCGTGGGAGCGATCGCGGCCGGCGTGCTGCTGGCGGCGCTCTTCGGCCTGGCGCTGGTCCGCGGTATCGCCCGCTCGCTGCGCCGCGCGGCCCTGGTGGCCGATGCGGTGGCGCGGGGCGACCTCACGCAGCCCATCGACGTGCGCGGCCTGGACGAAGTGGCCACCATGATGCAGTCGCTGGCCAGCATGCAGGCCAGCCTGTGCGTCGTGGTGGATAGCGTGAGGCAGGCCTCGGACCGCGTGCTGACGGCCAGTGCCGAGATCGCACAGGGCAACCAGGACCTGAGCGACCGCACGGAGCAGCAGGCCGCCGCGCTGCAGCAGACGGCGGCCGCCACCGGCCAGCTCAGCGGCACCGTCAGCCAGAACGCCGAGCATGCGACGCAGGCCCATCGGCTGGCGCAGGCCGCGAGCGAGGTGGCGGTGCGCGGCGGCGCCGTGATGGCCGACGTGGTGCACACCATGCAGGGCATACAGCACAGTTCGCAGAAGATCGCCGACATCATCGGCGTGATCGATTCCATCGCTTTCCAGACCAACATCCTGGCGCT
>DHAE01000009.1:0-3791 GCA_002397315.1 Comamonadaceae bacterium UBA4962
CTGGGAGCTGCTGGCGCGCGCGCCCGGAGTGCAGGTCACGCCGTTCCGGCAGGGCACGGACGCGGGCCGGTTCTCGTTCCGCGGCTTCAACGGCGAAGGCCGGGTGAATGCGGTCAAGCTGCTGATCGACGGCATTCCGTCGAACGACAACGCGGGCGGCATGCCGTTCCTGGATGCGGTGTTCCCGCTCGACATCGAGGCGGTGGAGGTGGTGCGCGGCACGAACGACCCGCGCTACGGGCTGAACAACATCGCGGGCAACGTGAACATGCTCACGCGCACCGGCGGCAACGAGGGCCGCGCGACGCTCACGGCGGGCAGCTTCGGCACGCGCGACGTGCAGGTGGTCAAGGGCATCGAGTCCGGGCCGTGGAGCCAGAACTACGGCGTGTTCTGGCGCACGGGCGATGGCTGGCGCGACCATGCGGAAGGCACGCAGCACGCGCTGTCGGGCAAGTGGTTCTACACCGATCCGGGCGGCGGCTGGCGCGCGGGCCTCACGGCGCGCACTTTCCGCAACGCGGCGGATGAATCCGGCTACCTGACGCGCGATCAGGCGGCGGCGCAGCCGCGCTGGTCGCCACCGTGGTCGGCCTCGGACCGCAGCACGCGCGAGACGGGGCAGCTGGGCCTGCACTGGGAGGCGCAGGTGGCCGAGCGCCTCGCGTGGACGGCGCGCGCCTACGCCAACCACTACGAGAACCAGCGCTGGGTGCGGTTCTCGCAGGCGGGCGTACAGCAGGAGCGCGGCAACGACGAGGACCAGCGCGGGTTGTCGGGCGTGCTGACGTGGCGGCCCGTGGTGGCCTGGGCGCATGCGTTCACGCTGGAAGGCGGCGTGGATGCGCAGTGGCAGGACAACGCCGCCGGGCGCTGGCGCACGGCCGAACGCGTGCGCACCGCGCAGTTCCGCGACTGGGATTTCGACGTGCGCACGCAGGGGGCGTACGTGCAGGCGGTGGTGCAGCCCGTGGCCTCGCTGCGCATCGTGCCGGCGCTGCGCGTGGACCGGCTGGGCGGGGACTTCACCGACCGGATCACGGGGCAGCGCTACGGCATGCACGATTACGGCACCATCCGCCAGCCCAAGCTCAGCGTGGCCTGGACGGCGCGCGAGGGCGTGACGCTGTATGCGAATGCGGGCCGCACCTTCCAGGTGGGCACGGGCATCGATGCCTACCGCACGCAGGCGCGCGACCTGGGCCCGTCGATCAACGACGGCTGGGAGACGGGCGTGCGCTGGCAGCCCCTGGCGGGCGTGGAGGCGCGCGTGGCCACGTGGCGGCAGCGTGCGTCGGGCGAGGTGGCGCGCGTGCTGGGCGTGGACGGCCTGCCCGATCCCGGCGGGCTGGGCAACGTGGGCCGCACGCGGCGCACGGGCTGGGACGCGCAGCTCCATGCCCGGCTGGGCGCGCGCTGGACGGGCTGGCTCGCCTATTCGCACCAGGCGGCGCGCATCACCGTGCCCGATCCGTCCGCGCCCGCCACCGCGGGCCGCGAGGTGGAGAACGTGCCGCATTACCTGGCGAGCGCGGGCCTGCAGGTGCGCGCCACCGAGGTGCTGCGCCTGTCGGCCTCGGTGACGGCGCAGGGCGACTACTACCTGGACCGCACCAACACCCAGGGCCGCGCCGGACGCTACGCGCTGCTGGACCTGGGCGCGACCTGGCAGCTCACGCCCGCGGCCGACGTCCACGTGCAGGTGCGCAACGCGACGAATCGCCGTTACGTCTATGCGTGGTATGACAGCGGCTCCTCGGGCTATTCGCCGGGCGACGGCCGCAGCGTCGCCGTCAGCCTGGGCTGGAGGTTCTGAACATGGCATCGACGATGACGACCGCCGCCACCACAGCGGACACCGCGGCGGACACCGGCGGCGGCGCCTCCCCGCCCCTGCGTGCCGCGAGCCTCTACCGGGCAGTGTGGCGCTGGCATTTCTACGCGGGGCTGCTGGTGCTGCCGTTCCTCGCCTGGCTGGCGGTGACCGGCGGGGCCTACCTGTTCCAGCGCGAGATCGATGGATGGTTCCACCGCGATCTGCTGCGCGTGGAGCAGCCCGTGCCGCCGGGTGCGGCACGGCCGGCCGGCGCGCTGGTGGCGGCCGCGCTGGCGGCACAACCGGGGCAGTGGTTCCGCTACACGCCGGCTGCGGCACCGGGCGACAGCGCAAGCGTGGGTATCGCCACCGCGGACGGGCAGCGCGTGGCGGTGTACGTGGACCCGGGCACGGCGCGGGTGCTCGGGCAACTGCCGGAGCGCGGCACGCTGTCGTGGCAGATCCGGCGGCTGCACAGCCTGAAGGTGATCGGCCCGGTGGCGCGCGGCGTGATCGAGATGGCCGCGGGCTGGGCCGTGGTGCTGGTGGCCACGGGCCTCTACCTCTGGTGGCCGCGCGGCCGCCGTGGCGGTGGCGTGGTGACGGTGCGCGGGCGGCCGGCGGAGCGGGTGTTCTGGCGCGATCTGCATGCCGTGCTGGGGCTGGGGGTGGGCGGCATCCTCGCGTTCCTGGCGCTGACGGGCATGCCCTGGTCGGTGCTCTGGGGCGCGCAGGTGAACGCCTGGGCCAACGGCAGCCACTGGGGCTACCCGGCCGGCGTGCGCGTGCAGGTGCCGATGTCGGCCGTGCCGGTGGCGGATGCGCTGGCCGTGCCGTGGAGCCTGCAGCAGGCGCGCGTGCCCGTGTCGTCGCCCCGCGCTGCGGACGACGCGGGGGCGGACGGCCACGAGGGACACGCGGGCCACGAGGGACACGCGGGCCATGAAGGTCACGAGGGGCATGAGGGGCATGGAGGCCCCGTGGTCGCCGGAGAGCACGAGGGCCACGGCGCCCCGGCCGCAGCGCCCGCCGGGCCGCAGCCCGTGCCGGCCGTGCCGCCGATCGGCCTCGACGCGGCCATGGCGGCGTTCACGCGGCTGGGGCTGGCCCCGGGCTTCAGCGTGGCCGCGCCGCAGGGCGTGGGCGGGGTCTACACCGCCTCGGCGTATCCGGCCGATCTCGGCGGGCAGCGCGTGGTGCACCTGGACCAGTACAGCGGCCGGCCGCTGCTCGACATGGGCTATGCCGACTACGGGCCGGTGGGACGCGGGCTGGAGTGGGGCATCAACGTACACCTCGGCCAGCAGTACGGGGTGGCCAACCAGATCGTGCTGGCCGCGGCCTGCGCGGGCATCGTGCTGCTGTGCGTTGCGGGCGCGGTGGCGTGGTGGAAGCGCCGCCCGGCGGGAAGCCTCGGCGTGCCACCCCTGCCGGCCCAGCCGCGTGCGCTCTGGGTGGTGGCCGGAATGCTGGCCGTGGCCGGCGTGCTGCTGCCGCTGCTGGGGCTCTCGCTGCTGTGCATGCTGGTGCTGGATGCGGCCTGCCAGGTGCGCCGGGCCCGGCGCCTGCGGGCAGAAGAAGCGCGGGCCCCGCAGGCCTGAAACCCGCCGCGCGCGCATGCCGCACGGGGTCCGGCGCGCGGGCGCGGCACCGGGCTCAGAAGGTTTCCCAGTCGTCGTCGCGGGATCCCGACGCCTTGATGGCCGATGCACCGCCGGGCGCCGGTGTCGAGGAGGGCGCCGCAGGCGCTGCGGCAGGCACCGCGCTCTTCGATGGCTTGGGTGCGGAAAGCCCGGGCGCGGTGCGCTGTGCCGCCGGGCTCTTGGCATGCTGCAGCGCGGCGGACGCCGCCCGCGCGGTGTCGCGGCTGCGCGACTGGGCCTGGGCGATGACGGCCTGGGAGGACGGGGGCCGGGATGCGTGCGGGGCCTGCTGCGCAGCGTGCGCGGAAGGCTCGACCTGGAAGACGCTGACG
>DHAE01000009.1:3897-4233 GCA_002397315.1 Comamonadaceae bacterium UBA4962
CTGGTCGAGCTGGTTGACGGCATCGCTCACCTGCGAGATGCCCTGCTCCTGCTCGTGGGTGGCGGCGCCGATCTCGGCGATGAGGTCGGCCACGCGGCGTGCCTGCTCGACGATCTCGCCCATGGTGGTGCCGGCCTCGCCCACGAGCTGCGAGCCGGTCTCGACCTTGGAGACGCTCTCGCCGATGAGGGCCTTGATCTCCTTGGCGGCCTGCGCGGAGCGCTGCGCGAGGGTGCGGACTTCGCCGGCGACGACGGCGAAGCCCCGGCCCTGCTCGCCGGCGCGGGCGGCCTCGACGGCGGCGTTGAGCGCGAGGATGTTGGTCTGGAAGGCGAT